>NZ_JAFCAE010000009.1:0-192774 GCF_028581595.1 Marinobacter sp. DS40M6 | reverse complement strand
CCCGTGATCATCTTCGGCATCGCTCTTCTCCTGTTGAGGAGTTATCGATGCGTGTCTACTGAAGTGGGGGAAGTCCAAGGCCATTTTCGACAGTATGTTAGGCGAAATTAAGCCGGCTGTGAATGGCATAAGGTTATCTGTTGCGATCCCCATTTTATTTTATATGAAAGGATTATATAGATTCACACACGATCTGTATGGATCGGGTTCTCTCGGAGCGAATTCTCTTGGGGTGGACTCATATTCGATACGTGAAATAATCCGGCAAGATTTTATCGAGTTAAGTTACGATCTTCCGTTTAATGGAATACTGGTAAGTGAAGGTAATTATCTGCTGTGGAGCTTCAATACTTACTCAGTTTTTATTGATTAGAGTGAAGTGGTGGCCAGTCGGTCGCTCCGGCCTAGCCCGCGATCTTCATCTGACGTCCTTGTCAGGGCGTCGCTAAGCAAAATCGCTATGGTTACACCGAAGATCAGGATGCAAAATGCATATAAAAACAGCCAACACGATCTTTTATTGTAGAAAGTGGAAGGAATGTGTCGACTTTTATAAAAATAAAATCGGGTTTGAGGTAAGGATGTCTCTTAATTGGTTTGTTGAGTTCAAATTAAATGAGGCGTGTCGTTTAAGCATTGCAGATGAATCAAGAGCCTCAATTGATAGCAATGAGGGTAAAGGAGTAACCATTGCACTCGAAGTAGGTGATATCGAAACTGTACATATATACTTGAATGAGGCGGGCCTTTCCCCTCCACCTATAAAAGATCATTCTTGGGGAGCAAGAGTCATTCATATTCATGATCCGGAAGGCAACCGGATCGAATTCTGGTCTATAAACTTGGGGGCTAAATAACAATGCTAAGGAGACTCTGAATAAGTCTCAACATCCGCGACAAAAGGGCCATCGCCAACCGCATAGAATTCGTTGTCGCCATGGATCAGATAAACTTCTCCGAAGCCGAGCGCCAGAACGCACAACCTCCTTATCCGCTATCTGCCGTGCTGCTCGATGGCGCCGTTCATACGAACGTACATTACGATCAGCCTGTTGGTCCCGAAGGACTGTCCCTCCCCCAGCCCACACGCTGTTGCTAAGGTTGGCCATTGATCGTGACTTCACAGCAAGACAGTCTTTGCGGCGTTAAAAGATGTTGCTGTCCATTTCAAAAAGCGAACTGGCGAGCCGCTTGGGATCGCTGGTGAAATTGAAGAGTGAAGTGGACCCGTTTGCTTAATTTTGGGTTTGGGTTATTGTGGGACTGAGAAAGACATTTTCCTGGGTAAGAAACCTATGAATTTTCCCAACACTGCACCCCTTAAATTTCATCGGACTATGTTGTCCGAGAGGGCGTTGTGTCTTGCCGCTTTTCACTATTTCCGCTGAATTCGTCGTACTAATCGCCGAGTTCGGCGAGCCCCCCTGAACAAGCACACCAATTGAATATTGCATTCCAGGCTTAGAGGAGTCGGTATGTCCGAACGTCCAGCTATTTATGTCTTAGACCATGATTTTGATCGCTTATCTGCCATGTTGGAAAAACAGCCAAATGGCAACGCGACAGCTGAAGCGCTCTTGCAGGAGCTTGATAGGGCCACTCTGGTTGAGACCGAAAACCTTCCTGCTGGCACCGTGACCATGAATTCTTTGGTCCATTTTAAAAATGAGGGGAACGACGCCGAGTATAAGCTCAGGCTCGTTTATCCGAGACAGCCAGAGGCAGATGAAGAGCATGTATCCGTCTTGGCTCCGGCAGGTGCGGCCCTGTTGGGGCTTCGAGTAGGTGATCGTATTGATTGGCCTTTGGCCGGCAAGAAAAAGCTCAGTCTGAAAATCATCCATGTGACTCACGTAAACTAAACAAGGAAGGCCCATGCATCAAAAAGACACCCTTGAAGCGCTTTACGAGCAGGTGGTCCTGAGAAACCCTGCGGAGCCAGAGTTTCACCAGGCTGTTCTGGAAGTTCTGGAGTCTTTGTCGCCGGTAATCGCCAAGCACCCGGAGTACAAGGAAGCAAAGCTGCTGGAGCGAATTTGTGAACCAGAGCGGCAGATCATTTTCCGGGTTCCCTGGGTGGATGACTCAGGAACGGTGCAAATCAATCGTGGTTTTCGGGTTGAGTTCAACTCGGCCCTTGGGCCGTTTAAGGGTGGTTTGCGGTTTCATCCCTCCGTCAATCTGGGCGTGGTTAAATTCCTGGGTTTCGAGCAGATCTTCAAAAACTCTCTGAGCGGGATGCCAATCGGAGGGGGTAAGGGTGGTTCGGATTTCGATCCCAAGGGACGATCTGACAATGAGATTATGCGGTTTTGCCAGTCCTTTATGACCGAGTTGTACCGACATATTGGTGAGTACACCGACGTACCAGCAGGCGATATAGGCGTTGGAGCCAGAGAGATTGGCTTCCTGTTCGGCCAATACAAACGCCTGACCAACCGCTACGAATCCGGTGTGTTGACCGGGAAGGGGTTGGGCTGGGGCGGAGCCCGTGTTCGTAAGGAGGCGACAGGATACGGAACCGTTTATTTTGTCCGGGAAATGCTGGCTGCTCAGGGAATGGAACTGGAGGGCAAAGAGGTGGTGGTCTCTGGTTCCGGGAACGTCGCAATTTATGCGATGGAAAAGGTTCAGCAGTTCGGTGGCAAGGTTATCGCCTGCTCCGACTCGGAGGGCTACGTCTACGACCCTGCCGGAATTGATGTCGGTTTGGTTCGCCAGATCAAGGAAGCGGAACGTGGTCGGATTAGCGACTATGCAACTCGTCGTCAGAACGGCAGTGATTTTGTGGCGGGAGCGTCCATTTGGTCGTTGCCCTGTCAGGTTGCCCTCCCGTGCGCAACTCAGAACGAACTGACCGGCTCAGACGCGATGGCGTTGATTCGCAATGGCACCATGGCTGTCGCCGAAGGTGCCAATATGCCGTGCACCCCAGAAGCGGTGAAGTTGTTCCGTGATGCTGGCACCTTGTTTGGTCCGGCAAAAGCCGCCAATGCAGGTGGTGTCGCAACCAGCGCTCTGGAGATGCAGCAGAACGCTTCTCGGGATTCCTGGAGCTTCGATTACAGCGAACAGCGCTTGAAAGACATTATGATTGAAATCCACCGAGCCTGTTTCGAGACGGCCGAAGAGTATGGCAGGCCCGGAGATTATGTGTTTGGTGCCAACACCACAGGGTTCTGTAGGGTGGCTGATGCGATGTTGGCATTCGGTGTTATTTGAGTCGAAGCAATCTTGAATCGTTAGAACGCTAAAATTCGTCAAATGTCGCCATTTTTGCGTTCGCTTCCAACTTTTCATTGTTAATGGATAAAATGACGATGCCACTTTCCTCGCCGCCGACGCTCAGTTTTATGTAGTCGCCAGGCCTGCTGCCAAACAGCGCGAGTCCAAGAGATGAGTCTATCGGTAGGTCTTTCGGATGGACGTCTCTTGGCCCAATAGCTTCCACTAACCGGAATTCATGAGGCTGGGAATCTGCACAATCTATAATCGTGACCCAGCTTCCAATCGTTGCCATTTCATTCTCTCCAAGAATAATCGCTTTTATCAGGCGACGACACTTTCTTCTCATGATTCCCAAAGTATCTAAAGACACAAGAAAACCAACATCAATGTTCATAAAACCTCTGATCAGAAACATGATAAATTCATATAAGGTGTGAGAGTTCGATAAGTAAATGCAGATGACATTACCGGAAAAAACCGTTATTGAAGGGGAAAGGTTGACCCTTTCCCCTATTGCTAATCAGGCGTTTTTTTGTTTTTTATCTTTTCTTTTCTCTTTCAATGTTTTTTTAGCCTGTTTTTTCGGTTTTTCCTTACTCATTTTCATGCTCTCAGTTATAAATAGCGCTGCCGATAGGCGCTTTATAAAAACTGGTCGGCATTTTATTCATGCAATCTGATCACCTTTGATATTTTTCGGGTTTGCCAATAGGCTACCTTCTTTATTTATTTAATCAAGTGAAGGTGACGTGTGCTCATAAGGTTCTAGTGGTTCCGGTTGCAGACATAGAAATACTAAGAAAATATCAGTGTGTGTCTTCGGTGCTCGTCCTGATGTACAGGCGTCCGTCTTCGCCCTCAAAAATAACGCCAGCGCCGATCAGGCGGCATAGTCCATGCATCGTTATGTCTTCGTTAAAATCCAAGAGTTCTGAAAGCTCATGTGGGTGGGGCAGCGGTTCGTTGATGTTCCAATAATTAGAGTCAATAAAAAAACGTAACGCGTCAGTAGCCTGCTGTTTTTTTATTAATCCAAAACAATATTTTCGAAACAAAAAAATTATTACGTTCACGAAGATCAAAGCCTCCAAATAATTATTTGGTGAGCATTTTTCGAAAACGAGCAGAAAATGGGAGGCTCAGTCGCGGAGCCTCCCTAATCTATTTTTATTGTTGTTGTTCCGAAAAATGCCTTGTGCAACTTTGGCCTGAATCCCCTCAGTATTAGTTACTACTATGCTTTCAGGCGATGTACCTAATAGCGCTAGTCCAACGGAGGAGATCGTTTATGTTATTTTGCAGTAACTTTAATGGTTGCGAGCACAGAGCGTGCCGTGCTCGCTTACTAATGGAAGGTGGTCAAGAGATACTTTCGTGAAAACATGGCTGCTCTCAATGTGTCCTGAATCCCAACCATAGCAACAATTAAAATAAAGGCAAGAGTGGAGCTTACAATAACTGGCAAGACGACGAGCGGATGGACTTCTCGCTTCTGTGAGGCCGCTAGCGTTTGCCAACTTTAGACGGAGAGCTGGATGCGCTGGAAGGAGGACGTCCGGTCAGGAGAGGAGAGACAAGGCAATAGTTTTACTACGCCCTGTTTCTTACTCTGCACCGCGCCTAGCGAGGCTGTCTCTGGAGGTCATGGTTGATCTGTTCTCGCGTCGTATTGTGGTGTGGTTCATGAAAACCACTCTAGATCGTTGCCTGGCATTGCGGTTGCAATGCTGATGGCGGTCTGGCGTTGAAGATCGAAGGAAAAAGTAATGGTTCAATCGGATAAGGAAGCAAGCATGCCGGCCGTGAGTTTCGCTAGAGGCTCTGTCCCTATCGAACAACACATCGCATTAGCCGATGTTGCAACTATCGGGAGAGCACATTGATGGAGAGGCATTCCGGTGTCTGAACTCTGAGTAACTAGTGAAACTTGCCTGAGACCAAAAGAAGAAGTTGATGGCTATCTGATGCACTACTGCACCGGGGTAAGTCCATTACGCCGAATCCGATGTCCACCACATTTCGCGCGAAACACTGCGGAACGAGGGGATCTCTGTGGCGGATGCTGTCGCCCGCCTGGACATGAGCCTCGCCGGGGCTGAGGTTTACTCTGACTATGTGCCTGCGGACCGTCCATGGATCGCCAAACTATACGGCTATCAAGGCAGGGAGCCATCTTTTCGGTTCCGTTCTTTTTATAGCCTGCTGCCCCCGGATAAGGTACGCCTCGTACATAAGGAAATACGATTCGACTCAAACTGAACACCGCGCTTTCGCTGATGTCAGGAAGATCATCTGCACGCTGAACTATATTTCGCCAGATTAATGGCATGGTAATCGCGATCAAGGCATCCTCTATGGACACCTCCTGATGCACATTGGACCTACGCCAGTCCACAAAATCGTTTTTGGCTGTCTTGTACTGAGAGTTGGACTTACCCCGGTGCAGTAGACACTCCTAGCCTATGATAAATGGGGCGTGTCCATTTTATTGGGGGAAGTCCACAAGGAATCCCCATTCCTAGGCAAGGCCACCATGACCTACAGCATGGGGCTCCCAGAGCCAGAGAATAACTTCGGCGTTGATCTATCAGTCTTCTGGGGGGATTAAGGTATTGATGGAGCAGAAAGGATCGTCAACCGCTTAATCCGGATACCCCAAAAACTCATGAACTAAAAGGCACAGTGCGTGACGTTTAACTTATGCGCGGTGTCTTTATTCATAAGCTCAAGCCTGATGCCTCGGGCCAGAATGTATAAGAAATATTTTCAATAAGTCGCTGAGAATATGGTATTAATGCCCGCAACACGCATATCGAAGGTAATATTTACATGCAAGATATTGGGGTATCCGTCAGTGGGCTGCTGGGGCTAATTATTACCAGCTCGATACTCATTGCTGTACCTGGCCCAAGCATCATGCTTTTTGTTGGGCAAGTTATTATGAAGGGCAGAAGTCATGCGTTGCGTGGCGTGATCGGCAATGCAATTGGCATGTTAAGCATTGCGATACTTCTTTCTTTTGGGCTTGGCCCTCTTATACTGAAATCCGATTTTGCTTTGCCTGCTATTAGAATGCTGGGTGCGGTCGCCTTGCTGCTTATCGGCATAGGGTATCTTGTAGCCTCAAAAGCGGCGAGTCCGGCTGCAACTGACCAGCCAGCAAAGAGAAAGTCACCGCTCACTGCGGGAGTGATAGTGGGTATAACCAACCCCAAGGCATTGATCATGTTCGGAACCATAGTTCCAAGCTTCCTCAGCGGCAATCTTGCGAGCCCCACGAACGTCCTAATCATGTACTCGATGATACCTATCCTATTGGGTATTGCGATCGATAGCGTGTGGGTTGTAGTTGCTCACAGCTTAAGCTCCCGCCTTTTTTCCAACGCAGACAGTGTCAGAATAGTAAACCGTATCGGAGGAGGCTTAATTATTCTGATGGCCCTTATTTTGGCACGCGAAGCTGTTTCTGGGTTTTTGTCAATCAACAGGTGGCCGGCACCGTGGGCGTGACCGAACTGGGGGAAGCTTTCGCTATTTGTTGAAAAACTGAGTGTGCCGTGGCACAGAACCGGGCTGCTGTTGTTCCCTCCGGTAATGATCACGGCTATTCCGTATCTGAAGATAATCGATTTCTGGTGACCGATTTACCCCGGCAAATGAATCAGCGGAAGTGGCGATTGGGGTTTGACGGTCTGGATCGCAAAGTTGCTTCGAATGTCCCGAACTCCAGGTAACTTGAGCAGCGTATTGGTCAAAAACTCCTTGTAGGCGCGAAGATCGGGTACCACAACCTGCAACAGGAAATCCGACTCCCCGGACACTAGGTGAGCCATCACCACTTCCGGCATAACACTCACCGCCTCGCAAAAAGCCTCGGCTTCCTTTTCTTGATGACGCTCCACTTTGATGTCAACGAATACGGTTAGCCCCAAACCCACTTTTTCCTGATCCAGGATTGCGCTGTAGCCCTTGATCACCCCGGATTCTTCAAGCAGCCGCACCCTCCGTGAGCAAGGCGACGGGGACAGGTCTATTCCCTCGGCCAGATCCGTGTTGGGCGCGCGGCCATCCGTCTGCAGTGCCTCCAGAAGCTTTCGATCAAATCGGTCTAACTTATGGATTGGCATAAGAATCTCCATATAAGAATAAAGTTAGCGAATAGCACCAATTTTATATTCCTTTGTGGCTGACAACGCAACCATACGCTAAACAACGGGCGGTATAATCAAGGCCTTAATACCGACAAGAGACATGACCCGTGGCTGACCTTCTACTGTTCCTGACTGCGCTCGTTGCGATTTACCTTACGCCAGGACCGGACATGTTCCTCGTGCTCGGCACCTCCGTGAGCAGTGGCCCCAGAAACGCCATGGCCGTCGCTGTGGGCCTTGCCATTGCCCGGGGCTGCCATGTCCTGCTGGCGGCGGTAGGGCTTGCGACACTGTTTGCGACTCATCCCTGGACCTACCACACGGTACGATTACTGGGCGCGGCTTATCTGTTCTACCTGGGTTGGCAATTCTTCCGGACAGGTCATTCTCTCCCTGATCAACCCCAGTCAGCGGCAGGTACTCTGCCACCAGCGGGATATCTGGCTGATTTCCATAGAGGGCTGGCAACCAACCTGCTCAACCCCAAATCCCTGATCTTCTGCTCTGTACTGCTCCCGCAGTTCATCCACCCGGAACTCTCAGGTATTGCCGGACAGTTCGCCATACTGGCACTGATTCTGGTGCTGACCGGACTGGTCTTTGATTTTGTCTACGCAGTTCTGGGGCGGGCACTCTGGGCAGTTACCAGCGGCAATGCCCGATACCGCAGGACCCAGAACAACATCTTTGGCTGTCTGCTGACAGGCATCGGGCTGAAGGTTGCGTTGGGTTGATTCAGCGAAAGCGTCCGGCTATCACACCCAGTGAGGCAGACACTCACCTGGGCGCGATTGTGGTCGCGGACAACATGATTCGCGCTGCCCAATATATACATATGAGTTGGACCGACGCTCTCCCAGGTTACCCTTCCCGTAATTGACAGCACCGGCACGGGGAATTGTATACTTGCGCAAGCTTAAGGCATCTGTACTGGTTCGCTCTAACGTTAGAGAAGAAATTGGGAGCGACACCGGGCCTTTTTGCGGCCTCCGCATACTCTAACCATTTTGTAATTCCAACAAATGGTTAGAAACATGCAAAAACCTCACGTATTCCTCCTGTTACTCATACTTGGAACGGCCTTCTGGGGAGTGTCGTTCTCTTTCGTCAAAGTCGGTGTGGCAGACGGCTCACCTTATGTCTTCCTAGCCTATAAATTTGCCCTGGCAGCAATAGTCCTCTCAGTACTGTTCGCGAAAAGATTCAACCGCCTGAACCGGAAAACCATTGCCGCCGGCGCGTTGATTGGACTTCCGTTGCTCTTAGGGAACGTGTTTCAGACTATTGGGCTACAACACACCAGTGTCACCAACACCGCATTTATCACCGGCCTGGATGTTCTTCTGATTCCGCTATTCAAGTGGGGCTTATTCCGAAAGCCAGTGCAAAACCGCATATGGATTTCCTGCTCACTTGCACTTTTCGGGCTTTACTTGATAGTCGCGCAATACGGTTTACACCTGAATGTTGGCGATCTATGGACGATGGCCTGTGCAGTGTTCTTTGCTTGCTATGTTATGGCTGTAGGGTATTTCTCACATCGATGTGACGCAATGCTGACAGTGACAATTGCGATGACGGTATGCAGTCTCGGCAGTGGTCTCGCGGCACTGTTCGATAAGCAAGCAGTATGGATGCCTTCAGATACGCACTTTTGGGAGGGGATTTTGTTTGCGGGCCTGCTTGGTACCGCTTACATGTATGGTATACAAAGCTCCGCTCAAAGGTATCTTGAGGAAGAGAAAGTAGCATTAACCTATCTTTGCGAGCCTATTTTCGCAGCCATCGCCGGCATGATCATGCTCGGGGAGCCTCTCAGTCTTCGGACCATGGCTGGTGGGGGGTTAATCTTGATCGCGCTAGTAGTAGCAGAACTTGATTTCAAGCGCCGGCAACCGCGAGATGCTTAACTGATCAGGCATCACTTCGTATTAGTGCGAGCTTGTTTTCCATTGGTGGGGCAATAGCTCTTCGATGTTGTTCTTCTTCTGGGTAGGCAGGCGGTTCAACACATCTTTCGAATAGGTATAGGGATCATGCCCCTTGAGTTTGGCAGACTGGATTAACGTCATCACCGCAGCGGCGTGCGTTTGGGTTGCTTTTTTGTAGCCCATTTCTGTGAATGAACATTCTATAGGTCCAGCGGCATTCCCGAACACTCGGAATGTCAGGCATTCTCACCAAACGTTTTGCGCCAAACCCGAGGACTTACATGGTGACGCTGCTTGAAGTGTTGCCGGAAGGACGTTGCGGTATGGAAGCCGATTCTTTCCGCGATGGCTTCCACCGAAAGTGATGTGCTTTCCAGCAGCTCACGTCCTTGCCGCAGCCGCTCACCGACCAACCACTCCATCACCGTCATGCCGGTTGCCTTCTGAAAATGGCGCGTGAAAGTGCGCCGGCTCATGGCGGTGCGGGCAGCCAACTCATCGATGCTGTGGGTGTCGGCCAGATGTTCCCGCAAGTAATCCAGTAGCCGGTTGATGTGGGCATCCTGGGTGGAGATTGCGACTGGCTGTTCGATGAACTGGGCCTGGCCGCCTTCCCGGTGCGGAGGGACCACCATAAGGCGGGCAATAGTATTGGCGATCCTGGCACCGTAGTACTCCCGCACCAGAAACAGGCAGCAATCGAGCCCAGCGGCGGTTCCTGCGGACGTAACCAGCCGGTCGTCTTCCACATAGAGGGCGTTGGTATCCAGATTTACTTTCGGAAATCGCTTGAGAAAATCCTGCTCAGCCAACCAGTGGGTTGAGGCCCGTTTGTTATCCAGCAAACCCGCATAGGCCAGCGCATAGGTGCCGTAGCAAAGGCCCACCACATGAGCGCCGCGCTCATGGCAGCGGAAAAGGGCTTCAGACAACTCAGGGGGTGGTGGTTCGTTCAGATCATGCCAGCCGGGTACCAACGCAATATCAACCGCATCCAATAGTTCCAGCCCCCCATCCGGCTGCACGGTCATGGCCCGCTCGGATGCCAGGGGCTTTCCGTCCGGGGTGATAATCAGCAACTCGAACAACGGGCCTTCGGGCAGGGCAATGCTGAACACCATGTAGGGCACGGAGAAATGGAAGGGGCTGAATTGCGGGTGAAGGATAAGGCCGACTCTGGGTAGTGCCACGATGTCACTCCTGAGGTTCATTTAACCCGATGATAACTGATTGGCCCAATTCTTTCGATCACTGTCTTTCAGGTCAATATTGCTGGTGATCAGATCTCCGTAGACTTTATTCCATCAACGAACACCCTGTTGGAGGATGAATACCATGTTGATTAAAACCTTTGCTGGCGCTCTGGTGCTGGCTTCGACTGTTTTCGCTGGCGCTGCTTTCGCCGAATCTGGCACTCAGGCATCCAGCCACCAGATACAGCAAATCCGTAATGCCACCATAAAGGTTACCTACGGAGAGACCACCTTTTTGATCGACCCCATGCTGGCGGAGCAGGGCGCTTATCCGGGCTTCCCGAATACGTACCGTAGTGAGCTGCGGAACCCTCTGGTTGGCTTGCCCATGGCGGCAGAGGACGTGATCGAGGGTACCGATGCGGTGATTGTGACCCACACCCACCTGGACCATTGGGACGATGCCGCCCAGAAGCTGTTGCCGAAAGAGCTTCCGCTGTTTGTGCAAAATGCGGCGGATGCCGAGATGATCCGTTCACAAGGCTTTCAGGATGTACGCATCCTCGATGACCAAGTGGAGTTTGGCGGCGTGACACTCCACAAAACCGGCGGGCAGCACGGCTCCGATACCCTCTATGCCGTTCCTGAACTGGCCAAGGCGCTCGGTGAAATAATGGGTGTGGTTTTTGAAGCCGAGGGGCGGGAAACTACGTACGTGGTCGGCGATACCGTGTGGCGTGATGAGGTGGTGCAGTCGCTGGAGCGCTTCCAGCCGGATGTTGTGGTACTGAATGCCGGCGCTGCGGAGTTTACCGGCTTTGAGGGCGACCCGATCATCATGGGCAAAGAAGATACCCTTCGCGTTCACCGCGCTTTGCCAGATGCGGACATTGTCGCCGTGCACATGGATGCGGTGAACCATATGACCCTGAGCCGCGAGGAACTGGCAGAGTTCGTTCAGAACGAGGGAGTTGATGAGCAGGTTTTGATCCCGGCGGATGGTGAGAGTCTTTCTTTCTGACCAGAACACACCTGAAATAAATGACCAAATGAGGAACCGTCTAATGAGTAAACGAGCCGTTATTGTCGTCGATATCCAGAATGAGTATTTTGCCTCCGGCAAACTGCCACTGGTGAATATTGAACAGGCAGCCGCCAAGGCGGCACAAGTGATCGACGCAGCGCGTCAGAACAAAGACCTGTTGGTGCATGTTCACCACGAGTTTCCGGATCCGAATGCGCCTGTATTCACGCCAGGCTCAGACGGCGTCAACATCCACGAATCCGTGGCACCGGAAGGCGATGAGCCGGTTATTCTCAAGAACTATCCCAACTCATTCCTGAAAACCAGCCTGAAAGAGTTGTTGGATTCCAACGACATTGAGGAAGTGGTGGTAATAGGTGCCATGAGCCATATGTGCATCGAGGCTACCAGCCGCGCCGCTTCAGACTTCGGTTACAAGGTCACTGTGCTAGAAGACGCCTGCGCCACGATGGATCTTGAGTTCAACGGTATGACCGTGCCTGCGGCACAGGTTCATGCCACGGCTATGGCGGCGCTTGAGTTTGCCTATGCGAGTGTCCAATCTACAGCGGATTACCTGTAAGAGCCATTATCCACTGGCCGAATGGCTTGGCGCAGTGGGAAGGCGGAATGTCGTGGAGCCTGAGTTGACTGGAAATCCAAAGACCGAACGGGGTAGAGCTCGGTAAGCGTCCGAGGATCTCATCTTGAGTCAGACACTGCGGGCGTCAGGATAGTGTCCACTTATTTTCTAGTGGACACTTAACATGAACAACCAAGCGTACCGGAGACTTTAAAAATACCACTCATGCGGAAGTTGAACGGGAATGATCCGTATGCCTATCTGAAGGATGTGCCGGCTACCAGAACGCTCTAGATAATCCAGCCGCCAGAATACCTGAAGCAATCGCCAGTAATGGTCTTTTAATCAGTAACATCACAACGGCTGTGCTCACTAACGCCAGACGAGCTCCATGGTCCCCTTCGACTGCCATGGGGGCAATAATAGCCACTAACACGGAGCCAGACATGGCATGGATGAACTGTTTGACTCGAAAGCTGATCGGCACAAAAGACATCACGTAAACACCGCCCCAGCGGGTGGCCAACGTAACCAATGCCATCGTTAGCACAATAACTAGTACACCAATGCTGCTGGTTTCAATGTTCATCACGATCCTCCCATACCAACCCGGCAAGACCACCGGCCAGTGCGCCAGTAATGACGTGGCTGTTTTCCGGCAGATACCAGTGAGCGAGTAGAGAGGACGTAGTTGCAACGACCCAGATGGCAAGCATTCGCAGATTCTTGTCACCGCCAACAACCATGGCTAGCAGGAAGCAGCCCATCACCATATCCAGACCCAGACTTTTCGGATCTGTGACCACATTGCCAAAGTAAATGCCGAGCCAAGTGCCGAAAACCCAGAATGACCAGAGTGCGAGGCCACCGCCAAATAACAAGCCCAACCCCGGCTCTTTACGACTGAACGCTTGCATGGCAGTGGCCCAGTTGGCATCCGAAGCAACCATCATTATGCCGTAACGCTTTGTCGGCGTGAGTTGGCTGAGCCAGGGGTAAAGAGTGGCTCCCATCAGAAGATGTCGAGCGTTAATGGCGAATACCGTAATCATCATGGTGAAAAACGGCACCTGTGAGCCCCAAAGGTCGAGGGCCGCAAACTGCGCAGCACCCGCGAACACGAGGGTGCTCATGAGCACAACCATGCCATCACCTAGCCCGGCCTGATTTGCTGCGAGCCCAAATGCTGCCCCGAATGCAACGACGAACAAAGAGATGGGCACCAATTGCTTGAAGCCTGACCATACCAGTGGTTTGTCGAGCCGGTGTAATTCAGTGTTAGTAATGTCCAATTTTCACTCCGCATTAATCTCACAAGCCTGGCAACTATGGATTTAGACGATGCTTTAGAAAAGCGCATATATCGACTAGGATCTATTTGATATTCGAATGTTTCCGGAGGTGTTGGTGAATTACCACGATCTTCAGGTTGGCTGGCTTAAGTGCTTCGTAGCGGTGGTGGATGCTGGCTCTTTGTCTGCGGCAGCACCGGAGGTTCATCGCTCCCAGTCGGCTGTCAGTATGCAACTTAAGAAGCTGGAATCTGCATTGGGGTGTCGGTTAATGATGCGCGGGCCACGCCAGCATCAACTGACACCGGAAGGACAGAAACTGTTGGGCTATGCCCGGCGCATGCTGGACCTGCATTCTGAGACTCAGGCTGCGTTTCATGGAGAAGAGCTAAAGGGGCGCATTAGGCTTGGCGTACCAGACGACTATGCGGCGAAATACCTGACTCCCGTCCTGAAAAGATTTGCGCCACAACACGGTTCGGTAGAAATTGAGCTGGACTGTGAACAATCCACCTCGCTCATCCCCCGCGTTGAGTGTGGTGAACTGGATCTCGCATTGGTTTCTCGGGATCACCCCCGACATGGCACTCTATTATTTTATGAACCTATGGTGTGGGTAGGATCCGCGCAGTTTCAGGTCTGGCGCAAAGATCCACTGCCAATTGCTGTCTATGAAAGCACCAGCCTTGCCAAAAGGAGCGCCATCAACTCACTGGGCTTGCAAGGACGCCGCTATAAAGTGGTTTACAATAGTTCTAGTCTGGCGGGCCAGGTTGCGGCCGTGGAGAGTGGTCTTGCGGTCGCGGTGCTGACGCAATGTAGTGCACCTTCCCACCTGGAAGTCCTTGGTAGAGACCATGGCCTGGGCCCGCTGGAGCCAATGGAGGTGTCGGTCTTCCGTAGTCAGGCATCTCAGAATTCCGAGGCGGTAGACCGACTTCACGCACTATTGGTTAAAACACTCCGCATGGCAAGTCTCTAGTACATCGGGAGCTTGTCAGGATGTCATGGCCGGATGTTTACATTTACCGCTCAAAATACGACCCTCCTAATACGCACCGAAAGGAGATGCTGAGATAATAGTGGTTCGACATTTTGACCGGTGGAGGAGGCTAGTGGGCCGGAGTAAGTCCAAGTCAGCGGCGGATCTGAAAGCCGTGCAAAGGTCACGTTAATCGGTGGTGATGCATCGGCCTAAATTAACTGGGCACTGCCAAGGCACCGTTTGGGCACAGGCGCAATGATAGAGAAAAATTCCTGCTTTTAATCTTGCCGTGCAAAAGTCACCGATCGAATCAGAGGTTTTCGGATTGCTTAGGTGCGAGTGACACAGGTGAGGAGGTTTTCTTGAGGATAACTCATTGATTTGCCAATTAATGGCCCGCCCGTCAGGATTCGAACCTGAGACCTTCGCCTCCGGAGGGCGACGCTCTATCCAGCTGAGCTACGGGCGGATGAAATCTAACGCTTTGGCGTCAATTTCGAGTGCGCAATCTTACGTGTGATGGGGTGCTCTGTCCAGTCCTGTTGGTGGCGATCTGCTGTCCATTGGGCATCAACCAGGGATATTCTTTGCCCTGGGATTTTTGGGGTAGTAACGCTCCGGCAGCCGTTCGATATGAGGGAAGAAGCGGGTGTCCTTGTAGGGCATTTTCATAAAGCCGGAGACGCCCAGGCCAGTGATCTGGCCCACAGCGGAGAGTATCTCATCCAGCAGGCGGCTGAATTCACTTTCCCGGTCCGGGTCCAGCAGGCGGTAATGGCTGTGGATCTTGAGGTGTCGGGGCAGGGCCTCGAAAATGATCATGCCGGTGTGGTGGATGTCGTTGAGGGATTCCAGCGCGGTGATGATGGCTTGCGGCAGCACCAGGAATTCTTCCGGGTCGGGGCCGTCTTCGAAGTAGGAGTGCACCCGTGACTCGTCTTCCACTTCCGGCGCGGCGCTGACTTCGTATTTCAATTGCATGCCGGGCTCGGGCACGAAAGGCTGGTCGGGTTCGGCGCGGTCGATGTGCAGGGTGTTGCGGGCGTTGAACAGGCAACTCTTGAAAATCCCCTGGCGGTAGATGGCCTGGGCCAGGTACACCATGTTGTTGACGGCGCGGATAAACGCGGTTTTCAGTGTCGGGTCATGCAGGTTCAGGGACGTGTCGATATAAACGCCATCGGTTTCCCAGCGCACGGCGAGTCCTCCTTCGACGGGATACCGCCCCAGTCGGCTGACGGCGGCCAGGAAGGCTTTTTCGGTTTCTCCCATGCCTTGCATGAAATTTTTATAGTAGCGGTCCAGCTGCACATCGTTCACATCATTGAGGGTTTCCGGGGCGCCTTCCTGACGGAGGAAAGACTTCCGGGAGCTGTAAACGACCGTGTCGATTTCATGGTCGGAGGCGCGGGTCCATACCGGCACCATGGGGCCCAGCGGTGGTTCCGCGAGATCGATCATCACCGTGCGTGCCATTCGCGACATTTCGTTCAGGTAGTAGTCACCGGCTTTTCGCCGCGTCTGTGGGTCCGGAGACAGCATTCCGTCGAGCATGCGGGCGAACTCCATCGGCAGCCCGAGGGACGCGGCGGGAATGGCCTGGTGCCCGAACCGGCAAGATTGGCCGGATGCCAGCGCATACAATGTGCCCGCAGCGCCCTGTTCATCAAAACGAGGGGAAGACAGCCCACCGTTCAGTTGTTCCTCGCCGATAAAGTAGACATCCCCCAACCGGGCGTTGGTCTGTTGCAGGTTATCGGACATCAATTCCATCACGTTGGTGGTGAGGAACTGCTGGTTAGCGTCCAGCTGGGCGAACACCGACGAGCCCCAGTCGATCAGGGCAATGTTCTCGGTGCTGGCGTCAAACACCAGGTTCGAGGGTTTGATGTCACCGTGCACGATGGGGCGCCCCGAGGGGCCATTCTCGCGGCGCAGGTTGCGCAGGATATCCGCAATCTGGTCGGCAATCCGCATGACCAGTCTGGGCTTCAGTCGGCCCTCCCGCAGGGACACCTCTTCCAGGTTCAGGCCTGCCGCGCGTTCCATCACCAGGATGGGTTGGTTGTGGGCCCGTTGATAGGCAACCAGGCGAGGCACCCTCGGATGCCGGACCTGCTCGAGGATATAGGCTTCATCCTCCAGTCGGTCCTGCAGGTGTTGGGGAAGGTTGATGCGGGTGAATTTGAAGACGTGTTCGGGGCCGGAGCTGTCCTGGTGTGGCAGGCGGCCGGCGAATACGAAGCCGTAGGCGCCTTTGCCGATCAGTTCGATGTCCTGGTAACCCAGTTGGCGGAGCTGGGCGGCGCAGAGCGCCACCCAGTCCTTGAGCTTCTTGGCATCGTCATGGCTGAGCAGATAGATCGACTGCTCTTCTGGGATGTAGAACTGCTGCAGTTGCGTCTTCTGCGCCATGATGCTCCGTCAGCCTAGATGCAGCAGCATCGACTGCGGCGATTCCAGGTAGCCTTTCCAGCGATTGCAGAAGCGTGCAATGGTGCCGCCATCGATGATGCGATGGTCGCCTGCCCAGCTCACGGTCATGATGGCCCGCTCGACCACCTGGCCATTGCTGTCAAAGCGCGGCAGTTTCTGGGTACGGCCAAGGGCCACAATCGCCACTTCCGGTGGGTTGATGATCGGGGCGGCGTAGGTGCCACCCAAAGCGCCAATATTGGAAATGGTGATGGTGCCACCCTTGAGATCCTCCTGGCTGACACGGCCCGAGCGGGCAGCCTCGGTCAGGCGAGCTACCTCGTCGGCAATGCCCAGCAGAGTCAGGTCTTCCACACCCTTGATGTTGGGAACCATCAGCCCGGCTTTGCCGTCCACGGCCATGCCGATATTGCACTGCGGCTGGTAGTGGATCTCGGTGACGTCGTCGTTGAGGCGGCTGTTGAGTACCGGGTATTCCTGCACAGCCAGGGCCATGGCCTTCATGAAGAAGGGCATCAGAGTCAGCCTTGATCCGCTGGCTTCGGCTTCTGGTTTCAGCTGTTCCCGTAGTTTGAGCAGGTCGGTGACATCGATGTCCTCACTGTAGATGAAGTGGGGAATGGTGGTCGCCGAGGTAACCATGCTGCGGGCCATGGCGGCTTTCATGCCGCGGATGGGCTCAACGCGCACTTCCTGTTCCCGGGATGGCCGGCGGCGCTCACCGCCTGAGCTTGCCGGTTGCGATTCGCCGGAGCTGTCCTGTGCCGGTGAGGTTGTGGCGGGTTTGTCGAGATGAGCCAGTACATCGGCCTTCAGTACCCGGCCATCCTTGCCGGAACCTGTGATGTCCGCCAGGTCCAGGTCGTGTTCGCGAACAATGCGGCGTACAGCCGGGCTGGCCGGCGTCCGCGGTTGGTTGCGGGATACGACGGGTTGCGCGGTGGTTGGCGTTGGTTTCGATTCTGCGTCCGGGGCTGCGTGTGACGTTTTCTGGGCCTGAGCCGGCTCGTCACGCTCACGGGGAACGAACTCAAACAGCGGTGAATGCACCCGCGCCATTTCCTGCTGCTTATGGTAAAGCTTCGTGACACGGCCGGCCTTGGGGGCGGTGATCTCGACCATGGCCTTGTCGGTCATGACGTCCACCACCGGCTGGTCTTCTTCGATCTCGTCGCCCTCGGCCACGCGCCATTCCACCACTTCGCATTCGACGATGCCTTCGCCGATGTCGGGAAGGATGAAGTCCTCCGTCGGGTCGTCGCCATCGGCTTCGCCGGAGCTGGCTTGTGCCTGGGTTGCCGGTGTTTCACTGGCCGTTTTCGGGGCTTTGGGCTCAGGCGTTGAATCATCCTGGCTGTCGCCACCTTCCTCCACCAGTTCGAACAGCGGAGCGTGCACTTTCGCGATGTCCCCTTCCTTGTGATAGAGGCGCGTCACCTTGCCTTTATAGGGCGCCGGGATCTCCACCAGCGCCTTGTCGGTCATGACTTCGGCCACCGGCTGGTCTTCTTCGATGATGTCGCCTTCGCTGACCAGCCACTTGACCAGTTCGCACTCCACGATACCTTCGCCGATATCGGGCAGTATAAAATCACTCATGATTGCTCTCCTGTCCTGATATCAACCTAGAAATCCACGCTCGACCTGATGGCCTCGTAGACCTTCAGGTGATTGGGCAGGTGCTCTTTTTCCAGCACCAGTGGGAAGGGGGTGTCCATCCCGGTCACGCGAGCGATCGGGGATTCCAGGTACAGGAAGCAGCGCTCCTGTATGGTCGCCGCGATTTCACCGGCAAAACCACCGGTCAGTGGCGCTTCGTGGGTGACCACCAGGCGCCCGGTCTTGAGTACCGACTTGGCCACGGTTTCCACATCCCAGGGCAGGATGGTTCTCAGATCGATGACTTCACAGGAAATGCCTTCTTTCTCCGCCCGTTCGACGGCGTGCTCAATCACTTCCATCTGCGCACCCCAGCCCAATACGGTGATATCGGTGCCTTCCTTGATCACTTCGGCTTCGCCCAGCGGTAGCCGGTAGTCTTCGTCGGGCACTTCCCCGACGGAGGCGCGATAGAGACGCTTGGGTTCAAAGAACAGGGTTGGGTTGGGGTCGTGGATGGCGCCCAGTAGCAGACCTTTGGCCTGATGCGGGTTGCGGGGCACCACGATTTTCAGGCCCGGTGTGTGGGCAAAGTAGGCTTCCGGCGACTGTGAGTGGTAAAGCCCGCCGGCGATGCCGCCGCCGTAGGGCGCACGAATCGTTAGCCCGCCCACGTCGAACAGACTGCCCGAGCGATAACGGAACTTGGCCGACTCGTTCACGATCTGGTCGAAGGCCGGGAAAATGTAATCGGCAAACTGAATCTCGGCCACGGGCACGGAACCCTGTGCGGCCAGGCCGTTGGCAAAACCGACGATACCCTGCTCGACCAGCGGCGTATTGAAACAGCGGTCCTTGCCGTATTTCTGTTGCAGGTTGCTGGTGGCGCGGAATACACCACCGAAAATGCCCACGTCTTCACCGAAACACAGCACCCGCTCGTTGGCGGCCATGGCAGTGTCGAGGGCGTTGTTGATGGCCTGGAGCATATTCATCTGGGTCATCTCACGCACCTCCCTTTGCTTGTTCTGCGGTTTTCGGATATTCGTCCGGATGCCGGCGGATGTGCGCCTTGAGTTTGTCGAATTGCTCGGCCAGCCCCGGCGGTACCTCGTCGTAGACGTCGCTCACCAGGGTGTCGAGCGCGGGTGGCGGCCGCTTCTGTGCCCGTTTCATGGTTTCGAGCACTTCCCGGCGCATGTTTTCCTGCAGCTGTTTCTCATCGTCCTCACTCCACCACTTCTTGCGTTCGAGCCAGAGACGCATGCGCAGGATAGGGTCTTTCTCGCGCCATACCGCTTCCTCGTCCTTGCTGCGATAGCCGGAGGGGTCGTCCGAGGATGAGTGTGCCGCCAGGCGGTAGGTCATGGTTTCAATTAGCACCGGCCGGTTGTGCTCCACCGCCAGCTTGCGGGCTTCCTTGGTGGCCTCATGCACGGCGAGGATGTCGTTGCCGTCAACACGGATCACGTCCATCTTATAGCCGTAGGCCCTGGGTGCCACGCCGTCAGCGGCGAACTGCTCGGCGGCGGGGGTGGAAATGGCGTAGCCGTTGTTCCGGCACAGGAAAATAACCGGAACGCGGTGGACGGCGGCCATGTTCAGGGCAGCGTGGAAGTCTCCTTCCGAAGCGGCGCCTTCGCCAAAGTAGGTGATGGTGCAGTGGCCTTCGCCCGCCAGTTTCTGACCGTAGGCGTAGCCCGTGGCCTGAGGGATTTGCGTGGCCAGTGGCGAGGAAATGGTCATGTAGTTCAGCTTGCGGGAACCGTAATGAACTGGCATCTGGCGACCTTTGCCATAGTCCAGTTCGTTGCCGAACAGCTGGTTCATGAACTCATCAATAGAAAAACCGCGATAGGTCAGAGAGCCCTGTTCACGGTACTGAGCCATGATCATGTCGGCGTCATCCAGTGCGGCGGTACTGCCAATAACCGCGGCTTCCTCGCCGGTGCACTGCATGTAAAAGCTCAGGCGCCCCTGCCGTTGGGCCGCGAGCATGCGTTCGTCGAGAATCCGGGTGGTGACCATCGCCCGGTAGATGCGCAGGGCTTTGTCTTTGTCGAGCTCAGGAGCCTTGGCGCCTTTGTAGAGCGAGCCGTCCTGCTTGAGTAACTTGAAGGTGGGAATTCGGAACTCCGCACCGTCGGTAAAAACCGGGTTATAAACAACTTTGGATTTTGTTGTTGTCATAATCCTCTTCCTGGGGTAGTGGCCTGAGGAACAAAACACCCCTTGTGAGGGTGTCGATGCTTGCTTTGAGTATAGCCAAACTGACGGAACCTGGTGCGGCCCGGGTCAATATCGGCTAAAGTTTACCTTAACGTAAACTGGATCGTTCTGGTAGACCCCGGCGGGGGATTTTTTACTCAGGGTAGAGCGGCAGGGGTGTCACACTGACGAGCGAGTCGTCATTGCCAATATTGACGGTGCCGTCCTGGACGGTGCATTGCAGGTTCATGCCGCGCTCAGCCAGGGCAGCCAGAGACTCGGTGTCGTCTGTCGGCAGGTCGACGATGGTGAGGTTGTCGAAGCGAGTCAGTTTGCCCTGGTGTTTCTCCCACCACAGTGGCACGGCGCGGCCACCGTAGGTGTACAGGATAACCTGATCCGCCCGGTTGCAGGCCTTGCGCAGACGGCTCTCGTCGGGCAGGCCGAGTTCGATCCACAGTTCGATCTCGTCGCTCAGGCTTTTTTGCCACAGATCCGGCTCGTCGTCCGTGCTGATCCCTTTGGTGAATTCCAGGCTCTCGCTGGCGTTCAGTATGAAAGCCAGCAGGCGTATCATCATGCGCTCGTCGGTCTCTGACGGGTGGCGGGCGATGGTGAGGTGGTGGTCACCGTAATAGTGCCGGTCCATATCCGCGATGTTCAGTGTTGCTTTAAAGATGGTTGCCTTGAGCGCCATGGGGTATCCGAACTGGTGTCAAACTTTGGGTATGGGCTAGTGTAGAGCAATTCGTTACTTGATGAGCATGACAATATGTCGATGTTGCGGGGTTTCCTGACTCTGGTTTTATGTTTCATGCTTGGCGAAGCCTTGCGACTGGTTTTCCTGATTCCGGTCAGCGGCGGTGTGCTGGGCATGATTCTGATGACAATCACGCTGATGCTTAAGGGCAGTGTCAGTGATGACCTGGCCACGGCGAGCCAGGGACTGATTTCGGTGCTGGTGCTGCTGATCATGCCGGGCGTGGTGGGTGTGTTCTTCTCTGCTGATCAGTTCAGCGGCCAGTGGCTGGCGGTGGCGGGGGCGCTCTTGGTGGGCACCTTTTTGAGTGTGCTGACCACGCTGCTGCTGATGGCGTCTCTGGTCAAGGCAGGGCAGCGGAGAGCGTCGGATGACTGATCTCCTGGAGCGTTTTCTCGCACTTCCCAATACCCTGTCTGCGAGCCCGATACTGGCGATTGGGTTAACCCTGGGCGCGTTCTTCGCGGGCAACTGGCTTTTCAGGAGGATGGGGCGACCGCTTTGGTTGCCACCGGTGGTGCTTTCGGCCTTCCTGTTGTCGGCCACCATCGCGCTACTGTCACTGGATTACACCCGTTATCAGCAGGGAGCCCAGTGGCTGATGCTGTTGCTCGGGCCAGCCACCGTCGCGCTCGGTATACCGTTGTACCAGCAGATGCACCACGTGCGGGCGTTGTGGTGTCCGATTCTGTGCACCCTGCCAATAGCGGCCACCCTGGCGGCCGTATATGCGGTCGTGATCGCCTGGGCTCTCGGGGCGACACCTCTGGTGCTGGCGTCCCTGGCGCCGAAGTCGGTGACCGCGCCCATTGCCATTGGTATTACCGAACAACTGGGCGGTTCGGTGCCGCTGATGATGGGCGGGCTTCTGGTGACCGGTGTTGTCGCAACGCTCTTTGTCGACCTGCTTTCCAGGGCGCTGTCGATCACCGACGACCGCATTCTGGGTTTTGTGCTCGGGCTGAACGGCCATGCGGTGGGAACGGCGCGAGCGTTCGAGATCAGTCGCACAGCCGGTGCCTTTGCCTCCCTGGGAATGGGGCTTACAGGGGTGTTCACCGCACTGATTCTGCCGCTGGCGTTTCGCCTTTGGTAAGCGCCCCAAACAGGGTCATTCACTTCACGAATAACGCCAAGTCGCAATTTCGATTGCTGTTCGGGTTTTCCACGACTAGTTTTTAGCGCAGACATCTGGCGTGAAGTTGCGCCGATGTGCCGCAAAAATTCTTAAAACAGCGACGGAAAACGCGATGAAAACACTACTGACTGCTTTTGTTGGTTCCATGGCCCTGGCAACAGCCCCGATGGCGATGTCTGCCGAGGCGAACAAGGAACTGAAAATGGCGTACGACGCCGACCCTGTAAGCCTGGACATTCACGAACAGCTCTCCGGCGGCATGTTGCAGTTAAGCCACATGACCTTTGATCCCCTGATCCGCTGGACCAAGGATCTCGGCTTCGAGCCGCGTCTGGCGAAAAGCTGGGAGCGTATTGACGAGAACACCATGCGCTTCGAGTTGCGTGAAGGTGTGAATTTTCATTCTGGCAACGAGCTGACCGCCAAAGACGTCAAGTTCACCTTTAATCGCCTGAAGCAGAGCCAGGACTACAAAGCCATCTTCAAACCGTTCAGCGAACTCAAGGTGATTGATGACTACACCTTTGAGCTGGTGACCAACGAGCCATACCCGCTGCTGCTGAACACCGCGACTTACATCTTCCCGCTGGACAGCGAGTTTTACACCGGTAAGACCGAAAGCGGGAAAGACAAGAGCGCCATCACCAAGCACGGCAATTCTTTTGCTTCCGAGAACCTGTCCGGCACAGGCCCTTATGTCATTACCGGTCGTCAGCAGGGCGTGCGTGTCGAGTTTGAGCGCTTCGACGATTACTGGGACACCGAGTCACCGGGTAACGTCGGCAAGATCGTGCTGACTCCGATCAAGGAAAACAACACCCGTGTCTCCGCGCTGCTGTCTGGCGGTGTGGATTTCATTGCACCGGTGCCGCCGACCGATCTGGAGCGTATTCGCCGTGACAAGAACGCCGATCTGGTGACTATGAGCGGTACCCGCATCATCCTGTTCCACATGAACCAGGACCGGGTTGAAGCGTTCAAGAACCCGAAAGTGCGCGAGGCCATTGCCTATGCCATCAACCAGGAAGGCATTGCCGCCAAGATCATGAAGGGCTTCGCTACCCCGGCCGCTCAGATGTCGCCGGAAGGTTACCAGGGCCACAACGAATCCCTGGCAACGCGGTTTGATGTCGAAAAAGCCCAGCAGTTGATGAAAGAAGCCGGTTATGAAGACGGTTTCACCATCTCCATGATGGCGCCCAATAACCGTTACGTGAATGACGACAAGATCGCCCAGGCGGTTGCCGCCATGCTGGCGCGTATCAACATCAAGGTGGATCTGAAAACGCTGCCGAAAGCCCAATACTGGCCGGAGTATGACGCCCGCGCCGCCGACATGATGATGATCGGCTGGCACGCAGACACCGAGGACTCCGCCAACTTCTACGAGTTCCTGACCTTCTGCCCGGATGCGGACAGCGGTTCGGGCCAGTACAACGCCGGTAACTACTGCAACCCGGAGATTGACGAACTGGTCAACAAGGCCAACGTCGAGACGGACCTGGACAAGCGCACCGCCATGCTGAAAGAGGTGGAGCAGCGCCTGTATGACGACGCAGCGTTCGTTCCCCTGCACTGGCAGGACCTGGCCTGGGCCAGCAAGAAGAACGTGAAGATCGAACCGATCCTCAACGTGATGAACTTCCCGTACCTGGGCGACCTGGTCGTGGAGTAACAGCCTTTATGGGCGGGCCGGCTTCGGATCAGCCTGGAGCCGGCCTTTTGTTTGCAGCTTGACCCGGAATTTTTCATGTTAGCGTTTTTGGTTCAGCGAATTTCCCAGGCCGTACTGGTCATGTTCGTGATCAGTGTGATTGCTTTCGCCATTCAGGATGGCCTGGGCGACCCGCTTCAACAGATGGTGGGCATGTCCGTCTCGCAGGATGAGCGGGAAGCGATCCGTGAGGAAATGGGACTGAATGACCCATTGGTTGTGCAATACGTCCGGTTTGCCGGTAACGCCCTGCAGGGTGACCTGGGTATTTCCTATTTTTACGGAAAGCCCACCATGGACGTAATCCTCGAGCACCTGCCGGCCACCCTCGAGCTGGTGATCGGCGCCAGCCTGATTATTATTGTGTTCTCGGTGCCCATCGGGGTGTTCGCCGCGATTCGCCCTCAGGCATGGCTGTCCAAATTCTTCATGGGGGTCAGTACCGTCGGGATTTCCATTCCGGTGTTCCTGACCGCCATCGTACTGATTCAGATTTTCTCGATCGGTATCACCGTCGACTGGTTCCCGCAGGATGCTGGCTGGGGGCAGTGGCTGAACGCCGCACTATCCACTGAAGGCGGATTGCCGTCCTACGGTCGGGGTGATGACCTGACGCCGTTATTCGGCACCTGGGAATCCGGCTTTTTCTCCCAGGGCGGCCTCCTGCACCTGATTCTGCCGTCGGTATCGCTGGCGTCCATCATGCTGCCGCTGTTCATCCGCCTGATCCGTGCGGAAATGATGGAAGTGCTGCAGAGCGACTACATCCGGTACGCCCGCGCCAAGGGCCTGAGCTCTTCCCGGGTCTATTTCCTGCACGCGCTCAAGAACACCATGCTGCCGGTGATTACCGTGGGCGGTGTGCAGATCGGCATCATGGTGGCCTACACCATTCTTACGGAAACCGTGTTCCAGTGGCCCGGTGTCGGGCTGATGTTCCTGGAGGCCATCACCCGCAGCGATATTCCCCTGATCGTGGCGTACCTGATGGTGGTAGGCCTGATATTCGTGATTACCAATACCGTGGTGGATCTGATCTACGGTCTGGTGAATCCCACCGTAAAACTGACAGGTAAGAAAGCATGACGACGGCGACTCTTTCACGCTGGGATCGCTTTCGCGAGTCCTTCCTCTGGTACAGCTTCAAGCGCGACAAGGTGGCGATTGCCAGCTTTATCGTGCTGTTGTCCATGGTGCTGGCGGCCGTCTTTGCGCCTTTGCTGGCGCCGGCCGACCCCTACGACCTGGCCCAGATCAACATCATGAACTCCGAGCTGCCACCGGTCGGCCTGGATGGCTCCGATCCGGCCTTCCCGCTGGGCACCGACGCCCAGGGCAGGGATTTGCTCTCCACCATTCTGTATGGCACCCGGGTGTCGTTGTTGATCGGGTTTGGCGCGGTTGTCCTGCAAGCGGCGCTGGGCATCCTGTTCGGCCTGCTGGCGGGCTATCTGGGCGGTCGGGTCGACTCCATCCTGATGCGGATTGCCGATGTGCAGCTGTCGTTCTCTACTCTGATGGTCGCGATCATTGTGGGTGCCGTGTTCAAGGCCAGCTTTGGCAATCTGATGTTCGGCGAAGTCGCTATCTACATGCTGATCTTCATCATTGGTGTGGCAGAGTGGCCTCAGATTGCCCGTACAGTGAGGGCCTCGGTATTGGCGGAGAAGAAAAAGGAATACGTGGATGCGGCCAAGGTGATGGGGTTTCGCACCCGCCGGATCATGTTCCGCCACATCCTGCCCAATACCCTGTCACCGATTTTCGTCATTGCCACGGTACAGATCGCCAACGCGATCATTTCCGAGGCGGCGTTGTCGTTCCTGGGCCTGGGCATGCCGGAAACACAGCCGTCGCTGGGCTCGCTGATCAAATCCGGTTTTGACTACATCCAGAGTGGTTCCTGGTGGATCACCCTGATCCCCGGTCTGGTGCTGGTGGTACTCGTATTGGTCATCAACCTGCTGGGTGACTGGTTGCGGGATGTCATGAACCCACGGCTGTACAAGGGGTAACGCCATGCCATTGCTGGAAGTAAAAGATCTTGAGGCCCGCTTCGCTGTCCGTGGCGGGGACCTTACCGCTCTGCGTGGCATCAGTTTCAGTCTCGACAAGGGCGAGCGCCTGGGGCTGGTGGGGGAATCTGGCGCGGGTAAATCCGTAGCGGCTTTCTCCATTCTCAACCTGATCGCCCGGCCCGGTTACATTGCCGCTGGCGAGATCCTGTTCGAGGGTAAGGACCTGGCAGCCATGAGCGAGCGGGAACTGCGCAAGATTCGCGGCAACCGCATCGCCATGATTTTCCAGGACCCGATGATGACCCTGAACCCGGTGCTGACCATTGGCACCCAGATGGTGGAAGCGCTCAAGGCGCATCGCCGGATCAGCACCAGGGCGGCCCGGGATATCGCCCTGAACAAGCTGCGGAAGGTACAGATTCCGTCGCCGGACAAGCGCCTGGATCAATACCCCCATGAACTGTCTGGCGGCATGCGCCAACGCGTTATCATCGCCATCGCATTGCTGCTGGACCCGGAGATCATCATCGCGGATGAGCCGACGACGGCCCTGGATGTGACGATTCAGGCTGAGATCATGGCGTTGCTGTTGGAGCTGTGCGAGCAGGACAACGTGGCGCTGATGCTGATCACTCACGATCTCGGTGTGGTGTCTCAGGTCACCCAGCGCATGCTGGTGATGTATTCCGGCCGAATCATTGAGCAAGGGCCCACCCGCGAAATCATCAATGATGCCCAGCATCCCTATACCCAGGGGCTGATCAACGCGCTGCCCCAGATGGGTGAGCCCGGCGAGCGGCTGTTCCAGATTCCGGGTTCCATGCCGTCCCTGAAGAATGTGCCCACAGGCTGCCCCTTCCACCCACGCTGTTCCTTCGCCACTGATCAGTGCAAGCGTCGGATGCCGGAGTATGTTCGGTCGGGTAATGTGGATGTGGCCTGTTACGAAGTCAGCAACCTTATTGAGCAGGAGAAACGCATGCAGGAGGTGGAATCGTGACCTCCCCGTCATCCACGCTGGTCGATATACGCGGCCTGGAGAAGAAGTTTGATCTTTCCGGTGGCCTGCTGGAGCAGATCTCATTCAAAGGCGGTCGTTTCCACCGCAAACAGGAAGCCGTGCACGCGATCAATGGCGTTGATCTGCAGGTCCAGAAAGGCGAAGCGCTGTGTGTTGTGGGCGAGTCCGGCTGTGGTAAATCGACCGTGGCCCGTACCGTCATGGGGTTGTTGTCTCCCAGCGCTGGTGAGATCCACTACGACGGCCAGCGTATCGACAATCTTGACGGTAAAGAGGTGCTGCCGTACCGCCGCAAGATGCAGATGATATTCCAGAACCCCTACGCCTCGCTGAACCCGAGGATGACCATCCAGCAAACCCTGGAAGAGCCAATTCGCTTTCATCAGCCGGATGCCTCGGAGTCCCAGATCCGTGACAAGGTGCAGGATGTTATGGAGTCGGTGGGGATCGACCCGGACTGGGGTAGCCGTTTTGGTCATGAATTTTCCGGCGGTCAGCGCCAGCGCATTGCCATTGCCCGGGCGCTGGCGGTGGACCCCGAGTTCATCGTTGCGGACGAACCGATTTCGGCGCTGGACGTCTCCATTCAGGCGCAGGTGCTCAACCTGCTGATGGAAGCTCAGGAAAGCCGCAACCTGACCTATCTTTTTATTACTCATGATCTGGCCGTGGTCGAGCATTTTGGTACCCGGGTTGCGGTCATGTACCTTGGCCGGGTGTGCGAGCTGGCAGATACCAGAACGCTGTTCAGTATGCCGAGGCATCCATATACCCAGGCGTTGCTGTCGGCCATTCCAAAGCTGGAGGACGACCGGCCCAACCATATCCGGTTACAGGGCGAGGTTCCGACACCAGTGCAGTTGCCGTCAGGTTGCGTCTTCCATGGTCGCTGCCCGTATGCCGACGACCGATGCCGGCAGGAAATACCTCAGTTGATAGCGACGGATGGCGGCGCCCAGGTTGCGTGTCACGCGGTGGAGGAAGGGCGGTTATAGCCGGTTCTCCACGATGGGCTATGATGCCTGACAACCATTCCCGACGCTGGTAACACCATGGAAATACGCTGGCTTGAAGACTTCATGGCGCTGGCCCGAACGCGTCATTTCTCACGTGCCGCTGAACTGCAGCATGTGAGCCAGCCGACGTTCAGTCGCCGCATCAAGCTTCTCGAGGAAGCCATGGGGGCAACACTGATCAACCGCCAGACCCTGCCATTGTCGCTGACACCGGCGGGGGAGGTTTTCGTTGAGCTGTGCGAGCGCGTAACGCGGGACGTTCGTGAAACCAAAGACCGGATCAGCGACATGGAGTCCGAGGCGTCTGCCCGGATCAGTGTGGGATCAACCCAGGGGCTGTTTTCCCACTTTTATCAGGGGTGGGCCCGGCAGGAGGGCTTGGCCGAGCGGCTACAACTGAACCTGAAAGCCACCAACTGGGTGGGGGAGCAATTTCTGGATGC
Organism: Marinobacter sp. DS40M6; assembly: GCF_028581595.1. Classification (NCBI taxonomy): domain Bacteria; kingdom Pseudomonadati; phylum Pseudomonadota; class Gammaproteobacteria; order Pseudomonadales; family Marinobacteraceae; genus Marinobacter; species Marinobacter sp. DS40M6. The sequence continues at coordinate 164,034 of NZ_JAFCAE010000009.1, read as the reverse complement.
GCTGGATAGCGGCGAATGTGACCTGGTGCTGTGCTACTGGCATGAGGATCTGCCCTGGAAAGATCATCTGAGCGAGGACCGCTACGAATGGGTGACGCTGGCGAGGGAATTTCTGGTGCCTGTAAGTGTGGCCGATGAAAACGGGCAACCACGATTTGCGCTGCCGGGCACGCCGGAGCAGCCCGTCCCGCTGATTGCCTATCACTCCCGGGGGTTCCTGCAGTCTGCCATTGAGGGGCACCTGAACAGGTGCAAGCTGCCAGCCAACCTGTTGCCACTGAATGAAAATACCCAATCGGCCGGTATCAAGGCGCTGGTAAAACAGGGCTTCGGCATGGGGTGGCTGCCACAACGAATGACGGAAAAGAGCGAGCGTTTTGGCAGCCTCACCCGGGCCGGGGACAAGCGTTGCGACGTGCCATTGGAGATCCGCTTGATTCGCCTGCGTGAGCCCCGTTCCGACGATCTGCTAACCCTCTGGAAAACACTGGAAAACAAGCATGTCTGACACCGAGTTACTGTCACTGCAGACGGACCATATTCGCACGCTTCAGCAGCGTTACGAGCACGCCATCGCCGAGCAGGGTTATGACGGTCTGCTGATCAGTTCCGGCGCCGCACCCGTGCGTTATGGTGACGACCAGGCATGGCATTTTCAGGGCTATGGCCCCTTCCTGCACTGGACCGGGCTGACCGGGCAGGAACACAGCTGGTTACTTATCCGGCCCGGGCATAAACCGCTGCTCAGTCTTTATCACCCCGTGGACTTCTGGCATGCCACTCCGGAATTGCCGGACGAGCCCTGGCTGCAGTCGATGGAGGTGCGTTCCAGTGATCGTCGGGAAGCGCCGGTAATGAACGTCAATGGCAGGCTTGCCGTTGTGGGCGACCCGTCCCAGTTGTCCGGGGTTGATGGGGAACATAATCCGGAGGGCCTGTTGTCTGCTCTGGACGAAACCCGGGTGCATAAGACCCCGTATGAAATAGCCTGCCTGGCTCGTGCCAACCACGTTGCCATGCAGGGCCACCAGGCGGCCCGAAAGACGTTTCTGGACGGAGGCAGTGAGTTTGAAATAAACCTGGCCTACCAGCAGGCGACCGGGCAGCGTGAAGCCCAAGCGCCGTACCACAGTATTATCGGCGTGAATGAACACGCCGGCACCCTGCATTACCAATACTATGATACCGAAGCCCCTGCGCCTCCCCGCAGCCTTCTGATCGACGCCGGTGTCCGTTTTCGCGGTTACTGTTCCGACATTACCCGCACCACGCCCGGGGCAGGGGAAAGACGTTTTTCCGCGTTGATTCAGGGGCTGGAACAATTGCAGCAACGGCTGTGCGGGATGGTTGCACCCGGCGTGGAGTATGTGGCGATCCATCGCAAGACCCACCAAGGCATTGCGGCACTGTTGAATGCCGCCGGAGTGGTTCAGGGGGTGGATGACGAAACCCTGGTGGAGCAGGGCGTTACCAGGGCGTTCTTTCCGCACGGTATTGGTCATTTCCTGGGAGTTCAGGTGCATGACGTCTCTGGCAAGAAAGAACCGCCGCCGTCAGACGCCCCATTCCTACGCCTGACCCGGACCCTGGAGGCAGGCATGGTCGTCACCATAGAGCCGGGGCTTTATATCATTCCTTCATTGCTGGACCCGGTATTGGATGGGCCACTGGGGAAGAACTTTAACCGTTCAGTGATCGATGAATTACGAGGGTGCGGCGGTATTCGCATTGAGGATAATGTGGTCGTTACACACGATGGCGCCAGAAACCTGACCCGTGAGGCGGGCGGTTAAAAAGAATTTGCACAAAAATCGCTCTTTGGGCTTGCAAAGCTGCATGCAAATGACAATAATTATCACTAGCTTTGTTATCGTTAGTGAGATGCTCCTATGTATGTATGCCTCTGCCATGGTGTAACAGACCGAGAAATCCGTGAAGCCGCCGACAATGGCGTCAGTTCCATGCGCCAGCTTGGCAAGGAGCTCGGTGTTGGCACGCAATGCGGTCGTTGTGCCTGTACAGCACGGGAGATTCTCCGCGAAAGCCGCACCCCCGATTACCTGGCCATGGCTGACATGCTAGCCCAGCCCGCCTGACGGATAGGGTAGTGATAGGGAGAGTGCGGAATCCGTTCTTGCCTGCACCTGATTCCTAAATGTGATTTTTTCTCCCCGCGTGAAAGACTATCCTTGTAAGGATCGCACACTCACGAAAGGAGATCCGTCATGAAAGGCGACAAGAAAGTCATCCAGTTCCTGAATAAAGTACTCGCCAACGAGCTGACCGCCATCAACCAGTACTTCCTCCATTCCCGCATGTACAAGGATTGGGGTATCACCAAACTGGCGGACAAGGAATACGAAGAGTCCATCGACGAAATGAAGCATGCGGATCTGCTGATCGAACGCATCCTGTTTCTGGAAGGGCTACCTAACCTCCAGGACCTAAACAAGCTGCTGATCGGTGAAAACGTCGAGGAAATGCTGTCCTGTGACCTCAAACTGGAAATGATCGCCCATCAGGACCTGAAAGATGCGGTTGTTCATTGTGAGCAGGTGAAGGACTACACCAGTCGTGAACTGTTCCGTGGCATCCTCGACAGCGAAGAAGAGCACATTGATTGGCTCGAAACCCAGCTCGACATGATCGGCAAGATGGGTATCCAGAACTACATCCAGCTTCAGTCGTCCGCCGCGGAGTAAACATCAGTGACAATGGATCTGTCCTGTTTTAAAGCCTATGACCTTCGTGGCCGAGTGCCGGACCAGCTTAACCCAGAGCTGGCCGAACGCATCGGTCGCGCCTATGTGGAAGTGACGGGGGCGAAAAGAGTCATCGTCGGCTACGACATCCGGCTGTCCAGCCGTGAAATCGCCGATGCCCTCTGCTCCGGCCTTATGGCCGCCGGTGCCGACGTTTTCGACATCGGCCTGTGTGGTACCGAGCTGGTCTACTTCGCCACCAGCCATTACAAAATGGACGGCGGCATCATGGTCACCGCCAGCCACAACCCGCGTGATCACAATGGCATGAAGATGGTGGGGCCGGACTCGCGCCCTATCAGTTCCGACAACGGCCTGAATGACATCCGTGACCGGGTGCCTGAGCCCTTCGGTGATGCGCCGGAACAGGGACGATATGAGCCGCTGGAAGTGGTTACCGCCTATATCGATCACCTGTTGGGTTATATAGCGGCAGGATCGCTCAAGCCCAAAACCATCGTGGTCAATGCTGGTAACGGCGGGGCGGGGTTGATTGTCGACGAGCTGGAACAACACCTGCCGTTCGATTTCGTCAAAGTGCACCACCAGGCCGATGGTCATTTCCCGAACGGTGTTCCCAACCCCATTCTGGAAGAAAACCGCGCCGCCACCGCGGATGCGGTTGTGGAGTATGGCGCTGCCATGGGCATTGCCTGGGACGGCGACTACGATCGCTGCTTCTTCTTCGACGAAAACGGCCGCTTCATCGAGGGCTATTACATTGTCGGCCTGCTGGCAGACCAGTTCCTCCGCAAAACCGGCGGCGGTAAAGTCATCCACGACCCAAGACTGACCTGGAACACCATCGACCTCGTCAACGCCGTTGGCGGCGAAGCCATCGAAAGCAAAACCGGCCACGCCTTCATCAAACAACGCATGCGCGACGAAGATGCAGTCTACGGCGGCGAAATGAGCGCCCACCACTACTTCCGCGACTTCGCCTACTGCGACAGCGGCATGATCCCCTGGTTGCTCGTCGCCGAACGCCTGTGCCAGTCCGGCCAGACGCTGTCCTCCCTGATAGACGCCAGAATCGAGGCCTATCCGGCCAGCGGCGAAATCAACCGCACGATCGATGATCCCCCCAAGGTCATTGCCGCCATCGAGGCCAAGTACAGCCCGGGCGCCAAAAGTGTCAGCCACGTCGACGGTGCCAGCATCGAATTCGACGACTGGCGGTTCAACCTGCGAATGTCCAACACCGAACCGGTGGTTCGCCTGAACGTGGAATCCCGTGGTGATATTGCCTTGATGAAGGAAAAAACGGCAGAGCTGCTGGCGGAAATGCAAAGGCTCAACGAGGAAGGTTAACTCACTGTTCTGGGGCCGGTCGGGGCGATACCGATGTCAGAAACTGTGCGGAGCCATGGATGGCGGAGCTCAAGCGCCACATGGATGTGCTTGAGCGTGTTTCTGACATCGGTATCGCCCCGAGCGGTCTTGCACCAAAAGCCAGAAATAACTCAAAGCCAGTCGTTCAACATAATCCCGATGCCAATCCGCTGAATCCGCTCATTGTAGTCAATCAGGCTCTCACCATAGCCATTGTAATAATGGACATACCCCTTGATCGTATCCCCCATCGGAAAGCTATAACCCAACTCAATCGACGTCTTGTTGTCTGACCGCAAGTTGTTCATCAGCTTCATCGACAGCGTCCGATCCTCACTCCACTTGTAGATCGCCATGTAGTTCGCATAGCCCAGATAGCGCTCAATATCCTCATTGTCGTCCTCGCTGTCATCCTCCGGCAGTCGATACCAGGGCTGAAGGATGAACAGCCAGCGATCATAGCTGTAGGCTGCCGACCCCACGATCCGGTTCCAACTGCGGGAACGGGGTTCCGACTGGCCATTGGACTCATGATTAAAGCCCAGCGTGACACCATTCAGTCTGCCAGGGCCCAGGTCATAATTCGTCTCATAGCGTACAAAGACTTCCGGCTCATAATTGGTTTCCCGGAATGGCGCTGAATCATCCGTGTTATACACCTGCCAAAACGATTTCTGGGTGTAGCCGAACCAGAGCGTCGTGCGGTCATCCAGCCAGCCAGTCAACAAGGGTACCTTGAAACTGATCTGGTACTTGGCTTCCTGGTTGTCGATGCCATAGTCGTAATCGGTTGCGCCCAGTCTCGGATTTGTGGGTTCACGATTGGCATTCTTCATATAGCTGAACGGCAGGATATACATCGGCCGATGGCCAACAAAACTGCCGGAAAACGAGAAAATAGCCTTCTCTGCGGCGACATAACGGTTCAGGATCGCCGACATCACACCGGTATCTTCTCCGTCCTCTCCTGTCGTGCTTTCTTCCGCGGGCCCCAGTGTTGCATCGCCGTTTTCCGCATTCGCTGCCTCTTCGTACTGCAGCGCCTCCGTCGACTTGTCGATGGCGTCCAGGCTCTCATCAGAGGCACCATTGCGAGCGCTGGCCGGGTCATTGATGGCGTCGTAACATGCGAGACGCTGAACGCCATCCTTGATCAGGGCACAGTCTTCCGGCTTCACTCCCTCAAAATTCCGGTTCCCGGGGGGCTCGTCCTGCGCGGTGGCCGTTCCGGGAAGGAACAGGTTCAGAGACAATAGCAAGCCAGTAAACCTCAAAAGTTCAGGGCGGCGAACGATGGGCATGGTCCAGTCCTTATGCGTTTGAAACACTGATCCAGGTGTTGGCGACGCCGTAAGCCCATACTCCGAGCAGCGTCATCACCAGCAGGGAAAATACGATTTTATGCCGGGGTTTGCGTTCAGCAGCTGCTGCAACCACCCAGCGCAGGTACATCAGCCCGATAAAACTGATGAATACCGCAAGACTTGCGGCGGCGGGAATCAATAACCACACAGGGCTCAGTGCGGCACCCTCTGCCGCGCGGCTGGAAAACCAGCCCATGGACGCCAGCAGTATGGCTACCGCGGTAAACTCGGTGATCAGTAATGGCTTTCGCCAGGGGTGTGGCTGGTTGGTATCAGGCATACATTCGAACCTTCGGTATCTGTTTGGTGCATGGTACCCGGAAAGTGCTTCCGGAGCGCTCTGACTTACGAAATGGCAACGAAAATTGATTGAAATCGGGGGTTCATTTTGCAGTTTGGTTTTTTTGGCCTGCCGCAGTCGCTATAATGCGTGCACTAACGATTATAACGCCCAATTGTGAGGTGCATTGTGATGATGAAGAGAGTCCTGGCTGCCGTATTGCTTGGTTTCGGCCTGACCGCAGGTGCCGTAATGGCCAATGTTGAAGATGAAATTCGTGCTCGCATTGCCCCGGTTGGCGAAGTGTGCGTCCAGGGTGAAGACTGTGGGCAGGCAGCTGCTCCATCTGCAAGCGCAAGCTCGGGCCCTCGTTCTGGAAGTGACGTTTACGATGCAGCCTGTACCGCTTGCCACAGCACTGGCGCGGCAGGCGCTCCCAAGAAGGGCGACACAGCCGCATGGTCACCCCGTATTGAAAAAGGACTGGACACACTGGTCAATCACGCAATCAACGGCTTCAATGCCATGCCGGCCAAGGGCGGTTGTTCCGGGTGCTCTGATGAGGAAATCGAGAGCGCCGTCGAGCACATGGTTGAGGCCAGCCAGTAGCAACTGTATTCCGGCCCACGGTAGATCAAAAAGCCCCCGATATTACGGGGGCTTTTTATTGGTTAGCGGAATGGTCGCCCGTTAGTGAATGGGCATATAGGTCAGTTGCCCTTCGATTCGCTCAGTGCCGTTTTTGGGCGTTGTCACTGCAATTGACCAGGTTTTGGGTCCATCTGCGCTGTTGCTGTCATGCAGAACATTGAGCCGGGAGTCCAGCCAGCCAAAAGCGCCGGATTGAGACATTGTCACCCAGGACGTCTGGCTCGTTTCCGCCGACTGGTTTGGTAGCGCTTTCCAGCTGGGGCTCTCCGTATTAACGGTGACTTCGGTTCGGGTAAATCGTATAAACGCCTCCCCGTCCGTGCCCAATACGGTCAGAGGTTCTTCACCTTGATATCGAAGCAATATGCCCGGGCGCGGTGCATCCAGAATGATTGCACTGAGTCCGGGAATGTCGGGTTGATGGGCTATTCGAGCCTTTACGATGCCGTCCGGAACGTCCTCTGTCTCCAGTGCACCGTGGGCCCCTGCCAGCCCGGAGGCTGACAGGGACACCAGGCCGAACAACACCGGGGCCGCCAGGCGAGCTCCGATCTGTTCGATGTGTTTCATAACAATCCTCCTGACGGTCACAGCAGCTCGAGGGTTGACTCAATGATGCCACCGCTGGTGGTGGTATCGCTGGCCACCTGCGTGGGCGCCATGCAGGCGAGATTCTCATTCACCACAGTGATCGGCGCGGACACCGAGGGTACGCGGCCATCTGGGGTGTCCTTGCTGACGAACAGCATGTATTCGCCGGCGGGCACCACGTTGTGGTTGTCGGGCATGGTCAGAGTCAGCTTGTTGCCAGGGCCCCGCTCCATGACCAGTTCAATGGCACGCTGGTCACCGTCAATGACGTGGGTCATGACTGTACGGCGAATCAGCAGGGCCTTGTCGATCTGATCCACCTGGTCGACCTTGATGTTGAATCGGTCGCCAATGGTCAGATTGCTGGGTGCACTTCTGATTTTGGGGCGGTCGTCCCGCATGGCGTAGGGCGGAGTGTAGATTTCGAAACTCGGATCGCGGCCGTCATAGGGTGCGAGTCCGAAATCCTGAAGATCCACGAACGTCAGGTAAGCGGTGTTGATTGGTGAGTGGCCGGCAACCATAACGCGGCCGTCCTCCATCAGTACCGCAGTGTTGTGATAAGTGCGGGCGCGGTGGCCGGTAGCCATTTCCGTCCATTCTCCGGTTTCCGGGTTGAACTGCTCGGCGGTGCGGATCGGGCCTTCCAGGCCGGGCGCTACCACACCGTCGCGATTGCCGCCACTGAACACCATCACGGTGCCGTCGGGCATCACAACGTTTGTGCCGTACCAGCGAGGCTGATTCAGTGGGCCGGCCAAACGCGACTCGTAGCCGATTTCGTCGCCGTTGGTGGTGACAGTATCGATGCGGGTCTGGTCGGTGGGCAGGTAGCCGCCGGGGTTCGTCAGTACTGCATAACTGGGTACGCCGCCCGCGGTCAGCAGTTCCACTTCATTGTAGTTACCGCTGGCGTCTGGTTTCAGCGGCAACATGGTGGACGACGTGGAGCCCCGCATACCACCGGCGATCGCCATGCGCAGATCTTCTTCAGATACCCCAAGATCGGCTGCGCTGGTCAGCAAATCCGTGGGCGAGTCGAGAACATCGCCAAGCAGTGAGCCGACCTGATCAAGCGACAGGTTGGTGATGTTCAGGGTGCTGCTCAACTGACCCAGCCCGGCTTCATCCAGCCTTAGTGGGAGGCCGGCATAGCCAATGTCGTTCCAGCGCTGGGTATCCGGGTTGAAACTGGCGACAATGTTCCACAATGCCTGGTCGTAACCCTGGCCGAATGGGTTGAAGGCCTGGCCACCAGCGTTGTAGAAGATGTGTCCATTCGGCAGCAGATGCATGCGTGGATAGAGCGGTAAGGAGCGATCAGCGGTGGACGGATTCTGCGTCCAGGCGCCGGCGCAGGGGTCGTAGGTCTCCGTTTGCACCACGTTGCGTCCGCTGTTCAGTGGCTCATCCGGGTACACTGGCTTTAGCAGCTTGGTGACACCACTGGCGACGAAGACGTTGCCGTTGCCCATGGTTACGAGTGATGGATACCAGCGCCCGTAGGTCATATCGCCACTTTGGCGCCAGGTGTTGGTCTCCTCGTCGAATATTCTCGAATTCTTGATACCTTCCAGTTCCGCCACCCCAAGAGGCAGGCCATCAATGCCTGGCTCGGAATAGTAGTCGGTGCCGCCAACGGCCATCACATCACCGTTGGCCAGGCCGATGACGTCGGAGCAGAACAGGGCGCCGTCGTTGGCGCTGGTGTTGTCGGCGGTATCGAGCAGGCCATCCAGCTCGGTGCCATTCAGCAGTGTTTCACTGTCGTTGCCATCCGGGTTGGCGCCGGCGTCCAGGGGAGAGGGTTTGATCCAGGATGGATTGTCGTTTTCATCCAGCGACAGAACGCGGGTCTGATCGTTGACGGACACTTCGCCAAATTCCGCAACAATGGATAACTCAACGTTCTCAGTGCCTTCCAGGGCGTTCAGGTAAAGCAGGCGACCGTCTTTGAGAAGTGCCATGGTGCCGGCCGCGGGTTTGCACTCATCCATGCCGTCAGCGCGGGTAATGCATTTTTCGTCCGTTTCGACAGCTTCACCATCCACAATAATGGTGGGTTCCGCAAAGGGCTCACTGAACGTGCCCTTGCTGTTGTAACTGTCAGGAGCTGCCGGTTCCTCAGTCTGGGTCGTTGAGTCCTCGGATGAGCCGCCCAGCAGGCTGCCGAGAAGGCCCGCGTTGGCGGTGCCTGATCCTGCGATGAGCAGAATCAGCGAACCGGTGACGCTTGATAATCGATTGAATCGACGGGACATGGTGTTCTCCTGATCTTGTTTTTGTGTTTGCCGGAAGCAAAGCTCCCTAGGCTGTTACGGATCAGGAGGTCATAAGGTTGCAGAGATTGTGAAAAAACGTGAAATTCAGCTTCCGAGGTCGCCGAGTAATGCACTGAGGGTGGCCTTACCTTTTTGCTGGTTGGCTTCCACGTCCAGGTCGCCGGTGCCTTCCCATCTCAGGTCGTCCTCGGGCAGCTCATCAAGAAACCGGCTTGGAATAGTTTCCAGCTTTTCGCCGTACTGTTTTCGCTGGGCGGCAAACGTAAGGGTCAGGGTTTCCCGGGCTCGGGTGATACCCACGTACATCAGTCGCCGTTCTTCCTCGACATTGCCTTCCTCAATGCTGGAGCGGTGGGGCAGTATTTCCTCTTCCAGACCCATGATGAACACGTGGGGGAATTCCAGGCCTTTTGAGGCGTGGAGGGTCAGTAGCTGGACCTTGTCGCTGTCGTCCTCTTCTTCGCGCTGCTCCATCATGTCGCGCAGGATTAGCCGGCTGATGGCGTCTTCAATGCCCATTTCGTCGGCCGTACCCTTGCCGTCGTCCAGCATGCGCTGGATGGATTCCACCAGATACCAGATGTTCTCCATTCGCCGTTCCGCCTGTTTTGGCGAGCCGGAATGCAGGTGCAGCCATTCCTCGTATTCGATATCGGTGAACAACTGCTTGATCACCGGAATCGGATCTTCGCTGTGCAGGCGCTCGCAGGTGTTGTCCACCCAGTGAGCGAAGCGCCGCAGACGGTCCAGCCCCTTCTCGGTAACGTGGGTTTCGGCACCCATATCGCCCAGGGCACGAAACAGGCTGACGTTGCGGGAGCGGGCGTAATGGCTGAGCTGTTCCAGCGTGCGGGGGCCGATCTCCCGGCGGGGCACGTTCACGACGCGCAGGAATGCCGCGTCGTCATCCGGGTTCACCAACAGACGCAGATAGGACATGGCGTCCTTGATCTCGTTCTTGGAGAAAAACGACTGGCCACCGGAGATGTGATAGGGGATCTGGTAAGCCTGCAGTTTCATTTCCAGCAGCCGTGCCTGGTGGTTGCCCCGATAGAGAACGGCGAAGTCCCGGAAAGCCAGGCCTTTCTTGAGTTTCTGGTCGAGAATTTCCGTGGCCACCCGTTCGGCTTCCGCGTCTTCGCTGCGGCAGCGGACGATTCTTAGCTCGTCCCCGACCGTATGATCACTCCACAGGGCTTTCTCGAACACGTGGGGATTATTGGCAATGACCGTGTTGGCGCAACGAAGGATGCGAACCGTGGAACGGTAGTTCTGCTCCAGTTTGACGATTTTGAGGCTAGGGAAGTCTTCCTTGAGCTGAGCAAGGTTTTCAGGCCGGGCGCCGCGCCAGGCGTAGATCGACTGGTCGTCATCACCAACGACGGTAAAGGCGGCCCGTTCTGCCACCAGCAGTTTGACCAGCTCATACTGGCACAGGTTGGTGTCCTGATACTCATCCACCAGCATGTAGCGGATCTTTCGACGCCATTTCTGCAACACCTCGGGGTTGTCGCGGAACAGCTGTACCGGCAGCAGGATCAGATCATCGAAATCCACCGCGTTATAGGCCTTCAGGTATTCGTTGTAGTGGCGGTAAATGATGGCAATACGCTGCTCCCGCTCATCAGCGGCCCGGCTCCAGGCGTCCTGGGGGCTGCGCATGGCATTCTTCCAGGACGAGATGGTCATCTGCACGTCAGACAGTTCATCGCCGGCATCCGCGCTGGCCTCGCGCATCATCAGGTCCTGCAGCAGGGCCTTGGCATCTTCCGCATCGAAGATCGAAAAACCGGGGTGATAGCCCAGGTGCTCGTGCTCCTCGCGGATCATGTTCAGCCCGAGGTTATGGAAGGTGGAAACAATCAATCCCCGGGTCAGTTTGCGATCCACCAGGCGTCCGACACGTTCTTTCATTTCGCGCGCGGCCTTGTTGGTGAAGGTCACGGCGGCGATATGACGCCCTGGAATGCCAAGGTGTTCGATCAGATAAGCCACTTTGCGGGTGATCACGCTGGTCTTACCACTGCCGGCACCAGCCAGTACCAGCATAGGACCCTCCGCATAGCGGACGGCTTCACTCTGTCGGGGGTTGAGCTTGTTCACAATAATTGCGCCAATCCGGGAAATTCCGAGATAACCTGGGAAGCAAACATTCTACACTAGGCAGACATGCTGTACCTTGACGATCTATCAGCTATTCTTGAGGGAACGGAGATGTTTGATCACGAGGAACGGGACGCTTCTTAATGACCCTGGCAGTAAAACAACCCAATCCCAGCCATGTACGGCTGCTGGTGCTGACGCCGGAGTATGCGGATTTTCTCTGGCTGGGTGCGCTCCTGTCACGTGATTGTGAAATGGAACCGGACCTGACCTGGTGCCCGGATCTTATCGACTGCGATGATCTGATTCGCAATACCCATTTTGACGTTATCCTCTGGGACTGTGTGTTTCATGGTGGTTCCGAAGACGCTTTCCTGCAGTACCTGTCCGTGTCCAGCAACGAAAAACCGGTGTTGGCACTGAGTGCCGAGCCAGCCTCCGAGCGTGCTGTTGACCTGCTTGCCAATGGCGCCTCGGACTACCTGAGTCGCCAGTCATTGGAAGAGTGGGGGCTGCGCCGCGCGGTACGCTGTCTTTGGTATCGGCAGCAGCTTTCGGAGTCCGCTCACGGCCAGTTGGGCCGGGAAGTGGCCAGTGGTTTTATCAACCGTGACCTGTTCTTCGATCGCCTGCAACAGGCATTGCTGAGGGCCGAGCGTGCCAGCCAGCGGCTGGCGTTGTTGCACATCAACCTGGATGATTTCCGCAGCTTCAATGAATCCTTCGGTTACCAGAAGAGTGACCAGATCATGCTGAAGCTGGCGGAACGGCTGCGACAGAATTTGCGGCGAGTGGATTCGCTGATGCGCATTGGCGGCGACGAGTTTGCGATCATTGTCGAGAAAGTGGAAGACTCCCTGGATATTACCCAGATCATCCGCAAGCTCGTGACTGCGATGGGTGAACCATTCAGCCTTGACGGCCAGAATGTCGTCGTCAGCGCCAGCCTCGGCGTGGCCACCTACCCGGAAGCGGGTGACAGCCCGGAAAACCTTCTGCGACGTGCCAACCGAGCCATGTTTGAAGCCAAGCGCGACCCAGGTACCAGTTACCGGTTTTACGATCGTCAGTTGCACATAACGGCCGGATACCAACTGCGCCTGGAGGCGGATCTCCGTAACGCTCTGCGGGGCAATGAGCTGGAAGTGTATTATCAGCCGCGCATCGACCTCGCGTCGGAAGAAGTTCGGGGGGTGGAGTGCCTGCTCCGGTGGAATCATCCGGAAAGGGGGTTGGTGGGGCCGGACGAATTCATTCCAGTGGCAGAGCGCAGCGGGTTGATCGTTCCTATCGGCTACTGGGTGATCGAACAGGCCTGCAAGCGTCTGCAGGAGTGTTCAGATCTCGGGCACCCGGGGCTGGTGTTTGCCGTGAACCTTTCGTTCCGTCAGTTCCATGATCGCAAGATGACCGAAACCATTTTCCGCATTATCTTCAATGCCAATATCGACACCAGTCTGTTGGAGTTGGAGCTTACAGAAAGCGCCATGATGCATGACCCGGAATATGCCCAGCGATGTCTGCGGGAGCTCAATCAACTGGGTATCAGTTTTGCCCTGGATGACTTCGGAACCGGGTTCTCCTCACTCAGCAATCTTCAGCACCTGCCTATATCCCTCGTAAAGATCGACAAGTCTTTCGTTCAGGAGTTGGGGCAGTCTGCCGACGCCGAACATATCATCCGTGCCATTATCAGCCTGGCTCACAGCCTGCAAATCAGCGTGGTGGCGGAAGGGGTGGAGACGGAAGGACAACTGGAATTCCTGCGCCAGCAACACTGTGATGAAATTCAGGGTTACTACTACGCGCGCCCCATGCCATGGGCAGATCTTGTGCAATTCCTGGACAACCGTAGCCGCGCTGCTTGCCTGCAGCAATAAGCCGCTGTACCTTTGCGCTTTGACTCGTAAGCATCAGATGAGGTTGCATGAACAGTATCATCAGGCGCATTGCTGACGAACTGGGTGTTCGTGAACAGCAGGTGAATGCCACCGTTGAAATGCTGGACGGTGGCGCCACCGTTCCTTTTATTGCCCGTTATCGCAAGGAAGTCACCGGTTCGCTCGATGACAGCCAGTTACGGTCCCTGGAAGACCGCCTGCGTTATCTGCGTGAGCTGGAAGACCGTCGTTCCACGATCCTCAACAGCATTGAGGAGCAGGGCAAGCTGACCGATGAGCTGCGTGCCAGCATCGATTCGGCGGACACCAAGAACCGCCTCGAAGACCTCTACCTGCCGTATAAGCCCAAGCGCCGAACCAAAGCGCAGATTGCCCGTGAAGCCGGTCTGGAGCCCCTGGCCGATGCCCTGTATGACGACCCCACGCTGGAGCCAGAGAGCACAGCGGAAGGCTATATCAATGATGAGGCCGGTGTTACCGACACCAAGGCCGCGCTTGATGGTGCCCGCTACATTCTGATGGAACGCTTTGCCGAGGATGCGGAACTCCTGGGTGAGCTGCGTGACTTTATCTGGCAGCAGGGGCAGCTCAAGGTCACCGTGGTGGACGGCAAGGAAAATGAAGGTGCCAAGTTCCGCGACTACTTCGACCATGTCGAGCCACTGAAAAAGGTGCCATCCCATCGTGCGCTTGCCATCCTCCGGGGGCGCAATGAAGGCGTGCTTGCCTACTCCATTGTGGTTGGCGATGCGGAAGACGACCGTCGCCAGCCCCATCCGGCGGAACAGCGTATCGCCGCGCGCTGGCATATCCGTGACAACGGCCGTGCGGCCGACCGCTGGTTGTCGGAAGTGGTGCGCTGGACCTGGCGCGTAAAGCTGTCCACCCAGATCGAAACCGACCTTATGGCCCAGGTGCGGGAAGCGGCAGAAACCGAGGCCATCAATGTGTTTGCCGCCAACCTCAAGGATCTGCTGTTACTGGCGCCGGCGGGCCCCCGCGCCACACTGGGGCTGGACCCCGGCCTGCGCACCGGTGTGAAGGTGGCCATCATCGACGGCACCGGCCAGGTGGTGGGGCACGGTGGTATTTTCCCGCACGCGCCCCGCAACCAGTGGGATCAGTCCATTGAACAGTTGGCGAGCTGGTGTCGGCAGTACCGCATTGAACTGGTGGCCATTGGTAACGGTACGGCCTCCCGCGAAACCGAAAAGCTGGTCGCGGACCTGAGCAAGCGTTACCCGGAGCTGAAGCTGGCGCGGATTGTGGTCAGCGAATCCGGTGCTTCGATCTATTCCGCCTCTGAATTCGCCTCCCGCGAACTGCCGGACCTGGACGTGACCATTCGCGGGGCGGTCTCCATCGCCCGCCGGTTGCAGGACCCATTGGCGGAAATGGTGAAGATCGAACCCAAGTCCATCGGTGTGGGGCAGTACCAGCACGACGTGTCTCAGGTGCAGTTGGCCCGCAGCCTGGATGCCGTGGTGGAGGACTGTGTTAACGGTGTTGGTGTGGATCTCAACACCGCATCCATCCCCCTGCTGGCACGGGTGTCCGGCCTGAACCAGAGTATTGCCCAGAACATCGTCGATTTTCGTAACCAGAATGGCGTGTTCCGTGATCGCAGGCAGTTGCTTAAAGTGTCCCGCCTTGGTGATCGTACCTTTGAGCAGTCGGCCGGTTTCCTTCGCATTGCGGGGGGCGACAATCCGCTGGACCGCTCGTCGGTGCACCCGGAAGCCTATGGTGTGGTTGAGGCTATTGCCCGCCAGAACAATCGCAAGATTGAAGGTATCGTCGGCGACGCCGATTTCCTGCGCTCGTTGAACCCGCAGGACTATGTCACCGAACAGTTTGGTCTGCCGACCATAAAGGATATTATTACGGAATTGGAAAAGCCGGGCCGTGACCCCCGGCCGGAGTTCCGCTTTGCCAGCTTCGAGGAGGGAGTGGAAACCCTCAATGACCTGAAGCCGGGTATGGTGCTGGAAGGGTCGGTCACCAACGTGACCAACTTCGGCGCGTTCGTGGACATCGGCGTCCATCAGGATGGCCTTGTGCATATCTCTGCGTTGTCGAATACCTTCGTGAAAGATCCGAGGGAAGTGGTCAAGGCAGGGGATATCGTCAAGGTGAAAGTGATGGACGTGGATATCCCGAGAAAGCGGATTGCGCTTTCCATGCGTATGGATGACCAGCCCGGGGAGAAATCCGACAACCGCGCCGGCTCCAGCAGTAAAGGTGGCAAACCTTCCGCAAGAAATGACCGCCACAAGGGCGCAGACAGCGGGCAAAAGGGTGCCATGGCCGGAGCGCTGGCACAGGCTCTGGCGTCGGCCCGCAAAGACGGCCGTTAACCCGCGCCGCTACACACTACCGTAATGGCCGCCGGTGTTCCCGGCGGCCATTCAAGCAGGAGTCATTCATGGGTGAATCCCGCCATCAGCTTTTTCAGCAGTTCACGGCCAACCAATGGGCCGGATTTCGAAAAGGCGTTGAGAAAGAAGGCCTGCGGGTCGATCGCAACGGCTTTATCGCACAGACTCCGCACCCCCGCTCGCTGGGTTCCACACTGACTCATCCCCGTATCACCACGGATTACTCCGAAGCTTTGTTGGAGCTGATTACCCCGGTGTTTGATACCACGCGAGGGATGCTCGATTCGCTCCGGGATACCCATCGCTTCGTTCAGTGCAATCTTGGGGATGAGGTGTTCTGGGCCGCGAGTATGCCGTGTGAGCTGGACGGCGACGCGAGCATTCCCATTGCCGAGTATGGCACTGCCAATATCGGTCGCCTGAAGCATGTGTATCGCCAGGGGCTGGCCGTGCGTTACGGTCGCATGATGCAAAGCATTGCTGGCGCCCACTACAACCTGTCGCTGCCTGACAGTTTCTGGAGGCTTTGGCAGGACGCCCTTGGTAACCAACAAAGCCTGCAGGACTTCAAGTCGGACCAGTATTTCTGGCTGATCCGCAATTTCCGTCGTCGCAGCTGGATGCTGATGCTGCTGTTCGGCGCTTCTCCGGCGCTGGATGCCAGCTTTGTGGCGGGTGTACGTCATGACCTGAGCAGGTTCAGCGATGATACCTGGTATGGCCGCGAGGCCACATCGCTGCGCATGGGCGATCTGGGCTATCACAACAACGCTCAGGCATCGCTGAATATCTGTTTCAATGAACTGAAGACCTATACCGACACTCTGTTCAGGGCGATTCATACCCCGTGGCCAGCTTACGAAAAGATGGGAACCCGGCGCGACGGCGAATTCATCCAGATCAACACCAGCGTGCTGCAGATTGAGAACGAGTACTACAGCGCCGTGCGGCCAAAGCGCACCACCGAGCGTGGGGAAAAGCCGATACAGGCCCTGGAGTCACGGGGCGTGGAGTACATTGAGGTGCGTTGCCTGGACCTGGATCCGTTCTCCCCGGTTGGCGTTAACGAAAGCCAGATCGATTTTCTTGACCTGTTCCTGCTGGATTGCCTGCTGTCAGACAGCCCCCGAATTGACGATGACGAATGCGATCGCCTTGATGACAATTACCAGGATGTGGTGGCTAGGGGCCGGAATCCGGACCTGACGATCTGTCGCTCCGGTGAACGCGGCCGGGTCGGTGACGCTGCCATTGCCCTGATGGACCGTCTTGCCCCTCTTGCAGAACAGTTGGACAGCTTGAACGGAGATTCCACCTATCGGCGAGCGCTGGATGACCAGCGTGCCAAGCTCGACGATCCGCGTGAGTTACCTTCAGCGAAGGTGCTTGAAGCCATGGAGGCTTCCGGCATGGGTCACCGGGAATGGGGGCTGGAAATGTCCAGGCAGCACCAGCAAACGCTGCGAGGGGAAGGGCTGTCGCCGGA
The DNA here is from genome assembly GCF_028581595.1 of Marinobacter sp. DS40M6. Classification (NCBI taxonomy): domain Bacteria; kingdom Pseudomonadati; phylum Pseudomonadota; class Gammaproteobacteria; order Pseudomonadales; family Marinobacteraceae; genus Marinobacter; species Marinobacter sp. DS40M6. Next base: position 146,904 of record NZ_JAFCAE010000009.1, on the reverse strand, counting down.
TGTGATGGCGGCGTTTGACAAAATGACCGCTGATTCGCTTTCCGAGCAGGATGAAATGGAGCAAGCCGAAAACCAGCCATTCGGAGAATTCCTGGAGCAATACCTGCAATCCTGAACCGGGAGTGCCCCTCCCGGTCGGGCGTCACACTCTCCCCGGACCTGTCGCACAGAAACGTAATTAACGTTTGTCAGCTTCGGTTAGCGCTGTTAATTTCTGTAAGCAGAGTGACAGCATCTGATGGTGGCTACAGGTAAAGGGAGAACCGGTATGGCCAGAGACATCAAGTTAGGGTGGGATGTTGAGTCCCTGAATAAAGCCTATCGCCAGGGCTATATGGCCGCCTCTATGGGCATGGAACGCAGCCGCTGTCCCTATCGCGGAGAAGTTGTTGTTGCCGCCTGGGAAGCAGGATGGGAAGACGCTGAACAGGTTACCAATGAGGCGCGGCCGGTCGACGACCTGTTCTCCCGCATCGCCTGATACCTGTGCTTGCCGCCTGCTCACCCGGCCGTTGTATTACTTCTGTACAACGAACTCCGTAAACAGCACACCGGTAATGCTCTCACCGGTCTGTTGCTCTTCCAGGGCCGTGTTTATTCTCTTCGTGGCCTCTTCACGCAGCGACTGCTGTCCCTCTGTCGAGGACAGCTGTTCCGCGTCAGTCTGCTCCCCGAACAGCATCACCAGCTCATGACGTAGCCTGGGCATGTGTGCCTCCACCGCCGGACGGGTGGTTTCCTTCGACGCCCTGATGGTAACCGCTGCCTTGAGATAGGTCAGTTTGGCGCCCGGGTCCCCCACGTGGGTGACAAAGGGCGGATCCATTTCGATGTAGTCCGTGATGGCTGGTTCCTTTTCCTGCTCTTCCTGTGTCTCGTCTCCCCCTTCTTCCTCTTGGGCAAAGGCGGTTGGAGCCAGGGGAAAGGCAAAAAACAGGGCCAGCAGAAGGTACTTTGGCTTAAGTGTCATAGGCTTGAAGTTCGTATTGGTTTAAGGTTAAGTGGCTGGGCGCACGCAGCCGCCACCTGATGCTGGGAGAATAGCAGGCTCGATGCGCGGTTGCAGCATCCGATGCTTTACCGCCCAAGGCGGGCGACAGACTGACCTGAACGTTAACCCGAGGTACCCCTTTGAACTCCAGAGCCGTTTTCTTTCTGATATTCCTGCTATGCGCCGGGCTGCTTGGCGTGGCCTTCTACATGGAGCACGTTATGGGGTTGGAGCCCTGTCCTCTGTGTTGGCTGCAGCGATTCGGTTTTATGGCCGCTGGCATCGTCAGCCTCCTGGCAGCGCTCCATGGCCCCCATGGGTTCGGTGCAAGGGTCTATGGGTTATTGTTGTCTGTCAGCGCCGGTGCTGGCCTGGCGATGGCGGGCCGACAACTGTGGCTTCAAAGCCTGCCGGCGGATCAGGTGCCGGCCTGCGGGCCATCGGTGGATTACATGCTGGATGTGTTGCCCTGGATGGAGGTGTTGACCACGGCGCTGAAAGGCACGGGCGATTGCGCCGAAGTGACCTGGCGTTTCCTGGGGCTCAGTATTCCTGGCTGGACGGCCATCTTTTTCTTGTTGCTGGTGATTGTCGGCCTGGTGATGCTGTTCCGGCCCCCAAGAAAGCCGGAATGGATACAGGGATGAAACGGTTGCGACCGACCGCTGGCATGGGGTAACTTGAGTTTCGATACACTTGAGTTTCGATACAACAGAAATCAAACCAGAACGCGGTAACCGGAGATAGGCGTCATGTTGGATAATTGCCGTAATGCCAGGGAGCGTTGGGGTGGCGTCAGCGAGCTGATTGATCGCTGGCTGAAAGAAAGGCAGGAACTGCTGGTACACTACTGCGATTTGTCCGGTACGACGGACTATTCCCAGACAGAGGCGCTGCGCACGAAATTCATCAAGCTGTGTGAGGTGCTGGTGGATTACGTGTCGGCAGGGCACTTCGAAATATACGAGCAATTGGTTCAGGAAGCCCGTGAATTTAACGACGGTGGACTGGAGCTGGCGGTAAAGCTGTACCCGAAAATTGAGCAGACCACGGAAACGGCACTCAATTTCAACGATCGCCTTAACGGGCAGTCGCTGACGGAGAGCGAAGTTCGCGATTTGTTCCAGCAGCTATCAGAGCTCGGTGAAACTCTGGAAAGCCGGTTTGAGATGGAAGATTTCCTGATTGAGCATCTGCACAATGCCCATGCTGACAAGGTAATGTCGTCGGCTTGAGGTGAAGGCTTGAAACCTCCCCCCGATTCCAAAAGGAAATGGGGGGAGTGGCCGTTGTTGCCAAGCGGCTTATTTATTCCGGATTGATTTCCAGAAGTTCCACGTCGAAGACCAGGGTCTCGTTGGGCCCGATCCGCTGGTTTCCTCCAGGCCCATAAGCCAGTTCCGAAGGAATGTAGAGTTTCGCCCTGCTGCCTTCAGACATCAGTTGCAGTCCTTCGGTCCAGCCCGGTATGACCTGGTTCAGTCCAAAGGTGACCGGCTCGCCGCGCTCGCGGGAGCTGTCGAACACTTCGCCTGAGATTAACTCGCCGGTGTAGTGCACCTGCACGCGGTCTTCGGCCGTCGGCTTTTCACCATCGCCTTCTTCCAGGATTTCATATTGCAGGCCGGATTCCGTGGTTTTGACGCCGTCGCGTTTGGCATTCTCCGCGAGGAACTGTTCCCCGGCTTCCTGATTTTTCTTCGCCAGTTCTTCCGCCTGGGCCGACTCCTGCTCCTGGAGCTGAGTCTGGTAGGCCATCAGGGCTTCCTGGATTTCCTCACGGCTCATTCGCGTCTGTTCTTCGTCGCCGTCGTGGCCGTGCTGAATGCCTTGGAGGAATTGCTCCATCTTAAGGTTCGGCAGGTCGTTGCTCATTCTCTGGCCCATGACCAGGCCCATGCCGTAGCTGACTTTCTCATCCGTGGATTCCAGCGCCGGATCTTCCGGAACCGCTTCCTGGGAAGAAGAACAGCCTGCCATGACACCGGCCACAGACAGTGCGATCAGGGTTTTTCTCATTACATCGTCCTTAGTTAAGCTTGCGTTGAATGATCGGGAACGCACAAAAGGTAACGGGTTCTGTCGCCAGATGCCACTGAACATGTGTTAAGGAAGGGAGTAATCTCAACTACCGTTATTGGCAGTGTCAGGGCCGAGCGAAAAAGGTGCGCGGTAGGGCGATTGCCAATCGGTTTCCGAGTCGGACACGGGCGGGCGTACGCTCTTGCTTTCAGATCGCTCTATTGCCAGCGCGTTCCAGGGCCCTTGCGCAGGTGGCTTGTCAGCGTAGTGCCAGCTGCCGTCGCTATCCTTCCACTTGAAGACGATGTCGGGCCCTTCAGTTGGAACCGGTGAGGGAACCAGGCCCTCAAACGCGGGAATTTCGGCATTGGTTTCGGCCTTTGCGGGTTTGCTGGTGGTTTCGGCGGGGTCATTCAGGCCGAAAAACATCAGTGCCACCAGGACGCCGAGAGCGGGAAACGCCAGCCGGATTAGCCATTTCATCAACATGGCTTGTTATCTCCTTCAACGAGGGTCGACAGTTCTCTGGTCAAAATGTCCAGCAAGCTGCCGGTCTCGTTATCCATTGTCTTCTCTGGTGCTGCGGCGAGCAAGTTGCTGAGGGCCAGATTGGCCATTGTTGCCTCACCGCTGCCTGTATGTTTGTTTGAAACCAGAGCCTGATAGGCCAAGGCCAACTCGACCCGTTCCGCTTCAAGTTCGCTACGGGCGATGCACTCTCTTACAATAGCAGTGCCGGGGTCATTCTTCGTAATGGTTTTCTTCGCTGATCGAAGCGGCTCCGTGACTTGGCGCCGCCATGCGGTTACCTGCGCGCTCTCAGTGCCCGGAAGCACGTTGCCTGAGGTGGTCAGCCACGCTGCGCAGAGAATCCGGGTAACGCTCCAGCCTCGGTCCTGCAGGCCGAGGCACGCATCCCGTGCTGCAGAGGACTCCCAGAAACGGCAGGCAAACCGCCACAATGGGTTTTCCGGATCTGCATCCTCAGGTATCTTGCTACCGCTACACGCCATAGGGGCCAGGCCGGTTCCTTATCAAACGTTCCTTGATACCATTACGTTATGCTTACGATAACCGATCTCAGTTTACAACGAGGTGGCGTCTGGTTGCTAGAAGCCGTCAACCTGACCATCCAGCCCGGCCAACGGGTAGCGATAGTGGGTGCCAATGGCGCTGGCAAGTCCAGTTTGTTCCAGTTATTGCTGGGGCAGCTGGCGCCGGAGCAGGGCAGTGCGTCTTTGCCCGGAGGGTGCCGAATCGCTCACATGGCTCAGGAAGTGGCCGCCTCGTCCCGCACGGCTCGGGATTTTGTGCTGGATGGCGACTATGATCTGCGACGCATGGAGTCAGAGTTGGCTGACGCCGAAGAGCGGGATGACGATCACCGCATTGCCCGTATTCATGGCGAGCTCGACATCCATGAAGCCTGGTCTGCGCCTCGCCGCGCGGAAGCGTTGCTGAGAGGTTTGGGGTTTTCGGATGCCGACGCTGATCGGCCAGTGTCTTCGTTTTCCGGCGGCTGGCGGATACGCCTCAACCTGGCCCAGGCGTTGATGCGCCCGTCCGACCTGTTGTTGTTGGACGAGCCCACCAACCACCTGGACCTGGACGCCTGTCTTTGGCTTGAGAACTGGCTGCGGCGGTACGAGGGCACCCTGCTGTTCATTTCCCACGACCGGGACTTCATGGACCGTGTGGCGACTCACCTGGTGCATTTCGACCAGCGGCGGCTGGACCTGTATACGGGTAATTACTCATCATTTGAGACCCAGCGCAGTGAGCGCATTGCCCAGCAGCAGGCCGGGTATGAGCGCCAGCAGGCAAGAATTGCCGAGATCCAGCGTTTCATCGATCGTTTTAAAGCAAAAGCCACCAAAGCCCGCCAGGCCCAGAGCCGGGTCAAAGCGCTGGAGCGCATGGAAAAGATTGCTCCGGCCCATGTGGATTCCCCGTTCAGTTTCGAGTTTCCGGTCGCCGATAAAGTGTCCAATCCGCTGATGTCGATTCGTAACGGCGCGGCGGGTTATGGCGACGCCGTTGTACTCGAAGGCATCAACCTGTCACTGCTGCCGGGCAGTCGTATTGGTCTCTTGGGCCCCAATGGTGCGGGCAAGTCCACGTTGATGGATGCCCTGCGGGGGCAAAGCACCCTGTTGCGGGGTGAGCGGACCACGGGAGAACATGTGGCGATCGGTTATTTTGCCCAGCATCAGTTGGAGTCGCTGGACCTGGACGCAAGCCCGTTCCTGCACCTGCAGCGGCTGGCCCCCAAAGCCTCCGAGCAAAGTGTCCGTAATTTTTTGGGCGGCTTTGACTTCCACGGCGACGAGGCCTTGAGTGCTATTCGTTCATTCTCCGGTGGTGAAAAGGCCCGTGTGGCGCTGGCGGTGATTGCCTGGCAAAAGCCCAACCTGTTGCTGCTGGACGAGCCCACCAACCACCTGGACCTGGAGATGCGTCAGGCCCTGACCATGGCGCTGCAAAACTTTGAGGGGGCGATTGTGGTGGTTTCCCATGATCGTCACCTGCTGCGTAACACGGTTGATGACTTCTGGCTGGTGAACGAGGGTCGGGTTACGGAATACGACGGCGACCTGGAAGACTATGAGCGCTGGCTGGCGGACCGTCGCAAGGACGAAACCGAAGCTCCACGCCGGGAAAGTAGTGAGGTCCACGCTGCAGGCGGTAACGCATTGGCTGCGGATAGTGGTGCGGGTGAGAACGCCGAAGATCGCAAGGCCCGCAAGCGGGCGGAGGCGGCCATTCGCCAGAAACTTAGCCCCTATCGCAAGCAACAGGGGGCTCTGGAGAAAGAGATGGATCAGCTCCAGTCCACGTTGGTGACACTGGAGCAGAGCCTTTCAGAGCCGGAGCTCTATGCCGATCAGGGTAAGCAGAAGCTAAAGGAGCTTTTGGGTCAACAGGCCGCAGCAAAGAGTCGTCTGGCAGAGGTAGAAGCCGAATGGCTTGAAATCAGCGAAACGGTCGAGAGCCTTGAGGCAGAGCTAACGCCCTAGGATTTCACCTCCAGGGTGAAATCCTGTTTGGCCAGGTAATCCCGTTCGTTTTCAAGATCGGCCAGGGTTAGCGGGCGTTCATCCAGCCACCCTTCAGTGAATTCCACGGCCAGACCATTGGTGGACGGGTGCAGGCGGAATTCGGGCGGCTGCTCATGATTCCGCGGATGCTGCAATAGCACTGCCAGTCGAACCAGCACGCACAGGTAGCGTAGACGGGGAATGTCCTCGGGGTTCAGCCCGTCGAAAATGGCGGAAGAGAACTTGCGCCGGTGCCCACGAACCAGGGTTGCCAGATCGCGCTGAAACTGTTGACTGAAGCCGGGTAGGTCGGAATACCGCAACAGGTAGGCGCCGTGCTTGTGGTACTGGCTGTGTGAAATGGTCAGGCCGATTTCATGCAGCCGGCAGGCCCAGCGCAGCACTTCTTCATCAACTGCTGTGTTCAGCTCCCAAGTGCTCGCCACCTGTCTCCAGGCCGCGATGGCGGTGTGTTCCACCGCGCTGCCGTGTTCCTGGTCTACGTGGTAGCGTTCCTGCAGGGCCTGAATTGTTCGTACCCTTACATCCTCGTGCTGAATCCGGCCGGCGATGTCGTACAGCAGGCCTTCCCTCAGGGCGCCATCAGCGAACGTCATTTCGGTTATCCGCAGCGACTGGAACGCGCCCATCAAAATCGCAAACCCCGCGGGGAAGATACTTTGGCGATCGGCGCGGACGCCCAGGTCCCCGAGTTTCTCAGCCTTGCCCATGTCGACCAGCCGGGTCCTGAGTTCCATCATCGCGTCCAGGGTGATGGTGCCGTCCGTGATCCTGAGGCTGGTCAACACGCTGGCAATCGCCTTGATTGAGCCGGATGACCCTACAGCGCTTTGCCAACCCTTGTTGCGGAAATGCTGACGGATGTTGAGCAGTTCCTGTTCGGCGTGGGTAACGGCCTTATCCATTTGCTTGCGGGTGATCTTGCCGTCCGGAAAGTATCGGTTGCGGAACGACACGCAGCCCATGTGCAGACTTTCGAGCTCCTGGGGTTCGAAGCGTTCCCCGATGATAAACTCGGTACTACCGCCCCCGATGTCAATCACCAGTCGCCGGCCACTGTCATCCGACAGGGTGTGTGATACGCCCAGGTAAATCAGACGGGCCTCCTCCCGGCCGGCAATGATCTCCACCGGGTATCCCAGCACCTCTTCCGCCCGGGTCATGAATTCATGGGCGTTGCGCGCCACCCGCAACGCGTTGGTGCCCACCACCTGAACCGCCTCCGGTGGCATGCCCTGAAGCCTCTGGGCAAAACGACTAAGGCAGGCCAGGGCACGTTCCTGGGCGTCTTCGGTCAGACGGTTATGACTGTCCAGCCCGGCACCGAGCTGTACCTTCTCCCCCATCTTCTCCAGGGTGCGGATCTCACCGTGAACCAGGCGGGCGACCACCATGTGGAAACTGTTGGAGCCCATATCGATTGCAGCGAGCAGTTCTGGCGGGGTGGCGGAAGAGTTGGCCGTCACGTGTAATGAATTCCTTCTGCCAGGCCCTAAATAGAGGGAAGGGAGCTTGAAAGACTGCATGCCGGAAACTCGGCAGCGTTCATGTAACCATTGTTATCAGGGCGAAAGTGGACGTTTAACCACCATGCCTGGGGATTACTATAAGCGATATGCGGTGTAACGCAATGGGGCGGTATTGCTCAGGATGAGGGTAATCCGAAGTGCCGGGGTGGAACGAAGCGCTTCACATACGCCTGACCAATCGCGTAAAGTAAGGCTTACAATAATTTAGGAAATCGGTTGCCCCAAGCCTTTTGCGGCAACTGTCAGAACAGTCAACAGCATCATTCAGGCGGCCAGAGCCGCTGGTGGGTGCACGAATCGGGAAACTGAAATGAGCGGAAATATTGTAAACGTTACAGATGCCTCTTTTGAGCAGGATGTACTGCAGTCAGACGTACCGGTACTGGTCGACTACTGGGCAGAATGGTGCGGCCCATGCAAGATGATCGCGCCAGTCCTGGAAGAGATGGCTGAAGAGTACGAAGGCAAGCTGAAAGTCTGCAAACTGAACATCGACGAAAACGAGCAGACCCCGCCCAAATTCAACATCCGCGGCATCCCCACCCTGATGCTGTTCAAGAACGGCAACGTGGACGCCACCAAAGTAGGCGCACTGTCCAAGTCACAGCTGGCTGCGTTCCTCGACAGCAACCTCTGATTGCTGCGAGTTGGCCAAAAGCCGCCCCTGAGCAAACGCTCACGGGCGGTTTTTTATTGCCAGGCCAACAACCAGTCAGGCGAGTAGTTCCGAACACCCCTTCCGAAAATGTGCGGAGCCAAGGATGGCGGAGCCCAAGCGTACACGGACGTATTCAAAGCGTTTTTCGGAAGGGGTGTTCGGAATTGCTCGCCGTCTGGCCACAAAGTCTCGGAGTTAATCCCAACTCTGAGTCCGGTCCAGATCAGCAGCCTTCTGCTCAACCCAGTGCTCCGTGTCGCCCGTGATCTCCTTCTTCCAGAACGGCGCCGACGTCTTTAGTGCATCCATGATGAACTCACAGGCCGCAAATGCATCACCACGATGGGCGCTGCACACCCCCACAAACACAATCTGATCAGACAATGCCAGCGATCCCACCCGATGAATAATCCGCGCGTCCCGCACATCCCAGCGTTGTGAGGCTTCATGAACCAGTCCCTCGATAACCTGCTCCGTCATCCCTGGATAGTGCTCCAGAAACAGCCCCGTCACACCGCTCAGGTCACCACTGTCCCGAACGAGTCCGGTAAACGTCGCGATGGCCCCGGTGCCGGAACCGCTGTTTCGAAGGGCACGGTACTCTTCAGCCGGGTCAAAATCCTGTTGCTGGACGCGGATCACATCAACCTCCTGTCACTGGCGGAAAAAAGGCCACTTCATCACCGGGCTGTAGCGCCCTGTCAGGCTTGGTCATTACCTGATTGACCGCAATCATCACCGGTTGCGCGCCGTCCAGCTGGGCCCAGTTCCCCCCTTTAGAAGCAAGGCTGTGCAGCAGTTGACCGGCAGTCAGCCCGGGTTGGGCCTCAACCGTCAGCGTGGTTGTATCCAGTTCCTCCCTCAGGCGGGCAAAGAACTTCACCGTAATAGAATTATCCGTAGCCATGGTCATTCCAGCAGCTCCGCAAACGAGTAATAGGTAACAGGGTCACCGAGGTTAATGGTCGTGTTCTCAGGTACCACAGCCAATCCCTCAGCCCAGCAGGCAGAGCTCAGGACGCCGGAGCTCTGGTTGGGATAGGCCGTGATCATAAGGCCGTCATCGCCAATGCTCTTGCGGGCACGGACGTATTGTCGACGAATTGAGGGCTTCTCCGTCGAAAATCCGGCCGGGATCTGTTCTCCGCCACCAGTAACCCCCGTTCGGCTCTGGCAGGCGCGAATAAACGGCATGCCCATCACCATAAAGCTGACCAGCACGGCCACCGGATTGCCGGGCAGGCCCAGCACCGGCGTGTCGCCAATCGTACCGAAGGCCATTGGTTTGCCAGGTTTGCTGGCAAGCCGCCACAGGGACAGGTTGCCAGATTCCTCCAGCACCGCCCGAACATGGTCTTCCTCGCCCACCGACACGCCGCCGCTGGTGATGATCAGGTCGGCCTCGGCTGCGGCCCGCTCAAGAGTCTTGCGGGTCGCGTCCCGAGCGTCCTTCAGGGCCTCACAGAGCACCACCTCGCAGCCTGCTTTCGCCAGCAATCCCAGCAGGGTGTAGCGATTGCTGTTATAGATCTGTCCAGGCCCCAGTGGTTGTCCGGGATCCACCAACTCGTCACCGGTTGTGAGAACGGCGACTTTCAGTTTTGCGTACACGGCAACGTCTGCCGTACCAATGGAGCCCAGTAGGCCCATTTCCTGGGGGCGGATCCTGGTGCCCGCCGCCAATGCCAGCTCGCCCTGAGCCAGATCCTGGCCACGGCGACGGATATTCTGGCCTTCGCTGACAGGCCCATTGACGGTGATACCGTCGCCGCAAACGCTGACCCGTTCCTGCATGATGACCGCGTCCGCGCCTGAGGGGATTTCCGAACCGGTGAAAAGACGCACGGCCGTTCCAGGCTTGAGGGTCAGGCGTTCTTCACCAGCAGCTGTGCGCCCGGACACCGGTAGTGGTTCCCCGCCAGCAAGATCCCCGGCACGCACGGCGTAACCGTCGACGGCGCTGTTATCCGCTGGTGGTACATCCGCCGGAACTGTGTAGTCCCGGGCCAGAACCCGGTCCAGACTGTTTGTCAGTGCCACGGTTTGCGAGCGCGTGATCGGGCGCGCCCGGGCAACCAGATGGTCAATGGCTTCTTCAACAGGAGTCAGGTCAGAGCTTGCCATGGATTATCGCTCCGAGCGCTCGCCAATAACCTGGTCGATCCGGCTGAGAGGCTTGTCCGGTTTGCCGAGGGCCAGGTCTGAGAAGTTGCAGGGGCCGTGGCGACTGTCCAACTGACTGACGAGAATGCCGTTCCAGCCGGTGCGGCAGGCACTTGTTGAACCGGGCAGGCAGAAAATCACCGTGTGATTGGCCAATCCGCCAAAGGCTCGGGACTGAATCGTGGAAGAGCCAATCTCGCTGGCGGAAAGCCGGCGGAACTCCTCACCGAAGCCGTCGATGGCCTTGTCCAGCAATGGGGAGACCGCTTCTGGCGTACTATCGCGCTCATGGAAGCCGGTGCCGCCGGTGATGATCACCACGTTGATCTCCGGGTCGGCGATCCAGCCGGACATCAGCGCCCGTATGAGATAGACATCGTCCGGCAGGATGCGTCGGGCAACCAGTCGGTGGCCCGCTTCAATGATGCTGTTCTCCAGGAACTTTCCTGATGAGTCTTCCGCTTCACCCCGGCTGTCGGACACCGTCAGCAGGGCGATACTCAGGGGTTTCAGTTCGACGGTGGCGTCGATACTCATGGATGCTCTCCAAAGTTTTTATAGGTCTGTCTAACAGTATCTCTATTGGGAATGATGAATGGAAGGGGAGACATTCATCAGAGGGATACGGGGCATTTGCGGAGGCTGTGGGCGACCCCTTAAGGAGAAATTGGTTCAAAAATGCGCGACATTACTTGACATTGGTACGCAAGGTGGCTGATGATCGCTCTTGCCCGGCGAACGGTTGTTCTTCCTGTCTCTGGCTTCAGTACCTTTCCGGACTCCATCTACACCGGTTGCTCCATCTGGCCAGCACCAAGTTCAACGTATATCCGATCAATCCGTTTAGGGGCACCCCTTTCATTTCAATATTCGTTTACTTCCATTCCTGACTATCTAACAACCTATGAACCTTACTGAACTCAAGCAGAACTCCATGCCCGAATTGCTCGATATTGCGCAAGAGATGGGCCTCGATAACCTGGCTCGCTCGCGCAAGCAGGATGTCATCTTCACGATCCTGAAGAAGCATGCTAAAAGCGGCGAAGACATTTATGGTGACGGCGTACTGGAAATTCTGCAGGACGGTTTCGGCTTCCTCCGTTCCGCCGACGCCTCATACCTTGCCGGTCCTGACGACATCTACGTGTCGCCAAGCCAGATTCGCCGTTTTAACCTGCGGACCGGTGACACCGTTGCCGGCAAGATACGCCCGCCGAAAGACGGCGAGCGTTACTTTGCCCTGCTGAAAGTTAACGAGATTAACTTCGACAAGCCGGACAACGCCCGAAACAAGATCCTGTTCGAGAACCTGACACCGCTGTTCCCGGACGAGCGCCTGATGCTTGAAGCCGGTAATGGCAGCACCGAGGATCTGTCCTCACGGGTTCTGGATCTGGTTGCGCCCATCGGCAAGGGCCAGCGCGGCCTGATCGTGTCTCCGCCCAAAGCCGGTAAGACGCTGCTGATGCAAAGCATCGCCCAGTCCATCACCCGTAACAATCCAGAGTGCCATGTGATGGTGCTGCTGATTGACGAGCGTCCGGAAGAAGTAACCGAGATGCAGCGCACCGTGCGTGGTGAAGTGATCGCCTCCACCTTCGATGAGCCCCCGGCCCGTCATGTGCAGGTGGCCGAGATGGTCATCGAAAAGGCCAAGCGTTTGGTCGAGCACAAGAAAGACGTGGTGATTCTGCTGGATTCCATCACCCGTCTGGCCCGTGCCTACAACACGGTGATTCCGTCCTCCGGCAAGGTACTGACCGGTGGTGTGGACGCCCACGCCCTTGAGAAGCCCAAGCGTTTCTTTGGTGCGGCCCGTAACGTGGAAGAGGGCGGCAGCCTGACCATTCTTGCCACCGCGCTGGTCAACACTGGCTCCAAGATGGATGAAGTCATCTATGAGGAGTTCAAGGGAACCGGTAACATGGAGATCCATCTGGATCGCAAGATTGCCGAGAAGCGCACCTATCCCGCCATCAATATTCGCAGCTCTGGCACCCGCCGTGAGGACCTGCTGATGAGCGAGGCGGATATCCAGCGCATCTGGATTCTGCGCAAGCTGCTGCACTCCATGGACGACGATACTGGTGCCATTGAGTTCCTGCTGGACAAGCTGCGTGAAACCAAGACCAACGACGAATTCTTCCAGTCGATGAAGCGTCGTTAAGTTTTGGTTTCGGTTCGGGCCCTCTTTGCGCACTGAGCTTGGGGGCTGGTAACGCCGGGGATCGTCTCCCCGGACACGCCGTGAACCCATCCATGGGGGCTCGGCATTGCCATCCTTGGCAATGCACGGTCCGGGGGAGACGATCCCCGGCGTTACCGACCAGACTTCTCGCGCGCACGTCTCCCCATCTCCTGTTCCTGCACCAAAGCTGAAACCTAGGCCAGAGCCGAACCAAATAACCAGAATTCGCGTACAATGCCGGAATCAACCGGAGTAGCCGATGAAATACAACGACCTGAGAGACTTCATAGGCCAGCTTGAAAAGTTGGGAGAGCTGAAGCGTATTTCAGTGGAAGTCGATCCCCACCTGGAAATGACCGAGATCTGCGACCGCACGCTGCGGGCAGGTGGCCCCGCGTTGTTGTTCGAGAACCCCAAAGGCTACGACATGCCCGTGCTGGCCAACCTGTTTGGTACGCCGAAACGCGTGGCCATGGGCATGGGGCAAGACAGCGTGACCGCGCTGCGGGACATCGGCAAGCTGCTCGCCTTCCTGAAAGAGCCCGATCCTCCCAAGGGCTTCAAAGACGCCATCGAGAAACTGCCGCTGTTCAGGCAAGTGATGCGTATGAGCCCCAAAGTGCTTCGCTCGGCGCCCTGCCAGGACGTGGTGATCGAAAAGGACCAGGTGGATCTGTACCAGATACCGGTTCAGCACTGCTGGCCCGGGGACGCAGGGCCTTTGGTGACCTGGCCGTTGGTGATAACCCGTGGGCCCCATAAAGAACGCCAGAATCTTGGTATTTACCGGCAACAGGTCATTGGCCGTAACCGGCTGATCATGCGCTGGCTGAGCCATCGTGGAGGTGCGCTGGATTTTCAGGAGTTCCAGAAAGCCAACCCGGGTAAACCCTATCCTGTGGCCGTTGCCCTTGGGGCGGACCCGGCGACCATCCTGGGTGCGGTGACGCCGGTGCCGGATTCGTTATCGGAATACGCCTTTGCTGGCCTGCTCCGCGGTGGAAGAACTGAATTGGTGCAGTGTGGTCTCAGCGATCTGCAGGTGCCGGCCAGTGCCGAGATTGTGCTGGAAGGGTTCATCTATCCGGACGACGTAGCGCCGGAAGGCCCGTTCGGGGACCATACCGGTTATTACAACGAAGTGGATGAATTCCCGGTGTTCACCGTGGAGCGGGTGACGCACCGCAAGGACCCGATTTACCACAGTACCTACACTGGCCGCCCACCCGATGAGCCCGCCATTCTGGGTGTGGCACTGAACGAAGTCTTCATTCCCATCCTGCAGAAGCAGTTCCCCGAGATTGTGGATTTTTACCTGCCTCCCGAGGGGTGCTCCTACCGTCTTGCAGTGGTGACCATGAAGAAACAGTACCCCGGCCATGCCAAACGGGTGATGATGGGAGTATGGTCATTCCTGCGGCAGTTCATGTACACCAAGTTTGTGATCGTTACCGACGACGACGTAAACGCACGGGACTGGAAAGACGTGATCTGGGCCATGACCACCCGCATGGACCCATCCAGGGATACCACGCTGGTTGAGAGCACTCCCATCGACTACCTGGACTTCGCTTCGCCGGTGTCCGGGCTGGGCTCGAAAATGGGGATGGATGCCACCAGCAAATGGCCGGGCGAAACCGATCGGGAGTGGGGCACGCCCATCACCATGTCCGACGACGTCAAAAGGCGTGTGGACGACATCTGGGACAGCCTGGGGATTGAAGTTTCATCCGATCGCCCCGATTGATATGGCCAGCCGTGAATGTCGTATTCAACTCGTGCCGGCGGTATTGTCCTTTGCCGCAGCCGCCGACGAGACGCTGCTTACGGCAGCCGGCAGGGCGGGCATTGCGGTTCCCGCCGCCTGTCGCAATGGCGTGTGCGAGCTCTGTGAGGCTCGCCTGGTCAGTGGCGAGGCCCTGAATACCCGCAATCAACACACAATTCCGGTCACCGGGCGACTGATGATGTGTCGCACCCTGGCGCTCAGTGACCTTGAACTGGAGATAGACGCCGTTATGGCAGCCGGAGACAACCAGCCTCGCAAGTTCCAGGCAAAGGTGGTGGACGTTCGTTCCATCAGCCACGATGTTTACCGTGTGGAACTGCAACTGCCCCGTCGCCGGGAACTGTCGTTTCACGCCGGCCAGTACCTGTCCGTGAATCTGCCGGATACAGACCCCTGTTATTTTTCCATCGCCAGCAGTCCGTCTGAAGAATTGATTGAGCTGCACATTCAGGCGACACCGGAGTGGGTGTCTGCACAGAAAGTGATTGATGCATTGACCTCTGGCGGAGAGGTGACCGTTGAATTACCCCACGGCCGCGCGTGCCTGGCGTCCGCGCCGGACAAACCGCTGTTGCTGGTCGCCGCCGGAACGGGGTTTGCCCAAATGAAGAGCCTGGTGGACTACCTGCAGAACACGTCTTACGACAAGCCTGTGAAGTTCTACTGGGGCGTTCGCCGCCACGAGGATATGTACCTGCGATCCCTGGCCCAGCAGTGGCAGGAAGAATGGCCGCCCTTTACCTTCCTGCCCGTGGTAGGGGATGACGAAGACAACGAGTGGAGTGGCCACCACGACCAGTTGGTGCGAACCGTGCTGGCGTCGGGCATGGACTGGAGCAACGTGGAAGTTCACGCCAGCGGCTCGCCGACGATGGTCTATACCTTGATGGATGCGTTACTGGAGGTGGGGTTGCCGCAGGAAGCATTTTTCTCCGATGTACTGGAATACGCCCCGAGAGGTTGAGACCCGGGGCCAGCCCCTCAGGCCTTGGGCATCGGCAAATCCGGCAACCCACTATCGTTAACCAATCCCTGCATCAACAGCTTCACACTGTTCTCACCCTCGCCCATGTGAGCATTCAGGCGGCTCAGCTCGGCCATGGTTTCACGGCTGCGGCGTAGCCGAAGGCTGGTTTCGAAATACTCCCGCGCCTTGCCCCAGAGCTCGTTGCGCAGGCTCAGACGGCCGAGTGCCAACAGCAGCTCTGCATTGTTGGGACGATCCTTCAGCCACTGCTCCGCTACCAGCAACTGCTCATCCGGCTTCAGGCCTTTTACGCGGCCATACAGATTGACCAGTTCATCACCCCAGTGATTGCGCAGGACTTTCCTCAGCAGGGTTTCAGCCTGGGCTTCGTCGCCCAGATCGGCAAGCAGCCGGGCATACTCCCGAATGGTGTGTTCGTCACGGCGGAGAAACCCTGGCAGCTCATCCCAAAGTTTGGTGAGAGGCTCAAGGGACGCTGAAGGCTCACCCGAGTGGCGGCGGCACTCCTCTGCGGCACGCTGCAGAAGGTTTTGCCAAACCAGGCGTTCCAGGTCGCCTTGTTCTTCACTCTCCATCAGGTTGCGCTTGCGGATTTCCGGCAACAGGCGGGACAGCTCACGCCAGTCTTCCAGGCGCACATAGGTGTTTTTCAGCAACTTGAGTACAAACGGATGGTGGGGCGCCTGCTTGCGCAGCCGCACCAGGGTTGCCAGGGCCTGCTCCAGTCGGTTGCCCGCCAGTTGCAGTTGGGCCTGAGTAATGCCCACGGCCATGTCGGAGCCCGGGGTGCTTTCAAAGGCCTTGCGCAACAGTTCGTCAACGGCCTCGTGATCGCCGGATTCAAACGAGGCCTGGGCCGCTGCCAGGTAGTTGATCAGTGGCGTGTCCGCGTGCTCTGCTGAAGAAGTGAGCAGCTTGCGGGCACGTGGCCAGTTACCCTCCGCCAGGGCCAGCAGCCCCTGAGTGGTTCGGCGCCGGGCTCGGCGTTCATTGCTGCGGGCCAGCCAGCCGGCGACCATGCCGGTGCCATGGCGCAGTCGACGGAACAGATTGATGGTTAGCACGGAGGCTGCCACCAGCAGTACCAGCAACGCCAGACCAATCCAGAAATTGGTTTCAATCAGATAGTTGCCCAGGCTGATGCGGATGTAGCCAAGGTCGTACTGCAACCCCAGCGCAAGCCCGGTGCCCAGCAGTAAGGCGACCAGGATGATCAGCAAAATGCGGATCATGATGCGTCTCCCTGTTCACCGTTGCTGCCATTCTTTTCGGCCTCTCCGTTGTCCAGTCGACCGGCCAGTCGTGCCTTGAGCAGTTCCAGTGAGCGGCTGATGTCTGGCAGTTCCGGATCAACGTTCTTTTGTGAGAGTTCCTCCAGGGTCTGCGAGAGCGCGATGATGCGGGTGTTGCTGCTGTCGTACCAATTATTGATGGCATTGCTGGCTTTGGTCAGGGAGCGTGAGTAGAGCTGTTGATGACCGCGAAGTACGGCCAGCTCGGCTTCTTCCAGCATCAACTGCAGATTGAGCCGTGCATAGGCGCTTTGCTCCGGAGACAGCAGGGGTTTGACCGGCTCATCGAGCCTGCGGACCACAACCACCTGAGACAGGGTTTGCTTGACCTTGTGCCATCCCTCGGCAACCAGGCCCTGCCCGGAAGCATCGGCTTCCGGGTTCTCGCCGCTACTGACAAATCCTGGGGCGCGATCATGAATCAGTGCACTGTCTGTCAGTTGGTGGATGCTGTCGATAGCCGCTTCCAGTTTCAGGTAGAGCCCGGTGCGGTCGACATCGACAATGCCCTTGAGCGCCAGGATTTCCTTGGCTAGTTGCTGGCGAACCGGGTAAACGCCGATATCGTCTGATTCCGCCAGAACTTCATCACCGGATTCCAGTGCCGCCAAGGCTCCGCGAATGTCCTTTTCGATCATGAGCCTCTGGTTGGCCACCCTCAGCAGATATTCCGCCTCGGCCAGCAGCCAGTCAGTACGAGTGCGGCTTCCGGCCTCCAGCAGTTCACGGGCGTTGTGGTCGATCTGCCGTTGCTGGGTCGCGATCAGTTCACGCTGTTCAGACAGCTTGTCTTCCAGCGCCTGCAGGCGACGGCTCTGCTCACTGCCGGTCTGGCCGTACATCCGGTCCAGTTGCTCGGTGTCACTCTCCAGATCGGTGATGGACTGTTGCAGTGCCTGGTAGTTGTTCCATTGCTGCCAGCTCCAAAGAGCCAGGGCAACGGCCAGGGCGAGCGCCAGTAGTGTAATGATCCAGAGGGGCCACAGTTTTTGCCGTGTTTGCTGATGCTTTTCGATCGGGGCAGGCAGTTGTGCGTTTGATTCTGTCACGGGCATCCTTACTTGGTGTTTCCGGAGCCTCCGTCCAGGCTGGCAAGTTGTTCTGCAACTGCAGCCACAATCGAGCTATCGGCAAGGCTTCCTGGTATACACGTTCGCCGGAGGCCGGCCAGACGTGCTTGTTCGGCAATCCGCTCAACGGGGACAACCAGTAAAGTGTTTTCAAGATTATGGCCGGTATTGTCACTGAGTGCGATGAGATTGTTCAATGTTTCTCCCGACAGTGTGACGATGGCCTCGGGGGAAAAGTCGTTCAGCATCGCGTTCAGCGTCGCTTTATCATAGTCGGGACAGAAGCGACGATAAAGGGGCAGCACGGTGACTCGCGCGCCTCTGCGTTCCAGGGTTTGCGGGATCAGTTCCCGGCCTTCCTGTCCGCGCACCACCAGAACCTTTTGGTGCTCCAGTGTGGCCAGCTCCGGCAACTGTAGCAAATCTTCGCTGGTGTGGCCGGTTTCCGGTTGCCGCGTTTCCAGGCCATAGTTGCTCAGCACCGTGGCGGTTCCTGCCCCGACGCCGTACCAGTGGATGTCGGTGGGTGTCTGGGGCCACCACTCGTCCAGCCAGTCGAGCAGCAAGGCGGCGGCATAGGGGCTGACGGCAATGACGTGGGCGAACTCGTCCAGGTTGAGGATCAGCGTGCGGGTTGCGGGGTCTTCCGGGAGCGGCTCGCGGGCGATAAGCGGCATGACCCGCGCATCGGCGCCGGCATCGCAAAAGCGCGAGGCCAGCCGGTCGGCTTCCGGTTGTGGCCGGCAGATGAGTATCCGCCGGCCCTCAAGGGGTAGCGAATCAGGTTGGGGTGTGGCCATAGATGTCAGCCAGTACCTTGTCTGCACCCAGTGCGAGTAGGTCTTCCGCCAGTTCGCGTCCAAGGCGCTCGCCTTCGCTGCGGGGCGCGCGGCCTTCAACGCGGAATACCTGGGTGCCGTCGACAGCGCCCACGAGTCCCCGAAGCCAGAGCATGTCATCGTCTTCCAGCAACGCGTAGGCCGCGATGGGTACCTGGCAGCCGCCCTGCAATCGCCGGTTCAGGGCCCGTTCCGCTTTCACTCGGTCCGAGCTGTCGCGATGATCCAGGGGCTCCAGCATGGCGATCAGTTCGGCATCATCGAGGCGGCATTCGATGCCAAGCGCACCCTGGCCCACGGCAGGCAGGGATATACTGTCTGGCAGGCAGTAGCGGATACGGTCATGGAAACCGAGGCGTTTGAGCCCGGAGCTGGCCAGGACGATGGCCTGGTAATCGCCGGCATCCAGCTTTGCCAGGCGGGTGTTGACGTTGCCACGCAAGGTGCGGATTTCCAGGTCGGGCCGGTAGGCACGCAACTGGGCTTCCCGGCGCAGGCTGGCAGTGCCGACTACGGCGCCGTGGGGCAGGGCGTCCACGTTATCGTAGTCATTGCTGACGAACGCATCGGTGGGGTCTTCCCGCTCACAGATGGCCACCAGCCCCAGCCCTTCCGGAAACTCCATCGGCACATCTTTCATGGAGTGCACCGCCAGGTCGGCACTGCCTGCCAGCATGGCCTCTTCCAGTTCCTTGACGAACAGACCCTTGCCGCCAATCTTGGCCAGCGGCACATCCAGGATCTTGTCGCCCTGGGTTTTGATCTTGACCAGTTCCACGGTCACGTTGTCGTGGAGCCGCTCCAGTTCAGACTTGATAAATTCCGCCTGCCACAACGCCAGTGCGCTGCTGCGGGTTGCAATGCGAAGGGTTCGTTTTGACATGGTGTACGTTGCCGGATCTGAAAAATGGTACGCCAAGGGTACTCTTTGTGAGGCAAATTGTGGAGCCGAATGTTGAGCGCCCAGGCTACCCGGGGCGATGCTCCTTTAGCCACTGCCGTACAGAGGCGGCGTGTCTCCGGCTCACGGGCAGTTGCCCGTGCTGGTCTGTCAGATCAATCAGGTTCTGGCCATCCCGTTGTTTCAGCAGCGCTCGGATATAGCGCACGCCTACCAGGGTGTGTCGGTGAATTCGCAGCAGGTATTGCGAGTAGGTGCTTTCCAGTTCTTTCAGGGTGTAATCGGTGACGGTTTCGCCGCGCAGGTGATGGATG
The DNA here is from genome assembly GCF_028581595.1 of Marinobacter sp. DS40M6. NCBI lineage: Bacteria > Pseudomonadati > Pseudomonadota > Gammaproteobacteria > Pseudomonadales > Marinobacteraceae > Marinobacter > Marinobacter sp. DS40M6. Next base: position 127,101 of record NZ_JAFCAE010000009.1, on the reverse strand, counting down.
GTGACGTATTTCTGATCGGCTTCGCAGTACAGAATGCCCTGGATGTCGATCAGTTCAGTCCCGCGGTGGGTGCGGATGGCCAGCTGTTCATCCGTACCCGATTGTTTTTCAGTCAGTGCCTGTAATTGCACCCGGTTGACTCGGCCAGCCCGATTGAGGGCGTCAGCCAGCGCTTCACGACGTACCGGTTTGAGCAGGTAGGCCACCGCGTGTACATCGAACGCCTGGATGGCGTAATGATCATAAGCGGTGCAGAAGATGATGGCCGGAGGGGCCTCCAGCGAAGCCATCCGTCGGGCGGCTTCCATGCCATCGGTACCCGGCATGCGGATATCGAGCAGCAGGATGTCCGGCGCCAGGCGCGCGGTTTTCTCCAGTGCTTCGTCGCCGTCGCCAGCCTCGTCACAGACATTGTAGCCAGGCAACGCCTCCACCAGTCGGCGTATGCGCTCCCTGGCCAGAGGTTCGTCGTCGGCAATCAGTACGCTGCGGTGATTGTTGTCGCCCATGCTTGCCTACTTGCTCCCTGTTGCCGGTTTTCCGTTGCCACTCGCTGTCTGCCATGGCAGCCGGAGAGTGACAGTATAGATATCATTCTGGTGGCTGTGTTTCAGCACGGCGGGCTCACCGAACAGAGCGTGCAGGCGGGACTGAATGTTGGCCAGCGCCATTCGGTTGCCTTCGTGGCTACCCTGGTCAGAATCCGGGCGCGGGTTCTGCACCATCAGGTAGACCGAGGGGCCCTTGCGGTAGGCCTCAACCTTTACGGTACCTCCGTTCGGACGGGGCTGAATGCCATGATAAATGGCGTTTTCGACCAGTGGCTGGAGGGTCAGGGGAGGGATGGCCTGTTGTTCCAGTCCATCTTCGATATGCCATTCCAGTGTCAGCCGGTCTTCCAGACGCAGCTTTTCAATGGCCAGGTAGCGTTTGCACAGGTCCAGTTCGGCGCTCAGAGGAATCAGGCGGTCACCGGTGCGCAGGCTGGCGCGGAACAGTTCGGACAGATCCAGCACGGCGTCTTCGGCCCGTTCCGGGTTAACGACAATCAGGCTGGCAATGGTGTTCATGCTGTTGAACAGGAAGTGTGGATGGATTCGTGCCTGCAGGGCGGTCAGCCGGGCCTGCATTTCTGACTCCCGCTGTTGTTGCCACTGGAACTGCAGGTAGAAGTATCGCAGCACCATCAGTGTGATCAACAGCGCCAGCAGCAGTTTCTTGGCCACGCCCTGCCAGGCTTCGAGGCCGGGTTGCGGGTGGAGCACGCTGTCTGCGAAGAGGCTGAAGGCCAGCACATCCAGCATCACGATGGTAACAATCACTGTGGTGGCACGGGTAACTGTCAGCCGTGAGAGCCAGCGCCGCATGGGGCAGATCAGGGCGGCGCTGGTCAGCACCGTCCATTGCACGAACAGGGACAGCAGGCCGAAGTAGTTCCAGTCAATCCAGTGGCTTTCGGCCTGAACGATGGACAGCACCAGCACCAGCAGTTCACTGGTGACCACCAGCAGGAAAACGGCCCTGACCCGGCACAGGTCCGGCACATAGAAATCGGCGTCGCTGTCCGCGACTGCCTGGGCTGGGCGTTCCCTGTTGTGTCTTGCGGCCATTGGACCTGTTCCTGATTCCTGTTCCTGATTAGGGGAGGGCAACTGGGCGCCGCGGAATGCTATAATCCTGCGATATTCCATTTACCCATTCCCGCAGAATGATGCCGGGCTGTCAGCAGGAAAGATAGACCATGACGGATCAGAACAAGAGCGCCGAGAAACCCTGGGGCGGTCGTTTCACCGAACCCACCGATGCCTTTGTGGAGCGTTTCACCGCTTCCGTGGGCTTTGATCAGCGCCTATACCATCACGATATTACCGGGTCCATTGCCCATGCCACCATGCTGGCGGAAGTGGGTGTGCTGACTGTGGAAGAGCGTGACACTATTATTGACGGCCTGAAAGCCGTCAAGGCGGACATTGAGGCCGGCACCTTCGAGTGGTCGGTCAGTCTGGAAGACGTGCACATGAACATTGAAGCACGGCTGACGGATCGGATTGGTATTACGGGCAAGAAGCTGCACACCGGTCGCAGCCGTAACGACCAGGTGGCCACAGATATTCGCCTCTACCTGCGCGACGAAATCGACGTCATCGCCGAAGAGCTTCGGCGCCTGCAAGCCGGCCTGCTGGATCTGGCCGAGCGCGAGGCCGAGACTATCATGCCGGGATTCACCCACCTGCAGACCGCTCAGCCGGTTACCTTCGGTCATCACCTGTTGGCCTGGTACGAAATGCTGGTGCGGGATGCCGAGCGCCTGCAGGACTGCCGCAAGCGTGTGAATGTGATGCCCCTGGGTGCTGCGGCGCTGGCGGGCACAACCTATCCGATTGATCGCGGTATCACTGCAAAACTGCTGGGCTTTGATCGGGCCAGTGAGAATTCCCTGGATTCCGTGAGTGACCGGGATTTCGCCATCGAATTCTGCAGCTTTGCCGCCCTGTTGATGACCCACCTGTCGCGCTTCAGCGAGGAACTGGTACTGTGGACCTCTGCCCAGTTTGATTTCATCGACCTGCCGGACCGTTTCTGCACCGGGTCGTCGATCATGCCCCAGAAGAAGAATCCGGACGTGCCCGAGCTGGTACGCGGCAAGACCGGCCGGGTGAACGGCCACCTGATCAGTTTGCTGACGCTGATGAAGAGCCAGCCGCTGGCCTATAACAAGGACAATCAGGAGGACAAGGAGCCGTTGTTCGATACCGTGGACACCGTGAAAGGCTGCCTCAAGGCTTACGCGGATATGATCCCGGCCATCGAAGCGCGGGCCGACAACATGCGCGTGGCGGCCAAGCGGGGATTCTCCACCGCAACTGATCTGGCGGACTATCTGGTCAAGAAGGGCGTGGCTTTCCGCGATGCCCATGAAATCGTGGGCAAAGCGGTTGCGTTTGGCGTTGCCGAAGGGCGTGACCTCTCGGAGATGACCACGGAAGAGCTCACCCGCTTCTCCGACGTCATTGGCGAAGACGTGTTCGATGTGCTGACGCTGGAAGGCTCCGTGCAGGCGCGTGATCACCTTGGCGGCACCGCGCCGAAGCAGGTGCGCGCGGCAGTCGCACGCGCGCGCAAGGCGCTCTAGCTAGCCGCCGATCTTCCCCGTGGTCAGGGTAACCTCCACCGGTTTCAGCTCATCAAGTGGGCGTGGCCGGTAGAGGCGGAAGCCCTGGCCGTAGTGAATGCCGAGGGTTCGTACCTTTCGGAGGGTGTCGTCGTTCTCAATGAAGGTGGCGACCGTCACCTTGCCCGAGGCTTCCGCTATTTTATGAAGCGCCTCTACCATTACCTGCTGCACCGGATCGTCGCTCAGGTGCTGCATGATCTTGTGGTCCAGCTTGATGATGTCCACCGGCAGTTTCGCCGCCAGGCCATAACTTTCCACCGACGCTCCCGCACCATCCAGCGCTACCCGGCAGCCAATGCGGTGCAGGCTGTCGCACAGCACCGCGACATCGTCCGGATACTGGGTGGCGTGGGCTTCCCTTATCTCCAGGCAGAAGCATTCCGGGGCAAAGGGTGATCCTTTCAGTGCGGCTTCCATAAAGTCCGCAAACGAGTCATCCAGTACGCTCGCCAGGGACAGGTTGAAGCCGCAGTACTTGAGGCGCGGCTCCAGCAGACGGTGCTGTTCGAGCCAGGCCAGGGTCTGACGGATCACCTGGCGATCCAGGCGCTTGGCCAGGTCAAATCGTTCGGCAACGGGCAGGAAAGCGTCCGGGGTCAGGGGAGGGCTGTCAGGCGTCTCACCGGGAATCCGGGTCAGTATTTCGATGTGGTCGCCCCACGTAACGCTGGCCACGGGGCGCAGCGATTGGTATTCAAGCTTCAGGTAGCCGCTGTCGAGTGCCTGCTGGATTTGTGCCAGCACCTCGTTGGCCGTGCCCTCGTCCAGCGACAGGGACATGGCCCGGGCGGCATGAATCCGGTTGCGACCGGACGTTTTTGCGGTGTGGCACAGGTCAGCCGCCTGGGTCAGCAGTTGTTCGGAATCGGTGGGCGCGTCGTCGTCCAGAAATAGCAGGCCGCCACTGGCCGTTGTCTGTAACTGCTTGTCCTGCCAGTGGAACACGAAGCCGCCGATCAGCTCGAGAATGCTGTCGGCAATCTTGCGGGCGCGCGCTTCGGGGCAGTTTTCGATCAGCAGGGCGAAGGTGTCGCCGGCCAGTCGTGCCAGCGCATCCCGCTGTCGGATCTTGACCCCGAGATTGCCGGCCAGCTCACGCAGGTAACGGTCGCAGGTGCCGCTGCCGGCGATGTCGTTGAAGTGGTCAAACCCATCCAGGTCGAGATAGAGCAGGCTGTCACTGCTCTCCCGCCGTGGCTTCTGCTCCAGTGTTCGTTGCAGGCGGCCCAGGAAGGCTTTGCGGTTCATCAGGCCGGTGACCGGATCATGCTGGACGCGGTATTCGCTGCTGGAGGAATTCTGCAGGCGGTCGCTGATGTCCCGGGCCACATGAACGGCGCCAATCACGTCGCCCTGGTCATTAGTCAGGCGTTGATAGTGGATCTCGTACAGGGGCAGCTCCCGGTGCTGCTGCGCCATGGGCATTTCCACCACGAAGCTGTCGCGTTCGAAGGCGCGGTGCCAGAGTCGCTCGATAAGCCGTCGTTCGTTGGGGAAGCCCTGCAATACGGCGCTCAGGTTGCTTCCGGATTCCGGCCGGAGGCCGAAGGTAATCTCGAACTGGCGACTGAAGGCGCGGTTGAAATGCAACAGGTTTAGCTGGCGATCAACGGCGACCACCAGGTCGTTGGTGGCGTTGATCGTGGCGCCAAGCATTTGCTCCGCCTGCTGGCGGGCGAGGGTGTGATTGCGCTCAGGCGTGTGGTCAACCAGCGTTCCGCCCAGTCGCTGTATCCGTTCGCCGGCTTTCAGGGCCCGGCCCGTCAACGTCACTTGGCGAACGTTCTGTCGCGCGGTTATCAGATCCAGCGTCAGGGAGAAGGGCTGCCCGGTGCGGATGCAGCGACGGAACAGGGCGCGTATCCTGCCCTGGCTGGACTGGCAGTAGAAAAGTGCCTGTTCGGGCGTGATTTCGCTACCGGGTCTTAATTCCAGCAAATGATACATGCCGTCCGTCCAGATCAGCTCATTGCTGTGGAGGTCCAGCTCCCAGATGCCAACGCCGGCCGAAGTTTCAGTCAGCCGAATCAGGCGGTGGTCGATGGGGGAATGGTCCCGCTGGCTTATAAATGCGCTGGCGGCCTGGTCGGAATCGCGAATGTCCATGCGCAGGCTGAGACCCGCTGTGAAGAAAAAGCCTTCTTTGTGGCGGAAGGTGATCAGTATCGACTCGCCATTATCAATTCGGTGGCGATGGGCCGGTGCAAAGGGATCGTCCTGGCGTGCGGCCAGGATGCACTGAACCTTGCGACCCTCCAGTTCGCTGGCGTCGTAGCCCAACACTGCCTCGGCGTGATGATCAGCGAACAGGATCACGCCGTCGTCGTTGATGCGGATCAGGGTTCGACGTTCGGCACCCTGGGGGGTGTCGGAACGGTCTCGACGGATAAAGAATTCTTTCACGACGGAAAAGCCTCAGCCAGGTTGTGGCAGGAGCGTGCTAATGTTCTCCCGCTTTTATTTTTTTGCCGATTTTGCCACGATTCGGTCATCATACTGATAATGGTATCGGAAAGAACCTCTCCCGCGGAGTCGCCTTGACCATCCAAACCGCTCCTATTGCCCTGGACTTTGATGAGGGTATAGACCGAAAAACGCTGCGCCGGCTGCGGGACCGGTTCATGGCTGTCAACCGGGAGCGCTGGGATCGTGCCCATTCGGCCCTGACCTATCGGCAACAGGCTGTCCTTGAAGTGTTGCCACTGGTGTTCCATCTTAATCACCCGGCTTTGCCCGGCTATCTCGACAGCGACTGCCCTTACGGACTGAGCCACTATCGGCCCCCTGAGTCCACGCTGAACGCTGCCCGGCGCCTGGCAAGAACCTTTTCACTCAAGGACGAGGGGCGCAGAAAACCAGACCTGGAAGCCCTCTTCCTGATGGGCAGCCCCGGGACCCTGGGCCATTCGGTGGCCAGTGATCTGGATATCTGGCTGTGTCATCGCCCGGATCTCTCGGAGCGGGGCGTGCGTTGCCTGGAACGTAAGGCTCAAAGTCTGTCCATCTGGGCCGAAAGCCTGGGGGTTGAGCTTCATGTGTTTGTGTTTTCCGCCGCTGACTGGCGTGCCGGAAGGCAGCGAGCGGAAGTGACCGGGGAAAACTGCGGCAGTTCACAGCATTATTTGCTGCTGGACGAATTCTACCGCACGAGCATTCATCTTGGCGGCCGTTATCCATTGTGGTGGCTGGTCCCCGTGGAGGATGAGCGACGCTATGACGAGTGCGCCCGGCAGCTGATTGACTGCCGTTTTATCCGGGGTGATGAGTACATTGATTTCGGCCCCGTGTCCTCGATACCGCAGGAAGAGTTTCTGGGGGCTGGAGTCTGGCAGTTGTACAAAGGCATCGACATGCCCTGGAAGTCGATCCTCAAGCTGCTGCTGATCGAGTGTTATGCCCGTAGTAATGAGAGCCAAGAGAGCGATGAGAAACCACTGCTGTCCCGGGTCTTCAAGGCGGCGGTGTATTCCGGTGAAACCAACCCTGACCGGCTCGATCCCTACGTACTGCTTTACGAACGCCTTGAGCAGTGGCTGCTTGAAGAAGATGCCCCCCAACGCCTGGTCCTGGTGCGTCAGAGCCTTTATCTCAAGGCAGGCCTGCCGCTTACCCGTTCGGCACAGACCCTCTCAGGCTGGAGAGCCAGGCTGTTGCAGGCCCTGGTGGACTCCTGGGGCTGGTCGGCTGCTGAGTTGAAAAACCTGGACAACCGGATCCGCTGGCGCGCAGAGGACGTGGTCACCCTTCGGCGGGCCGTGGTGGCCGAGTTGACCCACAGCTACCGGCTGTTGTCTCGGCTGGCTCGGGATCATGGCACCCGTGCGGCCATCACCAGCAATGACATGAACCTGCTGGGGCGTAAGTTGTATGCGGCGTTTCAGCGTAAGGCCGGGAAGGTAGAGCAGATCAACCCCGGGCTAGCCCCCTCCCTGGCAGAAGAGAATCTTGCGTTCCATCACCAGTCGGAACAGGGTGGTTCGGCTGGTCACGACGGCTGGTTGCTATACCGTGATCTTGAGGACCCGTCAGATGCGCTCTGGCAACCGGTCATACGCCGTTCGGGCAATCTCAGTGAACTGTTGGTGTGGGGCTATTACAACGGCTTGCTGACCCGGGCCACACGGTTGAATGTGCGAGCCGGCAGCAGCATTGCCTCGGTGGCAGAACTGCGGGAAATGCTGGATGCACTTGGTGCGTTCCTGCCATTCCCGGTGGAGCCGGCTGGCCGGGAGGCGCTTTCCCGGGGTGTGCACCCGCTGCGCAACCTGCTGTTTGTCAATGTCGGGGTCGACCCTCAGGCCTATCTGACCGAGCGGGGCTTGCACAAGCTTAGCGCCCGTCACGATTCACTGGGCTTCAGCGGTGGACGGGAAAACCTGGTGAATACCATTGACCAGGTCACCTTCAATAGCTGGCACGAGGTGAGTTTGCAGCACTACGCTGCCGGAGACACGCTGGTGCAGTGCCTCAAAAACGTGCTGGCATCAGTCGCCAACGCTCCGGACCGGTTGCCGGACATCATGGTTCATAGCCACAGCTCAGGCCACGGAGCCGCCATAGCCCGGCGCGTACGCGAGCTGTTCATGGACGTGATGCGTTATTTCTTCGCCGGTGGTGTCGGCCCTCATCCCCTGCGTTACGTCATCGAGATGGATCGGCGATACTTCCTGCTTCAATTCAGTGGCACCGAGCCCGGATTCGTGGCCCTGGACAGCAACGAAGCACTGATGGCGTATCTGTCCAAGCCGCAGGAATCCTACGTGCCAGTGGTGTTTGACCAATACGCCTTGCTGGATGACCTGCCATTACGCGCCGTGTGCCATGCCAGCGAGCCGGATAACATTCAGGTGTTCTACCGGGTCACAGGAGAGACCGCGAAGGTGTGGGTCGTGGATGAACTGGGATCGGTGTTCTGCTGGCAGCAGGGTTACACCAATCGTCGCTTCCTGCTGGTGCCCTTGCTGCGATTCCTGGAGAACCTGATTGAACGCCGGCAGTTGCGACAACTGGACGCCGTGACCGATGTTGCAGGTGTCCAGTGCTATGAGATGGTGCTTCGCGACAGTCAGTGGCGTGCGGAGAGGCGGCCGGACGCCGACAGCAACGTGCGCCTGCCCGGGCTGGATGTGCAGGCCATCGGTATTCAGGAGGGTGACTCTCAGGTGCGTTTCGATATTTTCTGTGGCGACCAGGAATTTACCGTCCAGGAGTATGGAGACCAGCTGATACCCGCGGTGGCCCACTATATTCGTTCGCTCCGCCAAAGTGATGAGCGCTACCCGGTCTACCTGACGGATGTTCACCTACCCCATGACCTGGATCCACAGATATACCAGCAGCATATCCAGACCATCCAGTATCTCTACTACCGTACCGAGTTGGAAGATTTGCTGAACCGGCATCTGTAGTATCCGGAATCGTGGGTGGTAGCATCTCGCCGGGCGCGGCCTCACTCAGGTATACTGCGTGCATACAGACAACGGGGGCAGCTACCCATGAAGCCAGGACAGACACTTACGTTCCTGCTGGTGATGGTCGTGTTTCTGGTTGGGTGTGGCCAGAAGGGGCCGTTGTATCGTCAGGCACCTGCCAGTGACGATGCCGCAACCGAGCAGGCCGCACCCAGTCAGAAATCCAGCGAACACGACAGCAGCGAACCGGCTGAAGACCATTAGGTTCGGCAGGCTGCCCCGATAACAGGCTCAGGAAATCCATGGATCACTTCAATTACCGCAGCGGTGAATTGTTCGCTGAGAACGTGGCGGTTGAGGACATTGCCCGGCGTTTTGGTACGCCAGCCTATGTCTATTCCCGCGCCACCCTCGAGCGCCATTACCGCGCCTATGATGATGCGCTTGCCGGTCGGCCACACCTGGTGTGCTACGCCGTCAAGGCCAACAGTAATATCGCCGTGCTGAACGTGTTGGCAAGGCTCGGCGCCGGTTTTGATATTGTGTCTGCCGGAGAACTGGAGCGGGTGATCCGTGCTGGCGGGGATCCTGCGAAAACCGTCTTTTCCGGGGTCGGCAAACAGCGCTGGGAAATGCGCCGCGCCCTCGAGGCCGGTGTTCGCTGTTTCAATGTGGAGTCCGACACCGAACTGGATCGCCTGAACGAAGTGGCGGGTGAGCTCGGTGTCAGGGCGCCGGTTTCCCTGCGTGTGAACCCGGACGTGGACGCCGGTACCCACCCCTATATTTCCACGGGGCTGAAAGAGAACAAGTTCGGCATCGACATTGCGGAAGCTCCGGCCGTCTATGAGCGTGCCGCCGCCATGCCAAACCTGGACATACAAGGTGTGGATTGTCACATCGGCTCGCAGCTCACGTCGGTGTCACCTTTCCTCGATGCGCTGGACCGTGTGTTGGAACTGATCGATACCCTGGCGCAAAAGAATATTAATATCCGGCATCTGGACATGGGCGGTGGCCTGGGGGTCACCTACGATCAGGAGCAGCCGCCGCAACCGTCGGATTATGTGACCGCGCTGGCGGAACGCCTGGGCGATCGGTCGCTGGAGCTGATCATGGAGCCGGGGCGGTCCATTGCCGCCAACGCCGGCATCCTGCTGACGCGTGTGGAATTCCTCAAGTGCACTGAACATCGCAACTTCGCCATCATAGATGCGGCAATGAACGACCTGATTCGTCCCGCGCTCTACAGCGCGTGGCAATCCATTGTCCCGGTAACGCCCCGCAACGACGGTGACGAGAAAGCGTGGGACCTGGTTGGGCCGGTGTGTGAGACCGGTGATTTCCTCGGCAAGGATCGCAAGCTGAGACTCCAGGCGGGCGATTTGCTGGCGGTTCGGTCCGCCGGGGCCTATGGTTTTGTGATGAGCTCCAACTACAACACCCGTAACCGTCCACCGGAACTGATGGTTGATGGTGAACAGGTGCACATTGTGCGTCGGCGGGAAACCCTGGAAGAACAGCTTGGCCCAGAAAGCTGTTTGCCGGAATGAGTGGAGAGGCGGAGATGAGTCAGTCCCGGCGCAATCAGGGCCCAATGCTTAACTTCACCAAGATGCACGGTCTTGGGAACGACTTCATGGTGGTGGACGCCATCAGCCAGCCCTTTCGCCTGCGCCCGGAGATGATCCGCGAACTGGCCGACCGGAATTTCGGCATTGGCTTCGATCAGTTGCTGGTGGTTGAACCTCCGGGACTGCCCGACGTGGACTTCCGCTACCGTATATTCAACAGCGATGGCTCGGAAGTCGAGCAGTGCGGCAACGGGGCCCGCTGTTTTGCCCGCTTTGTCCGCGACCAGCGCCTGACCAACAAGAAGGTGATCCGGGTTCAGACCGCCAAGGGCGTTATCGAATTGAGAGTCGGACGTGCAGGCATGGTCACCGTCGATATGGGGGTTCCTGAACTCAATCCTCCGGCCATCCCGTTCGCTGCCGACCGCCGCAAGGACGTGTACACGGTGGAACTCGGCGGTGATACCGTGGAACTCAGTGCCGTCTCCATGGGCAATCCCCATGGGGTGCTATTGGTGGATGACGTGGATACCGCCCCGGTAGGCGAGTTTGGCCCCAGGCTTGAGAGCCATCCGCGGTTCCCGGCGCGGGCCAACATCGGGTTCCTGCAGATTATTGACCGGACCCGCGTTCGCCTGAGGGTGTTCGAGCGTGGTTCCGGCGAAACCATGGCCTGCGGCAGTGGCGCCTGTGCGGCGGTGGTCGCCGGCTGCCTGCGAGGGCTGCTGGACAGCCGGGTGGACGTCGAGCTGAAAGGCGGGCGCCTGGTCATCGAATGGCAGGGTGAGGGGGCCCCTGTTATGATGGAAGGCCCGACGGCCAGCGTTTTCGAGGGTCAGCTTCGCCTGCCGGCAGACCAGCCCCCGAAACGACGTAAGAGCACGCGGCACAGCGATGCAAAATCAGGTACCAACCGACAGAACAATCGCCATCGCCAGCCGGCCACATCAAGGCCCTGACCATCAGGAGAGCAGCATGACAGAACAAACGGCCCACAAGAAGGCCGAAGGGCTCACCCGGGAAGCCGTCGCAGATTATCTGCGGAATAACCCCGATTTCTTTATTGATCAGGACGAGCTCCTGCGCAGCCTGACCCTGCCCCACGACAGCGGCCGGGCGATCTCGCTGGTAGAGCGCCAGGTGCACCTGTTTCGCGAACAGCGCGACACCTTGCGTCGCGAGTTGGTAGAGCTGGTGTCCATTGCACGCCACAACGACCGTCTGTTCGAAAAGAGCAAGCGCCTGCTGATGCAGGTGATCGAGGCCCGCAACCTGAATGATATGGCCGCCGCGATTGATGACAGTATCCGTGGTGATTTCGGTCTGGACGCGGCCTCGGTGATTCTCTTCACCGACAGCGAGTTGCCGGCAGCGGCGCAAGGCGCCCTACACGTGGTGTCGCCGGATGAGGCGAAAGCGCGCCTGGGTGGCTTGCTGGAAGGGGATCGCGCCGTTTGTGGCCAGTTCCGTGAGAGCGAGCGCAGTTTCCTGTTCCCGGACCGGGAGGAACCCATTGCCTCCGTGGCGTTAGTGCCACTGCGTAACAACGAATTGGTCGGGGTGTTTGCCGTGGGTAGTTGCGAACCCGGGTACTTCGACCAGAGTATGGGATCACTCTTCCTGACCTACATCAGCGACACCCTGAGCCGTCTGTTGCCGCCTATCCTGCAAAGGCATGCCGCCACGTTGCCTGTCACCGATGTGGTCGCGGAGTCCCGCTGACCATGTCGCTGGCTGACGAGGAAACCGGCCCGGCTGCCACACTGGCAGAGCCTGTGGCCGCGTTCCTGCGTTATCTGGCGTCGGAGAAGCGACACTCACCACGCACCTGCGGCAGTTATCGCGATGACCTGAACCGCTTTGCTGCGTGGGTTGAGCATCTACCGTCACCGGCCTGGCGATCGGTCACCAGCCACGACTTGCGACGATACGTTGCCCAGCTCAGCCGTGAAGGTTTGTGCGGTCGGAGTATTGCCCGTCACCTGTCTGCCATCCGCCGGTTCTACGAATACCTGTTACGGGAACACCTGGCTGTCGACAATCCGGCGTTGGACATCCGGGCTCCGAAGTCCGGTAGGCGTCTACCGAAGGTGGCGGACGTGGACCAGCTCAATCACCTGCTGGACGCAACGCCCGATGATCCGCTGGAAATTCGCGACCTGAGCATGTTCGAGCTGATGTATTCCTCAGGGCTGCGGTTGTCGGAACTGGCGGGGCTGGATCTCCAATCCGTAGACGCCCGAGGTGGGGAGGTCCGGGTGCTGGGTAAGGGGCGCAAGGAACGCCTCCTGCCGGTTGGGCGAAGGGCGTTGGAGGCACTGGCTCGGTGGCTTGACGTGCGCGGAGCGATGGCGCCAGAGGGAGAGAATGCCCTGTATGTGAGCCGGCGAGGTGATCGGCTCAGTACTCGCAGTATCCAGTCCCGCCTCAGCCGGTGGGGAATGTCGAAAGGGGCGGACCAAAGACTGCATCCCCACCTGCTTCGGCATTCCTTCGCCAGCCATATGCTGGAGTCCAGTGGTGACCTGCGAGCGGTGCAGGAGTTGCTGGGCCATGCGGACATCGCGACGACCCAGGTCTATACTCATCTGGATTTCCAGCATCTGGCAAAGGTCTACGATCAGAGCCATCCCAGGGCTCGCCGTCGTGGTAACAGGCAGGAAACGGAGCATCGTTGAGGCATCAGTCACGGAACAGGCGTCCAGTAAAAGGGCCAGGAGCGCTAAATGTCATCGGACCCATCCTGGAAGGATAAATACCTCCAGGCACTTGAATCTTCAGAACAGCGTGAATCGCATTGGGAAGCTGAAAGGAACCTACTTCAGCGTATGCTGGTGCGTACCAGTCTGGCGTCCGAAGGACAGACTGCGGAGCTGGACCGTTTGCTGGAACGGGTTCGTGACGAGTTACGAAAACCCCCTCTCAACGCAGACAGCTGGCGGGATTTGCAGGAGAGAATTGACCGCCAGGTGGCGGCCCTGGACGACCGCAAATCTGAATCCACGGACCGGCTGAGAACCACATTCGAGCAGTTGCTGTCGGAACTGCGCTCCCATCCTATGTTCAAATCCGGCAAGGACCGTATTCGAGACCTGGAGAAGCGACTCCGGAAACCGGAAACCCTTCAGCTCGATGCGACCGGATGGTTGGTCGATCTGGCATTGGTGTTGGAAACTGGGCTGGGCAGCGGTGACGGGCAGGATCGCAAACGAAGTCGGTTTGGCCGGCTGTTTGGTGGCCGGGGAAGCCAGGAGCCGTCCGACCAGCCGATGTTGGCGGAAGCCGCCGAGAACACGCTGGCTTCGCCTGCCGTTGAACTGGCGATGCCTGGCACAGAAGACAGCGAACGCCTGAAGATTGCACGGCGGGTTGGTGAGCTGCTGGGGCATATGCTGGATCAGGTGACACTGGAGGCTGCGTCGGAGGCAAGAGCCCGACGGCTACAGGAATCGCTGTTGAGCAGCGATAACTGGGATGAGCTGCGGGAGGGGCTGAGCAGCGTGGCGGAACTGGTAATCGCCGCGGTTACCCGGGGGCAAAGGGAGTTTGAGGCCTTCCTTCGGCGTCTCGATGAACGGCTGGACGCGTTGCGCCAGTGTTTTACCGAGCAGGCGAATGCCCAGGCCGGGCGACTGGATGCCTCGCAGGAATTGGATCGCGATATCCGCCAGGAGCTATGGTCGTTCGGCCAGCAAGTGGAAAGCAGTGTTGACTTCGACGGGCTGAAAGACTCAGTGAGCCAGCACCTCGAGACGATCAGTGGGGCCGTCGAGCGGTTTCGGGAGCAGGAGTCCGAGCGCGAGCGTAACCTGTCGCTGCAACTGGAGCTCATGCAGGAAAAACTGGTGACGATGGAGGCCCAGTCGGAACAGGTCCGGGAAAAACTCCGGGAGGAACGTGAAAAAGCCCTTACCGATGTCCTGACCCAATTACCCAACCGGGAAGCCTGGCAGGAGCGACTGTCGTTCGAGTACCAGCGCTGGCAGCGTTATCGTCATTCACTGTCGGTCTGTGTGCTTGATATTGATTTTTTCAAGCGTGTGAACGATTCCTATGGCCACAAGGCGGGTGATCGCGTGTTGCAACTGGTTGCCCGTGCCCTCCGTGAGCGGCTGAGGGCAACCGACTTCATCGCCCGTTTTGGCGGGGAAGAGTTCGTGATCCTGTTGCCGGAAACCAATGTGGACAACGCCCGGTCGGTATTGGATAGCATGCGCGGGCATATCGCGGAGCTGCCGTTCCATTTCCGGGGAGAACCGGTGTCGGTGACGTTTTCGGCAGGGCTGGCGGAATTTGATGGGGACGATGACGAGGACGATGTGTTCGACCGGGCCGACAAGGCTCTGTACCTCGCCAAGGACTCCGGCCGCGACCAGGTGCTTATTGCAGGACGTGATGTCTGACTCAGTGCCGCATCAGGGCATCGAGCTCATCGATAATTTCCGCCCAGTCTGAGTCGTCCTCGAGGCCCTCTTCGAGGAAATGTGACTGGCTTTCCGACCAGAAAGGGGCATCCTGCAACGCAATTTCCGGGGGCAGTGGCGAGTGCTGGGCGATAAAACTCTCAATGCTGACGCTGTCGGATGGCATACCGAGTTGTTCAAAAAGCGTGCTGAAATCGTGTTTGCTGGTATCCATGGTTATGGTTCTCCCCAAGGTAGCCGGTGCTTTAAAACGCTGTGGGCACGATCAGAGTAGATCGGGTAACCCGCTGAATGCAATCGGAAGAATTTACGGGTATGGTTCCCTGAACTGTAGCCGAACCGGTGAGGATATCCAGTGAGGTCCGTTTTTCATTTTGTGCTGTTGCTGACCGCTATTCTGGTGCCCGGCGTGCCCGCTGCTGAGCCGCCGCAACCCTCTCCGGCGCCGGTGCTGGGTAGCGAGGATCTGCGCTGGCTGGCGGAGAGAGAATCGTTCCGGGTCGGGGTGCGAAGTGGTCAGGTGCCGCTGGTGTTTGATACCGGCGAGGGGGAGCTGGCGGGCATCTTCATTGATTACCTCAATCGGCTGTCAGAGAAGCTTGGTGTGCCTATTGAGCCGGTGTCGGCTCCGGAAGAACAACTCGGTGAATGGTTGCAGGATGGGACCCTGGATGCCCGGTTGAGTACCCATCTGGCCCATCGTTCCCCTCCTTCCAATGTAGTGCTTTCCTCGCCGCTGATGAGTTTGACCTATGGCATATTCGTTGGTGCCGATGATGCAGGCATTCGCACGCTCTCGGACCTTGAGGACGCGAACATTGCCCTGATCACCAACGATCCCAACCAGTTCGCATTGCTTGACCCTGTCGATAGCTTTTCACCCGTGCCGGTTTCCAGTATCAGCGAAGCCGTTGGCAGGGTGTTGTCAGGACAGGCGGATGCGTTTCTGGGCCCGGTTCCGGTGGTGTCGGACTATCTGCAGTCTGCCATGGTCAATGGGGTTGGGGTGGCCACGCTGCTGAACCAGCAATCGGTCGACGTGGTGCTGGAAATGGCAGCGGAGAGTCACCAGGAGAATGACCAGGAGCGCGACCAGTTGTATCGGGTGCTCAACCAGGCAGTTCTGGCGATTGACCACGGTGAGCACCGGTCGATCCGCCAGTCGTGGTTGCAGACCGAGTTGCCGGAACTGGATCCCTCCGCCATTTCCCTGTCGGTTGACGAGAGGGCATTTCTCAATCAAAACCCGAATCTTCGAGTGGCCTTCCGGCCGGATTGGCCGCCGTTCGAGTATACCCAGAATGGTCAGTCTGCCGGGCTCGTGCCGGATCTGGTCAAACGCCTGGAAGAACAACTGAACATTCGCTTCAGCCGTCAGGTGATGGACAACAGCGCCGATGAGGAAAACGCTTTGCGTTCGGGGGAGGTGGATATACTGCCCGCAATGTCCCGAACCCCAAGGGTCGAGGAATCTTTCCTGTTCAGCCGTGCCTATTTGACCGTTCCCATTGCCCTTGCCATCCGTGACGACGGTCGCTTTATCGGCGAATTGAGGGAGCTGAGAGACGAAAAGGTGGGTGTGGTTAACCGCCAGGCGGGGCATGACTACCTATTGATCAACCACCCCAATCTCGATCTGTATCCGATGACGTCCATCGAGGAAGGGCTGCTGGCCCTGTCCAACGGCGACCTCGACGTCATGGTGACTCATATTCCGGCAGTCAGCTATACCGTTGCCCGCCTGGGGTTGTCCAACCTTCGGATAACGAGCATTACGCCTTACCAGTATGAGCTGAGGTTTGCCGTCAGCAAGGAGCGGCCCGAACTGCAGCGTATCCTCAATAAAGCGTTGGGCAGTCTGGACGCGGCCGAGACCGAGTCGATCTACAATCGCTGGATCCACCTGGATATCGAGCAGGAAACGGACTACACCGTGGTGCGCCGGATCGTGCTTATCGCCTTAGTGGTGGTGCTGATCTTCCTATACTGGAACCGCAAACTGTCACGGGAGGTGGACGAGCGAATCCGATCTGAAAACGCACTACGCCGCAGCGAAGACGAACTTCGGGCGGCCAAGCTGGAGGCGGAACGCCTGGCGCGGGAAGCTGAGGCGGCCAGCCTGACGAAAAGCGAATTCCTCGCCAATATGTCCCATGAGATCCGCACGCCGATGAACGCGGTGATTGGCTACAGCGACTTGCTCAGTAATACCGTCAAGGATCCCCAGCAGCGGAATTACCTGGATGCCATTCGCGCGGGCAGCCGCAGCCTGTTGATGCTGATCAACGACATCCTGGACCTGTCCCGCATCGAAGCAGGAAAGATGCGGCTGGAGTATTCGGCGGTGTCGGTGCGGCGGCTGCTCAGTGATGTACGCCACATATTCGACCTGCGCGCCACCGAGCAGGGTATCTCGCTGGAAGTCAGCGTTGACTCCAAGATGCCGGCGGCGATGATGCTGGATGAAACACGACTGCGGCAGGTGCTTTTCAATCTTGTTGGCAATGCCATCAAGTTTACCCATGAAGGTGGTGTGACGGTCCGCGCCACGGCCACACCGCGGAAGTCATCGGAGAAGCAGCCGGTCGAAGAGGTGGCCAGTGAGGCAGATCGTCGCTGCTTTTACCGGTTGGTTGTGACGGTGTCCGATACCGGCATCGGCATTCCTCCCGGCCAGCAGGAGCAGATCTTCGACGCCTTTGAGCAGCAGGAAGGGCAGAACACGCGGCGTTATGGGGGCACGGGGCTGGGCCTGGCCATCAGCCGCAAGCTGGTGCGCATGATGGGCGGTGAACTGCAGGTTGAGAGTGAGCCTGGCTCGGGCTCCACCTTTACGGTCAAGCTTCCTCGGGTTGAGGCAACCGGTGCCCAGGCCGAAGAAGATGGTACGCCCCAGGAGTCGGAACGACTGCTGGCACAGACGCTCAGCATGCAGGAGCGTGGATGGTTGCAGGAGCAACTTGCACGGGATTTTGGCGACGAGTGGGAGACGGTACGTGAAAGCGGCGATCCGGAACAGATGAAGGATTTTGCCAACCGGGTGCTGGAATGGGGTAAGCGGTTCCGTTCGCCCTCGGTTACCCGATATGGAGAGAAACTGCTGGCGGACGTGGAGGCGTTTAACCTGGATTCCGTGAACAGTGCTCTCGAATCCTTTCCGCGCCTTCTGGGACGGGATCAGTGACTGGACAGTGTCAGAGGCAGTCGAACTGCGACTTGCGGTCAAAGGCGACAGCGACCATGTCGTAGCCCGAGTCGGACAGCGAGCGAATCAGCTCGCGATCTTTCAGCAGAGCCATGCAGACCCGGTGTACGTTGGCCTGAAGCTGTTCCTGAGGGGGCTCGGACTCGAATCTGAAATCGACGATCAGGTATTTACGCTCGACGGCCGATGTGGCGGGAATGTCTTCACGCTCAATGCTTTCATAGCCAATGTAAGTAGCTTGTTTATCGGGGAAGATTCCACTTAGCAACACGTCCAGGTTGCCTGCCATGACCGGTTGCGAGGCCAGTGCCAGTAACAGGCTGAGAGCGCCGGTGATGCGTTTGATGGCCATGAGAGCCGCTCCTTTGGAATCGGTTCGTCGATCAATGTAAACATATGTAACGTTTAGTTACTGATGATTATCGCAGAGTGCGAACAGGTTTGCGTATTTTTTGCACGAATTTTTCAATTGTTTGCAATGTTCAGAGAATCCATCGGCTGGGTGTGGATTTCCGCAGCCTGCCAGGATCAACTACTATGGATAAAAACAGAAGCGCATAGAGGCAGGATGATGTTCCAACTCGTCTTCAAAGGTGAATGCACACCGGGAACCGACCCGGCAACCGCCCGCAGTAATGCCAGAACCCTGTTCAAGGCAACGGTGGACCAGATTGAGCGTATGTTCAGCGGTCAGCCAGTCGTTATCCGCAACAAACTGGAGGAAGTCCAGGCGGAAAAGTACCGCGCGGTGCTGCAAAAGCACGGCATGGTGGCTTATGTGCAGCCCATGGAGGGCGCCGTTGCCTCTGCAGCCGAGCGCGCGGCGCCCGCCGCTCAACCACAGGCTGAGCCAAAACCTGCCCCTGCAACACCCCCAGCAGGGGCAGCGGGTACTGATGCCGGGTCCGGGAGCGCCGTTGCCGTGGAGCCGGGCGACCGCTTGCCAGTGGCGGGCGATAAAGTCGACAGCATTCTTTCCGGGTCCGGGCTGACACTTGACCCCGTTGGCGTCACGCTTGAGGAACACCGGGAGGCTCCCGCTCCCATGTTCCAGCATTTGGACGACTGGACACTGGCGCCTCCGGGCAGTGACCTGGGCGTGAAGCGTGAGGTTCCACCACCGGTTGTACCTGATGTCTCTCACCTGTCCCTGGCGGACGAGGATCCCACAGACGATGCCTGACAGTCGGACGGGATGATGTTAACAGCCAGATTGACCGCCCTCCTGCTTGCCGTGCTCGCAGCTATGCCCCTTATGGCCGACGTAGGGCGGCCGAAAGTGGGCCTGGTGCTAAGCGGCGGAGGGGCCAAGGGTATGGCCCATGTGGGTGTGCTGCGAGTGCTGGAAGAATTGAAGGTGCCCGTGGACATTGTGGTGGGCACCAGTGCCGGCTCCGCGGTTGGGGCACTCTATGCCTCTGGTATGGAGGTCCAGGAGATTGAAGAGCGCTTTATCGAGATGGACTGGGTGTCCAGTTTTCGTGACGACCCGGGCCGTGCCTACAAGCCTGTCAGGCGCAAGCGTCAGGACTGGCGCTACCCGGTCTCGCCCGGCATCGGTGTGCGCATGGACGGTCTGCATTTGGGGGGCGGTATCATCGCCGGTCAGAACCTCGGTTTTATCCTCAATGAGCTCACCCGTGATGCAGCCCTGGTTGAAGATTTTGATGAACTGGCCATCCCGTTCAGGGCCGTCGCCACGGACCTGGAAACCGGCGAGGAAGTGGTGATCGGCAGTGGCAACCTGTCGGAAGCGATCCGCGCCAGCATGAGTATTCCCGGCGTCTATGCGCCGGTCACACTGAATGGGCGTTTGCTGGTGGATGGAGGTGTGGCCAATAACCTGCCGGTCAGCGTGGCCCATGAGCTTGGGGCCGACATTGTCATTGCCGTGGACATCACCGATCCCCTGTTGGAGCGGGAGGACATACGCGAGGCGTTCTCTGTGGTTGGTCAGTTGACCACCATGATGACGCGGCAAAACACCGAGCGGCAGCTCAAGTTGCTGGATGATCAGGACATCCTGATGCGACCGGATCTGCAGGGCTTGTCCTCAGCAGATTTCTATGAGGCTCCGGCGCTGTTTGAGCTGGGCGCCAGCAGTGCTCGTGGTCACGCAGGGGAACTTCGTCATCTGAGCGTCAGTGATGATGAGTGGGATCGATTTCGCGGTCGCCTGAAGGCGCACTCGTTCAACCCGGGCGTTATCACCGATATTCGCATTGACGACCGTTCTCGCCTGGCGGGGGATTTCCTTCGTGAGCGCATACGCCAGCAGACGGGTGAGCCTCTGGATGTGGATGCACTGGAGGAGGATCTCAAGCGTATTTACGGTCTTGGCTACTATGAAACCGTTTCCTATTCGCTGGTGCCGACCGACGGCCCCGGCACGGACCTGGTTATTCGGGTTCGCGAGAAAAGCTGGGGGCCGAACTACCTGTCCTTTGGCCTGAACTACGAAGACAATTTCGAGAACGATACTCGGTTTAATGTCGCCACGTCGTTGCGGATGACGGGGCTGAATGCCCTGGGCGGTGAGTGGACGACCGGGCTTCAGTTGGGCACCCAGCCCCGGGTTCGAACCGAATGGTTCCAGCCACTGGACTATGGTTTCGAAAGATTCCTCACGCTGGGCGGTGCCTATTCCCGTGAAAGCCTGAGTGCGTTCGATGGCGAAGGCGAGCGCATAACCGAAGTGGATATCACCAATCGCCAGGTGGATCTGGCCCTGGGTACCGAACTGGGTGTAAACGGAGAGGTGCGTCTTGAGTATGTGCGGGGCTACGCCACCGTCGACGAGCAGATCGGCGAACCGATGGCGCCCTCCGGCTCCATCCAGAGTGGCAGTCTCCGGCTCCAGCTTGTTCACGACTCCCTCGACGATACCTTCCTGCCGGAGTCCGGCGGGTTCGCCGGCATTCGTGGCCGGTTCGAGCGCCCGGGCCTTGGGTCCGACCGTCATTTTGATTCGGTCACCGTCATGGCCCTGGGCACCGCAAGCTGGAGACGGGCGAGTATCACCGGCCTGTTGTATGCCAACGCGGTCACCAAGGGCGTTGCCGGCATCGAGAATTCAGTACTGCTGGGCGGCTTTCACCGGCTATCGGCATACAGCCAGGGCGAAGTGGCGGGAGAGGATGCGGCTCTGGCAGGCGTCTTTGTCCGGCAGGAATTTGGCGGGCCGTTTGTGCCCTGGTTTGCCGGAGCCGGGTTCGAGACTGGTAACGCCTGGTCCTCGCTGGGGGAGGCCCGCTGGAACAACCTGTTGCGCTCTGGGAGCCTGTTTGCCGGCGTTGAAACCTTCCTGGGACCGGTGCAGATTGCCACGGCCTACAACAACCGGGATGACTGGAGTGCCTACCTCAACGTCGGCTTTTCGTTTACCCGGCTGTTTGAATGAGCCGCCCGTTGCTCAAGCCGTAGCCGATGCGCTGTGAATAGCGTCAAGCACCTGCTGACACTGTTGTTCCGCGTACCCGGCCAGAATGGCCGCAAGACGTTCCTCGTCCCGTTCCTTGATCGCACCGATCGATTCCCGCACATGGGCCAGGTTGTCTTCCAGCACCCGGTTGCCACCACGCTGGAACGCCACAAAGGCGCAACGTTTTGCCGATGGCCACAGATCCTCAATGGCGGAAATGATGAAATAGTTGTCGGCATAGGCCAGTGAGGCCTGAGTGTACTCTATGCCCAGCTCCAGAAACGCCAGCAGGTCGTTATTGTCATGGCAGCCTTTCATACGCTGGTAGAGGGATTCGAGTTTGTCCATGTCGGCTGCCTGCCACTGCCGCACCAGCTTGCGACCGGTATGGGTCAGGTACAGTTGCAGCACTTCGTACAGGCTGCGTACAAAATAGTCGTCCAGCGGCGTAACGAATGCGCCCTTGCGGGGCACGTTCTGTACCAGATGGCGTTTTTCAAGCAGCAGCAAGCCTTCGCGGATCGACCCGTGGCTTACGTCCATTTGCTTTGCCATGGCGCTTTCGTAGATGCGTTCGCCGGAGCGAAGCTGACCGAAAGCGATGAGGTTTTCGATGTGACGGGCGACCTGTTCGGTCAGGGTTTCGCGAGGCTTGAATGTGGTCATGGTCCTGCTTCGTTACAGCATGCTGGCTCAATGGTTCTGGAATACTCTCACATTCTTTGCGTATGGAAAATGGGCACACCAAAACGGGCCAGGCCCTGGTGGAGGGTTTCAGAGCAGGGGGCCAAGCAACCGTATGGTGCGGCACGTCAACCGGAAGGCCACAGAACGGTCCCGGTAATCCCGTTCCGTCATCAGTCGACTGGTGGTGAGATCCTGTTCCAGCAGATGTTCAATGCCGCTCACAAACTCAACGGCGGTACTGATGGCGGTTATCTCGAAGTTCAGTCGCATCGAGCGGTTGTCCAGGTTGGCGGTGCCGATGGCCGCGTAGCGGTCATCCACCAATACGACTTTCTGATGCATGAAGCCCGGCTGGTAGCGATAGATGCCAATGCCGGCGCGGCATGCCTGTACCAGGTATGAGTACGCAGCCAGTCGGATCAGCCGGCTGTCAGATTTCTCGGGGATAATGATTCGCACGTCCACACCCCGCAGGGCCGCCAGTTGCAGGGCGTTCATGATCTGAACGTCGGGCACGAAATACGGTGAGGCGATCCAGATCCGCGTACGGGCATTGTTAATGCAATTGAGGAAAAACAGCGTGCAGGTTTCGTAGGTATCCGCCGGGCCGGTGGGCAGAATCAGAACTTCCTGGTTGCCAGGCTTCGGTTGGGAAGGCGTCCAGTTGAGCGTCGGGAAGTCCTCACTGGCCCAGTTCCAGTCCTCGAGCCAGGCCAGTTGCAGCCCGGTCACCGCCGGGCCGGTAATGCGGCAGTGGCTGTCACGCCAGGGCTCCTCGTCCATGGCAGTGCCCAGATACTCGTCGCCGAGGTTGATGCCTCCGACAAATCCGACCTCACCATCACAGACCAGCAGTTTCCGATGATTGCGGAAGTTGACCTGCAGGCGCATGCGACGAAAATTGCCGTCTCCGAACGAGGCAACCTTTGCACCGGCGGCGGCCAGTTCCCGGAGGTACTTCCGCGGTAGCCAGACACTGCCAATGTCGTCATAGAGGAACCAGACCTGAACGCCCTGGGCCAGCTTGCGTTTCAGGATCGACTTGATGCGTTGGCCGACCTTGTCGGAGCGAACAATGTAGAACTCCAGGAGAATGTAGTGTCGGGCGTTTTCCATGGCATCGAACAGCGCCTCAAAGGTGGCTTCCCCATTCTTGAGGAGGTCGCATCGATTCCCGGTGGTAAACGGCTGTCGGCCCAGCTTGCAGAGGACCTGGAGTTCGTCCGGAACATGTTCATCGTTGCGTTTGCTGACCGCTGCCGTCTGCTGTTCGAAATGGTTGAGCAGTTCCGTCAGCGCGGCGTCGCCGGTGCGTCTGGCCCTGATATAGCCGCCGAACCGGTTGCGTCCGAACAACAGGAACATGGGAACGGCGACATAGGGCAGGCCGATCAGTGCCAGAATCCAGGCGATGGCTCCCTGTGCCACGCGGTAGGTCATCAGTATCCGATAGATGCAGGCAGCCGCGGCCAGGTAGATCAGGGCCAGTGCGAGGGGCAGCCAGGGCACGTCAGCGATACTCATTCCGGCGCGTCTCCATTGTCGATGTTCAGGTGGCGGGCGCGGTACTGGGCCGGTGCCATCCCGGTCCAGCGCTTGAACGCGCGGCTGAAGGCGCTGAGCTCGGAAAAACCCAGCAGGAAAGCGATTTCGCCCAATGCGTAGTGGTCCGACGCCACGTAGCGCATGGCTTTGTCCTTGCGGACTTCCTCCACCAGCTCGTGAAATCCAAGCCCTTCTTTCTTTAACCGTCGATATAGGGTTTGTCGGCTCATATGGCACTGTTTCGCCAGTGTGTCGGCGTCGATGCGATCGGTGGACATCTGGCGTGAAATCAGTCGCCGGATCTTGCGGCCGAAGGTACGCCTGCTTTGCAGCCGGGCCAGCACTGCGTTGACCTGCTTCAGCACGGCGGAATAAACGTAGGGGTTGCGATGGGGAATCGGATGGCTCAGGTGGTGGCTACTGAAGGCCAGGCGAGTTGCACCACAGCCAAAAAACACCGGGCCACCCAGTAATCGCTGGTATTCATCGGCATAGCCCGGTTTCGGGTGGGCGATCTCGGCCCACTCGGCAACGATGGATGGGTGGATGAAATGCCGGGTGCGGCATAGAGCCGCCGCCAGCGTCCGGTCCATATCCTGGCGACAGTAGTGCCCGGGGGTGTCCGCCTGCCAGGTCAGGATGGCCTGCTCGCCGGTTTGTTCAAAACTCAGGATCACCGATTCGTTAATCAACCGGTGCAGGCGAACATACTGGGTAACGGCCTCGCCGAGAGTGTCGCAATTGAAAAACACGTGGCCGACCAGGCCCATTCGGTCAGGATCGACCACCTGGCCGGCATGGAGGCCAACGGCAGGGTCTCCGGTGACCTTTTCAGCGTGTTCCCAGAGGCGGTAATGGCGCTCGGCCGGAATGCGCAGGTCCGGGTCTGCCAGCTCGTTTTTGTTGAACCCGGCGATCCGCTCAACGGTGGGGATGTCCAGCACGCCCTGGCGGTCCAGGTAATGAACCAGGGCCAGCGTGCTCGAGGCTGCAACCAGTGGCGATGTGGTGGCTTTTGCCTGGGGTGAGTTCACGGTCACCTATGATTGAGGGTTAACAGGAATTCATCGGTGCTGATACAAAATGTCAAACCTGTGGGACAGCCTGTCAACGGTTTATTGTCCTAACAACGATAGCATTAAGTCATCGAGGATTCTCACTCGCACATCTGGATTGGAGGTGTTTTCATGGAACTGGAAATTTTTGTGCCCCATAACGAGCTGGAGCGCTCCAATATTGCCGCTTTGGCTGAGTACCTGAACAGCATGTACTACTGCTAATCAGTTTCAGCAAACGTTTATGACCTGAGCCGGGGGAGACCCCGGCTTTTTTTTGCCTGAATTATCTGACCGGTTGTCGGGTAAGCCTGCGGCTTGCCCTTGTTCCAATAACATTCGATGGTAATGTAGTCGGCTTAACGATAGCAGCCCGTTCTCACACGAACCTGTCCGGCGACTCCAGGAGGTCATGACCATGAGTGTTGAACTCAATTACCGCATTACCGGCGAAGGCCCGCCATTGATCCTTCTCCATGGCCTGTTTGGCTCGCTGGAAAATCTGGGAGGCATCACCCGTCGCCTGCAGGACCAGTGGCAGATTCATGCTCTGGATCAGCGCAATCACGGCGCTTCCCCCCATACCGACACCATGGATTACCCGGCTATGGCCGACGATGTGTTGGCTTACATGGATGCTCAGGGGCTGGAAAAGGCGTCTATTCTGGGGCACTCCATGGGCGGAAAGACCGCGATGCAGGTGGCATTGCAAGCTCCGGGCCGGGTTGAGCGAATTATCGTGGCGGATATCGCACCGGTGACCTATAAACCCCGTCATGATGCGGTGCTGGAGGGGCTGACCTCAGTGGATCTGGGCTCTATCCGCACGCGACAGGATGCCGACAGGGTGCTGGCGGAACATGTAGAGGAGCTTGGTGTCAGGCAGTTCCTGCTGAAGAACCTGGTGCGGGTGGGGGATGACGAACAAGGCCAGCATCCCGGACCGTACCGCTGGCGGCTGAACCTGCCGGTGATAGAGCAATGTTATCCCCGCCTTGCGCAGGCACCGGAGGGGAGCGGGCCGTTTGAAGGTCCGGTATTGTTTATCAAGGGGGCCGATTCGGCCTATATCCAGGAGAAACACCGCGACGACATCCGTCAGCGCTTTCCCGCAGCGGATTTGCGAATCATCAACGGCACAGGGCACTGGTTGCACGCAGAGAAACCCGACAGCTTTGCGGCACTGTGTCGTCGTTTCCTCACGGATTAGCGCCTGGTAGCGGCGGGTACCTGCCAGTTTAGCCGCTGGCGGGTGTCTGATAAGGTTACGGAATCGTATCTGACAGGAACAGGCATCCTCTATGAAGTGGCTTCTGGGCGCATTGCTGATTGGTTTTTTGGTGCTGGGGGGCTTCCTGTTGTCGCCATCTCCCATTAATAGCCAGGCCTGGAACGCCCCTTCGCCGCAGCCATTGACCGGTAAGCTGGCGCCCAACGAACGCCTGAGACTGGCAGACCTGCTGGCCAGGGGAGAGGTGTACGGCCCTGAAGACACCACGGTGGATGACGACGGTATTCTCTACACTGGCACGCAGGATGGCTGGATCGTCCGGGTCAAACCGGATGGCCAGACGGAGAAGTGGCTGGAAACCGGAGGCCGGCCGTTGGGGATGGTGTTTGATCGCCACGGCAATCTCATCGTGGCGGATGCCTGGAAGGGGCTTCTCTCCATAGCGCCGGACAAGACCGTCACCGTACTGACCCGAGAGGCAGAAGGCTTGCCATTCCGTTTCACCGACGATGTGGATATTGCCCCGGACGGCCGCATCTACTTTACGGATGCCAGTTCGCGATTCCGTCAGCCTGAGTATCAGCTGGATTTGCTTGAGATGCGCCCTCACGGTCGCCTGCTTCGTTATGATCCGGCCACCGGTAAAACCGAGGTGTTGCTCAGCAACCTGCATTTTGCCAATGGTGTGGCGGTGTCGCCGGACGGCGAGTACCTGTTGGTGAATGAAACCTGGAAGTATCGAATCCTCAAGTACTGGATCGGTGGCCGCTATCCCGGACAGGCGGAAGTGTTTGCCGACAACCTGCCCGGGTTCCCCGACAACCTGGCGGTCGACCACGAGGGCCGCTACTGGGTTGCGTTTCCCACGCTCCGGAATGCCCAGGTGGATGCCCTGCATCGGCAGCCATGGCTGAAAGACCTGCTGGCCAAACTGCCAGATTACTTCAAGCCGAAGCCCCAGGAATACGGGCTGGTAGTGGCCATGGACGCGGACGGCAGCGTGATTACCAGTCTTCACGACACCAAGGGTACCCATCTGCGGGAGATCACGTCGGTCAACCCCCATGACGGTCACCTCTACTTTGGTTCACTTCACAACGACCGCATCGGCCGGCTAGCCTTGTCGGCTATTCCGGGGTTGGGAGACAGCGACAATGAGTGAGTTTGATCCGGTGAACTGGGATCTTCCCGAACCATTCACCATGACCATCGACGTCCGGGACGCGGACACTGACAAGCTCGGGCACGCCAATAACGTGGTGTACGTGCGCTGGCTTGAAGATATCAGCTGGCAGCACATCGACAGCCTCGGCATGACCTGGGAGCTGCATGAAAAAACCGGCAAAGCCATGGCCATTACCCGTACTGAAATCGATTACCTGGCGTCCGCCAATGCCGGCGACCGGCTGGTGCTGGGCACCTGGCTGACCGGGTTCGATGGGCGCTTTCGCTCGGCGCGGCAATTCCAACTGGTGCGTGAATCCGATGGCAAGACCCTGGTGCGCGCGGTATCCACCCATGCCTGTGTCAACATGAAGAGCCAGAGGCCCTCGCGGATGCCTGCGGAATACGCCGACATCCTCGGTGGAGCGATGGTGCCCGGTGGTCGCGGCTTTGATACCACACCTTGAGGATTCTGCTAGTCTGAACAAATGATCCTGTCCCTGAAGCTGTCTGGAGAGCCCCATGGAAAACACCGTTGATCCGAATTCTGGTCATGCCATGCGTCACGTGGTCTATGACCACTTTGGCGATACTGACGTACTGCGGATCGAAAGTTCCACCATCCCCGAGCCGGGCGCCGAGGAAGTTTTGCTCAGGGTGGCGGGCGCGGGGTTGAACCCCATCGACTGGAAGACGCGGAAAGGCCTGGGATTTGCCGCCCGGCAGATTGAAGACCACCTGCCATGGACGCCCGGCTACGATGTTTCGGGCGAAGTGATTGCGGTTGGTGCTGACGTGACGACGTTGGCGCCAGGCGATCGGGTGATGGGCATGGTGGGCTTCCCGGCTGGCGGAGGAGGTTATTCCCAATACGCAGTGGCTCGCGCCGACGAGTTGGCCATTGTGCCCGAGGAACTGGACCTGATGACTGCCGGCGCTTTGCCGCTGGCCGCGTTGACCGCCTGGCAGGCATTGTTCGAAGTGGCGGAACTGGAGGCTGGTCAGAAAGTGCTGATTCACGCCGGTGCTGGCGGAGTCGGGCATTTCGCCGTGCAGTTTGCGCTTGAACGGGGCGCCCATGTGATCGCCACTGCTTCAGCCAGTAATCGCGATTTCCTGGCGGCTTTTGGCGTCCATGAGGTGATTGATTACCACACCACCGACGTTGTAGACGAGTGCTATGGTCTGGACGTGGTGCTGGATCTGGTCGGCGGCGAAGCGGGCAAGCGTTCCCTGCACACCCTGAGTGAGCACGGCGTACTGGTCACGATTCCCACCGTGACGGCAGATGAGATCATAACCGCGGCTGAGTCCCTTGGGTTGAGAGCCCATGGCATGACCGTCCGCCCCGATGTGTTTCATCTCGATGAGATCGCCGAACTGATCGAGGACGGCGAGGTGCGTGTCCATATCGACAAGGCCTTCCCGCTGGATCAGGTCGCTGATGCCCACCGCTTGCTGGAGGGTGGGCACGTTCGGGGTAAACTGGTCCTGGACTGCGGGGCCCGCTGATACGCTCAGGTTGGAGCGGGTTCCGGTGGCTGTTCCGGCGACTCCCCGGTATCCCGCTCCTTGCGTTCCTTCCTCGCCTGGGGTGGCACCAGGCTTACCAATGTCCAGTCTTTCTCGGGCTTGATGGCCTCCATGCTCTTGACCGGCGTGATGTGTTCGCGCGTGTTCACCACGAACAGCACCATGGCCTGACGGTCGTACTTGTCCAGGAAATCCTCGAACGTAAATTCGTCACTGAGCTGGGTGGTCTTCACCGTATACCCTTGGCTGGCCAAACTGGCCAGCTTGGCGTAGCTCACTCCGTCGAAGAGTCCTCTCGTAAGCTGTATTTTCTCGGCGGTCTGGTGCCGGGCCTTCTGGTCCTGATCCCCTTCGGCCAGGGTTAGCACTGAGTCTTTTCCGAACCAGTCCAGGAAGTGGTAGGTGGCCAGGGAATTCATGTGCTTGTAGGGGGAAATGACCAGCAAATTACCAATGCCGGTAAGGTCCAGATGGGTCGACGCATGCTCCGACACGGGGTTGCCGAAATACACCTGGAGGTTTTCCATGCGCGCCTGTTTGACGTTCTCCCAGTTGGTGTCCGCCAGGGTAACGGGAACCTCCAGTTTCTTCAGCGCCAGGCCGATTTTTCGGGCCACCGGGTTGGCGCCGAGAATCAGGAAGCCGTATTCCGCCGGTTCGGCGACCTTCAGAAGCCTCGCCAGAGGCCTCGCGGTAAGACTCTGCAGGGTGACGGTGGCGATGATCAGCATGAATATCAGCGGTACCAGGGCTCCGGCGCTTTCGTAGCCCAGTTTCTGCAACTGAAACGCAAACAGGGCGGATACAGCAGCGGCTACTATGCCTCGGGGGGCAATCCAGCTCAGGAACAGTTTGTCGCGCCAGTTGAGACTGGTGCCAATGGCCGACAGGAAGATGCTTGCCGGGCGTGCAACCAGCATCAGCAACGCCAACACGGCCACCAGCCCCCAGCCCAGTTGAGCGATGGCTTCGAACTCCACCCGTGCTGCCAGGATAATGAAGAGAGCGGAAATCAGCAGCACGCTCAGGGATTCCTTGAACTCCAGGATGCTGTCGATGGGGACCTGCTTCATGTTGGCCATCCAGATGCCCATCACAGTGACCGTCAGCAGGCCGGACTCGTGGGCCATTTCATTCGACAGGGCATAGACCCCGAGCATGAACGTCAGGGTACCGGCGTTGTGCAGGTATTGCGGCAGCAGGTGCTTACGCAGCGCAATGCCGTTCAGCCAGCCAGCCACTGCGCCAATCAGGAAACCCACTGCCAGGGTCTTGCCAAAAATGTACAGCGAGTGGCTGAACACGTTGCCCTGGCCCCAGGACACAATGCCCTCGAAGACCAGCACCGCCAGCAGGGCGCCCACTGGGTCGATGATGATGCCCTCCCAGCGCAGAATGTTGGCCAGTTTTGCGTCCGGTCGCACGGATCGGAGCAGAGGGGCGATGACGGTAGGGCCGGTGACGATGGAAATGGCGCCAAACAGGAGGGCCACCTCCCATGACACATCAAGGATCCAGCGGGCGGCCAGGGTGCCAATGATGCAGGTGACAATGGAGCCGACGGGAATCAGATTGCGGACCATCTTGCCATGGCCGCGGATTTCGTCGTAGCGAAGGGTCAGGCTGCCTTCAAACAGAATGATGGCGACGGCCAGGGAAATGACCGGGAACAGCAGGTCTCCAAACACGATTTCGGGGTCCAGAAATCCCAGCAGCGGCCCTGCGGCAATGCCGCCGGCCAGCAGGAACAGGATGGCCGGCATGCGAACCCGCCAGGCGAGCCACTGGCAAAACAGGGAGAGCACACCGATACAGGCAAGGAGAAAGACAGTGCTGACGGTCATAATGGGGTCAGTTCCGTTGAAGTATGGGTTTAATTCTGTAGTCCTGCAGGAAAGTCTGCCGTCTTGTCGGAATTGGCCTTGCGCGCCAGGCGAGCCAGCAACCGCGCCGCCGCGAAGAAACCAAAACTGGCGGTGACGGGGCTGGCAGCACCAAACCCGGAGGCGCAATCCAGACGGACCGGGCCTTCGGTGGCAGGCTTCTGTAGGCAAACCTCACCGTCCCCTGCAGGATACGTGAGCTGTTCCAGGGAGTACACGGCTTCAATTCCGAAACGCCGTCTGGGATTGCGTGAGAACCCGTACTCCCGACGGAGTGTATTACGCACCTTGGCCAACAATGGATCCTGTGTGGTTTTGCTCAGGTCACTGACGCGGATCTGGGTCGGGTCCATCTGACCGCCGGCGCCGCCAGCACACACCAATGGAATCTTGCGACGCTGACAGTGTGCAATCAGCCCGGCCTTGGCTTTGACGCTGTCGATGGCATCGACCACCCCTGACATCTCCGGGGTAATCAGTTCATCGACGTTTTTCGTGTTCAGGAACCCGAAATGGACCCGAATGTCACCCTCCGGGTTGATCGACCGCAAACGGTCTGCCATGGCGTCCGTCTTGGTGCGCCCGTACTGCCCGCTAAGCGCGTGGAGCTGGCGATTGGTATTGGACACGCAGATATCGTCCATGTCGATCAGCGTCAAGGTGCCGACGCCGGAGCGGGCAAGGGCTTCAGCCGCCCAGGAGCCCACGCCACCCAATCCAACGATGGCAATGTGAGCGTGACGGAAGTGCTCCAGCGCCCGGCGGCCATAGAGTCGTTCGATACCGCCGAAGCGGAAATGGAAGTCGTCACCCGTCATGCTGCATCTCCGGAGAAAAGTCACGATTGTAACCCAGCCCTGCCGGCTGTCTCTAATCAGTCGTCGGATATCGTATTCATGGGGTGAGGTGAGCAGGCATAAAAAAGGCCACGCAAGAGCGTGGCCTGTAAGCGAGTGCCCAACCCGACGGGGGGGGGGGCCGGACTAGTTCAGAGACACTAATCAACGTAATCAGTATCGTTTATCAACGTGTCGTCCGGAAGGTCACAAACTGACAAAGGCCGGTCATTTTCGGCCAAGGCTTCGGCCAGGCCGGTACAGTTTCCGGTCCATCCGCCTCAGCGTATAAAGGGGTTCAATAAGCGAGTGAACGTGCCGGTTAATTTAACCGGTGCGCTGAGCACCGACAGGGTGATGCAGTCTTCGCAGCCAACCGCCACAGGTTTGTGCTCGTCTTCCTGATTGAGTACCACGAAGTCCCACTGGTTGAACACACCTTTCTGGTCTGAGAATGCACCCTGAAGAACTATCGTGGTTTCACTCCCTCTGTGGGTATGCGCGGGTGCCTTCCCACCGGCGGCCAGTTTCTGAAGCACCACCTGCTCGCTCTGGCCGGGAAACCGTTCGCTGATATCCAGCACACTGACATCGCCGAGCTGACGTTTCCAGGGCAGCGAGTTGAGATCGTCGCCCAACAACTTTTGAAGAGGGCTCATGCGCTTGGCTTGTGTACTGATGTAGGTCTCCGTCATGTCAGGCTCGCTGTCTATGCGTGACAGGATAGCGTCAAACATGTCCGATGAAACACCGACCTGGGGCTGACTTTCCATCATGACGGCCCCCAGGCTGTCGAGCGTATCCACACGGCTGCGACAATGGGGGCACTGGTCCAGATGGAGACGAATGCACAGTGCGTGGGGCTCACTGAGGTTGCCCGCACTGAATTCCATCAGGGTAAGTGTGTCTGGATGGTGCCGTGTCATACGTTCTGGTCCTGCAAAATCACTTTCAGTTTGTTCAGCGCCAGGCGTACCCGGCTTTTTACGGTACCTAGCGGTATGTTGAGCTCGTCCGCCACCATCTGGTGTGACTTGCTTTCCATGTAGACCTTGGCGATTACTGTAATCTGTTCTTCCGGCAGGTGGCTGAGGGACTCTCGCACGCGACGTTCAGACATCAGGCGGTGCAGCGACGTAACCGGCTCGTCTTCGTTTTCGCCGGGAATTTGCCACAGATCTTCCGTTTCAACCGGCATCTCCGCACTCGTGCGCTTCATCTTGCGCAGCATATCAATGCGTTGGTTACGGGCGATGGTGAAAATCCAGGTCGACGCGGCTGCCTTCCTCCAGTCGTACAAGCAGGAGCGCCGCCAGATCGATACGAAAACCTCCTGTACCAGCTCCTCGGCGTGACTCGCCATGCCATTGGCCATGGCGTAATACTTGATCTGAGGACCAAAGTGCTCGAACAAAGCGTGGTAGGCCTGCCGATCCTGGTTCTTTCCCACTTTCTCCAGCAATTGGCTCCAGGGGTCCTTGCGGCCCTCGGCTCGTGCTGGCTTCTGATCCAGTGTGGACACCGGACGCTCCTTGACAGTCGCATGATTTGGCATTGTTGTGTTCATCATTCTATGCACTCGCCCCGGGTTTGTCAGTCACGATATTTACGGGGGCGATGGGCAGACGGATCTGTTGGGCGGTATTTTTTCCCAGTTGTACTGGCTGGCTTCTCCGCCGCTCGGTGTCGTCTGCAGGGAGATTGCCGACCGCTATCATCACGGCTAATCTTTTGCAGGTATTTATTCAGGAACGCTTGGCCAACATGAATGCTCCCGGAAAGACCGGCAATCTGCCCGTTATTCGCGCCCACTACGCCGATATCCTTTGCCAGTTGGCGGAAGAGAAGGGTGCTGCGCGTCCCGAGTTGCTGCGCTCGGCCGATATTCGTCCGGCCATGTTGGGGCACCCCGACAACTTCATCACCGTGGAGCAGTTCAGTCGTCTTTGTCGCTCGGCATTGGCATTGAGTCACGATCCGGCCCTGGGGCTGGAATATGGCAAGCGCCTGAAGTTCACTACCCACGGTTCCCTGTCACAGGCCGCCATCAGCTGTGACAACATTGGCCAGGCTCTTACGGTGCTGATCAAGTATTTCCGTATCCGGTTCGTGTATATGAATCTGAGTTTCTTTACCGAGGGCAGCGACGCTGTGCTGCAACTCGATATCGTGCACGCCCTGGATGATCTGCATCGGTTCAATGCAGAAGTAGTGCTGGCCTCGCTTATGGATGTGAACTTGCTCCTGTTCGGACGCCGCCTGCTTGATGGTGGAAGTTGTCGACTGAATTATCCGCCACCGGAGTATGCCCAGGCCTATGAATCCCTGTTCGGCAATCGTATCCGGTTTGACGCCGGCGCCAATCAGCTCCGTTTTCGCAAGGAGTTTCTGGAACTGCCAATTTCCCTGTCCAATCCTGTGGCGCGTCGGGTAGCGGAAGCGCAATGCCAGGAGGAAATGCGATCGCTGGAGGCGACCACATCGATTCCCGAG
The DNA here is from genome assembly GCF_028581595.1 of Marinobacter sp. DS40M6. Taxonomy (NCBI): domain Bacteria; kingdom Pseudomonadati; phylum Pseudomonadota; class Gammaproteobacteria; order Pseudomonadales; family Marinobacteraceae; genus Marinobacter; species Marinobacter sp. DS40M6. The sequence continues at coordinate 93,464 of NZ_JAFCAE010000009.1, read as the reverse complement.
CGTGTGGGGCGGTTGCTGGAATCGGTACGGGATGGCCGGCTTCCGGGTATTGATTCCGTGGCGGCGCAACTGGGTGTGTCACCCAGGACGCTGCGCCGTCAGCTCAGTGCCGAAGGCGCGAAATTTCAGGGCATCCTTGATGACATCCGCCACCGGCGCTCCCTGGAGCTGCTTCGGCGCACCGACCTCGGGATCGATGACATTGCCTATCGCCTGGGGTATAGCGACCCGTCGAATTTCGGCCGTGCCTTCCGCAAGTGGGAGGGTCTGTCACCCTCAGCCTGGCGCGCAAGCAGGGTCTGATCCGGGTTACTCTTCCAGGTAGGTATAGCCGCCCAGGCCATTCTCCAGTTCTTCCAGCAGGCTCGTCTGTATGTCTTCCGGCAATCCGCTGGCGGCAAATTTCTGCTGATAGGCCCGAAGCAGGGCAGTGGGTTCGAAGTTCACATACTGCAGCACCTTGGCCACGGTATCGCCATGGATTGGCTCACTGACGGTATGGCCGCCGCCGGGATTGCGTCGCACATCCACCGAATGAGTGTCGCCGAACAGGTTGTGCATGTCACCGAGGATCTCTTGATAGGCACCGGTCATGAAAAAGCCCATCAGCATGGGTTCTTCCGGCGCCTCTTCAGGCAGCGGGAAGGTGGTTTCGATGCCCTGGCCGTCCACGTACCGGTCAATTCGCCCGTCGGAGTCACAGGTAATATCCTGGATGACCGCACGACGGGTGAGGGGGCGATTCAGTCCGTTCACAGGCATGATCGGGAAGATCTGATCAATACCCCACACGTCCGGCAGTGACTGGAACAACGAAAAATTCACGAAGAGCTTCTCCGCCAGTTTTTCATTGAGCTCGTCAATGATCTCCCGGTGCGCGCGATTCGCGGAGTTCAGCTGTTTTCTCAGAGCCCGGCAGCAGGTGGTGTAGAGCGTTTCCGCCCGTGCGCGGTCCGCCAGTGACAACAGGCCGTGGGCAAACTGGGTGTGGACATCCGCCATGGCGTGGAGCACGTCGTGGTAGATCTCAGCCAGGGAACGGCGCGATGCCTCATCCCGCAGGCTCTCCAGGTCGCGCCACAAATCCTGCAGCGGTGCCGGGGCATCACTGACCGGTTGTTCAGGCGGACGCTTGTCGGGTATCTCCCGGTCAATCACATTGGTCACAAGTACCGAGTGGTGAGCCGTCAGCGCACGGCCGGATTCACTGATCAGGTTGGGATGGGGGATGCCCGCCCGATCGCACTCCGATTGCAGGATATGAATCACGTTGTAAGCGTATTCGTGTACGCTGTAATTCATCGAACAACTGCTGCGTGAACGGGTGCCCTCGTAGTCCACACCGAGCCCGCCGCCAATATCGACCGTGCCTACCGGTGCCCCCATGTGGCGCAATTCACTGTAGAAACGGGCACACTCGCGCAGTCCGGTCTGGATGTCTCGGATATTGGCTATCTGCGACCCCAGGTGAAAATGCAGCAACTGAAGGGATTCCAGGGCCTCGGCACGGCGCAGGGTTTCGACCACATCCAGTACCTGGCTTGCGGACAGGCCGAATTTCGACTTCTCACCGCCGGTGTTCTGCCAGTTGCCTTTGCCGATGGTGGCCAGCCGTGCGCGCACACCAATCAGCGGAGTCACTCCCAGACGGCGCGCTTCCTCGAGGATGAGCGGCAACTCGGACTGTTTTTCAACCACAATGAACACCCGGTGCCCCAGTTTCTGCCCGATCAGCGCCAGCCGGATATATTCGCGGTCCTTGTAGCCATTGCAGACAATCACCGACTCCTGCTGGCGCGACAGTGCCAGAACCGCCATTAACTCCGGCTTGCTGCCGGCTTCGAGGCCAATCTGGTTGTCGCTGGCGGCCGGTTCGGCGCAGAGCAGTTCCTCAACCACCCGGCGCTGCTGGTTGACCTTGATCGGGTAGACGGCGGTGTAGCCTCCCTGGTAGCCGTGTTCGCGAGCGACCTTGTTAAACGCGCCACACAGTTTGTTGACCCGATCATGGAGAATATCGGTAAAACGGATTAACACCGGAAGCTGAACCCCCTCACTGACCAGGGAGCGGGTAAGGTCGGGCAGGTTGATGTCCTCGCCGCTGTGCCCCCGGTCGGGTCTTATCAGTACCTCGCCACGGGCATTTACATCGATATAGCCATCGCTCCAGTGGGCGATGTTGTACACCTTGTGGGCGGCGCTGAGGGTTGGTTCACTCATGGGGCTTTCCTGTGCTGAGTCCGCAGCCGGCAACGGGCCGGCCTATGGCGCTCATTGTATGGATTCCACCGCCCCGCTAAAAGAACAACACCCGAAAAACACGGCCCGGGGGTAATGATAGTCCTTTAGGTGTGCTGGTTACGCACCTACAATAGCCTCAATACGAACAGGCTCAACGCGCACATCCGGAGACACGACATGACTGCACTGAACGATGGCTGGTTTACCGAAGTATTCCAGGATCAGGGAACCGCCTTTTCCCTGCAGGTAAAGAAAAAGCTGCACGAAGAACAAACCGAGTTCCAGAAACTGGAAATCTGGGAAACCGAAACCTTCGGCAACCTGATGGTGCTCGATGGCTGCGTGATGCTGACCACCAGAGACAACTTCCTCTATCATGAAATGATGACTCATCCGGCCCTGTTTACCCATAAAGACCCGAAGAAAGTGGTCATTGTTGGCGGTGGTGATTGTGGAACCCTGAAAGAAGTCCTCAAGCACCCCGGTGTGGAAGAGGCCTGGCAGGTGGAAATCGACGAACGCGTCACTCGCCTCTCGGAACAGTACTTCCCCGAGCTATGCGAATCCAACACTGATCCACGCGCCAATTTCTTCTTTGGCGATGGTATCCAATGGATACGTGATGCGGTGCCCGGAAGTCTCGACGTCATTATCATCGACAGCACCGATCCGGTCGGTCCCGCTGAAGGTCTGTTCGCCCTGGACTTCTATCGCGACTGCATGATCGCCCTGCGCGACGGTGGCATCATCGTCCAGCAAAGCGAATCGCCGCTGCTGCACACCAACACCATCATCAAAACCATTCACGACGACATGAAAAAGGCCGGTTTCGACCACGTTCGCACCCTGCCGTTCCCGCAACCGGTGTATCCCACCGGCTGGTGGAGCTGCACTATGGCGGGTAAGGAAAAGCCGGTGGTGTACTTCCGTGAGGAAGACGCGGATCAGCGGCCGTTTGTGACCCGCTATTACAACGCCGACACCCACCGTGGGGCATTGGCGATGCCGCAGTTCATGGTGGATGCACTGGAAGATGAGGTGATGTCGAGCGAGCGGTAAAGTGGAAAAAAAGAGGGGCGCCCGTGGGCGCCCCTCTTTCGATCCAGTGTCAGCCCATATTACTTGCTGCTGACAAACTCCGGATAGGCTTCCATGCCACACTCGGACAGATCCACACCTTCGTACTCTTCCTCTTCGGTCACCCGAATACCCATGATTGCCTTGAGGGCGCCCCAGACAATCAGGCTGGTCACGAAGACCCAGACGAAGATGGTCAGCATACCAACCAGCTGACCCATGAAGGTCGCGTCCGCGTCGGACAGCAGTACCGCGAAGATACCCCAGATACCAACCACACCGTGTACGGAGATGGCACCGACCGGGTCATCAATACGCATCTTGTCGAGTGTCACGATTGAGAACACCACGATAATGCCGCCGATGGCGCCAATAATGGTCGCCAGCAGAGGCGAAGGATCGGCGGGTTCAGCGGTAATCGCAACCAGGCCAGCCAATGCACCGTTCAGGGCCATGGTCAGGTCAGCCTTGCCGAACATGATGCGGGCCACAATCAGAGCACCGATCAGGCCGCCGGCAGCGGCCGCGTTGGTGTTCAGGAACACGTTGGCCACTTCGTTTGCAACACCGATGCCGCCCAGTTTGAGGGTAGAACCGCCGTTGAAGCCGAACCAGCCCATCCACAGGATGAAGGTGCCCAGAGTCGCCAGCGGCAGGTTGGCACCAGGGAAGGCCTTGATCTGGCCATCCGCGCCGTACTTGCCTTTACGGGCGCCCAGCAGCAGGACACCGGCCAGAGCCGCAGCGGCACCCGCCATGTGTACGATGCCAGAACCTGCGTAGTCGCTGTAGCTCAGCTCATAGATACCGAATACGGCATCGCCGTTCCAGGTCCAGGAGCCCTGCATCGGGTAGATGAAGCCACACATGACAACGGCGAAAGCCAGGAAGGCCCAGAGCTTCATGCGCTCGGCCACGGCACCGGAAACGATGGACATGGCGGTTGCAACGAAGACAACCTGGAAGAAGAAATCAGAAGCCCCGGCGTATTCACCCATCTCACCAAAACCGGCTTCGTTGGAAGCAGCAAGGACTCCGGCAATCGCCGCATCGTCCATTTGAGCGACCGTGGTAACGCCGCTGAGGAAGAGACCGCCACCGTACATGATGTCGTAGCCGCAGATGAGGTACATCGTGCAGGCAATGGCAAACAGGGAGACGTTCTTGGTCAGGATTTCAGTGGTGTTCTTGGCACGTACCAGGCCTGCTTCAAGCATTGAGAAGCCTGCGGCCATCCACATGACCAGGGCACCGCAAATAAGGAAGTAGAAGGTATCCAGCGCATACTGGAGTTCAAAAATATGATTGAGATTGCTTTCCATGTGAAGCCCTCCGCACGAGGCTTTTCAAGTTATAAATTTTTTGCGTTGGCTGTCTGGTTGATCAGGCTTTGATCAAACCGCTTCTTCGCCGGTTTCCCCGGTTCGGATCCGGATCGCCTGTTCCAGTTCGGTCACGAAAATTTTGCCGTCACCGATCTTTCCGGTGTTGGCTGCCTTGGTGATGGATTCGATGACCTGATCCAGCAGGTTGTCGCCGATAGCAACTTCAACCTTGACCTTGGGCAGGAAGTCCACCACGTATTCTGCGCCTCGGTAGAGTTCGGTATGACCCTTCTGGCGACCGAAGCCTTTGACTTCAGTGACCGTTACGCCTTGTACGCCAATCTCGGATAGTGCCTCACGGACATCATCCAACTTGAAAGGCTTGATGATCGCTGTCACAAGTTTCATTGCTTTCTCCTTGGTAAAGCCGTCTCAACATCTGGAACTCTTCGGCCCGTTGTTGAGGTCGGGATGCTGCCACCTCGCACACCAATTGTGCGGATTGCGTACAAGGCTTTTAGCATCGGGTGTGCCAACGCAAAAAATAATATAACTATCAGACAGTTGGCTGTCTGTTGATCCAGAATGGATCGTCAGGGCGCACCATTTCGGGGCTTGTCTGTCTTGGGCGAACCATAATGATGCACGAACTCGGTGCAAGCATTAGGGGTGCCTGAGCCACATTATACTGTCGACGGCCACAGTATGGCAGGGGAGGCATTAGTGTTACACTCCGAACCGTCGTTCAGGCACGACGAAAAGCCCGCCGAGGACGAGGTATAGTCCAGCGCAGCTATTTTGACCGGTGATTTTTGAGAGGTGACTCGTGAAAGGTCCACAGGATTTCTTTTCCCAGCTTCAGGGACAGTTCGGCCAGTTCGTTCCCGATATGGCCCGTGCCGCCCGTGAGGACTTTGAAGCTCAGGCCCGCGCCACAGTGATGACGGTTCTGTCGCGCCTTGAGTTGGTCACCCGAGAAGAATTCGATGCCCAGCAAGCTGTACTGATGAAAACCCGCGAAAAGGTCGAAGCGCTGGAAAAGCGCGTGGCTGACCTGGAAAAGCAGTTCCCGAGTAGCTGACAGGCAGGACGCCCGTCAGGCGGCCAAGCCGCTATTCCCTATAACCATGGAAGGTTGTCATGTTTGCCGTTGTCCATACCCGCGCCAGTATTGGCGTTTCAGCACCCTCCGTTACCGTTGAAGTCCACCTGTCAGGCGGCCTGCCGGCGCTGTCCATCGTCGGGCTCCCCGAAACGGGGGTTCGTGAAAGCCGGGAGCGTGTTCGCAGTGCGCTGATGAACGCCGGCTTTGAATTCCCCGCCCGCCGAATCACCATCAATCTGGCTCCTGCGGACCTGCCCAAGGAGGGCGGCCGCTTCGATCTCCCCATTGCCCTGGGCATTCTTGCCGCTTCCGGACAGATTCCGGCGGAAAGCCTCGCACAGTATGAATGCGTGGGAGAGCTTTCCCTGGATGGTGCGCTGAGACCGTTGAAAGGTGTGCTCCCGGCGATACTGGCAGCCCGCAACGAGGGGCGTCGGTTGCTGATCCCCCAGGCCAATGCCGCGGAAGCCGCACTGGCCAGCCAGGACGATGTGTTGCCAGCCGGCCATTTACTGACGGTCTGCGAACACCTGTGTGATCGGGCAAGGATTTCCCCGGTACCGCCAGCGGTGCCGGACACGGGCGTGAACGCCGGTCCGGACCTTGCGGACGTGCATGGTCAGAGCGTGCCGCGGCGGGCGTTGGAAATCGCCGCCGCCGGCGGGCATAACCTGCTGATGTTTGGTCCACCGGGCACTGGTAAAAGCATGCTCGCCAGCCGTCTGCCGGGTATTTTGCCGCCGCTAACCACCGAATCTGCGCTTGAGGTAGCAAGCATCCACTCCGTGGCCGGTCATCCCGTACGGGACGGAGAGTGGTGCCGGCCGCCGTACCGCGCGCCCCATCATACTGCCTCGTCGGTTGCCATGGTGGGTGGCGGTAGCAGTCCGCGCCCCGGAGAAATCTCCCTGGCGCACCGCGGTGTGTTGTTTCTCGACGAACTGCCAGAGTTCGAGCGCCGGGTGCTGGAAGTGCTGCGGGAACCCATGGAGTCCGGCGAGATTGCCATCAGTCGCGCAGCAAGGCAGGTGACTTTCCCGGCCTGTTTCCAGGTCGTGGCGGCCATGAACCCGTGCCCGTGTGGCTATCTGGGGCATCCGACGATTGAGTGCCAGTGTACGCCCCCGCAGGTGCTCCGTTATCGGGCAAAGATATCAGGGCCACTGCTGGACCGGTTCGATTTGCATGTGGAAGTGCCGGTTCAGAGCGGGGAAGTGCTGATGAAGCGTGACGGTGGGGGTGAGTCCAGCACGGTTGTGCGGGATCGGGTGTATCAGGCCCGCGAGCGGCAAATGCAGCGAGGATCCGGAAACGCCGCGTTAAGTGGCGGTGAGCTGCAGACGCACTGCCGCGTGGATGCAGCAGGCGAGGCCATGTTATCCGCCGCCATGGAGCGGCTGGGGCTCTCTGCCAGGGCATTGCATCGCATCCTGCGGGTGGCACGGACCCTGGCGGACCTGGACGGCCTCGACCACATTGGCAATGGCCATCTGGTTGAGGCGTTGGGTTACCGCAAGCTGGACCGGCAGCAGACCCGGAATGCGCAGGTTTCGGTATAGTCCGCTGGGCGGCCTCTGGTAAACTGTCGCCATAACCCATTGAAGGAAAACCGCACAGGGCGGTTGAGGACGTCAGATGACCGATCACAACGATGTTTCCGGCGATTCACCCGTGACGACCCGCCGTGGCGTACGCAGTTTCGTGCTGCGCCAGGGGCGGATGACCGAAGGCCAGAAAAAGGCCTACGACCGCAGTTGGCCCAAATACGGCCTGACCCGTGAACAGGGCATGATTGACCCACGCCAGATCTTTGGACGGGACAACATGCTTAACCTGGAGATCGGGTTTGGTATGGGCAAGTCCCTGGCAGACATGGCGGAAGCGGCACCGGAGCAGGACTTCATCGGCGTGGAAGTGCACCTGCCCGGGGTTGGTGCACTGCTGAAAGAGATTGAAGACCGGGGGCTGGAGAATGTTCGTGTCTACGCCATTGATGCCAACGATGTGATCGACCGGTGCCTGCCCGATGCAGCGCTGGACCGGGTGATGGTGTTTTTCCCGGACCCGTGGCACAAGAAGCGCCACCACAAACGCCGGCTGATCCAGCACGAATTCGTCCAGCGCCTGCGCCATAAACTGCGCGTGGGCGGGATCCTGCACCTGGCCACCGATTGGGAAAACTACGCGGAACACATGATGGAGATCATGGGAGAATCCGAGGGTTTTGCGAACTCACAGGACATCGGCGAATATTCGCCGCGCCCGGAAGACCGCCCGATCACCAAGTTTGAGAAACGGGGCGAGACGTTGGGGCACGGCGTCTGGGATCTGGTGTTTTACCGCACCAACTAGGCTGTCGGTACGCTGACGGAAGTTGCTACTCGTGGGCCAGCGGATGGCGCCGGGCGGCACGAATGATCACCAATCCGGCGCAGCCCAGCATCAGGCCGGTGAATTTCACCAATGCGCAGAGCGTGGCGGACAGGCTGACCATATCCGTGGGCGGGTCCATGTTATTGAGTAGCAAGATGTTTTCCGTTAGATCGCCGGCCCCCGCGGTCACAAACAGGGCCTTCACCCAGCGTGCCACGTTACGTTCCCGAACGCCCGGCCGGTCCCGCATCAGGTGATTGGTCAGGAAAATCAGCGTGGCCAGGTAAGCGGGTACAAACAGGAAGTCCAGCCAAAGGGATATCTGTGCCCATAGCATGCCGTCCTGTCGCCAGCTGCGCAGTATGGCCATGGACTGGTCCGCCGTGGCGGCCATCTGAAGGCTGACGATGCCCTGGGGAGCCGAACCGGTCTGCAGGGGCTGATTGACCACAACCAGGACCAGCAACAGGACGGCGGTGGCCGCCAGGCTCAGGTTGAGCCGTTTGGGCAACAGGGTCATAAGGCGCGGCAGTGACATCAGAGGAAGCGCTCCAGCAGACTGTTCAGATAACGCTGTCCGAGTTCCGTGGTCTGTATCCGTCCCGGTTCCAGCATGTTTTCTTTTCTTAGCGCCTCAAGTTTTACCGCAACTCTGCTCAACGGTAAACCTGTACGCTCTGTGAACAGGTTTTCCGACACACCGGACGTCAGCCTCAAGGCATTCATCAGAAACTCCAGTGGCCTTTCTTCCAGTTCGACCATTTGGCTGCCCGCGGTGCGGCTGCCGATGCGGTTCATGTAGGCTTCGGGTTGCCGGGTTTTCCAGAAACGCCGGATATCGCCGTTGCGGAAGGTAACCTTGCCATGGGCACCAGCACCCAGCGCCAGATAATCCCCGAACATCCAGTAATTCAGGTTGTGGCGGGACGCCATTCCAGGCCTGCTCCAGGCTGATACCTCGTAGTCCGTAAACCCCTGCTGATGCAGGTAGTCGGCACCCTGGCAATAGATTTCCCAGAGGTGGTCGTCGTCGGGCAGTTGGGGCGGGCGGCTGTAGAACTCGGTGTTGGGCTCCAGGGTCAGCTGGTACCAGGACAGGTGCGGGGGTTGCCACGACATGGCCGCCCGCAGGTCATCCAGGGCGTCTGCCGGTGTCTGGCCCGGCAAGCCATGCATCAGGTCCAGGTTGAAGTTGTCAAAGCCGGCATTGCGGGCCGCCTCGATAGCCCTGTGGGCCGCCTTGTCATCGTGGATGCGCCCCAGTGCCTTCAATCGCAGGGGGTTGAAACTCTGGATGCCCAGTGAAAGCCGGTTTATGCCGGCGCCACGGAAGCCGTTAAAGCGAGTCTGTTCTACTGTGCCCGGGTTGGCCTCCAGTGTAATCTCGGCATCGTCAGTAAACGACAGGTGAGTGCGCAGCCGGTCGAACAGTATGTTGTAGAAGTCCGGCGACATTAACGAAGGCGTGCCGCCGCCGATGAAGACGGTTTCGATCGGGCGCCCCTGAATTAATGCGAGGTCACCGGCAAGGTCCTCCATGATTGCATCAAGATAGTCGTTCTCGGGAATGTCGCCGGTCAGTGCGTGGGAGTTGAAGTCGCAGTAAGGGCACTTTTTCACGCACCAGGGTACGTGAATATACAGGCTTAGCGGGGGCAGGGTGCTCACCGCTGTGTCGTGCGTCGGGGTCATGGTCACCCCGGCTCTTTCCCCAACTGGTCCAGAAGCAGCGCCAGTGCCCGCCCGCGGTGGCTGATACGGCCTTTTTCAGCGCGGGGCAGTTCAGCGGCACTGGTGCCGGTTTCCGGTACCAGGAACACCGGGTCGTACCCGAAACCACCCTCACCCCGGGGCTCTGGCAGGATGCTTCCTGGCCAGCGGCCATGACAGATCACCGGTGTGGGGTCATCGGCATGGCGCAGGTAGACCAGTACGCAGTGGAACTGGGCCGTGCGTTGGCCCTCGGGAACGTCTTTCAGCGCGTCGAGCAGTGCCCGGACGTTGTCTGCGTCGCTGGCTGTGTCACCGGCGTAACGGGCCGATCGGACGCCGGGTGCCCCGCCAAGGGCATCCACCGCCAGGCCAGAGTCATCCGCAAGGGCCGGCAACCCGGTGATCCGGGCGGCATGGCGTGCCTTGAGGATGGCGTTCTCCACGAAGGTGACCGCTGGCTCCTCCGCCTCGCCAACCCCCAATTCACCCTGGGCTACGGGCGTCAGCCCGAGTGGGCCGAGCAAGTCTGTGAGTTCGGCGATCTTGCCCTTGTTGTTGCTGGCAATGACCAGTCTGTTGGTGGCGTTAGTCATCAGTCGTTAAACAGCGTGTGGGTGAAACGGATGGGCAGATCCTGTCTGGCACCCGTGGGACGGGTGGTGATCTGGAAGGTCATCAACTCGGCGTTGCTGTATTGGTATTCGGCGATGAAATAGACAGCGTTGCCTTCCTGGATGCGTCGAAACGCCAGGAACCGGGCCTGCTGGATATCGTTCATGACCTTGCCTTCCACCTGGCCTGATACCGGCTCCAGGCCGCCATCCTCGGTTTCCCTCATGATGGATATGTTGACGATACCGATGCCGCGGCTGCGATTAAGGTTGTTCTCGCGGGCAATTTCCGGGGCCAGGAAGGTGCTTGGGAAAACGCTCCAGTGTACTTCGAATTCACCAAAATCCTTTGAGTCGGCATGGCTCTGGCTGGCGAACAGAATCAGGCACGCCAGCGACAGTATCGCCTGCCAGTGATTGCGACTATGTATGGTCATGATTCCTCCCGGGTTATCCGGTAAATGGCGATCTGCCCCAACATATTGGGCCAAAGGCGGCTGAGCCAACGATCCTGGTGTTCACCGTCAACCACCGTGCGGTTCAGTATCCGGACGTCCTTGCGGAAGCAGAGGGCTTCAAAATCCTTGAAGGTGCACAGGTGGATGTTAGGGGTGTTGTACCATTTGTACGGTAGCGTTTCGGATTCAGGCATACGACCCCGGCGCATCAGGTACCAGCGCAATCGCCAGTAAGCGAAGTTGGGGAAGGTTACGATGCCCTCGCGGCCCACGCGAAGCATCTCGTCGAGGACCATGTCCGGGCGCCGGACCGCCTGCAAGGCTTGTGTCATCAGCACGGTGTCGAAGGAGTGATCTTCGAAGTTCCCCAGGCCCTGGGTGTCCAGGTTCTGCTCAATGACGGACACCCCGCGACCCATGCAGGTGGTGATATGGTCCGGATTGATTTCCAAGCCAAACCCTGTTGCTCTTTTTTCCCGCTGCAGGTAGTCCAGCAGGGTGCCGTCGCCGCAGCCCAGATCCAGTACATGGCTGCCGGCGCTGATCCATTGCTCGATGATTTTCAGGTCTGTTCTCATGCGCCTACCTCCCGTGCGACCCGGTCCATGTAGGAATGGAAGATGGCGGTGTAACGTGGTGTGGGAATCAGGAAGGCGTCATGCCCCCAGGGTGCGTCGATTTCAGCATAGCTGACCTTGCAGCGGGCCGCGATCATGGCATTTACTAATTCCTCGGACCGTGCCGGGGTAAACCGCCAGTCGGTGCTGAACGACACGACAAGGAATTCGCAGCGCGCACGGAGCAGCGCCTTTGCCAGGTCATTGTCGTGCTCGTAGGCTGGGTCAAAGTAATCCAGAGCCTTGGTCATCAGCAGGTAGGTATTGGCGTCGAATGACTCCGAGAAGCGCTCACCCTGGTAACGCAGGTAACTCTCCACCTGGAACTCTGCGTCATAGCCGAACTTGTAGGCCTGGTCGCGCAGTTCGCGGCCAAATTTCTCGCCCATGGAGGCGTCGGACAGATAGGTAATGTGGCCCACCATGCGTGCCAGCATCAGCCCCCGGCGCGGCAATGTGTCGTGCTCATAGTAGCGGCCGTCGTGGAACTCACGGTCGGACGTGATCGCCTGTCGCGCCACTTCATTGAAGGCGATGTTCTGGGCACTCAGGCGTGGTGTGGAAGCAATGGTCACGGCATGCCGCAAACGGTCCGGGTAGTCCAGGCTCCACTGAAGCGCCTGCATCCCGCCGAGGGAGCCTCCCACTACGGCGGCCCAACATTCAATGCCGAGCCGATCAGCCAGTAACGCCTGGCTGTGGACCCAGTCGCGTACCGTGATCACCGGGAAATCAGGGCCGTAGGGCTGGCCGGTTTTCGGATTGACGCTGCCGGGTCCGGTGCTGCCATGGCAGCCACCCAGATTGTTCAGGCTGACAACGAAAAACCGGTTGGTATCGATGGGCTTGCCGGGGCCAATGCAGCTGTCCCACCATCCCGGCTTGCGGTCTTCCTTGCTGTGATAACCGGCGGCATGGTGGTGGCCGCTGAGGGCGTGACAAATCAATACCGCGTTGGTGGCATCCGCATTCAGCTTGCCGTAAGTCTCAATCACCAGATCGTAACTCTCCAGCGTCTGACCGCAGGCGAGAGTGATCGGTGTATCGAAGTGCAGTGTCTGTGGGGTGACTATCCCGACAGAATCCGTTGGCAAGGGATCGGGCATTGGCGCGACAGGTTCCTGATTCAGTCCGTATTATCTGGAAGACGTTTCAGGCAATGGCCGGGCGGAAACCTGCATGTAAGTGCAGGCCTAATTGATATGGCCAGGCGATTGCCAGCCAAGCAGTTTAAAGGCCGGCCTGCATGGCTGCAACCGCCATTTCCGGCGCCGGTCAGACCGCGCCGGAAATGTTGACCACCTTCTGTTGGATCAGGGTGGGTGCCGGTTTACGGATTTGCCGCTGCATGGCATCAGCCAGTTCAAGCTGGCGCGTCAGATCGCTGATGGTGTTCTGCAGTCGTTCGCGTTCGGCCCGGCTGTCGCGGTCGCTGCGAACCATGTCCCGGAGGCGGCGGATCTGGTGCTCCAGCAACTGTTTCTGTTCCATGGAGTACTGCATGATTGGTAGTAGTGCTTCCGATGGCCAGCGTTCGACATCGGCCCGCACGCGCAGATGCAGTGTTCGGGCTTCGCCCACCATCACGTTGAAGAAGCGCCTGACCAGAAGCGACTGCTCCGTCAACAGATTTTTGGGGCTGATGCGGAAACGTTTTGCCTTCTTGCGCAGTTCGCGAATGGCAATAACGTGACGACCTGCCCGTAATGGAATTGGCTCCAGGTGGCGGGCCCGGGTGTCTTCGTTGTAGCGGCGGTAGATGGCGCCCACCATTTTTTCGGCCAGCCGCCCTTCGCTGAGAAGGTTGCTCAGATCATTTTCCAGCAGCTCGAAGAAATGATCCATGCTGTGGTTCATGCCGGCAGTGGTCCAGCTCTTCGACATCTTCTGGCGGACTTTCTCGGCATGGGACTCAAACCGATCCTCGCTGACCAGCCCCTTGAGCATCTCGCCCTGGGAATCCATCAGCCGGCGGCTGGACCGGAGCGTAATCAGCTTCTTGTAGTAGAAGTCATAGTCCCGCTGGGCGCGGTCAGCCAGGCGCCGCAGTGCGTCAGTGTCCATGGTGACGCCAGAACAGGCCTGCAGCTCTTCTTCCAGTGCGTCCAGCCGGTTTTGCATGGCGGCCTGACTGTTCTGCAGCATGCCCAACAGGTCGTTGATCAGGCTCTGTGTAATCAGCTGTTCCTTGTGCATCAGGATGCGCTGGATGATCAACTGTTCCAGTTGGGCGAGGTTCGAACGTTCAAGCAGTTCTTCATTGCCTTTGACTCGAGCCAGCAGACCTTGCTTGGCGGACAGCGGTATCACGTCGTTCTGGCGCATGCCGAGGTGGTCGGCGGTGTAGCCACGCACCCGGTCAATGGCCTCCTGGGTATGCTTCTCGCCCTGGAGATCGTCCCAGAGCACGTCGATCTTGTTGAGCACTGCGAATCGGCCAGCGCGGTGGTCGGCGTGCTCGGTGTCGATGTGATCCTTCCAGATCGTCATGTCGCTGGCAGTGACGCCGGTATCCGCGCTCAACAAGAAGATAATGGCGTGGGCGCGAGGCAACATACTGATGGTCAGTTCTGGCTCTGAGCCGAGAGCGTTGAGCCCCGGGGTGTCCAGTATGCGCAGGCCGCGTTCGAACAACGGATGGCGAATGCTGATCTGGGCGTTGCGCCAGGCCGGCACCACGACATTACCCGGCTTGTTGCGGTCATGCTCCAGCATGTCCTCGTCGAAGCCCAGTTTGCGGGCTTCCTGCGGAGTGACGCTCTTTACGCGAGCCACTTCCGCCAGAACTTCCCGCATGATTTCCGGGTCGCGCTCGTCCAGGTCGTGTTTGACCCAGCGTTCGGGCTGTTTGCGCAGTTGCTGCAGGGAGAGCTCGCCGGTCCTGGTTTCGATCGGGAGCAGCAACAGGTAGTTGCTGTTTGACGTGCGGTCAAAGAACAGCTCGGTCGGGCACATGGTGGTGCGGCCCGCCTGGGATGGCAGCATGCGCTGGCCGTATTCTGAAAAGAAGAGGGCGTTGATCAGTTCCGTCTTGCCACGGGAATACTCACCCACGAAAGCAATGGTGAGTTCGTCTTCGATCAGCAGCTCAAGGCCGTGACGAATGCGGTTGCTGACATCGTCTGAAAACAGGTTGTTGTCCTGCAGCCACAGACGGTAGCGACCGATCTGTCTGATCAGTTCTTTTTTCCAGCCGTGGTAGGCCTCTACCTGCTGCGACAGGGTTCCTTGCTTGTTCATCGGACCATCCTTCTGCGCGACTTCCGGGCGACTGCGTTGGATCTTGGTTGGTTAAAGTTGTGCCAAAAATATAGCTAATGTTACCGCATTGGCGCGGCAAATCTGCGGCGGCGATCACGGGTCTGTATAGCAGGGCGACGTGTAGAAGGCAAAAAATGCAGCTGATTCAGATAGATGAACCAGCTGCAGGTGAGAGTAGTTTATTGTCCTGATATGTAACGGAATGTGTTTTTGAGAGGTGGTCTACATTCCGACGATGGAGCCCATGCCGGCGGCTACCTTCATGTGGTCGATCACCACCGAAACCACATTGAGGATCAGGAACACGATAATCGGGGACAGATCCAGGCCGCCCATGGATGGCATCACATTGCGTACGGGGCGCATCACGGGTTCGGTGATCTGCGCAACCAGTTGGATAGCAGGGTGGCCGCTTTGTGGCGCAATCCAGCTGACGACCACGACTGCAATGACGGACCAGAAGTAGATCTTAACGATCAGATCAAGAACGTTAAGGATAGCCCAGCTGAGCAGGGTGAGCGGGTTGATCGCCGGTATGCTGCTGTTCAGGGCCACAAGAATGAGGAAGAAGGTGATCGCCTGGATGATGACCGCCAGCACCAGGGCTGCGCCGTCGATACCGCCCCAACCGGGAATAAAGCGGCGAAGCGGGCGCAGCAGCGGGTTGGTGGCTTTCACAACAAACTGCGAGATCGGATTGTAGAAATCCGCCCTGGCCAGTTGCAGCAGGAAGCGCAGCAGCACGATCGTCAGGTAGAACGTCGAGGCAATGAGCAGAATGGTGATCAGAATGTCAGCCAGCATGAAGCCGTGTCTCCCGTTATTGGTTACTGTTTATTGGCGAGTTCTTTGGCCATTTCCCCGGAGCGCTTGTAAGCGGCTGAGTAGGCCTTCTTGACCAGATCTCTCATGCCACCTTCTTCAAAGGTCTGGATGGCCTGTTCTGTGGTGCCACCGGGAGACATGACATTGCGTTTGAGCTGGCCGGGGTCGTGTTCACTGCGTCCTGCCATTTCGGCGGCGCCGGCCATGGTCTGGATTGCCAGTGCGCGTGCGGTCTCGCCGGCAATGCCGGCATCGGTGGCCGCCTCTTCCAGTGCTTCCAGCATCAGGAAGAAATAGGCGGGGCCGCTGCCAGAAAGTGCAGTCACTGCATGCAGGAGGGATTCGTCCTCCACCCAGAGCGCCGAGCCAATGCTGTTAAAGACCGACTCCACCATGGTCTTCTGCTTTTCCTTGACCTGATCATTGGCATAGAGCCCGGCAGCCCCTTTACCAACCAGCGATGGTGTGTTGGGCATCACGCGCACCAGCGGCAGTCCGCCACCGAGCCACTCGTCCAGGGTGGAAGCTTCCAGCCCGGCCGCGATCGACACCATTAGCGGGCGGGTGTTCTGCACCACCGGGGCGATGTCTGAGCAAACACTTGCCATAACCTGTGGCTTCACCGCCAGAACCACCATGTCCGCCTGCTCGGCGCAGTAACGATTGTCGGTGGTGACGCTGACACCAAATTGTTTGCGGATGGATTGAAGATGGTTGTCATCGGGGGCGCTGACCCAGATGTTGGCGGCCTTGAAGCCGCTGTCCAGCATGCCACCGATGATGGCGCTGGCCATGTTGCCGGCACCGATAAACGAAATCGTTGGTGATGTGCTCAAGGTTCACTCCACGTTTGGATCAGTAGTGGTCAGTTGTCAGTCTGCCGCTGATGATAACAGGATCTGGGGCTGTCAGCCTCCGGTTACCGAGGGCCGAACAGGGCGGTACCGACTCTTACCCAAGTTGCGCCCTCCTCAATGGCCATCTCAAGGTCACCGGACATGCCCATGGAGAGGGTGTCCAGCGGGCCGCAACCAGGGGCCTCCTGGCGCATGTGTTTAAGCGCATTGGCCAATTTGCGGAAGCTTGAGCGCAACTCCGCCTCGGGCTGATCCGGGTCCGGAATCGCCATCAGCCCCCTGAGCGAGAGATTTGGCATCTCTTCGATGGCGTCTGCCATGTCGGTGAGATCCTCCAGGGCACAACCGGACTTGCTCTCCTCATTGTTGATGTTCACCTGAAGGCAGATATTCAACGGCGGGAGAGTGGAAGGGCGCTGATCGTTCAGGCGCTGAGCAATCTTGAGTCGGTCAACGCTGTGTGCCCAGGCAAATGCCTCGGCAATCTGGCGGGTCTTGTTGGATTGAATCGGGCCTATAAAGTGCCATTCGATGGCGTCCAGTTCCTTCAGCTCCTCCATCTTGTCCAGAGCTTCCTGAACGTAGTTTTCACCAAACGCCCGTTGGCCGGCGCTGTAAGCCGTGCGAAGCTCGTCGGCCGGGCGCGTCTTACTGACCGCCAGCAGATGCACGGAACCCGCGCTGCGGCCGGCCTTCAATGTTGCTTTTTGTATGCGTCGGGTTACGCTCCCGATGTTGTCTGCTATGCTGCTCATAGTGCGAATCCGCCGATTCCGGTCAGTCTCTGATACGCTGACACGTTACCCGCAGGTTACTGAAATGCCAAGTGAAGCCGTTCAGTGCCAATGACCGGAGCCGGCGCATACCGGGATAAAAGAAAAAAGCCTTCCGAGGACCCCTATGGATATTACTGAACTGCTTGCCTTTTCGGCCAAACAGGGCGCATCAGACTTGCACCTGTCTGCCGGCCTTCCCCCGATGATCCGTGTTGATGGCGATGTCCGCCGCATCAACCTTCCGCCAATGGAGCATAAAGAAGTCCATGGGCTGATCTACGACATCATGAACGACAAGCAGCGCAAGGACTACGAAGAGTTCCTGGAGACCGACTTCTCCTTCGAGGTGCCTGGTGTCGCCCGCTTCCGTGTTAACGCGTTCAACCAGAACCGTGGCTCCGGTGCTGTCTTCCGGACCATCCCGTCAAAGGTACTGACGATGGAAGACCTCGGTATGGGGCAGGTGTTCAAGGACATCGCCTCTGTGCCACGAGGTCTGGTGCTGGTTACGGGCCCAACAGGCTCCGGTAAGTCCACCACGCTGGCGGCGATGATCGACTACATCAACGACAGCCGCTATGAGCACATCCTCACCATCGAGGACCCCATCGAATTCGTACACGAATCCAAGAAGTGCCTGCTGAACCAGCGGGAAGTGCATCGTGACACCCTGGGCTTCAACGAAGCCCTGCGCTCCGCACTGCGGGAAGACCCAGACATTATCCTGGTCGGCGAGCTGCGGGACCTGGAAACCATCCGCCTGGCCCTGACGGCGGCGGAAACCGGTCACCTGGTGTTCGGCACCCTGCACACCACCTCGGCGGCCAAAACCATCGACCGTGTGGTGGACGTGTTCCCAGCGGAAGAGAAATCCATGGTTCGTTCGATGTTGTCAGAGTCGTTGCAGGCGGTTATCTCCCAGACCCTGATGAAGAAGATGGGCGGTGGCCGGATTGCGGCTCACGAGATCATGATTGGCACCTCGGCGATCCGTAACCTGATCCGCGAGGACAAGATTGCTCAGATGTACTCGGCAATCCAGACCGGTGGCTCCCTGGGCATGACAACCCTGGACCAGTGTCTGGAAAAGCTCTTGAAGAAAGGCCTGATTTCCCGCGAAGCCGCGAGAATGAAGGCAAAAATGCCGGATAATTTCTAAGCTTGGTAGCGGGCTTGGCACATAATTCGGGAGGTGTCGGGTAGGGCCCGTTCCAGGGACGTCAAAAAGCAGGGATGTTTTTGTCGAGCGTACATGGACGTATTAACAGCGTGCCCTGGAACGGGCCCTACCCGACACCCGGACACCGAAAGTCAGAAAAATAGGTAGAAAGTCATGGAATTCGAAAAACTGCTCCGTTTGATGGTGGAAAAAGGCGGTTCCGATCTTTTCATAACCGCCGGTGTGCCACCCTCCATGAAGGTCAACGGCAAGGTCCTGCCTGTCACCAAGAATGCATTGACGCCTGAGCAGACGAGGGAGTTCGTCTATGGTGCCATGAACGACAAGCAGCGGGTCGAATTCGAAGAAAGCCACGAGTGTAACTTCGCCATCAGTGCCCGAGGCATCGGTCGCTTCCGTGTCAGCGCCTTCTTCCAGCGCAACCTCTGCGGCATGGTCCTGCGGCGGATCGAGGTGAAAATCCCGCAGATTGATGACCTGGCACTGCCGGAAATCATCAAGGATCTGGCCATGACCAAGCGTGGACTGATCATGTTCGTGGGTGCCACCGGTACCGGTAAGTCCACCTCGCTGGCGGCTATGCTCGGGCATCGTAACCGCAACAGCCGGGGCCACATCATCTCCATCGAAGACCCCATCGAATTCGTGCACCAGCACCAGGGCTGTATCGTGACCCAGCGAGAGGTGGGCATCGATACCGATAGCTTTGAAGTGGCTCTGAAGAACACCCTGCGCCAGGCACCGGACGTGATCCTCATCGGTGAGGTGCGTACCCGCCAGACCATGGAATACTCTGTGCAGTTTGCTGAAACCGGCCACCTGTGCCTCGCTACCCTGCACGCCAACAACGCCAACCAGGCGCTGGACCGGATTATCCAGTTCTTCCCGCCGGAACAGCACAACCAGATCTGGATGGACCTGTCCCTGAACCTCAAGGCCATCGTCGCTCAACAGTTGATCCCGACGCCAGACGGGCAGGGCCGCAAAGCTGTCATTGAAGTGTTGATCAACACACCGTTGGTCGCGGACCTGATTCGAAAAGGCGAAGTGCACCGACTTAAGGAACTGATGTCCAAGTCCAACGAGAGCGGCATGCGCACCTTTGATCAGGCGCTTTATGAACTCTATGCCGAAGGCTCCATCACCTATGAGGATGCCCTCGCGCACGCGGATTCAGCCAACGACCTGCGCCTGATGATCAAGCTGGGTGCCGATTCCCAGGGCGCTGACAAGCTGGCTTCCAGTGTCGACAAGTTGTCGATCCAGGACGATTGATCGAGGATTAGACTAAAGTAGTAAACGATTAGGAATCTGAATCAGTAGTGATGGCATTTGAGGCCATTGGCCCGCGATGCGTATACTCCGCCCCGACGATCATCCAGGGGGATTTATGCGCAAAAACAAAGTATTGCCCGGCTCTGTTATCCGAATCGCGACGGTATCGGCGTTGGTGGCACCCGCCGCAGCGCTGGCCGGCGGTTTTTCACTCAATGAGCAAAGTGCCAGTGCCATGGGCGTTGCTAACGCCGGCACCGCAGCCAATCCGGAAAATGCCACCACGGTTTTCTTCAATCCGGCCGGCATGAGCCAGCTTTCCGGCACCAATATGTCGTTTGGTGCCGCCGTTCTGGATATTGATGCCGAGCTCAAGGAAGGCACCGGCAGTGCCGTTCGCGATGACGGCCGTCCCGTCGCCGGTGGAAACGGTGGTGATATCGCCGACCCGGCCGTCCTTCCCAATTTTTACATGACCCACGAAATCAACGACTGGTTGGACGTGGGCTTCGGTCTGCACGCCCCCTATGGCCTTGCGGCGGATTACGAGGATGACTTCAAGGGGCGCTTTTTCGCGGACAAGACCGAGTTGACCGCCATTGCATTCAGCCCGTCCATTGCCGTTAACGACGGTAATGGATTCTCCATGGGTGCTGGCGTCAATGTGATCTACGCCGAAGGCCGGCTGACCAAGTTCCAGGACTACAGTGGTACGGAAGCCCGCTTCGGGTTGCCCCCGGGGACCCTGGAAGACGGTTACGCGGATATCGAAGGCAGTGACGTGGCGCTCACCTTCGCCTTTGGCTTGCTTTGGGAAATGTCGGAGCGAACACAGTTTGGTATATCCGCCCAGACCGGAACAGAACTGGAGCTGGATGGCGACGCGGAAGTTCGTAACTATCCGCAGGGTAGCCTTAGCGGTGGTGGCCTGACGTTCAGCCAGTCCACGGTCACTGAACGGGTGACTGTCCCGCTGGATATTCCCGAGAGCATTACCTTCGGTGCCCGTCACCAATTGACCGATACCGTAACACTGCTGGCAGGTGCGACCTGGGCCAAGTGGAGCCGGTTTGAGGCATTGGATGTGGTCAGCCGTGAGGACAATGGCCCAATTTCTTCTCAGGCAGGGCCCGGTCTTGGTGATGAGCGCCTGGTGACGCACGTTTCGGAAAACTGGAAAGACACCTGGCAGGCCAATGTCGGCGCCATCTGGCAGGCGACCCCGGAGTGGGCATTCAAGGCTGGCTATGCCTGGGATGAGTCGCCGGTGAACGACGATTTCCGTACGGCTCGAATCCCGTCAGGGGATCGCGATTGGGTCACGCTGGGCGCACAGTACGCCGACGCCCGTTCAGGCTGGACGGTAGACGTGGCCGCCGGGGTGTTGCTGTTCGACGACGAAGAGGTGAACGAACAGAACTATGACGTCAACGACGAGCCCATGCCCGGGGCGGCTCGCTACCGTGGTACCTACGAGCTTGATGCCTGGAGTGCGGGGGTACAGGTCAGCAAGCAGTTTTAAGTGATACCTTGAGGGGCGTACGGCGCCCCTCAACCAATAACCTGCCCACGATAGATAACCTTCTTCTTTCTCGTCCTTTCTGCTTCCGTTTCGGAAGCACTACTGTCGCCCCTAGACGTTTCCTCGGCAATTTCCTGTCCGCGATACATTCGCTTCGCATTGTCGGTATCGTCGTGCAGGTCCAAGTGAGGGATCTGGGGTCTGAGTATTTCCCAGGTGTGGATGAGGTGGGCTGAGCGGGTTTTGCTGGCATAGTCCGCTAGATGCCTTTCCAGGTGCTCTTCCGTGAGGTGCAGCTTTACCCCGAACTCAGACTGAATTAAGCGGCGACACTGGTGAACCAGTTTCAGTAAGCCAGGGTTCATAAGCCAACTGCGCTCGGAAGCCAGAAAAGTCATGGTGAGTGCCTCGGGTAGAAAAGTGTCACAACATGGCCCCGGTATTCACTCATGCGAATGCGGGGCCGACCCTCACAAGGCTTGCGAATTTCGTGCCGTTTTCGGCTGTCGAGCCCAGCGCCGTCGTTGCTGGGAGCATACTGGTGAGACTGCAAAAAGAATGGTGTGTTTTGGGGCGAAACCACCTTGTTCGCCCCAAAACGGAACCTGGGCGAGAGGGTTCAGTGGGCTTCGTCCCAGTTATTACCGACGCCGGCCTCCACCAGTAAGGGTACATCCAGCGATGCCGCAGCAGACATCCGCTTCTCAAGGCCTTCGCGAATCTTGTCCACGGCGGATTCACGCACTTCCAGAATCAGTTCGTCGTGAACCTGCAGGATCATTCGGGCATCGTCCTGGTGATGTTCCTGTAGCCAGTCCTCAACGCTGACCATGGCCCGCTTGATAATGTCCGCGGCAGTCCCCTGCATGGGGGCATTGATGGCCGTACGCTCGGCGGCCTGTTGCAGCTGCTTGTTGCGGGCGTTGATTTCCGGCAGGTACAGGCGACGGCCGTAGAGCGTTTCCACGTATCCGTCGTCGTGGGCCTGTTTGCGAATACTGTCCATGTATTTCAGCACGCCGGGATAGCGCTCGAAATAGCGGTCAATATACTCCTGTGCTTGGTTGCGGCCCACATCCAACTGGCGGCCAAGGCCAAAGGCGGACATGCCATAAATGAGTCCGAAGTTGATGGCCTTGGCGCTGCGGCGCTGGTCGCCGGAGACGTCGTCGACGGCCACGCCAAAGACTTCGGAAGCCGTCGCCCGGTGAATGTCCTCGCCCTTTTCGAACGCCTTGAGCAGTCCCTTGTCGCCCGACAGGTGCGCCATGATGCGCAGCTCAATCTGGGAGTAGTCCGCCGCCATCAGCTTGTAGCCCTCCGGGGCCACGAAAGCCTGGCGAATGCGCCGGCCCTGTTCGCTGCGGATGGGAATGTTCTGCAGGTTCGGCTCCGAGGACGACAGCCGGCCGGTGGCCGTTACCGCTTGGTGATAGGAGGTGTGAATCCGGCCAGTGCGATGGTGAATCAATTCCGGCAAGGTGTCGGTGTAGGTGGATTTCAGCTTGCTCAGGCTGCGGTGCTCAAGGATCAATCGGGGCAGGGTATGCTCGTGGGCCAGTTCCTGCAGTACCGGTTCCGCCGTGGAGGGCGCGCCTTTCGGGGTTTTCTTTACCACCGGCAGCCCCATCTTGTCGTAGAAAATGGCCTGTAGTTGCTTGGGAGAGCCCAGATTGAAGCTTTCGCCGGCTTCCTCGTGGGCTTCCTTCTCAAGCTCCGCCATACGCTCTGCCAATTCCTGGCTGTGCTTGCGCAGCGTGCTGGCGCTGATCATCGCACCTCGTTGCTCCATACGGGACAGTACGGGCACCAGTGGCAGGTCGATGTTTTCATAGACGTCCCGCAGCCGGCCGGTTTTCTCCAGTTGCGGTCGCAGCGCCTGGTGCAGTCGAAGGGTGATATCGGCGTCTTCTGCCGCGTAGGGGCCAGCCTGCTCCAGATCAATCTGGTTGAAGGTCAGTTGCTTGGCGCCTTTGCCGGCGATGGATTCGAAAGTGATGGTCTGCTCGCCCAGGTATTGCCTGGCCAGCGAGTCCATGTCGTGACGAGACCCTACGGAATTGAGTACGTAGGACTCCAGCATGGTGTCTTCCGCAATGCCTTCCAGGTGGATGCCGTGGTTGGCCAGCACGTTCTTGTCGTATTTGAGGTTCTGGCCGAGCTTAGCTTTCTTCGGGTCTTCCAGCAGTGGTTTCAACTGGTTCAGCACTGTTTCCCGGTCCAGTTGTTCCGGGGCGCCCATATAATCGTGGCCAAATGGCACGTAGGCAGCCTCGCCGGGCTCAATGGCAAAGGACACACCAACGACATCGGCGTCCATATAACGCAGGCTGGTGGTCTCGGTATCAAAGGCGAACAGCGGTGCCTTGTTGAGGCGATCAATCCAGGCATCCAGCTCTGCCTGATCGGTCACTATTGTGTATGTTTTCTCTTTGCTGGCCGGATTGGCGCTGTTGTCGACGGCATCGTCCGCGCTTTTTTCATCGGCTGAGTCGCCGTTTTCGAGCTCGGCAATCCAGGATCGAAGCTCATATTCCCGGAACAGTTCCAGCAACTGACCGTCGTCCTGGGTCCTCAGCTTGAGGTCTTCCAGCCCGAACTCAAGATCCACGTCGGTTTTGATGGTGGCCAGTTGGCGACTGAGCGGCAGGGTTTCGGTGGCTTCCCGAAGGTATTCGCCAATTTTGCCTTTGACCTCATCCGAGTGCTCGATGATGTTATCCAGGTTGTCCCACGCCTGTAGCCATTTAACGGCGGTTTTCGGGCCGCACTTGTTGACTCCGGGAATGTTGTCCACCTTGTCGCCCACCAGCGCCAGGTAGTCCACGATCTGCTCCGGGCCAATGCCGAATTTCTCGACCACGCCGTCGCGGTCCATGCGGGTATCCGTCATGGTGTTAATCAGGGTGACGTGATCGCTCACCAGCTGCGCCATGTCCTTGTCGCCGGTCGACACCACCACATCAATGCCCTTGCTGGTGGCTTCATGGGCCAGGGTGCCGATGACATCGTCGGCTTCCACGCCACTGACGATCAACAAGGGCAGGCCCATGGCCCGAACCATGTCGTGGATTGGCTGGATCTGCATGGCCAGGTCGTCCGGCATAGGCGGGCGGGTGGCCTTGTAGTCTTCGTACAGGTCGTTGCGAAAGGTCTTACCCTTGGCGTCGAACACCACCACCATTTTTGAGCCTGGAAAATCCTGTTCCAGCTTCCGGATCATGCTGATAACGCCCTTTATGGCGCCCGTGGGGTGGCTCTTGCTGGTCATCAGTGGCGGCAGGGCATGATAGGCGCGGAAGAGGTAGGAAGAGCCATCTACAAGAACTACCGGCGGAGTCTGCTGCTGTGTCATATCAAAACGGATCCGGATTCTGATTGAAGCGTTGATAGGCTTGTGCAACTCTGACATAAACGGGGTGCATTTCCCGTGTGTCAGCATGATTATGCACGTCTCTAAACAGAACCGAAGAGTACCATGAAAATGAAACGTATCGCTTGCTCGGGTCTTGTGTTGGCTGTGCTCTGCGGGCCTTCAATGGCCCAGGAGGATGTCGATGTTGTACAGACACCCAGGGAGCCCCTGGTGGTGTCTGATTATCAGCCATCCGCTGACGGGGCGCAGATCGTGATTCGCCCGGGTGAGAACGAGGTGTTCTACGAATACCGGGTGAATGGTCAATTGGTGGAAATCAAAGTAGTGCCGGAAGTCGGTCCCGAATACTACCTCGTGCCAGCAGATGGTGGTGGCTGGATTCGTGAGAGCGAGACCGACATGCTGGTGCCCAGTTGGGTCATCTTCAGGTGGTAAATTTCTCGGATGCTACTCAGATCAGGTCGACGGTAACTGCGTCGGAGCGCTTGCTTTCCAGCCCGCTGTCGTCGAGGGCGGTAACGCTGAACTCATAGGCACCCGGCGGAAAATCCTCAAGCTGGTAGCGAGTGTCTTCGTCACCGGAAAGTGATATGACCTCGAAACTGTCTCTGTGCCGCAGGCGATAATAAATGCGATAGCCGCTGATGTCGCTGGCATAGAGGCGTGAGCCGTCTTCCCGGGTGAGCGGAGCGTCCCAGCGTAGTGTGGGAGGGGTGATCGACTCCTCGTCGGCCGGAACTCCAGTGTTGGATGTCTCTTCCTGTACCGGTTCAGGCTGCCCGAGGGTGTCCCGAATGGACGAAACGGCATCTCCCAGCCTTTGTTCAGATGCTTCGTTGGCTTGGCTTGAAGCGGCTCTTGATGCCCCGGAGTCTTCCTGGCATCCGGCCATGATGGCCAGCGCCATTCCGGCAACGACCATTTTCCAAAGCTGCCGATGGCCCGCAGCGTTCTGGCTGAGTCTTATACCTGGCATGGTGTTTCTCGCAATCCGTTTGTCAGCGCGTTATTGGTGCTGTTGTTACTGTAATGGGATACGTCAGAAGCGAGGCCTGAATAAAACGGGGAGACGGGCTTTCTCATTTCAAGGCGCAGAGCATGCCGAATCTTTAAAAAATCATCAAGTGAACTATCCGTAAATTCCGAGACGATCCTGTTCCCCCGTTGACAGATGGCGAATAGGGGGTGGTTTTAGTATGAACATTCTAATTTTTGACCGTAACCTTCGACATGTGATCAGAAGTCGGCATCGGTTTGCCGGCGATAACGATGCAGATTTTCAAACCACGCATCCACAATCTTAGGAGATTCATCATGGGTAAACTCAAGACCTATCAGGAACAGCTTCAGGACATCGTAGAGAAGGGCATCAACGCAGCTGAAGAGCAGCAGAAGAAGCTGGCTTCCAAGCCGTTCGAGTACGCTGAAAAGCTGGAAACCGAAGCCCGCGAGTACAGCGTAAAGACCCTGCGCACTCGTTACTATGGCTACAGTGAAAACCTGTTCGAGCAACTGCGCAGCCTGAACACCCGTTTCGGCAGCTTTGCGGCTGACCTGGTTGCCAAGCTGGAAAAAGAAGCGGCTGAAGGTGCAGATACCGTTGCCGACGCAGCGGACGAAGTGACCAGCGTCGCCCAGTCAACCAAGGCTACTGCGCAGGCCAAGAAGCCGGCTGCACGCAAAACCACAGCTCGCAAAAGCACCAGCACTGCCAAGAAGAGCCCCGCTACTGCCTGAACGGCAACCGGAGTTCTTTGAAGCATAAAAAAAGGTCACCGTGAGGTGACCTTTTTTGTGCCTGATTGTTCGAGTCGTGTGGTTTATTATTCTTCCAGGTCGTCCGGGTCCAGCGGAAGCGTTCTTTCCTCGCCTGTAATCTCTTCCAGCCGTTCGATATCGGCTTCGAAACGTTCCCGCAGGGCTTTTATATTGGCGTTCTGCGAGTTGATTTCCCGTTCGATGTCACGAATCTGGGCTTCCAGTCGCCGTATTTTTTCCAGTGTCGCTTCGGGGATGTCGCGACCGGATCGCTCCAGGTCTGCAGCCCGGCTCTGTTCGCTGTCCAGTTGGCTGACGATCACCGAAATGTTGCCTCGCTTGAGCTGATTCAGCCCCTGCAGCTCACGTATCTTGCGGTGCATGGCGCGCACGGCTTCGTCTGGGTGGCTGTAGCGCTCCAGAAGCTTGCGATCGAGCTCCCGCTGTCGTTCCGCTTCGGCCTGGCGTTTTTCCTCGGCTTCCCTGGCGGCAATTTCCTCTTCGGTGGGTTCCGGATCGATCGTTTCAATTACCCGACCGTTCTTGCTGAGAATGTCGTAGCCCCGTCTGGATGCTTCCTGGGGGATGGTACTGCTGATGACAATCTGACCGTTTTCATCGGTATAACGATACATCCTTGCCTCTACGATAGAGGCAGACATCAGCGCAGCCGCAGCAGATACAGCGATTGAAAACCTGGTCAGACGATTCATGGTGAGAGACTGGCGCTCCGCTTGAAACAATGTATGTCAGGAAGCATACCAAAAGCTGAACGATAAACCATGCCCGGATTCAGACTCCGTACTCGTCCCGATATGCGGCGACTTTGTCAGCATGTTCTGAAAAGCCGGGCCTGCTTTGCAGGTAGGCAAGCACCTGCTCAAGCTTGATAATACTGACCACAGGAATGCCGAACTCCTCTTTGACTTCCTGGATGGCGGAGAGTTCGCCAGCGCCTCGCTCCTGGCGATCCAGGGCAATGAGTACGCCTGCAGGCTCCGCCCCTGAGGTGCGGATCAGCTCCATGGATTCCCGGATAGCCGTGCCAGCGGTAATAACGTCATCAACAATCAGAACCTTGCCTTCCAGGGGGGCGCCCACGATATTGCCACCCTCGCCGTGATCCTTCTTTTCTTTTCGGTTGAAGGCGAATGGTTTGTTGTTACCCTCGGCGGCCAGGGCCATGGCGGTGACCGTCGCCAACGGTATGCCCTTATAGGCAGGCCCGAAAATAATGTCATAATCCAGCCCACTACGCTGGAGTGCTGCGGCATAGGCCTTGCTTAACTCAAGCAGATCCTCCCCGGTATTGAACAACCCCGCATTGAAGAAATAGGGGCTGGTGCGGCCGGATTTAAGCGTAAATTCTCCGAAACGGAGTACGTTACGGCGGATGGCGAACTCAATGAACTGTTGCTGATAGTCGTGCATGACAGGGCTTCTGGCGGGTTTGGATCTTTAATTAACGCGTAAAACCGGTATCATACACACAAACCGAATCAGGGAACACGTATGCGGGTAGTTACAATCAGCGTCAACGGTCTCGCCCAGGCTGTTGAAAAAGGTTTCTTTGAATGGCTAGCCAGGCAGGACGCTGACGTGGTTTGCGTTCAGGACCACCGCATGCGGGCCTACGAGGTCGAGGATTTCAACCTGATCCCGGACGGCTATGAGGCCTACTTTATTGATGGCGAGCGTAACGAGGATGGGGGCGTTGGTATCTATACCCGCCATTTCCCGAAGGCCATTATGTACGGTTTCGCCAATGAGCAGGCAGATCGCGAAGGCCGTTTCATTCAGGCGGACTTTGACAAGGTATCTGTCGCCTGCGTTCTCTCTCCCTGCGCACTTGGCCGCGAAGAAGAATTGATTGGCGAGGACGACCTGACGGTTCTGGATCACAAGGACGACTTCATGGAAGCCTTTGGCCTCCATATGCAGAAAACCCTGCGCAAGCGCCGTCAGTTTATTTTCTGCGCCAACCTGCAAACCGCCCATCACGTAACTGACGCCAGCCCGCTGTACCACAAACTGGATTTTTCCGGCTTCCTGCCCCATGAGCGGGCATGGCTGGACCGTTTGTTTGATGAAATGGGCTGTGTTGATGCATTCCGCGATATCAACAAGCAGAGTAACCAGTACACCTGGTGGCCAGAGCAGGCTGAAGGGTCCCGCAAGAGCGCTGGTATTCGGGTGGATTATCAGCTTCTGACGCCGGGTATCCGCAAGACCATTCAGGATGGCTGGATTGACGACAGTACCCGTTTCTCCGATCACGCGCCGGTGATCATGGATTACGACATCGGAATCGGTTTCTGATCCGAGCTAGTCCAGAGTAGAGGGATATCGGAAAGTAAGCGGGTTCGGAGAGGATCTCTTTTCCGGAACGTCTCCGGCCAGGGAAGGCCGGAGTCGAGCGCACAGGGATGTGCTTGTAGCGTGTCCGGAAAAGAGATCCTCTCCGGACACGCGAAAAGGCTGCACCTTAGTCGGCCAGCGCCGCCTTCTGCGCCTCAAACAACTGGCCAATACCCAGTTTCGCCAGCTTCAACATGCCGTCCAGTTCTTCCTGTTCAAACGGCGCACCCTCGGCAGTTCCCTGAATTTCAATGAAACCACCTTGATCCGTCATGATCACATTCATGTCGGTTTCGGCTTCGGAATCCTCCGGGTAATCCAGGTCCAATACCGGTGTGCCTTTGTAAACGCCCACAGAAAACGCTGCAATCATCTGCTTCAGCGGCGATTTTTTCAGCCGGCCTTCTTTCACCAGATGGTTCAGCGCATCCACAAGCGCCACGCAGCCACCGGTAATCGCAGCGGTGCGGGTGCCACCGTCGGCCTGGATGACGTCACAGTCGATGGTGATGGAATGCTCGCCAAGAGCGCTCAGATCAACCGCTGCACGCAATGAACGGCCGATCAGTCGCTGGATTTCCACGGTGCGGCCGCCCTGCTTGCCGCGAGCAGCTTCCCGCCCCATACGGCTGCCGGTAGAGCGGGGCAGCATGCCATACTCGGCGGTTATCCAGCCTTTGCCTTCGCCCCGCAGGAAAGGGGGGACCTTGTTTTCAACAGAGGCGGTGCAGATCACCTTGGTGTCGCCAAATTCCACCAGCACGGAACCCTCGGCGTGGCGGGTGTAGTGACGGGTGATGCGAATGTCTCTGGATTGTTCCGGCGTTCTTCCGCTCGGTCTCATAATTGTTCCTGGTATCAGTGGTGAGTGTCCGGGGTGAATCCCCGGTCGATTGCAAAGTCGAAAGATTGCGGAGTATAACACGCAGTCTGTGGCGTCTGTTCGATGTTGGAGCGGCCAGCCTGCTAAACTTGAAATCTGCTTCTTCGCAAACGTGGAGTCACCATGATCAGAAGTATGACGGCCTTCGCCCGCCAGGATGCCCAGGAAGACTGGGGAACGCTCACCTGTGAAATTCGCACGGTTAACCACCGGTACCTGGAGCCGTCCTTTCGCTTGCCCGAAGCGCTCCGGGAGCTGGAGAACAGTTTCCGTGAGCAACTGCGCAAGCAATTGCGGCGCGGCAAGGTAGACGTGGCCATTCGTCTTCAGGCCAATGAATCGGCAACCCAGGGCTTCGAGATCGACGAAGATGTGGCAAACGCTGTCAATGAGGCGGCCAACCACATCAACAGGATGCTGGACAACCCGGCCCACATTAGCGCACTGGATATACTCCGTTGGCCGGGAGTGCTGGCCTCCACTGAACAGGATTTTGGCCCCGCCAGGAAAGCGGCTGGCGAACTATTCGAGCGTACTGTGAGTGAATTGGTGACGGTCAGGGAGCGGGAAGGTGAACGCCTGCGGCCGCTGTTTGAAGACAGGCTCACCACCATGGGTGAGCGGGTGACTGAGGTTCGGGAGCGAATGCCGGAACTGATTCGTGCCCAGGAAGAGCATCTGAAAAACCGCTTTGAGCAGGCGAAGGTGGAGCTTGACCCGGATCGCGTGGCCCAGGAAATGGTGATGCTGGCCCAGAAAAGCGATGTCGCCGAAGAGCTGGATCGCTTGGAAGCCCATATCACCGAGGTGTCGGACACTCTGCAGTCCGACGATGCCATCGGTCGCCGTTTGGATTTCCTGATGCAGGAGCTCAACCGCGAGGCCAATACGCTCAGCAGCAAAAGCATCGATGCCCGGGTGACAAGGGCAGCGGTTGACCTGAAAGTGTTGATAGAGCAAATGCGGGAGCAGGTCCAGAACCTGGAGTAACCTCACTTGGATGCGGGGGCGGCGCAAACGCCGTATAATTCCGCCCTCGTTATTGTGGTGGCGCCGGGGTTGTTCCGCGCCAACTGAAAGCCCGTCAATGCCCGGAGTTGTTAGTCCCATGAGCCAGGAATCAGAACAAGGCACGCTGTATGTGATTTCCGCCCCCTCGGGAGCCGGTAAGACCAGCCTGGTGGCTCAAATGCTGAAGCAGGACGAAAAGCTGGGTGTTTCCGTGTCCCATACAACCCGGCCTATGCGGAAGGGGGAGCAGGATGGCGTCAACTACCACTTTGTCACCCGGGAGGCCTTCGAGGCGATGATCAGCCGGGGCGACTTCCTGGAGCATGCGGATGTCTTCGGGAACTACTACGGCACCTCCCAGGTCTGGGTGAAGCAAACACTGGCCACGGGTCAGGATGTAATCCTGGAAATTGATTGGCAGGGTGCGGAGCAGGTCCGCCACCTGATGCCAGACTGTGTCAGCATCTTCATCGTGCCACCGTCTCCGGAGGCCTTGAAAGACCGCCTGACTGGCCGGGGCACAGACGCACCGGAGGTGGTGGCGCGTCGCCTCAATGAGGCGGCGGATGAATGCAGCCACGCGGTGGAATTCGATTATCTGGTGGTTAACGATGATTTCGACACTGCGCTGGACGACCTGCTGGCGATTGTTCGTTGCCATCGTCTGCGCATGCAGGCCCAGCAGGTCAGGCATTCCGGGCTATTGGTCAGACTGTCCGAGCGCCATTGATCGGCGCACATTGCCTGTATACAAATTGAACCGGCCGCAGTAAACTACGCGGTCTGCTGAAATCAGTCATTTTGCTATTGTCGGGGAAGTTATGGCACGAGTTACCGTTGAAGATTGCCTTGAACACGTTGATAACCGCTTCCAGCTGGTTATGCTGGCCACCAAGCGTGCCCGCCAGATCGCAACCAAAGGTTTCGAGCCGCTGGTCGCCGAAGAGAACGACAAGCCTACCGTTATCGCCCTGCGTGAAATCGCGGAAGGCAAGATCTCCCGCGATCTCCTCACTGAGGATGACGACGAATAAGGTTGAATGTGGCCGAAGACGGGAATATTTTCTGGTTACCCGTCCAAAGCATTGAAATCTGTTCTTGCGGTTTTATAGTGTATCTATAGGCATGACTGGAAGAACGTCGGAAGGACCCGAATGCTTGCATTCGGGTTTTTTTATCCCTGGCATTTATGATCCCCACGGAGGCGCGGTGTCGGCAGAGGCAACGGTTGATGTGCTGGCCAATGAACTCAGCACGTATCTTGATACCAATCGCATCAATCAGGTGCGAAGAGCCTACTATTAT
The DNA here is from genome assembly GCF_028581595.1 of Marinobacter sp. DS40M6. NCBI lineage: Bacteria > Pseudomonadati > Pseudomonadota > Gammaproteobacteria > Pseudomonadales > Marinobacteraceae > Marinobacter > Marinobacter sp. DS40M6. Next base: position 61,557 of record NZ_JAFCAE010000009.1, on the reverse strand, counting down.
GCCGAACAGGCCCACGAAGGGCAGATGCGCAAAAGCGGCGATCGCTATATTACCCATCCCCTGGCGGTTGCTCGAATCCTTGCTGGCCTGAAACTGGATCACCAGAGCCTGATGGCGGCCATGCTCCACGATGTCATCGAAGATACCGGCATCCCCAAGGATGCGCTGTCGGAGCAGTTTGGCGAGGATGTGGCTGAACTCGTAGACGGCGTCAGCAAGCTCACTCAGATTGAGTTCCGTTCCCGCGCCGAGGCCCAGGCCGAAAACTTCCAGAAAATGACGCTTGCCATGGCACGGGATATCCGCGTGATCCTGGTCAAACTGGCGGATCGCCTGCACAACATGCGCACCCTGGGCCCGATGCCTTATGAGAAGCGTCAGCGCATCGCCAACGAAACCCTGGATATCTACGCCCCGATTGCCAATCGCCTGGGTATGCACTCCATTTGCACCGAACTGGAAGATCTGGGGTTCTCTTCACTGTACCCGATGCGGTCAAAGTACATTTCCAAGGCGGTCGCAAAGCTTCGGGGCAGCCACCGGGAAATCATTGACGATATCCGTGGCAAATTGCAGGAGAAACTGGAAGAGCGAAGCCTGCCCGGCCGCATCCTGGGCCGGGAAAAGCATTTGAACAGCATCTACAACAAGATGAAGTTCAAGCAGAAATCCTTCCACGAAATCATGGATGTGTACGCGTTCCGCATCATCACCGACACCGAGGACGACTGCTATCGCATCCTCGGCGCCGTACACAGCCTCTACAAGCCGCTGCCGGGCCGTTTCAAGGACTACATTGCCATGCCCAAGGCCAATGGCTATCAGTCCCTGCACACCACTCTGTTCGGCATGCATGTGAATATTGAAATCCAGATCCGCACCGAGGAAATGGAGCACATCGCCAACAACGGTATTGCGGCCCACTGGATGTACAAGAACGAGCCCTCCAGTGTGACCAGCGTCAACCAGACACGGGTGGACCGTTGGGTGAAGGGCTTGATGGAGATGCGTGAGCGCGCGGACGACTCCCTGGAATTCATCGAACACGTGAAAGTCGACCTGTTCCCGGACGAGATCTACGTGTTCACGCCCAAGGGCAAAATCATGGAGTTGCCCAGCGGAGCGACCCCCGTCGACTTTGCTTACGCCATCCATACGGACATCGGTAATGCCTGCGTGGCCTGCCGTATCAACCGCAACCTCGGATCCCTGAGCCAGCCGCTACAAAGTGGCCAGACCGTTGAAATCATTACCGCACCCGGAGCACGGCCTAATCCCGCCTGGCTCAGTTTCGTGGTAACCGGTAAGGCTCGCAGCAGTATTCGTCATGTGCTCAAGAACCAGAAGCGTGCCGAATCCCTGGACCTGGGCAAAACCCTGTTGAAGAAATCCCTCAAAGGGTTTGGTACCAGCCTGTCCGAGATCAACGAGCATCAGATCCAGGCGGTGGTCCGCCACAACCAGGTGGACAGTTTCGAGGATCTGGTCAGCGATATTGGTCTGGGCAATCGCATGGCTTATCTCGTGGCGCGCCAGTTGGTCAGCGGCAGTACAGACGATGAGGCATCGGACGTGGCATCCGCGACAATCATGGACAAGGCCGATAACAGCCCGGTTACCATTCGTGGCACCGAAGGCTTGCTGGTTCGGTTTGCCAGCTGTTGCAAGCCGATTCCAGGTGACCCGGTGGTCGGTGCCATGGACTCGGGCAATGGCATGGTGATCCACTCGGATACCTGCTCACGGTTGCCAGAGGACGATGAAGGCAGGGCGCGCCTCACTCATTTGAAGTGGGCCAAGGACATTGCCAACGAGTTCTCCGTTGAACTTCGAGTGGAGCTTGAACGCCAGCGTGGGGTCATTGCAGAGCTTGCCAACGCGGTTGCCATGGCGGATGGCAATATCGAGCGCATCAACGTGGAAGAGCAGAACGCCAAGCTGGGCATTGTCAGCCTTGTGGTGCATGTGAACGGTCGCCGGCATCTTGCCAGGGTGATGCGGCGGATCAGGAATATTCGCGCTGTCACCCATATCAACCGGGTAAGGCACTGACGCAACCGTGGTGCAACGGGCCAGAGCCGCGACGTTTGGCCTGTTGACACGCCTGCCACCCAGAGGTGAGGATTGGCGTTTTGATAAAGAGGACCCCAAGGTCATGACCAACAAATCCGTAATACAGACTGATAACGCGCCACAGGCCATCGGCACATACTCCCAGGCAGTGAAAGCCGGGGACACCGTGTACCTGTCGGGGCAGATTCCGCTGGTGCCGGAAACCATGGAAGTGGTCGCGGGTGATTTCGCCGCCAAGACCCGCCAGGTGTTCGAAAACCTTAAAGCCGTCTGCGAGGCCAGTGGCGGCGAGCTCAAGGACATCGTTAAGCTCAACATCTACATGACGGATCTGAGCAACTTTGCGACGGTGAACGAAATCATGGCCACCTATTTTCAGGAGCCGTACCCGGCGCGTGCCGCCGTGGGTGTCGCGGCGTTGCCCAAGGGTGTCCCGGTTGAGATGGAAGCGGTGATGGTGCTGAGCTGATACTCGTTCAAGCAAACACCGAAGGCGGCCCATGGGCCGCCTTTTTCGTTGGTAGGGGGCTCGCCAGGACTACCGGGTTTTTTCGGTAATCATCTCCTGGTAGCCCACCCGGAAGTCCGGATAGCGGAAATGGAAACCAGAGTCCAGCAGCCGCTGGTTGTTGCAGCGTTTGCTCCCTGCGCGACCACCCTGGCGGGCGTCGGGGCCAGGCTTGGCACAGGGTAGTTGTTCACGCACCCACGCCACCACCTCATCCAGTCGCACCGGCTCGCAATCACTGGCAAGGTAGCAGTCTTCAAGTGGTTGGCCGGCGAGTGCCCGCTCCACGATATGGCAGGTGGCCGCGGCCGCATCCGCTTCGTGGATACGATTGCTGTAGGGGCCGGGAGAGGTCGGGTTCATGTTGCCGTTCATCACGGCATCGAGGAAGCGCGCCCGCGACGGGCCGTAGATGCCACTGAAACGGATTACGGTTGCCGGACTGCCGCTCTCCAGCGCGATCCTCTCACCCGCGAGTATCGCCTGGCCACTGTATCGGGTGGGGTCGGTTGGGCTGGTCTCATCCACCCAGGAATCGTCGTCCTGAGCGTAGACACTGCTGCTACCGATAAACACCAGCCGCGTGAGCTGGCGCCCGTCCAGTGCGTCGATCAGGTTCCGCAGGCCCTTTACGTAGGCATTTTGATAGCCCTCGTTGTCGTAGCTTGCTGGCGTGAGGCAATAAACCACAATGTCGAGGTTGTCCGGCAGTACTGAACGCACCTGCTCCGGCACCATGAGGTCCGCCCCCAGCGCCTGGATGCCCTCCGGGACCTTGTCCGGACTGCGCCGTAGGCCGTATACCTGCGCCGTTCCGGTAAGCCGAGAGGCAATGGCGCCACCGAGCTTGCCACAGCCCGCAACCAGTATTCTTGGCGTTTGTTGGTGCTCAGTGATTGCCATAGACAATATCAATCCTTATGCTTTGGCTAATAAATTAACGGAACGTTTGTACGATCCCTGACCTGGACGAATTCTGACCGGAGCCCGCCATGACTCTGACCGAGTTAAGATACGTTGTTACCCTTGCCCGGGAAAGGCATTTTGGCCGTGCCGCCGAGCGCTGTCATGTCAGTCAGCCGACCTTGAGTGTGGCCGTCAAGAAACTGGAGGACGAACTCGGCATACCCTTGTTTGAGCGTAGCAAAAACAGTATCCGGGTCACCGAAACGGGCAAGCGTATCATCGACCAGGCCCAACGGGTCCTGGATCAGGTGGGTGTTATCCGTGACATGGCTCAGGATGGCAAGAACCAGCTCAATGCCCCCCTTAAGGTGGGTGCCATCTACACCATCGGCCCCTACCTGTTCCCGCACCTGCTGCCGGAGCTGCGCCGCGCGGCGCCTGACATGCCGCTCTACATTGAGGAAAACTACACTGCCACACTGCGGCAGAAACTGCGCCAGTCAGAACTGGACGCCATCATCATCGCACTGCCGTTTGAAGAGCCGGAGGTCGTTACCCTGCCGCTCTACGACGAGCCTTTCGTGGTCCTGCTGCCGGGAGGTCATCCACTGACCAAGCGTGACAGCCTGACCGCCGAGGAGTTGGCGAAGGAACAGTTGCTGCTGCTTGGCCCCGGCCACTGTTTCCGTGACCAGGTGCTGGAATCCTGCCCGCCGTTGGTGGATGCGGTCACCCGTAATCCGAGTGCTGCGGCGCCGTCACTGGTGACTGAAGGCAGCTCTCTGGAGACCATACGTCACATGGTTGCCTCTGGTTTGGGTATCACCGTTTTGCCTTTGTCCGCTGCAACGGCGATGCAGTATGACGAGAGCATACTTGCGGTCAGGCCTTTTGCGGCGCCAGTACCCTATCGCACGGTGGCGTTGGCCTGGCGGGTCACTTTCCCACGACCAAAGGCGATTGATGTGCTGTCGCTGGCGGCCAGCCAGTGTCGGGTAATCGAGAAAGCGAAGATTGAAACCCCGGCTGCGGCCGCAACCGCCTGAGCCAGGCCATGATGTCACTGGACGACATTGCCGTTACCACCCTGAAGGGCGTCGGTAATGCCCTGGCCGACAAGCTGTCGAAGCTGGGCATCCGTTCGCTGCAGGATCTGCTGTTCCATCTTCCCCATCGATACGAGGATCGCACACGCATTGTCTCCATGGGCAACCTGCGCATTGGCGACGTCGGGGTGGTGGAAGGCGAGGTGATGAAAACCGATCTGGTGATGGGCCGGCGCCGAAGCCTGCAGGTGACCCTGAAGGATCACAGTGGCTTCGTGGTCATGCGCTTCTTCCATTTCAATGCCGCCCAGAAGAACCAACTCACGGAAGGCTCGAGGGTGCGTTGTTTCGGCGAAGTTCGGCCGGGGCGGGCCGGTTACGAATTCTACCACCCTGAATACCAGGTCAATCCGCCGCCGATGCCCGCGCAGGGTGAGGCCACGCTAACGCCCGTTTATCCCCTGACAGAAGGCATTCAGCAGCCGCGAGTGCGCGCTCTGTGCCAGCAAGCGCTGGGCTACCTCAAACGTTACCCGATCCGTGACTGGTTGCCGGAAGAACTGCTCGCCAGTTACCAGTTGCCGGGTATCACCGAAGCGGTCGAGCTGGTGCATTCGCCGCCGGCCAATGCGCCGGTTCATCTGTTGATGGAGGGGCGGCACCCGGCCCAACAGCGACTGGTTATGGAAGAGCTGCTGGCCCACCAGCTAAGCCTTTTGCAGGTACGGCAACAGGTTCAGGCCCGGGAAGCGCTGCCGTTACTGCCAACCGGTGATCTGCCGGAACGTTTTCTTGATCTGCTTCCGTTCAGCCTTACCGGGGCACAGCGACAGGTTATGACCGAGATCCGCCAGGACCTCAGCCAGCCGGTACCCATGTTGCGGTTGGTGCAGGGAGACGTGGGGTCTGGTAAAACCGTGGTGGCGGCGCTGGCAGCACTGCAGACCATTGGTGCTGGCGCCCAGGTGGCGCTGATGGCACCCACGGAAATACTGGCGGAACAGCACTACCAGAATTTTCGTGGCTGGCTGGAGCCGCTTGGCATCCAGTTAGCGTGGCTGTCGGGAAAGATTAAGGGCAAGGCACGAAAGGAAACTCTGGAGGCCGTTGGCAGTGGCGAAGCCACCGTGGTGATAGGTACCCATGCCCTGTTTCAGGAAGATGTTGCGTTCAGTCGCCTGGCACTGGTGATTGTGGACGAACAGCACCGTTTTGGCGTGCATCAGCGGCTGGCCCTGCGGGAGAAGGGCGTCGGCGGAACCATGGCGCCACACCAGTTGATTATGACAGCGACCCCGATTCCGCGTACGCTGGCCATGAGCGCCTATGCGGACCTGGATACGTCGGTGATTGATGAGCTGCCCCCCGGCCGCAAGCCTATCGAAACCATCGCCATTCCCGACAGCCGGCGTGACGATGTGACCGATCGGGTACGAAAGGCCTGCAAGGAAGGCCGGCAGGCATACTGGGTGTGCACGCTGATTGAGGAGTCAGAAGCGCTGCAGTGCCAGGCGGCGGAAGTGACTGCGCAGGAGCTGGCGGAACGTCTGCCAGATCTGAAGGTGGGGCTTGTTCATGGTCGCCTCAAGGCGGCCGAAAAAGCAGCGGTCATGGAACAGTTCAAGAACGGCGAGCTCGACCTTCTGGTGGCGACCACCGTAATTGAAGTGGGGGTGGATGTGCCCAATGCCTCGCTGATCATCATCGAGAATCCGGAGCGCCTGGGCTTGGCGCAGCTACATCAGCTGCGGGGCAGGGTTGGCCGGGGCGAAGAGGCCAGTTTTTGCGTGTTGATGTACCATCCACCATTATCGCTGAATGGCAAGGCGCGTTTGCAGGCCCTGCGCGACAGTCAGGACGGTTTTGTGATTGCCGAGAAAGACCTGGAAATACGCGGGCCAGGAGAAGTGTTAGGCACCCGCCAGACCGGTATGATGCAGTTCCGGCTGGCAGACTTTGAACGAGACAAGGGCTGGATCGAGCCAATCCGTGAAATGGCGCCGCCGCTGATGAAGCAGCCGGCGTTGGTGAACGGTTTGATTCGCCGTTGGTTGGGGGAACGAATTCGTTACGGCGACGTGTAACTGCGCCGCGCCGGTAGAAAAAATCGTGTGAAAACCCGCCTGATGTCAAAGTTGGGTCGCTGTTTGTGCCCTATACTGAGTGAAACCAATGTGTCCAACGGGGCACCGTCTACATTTTGGGAGAAACTTATGGAGCTACCTGTCGTAGTCAGGCAGGCGTTGGGTGAGTCTGCTGCCGGCGTTTCCCTTAGGGATGTGAGCCAGGCCCGGGACGACGAACTGTTGCGAATGGTGTTGCTCACGGATGAGGAGGGGAATCTCCAGGCCATTTGCCGCGAGGGTGACCTGCTCGATATCAGTGCCCTGAACAAACAATTGGGGCGAGACCTGCGGGTGATGAAGCGACGGGAGCAGGTCCGGGTTCGTGAGCGCTCTGGCCTGACCGAGCTGCCCGCCTTACCGTCTCTGACCGGCTGGCCCACGATTGTGGACGCGCGGGTGGATGAGTTGGCGTCTGTGGCATTGGTCCTGGGCGAGCAGAATCTTTGTATGGTCATGCCCGGCGACGAGTTCCGGGGAATCACCGTCGCGGCCGACCGCCATTCGTTTTCGGTGGCGCGGGATACCATTGCCGTGAATCTCAACAGCCCGGAAAAAGACCGGGACCAGCTGCATTCCGCCATTCGACGGTTTACCTCGCTGCGCATTCAGCAGCGCCTGGAAGACACTCTTGAGTTGCCTCCTCTACCCGAGACCGCCCAGCGCATTATTCACCTGCGGGTGAACCCCAATGCTGTGATGGGGGACTTGGTGGACGTTGTGGAAAGTGACCCCAGTCTGGCGGCTCAGGTGGTCAGTTGGGCGTCCTCGTCCTTTTATGCGGCGGCGGGGCAGGTGCGTTCTGTGCACGACGCGGTCTCTCGGATTCTGGGGTTCGACCTGGTGATGAACCTGGCCATGGGCCTGTCTCTGGGGCGTGCCCTGAAGCAGCCCCAGGATCATCCGGAAGGCTATGTGGATTACTGGCAACAGGCAATATGGCAGGCTCAGTCGGCCGGTATCCTGGCCAGCATGATGCCTCGTGGCGAACGTCCTATCTTTGGTCTTGCGTACCTGGGGGGGTTGTTGCACAACTTTGGCTACCTGGTGCTGGCACAGGTGTTTCCTCCCCATTTCAAGTTGGTGTGCCGGTCGCTGGAAGCAAACCCCCATCTCGACTCCTCAATGATTGAGCATTATCTGCTGGGCGTGACCCGGGAGCAGATTGCGGCGGAACTGATGCAGAACTGGGGTATGCCTGACGAGGTCTGTCTGGCAATCCGAAACCAGAAGAATCCTGGTTACGACGGCCCCCACGCGGTATACAGCAAACTGCTCTGGCTGAGTCGGCAACTGCTGACCAAGCGCGGTGTTGCGTTGGGTGCGGGGGAAGAGGTGTCGGACGCGTTCTACGAATCTCTCGGTCTGAACAGGGAGAAGGTGGAAGCGCAGTTTGATGAACTGGTCGGAAACAAGGACAGCATTATGGCGATGGCGGGGATGATGAATCAGTAGGTCCTCTCTACCGCCAAACCTCTCTAGTTTAGCCCCGCAAAAAAGCCGGCCCGAAGGCCGGCAAGCTCACCCGCTTGTTGCAGATCAAACCAAACGTGTTCAGGAGAAAACAACGTGAGCAGTTGCAGGGTCGGTAGTGGCAACGTGCTTTTTTAAACTTAGCCAATATGGAGTGAAATAAAAGCTGGCTACGTTGTTGTTTGGTGAATGAGCCGGGCGTCATAATTTCGTGACATCTGAAGAGATTGATTTGTAAAGCTAATCAAACCTTCAGTGATGAAATTCGATTACAAACTGTTACAAAATACTGGGGCGTCAGACTCAAATTGGTAAGGGTCAGGCCTGGAACGGATGGTGGCGAATGGCCGTTGCGGCGCGGCGAATGGCGTCGGCGTGCTCCTTTTCGACTGCCAGGCGCTCGCGGTCCATCTTTTCCACGAAGCGGGCATCCGTTTCCTGGCGGGCGCGATGGGTCGGCATGTGCTGGATCTGCTCATGCACTTCCTGGAACACCCGGAAAGGAGACTGGTCCAGCAACTCCGGTGCCACGTGGTCCAATAGGCCCTTGATTCGCAGACAGGCTTCGGAGTATTCAACCTGATTCTCTTCTACCGCCATGGCCAATACCCGGATACTTTCAATCATGCTGTCGCGGCGTTCCTTCTGGAAAGACTCTGCTTTCTCCTGCCGCCTCCTGCTGTCCTGCAGGGCACGGGACTGGCGGCCGATAAACGCGACAAGCAGCGCGATGGCCAGCAGGCCGGCAATAATCAGTGTCCATTGAAGCCACGGCGGCATAGAAGTCTCCCTTGAGAATGTCAGGCCTGTTTACGCTGGCGGTCCGCACGCCAGACTTTTACAGACACGGTCTGCCCATTAAGTACGGACGTGCCAACAAGCGGATCAATCTCCTGATCGCTCAACACGTCGTTTATACTGGCGCCAGCGTGGGCAACCGCCACACTCTGCCCGGTACCTTCCCGATGGTGGCCCCAGCCATGGGGTACTGAAACCACGCCCGCCATCACATCCTCGGTGATCTCCACCGGTAATACGATCTGCCCGGAGGTGGAGCCAATCTCGGCGGAATCACCAGCCTGAAGGCCACAGCGAGCAGCATCTTTCGGATGGATCATCAGGGTACAGCGGTCCTTGCCTTTCACCAACCGCTGGCTGTTGTGCATCCAGGAATTATTGCTGCGAACGTGCCGGCGCCCGATCAGTAGCAGACCGTCGGAGGCCGGTGCCGTGAGTAAGGCATGGAGCCGCCCCAGATCCTGTAAGTAGCGGCGTGGGGCGAGGTTTACCTTGCCGTCGCGGGTAAACAACCTGCCGGGCATGCATGGGCGAAGTGGCCCGAGATCCACACCGTTGGGTAGTTCCTTAAGGGCGCTGATGGACAGCCCCTTGGGCAGGTCCTGCCAGTGGCGGTTCAGTGGGCTCATTTTTGCCAGACCCCGCAGGGGATGGCGCTCCGGAAGTATATCCATCACCAGGTCGATGGCGGGTTGGATCAGGCCGCGTGCAGGACCGATGTCGGTTCCGTAGGGCCCGGCCCGCAACATAAGATCAAGGATCGGGTCCGGCCCGATCTGTTTGAACGCACGCCAACCCATCTCGGAACGCAGGGGCAGGCGGCCACCTTTTCGCTTCTTCTCCAGACGGTGGGCCAGTTCCAGCAGTATCTGCCAGTCGTGGCGGGCGTCTTTGCCAGCATCGAACAGGGCAGGGCTGTATTTGGCGGTGTTGCGAACCGCAAACATGCTGAAGATCAGGTCGTAGTGGCTGCGTTCAAGCCCGGCGGTGGGAGGCAGTATGACGTCCGCATGACGGGTGGTTTCATTGAGGTAGTAATCCACCGACACCATGAAATCGAGGCCGCCGAAGGCCTCGTCGAGCCGTCCACCGTTGGGGCTTGAAAGCACCGGGTTGCCCGCCACCGTCACGAATGCCCGTATCTGGCCCTCGCCCGGCGTGAGAATCTCATCGGCAATGGTGCTTGAAGGGTATTCGCCGGCAAACTCAGGCAGTTTTTTCACCCGGCTGAACCGCTTGCCGAAATGGCCCTTCTGGCCGGACATGCCACCGAGTGCGATCAGATCAATCGCAGGTTGCGTGAACATCATGCCGCCAGTGCTGTCCAGCTTCCCGGTCAGGATATTGAGCACGTAGGCAAGCCAGGTCGCAACGCCGCCAAAGGCCTGGGTACTGGTGCCCATGCGAGTGTACAGCGCAGCCCTCGGTGTTGTGGCCAGTTGCCGCGCGAGGTTGCGGATATCAGCAGCCGGCATGCCCGTCTGTTCGCTGACGGCTTCGGGGGTGAAGCCCATTGCGGCCAGCCGGACCAGGTCTACGTCTTTCGTCCATTGTTCTGCATGGCCGAGGTTCACCAGGTCTTCTTCAAACAGGGTGTGCACCATGGCCATTAACAGCAGGGCATCGGTGCCAGGGCGAATGAAGTGGAACTCGTCGGCCAGTTTGCCGGTCTCTGTGCGGCGTGGGTCCACGACCACCATCCTGCCGCCACGGCCCTTGAGTGCCTTGAGTCGCCCACGGAAGTCCGGCACGGTCATCAGGCTGCCGTTGGAGGCCATCGGATTGGCGCCAATGCAGATGAACAGGTCGGTGCGGTCGATGTCCGGTATCGGGAAGAGAATCTGGTGCCCGAACATTTCCAGGCTGGCCAGCATGTGGGGCAATTGGTCGTTGGAGGTGGCGGAGAACCGGTTCTGGGTACCCAGGGCCCGGAGGAATGGCATGGTAGCCACCAGCGAGCCGTGATTGTGTACGTTGGGGTTGCCGAGGTAAGCGCCAATACTGTTGCGGCCGTGCTCTTTGCGTACCCGGTGCAGTCGGCTGGCCACCAGGTCAAAGGCTTCGTCCCACTCCATTTCCTGCCAGCCGTCGGTGGTGCGCCGTACCGGTTTGCGCAGGCGCTCCGGGTCTTCGTGGAGGTCCTGGAGGGCGACGGCCTTGGGGCAGATGTGGCCATGGCTCAGCGGATCGTCCTCGTCGCCCTTGATGGAGGCGACGTGGCCATCCCTGACCTCGATGGCCACGCCGCACATGGCTTCACACAGATGGCAGGTACGGTAATGGGTGCCGTTTTCCATGGGGTCTCTCCGGTCTTTTTATTGATTATGTGCTTTGGCAAGCGGACAGGGTATTCCGAAACACGCTGTGAATACGTCCCTGTACGCTCGGGCTCCGCCATCCATGGCTCCGCACGGTTTCGGAATACCCTGCCCGCTTGCCAGTCCAATTTTGGAGTTAGTTTCAATAGAAAACCAGATTAGCAGGAATTGCTTGGCGGGGGAAAACCGCTTTCTGGTTCATCAGGCCACAAAAAAGGCCAGCCCGAGGGCTGGCCATAAGTAGCGGAGCCTGAAGTTAGTACTCTGCTGGAATTTCCTTGATGGGGTTGGACAGGAAGTTCAGGTAAACGCCGCCAGCTGGAATTTCCAGAGGAATGTTCCCCAAGCTTTCTATGTTGACTGTCAGCGGCACACGATTGGTGTTTCTTTGCTCTATTTGCATCCTGCCATCATCAAAGAAATTGATGTCGCCTTTCAGTTCAAGAGTGAACGGTTTGCTGTACAGGTCGTGTGGTCCGCCAATGGGTGGTTCCAGCAGCGGGGCGTCGAGCTGAAGGCGGGCTTCGGTTCTGAACTCGGTCTGGCCATCATCATTCTCGACAATAACGCCTTCCACCAAGCCTTGTGGATTGTCCTCGGAAGTCTCCGTGTTGTATCGCATCCGAAGGATCTGTGGCCCAGTCGGTTCTTCCAGCGTGATCAAGCCGGCAATCCGCAGGTAAACCGAGGTAGAGGTTGTCGCGAGCATGGTTGGGTATAAGAGTACCCTTACACCGGTCTGCTCTCCTGAGTCCGGGTCGATGTAGGGGCCGATAACCTCTGTATTCAGTCCATAGGTCTGATAGATGAATTTATTCTCTGGGCATTCATCACCGTTGGTCGGGCACCCGACTCTTGCCGGAGTGGACATTAGCAGTATTGTTGCGTTGCCTGCTGATTTCAGTTTTGCGGCATTGGCGGACGGCAGGAACTCGCTGGCATCGTTTGGATCCACTTCATGATCGAATGGCTCCAGGCAGTCCTGGGAACCCAGCGCGTCGCAGTCAACCACATAGTTCGAGTTTGTATCCCGAATCGGCAGGTTCCGTAAGGGAGTGAATACTGTATCTAGCGCTTCACCACCTCGGAAGTAAATGTCCATATTTGGCCCGCCAACATCTTCAGGGTTTACCAGGAGATCGGTTTGCAGGGCAAGGCCGTTGGCGCCGCAGATGAAATCCTCGGTTCCGGTCTGGCATTGGCCTCCGGAAGTGGATTTCATGCGATAACGATACAGGCTATCGATTTCCCAGGGCTCGTCCGGGTAAAACCGAATCCGTTGATTGTTCTTCTCCAGCCGGCCGGATACCGCTTCAATTGCAGCGCCGCTCTCGTCCACTCTCTCAACCACAAACGTCTCGCCGCTGCGGATGGAGTCCAGATCCATGGACTGGGAGAACACGACCACGATGGGGCGGTCCGTAGGCATGGTAGTTACCGGCAACTCGTCCCCGCGAGGACCATTAGGTGCGTTATCCACACACTGCCCATGGCTATCTTGGCTTAGGTTGACCCCGGTGGTGACGCATGGGTAACCGGGATAGGTTGTCAGCGCCAGAGGTGACCTCTGTGGGACTGAACCGCCGCCAATGTCAGGGAGGGCGAAGCTGAGGTTCTGCGGTGTGACACCATTGCCTGCAAGGTCGGTCAACGCGTTGCCGATCTGCACGGTGTAATCAACACCATGCTCCAGGCCTCCGACCGGGTTCAGTACCAGGGCGGTTCCGTCGAGTTTGGCGTCCAGTGTGTTGTCGCCAACCGTCAGCGGTGTGCCTGCCGCGTCCAGCACAATGCCATCGGCGATGGTATCGGCGTCCAGCGGTTCGTCAAAATTCAGTACGATCGGGTCGCCAGGGCGCTGCATCTGATCACGATCACCCGGGAAGGCATCGTCCGGTCCTGGCATCCAGCTCACTAACTGTGGGCCGGTGTTGTCCGCCAGTTCTTCGTCCCGTTGTTCGGCAGCATCCAGTGCGGACTCGGAATCTGTCGCGGCTTCGATGCGAAAGGCAATGGTGGCATCGGTGAATTCCTGGCCCAGCAGGTTGGGTTCCACCATGCCGATGGCGTCGATGGTCAGAACGCCGTCTTCCACGATCGCGATGCCGGTCAGCTCCACCCCAAGCAGGTCCTGGGATAACGAAGCATTGGGCTGCGCCTCTTCCGTGTTCATGGCAACATCCATGAACAGTTTGACGTGGCGCGGCGCGTTCATGTTATCCGTGTAGGGGTTTGGCATCAGGTAACCGGTGGCGTCCGACAACATGGTCACCTTGATGTCACCGGTTTGCTGGATGTTTCCGGTTGCCGGATCTATAACCGGCACCTCACCGTTGACACGGACATCCAGGCTGCTGCTGGTTAGCACGCTGCCTTTCGGAACTCGCAGTGGCAGGGGCTCATCCGCCGTAAATGCCGGTGCGTAAGCGAGCTCTGCAAACAGATCGCCGGTTTGCTGGGACGGCCCGGCATTGCCCTGCAGTACGGAGTTCAGAGTAATTCCGTTGATGATTTGCCCGTTTAGCCGAGACTTGCGGGTGTTCGCGGCGCTCTCGCCGGCGTTCAGACCGGAATCCACCACTTGCTGGGACAGCACAACGGTTGGGCCGGTGTCGCGTGGGGTGATAGTTTCGCTGAAGTCGTCCAGCGTGTCGCCATGGAGACTCGGCAGGTTGCGGACTGACACGGTGTAGGTCTCGCCCGAGGTGAGTATGTCCTCCTCGCGGCCACAGCGCTCTTTCGAGTCTGCCAGGCAGGGGTCGATGGTGATGTCCCGGCCTTTCACAAGAACGGTGGCCGGCACCACGTTCGCGTTGCTGTCAGTGATTTCAATGACACCACCGAGTGCCTTCCAGTCCGGGTGTACGGTCTGGGTCATTTGCAGTCGGAACGTCGAGAAGTTCATGGGCTGGAATACATTGCCCCCGGAGGGAATCATTTCCGCAACTGTGAACTCGGGGCTCAGGTTGTCCAGCCCGGCGATGCCGCTGAATGCACCCCGTGTTGAAAACTGCACGCCCTCCGGGCCAAAAGCATTTGGGGTCGGAATCGCACGGCCGCCTTCTGCCTGCAATGCCTCGGTAAACTCAATGGTGTAGTCGGCGCCCGGGCTGAGTTCGCCCTGTGGCGACAATGTCAGACTGCGCCCACCATCCACACTTTCGGCCGTGAAGCTCAGGTCGGTGCTACCATCGGTGATGCGGATTTTGCTGGCAACATCGTTGTCAGACAGCGCGTGGGAGAAGCGCAGCACCATGTCGGCCTTGGGGCTAACGTTGCTCTGGCCATCCGCCGGGTAGGAGTAAACCACCTCTCCCGGAGTTGTGGGCTCGTCGATGGTCTGTTCATCACCCCCGCCGCATGCTGCCAGGAACATCGCGGGAATCAGTGCCAATGTATTGTTGTGTTTCATGGCAAACCTCTCCTCAGAACTTCAGGGTGATGGAGCCGCTGATAACGTGAACGTCACCGTCGGCGGTTGCCTGCTGTTCGTTACCGTCATAGTCGACGATGGTGAAATCCCGGTCCTGCAGCTGCTGATATTGGTAACCGATATCCAGCCGCACCGGGTAGGCCAGCACACGGGTGCGTTCATAGGTTGCACTGATGCCTAGCCCGGCCACGATCTTGTCGGTGTCCAGATAGTTCAGCTCCGGGTTGCGGGTGGTTTTGAGGGGAGACTCCTCATACGCCAGCCCGCCCCGGACGGCAAAGTGACGGCTGAGCTGGTATTCAGCGCCGATGCGAGGCACCAGGATGTCATCAAAACGGATGCGATTGGCTGCGCTGACATTCTCCTGATCCTTGATTGTATCGCCGGCGAACTCGTCTTCCAGTTCAGACCAGTTCTGCTGCTCAATGCTGCCGCCGATGCGCCAGCCGTCACCCTTGTACTGGGTGCCGATGGCAAAGGTTTCCGGTTGGAAGGAATCGATAGTAGCCACCGCAAGGCTCAGGCCCGGGTCGGGGATGGTCTGTGTAACGATAATGTTGGAGTCTACAGACGTCGAAGCGGATGACTTGGTGCGATAGGTGATCGCGCTTTCCCAGCCGTCGAGGAAACAGTCACTGTCCGGACAGAAAGTATCGCCCCACTTGATGGTGGTGCCAAGGATGGACTTCAGCGAGGGCTCGGCGTTAACCGCCAGTCGCTCGCGGCTGGTTTCGCCGCCAAGTGTTGAAACGGCATCCAGTTGAGCGGCTGCTTCCAGAGTGACACGCACCGAAAAACCGCCTGAGATGCCCCGCCAGAGGGGGGTGGCACCACCAATGTTCAGGAACAGGGGTTCCTTGCCATATTGCAGGTACTGCCCGGTTTCGGAGGTTTCCGAGGAGAATGCCAGCATTTCCTTACCATACTTCTCAACGCCTGCGATGAAGCCCAGGTAAATCGGGTGATCGAAGCGGGTCAGGGACGCCAGGTTGGTTTTCATGCCGATCAGGACGTGCTGGCTCGGCGAATCCGAAATGATATCGCCGTCTGCATCGGAACGGCTGGAGCGCAATTCCTGCTCCGCGTGAAGGATGCCGCCGGTCAGCTCGCCACGCTCGTCACTGGTCAGATAGGATGGATTGTAATAGGTGGCTGACACCTGCTCGTTGAACATCGACAGGGATTGTGCGGTAGCCACGTCCACGGGCATCACGCCATAGGTTGTACCGATATTGCCCATACTGGCAGAGGCATTCAATGAAAAACCGGCCGAGGCGGCTGCAACGGCGAGTGTCATCGCACGCAGGGAAAAGCGGGAGGTTGAAACCATGAAACACACTCCATTTGTTTGTCTTTGTTATGGACCTTTGCCGTGCCCCCGGAGTCGGGTAACAGGGCTGGCAATTATTGTTGGTACATTTGTTCGAAAAGCAGTGTAGTGCTCTTGTCTTATCGGGACGTTGGCTTCTTTGACAGCTTTTGGTGTCGAAACGACCACCCTCTAGTTAAAGATGGTTTAAAAATGAAGGAAATACAGAGTCTTATCAGGCCGGAAGGTGTTTATTTCTGTAACGAAGAGTTGTGAACTGTTTCAGATTTTTGGCGAGCAATAAAAAACCCCTCTATGGAGGGGTTTGTAACAGCGTAAAATACTTCGACAGACTTCGATCTATTTGTTCCCTGTCCTTCTCCGGGAATAGACTAAGCCCATCAGCCCCAAGCCCAGCAGTCCAAGTGTTCCTGGCTCTGGAACTTCTACCGCAGGGCTACCCCATATAGAAATATGGGAAATGGCGCCGCGGCCATTACTCCAGAAGTTGCTGAACACAAGGTCCTCCTGACCGTCCCACAGGGCGCTGATGTCGTAAAAGTAGTAACGAGGATCGATATTGCCATCTTTCACTGCCACATAGCACTCACCACAAGCAATGTGGGAGGTATCCAACAGCCATGACAATGTTCCTCCCGAGGGTTCACCGTCGTCAAGAGTCCAGCTCATCTCGTATGAGCTAGTAAAAGTACCTTCTTCCGAACCGCCAAAATTCGCCTTATAGAGCAGTCCGCTGTTGCCGACGAAGGTTGTTCCAAACAGGTCGTTTAAACAACTAGGTTCGCAGTTGCTGGGACCATAAGAGCCTTCGCCGTCATTTCCGTCATAATCCGCATCGCCAGGTTGCAACAGCAAAGCACTTGATGTCGCTGAGGCGACCATGAGGGCAGTTGCAACAAAAGCCGTTTTCAGTAGCTTTCCGAGTTTCATGGTTTGTTTTCTCCGTACCGCAGCCAAGCGATAAGCGCTTCCAAACGTCAGCGCTGAGACCGGTGTTGGCTGATACCGCCGAGTCGCTAGGGGGTAGAAGCAAACATTGTTCCAATATTGGAAATGCCCATGAAATCATCAAGCAAAAAAAACAGGAGAAAGTCGGTCTGTAAAATAGTTCGACGCTTTCAGGGCCGACTCCGAAATTAGAAAACCTGTGTAATGCTGGCTGGGTATCAGCTGGAAAGCACCGATAACAGTTTCTGCGCATGCTCCACGGTTTCACTGCCCAGACTTGTCAGGTAACCGCCGTCCTTCTGAGTGATCAGCCCCTTCTGGTGTAGGCGTTCAGCCGCGGTCACCATCTCCGGTGCAGCTGAATGCTGGTGAACCTTGATGCCCTCCTGCGCGGAAGACAGATCGAACATCGCCAGCAGGTTGAGTTCATCAATGTGGTCGGAAGAGAAAGGCATGGTGCGTTCCTTGTGTTATTTTTAATGGTCTTAGTGTAGTTGTATACGAAGCCACGGTATTCGGCAAAACTGATTTCCGGATAAACCACCCCACCTGGATGGAGACAGGGATGTACACCCTTCATATTGCGAACAAGAACTACTCGTCATGGTCGTTGCGCCCTTGGGTCCTGATGAAGGAGCTGGGCATTGAGTTTAATGAGCAGCTCATTGTGTTTGGTGATGAGCCCACCTGGCAGGCTTACAGGCGCCTGAGCCCCAGCGGCAAGGTACCCTGCCTCACGGATGAAAGCACAACCGTATGGGACTCGCTGGCCATCATTGAGTATCTGGCCGAGCGTCACGAGGGCGTCTGGCCCAAAGACGCAAAGGCCCGCGCCTGGGCTCGCTGTGCTGCTGCTGAAATGCATTCCGGGTTCCAGTCGCTACGGGATATCTGCAGCATGAACGTGGGCCTGCGTATCCGCATGAACACGGTCAGTGAGGGCCTGCAAAAGGATATCGACCGCATCGACAGCCTGTGGTCCCATGGCCTGCAGCAGTTCGGTGGCCCGTTCCTCGCCGGTGACCGCTTTAGCGCTGTGGATGCCTTCTTTGCCCCTGTCGTCTATCGGGTACGCACCTACGGGCTGGACCTGAGCGAAGGCGCCGCTGCCTACGTTGAGAGGGTTCTGGCGTTAGGCAGTATGCAGCAGTGGGAAGCCGAATCCCTCGCGGAACCGTGGCGAGACACCGAACACGAGAACATCGCGTTCACCGTCGGCACCTTGCTCGCGGACCACAGACAATAGCCACTTTCTTTAACAGACAGAGGACTCACCAGGCATGATCAGTTGGGAAGACTTTGAGAACGTAGAGCTGCGCATCGGCACCATCATCGAGGTAAACGAATTTCCGGAAGCCCGCAGGCCGGCGTACAAGTTGAAAGTCGATTTCGGCCCGGAAGTGGGCATCCGAAAATCCAGTGCGCAGATTACCGACCTGTACGATCCTGAGACGTTATTGGGTAAACAGGTGCTCGCCGTAACAAACTTCCCGCCAAAACAGATTGGCAAATTTATGTCCGAGTGCCTGGTGACTGGGATCAAGAATGATGAGGGGGCGATAACCCTGGTAAGCACGGATCACAAGGTGAGTAATGGGCAGAGGCTTATCTGAAGGTAAAACTGGGGGAGTGGTGGGCCCACCTGGACTCGAACCAGGGACCAAAGGATTATGAGTCCTCTGCTCTAACCAACTGAGCTATAGGCCCTTTTTCAGCGGATGCTGCTTAAAGGTTTGCTTTTTGGGGTGTCGCTTCCGGGCGGGAGCAACAAAGCGGGCGCCATTATACCGGTGAGGGATGGCGCCCGCTACTGTTGTGGTGTTATCCGTTGCCCTGATCGTCAATGAAGCCGCGCAGGTGATCGGAGCGGGAAGGATGGCGCAGTTTGCGCAGGGCCTTGGCTTCGATCTGGCGGATTCGCTCGCGGGTTACGTCAAACTGCTTGCCCACTTCTTCCAGGGTGTGGTCGGTGTTCATTTCGATACCGAAGCGCATGCGCAGCACCTTGGACTCGCGCGCGGTCAGGCCGGAGAGCACGGAGCGGGTAGCTTCGCGCAGGCCCTCAGCGGTAGCGGAGTCAACAGGTGACAGGGCCTGGATATCTTCAATGAAGTCGCCCAGGTGGCTGTCTTCGTCATCACCGATCGGGGTTTCCATGGAGATCGGTTCCTTGGCGATCTTCAGTACCTTGCGGATCTTGTCCTCGGGCATTTCCATGCGCTCGCCCAGCTCTTCCGGCGTGGGCTCGCGGCCCATCTCCTGCAGCATCTGACGGGAGATGCGGTTGAGCTTGTTGATGGTTTCGATCATGTGCACCGGAATACGGATGGTGCGTGCCTGGTCCGCGATGGAGCGGGTGATGGCCTGACGAATCCACCAGGTGGCGTAGGTGGAGAACTTGTAGCCACGGCGATACTCGAATTTGTCGACCGCCTTCATCAGGCCGATGTTGCCTTCCTGAATCAGATCGAGGAACTGCAGGCCGCGGTTGGTGTACTTCTTGGCAATGGAGATAACCAGACGCAGGTTGGCTTCCACCATTTCCTTCTTGGCACGGCGGGCCTTGGCTTCGCCAATGGAAACGCGGCGGTTGATTTCCTTGATGTCGGAAACGTCCAGGTCCACTTCGGTCTGGATATTGGCAATGCGCTTCTGCAGGCGGACAATTTCGTCGATGCGCTCAGCAATCAGCGGTGCATAGGGCTTTTTGCCCTTGGACATCTTCTCGGCCCAGTCCAGGCTGGTTTCGTTACCGGGGAACGACTTGATGAAATCCTTACGCGGCATCTTGCACTCGCGTACGCAGATTTTCATGATCGCCCGCTCGTTCTCCCGCACCAGATCGTTGGTGGAGCGAACGACGTTCACCAGTTCGTCAAACGCCTTGTTGCCCAGCTTGAACGGGGCAAATACCTGGCCCAGTTCGTTCAGGGCTTCCTGGGTTTTCTTGTGGCCGCGGCCGTGTTTGGCCAGGCTTGCGTCGGCGGCATCGAGCTTTTCTTTCAGCAGCTCAAAACGTAGACGGGTTTCTTCCGGATCCGGACCGCTTTCGGTTTCTTCTTCGCTGTCGTCATCGTCATCATCGTCGTCGGATGAATCGTCCGAGGTGCTGGACGTGTCCGGGGTAGTGTCTTCCTCCATGAACGGCTCGGCGCCGTCGGGGTCGAGGAAGCCGGAGACGATGTCGCTGAGGCGGCCTTCGTTCTCGATGATGCGGTCGTAGGCCTGGATAACGGTACCGGTGATGCCGGGAAAGTGGGCCACGGCGGCCATGACATCGCGGATACCTTCCTCGATGCGCTTGGCAATGACAATTTCGCCTTCGCGGGTCAGCAGCTCCACGGTGCCCATTTCGCGCATGTACATGCGGACCGGGTCCGTGGTGCGGCCAGCGTCGGATTCCACGGCTGCGAGTGCCGCAGCGGCTTCAGCGGCCGCTGCTTCGTCAGCGGTGGAGTCGCCGTCGGTCATCAGCAGCGTGTCCGCGTCCGGTGCCACTTCAGACACCTGGATGCCCATGTCGTTGATCATGCGAATGATGTCTTCGACCTGGTCCGGGTCAGCAATGTCTTCCGGGAGGTGGTCGTTTACCTCGGCGTAAGTCAGGTAACCTTGTTCCTTGCCTCGTGCAATGAGGTCTTTAAGACGTGATTTCTGCGAATTGCCTGACATAGACACCCTGTGAACTCGCTGGTAAAAGGAAAAAAGTGAAACAGCCATTATAGCTGTCGCGCGGTTGCTCTGCCACCGGATGGTTAGATGGTGATCAATACTGCAAGTTTCAAGTGCAGTGCCGTTTCCGGCGGCAGTTATTGCGTTTTTTGGCCCGCCGGCTCTGTTTCCTGGCGCTGGTCAGTCGTCGTTCTGTCCGGTCAGTGCCTTCAGCTCCTGCCGCTCTTCAGCGCTAAGGTCTGCCAGGCTACGCTTTTCCGATAGCAGAGACGCCAACCGCTGCTTGCGCGCCACTTCCCGGTTCGGGTTCAGCATTTCCCTGGCGCCAGCCAGGGTCTGTTCCCGTGCGGGGATGTGTTCAATGCCATCGAACAGGCTGTAAAACTGTTCTCTGGCGCGGTTATCCGTTGCCAGTTCGCGGACCAGGGAGCGCCGGTCTTTGATGGCGTGCTCCAGGATCCAGCTGGCGAACTGGCCTGCCTGCCGGTATTGGCGGCTGCTGCGGCAAAGTTCAGCAATTTCGCTGGCCATGTCCGGTGCTTCAAGCAGGGCCAGACAAAGCTGGGTATCCTTGCTGAGTTTTACGTCAATCCGTTGTTCCTGCACCCGGCGTTCGCCGTATCCGCCCTTGCCGTTTGGCTGGCGGCGGTTCTGCCAGTCGCCCCGGTTGTTGCCGCACAGCCGCAGCATTTCATGCCACATGGCATCCCTGAGGGTGCTCCTGGGCATTTTCTTCAGCAGCGGTTCTACCCGTGCCTTCAGCTCACCCCGGTCTTCCGGCAGCGTCAGGTCCAGCCCTTCGCTTTGCCGGTTGAACAGGTAGCGAGACAGGGGCGTGGCGCCGTTGATGCGTTCCTGGAACGCGTCGGGGCCCTCCTTGCGCACCAGTGTGTCCGGGTCTTCACCGTCCGGCATCATCAGGAACTGCAGATGAAGGCCGTCGGTCAGCAATTCCAGAGCATTCTCCAGGGCCTTGTCGGCCGCCCGGTAACCGGCCTGGTCGCCGTCAAAACAGAACACCAGATGCCGTACCTGCTTCAGCAGTGCCGACAGGCTGTCCTGGTTCGTGGCTGTGCCCAGCGTGGCCACGGCAAAGTGGATGCCGTTCTGCGCGAGCGCAATGACATCCATGTAGCCTTCCACCACCAGCAGCCTGTCGAGTTGGCGGATCGACTGTTTGGCTTCATAAAGGCCGTAGATTTCGCGGCTTTTATGGAACACATCAGACTCCGGAGAGTTGATGTACTTGGCCTTGTCATCACCCAGTGTGCGCCCGCCAAAGGCAATGGTTCGTCCGCGGCTGTTGCGGATCGGAAACATCACCCGGTTGCGGAACAGATCCCGTGGCCGGCCATACTTGTCGGAGACCGTGCCGGTTTCAACCAACGGCCCCTGCAGGTCCTTGCTGGCACTGTCGAACAACGCGGTGCCGGTGCCGGGCGCGTAGCCCAGCTGGTACTGTTCGATAATGCTGTCGTCCAGGCCCCTCTGTTTGAGGTAGTCCCGGGCGAATTCGCCTTGCTGGCCCTTCAGAGCGGACTGATAGAAGCGGCTGGCGTAATCCAGGGCGTCCGTCAGCGTTCGCGCCTGCTGCATTTCCTGGCGTGCGCTCTGGTCGTAGGGCACTTCCATGCCGGCTCGGCGGGCCAGTTCCTCTACCGCGTCGGTAAAGCCCAGGCCATCGAATTCGCGGACAAAGCTGATGGCATCGCCATGGGCGCCACAGCCAAAACAGTGGTAAAAGCCCTTGTCCGGCCGAACGTTGAAAGACGGCGTTTTCTCATCATGGAAGGGGCAGCGGGCCTTGTAGTTGCCGCCGGCCTTTTTCAGGGTGATACGTGATCCGATCAGCTCCGCCAGGTCTATCCGGTCGAGCAGGTCTTCAACAAAGCGTTGCGGGATCAGTCCACTCATGATGTCTCCGGTCGCGCGGAAAGTGCCGGGCCTGGAAGTACAGCCAAAAATGCCGCCGAAGCCAGGCCTCGGCGGCATTTTGGTATCGCTCTGTGCAACCTGCGGCTATACAGGCGATTATAGGCTTGCAGTCAAGCGGCGTCCGGTAAAGCTTAGTACAGACGCTCGAACTTGCGCTGTTCCCGCTGAAGCTTCTTGAGATGACGCTTGACGGCTGCGGCTGCCTTGCGCTTGCGCACGGCTGTCGGCTTCTCGTAGTGCTCACGGCGACGTACTTCCGACAGAACGCCTGCTTTCTCGCAGGAGCGCTTGAAGCGACGAAGGGCTACGTCAAACGGTTCATTCTCTTTCACTTTAACAGCTGGCATTCGAAAATCACCTACCTGATTGATTCGGTTTCTGTTTTGTCTGATCGACCGGTCTGTCAGATCGACTCGATACCTGGTCAGATTGGCTAAAACTCGACCAGTGCGTATTTAAGGCCGGCAATGATAGCGCCTGCCCATGGCCGAGGTCAATGTTTGTTCGATGAAACTGACGGAGGGTTTCGGGTTTCTGCTAAAATGCTCCGCTGATGTTCACCAGCCCGGAGTTGTGGCCCTTATTTATGCTGATTCTCGGTATTGAAACCTCCTGTGATGAAACCGGCGTTGCCCTCTATGACAGCGAACGCGGGCTGCTGGCGCATGCGTTGTTCAGCCAGATTGATATGCACGCGGATTACGGCGGTGTGGTGCCGGAGCTGGCCTCCCGCGACCATGTCCGCAAACTGCTGCCGCTGTGTGATCAGGTGCTTGCCGATGCCGGCAGGGTTCGCGCTGATATCGAAGGCATTGCCTACACCGCCGGTCCCGGTCTGGTGGGAGCGCTGATGGTAGGTGGTTCTGTGGCCCATGCCCTGGGATTTGCTCTAGGTGTGCCGGTGCTGGGTGTCCATCACATGGAGGGTCATCTGTTGGCACCAATGCTGGAAGACAATCCCCCGGCGTTTCCTTTTGTTGCCCTGCTGGTTTCCGGCGGCCATACCCAGTTAGTGCTGGTTAAGGGCATCGGCGAGTATGAAATGCTGGGTGAGTCTGTGGACGATGCCGCCGGCGAGGCTTTCGACAAAACCGCCAAGATGCTGGGGCTGGATTATCCCGGTGGGCCAAGGGTGGCCGCGCTGGCTGAAAAGGGCACGTCGGGCCGGTATCGGTTCCCGCGCCCGATGACAGACCGGCCGGGGCTGGATTTCAGTTTTAGTGGCTTGAAGACGTTTACCCTGAATACGGTCACTGCGGCAGAACGTGCTGGGGGGCTGGATGACCAGACCCGCGCCGATATTGCCCTGGCCTTCGAGGCAGCGGTGGTGGATACCCTGACCATCAAATGTCGCCGTGCCCTGGAGCAGACCGGTTGCAAGCGTTTGGTGATTGCCGGCGGCGTTAGCGCCAATAAGCGGTTGCGTGCCGGGCTTGAGAAAATGACTGAGAAACTTCGTGCTGCCGTGTTCTACGCACGCCCCGAGTTTTGTACGGATAATGGTGCCATGATTGCTTACGCGGGTTGCCAGCGTATGAACTCAGGCCAGCAGGATGGCGATCGAATTGTGGCGGTGCCGCGCTGGCCGATGAATACACTGCCACCGGTTGGCGAACCACGGACGAATGGGCTGGTGGACTAGAAGCCCGGTTCCCGGCCCTGGGCCATACGGATCAGATTGTTGCGGTGACGTACCACAATCAGGATGGCCAGCAGGCCGAACAGTGGCAGGGTGTCGGGTTCGATCAGGGCACTGATGATGGGGCCGCTGACAATGGCCACAATCGAAGCCAGCGCCGAAATTTTCCAGCGCCACATCACCAGGGCCCAGATGGCGGCGAGTAGAAGCGTGGTCGCTGGAGCCAGCGCAAGCCCGGCGCCCAGTGCCGTCGCCACGCCTTTTCCACCCTTGAATCGATAGAACAACGGAATCATGTGCCCGGTCACCGCGCACAGCGCCACCATGGCCTGGGAAAGGATGGTCAGGTCTGCCTGGTGGGCAAACCACACCGGAAGCCAGCCCTTGGCGGCATCCAGGAATAACGTCAGTGCCGCTGGCGGCCATCCGCCGGTACGGTAGACGTTGGTGGCGCCGGGGTTCCCAGAGCCCTGGGCGCGTGGGTCTGGAAGATGCCAGGCGCGACAGACCGGCAGTGCAAACAGCATTGAGCCCGCCAGGTAGGCCAGGGCGCACAGTAGAACGGTCAGTACCGGGTCACTCAGATAGCTCATCGGTGGCGATCATTGGCAAAGTGAAAAAGACGCAAAGACGCGTACTGGTCATTTGTGAGAAAATGCCGGCCCCGCGACGAAGCAGGTCAGGTTTTACACAGTATCCGCTGCCTGCGCGTTATTCAATCAGCAAAGAGTGTAAGCCCGGGAGTGCCTCCGTTGACAGATAGTGTACTGATCGAAGGTCTGGCCGTTGAGGCAATCATCGGCGTGTACGACTGGGAGCGGGAAGTCAGTCAGCGGCTGTTGGTGGACCTGGAGATGGCCTGGGATAACAGGGCACCGGCGGCGTCGGATGATGTCAGTGATGCGCTGAACTACGCTTTGGTCAGTGAGCGGGTCTCAGACTACCTTGTCGAGGCTCGCCCCCAATTGCTGGAAACCGCTGCGGAAGGCATTGCCGGTTTGCTACAGAGTGAATTCAACGTGCGCTGGGTCAGGTTGACCCTTCGTAAGCCAGGCGCCGTTCCGGCTGCAGCAGCCGTGGGTGTAAGGATTGAACGGGGGAGCCTCTGATGGCGCGGGTGTATATCAGTATCGGTAGCAACATTGACCGCGAGCGCTATATCACTGCGGCGCTGGATGCACTGGCTGGCTGGTTTGACGAACCGCTTATCTCATCTGTCTACGAGAGCGAGTCGGTCGGTTTTGATGGCTCGCCCTTCTACAATCTGGTGGTGGGCGTCGATACCGACCTGAGCGTGGCCGAGCTGTCGGCCCGCTTCAAGCAACTTGAGGCGGACAATGGTCGACGGCGGGGTGTGCCAAAGTTCAGCCCCCGAACACTGGATCTGGATATTCTCACCTACGATCACGAGGTGGGCCGGGTCGATGGTGTCGAGCTGCCCCGGGGCGAGATCCTGAAAAACGCCTTCGTGCTGTTGCCACTGGCGGAAATTGCGCCGACCGCCGTTCATCCGGTCTGCGGCGAGCGTTACCAGGCACTGTGGCAGGCCTATGACCGTGACCAGAAATTGTGGCCGGTGGACTTTACCTGGCGGGGCCGGCGCATCTCGCAGGCCGCTGCCCGATAAAGGGACTTTACGCCCCGTGATGTGAGCGGTATATCTGGATCAGGCTGGCCGTTGAGCTGTCGATGGCCTCGTCGCCTTCGGCAGTATCGCCGGTCAGGCGGTCCAGTATGCCCTTGCCCATCTGTTTCCCCAGTTCCACGCCCCACTGATCGAACGAATCCACATCCCAGATAATGCCCTGCACAAAGGTACGGTGTTCATAGAGAGCGATCAGCGCGCCGACGGTTTCCGGCGTCGATTTCTCCATCAGCAGGGTATTGCTGGGTTTGTTGCCGGGAATCACCTTGTGAGGCGCCAGTTTGTCGATCTCTCCAGAGCTCATGCCTTCGGCTTTCAGTTCCGCTTTGGCTTCGTCCAGGGTCTTGCCGGACATCAGAGCTCGTGACTGGCTCAGGCAGTTGGCAAACAGCGTAACGTGGTGACTGGCGACCGGGTTGTGGGTCTCCAGAGGAATAATGAAGTCCGCCGGAATCAGGCGTGTGCCTTGATGCAGTAGTTGGTGGAAGGCGTGTTGGCCGTTGGCACCCACGCCGCCCCAGATCACCGGGCCGCTTTGGTAAGTTAGCGGCTCACCGCCCTGGGTCACGCTCTTGCCGTTACTTTCCATGTCCAGTTGTTGCAGGTGCGCGGGCAGGCTGCGGAGGTAATGGTCGTAGGGCAGGATGGTGTAGGTTTCCGCGCCCCAGAAGTTGTTGTACCAGACCCCCAGCATGGCTATGACCACAGGCAGGTTCTGCTCCAGTGGCGCAGTATGGAAATGTTGGTCCATGGCATTGGCGCCGGAGAGCAGGGCACGGAAATTCTCCATGCCGATGGTCAATGCCACGGGCAGGCCGATGGCGGACCACAGCGAGTAGCGTCCGCCCACCCAGTCCCACATGGGGAAGATGTTGTCTTCGGAGATGCCGAATTTAACGGCTTCCGGGGTATTGGCAGTAACCGCCACGAAGTGCTTCGCGATCTGATCCTCGCTGCCGCCGTTGTCCAGGAACCAGTCCCGGGCCACCTTGCTGTTCTCCAGGGTTTCCTGGGTACGGAAGGATTTCGACTGGATCAGGAAGAGGGTGGTTTCCGGGTTGACCCGGCGCAGTACCTCGGCTATTTGGGTGCCGTCGATGTTGGCGACGTAGTGGCCCTTCAACTGGCCATGCCAGTAAGGGCGTAGAGCTTCCGATACCAGTTTGGGGCCGAGGAAGGAGCCGCCAATGCCAATACTGACCACATCGGTAAAGGCCTTGCCGGTATGCCCCTGCCAGCGCTCGCTAAGCACGTCGTCTACGAACTGCGCCATGCGATTCAGCGTGCCTTCCACTTCCGGAGTGATGTCCGTGCCGTCAACGTGGATGGAAGCGCCGCTGGTGTCCCGCAGGGCGATGTGCAGCGCCGGGCGCTTTTCAGTGACGTTGATGTGGTCGCCACGAAACATGGCTTCGATTTGCTCCGGTACACCGCATTTCCTGGCCAATGCCATCAGCTTCGCCAGGGTGTCATCGGTCATGCGGTTGCGGGAGTAATCCAGCGACAGGCCGCCGCCGCGAATGAAAAAACGGCTGGCTCGGTCGGGATCGTCGCTGAAAAGCTCCCTCATGTGGGTGCTTTCCAGTTCCGCCTGATGTGTCTTCAGTGCCTGCCACTCGGGCCGGCTGGTGAGTGGTACAGAGCCCTGGGACATTGTGGAATCCTTTCTGTCAGTGAATGTCGGATCAGCGGGTGATCGACAGGTTGTCGATCAGTCGTGTGGTACCCAGAAACGCTGCCACCAGTAGAGTCAGTTCGGTATCGTCGGCGCTGGCCGGTTTCAGGGTCAGGCTGTTGGCGATGTTGAAGTAATCCGGGCGTAACCCCGCTTTACTGAGGGCATCGTTGGCCTCTTGGGACAGCACTGTGAAATCGGTCCGGCCTTCGTGAATCTGTTCTGCGGTGTTCTTCAGTGTCTGGTAGAGAGTCGGTGCAATGGCGCGTTCGTCCTCGGTAAGGAACCCGTTGCGGGAGCTTTTCGCCAGACCGTCCTCTTCGCGAACGGTCGGGCCGCCGATGACTTCCACCGGTATCATCAGATCCTGGGTAAGTTTGCGAATGACTGCCAATTGTTGGTAATCCTTCTCGCCAAACACCGCGATATCCGGCTGAACCATATTGAACAGCATGGTGACGACCGTGGCTACGCCCTCAAAGTGTCCGGGCCGGCTGGCGCCGCAATGGCCCTCACTGACTTCCGGAACAATAATACGGGTGTGCCTGGCCAGTCCCTCGGGATAGATTTCTTCATTGGAGGGGGCGAACACCAGGGTGCTGCCTGCAGCCTCAAGCCGCTCCTGATCTTCAATCAGTGTGCGGGGATAGGTGTCCAGGTCTTCCGTAGCGCCGAACTGCATCGGGTTCACGAAGATACTGGTCACGACGATGTCGGCTGCTTCACGGGCCTTTCTGACCAATGAAATATGCCCGTCATGCAGGTTGCCCATGGTGGGAACCAGCCCAATACGTTTCCCTTGCTGGCGATAGCTGCGCAGCATGGCACGGAGTTCTTTAAGCGTATGTACGGTTCTCATGCCTTGAACGTATGCTCCTCGGCGGGGAATGAGCGGTCGCGAACTGCGGCCACATAGGCTTCGATGGCACCTTTGATGGAGCCGGACTCCGCCAGGAAGTCCTTCACAAAGCGTGGTTTTCGGCCGGTGACCATGCCCAGCATATCGTGGACCACCAGTACCTGACCGTCGGTGTCTGCGCCGGCACCAATGCCGATCACCGGCGCTTGTACGGCCTGGGTGATCCTGGCTGCCAGCGGCGCAGGTACGCATTCCAGCAGGATGGCATCGGCGCCCGCGGCCACCAGTTCACAGGCGTGTTCAATCATAAGCTCGGCGTGCTTTTCGTCCCGGCCCTGGACCTTGTAGCCGCCAAACTTGTTGACGAACTGCGGGGTCAGGCCCAGATGGGCGCATACCGGCACGCCGCGTTCGCTCAGGGCGTGAATGGTGTCCTTCATCCAGTCGGTGCCTTCCAGCTTGACCATGTGGGCACCGGCGCGCATCAGCTCGGCGGCGTTCTCCAGGGCGGCCCCGGTGGTACCGTAGGTCATGAACGGCATGTCGGCCATGATCAGCGAGCCCCGGTTGCCTTTGGCTACGGACGACACGTGGTACACCATCTGATCCATGGTCACGGGGAGTGTGCTGTCGTGCCCCTGAAGCACCATGCCAAGAGAGTCGCCAATCAGGATAACATCAACGCCGGCCTCACTGACGATTTGAGCAAAGGTGGCATCGTAGGATGTCAGAACGGAGAAAGCTTCGCCCTTCTGCTTGTAATCGCGCAGAGTATTGATGGTAACAGCCATAGAATCCTTGCCTTGTGGGTGGATGGGCCAGACCGGGCCGGGTGTATGCCGGCATCCAGGCCTTTAGGGTAATCCGGGGGTGTGTTTGTGGCAATAGCCGCACGCCGAGCCGTTGGTCTCAGCCGGGCGGGAAAGGTGCCCGTTCCACCGGATTGAGTTTTTGCAGGTTGTTATCAGGGCATTGTTGTCGCAGTTGCGCGATGGTGCGGCCGTCTGGCAGTGCCAGTCCGGGCTCCAGGTCCAGTAACGGCTGCAAGACAAAGTCGCGGTTGGCGAGTTCGGCGTGGGGTACGGTCAGGCGTTCGCTGGCGATGGTTTCATTGCCATAGAGGAGCAGGTCCAGATCCAGGGTTCTCGGCCCCCAGTGCTGTATGCGTTCGCGGCCATGAGCCTTTTCAATGGCCTGTAGCTGGTCCAGCAGTTCCAGGGCGGAAAGTTCCGTGCGTAACCAGGCTGCGCCGTTTACGAAATCGGGCTGGTCCTGCGGGCCCACCGGCTTACTGCGATAAAAAGGGGACTGGGCCACCAGTTCAGTTTCCGACAGCGCAGCCAGCCGGGCCACGGCACCGGCCAGTTGCGCGGAAGGGTCAGCCTGGTTGCTGCCGAGCCCGATAAAAACATCCGTGGCCGTCATCGGTCAGGCCTTTTTCGCGGGCTTCTTGCGGCGGCGTTTCTTGGGGCCGTCACTGCCCAGTTGTGTCAACATACGTTCCTGGCCGCGCTCGTCCGTTTCCTGGAATTCCGTCCACCACTGGCCCAGTCCGGGTTCGATTTCGCCCGAGGCTTCCCTTACTAGCAGGAAGTCATAGGCGGCCCGGAAGCGGGGATGGGACATGGTGGCGAATGCGCGCTTACCCTGGCGACGTGGCAGGCGCATCTGCAGTTCCCAGATCTCCTTCATCGGGCCGGAGAAGCGCTTGGGGATCGAGGTGGCCTGAACCTGTCGGCCGATCACCTTGGCGATGGCCATGTGCAATGCCGGTTGTACCGGCTCCCCATTATCCTGGCGTTTCCGCCATTCCGCCTGCAGGGCTGGCCAGAGCATGGCTGCAAACAGGAAGTAGGGCGTTACTGACTTGCCCTGAGCGATGCGGGCATCGGTATTTCGCAGGGCCTTGCGGATCAGTTCATCCGGCTCGCCGTTGTTGATGGCCTGCACCGTCTCCGGGAACAAAGGCGCCAGCAGGTTGTATTCGCTGAGCAGGTCGTAAGTGGCTTCACCGAAACCTGCGGAGAACAGCTTAAGCACTTCTTCGAACAGGCGAGCTGGCGGAATGTGCGTGAGCAGTGGTGCCAGTTCCCGGATCGGGGCTTCGGTGTCGGGTTCGATATCGAAGCCCAGCTTGGCGGCGAAGCGTACGGCGCGGAGCATACGTACCGGGTCTTCCCGGTAGCGGGTTTCCGGGTCACCAATCAGGCGCATCTGACGGTTTTCCAGGTCTTCAATGCCGTTCGCGAAATCCACCACGGTGAAGTCGCGGATGCAGTAATAGAGGGCATTCACGGTGAAGTCCCTGCGCAAGGCGTCTTCTTCCAGATTGCCGTAGACGTTATCCCGCAGCAGCAGGCCATGCTCGCTGGTTCTGCGGTCATCGTCGTCGTCATCTTCCTGCGCTTCTGCCGCATTTCCGCGAAAGGTGGTGACCTCAATGACTTCCCGGCCGAACAGGACGTGAACAATGCGGAAGCGCCGGCCAATCAGCCTGGAGTTGCGGAACAGGTCATGCACCTCTTCCGGCGTGGCGTTGGTGGCGATATCAAAATCCTTGGGTTTGCCGCCAAGCAGTATGTCGCGAACACCACCGCCCACCAGATACGCTTCGTAACCGGCATTGTTCAGCCGGCTGAGCACTTTCTTGGCGGGCTCGCTGATGAATGAGCGGGAGACGTTATGCTGGTCCCGGGGGATTTCCTGACGTTGATAGGTTCGGGCTTTTTTCTTCCCGTTTCCTGACACGTATGACAATAGTCGTTTAAGCATTGAATTCCGTTATTGCGCTGAGCAAAAGCGAGAGTTTAACGGTTTGGACGGGATTTGCACACGTTTGGCGACACAAGCTGGTGAAAACAACCAAAGGAAGGGCGTAAATGGTCGGTTTGAAAAATGGTTGGGCCAGATAATCAAAAGGCGGATTCGTTTACACGAACCCGCCCTGAAAGCGTTGACGATCTGCATTGTTTTTGTTTTTACCGGGATTTTTCTTCGTTTTTCTACCCCACTGTCAATCCCCAAGCTTAGGGATTCCAGGAGTGCAAACGGAAAGCTTTGAATACACAGAGCAGTCAGAGACATCGGGCAAGTCATTGGGTAAATGCAGTGCCGCCTGGAAGACGATTCTTCTCTACATCTACAACTCGCACGTGCCGTGGGACCACTAAAAAGCAAAGTACCCAAAACACTCAGTTCGCTCACGTTCTGTTTTTGTTTTTGTTACCGAACGTCTTCTACAGCTTTTTGTTCTTGTTGTTGGCGCTGCGTTGTCACTGTTGTTTTTGTTGTTGTGCGCCCTATAGACTGCAGTCCGTGTGCCAGTTTTTGAAAACTGTTTATTAACAGTAGGTTAGTATTGTCGGTCTATTTGGGAAGGTGGATCGTAAGACTTAAGTGTTACTGAGGTCGCGTTTTTTAGATCTGGGGTGTTACCGTCAGGAACACTGGGTAACAACTGAGCTCAGGTTCACACTTTCCCGGTAACAACGCTTGCTGAGGAGTACCGGAAAAGTATCAGTTCCCCGAACTTTTCTTTCGTGGGATGCCCAGGCGTTGCCGCCGCTCCCACAGAGATTTACGGCTGATCCCCAACTTTTGGGCCAGCTCGGTTTCACTCATACGATCCTGGTTTTCCAGCACAAAGTGTTGGAAGTAATCTTCAAGGGAGAGGTCACTGGTGGCCTCGGCTTCCCGGGAGGGCGCCTGCTCGTTGTTGCCGTCCACCAGGGTTTCGGGGATGTTGACGTCGCCGCCTTCGCCGTCCAGATCCAGCAGGGACGGGGTGATCAGGTCGCTGTCACAGAGGATGGTGGCGCGCTCGATGGCGTTTTCCAGCTCCCTGACGTTGCCGGGCCAGCGGTGTCGTTCCAGCGCACGCATAGCCTCTGGTGTCAGGTTCAGGCCGGGTTTACTCATCTTTTCGCCCTGGCGTTGCAGGAATCGCTGGGCCAGGCCAAGAATATCCGACTGCCTTTCCCGCAGCGGCGGTATGCGAACCTGCATGACGTTCAGTCGGTAAAACAAGTCTTCGCGGAACCCACCGGTTCGTGTCATGGCCTTCAGGTTACGATGGGTGGCTGCAATCATACGCACGTCCACCTGGCGGCTCTGGGTGGAGCCCACCTTGCGAATCTCGCCTTCCTGCAACACCCGCAGCAGACGGGCCTGAGCCTCAGCGGGCAATTCGCCGATTTCGTCCAGAAACAGGCTGCCGCCGTCGGCTGCTTCGATCAGGCCGGTCCGAGCCGATACCGCCCCGGTAAACGACCCCTTTTCATGGCCGAACAGTTCCGACTCGATCAGGCTTTCCGGAATCGCGGCGCAGTTCACGGAAATAAGAGGTCTGGCGGCCCGGGGGCTCATCAGGTGAAGCGCGCGAGCAGCCAGCTCCTTGCCGGTTCCGGATTCGCCCTGGATCAGCACTGTGGTCTCCGTCGGCGCCACTTTGCGTATCAGGGTGAACACCTTCTGCATGGCATCGCAGTGACCAAACATGATGCTGGCCGGGTCGCTGTCCGGTGCAGCTGCATCTGCCTGATTCGATGATGACTGGGCATTCGAGGAAGAAATCTGCGGCTTTCTGGCGAGAATGCCCTCGACCGCTTCCAGCATTTCATCGTGATCGAAGGGTTTGGCAATGTACTCCACGGCGCCCATTTTCATGGAGTCCACGGCGGAGCGGAGGCTGGCATAGCTGGTCATGATCAGCACCGGAGTGTCCGGTGCGCGCCGTATCAGTTCCGTTCCGGCTGCGCCGGGCAGTCGAAGGTCGGAGATGATCAGGTCAAATTCGCCGGGGTCGTGGTTGTCTTCGGCTTCTTCAACGGAGCCAGCATCGGCAACCTCGTAACCGGCGTGCTGAAGCAGCTTGCGAACCGCTGAACGGATGATCTCTTCGTCTTCTACAATCAGAATGCGAGGCATAACGCGTTTACGACCCTTCGTTCTGGCTGATGGTGGTACCGGTGTCCGGCTCGTAGGCCGGCAACCTCATGCGCACACAGGTGCCGCGGCTAGTGTCAGCATCAGCCGGGCTGTCCACTTGAATGTTGCCGTAATGCTCTTCAATGATGCTGTACACCAGCGACAGGCCCAGGCCCGTTCCTTTGTTGGGGGCCTTGGTGGTGTAAAAAGGCTCGAAGATATGGTCCAGCTGGTCTTTCGGTATGCCGGAGCCGTCATCGGTGACCTCGATAATAGCGGAGTAGCCATCACGGTTTCCACTGATACGCACTTCTCCACCGATGGGTGAGGCGTCCCGGGCATTGGCCAGCAGGTTGATAAACACCTGCACCAGCCGTTGTTCATCCCCCAGGATGGTCAGCTCATTCGGACATTCGTTGCGGTAGTGAATGCCCATGCCCTTGTCACTGAGGGACAGCAGGTTGATGGACTCGTCCACACAACGGTGTATGTCCACCGGTTCGTAGCGGTTGGCGTGGGCATGATTTCCGGTACGGGCAAAGTTCATCAGCGACTGCAGGATGGTGGAGATCCGCCGGGTCTGCTGTTGGATCTGATCCGCGGTGGACAGGATGTCCGGGTCGTCGGTTTCCAGTTTCAGGTTCTGGGCCAGGGAGGAGATACCGGTGACCGGATTGCCAATTTCGTGGGCGACACCGGCCGCGAGCCGGCCCACGGAGGCCAGGCGCTCGCTGTGCATCAGTTCGTCTTCCAACAGGCGGGTTTCCGTCTGATCTTCCACCAGGATAATGCTGCCGCCCTCGGTGTGATCGGGGCCGCTCAAGGCTGCTTTGTGCAGGTTAAGCCAGTGGGGGCGGCCTTTCAGATCCAGGCGGTGCTTGTACCGGTGCAGGTCCTCACCGCTGTTGAAATCGTCCAGCAGCAGGTGCCAGTGCTCGGGCAGGGCCATCAGTCGGGCGCCCACCACATCGTCGGCTGTAATGCCGGTGAGGGCTTCCATGGCGTTGTTCCACATGAGTATTTCGCCGTCTTCGCCAACAGAGCAAGCGGGAATCGGAAGGTTCTGAAGGGTCTGGCGATAGTGGCGGCGCAGGTTGTCCAGTTCCCCGGCGAGCCCGGTCAGGCGATTCTGGTAATCCCCGAGGGCCCGTTCGACATAGCGTATATCCTGTGCGGTGCCGCCGCTGGCCATGGGTTTATAGCCCAGATGCCGTTTAACCAGATCACGAGCGACAGCGGGGCCCAGCAATCCCGAAAGGTTTACCTCCACTCGGTCGCGCAAGCGCCGAAGTTGGTAGGGCCGGTATTCCACGTTGGGCAGCTTGAGCTGGGTAAGGGCTTTTTCCACTTCCCGTCTTGCAACCCCCAACCCTAATGGAACCGCAAGCTGGCGGGTGAAGTCCGCAGACGAGGTTGCCAGTAACTCTCTGCGCTGGGGGCGGGAAAGCGCGCCCAGAGAACATGCCTGGGCAGCCCCGGCTTCTTCGGCGGAGCTCGTACTCAGTACTGAAATGAGGGTGAATATGGTGACATTCACCGTCAGGCTAACGAAGGTGAAGATGTGCCAGTTGCTGTAGTCCGGTACCAGCGGGGCACCGATGAAATCCAGCAGGTTGGCGGTATGGGAGAAGGGCAACACCAGGGTAATCACCCAAATGACCAGGCCGGAGACCAGCCCGGCGATCAGGCCACGGCGATTGCCTTCTGGCCAGTAGATCACACCAAGGGCGCCGGGGAGTAGCTGGAGCATGCCTGATAGTGAAATGGCGCCGAGGATCGACAGGTCCAGGTTTTTGCCCAGGGTTTCATGGAACAGCAGCGCAGCGAAGATGATGGCCGCGATAAGCAGGCGCTTGACCCATTTCAGCCAGTGGTAGATGTCACCGTGGTCCTTGGGGGTTCGTAGTGGAAGAACCGCATGGTTCAGCACCATGCCCGCCAGAGCCAGGGTGCTGACGATCATCAGGCCGCTGGCGGCGGACAGGCCGGCAATGTACATCATCAATGTTAGCGCCGGACTGCCGAGGGCCTGGGCGGTGCCGATGGCGTAGAAGTTCGGTCCCGTGGTGGCAGCCAACGCCTGGCCGCCCCAGAGAATCAGTGGAATCGGCAGGCCGAGCAGCAGCAGGTAGAGGGGCAATCCCCAACTGGCCTTTGCCAGTGCTTTGGGCGATGGGTTTTCACTGAAGGTCATGTGGTACATGTGGGGCAGTACCAGGGCACCGGCGAAGGACATCAGCATCAAGGCGCGCCAACTGCCGTCATCGATGCTCATGGTCATTGTGCTAACCGGAGTGCTCTGGTCCGCCAGCCAGGTTTCCAGTCCTGCCATACCATCGAATACGCCAAACAGGATGACTCCGCCAAGGATCAGCAGTGAGAAGAGTTTCACCAGGGAGTCGAAGGCAATGGCCAGTACCAGGCCCTGGTGGTTCTCGGAACCCTGGCTGCGACGAGTGCCGAACAGCATGGCAAACAAAACCACGATAATGCTGAAAAGCACACTGATGAGTTGAGGGGAGGTGTCTGGCGCCAACAGGCTGGCAGACGTGGATACCGCCTGGATCTGCATGCTCAGCAAGGCCAGTATGGCGGTGCCGGAACAGATGGTTACCAGCGTGCCCGCCCACTGGCTTCGATACCGGTAGGCGAACAGGTCGGCAAGGGAGGTGAGCTGGTAGGCGCGGCCAATCCGCATCACCGGGTTGAGCAGAACCGGTGCCAGCAGAAAGGCGCCGCTGATGCCCAGGTAGTAGGCCAGGAAGCCAAACCCCGATTCAGCGGCCATGCCCACCGCGGCGTACACGGCCCAGATGCCGGCGTAGACGCCAAGGCTAAGCGTGTAGACCAGAGGGTGCCTGATCCAGCTGCGGGGCAGCGCGCCTTTTTCGGTCACCCACGCAATGCCGAAAAGCAGGACCAGATACAACAGGCTGGCCAGTAATAGGCTGGGAGCGCTAAAACTCATTGGGATCCCGTCGCCACTCCAGCCAGAAGCCGATGGCAATCAGGCCGGCCCAAATTACGTAGGGGCTGTACCAGGCATTCCCTGGCGACGTCCACCAGTCAAGAATGTTGGGAGAGAATATGTAGATGGCCAGAACCAGAAGGAAGACCAGACGGTAGATATACATCAGGCATGATATCCGCACTGTCGCTTGTGAAAAGGTTTATAACACGTCGTTCACCGGGCTGTCAGGTGAATCCGCTCCGGCGCCCAGTTGGCAGCGGCCCGGGCAAGCAGGGTACCGATGTCTGATGCCTCTGCCAACAAACGTTGATCCTGTCCCAATGCGACGAGGGCCTGTTTCAGGTTGTCTATTGCTTTTCGGTCATCCAGGGCTGGTGCATGGTTTTGCTTGCTGAGCTTCTGGCCTTCGGCGTTGAGAATAACCGGAATGTGCATCCACTGAGGTGGTGGCGCGCCCAGTGAACGATAGATCTGCTGTTGCTGTGCGGTCATGTCCAGCAGGTCTGAGCCCCTGACGACGTGGCTGATGCCCTGGTCGATGTCGTCGGCAACCACCGCCAGTTGGTAGGCGTAGAAGCCTTCCTTGCGGAGGATGACTGGATCGTCTAGTTCAGCGTGTACCTGCTGCACTTGCGGCCCCAGTAATTGATCGTGCCACTCGCTGTGTTCGTCGTGAAGGGCAAAACGGACCGCGAACGGGCGTTCGCCCGGTTCGGCCTTCCCTTCACGGCAATGCTCCGGGTGGCGCCCATTGTTTTCCCGCAGTTGCTTTCGTGAACAGGCACAGCGATAGGCCAGCCTTTGGGTGAGTAAACGATCAATCAATGCGTGGTAATGGGCGTGGCGTTCTGACTGGAAGCGCACGGGTTCGTCGGAATGCAGGCCGTGGGCGTTCAGGCTATCCAGTATCCGCTGGGTGGCTTCAGGGGATTCCCGGAGAGGATCAAGGTCTTCAATCCGCACCAGCCAGGTGCCTTTATGACTGCGCGCCTCAAGGTAACTGGCAACCGCGGTGACCAGGGAGCCAAAATGCAGAGGCCCGGTTGGAGACGGCGCAAACCGGCCGCGATAGTGGGAATCAGTCATGGCTGGTGAACACCGGCCCCGGGTTCAGGGGCCAGCATATTCAGAGGCGTGGGGTCAGATGCCAGTCTGGCGCTCGCGAATTTCAGCGAGAGTCTTGCAGTCAATGCACAATGTCGCGGTTGGCCGTGCCTCAAGGCGACGGATACCGATCTCAACGCCACACTGGTCGCAGAAGCCGTAGTCGTCCTTGTCGATGCGGTCGATGGTCTGGTCAATTTTCTTGATCAGCTTGCGCTCGCGGTCGCGGGTGCGCAGTTCCAGGCTGAATTCCTCTTCCTGGGTTGCACGGTCACTGGGATCCGCGTAATTTGCCGCATCTTCCTGCATGTGGTGCATCGTGCGGTCCACTTCTTCCATCAGCTCCTGCTTCCATTGCAGCAGCAGATCCTTGAAGTGCTCCAGCATTTCCGCACTCATGTACTCTTCACCCTTCTTCATTTCATAGGGGGTGAAGTTGGTGAAACGTTCGCGTGGTTGTTCTGCAGTCTTTGCCATTGAACCCGGCCTCATGTTTGTACTTCGCAAGAACGCTTTATTTCCGGCGGCCAGCGAATACTGGCCGGCCATTACCCTGGAAAAAGCATTCGTCCTGAAACGGGAATTTGCGGAAAATAGCAGATTAGTCACAGGGGTGCCAGCCTTGTGATGCCTACTTTTGCACGGAGACCAAAATGAAGTTGCCCGTACCATTGATCGAAGGCCGGCTAATGCGGCGCTACAAGCGGTTCCTGGCTGATGTCCGGTTGCCGGATGGCAGCGAGGTCATTGCCCATTGCCCCAACACGGGCTCCATGCTGGGGTGTCAGCCCGAGGATGCCAGAGTATGGCTGAGTACCAGTGACAATCCCAAACGCAAGTTGAAGTATACCTGGGAGCTGGTTGAAACCGCGCCGGGTGAGGTGGCCTGTATCAACACGGCGCGACCGAATGCGCAGGCCCGTGAAGCCATTGAAAGTGGGGATGTTCCGGAGCTGGCCGCGTACCAGACCTGCAGGGCAGAGGTGCGTTACGGCACTGAAAAAAGCCGGATTGATCTACATCTGTCAGGTCACGAGCATCATCCGGATGCCTGGGTGGAGGTGAAAAATGTGACCCTGTGCGAGGACGGGCAGGGCTTTTTCCCCGATGCCGTAACCACTCGTGGCCAGAAGCACCTGCGGGAGTTGATGGCCCAGGCCAGGGCCGGCGAGCGTGCGGTGCTGTTTTTTGTGGTCAACCACACCGGTATCGACAGTGTGCGGCCGGCTGATCATATCGACAGCGCCTACGGTGTGCTGCTGCGTGAGGCAAAGGCCGCGGGCGTGGAGGTGCTGGCATACCGGGCGGGGCTTTCCGGCCCGCAAGGGCCGGATGGGGATATCTCGCTAGGGGAGGCCGTGCCGGTTATCTTGGGCGCCTGAGTCGGTTACTTCAGGATGTTGTAGCGCATTCGGGTGCCGTGATTGAGCGACAGGATGATTTCGTCCGAATGCAGCTGTGAAGGAAAGTAGCAGCCCGAAATCTTGGCACCAGCGATGCTCGCACCTTCCAGGTTGGTCTGGCTGAAATCGATACCGCGCAGGTCCGCGCCACGAAAATAGGCGTGGCTGAGGTCCAGCCCTCTTGCGTCCATCCCGCGAAGGTCCAGTCCCCGGAAATCACCGTGCGCCAGGCTCGGGAGTTCGGTCAGTCTGCTTTTTGCGGTATTGAAAGCGTCAATGTCTTCGCTACGAAGCTTTTCGTAAAGCGGGTCATTGATGTGGCGAACGGCATCGGTGTCCATTGTGGAGCTCCAGGAATCTATTCACAGTGGCCCGGCCAGGGGCCGGGCACTGTTCAGTGTAGACGTTTTACATCCCGGGAAGGCCAAAATGCTGGCGGATTCGGTCTGCGACCGCTTCCCCCACATGCTCCTGGTCGGTGTACAGATGAATGGTGTGGGTTTTTTCCTCGGTGGTAAGGGGCTCAAGCCACGCTTCCTGTTCTTCCAGGAATTCTTCAGTGGCTTCGGAGGCATCGCCTGAGCGGTTGCGAGCCCATTCCTTACGGCTTTCCAGGGGCGCTTCGCAGTGCAACAGAGCGAACGGCATGCCCCGGCTCTCTGCCACGTCCGCCATCATCTCCCGCTCGGACTGTTTCAGGCAGGCAGAGTCTACGATGACCGGCAGGCCGCTGGTCAGCAAGGCGCCGGCCAACTCGGCCAGGCGCTCATAGGTGCGCTGGTTGGCTTCTTCGGTGTACAGCTTTTCGCCGGTCGGGGATTTGCTCTGGTCCAGCGGGCCCAGGCCAAAGAGCCGCTTGCGCTCTACGTCCGAACGCAGCCGAATCAGCCCCAACTCCGCCGCCATGGAACCGCTGACACAGGATTTTCCACTGGCGGAGAGCCCGGTGGTGGCCAGTAGATAAGGGTTGGGTATGGCGCTGTAGTCTTCCGCCAGTTGGGCGTAATCGCGATAGCGCTGCATCAGCCCCTGTCGCTCAGCATCGGTCAGCGATGGGTTGCCCAGGGTAAACAGGGCGATTTTGGCGCGGACCATGGCCCGGTACGCCTTGTAGAGGGGCAGCAGCGGCAGGGCCTCGAAGTCGCCGCGGTATTCCAGGTAGGTATTCAATACCAGGTTCGCCAGCTCGGGCTCACGGCGGGACTCCAGGTCCATCAACAGGAACGCCAGGTCGTTGATCACGTCAATCCAGCGGAACGGCTCACTGAACTCGATGCAATCGAATACGGTCACGTCGCCGTCATAGATTGTGATATTTGCCAGATGCAGGTCGCCATGGCACTTCCGTACAAATCCGCCCTCGTAGCGCTCGGAAATCAGGGCCGATTGGCGCTCAAAGGTGCTGCGGGTCCATTGCTCCAGGTTGTCGAGCTGAAGCAGGAGCACGTCATCGTCAATCATCGGGCGGATCTGGTCGAAGTTTTCCTGCATTGCAGCGAAGACCGCTTCTGGCGTTCCCAGTGGTTTGCCGGGTTCAACCGGTGGTTGGCTGTCGTGGAAGTTCGCGGCCTGCCGGGCGAGGCTGGTGAGCAGTTCAGGCGTGAGTTTGCTGTTTTCCTGTCGCACGTCGAACAGCTCGTTCTGGTCGAACTGGCGCATGCGGATGGCGTACTCGAACGCGTCCCCCTCGCCACCGAGTGCCGGAGCCTCGGCCGAGCCGGTGATGGGCAACACGTCGAGGTATAGATTGTTGGCGAGACGCCGATTCAGGCGCAACTCCTCTTCGCAAAAGCGTTTGCGCCGTGCCAGGGTCGAAAAGTCGAGAAAGCCGAAGTTCATCGGCTTCTTGATTTTGTAGGCATAGTCGCCGGTCAGGATGACCCATGAGATGTGTGTTTCGATAACCTGAAAGTCTTTCACCGGGTGGTCATACAGCGCCGGATCCTGCAGTGCCAGAATCAGGTTGTCGGAAGGTGCATCGCTCACGGCTCTCTCCTTGGGTTCCTTGAACTCGTTGATTTTTATCGCCCCCATCATAACGAGCAAAACGGGCAGATTACAGAAATAACACACGGATGACCTGCCGTACCGATGCCCGGATTCGTTATAATCCCGCCATGAAAAAATCTGCTTCCCCCCGGAAATCGCCCAAGAAAAACACCCGCAAGGGAAAGTCTGCCCGCCGGCCCTGGTTCTGGCGCCTGTTTTTGCGCGTCTTTTTTATCGGTGTGGTGCTGCTCGCCGGTTGGATGGTTTACCTGGATGCGGTGGTCACCTCCCGCTTTGAAGGCCGTCGATTTGAAGTGCCTTCTCGAGTCTACGCGAGACCACTGGAGCTGTATGACGGCGCGAGCGTCAGTTCGGGGGCTCTGCAGCGGGAGCTTGAGCTGTCCGGCTACCGTGCCGGGGATGGCAGCCGGGCAGGTACCTATCGTCGCAATGGCGGCCACTTTATTATCAGCACTCGGGGCTTTCTGTTTACCGACGGGTTGGAACCTCGTAGACGCCTGTCGCTTAACATATACAGCGACCAGGTGCAGGATTTCCGGGTACTGTCGGGCGACCCTTCGCCGATTGTGCGCCTGGAACCGGCCCAGATCGGCGGTATCTATCCCGCCCACAAGGAAGACCGGGTGTTGGTGCAGCTGGCGGATGTACCCGAACTTTTCACCGATACGCTATTGGCCGTTGAGGACCGCAATTTCCATGACCATGTCGGGATCGCCCCGCTATCGATTGGCCGGGCAATGCTGGCTAATATCCGGGCCGGGCAGATCGTGCAGGGGGGCAGCACGCTGACCCAGCAGTTGGTGAAGAACTTCTTCCTGACCCGGGATCAAACCTTGTTGCGCAAGGGCAACGAAGCCCTGATGTCGCTGCTCCTGGAGCTCCATTACGAGAAGAACGACATACTGGAAACCTACGTCAACGAGGTGTACGTGGGGCAGGCCGGCACACGAGCCATTCACGGATTCGGGCTGGCAAGCCAGTTCTATTTCGGCGAGTCGATTCGTGATCTTCAAACCCATCAGATTGCCTTGTTGGTCGGCCTGGTGAAGGGGCCGAGCTACTATAATCCCCGACGCCATCCGGACCGTGCCCTGTCCCGTCGCAACTTGGTCATTGATGTGATGGCTGAAACCGATCTTATCAGCGAAGAGGATGCCGCCAGGGCCCGTGCCCAGCCGCTGGGTGTTACGAACCAGGCTTCATACTCTGAAAACCGGTACCCGGCCTACATCGATCTGGTTCGTCGTCACCTGGCCCGGGATTACAAGCAGGAAGACCTGCAGAGTGAGGGGCTTCGCATCTTCACCACCCTGAACCCCGCGATCCAGTATGCGGCGGAATTTGCCGTCAAGGATATGCTCGGGCGAATGGAGGGGAGCTCCGATACCACGCTGGAGTCCGCCATGGTGGTGACCTCGCGGGACAGTGGAGAGGTGTTGGCCCTGGTTGGTGGGCGTGACCCGAAATACGCCGGTTTCAATCGCGCCGTGGATGCGAGCCGTCCTATCGGTTCCTTGGTCAAGCCGTTCGTTTACCTGACGGCGTTGCAGAACCCGGATCGGTATACCCTGATCACACCTGTCGAGGACAAGGGCTTCTCCCTGGTGTTCGACGACGGACGCCGCTGGGAGCCTGAAAACTACGATAAGGAACAGCGCGGCGAGGTGCCCCTGCACAAGGCGCTCTCCCACTCGTATAACCTACCTACTGTGCGTGTAGGGCTGGATGTGGGTATCGGCGCTGTGAAGTCTACCTTGCAGGGATTTGGCGTTCCCGGGGGTATTTCGGAGTATCCATCAATGTTGTTGGGCTCAGTCTCCATGACGCCGGTAACGGTCGCCCAGATCTATCAGGGGCTGGCTACGTCCGGTTTCAATACGCCCCTGAGAACCATTCGGCAGGTCACCGATGCCGAAGGCGAGGCCCTGTCTCGCTATAGCCTGAAAGTGGACCAGGTAGCGGATCCCGCCGCGGTACATCTTGTCCAGTATGTTATGCAGGAAACCATGCAGGAAGGTACCGGGCGTTCCGCGTACCGGACCGTGCCACGAGAGCTCACGCTTGCAGGTAAGACCGGAACCACCGATGATGGCCGCGATTCCTGGTTCGCCGGTTTCAGCGGCGACCTGCTGGCGGTGACCTGGGTTGGCAGGGACGACAACGGCCCAACGTCTCTGACAGGCGCCACCGGCGCCTTACCGGTGTGGTCCCGGTTTATGAGCCAGGTACCGCAGCACGGCTTCTCGCCGGTGGTGCCGGATGGGGTAGAGTACCTCTGGGTCAATCCCGACGAAGTCGCCCTGACAGAAGAACATTGTGACAATGCACGCCTCGTACCGTTCATCACCGGCAGTGAGCCTGATGTGGAGGTTTCCTGCGGAGGTAATATCGAGCGGCGGATACGGGGCTGGTTTGAAGGACTTTTCCAATGAAATCGAACACGTTTACATGCGCTGGTTTATTGGCCCTGTCGCTGACGGTGGCCGGTTGCGCCTCTGGCCCGGGCGGTGGCTCCATTTATGTGCCAGCCGGTGATCGGTCATCCCCTGACGAGGCGCCCCAGCCGCCACAAACCGGTGAGCCTCGTGACGAACCGCGGGTTGAGCGTAAAAGCGAGCAGCCTGATCAACCGGTGCGGCAGCCAGAGCGCACGGCCCCCAGCTACCAGGATGAGGGTGACGCTCTGTCGCCGGCAGCACGAAGCCTTATCCAGCGGGCGGACAGCCTGATGGCGTCCGGCGAGACCCAGGCCGCCGTGGCGCAACTGGAGCGGGCACAGCGAATCGCCCCACGCTCGGCGCAGGTGTACTTCAAGCTCTCACAAGCCTACGTGGCACTGGATCAACTGGGTTCGGCGGAGCAGTTCACGTTGAAAGGGTTGTCTTTGGCCGGCAGCAATTCGTCATTGCAGCGCTCGGGATGGCTGCTGCTGGCGGATATCCGGCGTGCCAGGGGGAATGTGGCTGGGGCGGATCAGGCTGAGGAGCGTGCGTCCGCTCTATAAGCTTGATCCGCCGTCTGCATTAAGCTGGGCCTCTGATGAGCCCAGCCTGTTGTTCCGTTTTTTACGGTGATTGGATTTCGAAGTCCGCCGTTACAGTTTCGCCGGCTATTACTGTTACGTTTTGGGCACCGACGAACGTGATGTCATCGTCTGAGGGCTGTTCCTGATCATCTTCGATCAGATCGTCGCCACAGGTGTAGCTGACGGTATAGTTCCCTGCCGGAATAAAGGCTGCGATGTAGGAGTAGTCTCCTCCGTTCTCTTCAACCGGCACAGCAACCAGCGGCTCGTTGGCGCTGCCAATGTCGTCTGGCTGCGCATTCTCACCGTCATGAACGTATACGTTGCCGGCAAAATCGGGAGTGAGGGCATCGCCGCATTCCTGTGTAATTAGCTCGCCCGCCACGGTTCCTTCAACGATGCCAGTTTCCGAATTGTCGACCAGCCTGAGCACAGGTTTGAGTTTGTACCCATCCTGTCCGACGGGGTCTACGAGCGATTTGCGAACGTCAAAGTCAATGGTGAAGCTTACTTGCCCGCCAGCGGGAACGACAAAGCCAGACGTTTGGACGCCCCTGGCTGACGGCGTGGTAAGTAGGTGGGTCCCTGAGTCGTTTACGACGGTGTTGTCGTCGCCGAGTTCGATTCTCATCCAGTTGTAGTTGCCAGCCGGAACTTCCTCATCAGTGACGAGGCTTTCAAATGAACCTCCCTGCAGGTCGAGAAGATTGATCGGTGCGGGGAATTCCAGCTCAAACCTGCGACGTTCGCCGTCTGAAGGTTGAAGTACCAGCGCGGTAACCTCAATGTTTACTTCCTGGGCGCTGTCTACAGGTGCATCAGTCAGTCCGACGCTTACGCTGCCTGTTTCCCCTCCGCTAAGACTGCTGCTGTCGCTGTCACCGCCACAGGCAGTCAGCGCTCCGGTAAAGCCAAGTATTGTCAGGTATTTCAGAGACTGATTCATTGCAAACCTCCTTAGGGAAAGACACTGGCCGGTTGAAGAAATGTTGGGTGGCCACAAGGGCATAACGCTGAAATGTCGTCAGCCGTTCCATTGTGTCTGCTAACCCTTGCCTATGGGACGGCTGATGCGACTTTGATCGGTGGTTTGGTCATGGGCCAATACTTACGTGCGGATTGTGTTGTAAACTGCGTCCTC
The DNA here is from genome assembly GCF_028581595.1 of Marinobacter sp. DS40M6. Lineage (NCBI taxonomy): Bacteria > Pseudomonadati > Pseudomonadota > Gammaproteobacteria > Pseudomonadales > Marinobacteraceae > Marinobacter > Marinobacter sp. DS40M6. Next base: position 16,596 of record NZ_JAFCAE010000009.1, on the reverse strand, counting down.
TTTTTGCGCGATTAATCAGACGAGTACCGGTTTTGGCTTTACTTTCCTTTAACCCTTCCCGGGCCAAGCGATTTGAGAAACTGGTGCAGCCGCATTTGGAGGCTATGTACCGGTTTGCGTATCGTTTGGCTGGGCAGCAACAGGATGCAGAGGATTTGGTTCAGGATGTGGTCTTGAAACTATATCCCCGTCTCTCGGAGCTGGAATCAGTGGAGCAACTGAGGCCATGGTTGAATCGCGTGTTGTACCGGCACTTTATTGATCAGGTCCGTCGCAAAGGACGTCGCGCCGACAGGCCTGTTAGCGACGTAGCAGAGCCGGAACAGCAATCCTCCTTTTTAGACTCCTACGCCGCGGATGTCCCCGATCTCAGTGAGCAGATCAGTTCTGAGCGCTTGAAGCCCGTTATGGATGAGATTATTCAGACTCTGTCGCCGGATCGGCGCACGTTGATGCTGCTGCACGATGTGGATGGCTGGAGCCAGGAAGATATTGCTCAGGTGCTTGAAATACCGGTTGGCACGGTGAAGTCGAGAGTCCATCGTTGTCGGGCCGCCCTGCGGGAAAAGTTACTTGAGCGTCCGGAACTTTTTCCGCAGGCCGAGCGTGTGAAAGAATGAGGTGATGGCAATGATGTGTGACGAGTGCAAAAACAATCTGGGTTCCTGGGCCAAGGCCGAGCTGTCGGCTGCTCAGGCTAACCGCCTTGAGCAGCATCTTGCCGAGTGTGAGAGCTGTTCCGTTGCCGCACACAACGAATTGGCAATCGTCACCGCGATGCGTGAAAGTCAGGAGATACCGCCCTCGTCGCCGGGTTTTGAGAAACAGGTTCTGGATGTTGCCATCGGAAGGGAGCGCCGGTCCCGCAAAAGCCTTACGGACTACGGTTGGAGTGCCCCGTGGGTGGGAGGTGCCATTGCGGCGGCCCTGGTCCTGGGGATTGCACTTGGTTTTGGCTGGCGTTCAGGCCAGGAACCGGCGGATGAATTGGCGCAGATTAAAACGGATTCAGTAACCGATCATCGAGTAACCGTTGTTGATGAAAGCGCGGATGAACGCTCGGCACTGAAGCCGGTTGCCCGGAATGTTCGGCTTGCGTTTCGCTCCAGGGAAGCGCTGCAGGGTGTTACTTTGACAGTGGAATTGCCGCCTCATGTAGAGGTTTCTGATTATCCCGGGCACCAAAGGTTGAGCTGGAGAGTTGATCTGGATAAAGGCGAAAATGTGGTAAACCTGCCATTAAACATTCTGTTCTCTGGTGAGGGTGAGCTGGTCGCTCATCTTGACGATGGCCAAAGAACCAAAACGTTCCGGGCCAGTCTCAACGGCCCATCAATAAATGGACGTCCGGAGCCCTCGTCATGATGTCGGGAATCTGGCAGAGAGCTGTCTGTTTCGTCGGTCTCAGCCTGTTTTTGGTGGGACCGTCAACGGTTTTTGCCAGTGATGATCTTGATGTGACCATGAGAATGGTTACAGACGACGAAGACCTTACGGAATCTGTCGTGCGTGAGATTAACCTGCGTGAACCGGTATCACTTGGTCGACCGTCGAAAGATCGTGGCATCGATAAGTCGGTTCATTCCGCGGATAAGGCCCGGGACGCACGCGAGAGAGGGCGGGATGCCGCCAACGCAGCGTCTGAGCGGGCTCGGGAAGTCCGTAATGACAATGGGCGAAAGGGGCGGCCTGAGTTGCCTGATCTGCCAGATGTCTCCAATCGTCCCGACCGGCCCTAGCTTCCCTTGCTAACTACTTACTAACTATACGGCATCGTAATTTTCCTTCTGCGACGAAGCACTTCGTCAGTTGCTATACTCCGGTTTTTGTCGTGCCCTCACTCAACGCGTCTGTTTTGAGGGGCGCCACCACAGCGTATTTCCGGAGTAAAGCTTGGGGTTCCCACGATCAGCCATTCTGTTTATTGCCCTGATGACCTCGACTCCTGCGGCGATGGCCATGGAGGTCACCAATAGGCCGGATTTCGATGCCGGTGTGGAGGCCTTTCGGCAAGGAAACCTGGAAGAGGCCCGGATTTTTTTCGAGCGAGCTCGGGCGGCTGGCACCAACTCTCCATCCCTACTCTACAATCTCGGCGTTGTTTACTTCCGTCTCGGCGATCTCGAGTCGGCCGAAACCGTATTCCTGACATTGCTGGAAACGCCTCATGCGCCTCTGGCTTACTACAACCTCGGTCTGGTAAAGCAGAGGATGGGTAAGGTGGGCGACGCCCGCCAGTGGTTCGAACGTGCTGCCAGCGAGGATTCACCTGAAGAAGTCCAAACGTTGGCTCGTCACCAGCTGGCTGATGTCACCGCGGAATCTCCATTGGGTCAGCGCCATGGTAGTGGCTATCTCGCCGTCGCTGGCGGATACGACGACAATATTGCTGGAACTCCGGATGATGTTTCCAGTGATAAGGAAGGCGGGTTTGCGGATGCGCTGGCGGCGGGAACTGTTCAACTCGGAATGAAGGAACTCAGCTTGCACGGGGTTGCTTTCACTCGTCAGTACCCTGGGAACTCTGCCTTTAATAACACTTATCTCAGCACTGGTGCGTCGTTGCCGAAAGAGCTGGGAGACGGAGAGCTTACATCAACCCTGAGCCTGTCGGCATCCTGGTTTGGCGGTGATCCCCTTGAGCGCGAGGCCCGGGTCGAGATGCTCTATCATCCCGATCGGTGCGTTTTGGCTCCTGTGGTCTCTGGTGTTGAATGCAGCGTAAGTGGTTCGGTTTCAACGATTGACGGTGGCAGCGATTACAGCGCCTACGATGGAGAAATGCTGCGATTCCGCGCCAGCGCCGATAAAGCGTTGGGAAGTTGGGTTCTGAGCGGTCATTATCAGCTGGAAGATAACCATCGAAGGGATCTCTCGACACAGCAGGAGTTCTTCAGTGTATCTCCCATACGAAATCTTGTGTCGGCGGAAGTCCGTCACTATGTGTCGGGCCGATTTTCGTTGGGCGGCAAGGCCGATGTTCGTTACTCCCGCTACAAGGATGACCAACGATTCGTGTCGAACGGGGCTCTGGTCTCTGAGCGGCGCACGGATAACCGGTTGCGCGGTTCGCTGCTGGCGGAATACCGACTGGCCGGGGAATGGATGATGCTGGCGGAATGGAGCATGCTGGACAACCGCAGTACCATTGAACGTTATGACTACAGCCGTCGGGAAGTGATGCTCGGGTTTGAGACCGTGTTCTGAAATCATGGCGGGATATCCGTATCCAGCCATGGCGAACGGGGCTATTTAAAGCCCGGCATTTCTCAGGCGGTTGGCCTGCTGCCGGAAGACGGTTTTTGGATCAGTCTCGAACAGACTATGCAGTCCAAGAGCCTGATTCACCTCATCCAGGTGGTTCATGAAATAGTTATCACGAATCACTTTGCCAAAATGGCTGCTGCAGCGGCCTACCAATCCATCGTTGGGGCTGAACGTAAACGCCAGGCTGGTGGTGCCCAAAAGTACGTCGGATGGGTCCAGCACGTTGGTCAGTACGCCAGTGCCACCCCATGAATAAAAGCGCACGCCGTTGCTGGAATAGGCACCTTCACCACAGGCACTGGCCGGAACGCCGGCGGGGGCGAAGTTGTTGAACTCGGCGCTGCCTTCGGTGGTGAGTGAGTAGAGGCTGGACTGGAGGTCCTGATTGTAGCCGCCACCGGAGAGCAGGTCGATCAGGCTGCCCAGTGCGTTACCCAGTGATGCCGCAAGACCGTCCGCCGGAGATCCGTGGATCAGGTCTGCAACCGGTGAGCCTTTGTGGGGGGAGCCCACGGAGGTTACCGAGGCCACCAGATCCGGCCTTACCCGTGCGACGTATCGAGCGGTGGGCCCGCCATGGCTGTGGCCAATCAGGTTTACCTTGCCATGAACCGCTGCGATTGAGGCGATCTGTGGTAGCAGTGCCTCACCCCTGGCGATGGTGCTGTCCAGAGCGGGTACCTGGGTGGTGTAGACATCGGCACCGTACTTGCGCAGGTCTTCGGCAATGCCATACCAGTAGTCTACCCCCGCAATTGAATCGAATCCGAACATACCGTGAACCAACACCACCGGATAGCGGGTGTCGGTGTAGTTGGATGGCGTGGAATTCCACCACCAGGCCATTGATGGCGCCGACCATGCCAGTGCCACCAGCATGGCGAATACCTTGATCCATTGTTTCATTGTTGCACCTACAGTTTGCTGTTGTATTTATTGTCAAACTGCGGCTCGACCTAACAGGTTGTGCCGACTACTGCATTTTGGGGCAGTCCAAGGCAGTACTGCGTGGCGTCCATGCGCTGACTTCTGTCTTGTGATTGTTAGATGGTCGCAGTCAGTGCATCTCTTGTCCGAGATCTGACCATAATTTGATCATAGGGTGAGTGAAGTCAACGGCAGGAGGGGCCGGGGCGGTTTGGGCGGTCAGAAGTGTGATGCGGGTCACCCCTGGGGCCCCGAAAGACATGTCCCTGTTGCTGACAGGCTTTCGGGGTCAGGGATCAATCGGTCGCGTTCAGAGCGTTTTCATGACACGGCGTGCCGCTTCCGTTGTCTGTCGGATGTCGTCATCGGTCAGGGCTGCGCTGGTAAAGCCGGCCTCAAAGGCTGAAGGCGCCAGGTAAACACCTTCCTTGAGCATCCCCTGGAAGAATTTTTTGAACCGCTCTACGTCGCAGGCCATGACCTGGTCGAAGCGTGTGATCCTGGGGGCGTCGGTAAAGAAGAAGCCGAACATGGCGCCAGCACTTTGCACTGCCAATGGGACTCCGGTGCTGTCCGCAGCCTCCTTTAACCCATCGCGCACGGCATTGGTCTTTTCCGTCAACCGGTCATGGAAGCCCGGCTCTGAAATGGCGTTCAATGTAGCCAGCCCGGCACACATGGCCAGCGGGTTGCCACTCAGAGTTCCGGCCTGGTAGACCGGCCCCAGTGGCGAAATGTGTTCCATGATCTCCCGCTTGCCGCCAAACGCGCCAACAGGCAGGCCGCCGCCAATCACTTTGCCCAGGGCGGTCAGGTCCGGTGTGACACTGTAGAGTTCCTGAGCGCCACCGAGGGAGACACGGAAGCCGGTCATGACCTCATCGAAAATCAATACCGTGCCGTGCTCGTCGCATACCTCCCGCAACGCTTCAAGGAAACCGGGGACAGGCGGTATGCAGTTCATGTTGCCCGCCACTGGCTCAACGATGATGGCTGCGATTTCATCGCCCATTTTTGCGAAGGTTTCCCGAACACTTTCAATATCGTTGAACGCCAGGGTCAACGTATGTTCCGCGAGGCTGGCGGGAATGCCCGGTGAGTTGGGGACACCCAGGGTCAGCGCGCCGGAGCCGGCTTTCACCAGCAGTGAATCCACGTGGCCGTGATAGCAGCCTTCGAACTTCACGATCTTGTCTCGGCCGGTATAGCCGCGGGCGAGTCGAACCGTGCTCATGGTGGCCTCGGTGCCGGAATTAACCATGCGCACCAGGTCAATGGAAGGGACCAGTTCGCAGACCTTCTTGGCCATTTCGGTTTCGATCGCTGTCGGTGCTCCGTAACCGATGCCCTGATCGACCTGGGCATGGAGCGCATCCTTGATGATCTGGTTGCCGTGGCCAAGGATCATGGGCCCCCAGGAACCGATGTAATCGATGTAGCGGCGATCGTCTTCGTCGTACAGGTAGGCGCCGTCGGCGTGCTTGAAAAACAGCGGGGTACCGCCGACTCCCCGGAAGGCCCGGACTGGAGAGTTGACGCCTCCAGGGATGTATTTCTGAGCCTGTTCGAATAGGGTTTCGGACTGGGTCATGGTTCAGGACTCCTGAGATACGGACGATGAAAAAAGTGGGTGATGTTGCGCAAACAGCTGGCTAAATCGGCGTGCGCGCTCTTCAATGGTGGCAACGTCACCATCGAACAGGCCGCCGACCACGGCCAGCAGGTCGGCGCCGGCGCGGATCAGGCCTTCGCCGTTATCTATAGTAATGCCCCCAATGGCGGTTACGGGTTTGCCAAACTGCCGTGACTTGGTCAGAACTGAAGGCTCGGCAACGGGTGCGTCAGGCTTGGTGGTTGAGTTAAAGAAGCGGCCGAAGGCCAGGTAGTCGGCGCCGTCCGCATCCGCCCGGGACGCCAGTGCCAGGTCGGCATGGCAGGTTGCACCGACGATGGCATGGTCACCAAGCTGCCGTCTGGCCAGGGCCAGGGAGTCATCGGACTGACCCAAGTGCACACCGGCGGCTCCGCAGCGACGGGCCAGTTCGGGATCATCGTTGATGATCAGCGGCACGCGGGCATTGTGGCAAAGGGCCGCCAGGTCCTGCGCCTGTTTCAGCCGTTCTGGCTCCGGCGCCTTTTTTTCACGGTACTGTACCAACACGGCCCCGCCTCGAAGGGCCGCCTCAACCGCGACCAGCAGTCGGTCTTCCGGTAACAGTTGGCTGTCGGTAATGGCGTAGAGGCCTGGCTTCAGGCCCTTGGCGATGGCCTGGGCACTGAAGGTGCCGGAAGGCGTTAGCTCTGCCATGGAATGCCCCGGTCGGGTACCGGTTGCCCTTTGCCGACTCGCAGTGCGTGCCGGATCGCACGGAGGACATAGTCCTGCGCCTGGTCAATCGCTGCCCCGGCTGAGAGGCCTGATGCCCTGCCAGCGGCGATCGAGGCCGCCAGGGTGCACCCGGTGCCGTGATACTCACCACCAACCCGCTCAACGTAAAAATGGGACGGTTCTTCAGCCTGGTGGTAGAGAGTGTTGATGATGTCCTCGCCTTCGCCATGCCCCCCCGTGGCCAGTACGGACTGGCAACCAGCGTTTAGCAGCTTGCGGGCCGCTTGCGCCGGATCTTCGTTCTCGCCCAGCAGGGCCAATTCAATGCTGTTGGGCGTAATCATCTCTGCGTGTCGGAACAGGCGTTCCTTCATGCGTGCAATCAGCGCTTCGTCGGCGAGGTCGCCGCCACCGGCGGCCTTGATCACCGGATCGGTAATCAGAGGGATGTCCGGGTGGTTGGCGAGAAAATCCACCAGTACATCCACCACATCGGCGTTGCCGAGGGCTCCGGTTTTGATGGCATGAATGGGGGTGTCCCCGGCCAGGCATTCCAGTTGTTGGCGGACGATGTCCGGATCCGTTGCGGTGGCGTTGTAGACGTTCCGGGTGTCTTGCACGGTCAGGCAGGACAACACAGGCAGCGGGTGACAGCCCAGGGCGGTCACTGCCTGGATATCAGCCTGGATGCCGGCGCCGCCGGAGGGATCCAGGCCAGAAATAATCAGAACGTGAGGACGGCTGTTAAGGTTGATAGTCGGGCTCCTCAGAAGGGTTTGACGACAGCGAGAATGACGATGGCGACCAGTGCCAGAACGGGCATCTCGTTAAACCAGCGGTAGAACACGTGGCTACGAGTGTTCTGGTCATCGCGGAACACCTTCACCAGATGTCCGCAGTAGAAGTGGTAGCCGATCAGCAGGACCACCAACAACAGTTTGGCGTGAATCCAGCCCTGGCTCATATAACCTTCGACATTGTAACCGATGAGCCAGAGACCAAAAACAACCGTTGCTACCATAGACGGTGTGGTGATTCCCCGATAGAGCTTGCGCTCCATGATCTTGAAGCGCTGGCGGCCAGGTTCGTCCTCACAGGCGGCGTGATAGACGAACAGTCTTGGCAGGTAGAAAAGGCCGGCGAACCAGCACACCATGGACACAATATGCAGGGCTTTGACCCACAACATTCATCAACTCCGTCGGTATTGGTAGTAGCTCTCGATATCCGATTTCAGCACAACGCCATAGACGCGCTGGATCATCGGGGCAACATGACGCTGCACGTAGAGGGCTTCTACGTTGGTCTGGTCAAATTCGTTCAGTGCTTCTTCCAGGGTCGCCTGGTACTGCACCGGTGCGATGTCCCGGCGATTGGCGGGAATGTCCATCAGGTCAATCTGCTCTGGTGTTGTGTCTTCTTCGCTGTCTGTTGCCGGCGCTTTGGTGTCTTCCATGTAGCGAGCAAGATCCACCGCCGGCAGCAGGCCAGTGGGGCCGCTACTGCCTTCCACCACCAGCCATTTTGGTTCGGATTTGAGGATTTTTCTGGCTTCTTCACGCGACAGGAAGCGTTCGGTGCGCAGGATGTTCCTGTCCATGATGGCGCCAACGGACACGCGCCGTAAAGCCTGGATAACCGGCGAGTTCTGGTAACTCAGGCCCTGGCTCTTGAGTATGGTCAGGAACAAAGATTTCTTGCCAAAGGCTTCGCTGGTTACCAGGCTCGAGGTCGTAATGATCAGCATGCCTGGCAGAATAATGTGGGGATTCCTGGTAAGTTCCATCAGCGCCATGAGCGCTGCCAGTGGCGCCTGCAGCACGGCCCCCATCATGGCGCCCATGCCCAGCATGGCGTAAAAGCCCACGGACGATGCCATATCCGGCAGTATCTGGGCGCCAATCAATCCCATGGCTCCTCCCAGTGTGGCTCCCATGAACAGGGTGGGGCCAATCACGCCGCTGGGCATGCCAAGGCCGAGGGTGACCGAAGTGATCAACAACTTGGCGATGCCGGCGCCCAGCAATAGCCAGAAGGGCAGTTGGTTGTCGATCGTGAACTGCACCGTGTCGTACCCGATCCCCATCACTTCCGGTACAACGATGGCAAAGGGCACCATGAGAAGTCCGGCGATGGTGAGTCGCAGTAATACCGGACGATGGTGGTGGCGTCCGGTGGTGTCGATCAGTTGTATAAAGGCCGCCGCCGCGACCCCGATAATGATTGCGATGGCGATGATCCATGGGATTTCCAGCAGGGAGTTCATGGTCAGCGGCGGCACACTGAACGCTGGCTCCGAGCCGTACGCGGCCTGAGTGACCACCGCCGCGGTCACGGATGCCAGGATGATGGGGGTGAAACCGGCGATGGTGTATTCCATCATCACCACTTCCATGGCAAAAATAACGCCGGAAATCGGGGTGTTGAACGACGCGGAAATAGCGGCCGCGCAGCCGCAGGCAACCAATGTCCGGATGCTGTTGTTGGGTAGCCGCATCCATTGCCCCATCAAGCTGGAGATGGCCGCCCCAAGATGTACGGCGGGGCCTTCCCGGCCGGCGGATTGGCCGGTAACAACGGTGCTGACACCGGTGGCGAACTGGACGAGGGCGCTGCGAACGGAAATATAGCCCTGATGGTAGTTCAGGCGTTCCATGACGTGCACGATGCCAACCTTGCGGTCGTGGGTTGCCAGGTTGTGCATCAGCAGGCCCAGCGCAATGGCGCCGGCCAACGGCAGGATGGCACGGGTAAGAATGTCCAGCTCTTCAAACGACTCGGAGCCGTCGCCAGGCAGGAAGTACTCGAGTGGCCATTCGATGGCCAGGCGAAAAACCAGAATCACGCCACCGGTAAACAGGCCGGATAGCAATCCGAGAACCGCCAGTTGTGGCAATGCGTCGACACCGGACAGCCGGCGCCGGAAAACCGGGATCAAGTTTCCAGTGATCTTGTTTCTCAGTTTACGCATGAACGCCGGTTTTCCAGGGACGAGTGGTTTCTTGACGATATTGTAACCAGCGCCGCTCGGGCTGCAATAAGTCATTGGTTTATCATGTTAGACTATGGGTGTGTTATGAACCCGATTTCAGCTGGAGAAACAGGTGATAAAAGTAGGCATTGTAGGTGGAACCGGTTATACCGGTGTTGAGCTTCTGAGGATTCTTGCGGTTCATCCGGACGTGACGGTGAGTTGCATCACCTCGCGTTCCGAGGCCGGCATGCCGGTCGCAGATATGTATCCGAACCTTCGCGGCCACTACGACCTTGCCTTTTCCGAGCCGGACGTAAAAACGCTGGCAGCCTGTGATCTGGTCTTTTTCGCCACGCCCCACGGTGTGGCCATGCGGATGATGCCGGAACTGATGGCTGCCGGAACCCGTGTTGTGGATCTATCAGCGGACTTCCGCCTCCGGGATCTGGATGTCTGGGCCGAGTGGTACGGCATGCCTCATGAAAGTCCCGAATGGGCGGAGAAAGCGGTTTATGGCCTGCCGGAAGTGGTGCGGAACAAGATCCGTACAGCACAACTGGTGGCTAACCCGGGCTGTTATCCCACAGCTGTCCAGTTGGGCTTTCTGCCATTGCTGGAGAGCGGGCTGGTCGATCCGTCACGACTGATCGCGGACGCCAAGTCGGGCGCCAGCGGTGCCGGACGTCAGGGCAAGATCGGTATGCTGCACGGTGAGGTGGGCGAGAGCTTCAAGGCCTATGGCGCATCCGGCCATCGCCATCTCCCGGAAATTCGTCAGGGCCTGTCCCAGGCGGCGGGTGGTGATGTCGGTGTTACCTTCGTGCCACACCTGATTCCGATGGTCCGGGGGATCGAGGCAACGCTATACGCAGAGCTTCGGAACCCTGCTGATTTTGACCGTCTCCAGTCGCTGTTCGAAGACCGCTTCCGGGATGAGCCTTTTGTGGACGTGATGCCATTTGGCAGTCATCCGGAAACCCGCAGTGTCCGTGGTGCCAACAACTGCCGTATGGCTCTTCACCGGCAGGAGCAGAGCAATATTGTGATCGTTTCATCGGTCATTGATAACCTGGTAAAAGGTGCGGCAGGGCAGGCGGTCCAGAACATGAACATCATGTTTGACCTCAAGGAAACCCTCGGGCTGGAAGCGCCCGCGCTGCTACCATAGGTCTGATCGGTGAGCGAACACAGAAAACCCGCTGAAGAATACGTTGTCATCCGGCATCGCCCGGGGTACCGGCTGCGCCGAAGCTTGATATTGCTGACGTTTTCCATCCTCGCTGCGGTGCTGGGGTATGTGACCGGTATGGCGCAGGGTGGATTCCGTTTTTCAACTGCCGAAGAGTCCCGCGACCTGCTGGAAGAGCAGGTTGAAGACCTTCGAGAGCAAAACCGCGAGGCCAGCCAGCAACTGGTCAACCTGGAGCGGGGGCGAACCATAGATGCACAAGCCCTGAATCAGGCGAGAAGGAGCATTGTTGATCTGGAAACCCGGATCGCGTCACTGAAAGCGGATCTGACTTTCTATAAAAACATCATGGCACCTTCGGAAACCAGCAAAGGGCTGCAGGTGGATCGGTTCACGATGCAGCAGGGGCGCCAGGACGACACCTATGGTTTTAAGCTGGTGCTCACCCAGATCGGTGACAACAAGAGTTATATATCGGGCGTGGTCGCGGTGAACGTCATTGGTATGCGAAATGAAGAGAAAGAAGTGATCGCGCTGAGGGACCTGTCGGACGATATCGACGATCTGGGCGTCAAGTTCCGCTTCCGGTATTTTCAGGATATAGAGGGGCTTTTACGAGTGCCGGACGGTTTCGAGCCGGTTGAGCTGCAGGTGGTCGCCCGTGCAGAAGGCAGTAAATCGTCCCAGGCCGAACGAACTTTTGATTGGGATGAATTGACGGAGAACTAAAATGCTTGGCAAAAAGAAACAGAAACCTAGGCGCCCCGCTGGGCACTTCGATACCCTGGTTTCGTCCCGCACGACGGTTAAGGGGGATGTGCATTTCTCCGGCGGACTGCATGTGGATGGCACTATCCGCGGCCGGGTCGTTGCCGAAGAAGGCGGCGACGCGGTGTTAAGGGTGTCTGAGGTGGGTTCCGTGGAGGGTGACATTGTCGCCCCTCATGTGATCGTAAACGGCACGGTTCACGGCGATGTGTACGCGTCAACGCACCTTGAACTGGCCGAAAAAGCCTCCATCCATGGCAATGTCTATTACAATCTGATCGAGATGGCTATGGGCGCGTCCGTTAACGGGAGCCTGGTTCACCAGAACGAGCCCGCGGGTTTGTTGAGCAGGGACAAGCAATCTGATGCTGCCGGCAGAGTCATTCCTGAAGAGAAGCAGGCGGAGGAAGAGTCGGTAGAGGTACCTGGCAAGGAATAGTTGATTGTTTTAGTCAGGAATATGATAATCAGGTCAGGTTTTTCTGTAACCGGAGGCGGACTTGAGTGTAGTTCAGCAACAGGCAATCACACCGCTGTTTTTCAGTGACAGCGCGGTATCCAAAGTACGGGAGCTGGTGGATGAGGAGGGCAACTCCGACCTCAAGCTTCGCGTGTTTGTGACCGGTGGCGGCTGTTCCGGTTTCCAGTATGGTTTCTCATTCGATGAAGCGCAGGATGAGGAAGACACGGTCATCGAAAGGGATGGCGTGATGTTGCTTGTGGATCCTATGAGTTACCAGTATCTGGTCGGGGCAACCGTGGATTACCAGGAAGGGTTGCAGGGGTCGCAATTTGTCGTTCAGAACCCCAATGCCAGCTCCACCTGTGGCTGTGGTAGCTCCTTCTCGATCTGACGTGCGTGTTCAGGCGTAGTACACCGCCCCAAGTATTCTTTTCCCCTCTGCGCCTGTAACTTCCGGAACATTGCCGGGCTTGCCGGCGAGTGTCTGGCTTGCGAGCCAGGCAAAGGCCGCCGGTTCTACCCATTGCGGGTCCAGGCCCAGGTCATCTGTTGACGCGAGGCGGGCCGGGCTACAGGTTCGCTGCAGAGCCCGCATCAGAATCCTGTTTTTAGCACCGCCCCCACACGCAAATATTGTCATTCCCGGCGATTGCGGCAACTGCTGCGCGACGGATACTGCAGTTAATTCGAGCAGGGTGCGTTGTACGTCGGCGCCGGAAAGGTCCGGGTGACGACGTAATTGAGTCCTGATCCACTCAATATTGAACTTTTCGGTACCCGTACTCTTGGGTGGCTGTCGCGAAAAGTAGGCATCCGAAAGCAGGTCGCTTAGCAGTGCCTGATTGATCTCCCCTTCCTTGGCCCATGCGCCATCCTCGTCAAACGCCCGGCCAGTCTGATCCATGCACCAGGCATCCATCAGCGCGTTCGCAGGGCCTGTATCAAAACCGGTGATCGGCTCATTGGCGCCCGCTGGAAGGTGGGTGATATTGGCGATGCCGCCAAGATTAAGGATGCACCGGCTCTCGCCTTCAGCGCTAAAGAAGGCTTTGTGGAATGCCGGCACCAGTGGCGCTCCTTGACCGCCTGCTGCCAGGTCGCGCCGCCTGAAGTCTGCCACGGTCGTGATGCCGGTTCGTTCAGTGATAACAGTGGGATCGCCAATCTGCAGGGAAAAAGGTGCTGAACTATCAGGGTGGTGACGTAGGGTCTGGCCGTGACTGCCGATGGCGTTGATGGATGAGGCCGGGAAACCGGACTTCCCGATCACAGTTTCCGCCGCGAGGGCGAACAGTGAGCCGACGGCGTGATCAAGCTCGCCGACATCATCCGGCGTTCCCCGGTTCTGGCCGAGATTGACCAGCCGTCTGCGTATGTCGTCCGGGTAGGCGGTGGTGTGGGTGGCATGCACCTGGATTGTTTGACCGTTGAACGACACCAGTATGGCGTCAATGCCGTCCATGCTGGTGCCTGACATCAATCCAATCCAGGCTTTCATTCAGTTCACTCGTCAGCGGCCAGGGCTAGATGCTGGTAGTTTTGGCGGAACAGTTCGAACTTGGCAACTTGCTGTTCCGCAAATCCCTTGAAGCGAGCCATTTCTGACTTGGGTACCGGTTTTGCATCAGGGAGCTTGACCGTTCGCGAGTTTCTCGGAGAGCCGTTGACCCGGAATTCATAATGCAGGTGGGGCCCGGTCACCATGCCGGAAGAGCCAACATGGCCAACGGTGTCGCCCTGCTTGACCTTGGTGCCGGTCTTGATGCCTTTGCCGAGACGGCTCATGTGGGCATAGAGAGTGGTAATGTTGTCGCCGTGCTTGAGAATGACCGTGCGGCCATAGCCGCCTTTCCATCCGGCAAACTGTACCCTGCCATGTCCAGCCGCCTTAATGGGAGTGCCTGGAGGCGCGGCGTAGTCAGTGCCCTCATGCGGGCGAACGACGTCCAGCACCGGGTGACGACGCTGAAGGTTGAAGGAAGAAGAGACGCGGGCGTTGATGGGTGTGCGCAGGAACGCCTTGCGCATGCTGCTGCCGTCCGGGCTGTAATAGTCAGTATCACCGTTGCTGTCAGTGTACTGCAGGGCAATAACCTCTTTGCCCCGATTGATAAAGCGAGCAGACAGAATGTTGCCAGTGTCGAATTTCTCGCCGTCCAGATACAGTTCCTCATACACCACTTCGAACCGGTCACCCTTGCGAACGTCGTATACGAAGTCGATGTTCCACCCGAAGATGCCCGCCATTTCCATGGCCAGTCTGTCGCTCATGCCGGCTTCGCGCGCCGCCACATAGAGGGAGCCGTCAATAACGCCTGACGCAAATGCCGGTTTAACGTCAGGCTCGCGGACCACGGTTTCGCCGGTAAAACCTTCTTCGGTTTTTTCAACGTGAAGGGTTTCCAGCAGGTTGCGCTGGAGGTCTATGGCAGCGAGTTCGCCGGCGTCATTGGTTGCAAACGCGATGGTTTCGCCAGCATAGAGCCGCTGAAGCTTATCGGCTTCGCCAGAGCCGTGGATCACAGACAGCATGATGCCGTCGTTGAAGCCGGCCTTGCCGAACAGGGATGAAAGTGTGTCGCCGGACTTGATCTTGTATTCCTGCCATTGCAGCTCTGGCCCGCTGACCTCAGCCATGGCCGCAGCGGTGTCCAGTGCTTCGGGTAGCTGAGGCTCGTCGCTGATGGATGCCAGTTCAGGTGCTACTGTTGCGTCTTCTTCTGGCATCTTGTCGGCAGCGGGCTGTTCGTTCATGCGGGGAGTCGGCTTGCCTGACGACTTGACGGTGCCTTCGTCGAGATCCAGCGAGTAAGCCATTCTATTGGCTTCTACATCGGCGCTGGGGCTCATCAGAATAGCGGCTGCAACGACAACACTGGTCGCAGCGGCAATGGTGATATGGGTTTTCGGAAACATTTTCAGCACGTGTCGCATCCGTTTTAATCGGTATTCCGGTAGGTTGTACTACCTAATTAAAGCTGTTGTTCAAGTATAGTCCAACAGATTACCGTATAAAATGCGCTCAGGACAGCATCAAACATTACCGTTACTGGCATACTGGCCGGATTTCTGAGGCCGGGATTGTTATAATACCCGGCCTTAAATACGCGGCTTTGTTCAAAAACTGAGCAGGTACACTTTAACAGGGGTGCTGGTAACGCACAGATTTCTTTTGTAGATCTCTGTAACTGTCGTCCGGCCCTAATGATCAGAATTGAGGGTGTGTGGTACATGGCATCTATTGATGAGGCGCTGGCCGTTATCAAACGCGGCATGGATGAGTTGATCCCCGAGGAAGGGTTGATTGAGAAGCTCCGGGAGGGGCGCCCTCTCAGGATAAAGGCCGGATTCGATCCTACGGCCCCAGATCTTCACTTGGGCCATACGGTTCTGATCAACAAGCTGCGACAGTTCCAGGACCTGGGGCATGAAGTGATCTTCCTTATAGGGGATTTCACCGGAATGATCGGTGATCCCACCGGCAAGAGTGCAACTCGCCCGCCTCTGACGGAAGCGCAGGTTGCTGCCAACGCCATTACCTATAAAGAGCAGGTGTTCAAGATCCTGGATAAGGAAAAGACACGTGTGGTGTTTAACTCCGACTGGATGAGCAAGCTTTCTGCGGCTGACATGATTCGTCTGGCGGGGCAGTATACGGTTGCCCGTATGCTCGAGCGCGATGATTTCACCAAGCGCTACCGTGCCGAGCAGCCCATCGCCATTCATGAGTTCCTGTATCCACTGGTTCAGGGGTATGACTCGGTCGCCCTTGAGGCTGATGTGGAGCTGGGCGGGACAGATCAGAAGTTCAACCTCTTGATGGGGCGGATTCTCCAGAAGCACTATGGTCAGAAGCCGCAGGCTGTATTGACCATGCCGTTGCTGGAAGGGCTGGATGGTGTCCAGAAGATGTCAAAGTCGTTGGGCAACTATGTCGGCGTTAATGATTCGCCCGGTGAAATGTACACCAAGCTGTTGTCCATGCCGGATGACCTCCTGTGGCGTTATTTTGAATTGCTGAGCTTCCGGCCGTTGGCGGAAGTGGATGAGTTTCGTGCTGCAGTGTCCGGAGGTGCAAATCCGCAGGACTACAAAAAGCTGCTGGCAGAAGAAATTATCACTCGCTTCCATGACGCTGAAGCGGCGGCGACAGCACACAAGTCCGCGGGTAACCGGGTGGGCCTGGGTGAAATACCCGAGAACGTGCCGACTATCGAGGTTTCCCTCTCCGGGCAGGAGCAGTTGCCCGTTGCTACAGTGCTTCGCCTCGCAGGGTTGGTGAAGAATGGGGCCGCTGCCAGAGACGTACTTGGGCGTGGCGCTGTCTTTATTGATGGTGAAAAGCACGAGGGTGATCGCTTCTTTAATCTGGGCGACGACTGCGTTGTGCAGGCGGGTAAGAAGAAAATTGCTCGCGTAGTGATCACGGATTGATCGAAAAGTAAGGTTTTTGAGAAAATATTGAAAACCGCGTTGACAGTCGGAGTGAGCTCTGTAGAATACGCATCTCTTTCGAGGGGCACGCCACTGAGGCGGACCAGAAATTGAAAGACAACCGTTTGAATTAATTGAAGATTTCGAGTTTCAAAATTCTTCAGAAAGCGGTTGACAAGGCAGCGATTCGATGTAGAATACGCCACCTTGATCGGGCAAGCCCCGAACGCTCTTTAAAAAGTTAA
>NZ_JAFCAE010000008.1:0-208031 GCF_028581595.1 Marinobacter sp. DS40M6 | reverse complement strand
CTCTTACCCCACCAACTAGCTAATCCGACATAGGCACATCCAATAGCGCAAGGTCCGAAGATCCCCTGCTTTCCCCCGAAGGGCGTATGCGGTATTAATCCGGGTTTCCCCGGGCTATCCCCCACTACTGGGCAGTTTCCTATGCATTACTCACCCGTCCGCCGCTCGTCAGCGGGGAGCAAGCTCCCCCTGTTACCGCTCGACTTGCATGTGTTAAGCCTGCCGCCAGCGTTCAATCTGAGCCATGATCAAACTCTTCAGTTTAAATCATACAAGAATCCGAAGATCCTCTATTCTTGCTCAAGACAAAACTCAATTTCGACGAGTCACTGTCCTGATATTTCGTATCCGAAATACCTCGGCCAGCGCCCACACGAATTACTTGGTTAACTTTTTAAAGAGCGTTCGGGGCTTGCCCGATCAAGGTGGCGTATTCTACATCGAATCGCTGCCTTGTCAACCGTTTATTTTGACTTCGGCTTTAAACCGAAAAACTGCCAACAAATTCAAACGGTTGCCTTTCAATTTCTGGTCCGCCTCGGCGGCGTTCCCCTCGAAAGAGATGCGCATTTTACAGAGCCCTGAGAATGTGTCAACGAGGTTAATCAATTAATTTTACTCTGTTTCGGTTACCCCCTATAACGCTGATCAAACCGCAATCAGAACGTTCATTTTTCAGGCCGAAATTACGCCGATTCGCCTGCCGAGCGGCGCGATTTTCTAAACAGTGCAAAAACCGGCCCCGACAACGCATAGATAAGGAACCCGCTAAACAGGACTGTTGCCGGATCAAGCGCGACAACCACAAACATCAGCACCACCAGGAGTATTGCAGCGAACGGCACCCGCCCCCGCATATCCAGGTCCTTGAAACTCTTATAGAGAATGTTGCTGACCATCAACACACCACAACCGCCAACGACAATGATCGTCATGAGGGTTAGCCAACTGGCCGGCTCCATCGCATGAAAACACCACACTAACCCGGCAACACACGCTGCAGCCGCAGGACTGGGCAGCCCCACGAAAAACTTCTTGTCCATGGAGCCGATCTGGGTGTTGAATCGCGCCAACCGCAAAGCAGCTCCCGCCACATAGATAAAGGTAATGGCCCAACCAACCTGACCAAGACTGTTCAGCGACCAGAAGAACGCCACCATACCCGGAGCCACACCAAAGGCGACCATATCCGCGAGACTGTCGTATTCCTCGCCGAACTTACTCTGAGTATTGGTCAACCTGGCAACCCGACCGTCAAGCCCATCCAGGATCATGGATACAAAGATCGCAATCGCGGCATTGTCGAATACGCCGTTTGCGGCGGAAACGATCGCGTAGAAGCCAGAGAACAGGGAAGCCGTTGTCAGCGCATTAGGCAGCAGGTATATCCCCTTGCGACGAACCGGCGCCCCCTCTACCAACTCTTCCTCGACAACTTCGCCGGACTCAATATCATGTTCATGACCAGAGGCGTCTGACCGCCCCCGAACATCTTTCTTTTCAGCCTGTGTTTCGGCCTGCTTCTTTTCATCAGTCATTCCAATCACTCCGGAAAGCATTTAGGCGGAGTATATACGAAAAACGCGGCCACCCGGGCCGCGTTTTCCAAACCAGTCCGAGGTACCGGATCAGTTTTTGTCTTTGTCCACGATCTTGTTCGCGGAGATCCAGGGCATCATGGAGCGCAGTTTTTCGCCAACGGTCTCAATCTGATGCTCGGCATTAATGCGGCGACGGGCCGTCATGGACGGGTAGTTGCTGCTGCCTTCCTGAATAAACATCTTGGCGTATTCACCGGTCTGGATGCGCTTCAAGGCATTGCGCATAGCTTCGCGGGATTGCTCGTTGATGATCTCCGGACCAGTCACGTACTCACCATACTCCGCGTTGTTGGAGATGGAGTAGTTCATGTTGGCAATACCGCCCTCGTACATCAGGTCAACAATCAGCTTCAGCTCGTGCAGACACTCGAAGTACGCCATTTCAGGCTCGTAACCGGCATCCACGAGTGTTTCGAAGGCCGCCTTTACCAGCTCAACGGTACCACCACAGAGAACAGCCTGCTCACCAAACAGATCGGTTTCAGTCTCATCCTTGAAGGTGGTTTCGATGATGCCGGTGCGGCCGCCACCGATACCGCTGGCGTACGAGAGCGCCAGGTTCTTGGCGTTGCCGGAAGCATCCTGGAAGATGGCAATCAGATCAGGGATACCGCCGCCACGGGTAAATTCGGTGCGCACAGTGTGGCCCGGCGCTTTCGGGGCAATCATGATCACATCCAGATCTTTGCGCGGCACGATCTGGTTGTAGTGGATCGCAAAACCGTGGGCAAACGCCAGAGTGGCGCCCTGCTTCAGATTCGGCTCGATCTCTGCGTTATACAGTTGGGCCTGGAACTCGTCCGGCGTCAGAACCATAACTACATCCGCTGCGGCAACTGCTGCGGGAACGTCACTGGTTTTGAGGCCATAGGCTTCCGCCTTGGCAATGGAAGAAGAACCTGGGCGCAGACCAACCGTTACATCCACACCGGACTCTTTCAGGTTGCATGCATGCGCGTGCCCCTGTGAGCCAAAACCGATGATGGCAACTTTCTTGCCCTGAATGATGGAAAGATCACAATCCTTATCGTAATAAACCTGCATGGAAAACCTCTATAATATTGTATTGGCCTTTTGGGGGCCGTCATTGTACAGAATGATGTCAGTGCCTGTTACAGGCTTAATACCTTTTCACCACGGGCGATGCCCGAAACCCCGCTGCGAACAACCTCAAGCACGCCCGAGGTACCCACCGCCTGAATAAAGCCGTCCAGTTTTTCACTGGCACCGGCCAACTGAACGGTATAGACCGAGCTGGTAACATCCACGATCTGGCCACGGAAGATATCAACCGTACGCTTGATCTCGGCACGCTGGGACCCGGTGGCCTTGAGCTTGACCAGCATCAGCTCACGCTCGATGTGGGAGCCCTCCGTCAGATCCACCAGCTTGACCACTTCAATCAGCTTGTTGAGCTGCTTGGTGATCTGCTCGATGACTTTGTCCGAGCCTGTGGTTGTTACCGTCAGGCGCGACAGGGTTTCGTCCTCGGTCGGCGCCACCGTCAACGTTTCAATGTTGTAGTTACGCTGCGAGAACAGACCAACAACACGGGACAGTGCACCGGGCTCGTTTTCAAGCAAAACAGAAATGATTCGACGCATGATCAGACCCTCTCCGTCTTGCTGAGCCACATGTCCTTCATTGAACCACGGGCCACCTGCATCGGGTAGACGTGTTCAAAACGGTCCACGTAGATATCAACGAAAACCAGCCGGTCTTTCATCGCCAGCACTTCTTTGAGCTTTGGCACCAGATCTTCCTTTCGGTCGATTCGGACACCAAGGTGGCCATAGGCCTCTGCCAGTTTGATGAAGTCCGGCAGGGACTCCATGTAGGACTGGGAGTGACGGGACTCGTAGTTCATGTCCTGCCACTGCTTGACCATACCAAGGGCCTGGTTATTCAGATTGATGATCTTTACTGGAATATCGTACTGACTACAGGTCGACAGCTCCTGGATATTCATCTGGATACTGCCTTCACCGGTAATGCAAAGCACCTCGTCATCGGGGAAGTTCAACTTGACCCCCATAGCCGCTGGCAGGCCGAAGCCCATGGTGCCAAGGCCGCCGGAGTTGATCCAGCGATTGGGCTTATCAAACTTGTAGTACTGGGCTGCAAACATCTGGTGCTGACCCACATCGGAGGTCACAAAGGCTTCACCATTGGTAAGCTTCCAGAGCGCCTCCACCACTTCCTGAGGCTTGATGACATCCGGGCTGGTCTCGTAACGCATGCCATGGAATGCCCGCCACTCTTCAATCTGCTTCCACCAGGCAGCAATTGCGTCGGCGTCAGGCTTTTCCTTGCTCTCTTTGACGAGAGTGATCATTTCCTTAAGCACCGCATCCACCGGGCCAACAATGGGAACATCCGCATCAATGGTTTTGGAGATGGAGGCCGGGTCGATATCGATATGGACAATGCGGGCACCGGGACAGAATTTTTCTGTCGCGTTGGTCACCCGGTCATCGAATCGCGCACCCACACAGAGGATAAGATCCGAATGATGCATGGCCATGTTGGATTCGTAGGTGCCATGCATGCCCAGCCAGCCGATGTGTTGAGTATCAGAGGCCGGATAACACCCAATGCCCATCAGAGTGTTGGTAATCGGATAACCCAACATCCTGACCAACTCGGTCAGCTGATCCGTAGCCTTGCCGAGGATGACACCGCCGCCCGCATAAATAATGGGACGCTTGGCTGCCATGAGCATATCGACGGCTTTCTTGATCTGCCCAGCGTGGCCACGAATGGCCGGATTGTACGAACGGAGCTTGACCTTCTTGGGAAAGACATACTCGTAGCGCTCGTTTGGCGTTGTCATATCTTTCGGGATATCAACAACAACCGGTCCGGGACGACCTGTTGAGGCAATGTAATAGGCCTTGCGAACGATCTCGGGGATCTCTTCCGGATGACGGACACTCAGGTTGTGTTTCACGACAGGACGGGAGACACCGATCATATCGGTCTCCTGGAATGCATCTTCACCAATCAGAGTCGATGCAACCTGACCGCACAGGACCACCATCGGGATGGAATCCATGAAGGCAGTGGCAATGCCAGTGATGGTGTTGGTGGCTCCAGGACCCGAGGTCACCAGAACGGTGCCCGGTAATCCGGTAGCACGGGCATAACCGTCGGCCATGTGGACCGCAGCCTGCTCGTGACGCACCAGAATGTGCTTGACTTTGTCCTGCCTGAACAGCGCGTCATAAATATGCAACGCTGCACCACCCGGATAGCCATATATGTATTCGATCCCCTCATCTTGCAGGGACCGGATCAGCATATCGGCGCCAGACAATAACTCCACGATGTTCTACCCTCTTCTACGAGTGAATGAGCCGGGAAACGTCCCGGTTGCCTGGATGTCCGGACATCATGCTTCTTGTGAAAGCTGAACCGGATACTCCGCCACACCAGCTATTAAGAGGTTGTCTCCTGGCCAGCCGCCCTCCTGAGGGTTGCGGAGAACGGCCAATCAACGGGTTGCACGTAAGCAACAACCAGTCCGCGACCTGCGCGGGGCATTCAGTGTGGTAATTAACGGGGGATACTCGCTCGGGATTGCCTGCCGTATTGACCCCAGTCTTCAGGCAATCGGTAATTTTGACAGCGCTAAACTCCCTGTCAATAGCGGCGGCTGTTTTCTCTGCCCGTACCCACCGAAGGTCTGCCATACTTTGTGCAACTATTTGAACCAGATTGAAGAAACTTGCCTTTACAAATGGCATGATAAACATAGGCTAACATAGAGACGGGGCCGCTACGGGCGGAACTTCGACAAGGCTAACGCGGAATGAGCAACGGCATGAACAGAAAAATCCTCACCCTGGCAGTACTTCTGGCTGCGACACCATCAATGGCTTTCGCGGCTTCCGTGTATAAATGGACCGACGAAGACGGGGTTACGCACTTTGGCGATCGGCAGCCAACCGGACAGCAGGCGGAGTCCGTCAATGTTCGCACCGGCAAATCCTCCGGAGGCAACCGGATGAGCCCGCAGGAACAATTGGAACAGCTCGAAACCCGGGAAGCCAAAGAAAGCGAGAAGCGCCAGGAAAGCGCCGTAGAGGAAGCGCGGCGCAAACAACGGGAAGCCAACTGCGAAACCGCACGCACCAATCTTAAGCTAATTCAGCAGAACAGCAGGATCCGTATAGAAGAGGAAGGGGAACTGCGGTATCTGACCCCCGAAGAAATCGAGGAGCAGAAACAGCAGTTTGAGAAAATCGCAGAGGAAAACTGCGGCGAACCTGCCGAAGGTTAATGCAAGAGACACTCTGGTTGGATCCGGACGAGGGAGAGCACAATGCTCCGCCTCGTCGCTCCTGACACTACGCTTTCAAGAACTCCAAACCATGATCTTTGACCGACCCACGAATGGTATCACCGGGCAGGAAGTCCCCTTGCAATAACCTCTGGGCCAGCGGATTCTCAATCATCCGCTGAATGGCCCGCTTCAATGGACGAGCACCGTAAACGGGGTCGTAGCCAACTTCCGCCAGCAACTCCATCGCTGCGTCGTCCAGCATCAACGACATATCCTGCTCTTTCAGGCGCTTGCCCAGAGCATTAATCTGAATCCGGGCAATGCCCTGAATCTGGCTTTCAGCCAGCGGATGAAACACCACCACTTCATCCACCCGGTTAATGAACTCTGGCCTGAAGTGAGTACCCACTACGTCCATAACGTCCTTCTTCATGGCCTCGTAGTTTTCCTCACCCGCTTTCTGCTGAATGATGTCCGACCCCAGGTTTGAGGTCATCACGATGACGGTATTGCGAAAATCCACCGTTCTGCCCTGACCATCTGTAAGACGCCCATCCTCAAGCACCTGCAACAGGATATTAAATACGTCCGGGTGCGCCTTCTCAACTTCATCCAACAACAACACTGAGTAGGGCCGGCGACGGACGGCCTCGGTCAGATAGCCACCCTCTTCATAACCAACGTATCCCGGAGGGGCACCGATCAGCCGAGCGACGGAATGCTTCTCCATGAACTCAGACATGTCGATTCGAACCATGGCCTCCTCGGTATCGAAGAGGAACGACGCCAGGGCTTTGCAGAGCTCGGTCTTACCCACACCGGTCGGCCCCAGGAACAGGAAAGAACCATTAGGGCGGTGAGGGTCTGACAGTCCTGCACGGGACCGACGAACCGCGTTGGACACAGCCTCAACGGCTTCGTCCTGACCGATGACACGTCCATGGAGGGCTTCCTCCATTCGCATCAGCTTGTCGCGTTCGCCCTCGAGCATCTTCGAAACCGGAATACCCGTCCACTTGGACACCACTTCGGCGATTTCCTCATCGGTCACGCGGTTACGCAGCAGCTTCATCTCCATCATTTCCGCCTGGCTCGCCATATCCAGTTGGCGCTCCAGCTCCGGAATCCGGCCGTATTGCAACTCCGACATGCGCCCGAGATCGCCTGCACGGCGGGCATTTTCCAGATCGATCCGGGCTTGTTCCAGTTGGCTCTTGATCTTCTGGGAACCATGCAGTGCCGCTTTTTCGGTATTCCAGACCTCTTCCAGGTCCGCGTACTCACGCTCGATACCGGAGATGACATCCGAGAGCTCAGAAAGTCGCTTCTTGGAGGCGGCATCGGTTTCCTTTTTCAACGCCTCCCGCTCTATCTTCAATTGGATCAGACGCCGCTCAAGGCGATCCAGCGCTTCTGGCTTGGAGTCCATCTCCATGCGGATCTGGCTTGCAGCTTCATCCACCAGATCAATGGCCTTGTCCGGCAACTGACGGTCAGCGATGTAACGATGAGACAACTTGGCCGCTGCGATGATGGCACCGTCTGTGACTTCCACGCCGTGATGAACTTCGTAGCGCTCCTTCAGGCCGCGGAGGATCGCTATGGTGTCCTCCTCGGTAGGCTCCGAGACCAATACCTTCTGGAACCGACGCTCAAGGGCGGCGTCTTTCTCAATATTCTCGCGATACTCGTCAAGGGTGGTGGCGCCCACGCAATGCAACTCCCCGCGCGACAGGGCGGGCTTGAGCATGTTGCCGGCGTCCATGGAGCCTTCCGCTTTACCGGCGCCGACCATGGTGTGAATTTCGTCGATGAACAGGATGATCTGCCCTTCCTGCTTGGACAACTCATTCAGCACGGATTTGAGGCGCTCTTCAAACTCACCCCGGAACTTGGCGCCCGCAATCAGCGAGCCCATATCCAAAGACAGCACGCGCTTGTTCTTGAGCCCTTCTGGCACCTCGCCGTTGACAATGCGCTGGGCAAGTCCTTCTACAATTGCGGTTTTACCCACACCGGGCTCACCAATGAGCACCGGATTGTTCTTGCGACGACGCTGCAGTACCTGAATGGTCCGACGGATTTCATCATCGCGACCAATCACCGGGTCCAATTTGCCAGCCTCGGCACGTTCGGTCAGATCAATGGTGTATTTGGAAAGCGCCTGGCGATGCTCTTCTGCAGACGCATCGTCAACCGACTCGCCACCCCTGATCTCATCGATGGCACGCTCCAATGCGGATTTGTCGACACCCTGCTCCCGCAGAACCCGCCCAAGGCTGCCCCGATCCTCTAGCGCGGCCAGCAGCAGCAATTCGCTGGAAATGAACTGGTCACCACGTTTCTGCGCCAGCTTGTCGGCAATATTGAAGAGCCGGCCCATGTCGTTTGACATAGAGACATCGCCGGCAGAGCCCTGCACTTCCGGCAGGTTTTCAATCTCCCGGGCCACAGCCTGGCGTATCCGGGAAGGCTCAGCGCCCGATTGTTTCAACAGCGGCTTGATGGAGCTGCCTTCCTGGTCCATCAGCGCCTGCATCAGGTGCACGGGTTCTATAAAGTTGTGATCCCTGCCTACCGCTAGCGACTGGGCGTCGGCCAGTGCTGTCTGGAGTTTGCTGGTCAGTTTGTCGATTCTCATAATTCGGTCTTCCCAAATCTCTGTCACTTAACCGATGGAAGACTTCCATCGGCGACATTGCGTCTGCTTTGACAGTTAATGTAGGGGCGTTTGGTGGGAGTTCAAGCAGACCGGACGGGAAAGTGTCAGAAAATTGACGAACGTCATGAGATGAATATCAGGCTTGCCATTCTCCCGGTTTGCCCGTCTCGACGATAGGAGAAAAAACGCTCACGATCGGTCACCGTGCAGAATTCACCACCGTAGACCTGAAGCACACCTGCCATTGCCAGCCTCTGCCGGGCAAGCTCATAGATATCCGCAAGATAATGCGTTGGATTTCGCGGATTGGAAATGAAGGCATCACCCGACTGGGAATCATTCATCAGGAAGGCCCCTCTCACCTCAGGGCCAACCTCAAACTGCTCAGGACCGATGGCTGGCCCCAACCACGCCAAGACGGCAGCAGGATTACCCAGATACTCAACCGTTCGCTCCAGAACGCCACCACACAAACCGCGCCAGCCAGCATGGGCAGCGGCCACCTGGCCACTGGCAGGGTTGCAGAAAAGCACCGGAAGGCAGTCCGCTGTCATCACCACACATGCCACCCCAGGCTGGGAGGTCACACTGGCATCCGCGGTGACCGAACCCGACTGCGGCAACTGAGCGACATCGGTACCATGAACCTGATTAAGCCAACCGAATGACTGGGCGCCGGGCTCAGCCCACTGCCCAAGCAGGGACCGATTTTTCGCAACATCATCGGGATGATCTCCCACATGCGTGCCGAGGTTCAGGGACTGCCACGGCGCCCGACTGACCCCGCCCATTCTCGTCGTGCATGCGGCATGAACCCAGGCCGGAGCGGGCCAGTCAGGGACAATCACCGGCAGTTCAGACGTCATGGTTCTCCAGCTCCTTAACGTGCTTGCGAAGTGCGGCCAGCAGACCCTCGATGTCATCGGGCAATGGCATCTCCCAGGTCAGTATCTCACCGGTTTGCGGGTGCTCCAACGTCAATTGGCGTGCATGGAGCGCCTGCCGCTGGAAACTTGCCAGCACGTCTCTCAATTCGTCTGTTGTGCCTTTCGGCAGACGTAGCCGACCGCCATACTGAGGGTCGCCCACCAATGGATGTTTCACGTGGGCCATATGCACCCGTATCTGGTGGGTACGGCCGCTCTCCAGCTTACAGCGAACGTGGGTGTGCGCTGCGAAGCGCTCCACCAGGCGATAATGCGTTACCGCCGGCTTACCGGTAGGCACGACCGCCATTTTCTTGCGCTCACGAGGGTGGCGACCAATCGGTGCATCCACCGTCGAGCCTCCAGTAAGGGTGCCAACCACAATGGCTTCGTATTCCCGCCCCATGGTCCGGGTCTGCAACTGGTCGACCAGCGATGTATGAGCAATCAGGCTGCGCGCTACCACCATGATGCCGGACGTATCTTTGTCGAGACGATGCACAATCCCTGCTCTGGGCAGGTTCTCCACTTCCGGGGCATGGTTGAGCAAGGCATTGACCAGGGTGCCGTCAGCGTGGCCTGCCGCCGGGTGGACCACGAGGCCCGCAGGCTTGTTAATGACCAACAGGTGCTCGTCTTCATACACAATATCCAGGTCTATCGATTCCGCTTCCCAACTGACTTGCGCTTCCGGCTCCGCGTCCAGATCGAGCCGGTCGCCCAGCATTACCTTGTCCCGGGGCTTACAGGTTTTTCCATTGACCGTCAGTGCGCCGCTTTTGATCCAGCCCTGCAGTCGGGAGCGCGAGTGCTCCGGCATCAGTTCGGCCGCAGCCTGATCCAGGCGGCGGTCGCTGTGCTCCGGTGGAATGGAGAAGCTGGCGATAATACGGTTTTCAGATGACATTGAGCCCCCGGGGCCGGTATGAGTGTTACGTTTGAGTCAGAATTTCTGAATCCACGGCGCGTGCCACTGCACATGTGAACGGATCCCCGTTACAATGGCCGACGTTTCGAATTTTGCCATTATACGGGATTCCGGCATGAGATCAGTTGTCCGATTACTGCTAGTCACCACCGCAGCGCTATTCATCAGTGCCTGCGCATCGAACGATAAGCAGGAAGAAGTGCTGCCGGAACAAACCTATTACGAAAATGCCCGCGATGCGATGAACTCGGGCAACTTCAACGAAGCCGAGCAGAACCTCGACTATCTGGAAACCTACTACCCATTTGGCCGCTATGCGGAACAGGCCCAATTGGACCTCATTTATGCCCGCTATCAGAATCTTGACCTGGAAGGGGCCCGCGCGGCGGCAGACCGTTTTCTCAGACTGAATCCACAGAGCGATCACGCCGACTATGCGCTCTATATGCGAGGCCTGGCATCCTATAATCTGGATATTGGCCTGGCTGCCCGCTACTTCCCGGTGGACGTTTCGGCAAGAGACCCCGGCGAACAGCGCCAGGCGTTCCGGGACTTTTCCGAGCTGCTGAACCGCTACCCCTCCAGCGAATACGCTCCAGATGCCCGCCAGCGCATGATTGCGATCCGCAACCGCCTGGCTGAACTGGAACTTTACGCGGCACGATATTACATCAGCCGTGAAGCTTACATCGCGGCGAACAACCGAGCTCGATACATTATCGAAAATTATTCAACGACGCCGTCCGTCGAAGAAGCCTTGATCATCCTGGCGGAAACGTTCCGCTTCATGGATCTGAAAAAAGGAGCAACGGATGCCGTGGCGATGCTGAAAGAGAACTTCCCGGACAGCGCCGCCTTCAATGAGAACGGAGAGTTCCAGCCAGACATACTCAAACGCGAGGACCGCTCCCTGTCTAGCGTGGTCACCTTCGGCTTGATGGGCGACGAATAACATTTGGCAGGGCTGCCCGAGCAATCAGGCAGCCCTACCGCAATCTACTTTCCACTTTTCCAGCCATTGGTAATCGGGTAACGCCGATCCTTACCAAACCCCCTTTCGGTAATTCTCACGCCTATCGGCGCCTGCCTGCGCTTATATTCGTTAATATCCACCAGCCGCACCACGCGATCGACATCCGCCCTGTCGAACCCCTGAGCCACAATGGCATCGGCACTGAGATCCCGCTCCACGTAGAGATTGAGGATCTGATCAAGAACGTCGTATCCCGGCAGGCTATCCTCGTCTTTCTGATCCGGTGCCAGCTCTGCCGACGGCGGACGGGTAATGACCCGTTCCGGAATCACCTGCGAAACACTGTTGCGATACCAGGCGAGGCGAAAAACCAGGGTTTTGGGAACGTCCTTGAGCACATCAAAGCCGCCGGCCATATCCCCGTACAGGGTCGAGTAGCCCACCGCCATTTCACTTTTGTTGCCAGTCGTCAGCACCAGCGAACCGAACTTGTTGGACAGAGACATCAACAGAACGCCCCGCAGCCGGGCCTGCAGATTCTCCTCGGTGGTGTCAGGTTGCGTGCCCTCAAACGGGGCCTCCAATGTTTTCATAAAGGCATCGTACATCGGCTCAATGGAGAACACGTCGTATTGAACGCCCAGGGCCACGGCCTCGGCTTCCGCGTCTTCAATACTCATACCCGAGGTATAGCGAAAAGGCATCATCACCGCGCGTACCCGGTCGGCCCCCAGGGCATCCGCCGCAACAGCCAGAGTCACCGCTGAATCGATACCGCCGGAGAGCCCCAGAACAACGGATTTAAAACCATTCTTGTTGACGTAGTCCCGCACTCCCAGGACCAGGGCCTTGTAGACATTTTCCTCCAGCGACGGTTCGGCAACGGCAGGCTGCGGGATTGGCTGGCAATGATGCTCACAGACGAAGTCCACCGGATAGAGCCCTTCGCTGAACTGTGGTGCTTCGGCTGCAAGCACCCCGGAATGGTCGTAAACCACAGAGCCACCATCAAAGACCAGTTCGTCCTGCCCGCCAATCAGATTGACGTAGACAATACCCACCCGATTCTCAAAAGCCTTGCGTTCTACCAGAGCCTTTCGCCGCACCTGCTTGTCAATATCGTAGGGTGATGCATTGAGGTTGACGACCAGTCTGGCGCCTGCCGCGGCAGCGTCTTCCACCGGCCCCTCGCTCCAAATGTCCTCACAGATGGTAATGCCCACTGGCACCCCTTTGATATCCATGACCAGAGTATCCACGCCATTGGCAAAATAGCGCTTCTCGTCGAAAACCTGATAATTGGGAGGAAACCGCTTGAAGTAGCGACCGGTTATATTTCCCTGCTCAATGGCGACCGCAGCGTTGTAAAGTAGAGCGCCCTCCCGTATCGGAGCCCCCACGATGATGGCGGGGCCCAGATGCTCCCCGCGCAAGGTTTCCAGCGCGTCTGCAACGCGCACATCCATACTGGGCCTTAATAAAAGGTCTTCCGGTGGGTAACCGGTAAGACACAATTCCGGGAACACAACCAGATCCGCCTGATGCTCCTGTTCCGCGCGTCGGGTCGCCTCAATCACCTTTTGGGTATTGCCAGGGATATCACCCACCAGAAAATCGAGTTGGGCCATCACTACCCGAAGTTTTCCGGGCCCCTGACCATCCTTTTGCACGGACATAACGCAGCTCCTGTAACTCATTGCCATTAAAAGGCTATTATAACCCCGCAAGACATCAGAATTCTCGCGGGATATCCACTGGACGATGGCGCAACCAACCACTCCTGATCAGCAGCCCATTACCGATACACCACCCTCAAACCAGAGGGGCCGGCTGTTTCGGGTCTATAACCACTACCGTGTAGTCGTCAGCGTTATACTGGTGGCGTTGCTATTTGTAGACCCTATAAACTTCGACTCCCGCTTCCGGGCAATGGATTATTACCAGGCCGGGGTGGTCTGCTATCTCGCCATCAATGGCTTCATTGCCCTGACAATGCTGGCAGGGTTTCAGCCCAGAAGCCGCCATATCACAGTATCCATATTGATGGACATCCTGCTCCTGCATGGACTCCTGATTGCCAGCACCGGCATTACCAATGGCCTGGCGAATCTGGTTATCGTTTCCGTGGCTGCAGGCAACATACTTACCCCTACCAGGATCGGCACCTTCTACGCGGCGCTGGGTGCTATCTGTTCTCTGGGCATCTCGGCCTGGTCCGTGCTGGTGTTTGATGACTCCGCCGATGAAATTGTTCGCGCTGGCTCCCTGGGCATTCTTTATTTTGCCGCAGCGTTTATCCTCCAATACATATCGCGGCGCATGCTGCGAAGCGAAGCGCTTGCCAGTTCCCGAGCCCGCAGCATTGCCGAACTGGAGCAGATCAATCGCCAGATTATCCAGCGCATGAGAACCGGCATACTTGTTCTCGACCGGTTCGGGCGAATCCGCCTGGCTAATGCTGCTGCGGAAGAATTGTTGTTTGGCGCTGCCACCGAGGACTCGAAACTACCAAGCCGGGGACGAAATCTGCCACGGCCGCTCCGAAGAGGCCTCGATGCCTGGCTGAAAGACCCTGCCCGCAGAACAGAACCTTTCCAGGCTACACAAACCTCGCCCGTGGTACAGGCCAATTTCACTCAGCTCGATCAGCAGCGCGGCGACCAAATCCTGGTATTTATCGATGACATGAGCAGGGTGACGCAACAGGCCCAGCAAATGAAGCTGGCGTCCCTGGGGCGGCTGACCGCAGGTATTGCCCATGAAATTCGGAACCCGCTGGGGGCCATCAGCCACGCGTCCCAATTGATGAACGAATCCCCCAACCTGGATGAGGGGGATCGCAAAATGCTGGACATCATCGAACGGCATTCCCGACGGGTTAACGGCATCATCGAAAATGTGCTTGACCTGTCGAGACGACGCGCTGCCGACACCGACCTCATTGACGTCGACAAATGGTTATCCGCGTTCCGCGACGATTACCTGCAAACCCAGAGTAACGAACACCAGAAATCCGACGAGATTCTGCTTCGCACCGAACGCAACCTACCCCTGGCGCGCTTTGATGTCAGCCAGATTGAACAGGTGATGGTCAACCTCTGTGACAATGGCCTCCGGTATAGTAAACAGGCGACCGGCGAACGGCGCATAGAACTGTATGCAGGTGTGACCGCCGATGGCGAGCGCGCCTACGTGGATGTTCGCGACTTCGGCCCGGGCATCGCTCCGGAGCACCGCGTGTCTGTTTTTGAACCTTTTTTCACAACCGACAAGAGTGGGACGGGACTCGGCCTTTATCTGGCTCGAGAACTGTGCGAGGCTAATCAGGCGCACCTGTCCCTGGTAGAGGACAACCAGCCCGGCTGTTGTTTCCGCATTACATTCGCCCACCATGGACGGATGATCTAACAAATCCGGAAGCCCGGTAGTCTGAATAACGACATGGAACCGATAACAATCCAATGACCACTCATACCGCCCTGATCGTAGACGACGAACCCGACATCCGGGACCTTCTGGAAATCACACTCAGCCGTATGGGAATAACAACCCTGACCGCGCCAGACATCACCTGCGCGAAGAAGCTTCTGGGTGAACACAAACCACAACTCTGCCTGACAGACATGAACCTGCCCGATGGCAACGGCATCGAGCTTGTGCACTGGATACAGCAGAATACGCCCTGTACCCCTGTGGCTGTAATCACGGCCTACGGCAACATGGATACGGCCATTGAATCCCTGAAGGCCGGTGCCTTCGATTTTGTGTCCAAGCCGGTTGAGCTTCCGCGGCTTCGGGAGTTGGTCAACAGTGCTCTCCGGTTGTCGGAGGCCGAAGCCAACACTCAGGACACTGACGATGAACCGGGTCTGTTACTCGGCAAATCAACAGAAATTCAAAAACTCCGAAGCCAAACTCGGAAACTGGCCAGGAGCCAGGCACCTGTTTTCATCAGCGGGGAATCGGGTAGCGGTAAAGAACTGGTCGCAAGAATGATTCATTTGCAGGGTCCTCGCCGCGACGGTCCCTTTATAGCTGTCAACTGTGGAGCCATCCCCTCTGAACTGATGGAGAGTGAATTTTTTGGGCACAAAAAGGGCAGCTTTACCGGGGCCGTTGAAAACAAAGACGGCCTGTTTCGATCTGCCAACGGTGGCACTTTGTTTCTGGACGAAGTTGCTGACCTGCCTCTGGCAATGCAGGTAAAACTCCTGAGGGCAATTCAGGAAAAGGCTGTCCGCCCGGTTGGCGATACCAAGGAAGTTCCGGTGGATATCCGGGTACTCAGCGCGACCCATAAGAACCTTCCAGATCTGGTTCAGGAAGGCATTTTTCGGCAAGACCTTTTCTACCGGATCAACGTCATTGAACTGGCTGTGCCTCCTCTGCGGGAACGACCAGACGACATTTCCTTGCTTGCTCGCCACATTCTCGAAAGAATCGGTAAAGAATATGAATGCGAACCCGCCTCGCTAACCCAGGGCGCCATCGGGCGGCTCAAACAGTACGATTTCCCGGGCAACGTAAGGGAACTCGAAAATGTTCTGGAGCGCGCCTTTACGCTTTGCGATGCCGATCAAATTGATGCCGGCGATCTGCACCTGGGAAATGGTGTACAGACGGCGTCGTCCCCCACCCAGGTTATCGCGGAAGGCGAGGCCAACGATGACGAGACTGCCCCGGTGCCCGATGGCGAGATTGACCTGGAAAACTACCTGGAGAACATAGAGAGACAAGCCATCGAGAAGGCTCTGGAAGCCACCCGATGGAATAAAACGGCGGCCGCTAAGCGTCTGGGAATCAGCTTTCGAGCGCTTCGGTACCGCCTCAAGAAGCTGGGAATGGAGTGAACGGTATCTCAGAATTCTCTCGTCGGTAACCACCGTTCATTGATATACGGTAGAATTCATGTCGCTTTTCTACAGGATGTAAAAAAGCGCCCAGACCAAGCCACCAACATGGATGTTGACTATGCGATACCCTGCCCGAACCAGGGGCTTCACCCTGGTTGAACTTATTCTCACGCTCGCGCTGGTCGCAATGCTCGCCGGAATTGCCAGCACCTCCTGGACTCGGCTTATCTCCTCAACGCGCCACACCGATGTGATCAACGACACTCGCCGGATGTTTGCCGTCGCACGATCCTACGCCGTCCACCAGAAAACCCTGACCACCGTGTGCCCGCTGTCTCCCGCGCTGAGGTGTACCGATGACTGGAATAACGCCGTCTCCGTCTTTCCAGACAGAAACAACGACAAGCGACCGGATGCGGGAAAAGTCCACCGGGTGTTCACGCTCACGAGGGGGCAGTCCAGCCTCTATTCCCGAACAGCCGGAAGAGGCTACTTCCAGCTATCTGCCAAAGGTATGAGTCACGGCACCATGGGAAGCCTTGTCGCGTGTTCTGCATCAACCAACGGAAGATTTGACATGAGTTACCTGGCCCTCAATATTGGCGGCCGCATTCGGACACTCCATGACGAAGACGGGGATGGGGAAATCAGACTTCCCTGGGGAACGACCATCACCTGCCCTGGCCCATGAACAAAGGCCCGATGGTCGCCCCCAGAGTGTGACCGAAACCTCATCTTCAGCCGCCGAATACCGCCCATACCGGATGTTCGACCGTTCATCGAATAGGCGATGCATATCTATGGCGCCTTTGGTTTACTAACCTGAGGCTTACCAACGGAATTTGGCATGTTGAAGAGAACCGCAGGTTTCACGCTCATAGAACTACTCATCACGATGGTCATTCTCGCGATCATTGCGACTGTTGCGCTCCCCGGCTTTGGCAGGCTGATAGAAAGCAATCGGCTGGTAACCGGCACGAACTTGCTGGTGTCATCCATTAAACTTGCAAGAACAGAAGCCATCAAACGCGGCACAAACGTCACGTTCAGTACCGATGGTGGACTGGGGGGCGGTTGGTGTGTGCACGAAGGCGATGACGCCGGGGACTGCACCAATGACCAGATTCGCGGGTTCGAGTCACCTGGTAATCTTACCTTTACTGAAAGCGTAGGCGATCTGGTGTTTGATCGGCGCGGGTTTCTTGTTCCACAAACTGCTCAAACCTTTACCGTCGCTCCGGTCGGCTGTACCAGTGGTGACATATCCTTCCGAAGGATCCGGGTAAGCCCGGTTGGACGAACCGAAGTAGATGACGGAGAAGTATGCCCGTGACTCCAACTATGACTCAGACCTCTAAGCACCGCTCCGGCCTGGCTTCCCCGAGACACCAGTCCGGTCTTGGCATGATTGAGATACTCATTACAGTCTTGGTCCTTGCCATCGGCATACTGGGCGTTGCTTCAACACAGGTCGTTTCCCTGCAAATGAACTCTCAGTCCCAGAGCCGGAGCCAAGCGGTCCTGCTCGCGGAAGACCTGCTGGACCGAATTCGTGCGAATTCCGACAACCCCGGTGACTATGCCCTGGCTCAGGACGACGCGCAGGGCGCTGATGGTGGTGATTGCGCCACGTCTTTCGTACCGGCAAATGCAACCGTTGCAGCCAACGACATTGCCGCCTGGGAAAACAGCCTCGCCTGTCTTCTTCCAGAAGCTGAGCGTACCGTTGCAGTCGATCCCTTAACCAACGTGGTTACAGTCACCATAGACTGGAACCAGAACGACCAGGCCATGAACCCTGTAGTAGTGAGGACTCAGATTTGATCATGTCAAAGTTCCGCGCTCCCTCTGCCCCCGATACTCGTCCTGGGGCCAGCCAATCAGGCCTGTCGCTGGTTGAGCTGCTGATTGCAACAGCTCTCGGCCTCATTCTTACCCTTGGAGTAATCCAAATTTATCTGAGCGGTAATGAAACCTATCGTCAGACGCAGGGCCTTGCCCACGCGCAGGAAAGCACCCGATTTGTTTCCGCCGTCCTGACACCGGATTTCCGTTCAGCGGGCAGTTTCGGATGCCTCGCGGAAATGGGCAGGCCGCTTGACCAGGTTGTCGACAACCGCCTAAATGGCGGCCTAGTAGTGCCACTGGACCAGGCACTCCAGGGATGG
This sequence comes from Marinobacter sp. DS40M6, assembly GCF_028581595.1. Taxonomy (NCBI): domain Bacteria; kingdom Pseudomonadati; phylum Pseudomonadota; class Gammaproteobacteria; order Pseudomonadales; family Marinobacteraceae; genus Marinobacter; species Marinobacter sp. DS40M6. The sequence goes on along the minus strand of NZ_JAFCAE010000008.1, from coordinate 189,635 downwards.
GAGTATACGGGAACCGGCCCAGGCGATAGCGTCACGCTGGCAAACGCCATGGCAACGCCCGGCGCCGGTAATTGGGCTTCGGGTACCGCAGGTGCAAACCTGCCTGCTGACCTTGCCGGCTCAGTGATCACCAACTCTGATGTCATTATTGTCAACGCCCTGACCTCTCTTGGTGTGCCCGTAAACTCTGCTAACCCCCAGAATGGTAACAGCATTAACTTGGCAGACAATTCTGGAGTGGAGGCCGAATCAGTTGTTCTAGCAACCCGTGGCGACTGCTCCGAAGGCGAAATGTTCCAGAAGAGCAACAACGCTAATTCCAGCTCCGTTACTATGGCCGGTGGCAATGTCAACCCGGGGAACAACGGCAATAACTTCAACCTGAATTACGACCCTCAGACCAGAGTCTACCAGTTTACGTCAATGGCTTATTACATTGGCCAGGGCACCAACGGCGAACCCGCCCTGTTCAGGCGCATGATGACACCTCTCCAGCCCCCCCAAGAACTGGTCTCCGGCGTTGAAACACTGCAAATCCTCTATGGCGAAGATACCGGTGGAACCAGCGCTGCAGATGATTATGTCCCCGCCGACGAGGTGGTCGACTGGAACACCATCGTGAGCGTTCGATTCTCGGTCATGACCCGCAGCCAGGACGAAGTTCTGGAAGAAGAGAACAATCGCAATTTTGACATGCTTGGCAGTGAAGTCTCCCAGGCAAACAACGGAGACCGACGTGTACGACTCATCTCCGTCAGCACCACCGCACTCAGGGGGAGAATGTAATGAAAGCGACCCGGAATCGAGTGAGACAGTCCATGGATAGCGTTAGCCCCCTCAATATGCGCCAGCGCGGGGCGACGTTGATTGTCGCGCTTGTCATGCTGCTGCTGATCTCCCTGCTAGCCATCGGGGGTATGCAGGGATCCGTAATGCAGGAGCGAATGGCGAGCAACGCTCACGACAGCGCAATTTCGTTTCAGGCTTCAGAAGCTGCATTACGACAAAGTGAAAACGATATCCTGAATACCCCAGGTACCCGTGTGACAGCCTTTAGCGAGGCAATGCTCGACAGTCCGTGGGAGTGGGATGGCAACAACCCTGCCCGGTCCGGCACAGGGGTCGCCGGCCCGGATGTAAGCGCACAGCCCGCCTACCACCTTGCGCGCCTTGCGGATGTGTGCCCGATCGAACCCGGACAACCCTGCTTCGAACGCTACCTGGCAACGTCAAGAGCCCAGGGTGGAAGTGACGAAGCGGTTACCGTTTTACAATCTACGGTTTTGTTACCACCAGAGTAAACGTCGGCTTGTGTTGAACTTCGCCGTCTGACAAACATCACAATGAATTGCTGACTCCAACTGGAGAGTTTGCCATGAAAACGCTCAAGAAAGCATCGCACAAGCGCTCAAGTTACTCAAAACTGGGCATTTTTAGTGCCAGCCTTTTGTTCTCAATCTGCACCATGCAATCCGCCATGGCACAGGTCAACCTGGCTCAGGTACCACTGTTTCTGAAGGAATCAGTCGATTCAAACCTGGTGTTTGTGTATGACGACTCAGGGTCCATGGCGTGGCGTTACATGCCAGACAACCTCAGTGGTAATAGCGGCAATCGATACTACTACTCCAGTCGGGTAAACAAGGTCTATTACGACCCGACAATAACCTATCAGCCTCCTTTCAAACCGGATGGCAGCTCTCGTTATCCAAATTCGAGTTACACCAACGCCTGGGTAAACGGATTTGATCAATCCGATGGGGCCGATGATCTGAGTGAATATATTCGCTTCGACAGCATCGGTAGCATTGAGGAAGGCTTTTACATGCAGTTCAACTCGTCCACGAGTTGCGATAATAATCCCCGACAAGACGACTGTTATACCCCCATTTTGCTGAACAATGCCTCCGCCGACATCAAACAAAACTATGCAAACTGGTTTTCCTATTACAGCACGCGGACCTTGGCGGCCAAATCGGGTATTACGGAAGCCTTCTTTGATCTTCCAGACAATATCCGGGTTGGCTATGGCGCTATTAACGTCAACAACAACACTATTGATGGCGTAAACGACACAGATACCCTTGTCAGTGGAGTGCGTCCATACACAGCCGCTCGCCGCCAGCAATTTCTAACCTGGCTTCACAACAAGAGTGTAAACGGTGGCACCCCACTGAGAACGGCGCTCAGGGATGTCGGCAAGTACTATTCCCGCACGGACAATCAGGGCCCATGGGGAGAAACTCCTGGTACCAATGACAGTACCGCACACATTGAATGTCGCCAAAGCTTCTCCCTTATTATGACCGACGGTATCTGGAACGGAAGCAGCCCCTCTGTCGGAAATGTCGACAATACGCCGGGACCGTCCTACACCAATCCGGACCCCGATGGCTCCGATTTCAACTACACAGCCGTGTCGCCATTTACCGACGGGCATTCCAACACTCTGGCGGATGTTGCGATGCAGTACTGGAAAAACGATCTGCGCACAGACCTCGGTAACAAGGTCCCCGTCACATCGACCGACCCGGCATTCTGGCAGCACATGACAACCTTCACGATCGGGCTAGGCGTCACAGGCGACATCAAGGAGGCCGATGCACTTGCTGCACTCGACCCAGACAGCGGAATCAACATTAACTGGCCTGAACCCGGTTCAGATCGGAGCCCTCAGAATATCGATGACTTGCTCCATGCCGCTATCAATGGCCGCGGAGGCTACGCGAGCGCACAGAACCCGAAGGAGTTCGCCGACGAAATCAAGAATTTCCTTGGTGATGTAATTGCTCGCTCACAGACATCTGCCTCATCCGCAGCTGTCAGTTCAGCAGTCTTGCGCGCTGACTCGCTGGGCTTCTTTGCGGGCTTCCGCAGTGAAGATTGGTCCGGCACTTTGTCAGGGTTCAGCTTCGACCAGGGCAAACAGCTCTGGGATGCCGAAGAAATTCTGAGACAGACGCTCCCGACAGACCGGAAATTGATCACCCACAATGGAAGTAGCGGCGTTGACCTGGAATTCGCATCGGCCAGCTCTCTTTCTAACCTCTCGGCTGCTCAACGCGATGCGCTGAATGCCGATCCAACACTGAACGCCACTCAAGATAACCTTGGCCATAATCGACTGGCCTGGCTTCATGGCGACAATGACGCTCACGCAACTCTCCGAAGCCGGCAGGGCACTGACGCTGGAGGTAATACTGTGCTTAGGCTTCTGGGTGATGTGATCAACGCGAACCCCCAGTTCGTCGGTAAAACCAACTACGGCTTTGCTCGCCTTGGCGGTACCGAAGGTAGTAAATACGGTACGTTCCGATCTACGTCCACGTACCAGAACCGGATCGATGCTCTGTATGTGCCTGCCAACGACGGCATATTGCACGCCTTTGATGGCGAAACCGGTAAAGAGCTCTTCGGCTATATTCCATCAGAACTGCTGCTCCCCTCGGGCTCGAATACATATGCGCGCATTTCAGAGCTGATGAAGCCCAACTACAACCACAAATACTTCATGGATGGCACACCACGAGTACAGGATGCCTATATTGATAAGGACGGAAACGGTTCCGCCGAGTGGCGAACTGTGCTTTTGGGAACTATGGGCAAAGGCGGCAAAACAGTATTTGCGCTTGATATAACCGAACCAGGATCATTCTCTCCAGCAGATGATGTGTTGTGGGAGTTCCAACATCCGAATCTCGGATACGGCGTTACCGATCCGCAGATTTCCCGCCTCGACGATGGAACCTGGGTAGCCATTTTTGGAAATGGCTACAACGGGGCCAGCGGTCAATCCAGTCTGTTTGTTGTTGACCTGGAAACCGGCAACCTCGTCAAAGAACTCCAAACCGGAGCCGGTAGCGCTGCGAACTCAAACGGCCTTGCCTCCGCTACCATCACCAGTTTTCCGGAGACAGATGCCATCACCCGTTATGCCTACGCTGGCGATCTGTTAGGCAATCTTTGGCGATTCGACCTTACCGGGGGCGCTAACGGGTGGGATGCAACCAAAGTATTCACCGCTAAGAGCCCAGCGGGTAACAGCCAACCAATCACTGTTGCGCCCCGGGTCGCACTCAACCCCAACAACAATGACGAACTCGTAGCGGCGTTCGGTACCGGTAGCTTCCTGCGAAACGGCGACGAAGGTGACTACGATGTCCAGACACTGTATGCCATAAAAGACGACCTGACTGCGTCAGGGCTCGAACGAGATGATCTGGTGCAACAGACCATCACCAGACAGGAAGATGTCGTTGTGAATAGGGCGTCAGGGAACGGTACCAACAGCTTTACTGTTCGGGAAACCTCTAGCAACCAGTCGACAAATCAGCAAGGCTGGTACCTGGACCTTGCCTACAACTCAAACAAACAGGGAGAGCGAGTTATCAGCCGGGCTACCTTCCCGTTTGGTGTAAACCCGGATCGGGTTCGATTCACTACCGTCATCCCTGATGATGACCCCTGCGGAAGTGGACGTACCGGGTTTATTATGGATCTCAAACTGACAACCGGCGTTCCTTCTGAGACCCCCGTCTTCGACCTGAACAGCGATGGTACCTTCAACGCGGGTGATATCGTAGGCGGCTATGCTCCAAGCGGCATTCAGGTGGGTTACGGCGGTGAAAACCGTACAATCGCAACCGAAGACGGCGACGCAGAAGTGGTGATACCGGGACTGGATCCCAATAAACTCTCACCGGGAGATCCCTGTGAAGACGGACTCTGCGCCCGGTCTCTTGACTCAAGCATTGGACGACAGACTTGGGAGCAGCTTCGTTAAGAAGCTGCCTCACACCTAGAACAGTGTTCCTATCTTTTATTTGAGTAGCAGGAAAAGACTATGATTACTCGCTTACTACCGTTTCAATTACACAGAGTTCTTGTCATCGCCGTATTCGCTCTTACAGCTATTACAAGTGGATTTCTGGCATCATCCGCTCAAGCGGATGATGAGGTTGTCGACGGCAATCCTATGTCCCTCAGAACCGTGTCTTTTGAGGGAACGGTGAATTCTGTCCATCCCGACTCTTTCATACTGATTGTTGATGATAATTCGTTCGTGCTGGAACGTGTCATTACCTTCAACGGTGCCTCATGGTCCCGGGAACAAGTCGTCCAGCGGCTCGTAGAGGGTGATCGTCTCAAGCTGGAGCTCGGAGGCGTCGCAGATCAACAAACTGGTGCTCGTCTGGTACAAAAAGTAGAAGTCCTGAACTGACCAGGCGGGAATGGCGACCACTAGTAAACTAAGAGGGATAACGATTTTGAAGACTCACTCGAACTCAGGTTTTACGTTGATCGAGATGATGATTGCGGTCGCGATCATTGCCATCATCGCAGCAATAGCGCTTCCTCTTTATCAGAGCCAGATGGAGCAAACCCGACGAACAACTGCGCAGGCAGACCTGCTAGAACTCACCCAATGGATGGAGCGTCGATACTCCAACGGTTTTGATTATCGCGATGGGGGTAATAATCCTGTTTTGCCATTCGATCAGTCGCCGCAGAACGGAGACGCGTTCTACGATATCAGCTTTGTGGGGAACGTAGCCCGGAATGCGTTTACCTTGCAGGCAGTTCCAACCGGACCTCAGACAGACGATGATTGTGGAACTCTTACGCTGGATGAACAGGGTAATCGCGGCGCAGACCAGGCAACAGGGTGCTGGTAAACGAATATGACACGAACGATGCCATCACAATCAGACTTCGATGGCATCGATTCGCAATTCTTTAGGCATCGAGAAAACGATATTCTCCTCCCTGCCCTCAATCTCTTCGGGCACCTCGCCGCCAAGCTCCCTTAAACGCGCAATTACCTCATTGACCAGTATTTCCGGGGCAGACGCGCCAGCAGTCACGCCAATGGATTGCTTGCCCTCGAGCCACGTCGGATCTATTTGATTTGATTGGTCTATAAGATAGGCAGGCGTTCCCATGCGCTCGGCCAACTCCCGCAATCGATTGGAATTGGAACTGTTCGGCGAACCCACTACCAGCATTAAGTCACAGTCACCGGCCAACTGCTTCACAGCATCCTGACGGTTCTGCGTGGCGTAGCAGATATCGTTTTTGCGAGGACCCTGAATGTCCGGGAACTTTTCACGCAAGGCATCGATGACTCGGGCGGTGTCGTCCATGGAAAGCGTGGTTTGAGTTACATAAGACAGCCTGGACGGATCTTTCACGACCAGTTCGGCAACGTCTTTCTCGTCTTCCACAAGATAGATATCGCCACCGTTGCCATGGTCATACTGCCCCATGGTGCCTTCCACCTCTGGATGACCATGGTGGCCAATGAGGATGCATTCACGCCCATCGCGACTGTACTTCATCACTTCGAGGTGAACCTTGGTTACCAGAGGACAGGTTGCGTCGAACACCTTCAACCCCCGACGCGCGGCTTCATTCTGCACCGCCTGGGACACACCATGGGCACTGAAGATCACCAGCTTGTCGTCCGGCACCTCTTCCAGCTCATCCACAAAGATAGCGCCGCGGTTGCGCAGATTGTCCACCACAAATTTGTTATGCACCACTTCATGGCGCACGTAAATGGGCGCACCAAAGACATCCAGGGCACGGTTCACTATTTCGATAGCGCGGTCGACACCGGCACAGAAACCACGAGGATTAGCGAGTCGGATTTGCATAGAATTGCCCTGAGATATCAAACAAGTTTGCAGAAGCCTGCGGGAGGACCAAAATGCGTTTAGTGGGCCCGACCAACAGGCTCCACATCAATAATTTCCACTTCAAATGTCAGTGTACGCCCCGCCAGAGGGTGATTAAAGTCCACCTCGACCTGATCCCCTTCCACACGGCTAACGACGCCCGGCAACTCACTTTGACGCGCATCCGCGAATGAGATCATGACCCCCTTTTCAAGCACCATGTCCGCGCTGAACTCACTCCGCTTGAACGTTTGCACGTTACTCGGATTATGCTGCCCAAAGGCCTTTTCAGGAGGTACTTCGAAGCTATTGCGGTCGCCCGCCGTCATACCCATCAGGTAGGCCTCAAAATTTTCCGGCAGGTTCTCGTCACCAATCTCCAGTGTTGCCGGCTCTTTCTCGAAAGTGGAATCAATGATCTCACCGTCACTGAACTTCAACGCAAAATGAAGCGTAACGCGAGTGCCCTGATCTACGGGAAGTTCTTTCATCAGCGATTGTCGCTCCTGTTGTCCGCATCCGGTTCCCGGGGCTTGCGGAATATATCCAGAATCATCATACCGGCACCAATAGTGATGGCCGTATCTGCGATGTTAAAAGCGGGAAAATGGTAGCCGTTCCAGTAAAAATGCAGGAAGTCGACCACGTAGCCATGAACAACGCGGTCGTAAACGTTACCCAGCGCGCCGCCAAGGATTAATACGATGGCAATCGCCGACCAGGTTTCATGGCGCCGCAGGGATTTCAGCCATACAACCAGAACTACGCTGACCACCAGTGCCAGGGAGACAAAAAACCAGCGTTGCCAACCTGCGGCACCGGCCAGAAAGCTAAACGCCGCACCGGTGTTGTGCAGCAAGGTCAGATTGAACAGTGGCATTACCGGTACCGGGTTGCCATAGGTCAGCATGGCCGTAGCCATGGCCTTGCTCCCAAGGTCCAGCACGATAACGAGCACCGCCAGCCAGAGCCAGCGGAGCTTGGAGCCGGTTTCTTCCGTATTGGTCATTACGCTTTCCACAAGGCGACGTCCATCAGGCGAACGAGCGGGACTCGCCCTGCCCTTCCACGTTGGTCACACAACGACCACACAGGTCGCCATACTGCTCACTCTGACCGACATCGGCCCGATGATGCCAGCAGCGTTCACACTTGGCGTGTCCGGCGGGGTTTACTTTTACAAGCAACCCCTCGTGGGACGTCGGCTCCGCGTCGCCGGCGTCAGACACCGGTGCTACCGTGGCTTCCGAAGTAATCAGCACAAAGCGTAACTCTTCACCAAGGTACTGCAGATCCTTGGCAAGGTCGCCTTCGCAGTAGAGAGTCACTTCCGCACTGAGGGAACCTTTGATTTCTCCCCTGCCACGAACCTCTTCCAAGCACTTATTCACCGCTTCTTTAACGCTGTAAATACGGCTCCAGTAATCACGGCCCAGTTCGGCGTCGCCCGGCAGTGCTGTCAGGCCTTCATACCAGGTTTCGTAGAACACGGTATCGCCACGCTTACCGGGCAGGTGCTGCCAGATTTCATCGGCCGTGAAACTCAGGATCGGCGCAATCCAACGCACCAGCGCTTCTGCCACATGGAACAGGGCCGTCTGACAGGAGCGACGCTCGCGGCTGTCGGCCTGAGTGGTGTATTGCCGGTCCTTGATAATATCCAGATAGAACCCGCCCAGGGTGGCCTCGCAGAAGTTGTACACCTTCTGGTAGATGCGCAGGAACGCGTAATTCTGGTAATCCTCATGCAGCTCCGTCTGCAGCTGCAGGGCCTTGTCGACCATCCAGCGGTCCAGCGCGATCATATCCTCTGGCGCAACGGCATGCTGCTCCGGATCGAAACCGGTGAGGTTGCTGAGCAGGAAGCGAGCGGTATTCCGGATACGACGATAACCGTCCGCAGTCTGCTTGAGGATGTCCTTGGAAACCGTCATTTCACCGCTGTAGTCGGTCGCGGACACCCATAGACGCAGGATATCGGCACCCAGCTCGTTCATCACTTCCTGGGGCGCGATCACGTTGCCCAGGGACTTGGACATCTTGCGGCCCTTACCATCGACGGTGAAGCCATGGGTCAGCACCTGCTTATACGGCGCCACGCCATTCATCGCGATGGAGGTTTTCAGGGACGACTGGAACCAGCCACGGTGCTGGTCTGAACCTTCCAGATACATATCTGCCGGGAACTGACCCAGTTCGGTGCGGGGACGCAGCACGGATTCGTGGGTTACTCCGGAATCAAACCATACGTCCAGGGTATCCAACACCTTTTCATACTGGTCGGCATCACTGCCCAGCAGCTTAGTGGTATCGATGTCGTACCAGGCGTCAATACCGCCCTTTTCGATTTCCTTCGCTGCCGCCTCAATCAGATTCTGGGTATCCGGATGCAGTTCCTGCGTTTCCTTGTGGATAAACAATGTGATCGGCACACCCCAGGTACGCTGGCGCGAGATACACCAGTCCGGGGATTGCCTGAACATGGCCTCGATGCGGTTCTGCCCCCAGGCAGGCACCCAGCGCACACCCTTGATGGCTTCCAGGGCGTCGTCACGGAGGTTTTCCTTCTCCATGCTGATAAACCACTGAGGGGTGGCTCGGTAGATCAACGGTGTCTTGGTACGCCAGCAATGGGGGTAGCTGTGGCTGAACTTCTCCGCCCGGACCAACTTGCCCTCGCGTTCCAGAGCTGAACACACAGGGTCATCCGCCTTGTAGACGTGAACGCCAGAAAACTCACCGGCGGCCTGGGTATAGGTGCCATCGGCCTTGACCAGGCTGATGGTATCAATGCCGTAGGCCTTCCCCACTTCAAAGTCTTCCATGCCATGATCGGGGGCCGTGTGGACGGCGCCGGTACCAGCGTCGGTGGACACATGGTCGCCCAGGACCAGCGGCACCTGCTTGTCATACACCGGATGATGCAGATCCAGTTTTTCCAGCGTGGCGCCTGGTACAGTCGCCAGTACCTCATAGTTCTCAACACCCCAACGCGACATGATGCCATCCACCATGTCCGCCGCGAGGATCATACGCTCCCGTCCATGTCCGGCATCGGTCTGTACCAGGGCATATTCCAGCTCAGCGTGCAGTGAAACAGCTTGGTTGGCGGGAATGGTCCAGGGTGTCGTCGTCCAGATAACAACTGACACATCACCCTCGCCCTTGTCGGTACCAAACAGGTCGAGCACGCGCGCCTGGTCTACGACCGTGAACCGCACATCGATCTGTACTGACGTCTTGTCCTGGTACTCAACTTCGGCTTCCGCCAGTGCAGACTGACCGACCACGCTCCAGTACACCGGCTTGAACCCGCGCACCAGATGGCCTTTGGCGACTATTTTGCCCAAAGCACGCACAATGCCCGCCTCGACCTTCGGATCCATGGTCAGGTACGGCTTTTCCCATTCACCCATCACCCCAAGGCGGATGAAATCGGCCTTCTGGCCGGCGATCTGTTTGGTAGCGTAATCACGACAGGCCTGACGGAAGGTCTTGTAATCCACCTTCACACCCGCCTTGCCAATCTCCTGCTCCACCTTGTGCTCAATTGGTAAGCCATGGCAGTCCCAACCCGGCACATAAGGCGCGTCGTAACCCATGAAGCTGCGGGATTTGACGATCATATCCTTGAGGATTTTATTGACCGCATGACCGATATGAATGCTGCCATTGGCGTAAGGAGGGCCATCATGGAGGATGAACTTGTCCCGCCCCTCACGCTGCTTGCGCAGGTTGCCGTATACGTCCAGGTCCTGCCAGCGCTGGAGCATGTCCGGCTCGCGCTTGGCCAGGTTACCGCGCATGGGGAAGGCGGTTTCAGGCAGATTCAGAGTGTGCTTGTAGTCGCTCATGGTAATGGTGCGTAGCTCAGGTTGTTAAATGTCGGTCAACGTTCGGTGGCTGAGGAGCCATGGCCTGCAATCCAAGCCCGCGCATCGTCAAAGTCACGGGCAATCTGCTCCTTGAGGTCATCCACCGAGTCGAATTTCACCTCGTCCCGCAGGGCATGGCGGAAAACCACATCAAGACGCTGGCCATAAAGTGTGCCAGCAAAGTCAAACAGGTGCACTTCCAGGGACGGCTGCTTACCATCCACCGTGGGGCGCAGACCAATGTTGGCTACGCCGTCCAGAACACGGCCATCCTCAAGGGTTGCGCTTACCACATAGACCCCTTTCAGCGCCGGCATATGAGGTAACAGAATGTTCGCCGTGGGCGCGCCAATCTGCCGCCCCAACTGGCGGCCATAAACGATTCGCCCTCGGAGGCGGTAAGGATGGCCCAGTAAATCCTCGGCGTCGTTGATCCGGTTCTCTGAAAGCACACCTCGAATTCGGGTACTGCTGACACGCTCACCGTGCACCGTCACGGTACGGGTATTCTCCACCGTGAAGCCGCGTTGCTCACCCACTTCCCGCAACAGCGAAAAATCGCCGGCCCTGTCGCAACCGAAACGGAAATCGTCCCCTACCACGAGATGGCGAACTCCGAGGCCATCTATCAAAACGTCTTCAATAAAGCCCATACCAGAGTAACTCCGGAACCGCTCGTTAAAACGCAAACACAGGACAACGTCGATGCCAGACGCCAGCAGCAATTCAAATTTCTGCCGGAACGGCATCAACCGTGGGGGGGCGTCACGGCCCTGGAAGAACTCACGGGGTTGGGGCTCAAACACCATCACCACGGAAGGCACGCCGAGCTCCAGTGCTTTTTCATGAACCTGGTCGATGATGGTCTGGTGCCCAAGATGCACCCCATCGAAATTCCCGATGGTGGCAACGCACCCGTTCGCGAGCGGAGCTTCGTCCTGCTGCGAAAGGCTTTTCAGGTTGGTCAGGCCCCGGATCAGACGCATGTAAAGCGAACCTTTGTTTGCCAGCGGTGTATGGTTTCACTGGTGAGAAAACGCGCGATTATAACCTACCTGTGGCGAAAATGTCTTACCCGAACCCCAGCCAATGCCAACACAATAAAGTACACCGCGACGCCCGAGACTACGAGAATACCCATATCCGTGGCCCGCTGGAGACCGCCTGCCATCAGCCACTGACCCACTGGCGGCTGTAGCCAGAGGATGACCGCAGCCAGGGCCGCATTGGCAAGTCCGATCTGAACCAGGAAGCGGGTCCACCCCGGCTGCCATTTCCAGGCGCCTTCACGGATAAGGCCACGCCATAGGAGCGCCGTGTTCAACCACGCAGACAGCGAAGTTGCCAACGCCAGCCCCGCATGTGCCAAGGGGAAAATCAGCGCCAGGTTAAATACCATATTGGCCACCATCGCGATAATGCCGATTTTAACCGGCGTTTTGGTGTCTTGCCGTGCGAAATACCCCGGCGCCAGCACCTTGATCAACATGAAGGCCAGCAACCCGGCGGAGTATGCACGCAGGCTTTGGGCCGCCATGGTGACGTCGCGATCGGTAACTTCTCCGTAGTGGAACAGAGTCGCAATCAGTGGCTCAGCCAGAAGAGCGAGGGCCAACGCGGCAGGCAAACCTATAAGCAGCACCGCCCGCACAGCCCAGTCCAGCGTTGCGGCAAACTGGTCTGCCGATTCCGCTGCGTGTTTGCGGGACAGACTGGGAAGAATCACCGTGGCAATAGCGATACCGAATACACCCAAGGGTAACTCTGACAGACGATCCGAGTAGTAAAGCCAGGACACACTGCCGGTCTGCAGAAACGACGCAAGAACCGTGTCCAGAAGCAGATTGATCTGGCTGACAGAAACCCCGAACAACGCCGGCACCATCAGCTTCATGATGCGACGGACCCCTTCGTGCCTGTAATCCACTTTTGGCCGCGGCATCAACCCTAACTGCATCAGGAAGGGTAACTGAAAGAACAGCTGCAACGCCCCGGCGATAAATACCCCCCAAGCCAAAGCGATGACAGGCGTTTCCATCAGGGGCGAGAGAAATATGGCCGCGCTGATCATCGCCAGATTGAGCAACACTGGCGTAAACGCGGGAACGGCAAAACGGTCGTAGCTATTGAGAATACTACCCGCAAACGCCGTCAGGGAGACCAGCAGCAAATACGGGAAGGTAATCCGCAGCATATCGCTGGCCAGGCCGAACTTGAGGTCGTCATCCAGAAAACCTGGCGCAAACACTGCGGTCAGAAGCGGCGCCCCCAGCATGGCAACTGCCGTCACGCCCAACAGAACCAACCCAAGGACGCCTGCGACCGCGTTAACCAAACGCCGGACTTCGGTGATGGACTCCTGCTGTCGATACGAGGAAAGCACCGGCACGAAGGCCTGAGCGAACGCACCCTCGGCAAACAGGCGGCGGAGAAAATTAGGGATTTTGAAGGCGACGAAAAACGCGTCGGCGCCCGCCCCGGCACCAAAATAACGCGCAATCACCATATCCCTTACCAAACCGAGGACCCGTGACAGCATCGTCATTGAGCCAACGACTCCAGATGACCTCAACAGCCCTGGTGGTTTGGGCAACGCCTTTGGTGTTTCTGTCTGCTCAGGTTCGGACGACATTCTAGGCCTGGACAATGGTTCGGTAGTTTCTGGATGTACCCGGGATGTAGCAGGCCATATTTCGGTAATTCCTTAGGGCCTTAACGGGACTCTCCGGCGATGAGCGGCGAGTTTACCACAGGGGCCGGAGATACCGGGATGAAATAGCGTTGAGCCTTGACATTTTGGGGCTTTGGCGGCATAGTTCCGCGTCATTTATTTCGACGCGCTGGTTTTGGCGCGCCCGCGATTTTTACGAATCGATTCACAACGAATTTCGGATTTCACAGATCTCAGGAGTTATACGGTGGCAAATACCCCGCAAGCCAAGAAGCGCGCACGTCAGAACGAGAAGAACCGCAAGCACAATGCCAGCCTGCGTTCCATGGCGCGCACTTACATCAAGAAGGTCCAGGCCAGCATTGAGGCCGGCAAGCCAGAAGAAGCACAAGCTGCTCTCCAGAAGGCTCAGCCGATTATGGACAGCATGGTCAACAAAGGCGTGTTCGCCAAGAACAAGATTGCTCGCCAGAAGAGCCGTCTGAGCGCCCGCATCAAGGCTCTGAAGAGCGCATAACGCTTCTTCGGAACCTGAATGAAAAAACCGGCCTGATGGGCCGGTTTTTTTGTGCCTGCCGATTATCTTACTCGCCTACACAATCACCATGTTGTCGCGGTGGATCATTTCTTCGTCTGAGATGTAACCCAGAACCTCCGTTATCCGGTTGCTGGAGCGGCCAGCGATGGCTCTGGCTTCGTCAGCATCGTAATTGACCAGGCCGCGGGCGATTTCTTTGCCGCTTTCGTCGACGCAGGAGACCATTTCACCCCGACGGAACTGACCGGAAACGCTTTTTACGCCAACCGGTAAAAGACTGCGACCACCGCGGCAGAGGACGTTGACAGCACCCTGATCAAGGGTGAGCTTGCCGCGGGTCTGAAGGTGGCTGGCGAGCCACTGTTTGCGGGCGGCGATTCGACCCTGCTCGGGGAGCAGCAGGGTGCCGATGCTGTCGCCGTCGCGCAGGCGAGAGATGGCTTTTTCGATTCTGCCACCGACGATGACGGTGAAGGCGCCGGATCGGGCAGCCAGGCGGGCGGCGCGGACCTTTGTTTGCATTCCGCCGCGGCCCAGCACGCCAGCACCACCACCCGCCATGGCATCGAGCTCGGTGTCGCTGGCGCGCCGTTCGTCGACCAGCTGGGCATCGGGATTTTTGCGGGGGTCTTTGTCGAACAGGCCGAGCTGGTCGGTGAGGATGATCAATCCGTCGGCTTCGATCAGGTTGGCCACCAGCGCGCCCAAGGTGTCGTTGTCGCCAAAACGGATTTCGTCGGTGACGACGGTGTCGTTTTCGTTAACGATGGGCACCACGCCGAAATCGAGCAGCGCTCTCAAGGTGCTGCGGGCATTGAGGTAGCGCTTGCGATCAGACAGGTCATCGTGGGTCAGCAGGACTTGTGCGGTGTGCAAATCATGTCGTTTGAACTGGGCTTCCCAGGTCTGCACCAGCCCCATCTGACCAACGGCGGCTGCAGCCTGAAGTTCATGCAGTTGCTCAGGGCGAACTGTCCAGCCCAGTCGGCTCATACCTTCAGCCACAGAGCCCGAAGACACCACCACCACTTCAACGCCAGCAGTGACCAACTCTGCAATCTGGTCCACCCACAACCCGAGAGCAGCAACATCCAGACCTCTGCCATCGTTGGTTAGCAAGGCGCTTCCGATTTTTATTACCAGGCGACGGGCATGACGTAATTGGGTGCGTGTACTCATTACATTCCAGCTCAGGGAGCGGACAGGCGGGGGCCTTGCTGGCGGATACGCGGTGAATACGTCCATGTACGCTCGACAAAAACATCCATGTTTTTGACGATCCACCAGCAAGGCCCTCGCCTGTCCGACAATACTTTGGCAGTTAACTCTGACGACATAACCCGCTACTCAGGCGCGTAGACCACTTCTACATCGTAATCATCGTCATCGAAGTCGTCGTCATCATCGTCATCCTGACGGGCTTCGCGGCGGATCTGCCGCTCGGCTTCAATTCTCGCTCGCGCCTCTTCGTCCATTTTCCGGCGGCGCGCAGCTTCGCGTTCAGCAAACTCGGGGTTTTCCGCTTCTTCCTGGGCCTGATCTTCTATCCAGCGCATGACGGCCTGAGTCAACGGCTTGGTGCCTTCGCCGCTGAGTGCGGAGATGCTGAATACAGGACCTTTCCAGTCAAGTTCATCGATGATGGCCCGACAGTGCGCTTCACGGTCTTCTTCAGAGACCATATCTACTTTGTTCAGAACCAGCCAACGCTCGCGACTGGCGAGGGTTTCGCTGAACTTTTCCAGCTCGTGCTCAATCGCACGTACGCTTTCTACTGGCGAAGACCCGTCGTAAGGCGCCACGTCCACGAGATGCAGCAGCAAGCGTGTGCGCACCAGGTGCTTGAGGAAACGGATTCCCAGCCCCGCGCCTTCCGCCGCACCTTCAATCAAGCCCGGAATATCAGCAATAACGAAGCTCTGATGAGCCTGCACGCTGACCACACCGAGATTGGGCACCAGGGTGGTGAACGGATAGTCCGCCACCTTGGGGCGGGCAGCCGACACGGAACGAATAAAGGTAGACTTACCGGCATTGGGCATACCCAGAAGACCGACATCCGCCAGTACCTTCAGCTCCAGCCTCAGGTTGCGAAGCTCACCCTCGGAGCCTTTTGTAGTCTGACGCGGGGCGCGGTTGACCGAGGACTTGAAGCGAGTGTTACCCAGCCCGTGAAAACCGGCCTGGGCCACCTTCAGGCGCTCCCCGGCACGAGTCAGATCCCCCAGCACTTCGTGGGTATCCATATCCACAACCGTGGTGCCTACCGGCACCGGCAACACCAGGTCGTCGCCCTTGATGCCAGTGCAGTTGCGGCCTGAGCCCGGCTGGCCATTCTCGGCTTTGTGTTTACGCTGGAACCGGTAATCGATCAGTGTATTGAGCGCACTGTCGGCCTCCAGATACACAGAGCCACCGTCGCCACCGTCACCACCATCGGGTCCGCCTTTGGGCACGTACTTTTCACGACGGAAACTCAGGCAACCATGGCCGCCCTTGCCCGCTTCTACAATGATGGTGGCTTCGTCTACGAACTTCATCAATCAACCCTTTGCGCCCTGCGCATAAACTAAAAAGCCCCGCAGCCTCATGGAAGCTATGCGGGGCTCCAGGTAGCTCTGATATCAAATCATATCAGGGCCACCGAAGGTTCGACAGAACCCGAGATCGCCGCTGCTTACGCAGCCGGAACGATGCTCACGAACTTACGGTTCTCCGGACCCTTTACCTCAAACACGACCTGTCCGTTTGCAGTTGCAAACAGCGTGTGGTCCTTGCCAAGGCCAACGTTGTGACCCGGGTGGAAACGGGTGCCGCGCTGACGAACGATGATGCTGCCCGCGGATACAGTCTCGCCGCCGAAGCGCTTCACACCAAGTCGTTTCGACTCGGAATCGCGACCGTTACGGGTACTACCTGCTGCCTTTTTATGAGCCATTACAAGCCTCCTTATCTAAGGGGTTACTCGAGGGTCTTAGCCCTGGATACCCGTGATCTTGACTTCAGTAAACCACTGACGGTGGCCCTGACGCTTCATGGAATGCTTCCGACGACGGAACTTGATGATCTGGATCTTGTCGTGACGGCCGTGGCTAACCACTTCCGCAGTCACTTTGGCACCATCAACAACCGGTGCACCAACCTGAACCTTCTCACCATCAGCGATCAGCAGGACGCGGTCAAACTCGACGTTGCCGCCTGTTTCCACTTCCAGCTTTTCCAGCTTCAGAGTTTCGCCTTCTTTTACACGGTGCTGTTTACCACCGCTAACAATAACTGCGTACATTAACGTTCTCCGCGATTGACCCATCCCTGCTCTTATCCACCTGGTTCTAAGGGAAGCGCTTCGGCAACCCTATAGCAGGGAGCGCAGGTTGGGATGAGTTGGGCGCGTGATTGTACGAAAACCGCCGCCGCTTTACAAGCCAAGTTGACACCGATCACAGCAATACCTAGCATTGCGGCACCCGCCTATTTTTCCAACGAAAACACCAGACAAGGGATCGGACCAGCCGCATGACAGCCCAGCGTATTTACGACACCGTCGCGGACGACTTCAGCCGCGTCAACGACCTGATCATCAAACGGCTGTCATCCGACGTTCCCCTGGTGGAGAAAATCGCCCAATACATTATTGAAAGTGGTGGTAAGCGCCTGAGGCCATTACTGGTTTTACTCTCAAGCCGAGCCCTGGGCTATGAAAGGGACGATCACCTGAAACTCGCTGCGGTCATCGAGTTCCTGCACACCGCGACGCTCCTGCACGATGATGTGGTGGACACCTCGGACATGCGTCGCGGCCGCAGTACCGCCAATGCGCGCTGGGGGAACGCCCCCAGCGTACTGGTAGGTGATTTCCTCTACGCCCGGGCCTTCGAGATGATGGTGGAGCTCCAGAATCTGAAAATCATGGATGTGCTGTCTCACGCCACGGCTGTAATTGCCGAAGGGGAAGTCCTTCAATTGATGAACGTTAAAAACCCGGACGTTAGCGAAGACAAGTACATGGAAGTGATTCACAACAAGACCGCCATGCTGTTCGAAGCAGCCTCCCACACCGGCGCGCTGCTCGCCGGTGCAAATGACGATCAGGAGCGGGCTATGAGCGCCTATGGCAAACACCTGGGCCTGGCGTTCCAACTGGTGGATGATGTACTGGATTACCGCGGCGATGCGGAAGCCATGGGCAAGAATGTTGGCGACGACCTGGCCGAGGGCAAACCCACCCTGCCACTGATTTACGCTATGGCCAACGGCAGTAATGATGAGAAGCAGCTCATACGCCAGGCTGTCCGCAAAGGTGGACTGGAGGACCTACCCAGTATCCTCGATATCGTGAACCGTTCGGGCGCACTGGAATACACCATGGAACGCGCGAAAGCAGAAGCCCAGGCAGCCCTCGACTGCCTGAAAGACATTCCCGAATCTGATCACCGGGATGCGCTTACGCTACTGACCGAAGTTGCGGTCGCTCGGGTCAGCTGATCATCCCAAAACAGCCCTAGCCCTCAAAATCAGGCCCCAGCGCTTCCCGGTTGTGGGCCGATGTAAAATCCAGCCTTGGCCCCACCGGTACAATCTGCGTCGGATTGACCGTGCGCTGACTGACGTAGTAATGCCGCTTGATCTGCCGAATATCCACCGTATCCGCCACACCAGGCACTTGATAGAGATCCCGCAGATACCCGGAGAGCGCCGGAAAATCCGCAATTCGCTGACGGTTGCATTTGAAGTGACTGAAATACACTGCGTCGAATCGAATCAACGTGGTAAACAACCGCCAATCCGCTTCCGTTAAGCGGTTACCAGCCAGATAACGCTGCCCCGAGAGGCGCTCCTCCAGCCAGTCGAGAGACTCAAACAACGCCCCGTATGCCTCCTCGTATTTATCCTGGGCAGTCGCAAATCCAGCCTTATAAACACCATTGTTCACCGTGTGATAAACCCGCTCGTTCACCTCTTCAATCTCACCGTGAAGTTCTTCCGGGTGAAAGTCCAAGTCACTCCGGACACCATCCAGCCCATCGAATGCCGAGTTAAACATGCGGATAATATCCGCCGATTCATTACTGACAATTGTCTGCTTTTGCTTGTCCCACAGCGTCGGTACCGTCACCCGCCCGGAATAATCGGGCGCCGCTTTCAGATACACCTCGTACATGAAGCGCTTACCATTGGCCGAGTCCCGATGCGCCTCTTCATCCGGCCGGAACTCCCAGCCATTCTCCAGCATATCTGGATGCACAACCGACACCGAGATATGGTTCTCCAGCCCCTTCAGTGCCCGGAAAATCAACGTCCGATGGGCCCAGGGACACGCCATTGACACATACAGGTGATACCGGCCCGACTCCGCCGGAAAACCGCCCTCCCCGGCGGGCCCCGGCGAGCCATCCACCGTGACCCAGTTCCGGAACCGGGCGGCCTCACGCTCAAACTTGCCGCCGGTTTTCGAGGTGTCGTACCACTGATCATGCCATTTGCCGTCGACGAGAAGTCCCATAACCCTATACTCCTGAACCTTATGTTTTGAGAAGGCGGCTGCGATAGTTTGTGATCGCGTCAGGGATGGGTTGTAAAAACCGTGCATTGCCAAGGATGGCAATGCCGAGCCCCCAGGGATGGGTTCACGGCGTGTTTTTACGACCCATCCCTGGCGTGATCTGACTCCGAGCCTTCAAATTTCTGAATAAGCCTTACATCTTTAACAGGAAGAATACCGGCCACCCTGCTACGCTCTCAAACAATCAATTCTGGCCAACACATTCAGATAATTCGAACATGCACACAGCCATCACCATAGACGCCCTCAAAGTCCTCGATGCCATCGACCGCAAAGGCAGCTTTGCCGGCGCCGCCAACGAACTCTTCCGCGTCCCTTCGGCAATCAGCTACACCGTCCAGAAACTCGAAGAAGACCTCAACGTCGCCATCTTCGACCGCACCGGCCACCGAGCAGCCCTCACCCCAGCCGGGCGCTATTTGCTGGAAGAGGGCCGCACCCTGCTGGAAGCTGCTGAAAACCTGGCCCACACCACCCGCCAGGTGGCCCAGGGCTGGGAAACCCGACTGCGAATCGGATTCAACTCCCTGCTACCGGCCGAGTGCCTGTTTCCCGCCGTAAAAGAGTTTTACGAACTCGGCGTGCCGGTGGAAGTGCAACTGGTGGAAGAAGTCTTCGCCGGCTCCTGGGATGCGCTGCAAAGCCGACGAATTGATCTGGTTGTGGGCGCCGATCAGGTGAGCAAACCTGCAGGCTCTTTCACCACAAAACCGTTGGGAAACATGACGTTCGTCTACGCAGTAGCACCGGACCACCCTCTGACAAGGGCCTCTCAGCCATTAAAGGAGGAGGATATTGCTCGCTTCCCCGCAGCAGTAGCTGCAGATACTTCCCGCTCCTTGCCCCCCGGCCACGCCGGCATATTCCGCCGCCAGCGAACCGTGACCGTTGCCAATATCGACCAGAAGATCGCCGTGCAAGAAACCGGCCTTGCCGTCGGTTGGCTCCCGGAAGCACGGGTGCGAGATCAACTGGCGAGTGGCCGTTTGATAGCACTCAAAGTCCACGAACCCAGGCAGGCTATCCAGCTTCACCTGGCCCGCCACGCCGAGGACCAGGGCAAGGCTCTGATGTGGTTCTGGGAAAAGCTGGGAGACTCTCCAGACATTGCTGCCTGGCTGCAGCCCTGAATGACCGTCCAAAATAGTCCTGACTTCACAACACAGGCCTCCGGGGCAAAACGGCCAACAGAATAGTGGCGCAGTCGTTTATACTGCCCCCACGCAAGAACCTGTGAACGGAGCTCAAACCATGCGGCAGCTGTCGGAGCTGGATGCCTCATTCCTGTATCTGGAGTCGGAAACCGCCCCCATGCACATTGGCGGCATCTATCTTTTTGATGCCCGAGAACGCGACAAACCTCTGGCCTTCAGCACCTTTGTCGCCTATCTGCGAAGCCGGCTTCACGTGGTCCCCCTCTTCCGCCAGCGCCTGAAGGAAATACCCTTGCGGCTGGGGCGCCCCTACTGGATTGACGATCCAGACTTCAGTATCGAGCGGCACCTGGCTTATGTGAACCTCGGCAACCACGGCAAAGTCGACAGCCTGATGGAGCTGGCCTCGCGAATTCTGGAAGAACCGCTCAAACGGGATCGCCCGTTATGGCACATCACGTTCGTCGACGGATTCCAACTCGACGACGATGCAGACAGCAAGAGTTTCGCGCTCATCGTAAAACTGCATCATGCCGCCATTGATGCGTTCAGTGGCGAGGAAATCATTGGCAAACTTCTGGAATATTCACCGAAGGCGAGAGCGATAGAAACACCGCGACCCTGGTACCCACAGCCGGAACCGTCCGAAGAAAGGGTCATTCTCCAGACCGGTGCAAATCTGCTACGCAAACCCTTGCAAATGACGTCCCTCGCCATAAGTGCGGCCGAAGCCACTGCTCGCGGGCTTATACAAAAGCAGATGCGAAAGCTGCCGTTGCCGTTCCCCCTGTTTTCCGCACCTCACAGCCCGTTTAACCGCCAGATTACCGCCAACCGCAAGATCGTTTCCGCCAGCCTCGACCTGTCCAGGCTAAAGGCCATCAAAGCAACACTCGGTGATGTAACCCTGAACGACGTCGTCCTCGGCCTATGCGCTGAAACCTTAAGTCGATACCTGGACAAGAGCAATGCCACAACGGAACGCTCTCTGGTAGCGATGACCCCCATTTCCGTGCGTTCAAGCAGCCTTCGCAAGGCCACCGGCAACCAGATGTCCGCCATGCTACTGGACCTGGCCACCACCGAGCCCAATCCCGCCGAACGAATTCGGCGGATACACTGGAATGCGGTGGAATCCGAGCCCTACCGTGAAGCCATTGCGGCAGACAGGCTGACTGAGCTCCTGCCCTCCACCATGCTCGCACTCTCCGCAAGACTGTATTCCGAACTGCAGATTGCGCAACGATACCAGCCGGTATTCAACCTCCCGATCACCAACGTACCCGGGCCACAAGTGCCGCTGTACTTACAAGGTTCACGGTTGGTGCGGCAGTTCAACTCCGCCCCCCTGTTCGACAGTATGGGATTGGTGATTGTTGCAGTGAGCTATCAGGGCAGTCTGACGATCAATTTCACCCTGTGCCCCGACGTAGTGGCTGACGGCGACTCGCTGCCGGAACTGCTTGAAAACAGCCTGAAATCAATCGAATCGGCGGCCGAGACTTTGCCGCCGTATGAAGAAGACACGCGCGAGTACCCCGTCAGTCACCCGACTCTGACTGACGAGGCACTGAACGTCATGGAAGGTGCTCTGCGGAAAACGTTCAGGCGATTTCGCAACTGAACGGCAATGACGAGCGGCAGGCAGAGCCGCCGCCCGTCAGGATTGCGGGTTACTCGAAGGCCCAACGCAGGAACGCCCGTCGCTCTTCCTCATTGGCCTGACCCCAAAGCGACTTGAGCTCACCCAGAGTACCCATTGAGTCGGCGCTTTCTCCTTCGCCACCAGAGCCGACCGGCGCCCTTGCAGCAGTTCGAGTGCCGGCAGGTTGGCCATCCCAGGCGCTGGCGGTGGCTACAACATTACCGGACCCATCAACCACATCAGCAGTGAAATTATTGGCGAAAGCCTCGGCATCGCTTTTGTTGGCGGGAGGCTCGAAACTGAAACGGTAGGCATCACCCGCTTGCGCATTGATCATCACTGCCTGGGGCGCTGTTTCAACAACGTGCACTTTGGATTCGCCATTGCGGACCACGCCGCTCTTGGCCCAGATGGTCTTATAGGTAAACACAACCTGATTTTCGCCCGGTAAAAGCTCGTAATTCAGGGCCAGGTCATCCATTAGAAAGTTGCCGAGTTTGCGACCATTCACCTGCTGCACCCGGATTTCACCCGGGGACTCAAGGACGGCGGCCTGCGAGGAATCCACGGCGTCCCCCTCCCAGGTTTGGACGTTGCTCATGGTAGAGCTGCATCCCGCCAGCAAAACCATGGCAACAAGGGCCATTGCACTGAATCGTACTTTCTTGAAAAAGACTAAAACGCGATAGATACTCATGCTATATCCTTGTGCTGTTCGCCAGCTTTCACCGGCGGATAATCACTTGTGGTTGAAAGGCATTTTGAAGAGTGGCCGAGCCAAGGGCAAGACATGCAGCCTGTTTACAGTAACCCGATGACACTCCGGTTACGGGGAAGGCATCAAGTCTACCCAAAAAATGTAAAAAAATGTTGAATTCGGCAGGAATTGATTTAATTTTAAACAGTCATAGAATTGAAATAGCGCCCACACGTGTCACAAATGCACTGAAGGGCTCAGGAGACAACATGGATACCCAACGTCGGTCCGGAGAAAACGGCCCCGCACCGTTCCGAAGCAGTCGGTTCTTCTGCGTCGGGAGCAAGTGGTATTTCACCACCCGGGAGGGCTTCGACAGCGGTCCTTTTGCCTCCCGGCAACGCGCAGAAACCGGCCTCAGGCGTTTCCTGCATGTTGTGCGACTTCTTCCGGAAGAGCAACAGGTCCACTGATAGGGACTGTCCTCCAGTCTCATAACGATGCTCAGACAATGATCGGCATCAACCACCGGTCAATGGCGAGCAGGCACAGTAACGCCATGAAACCCGCCACGACATCGTCCACCATGATACCCAGCCCGCCCGGCAAGTACTCATCCAACCAACTAATCGGCCAGGGTTTGAGCACATCGAAAAGCCGAAATAACGTGAAGGCCATCAGAATGCCGTAAATGTTGTCCGGGATGAGTCCCAGCGCGATCCACATGCCCACAAACTCGTCCCAAACGATCCCCCCATGATCGTGGACCTTGAGATCGGCTGCCGTCTTGCCACACAACCAGATCCCAATCACGAAGGCCAGCAGGACAATTCCCCAGTAAGCCACGGGTGGCAACCAGGCAAAACAGAACCAGGCGGGAATCGCCGCAAGACTGCCCCAGGTACCAGGCGCCCTGGCCGCTGTACCGCTGCCAAATCCAAACGCCAACAGATGGACCGGATTACGGAGAAACCCTGGCGGCAGCAGTGCTTCAGTGAGCTCGGGTTCCTGGAGGTTGTCGTCGCTGCTCATGAATCAGTTCCTGAAATGGTCGTATCCTCCCGCTGACAGGTTCTCGATATGATCACCCCAGTCAATGGTTACACCCTCCCCGGCAACGACCTCGCCAATAACGGTCAACTCCCGCCGGACATCCTCGGGGAGACTAGCCCAAACCTGCGGAGGCAGGGTAACGCATAACTCGTAATCGTCCCCGGCGTTCAACGCCAGGCCGGCAGCAGACTGACCCACAAGGCGCTTCAGATGTTGCGACAGTGGCAGCCGACTCGCATCGATACTGCCTGCAACTCCAGAGGCCTCGAGGATATGTCCCAGGTCTGCCACCAGACCGTCAGATACATCCACCGCTGCAGTGGCGTGCCCCCGAAGAGCCCTGCCAAGCACAAGCCTGGGCTCTGGAAAGTGGTACCTTCGCAGGACCGCCTGCACGTCCGGCCCGGGATCATTATTCTCAAGGTGATCCAATGCCGCTCCTGCCTCTCCCAGCATACCGGAAACACAAATGTAATCTCCCACCTGGGCTCCAGACCTCAAGATGGCCCCACCTTTCGGTACCGTACCGTGAACCTGCATGCTCAGGGTCAATGGGCCACGCGTGGTGTCGCCGCCAGCCAGCGACAGCCCAAAGCGTCTCGCCGCACTTGCCAGTCCGTGCGCATAGGCGCTCAGCCAGTCTGGATCAGCATCGGGAAGGGTCAACGCGAGGGTAAAACACACCGGATCGGCCCCCATGGCGGCGAGATCACTCGCGGCCACGGCAAGGCTTCGCCAGCCCAGCTTTTCAGGATCGTAGTGGTGGGGAAAATGCACCCCCTCGACCAGGGCGTCCACCGAAAAGACCAGGTCCAGGCCTGGCTCAACACGCTGAATGGCGCAGTCGTCACCGGGGCCCAGCAGAACCGAGGAGGCATTTCCGACCTCGGCGATGGGAAAGAAATAACGGCGGATCAGCTCGAATTCACCCATCGCTCAGCGGGGACGGGTCTCAGCCAGTCGCAGTCGGTGACTGAGCTTGTCCAGAAGGCTGTTGACGAACTTATGACCTTCGGTGCCACCAAACCTCTTGGCCATCTCGATGCCTTCGTTGATCACCACCTTGTATGGAACGTCCAGGCGATGTTTGAGCTCGTACGCGCCCAGGCGTACGATCGCCAGCTCAATGGCATCCACCTCATGGATCGGGCGATCGAGGAATGGCTCCAGTAGACGGTCTAACTCAGCCTGCTCCCGGTGAACCCCCCGGAGGAGATCGCGGAAATAGGCCGCATCTACCTTCGACATGTCGTTGTCGACGATGAATTCGGATTCGATATCGGTGATCGAGCTCTTGCTGAAGTGGCGCTGGTAAAGGCCTTGCATCGCAAGAGCCCGGGCTCTGCGTCTATCGCCTGCCTTAGGTTGGCCCGCGGGGGCCGGTTGCGCGGCACTGTCTTCCGATGCGCTCATTATTCACCCAGCTTTTTGAAGAGGCTGACCATTTCCAGGGCCGTAATCGCCGCTTCGGCGCCTTTGTTACCGGCTTTGGTACCGGCCCGCTCGATTGCCTGCTCGATGGAATCGACCGTTAACACGCCGAACGTCACCGGCACATCCGTTTCGAGACTAACCGCACCCAGACCGCTGGAGGCTTCGCCTGCCACATAGTCGAAATGTGGTGTACCACCCCGAATAACCGCACCCAGCGCAACAATCGCATCGTGGTTGCCGGTTTCCGCCACACGCTTGACCGCAAGCGGCATCTCATAGGCGCCGGGAACCCGTACAATCGTGATATCGGAATCGGCGATACCGTGACGACGCAGGGTATCAACCGCACCCTCCACCAGGCTCTCAACCACAAAACCGTTGAAACGACCGACAACCAGTGCGTATTTACCGCTGCAGTGAGTGAAATCGCCTTCTATTACTTTAATGTCTGCCATGCATGGCTCCTTCTTGGCAGCCCCGCCGTTACGATACGGGCCTGCCGGGGTTCATTATTCGGGTGTGTAGGGCACGTATTCCACAACTTCCAGCTCAAATCCGGAAATGGCAGAAAACTTGATGGGCGGGCTCAGCAGGCGCATTTTGCCAACCCCGAGATCCCTCAGAATCTGTGAGCCGGTACCAACGGTAAAATAGACACCGGAGCTGCCCTTACCCGCGGATTTTTTATCCTGCTCGAAAAATTCGTGGATACGATCTTCAAGATTGTAGCTGTCTTCGGCGCTATTGAGCAGGACAACGACGCCGCGACCTTCACTCGCCACCTTCTCCAGAGCATGATGCAATGGCCAGCTACGGGAATCAGCGCGGCGGGCACCGAGCAGGTCACGCAGAGTATCGGTGATGTGCACACGCACCAGCACCGGATCCTCAGCCGCAATATCCCCCATCACCATGGCCAGATGGGTGGAACCTTGGATATTGTCGCGATAGGTGCGCAAGTTGAATACACCGTACTCGGTATCCAAGTCGTACTGCTCAACGCACTCAATGGTGCGCTCGTTCAATGTCCGATAGTGGATCAGATCCGCAATCGTGCCGATCTTCAGGTCGTGAGTTTCGGCAAATTTTTCCAGATCTTCACGGCGGGCCATGGACCCATCGTCGTTCATGATTTCGCAGATCACGCCGGCAGGCTCGCAGCCCGCGAGGGCTGCCAGATCACAGGATGCTTCGGTATGGCCGGCTCGGCTGAGCACCCCGCCCGGGTCCGACATCAGCGGAAAAATATGGCCTGGCTGAACCAGGTCAGACGCTTTTGCATCGCGGGCAACAGCAGCCTGGACAGTTCGCGCACGGTCGGCGGCAGAGATACCCGTCGTTACGCCTTCAGTCGCTTCAATGGAAAGGGTGAACTTGGTGCCAAAACCCGATGCATTCTGCTGCACCATCAACGGCAGGCCAAGCTGTTCGCAACGATGGCGCGTCATCGGCATGCAAATCAGCCCACGACCGAAGCGGGCCATGAAGTTGATAGCCTCTGGCGTACAGTGCTCTGCGGCCATCACCAGGTCACCTTCGTTTTCCCGGTCCTCATCGTCCATCAGGATAACCATCTTGCCCTGACGGATATCGTCGATAATGTCTTTAATGCTATTCAGTGCCATACCGTATTTGCATCCTGTTGGTCTGTCCGTCCGAGTGTCGGTGCCGGCAGCCATGAATTTAGTAACCGTTACCCCGGCGCGAGGATCAATCGCTGGTCCTCGCCCAGCTGACGGCGATCCAGCACTTTCCATTGCACCTTATCCGCCATGGATTCCAGTGGCAGATTGGCCGTGGGCCGGCCAGTGCTGCCCAGGAACACCGGCGCCTGGTAGAGCCATAGCTCATCTACCAGACGCTCGCTGATAAATGTACCGGCCAGCGTTGGACCAGCTTCCACCAACAATTCGTTGATGCCCAACTCCCCCAGTGAGTCGAGCAACTCGCGAACATCAATTCCATTATCCTTCCAGGCCACACCCGTCAGGCCCACGCCCAACGCGGCAAGGTCCTGTGCCGGCGCGGTTGCCAGTGTTGGGGAGGCGCAATACACCTGGACATTGCCACCCTGCAGGATCGTAGCGCCCGGGGGCGTACGCGCGTCCCGGTCCGCGATCACGCGCAGGGGCTGGCGGGACGGCTCCGTGGCGTCACCAATGTCACCCAATTCAGTCCGACGAACGGTCAGTGAAGGATTGTCAGCGAGAACCGTCCCCACCCCTGTCAGAATGGCATCGCTGATGGCCCTGAGACGCTGGACATCGCGGCGGGACTCCGAGCCGGTAATCCACTGACTTTCGCCGGAGGCCATGGCCGTCCTGCCGTCAAGGCTCGCAGCCATTTTAAGCCGGACATAGGGCCTGCCAACGTTCATTCGCTTCATGAAGCCGGGATTCAATCGCACGGCCTCTTCCGCCAGTAGGCCTTCCGTTACACGAATGCCTGCCTCACGGAGCATATCCAGGCCGCGACCGGATACCGAGGGATTGGGATCCTTGGTCGCCGCAAACACATGGGCGATGCCCGCTTCTATCAGCGCTTTGGCACAAGGCGGTGTACGGCCAAAATGACTGCAGGGCTCCAGCGTGACATAGGCCGTTGCGCCACGGGCATCCGGCCCAGCCAGGCTGAGTGCGCGCGCTTCTGCGTGAGCCTCGCCCGCTCGCTCATGCCAGCCTTCGCCCAAAATCTTGCTGCCTCGGGCGATGACGCACCCCACCCGCGGGTTGGGATGCGTCGAATAGCGACCACGCCAGGCAAGCTGCACCGCCCGTGCCATAAACGCCGTGTCCTGAGCGTCGATCATGCCTGCCCTTCGGAAGAATGGTTATCCGCCAGGGCCTTGGCTACATCCACCGGGTCTTCGCCCGAGGTCGCTGAAAGGCGCTCGATCTCTTCCTTGAACTCGTTGACGTCCTGAAAGCTGCGGTACACCGACGCGAAGCGCACGTAGGCCACTTTGTCCAATTGACGCAACTCCGTCATCACTTCTTCACCGAGTTGCATGGACTTGACCTCACGCTCGCCGGTCGCCCGCAACCGGAATCGGATGCGATTCAGCGCCGCCTCAATTTCCTCGATGCTCACCGGGCGCTTCTCCAGGGCTTTCATCAGGCCAGCCCGGAGTTTTTCCTCATCGAAAGGCTGACGGGTGCCGTCCTGCTTGACCACTCGAGGCATCACAAGCTCAGCCGACTCGAACGTTGTAAAACGCTCACGGCAGGACAGGCACTCCCTGCGGCGACGCACCTGATCACCCTCGGCCACCAGCCGGGAGTCGATTACCTTGGTATCCGCTTCACCACAGAAAGGACAATGCATACTCAGAAGCTCCTGCAAACCATCGGGCCAGGCAACAAGGCCTGCCCGAGGGCGCAATCAGGCTATTTAGCCGGCGTAAACCGGGAACCGCGAACACAGGCCTTCAACCTGCTCACGAACCCGGTCATTAACGGATTCATCTTCCAGGCTATCCAGGATATCGCACATCCAGCCAGCCAGATCGCGACACTCGGACTCTCCGAAACCACGAGTGGTCACCGCGGGCGTACCGATGCGCAGGCCGGAGGTGACGAACGGCGAACGCGGATCATTAGGTACTGCGTTCTTGTTCACGGTGATGTGCGCTCGGCCCAGGGCTGCGTCTGCATCCTTACCGGTGATGTCCTGTTTGATCAGGCTGACCAGGAACAGATGATTCTCTGTACCACCGGAAATCACATCGAATCCGCGGGACACAAACACCTCAGCCATGGCCTTGGCATTCTTGATCACCTGTTTCTGATACACCTTGAACTCGTCGCTCATCGCTTCCTTGAAACAAATCGCCTTGGCAGCAATAACGTGCATCAAGGGGCCGCCCTGGCCGCCAGGGAATACAGCGGAGTTAAGCTTTTTCTGCAAGTCGGCATCGTCACAGGCCAGGATCAAACCACCACGGGGGCCACGCAGGGTCTTATGGGTAGTCGTCGCAACCACGTGGGCATGAGGTACCGGGTCTGGATAAACACCAGCAGCCACAAGACCTGCCACGTGGGCCATGTCCACAAACAGATAGGCGCCAACCTTATCGGCAATCGCGCGGAACCGGGCAAAGTCCAGCTCCTGGGAGTAGGCTGAGAAACCGGCGATGATCATCTTGGGTTTGTGCTCAACGGCAAGGCTTTCCACCTCATCGTAATCGATCAGCCCCGTGTCCGGGTTCAGGCCATACTGGACGGCGTTGTAGATCTTGCCGGAGAAGTTGACGCTGGCACCATGGGTCAGGTGCCCACCATGGGCCAGGCTCATGCCCAGAACCGTATCACCCGGCTTGAGCAGCGCCATGAATACGGCAGAGTTGGCCTGTGAGCCGGAATGCGGCTGCACATTGGCGTAGGCAGCACCAAACAATTCTTTGGCCCGGCTGATGGCCAGGTCCTCGGCGATGTCGACAAACTCACAGCCGCCGTAATAACGTTTGCCGGGATAGCCTTCGGCATACTTGTTGGTCAGCGCACTACCCTGGGCTTCCATCACCCGGGGGCTGGTATAGTTCTCAGACGCGATCAGCTCGATATGAGCCTCCTGGCGTTTCTCTTCCGCCTGGATGGCGTTCCAGAGCTCGTCGTCAAAACCGGCGATTTTCATATCACGATTAAACATGGATGCGCTGCCCCTATGTGCTTAGCTGCCCGAAAAAATGGGCCGCTATTCTATCTTACAAATGGGTAAAAAATCACCCTTTATGCCGTCCGCAGATACCGACACGCCGCCGCCTGCGCTTTTTGCTCAATTGCTATCCCCGGTTGGTTTCGATACCTTACTCGGTCAATATTCATTGGTTGCGGCTACTAGCTATTGGCGTTACGGCCATCGGTCAGGGCGATCCGGGATACGCTGTGAATACGTCCCTGTACGCTCGACAAAATCATCCTTGATTTTGACGATCCCGGATCGCCCTGACCGACGGCCTTAGTCAGACACCATCAGTAATTCCGACACTTACACTCGCAAGAAGGATTCCGACACATGGCGCAATACGTATACACCATGAACCGCGTGGGCAAGGTGGTTCCGCCCAAGCGTGAAATCCTCAAAGACATTTCCCTGAGCTTTTTCCCAGGCGCGAAAATCGGCGTACTGGGCCTGAACGGCGCTGGTAAATCTACGTTGCTACGTATTATGGCCGGTATCGACCAGGATTACATTGGTGAGGCCCGCCCCCAACCCGGCATCAACGTCGGCTACCTGCCCCAGGAACCGGAACTGGACGACGCCAAGACCGTCAAGGAAATCGTCGATGAGGCGGTCTCGGGCGTCCATGACGCACTGGCGGAGCTGGATCAGGTCTATGCCGCCTATGCCGAGCCGGATGCCGACTTTGATGCCCTCGCCAAGAAACAGGGCGAACTGGAAGCCTTTATACAGGCTTCCGACGGCCACGATATTGAGCGCAAGATGGAAGTGGCGGCCGATGCCCTTCGCCTGCCGGCCTGGGACGCCATGGTAAAAAACCTCTCCGGCGGTGAGCGCCGCCGCGTGGCGCTTTGCCGTCTGCTGCTGTCCAGCCCGGACATGCTGTTGCTGGACGAGCCCACCAACCACCTGGATGCCGAATCTGTAGCCTGGTTGGAACGCTTCCTGCACGACTACACCGGCACCGTGGTTGCCATCACCCACGACCGCTACTTCCTGGACAACGTGGCCGGCTGGATTCTGGAACTGGACCGCGGCCAGGGCATTCCGTTTGAGGGCAATTACAGCCAGTGGCTGGAAAACAAGGAAAAGCGCCTGGAAGTTGAAGCCAAACAGGAAGTGTCTCGCCAGAAGACCATCAAGCACGAGCTGGAATGGGTGCGCAGTAACGCCAAGGGCCGCCAGTCCAAGAGCAAGGCCCGCCTGGCCCGCTTCGAAGAAATGAGCTCCCAGGAATTCCAGAAGCGCAACGAAACTAACGAACTATACATCCCACCTGGCCCTCGCCTGGGTGACAAGGTGATTGAGATCGATGGCATCAGCAAGTCCTTCGATGACCGCCTGCTCTACGAAGACGTCTCGCTCAGTGTGCCCCCGGGTGCGATCGTTGGCATCATCGGTGGCAACGGCGCGGGCAAGTCCACGCTGTTCCGGATGATCGGCGACTACGACAAGCCCGATTCCGGCACCATCACAGTCGGTGAAACCGTAAAACTGGCCTACGTGGACCAGATGCGGGACCTGAACGGCGACAACACCGTCTGGGAAGAGCTCAGCGACGGCAACGATATTATCAAGATCGGTAACTACGAAACCCCGTCACGAGCCTATGTAGGTCGTTTCAACTTCAAGGGCTCCGACCAGCAGAAGCGTGTGGCCGACTTGTCGGGCGGTGAACGCAACCGCCTGCACCTGGCGAAACTGCTCAAGGAAGGTGGCAACGTGCTGCTGTTGGACGAACCGACCAACGATCTCGACGTGGAAACCCTGCGTGCCCTGGAGGAAGCCCTGCTCAACTTCCCAGGCTCCGCTTTGGTGATCTCGCACGACCGCTGGTTCCTGGACCGTGTGGCCACTCACATCCTGGCGTTTGAGGACGACGGTGAAGTGGTCTACTTCGAAGGCAACTTCAGCGAATACGATGAGGATCACAAGAAGCGGAAGGGCGACTCTGCCATGGTTCCCCAGCGCATGAAGTATAAGAAGCTGGCCTGATGGCAAAAGCAAAAACCGCCTATGTTTGCTCAGAATGCGGCGCAGATTATTCAAAGTGGCAGGGGCAATGCACCGCCTGCCAGGCCTGGAATACGATCAGCGAGGTCCGCGGCATCAGTGGCAACGCCAAGGGTGCCCGCGGCGCCCGCTTTGAGGGCTTTGCGGGCAGTCTCTCAGAGGTAAAAAGCCTGGACGACGTCAGCCTTGCCGAACAGCCGCGCATCAGCTCCGGCATGCAGGAGTTTGACCGCGTTCTGGGCGGCGGGCTTGTGGAAGGTTCCGCCATCCTGATGGGCGGCCATCCTGGCGCTGGTAAGAGCACCCTCTTGCTTCAGGCGGTCTGCCACCTGGCGTCCAGCGTTCCAGCCCTGTACGTCACAGGCGAGGAATCGCTGCAACAGGTCGCCATGCGCGCCAAGCGTCTGGGGCTGCCCACCAAAGACCTGAAGATGCTCTCGGAAACGAGTGTCGAGCGGGTCATGCAGGTTGCCGAGGCTGAAAAGCCGCGCATTCTGGTGGTGGACAGTATCCAGGTTATGCATGTCGCCGAGTCGGAATCCGCTCCGGGCAGTGTCTCCCAAGTTCGCGAAAGCGCAGCTTACCTGACCCGCTTTGCCAAGCAGACCGGCACTATTCTATTCCTGGTGGGTCACGTTACCAAGGATGGCAGCCTGGCTGGGCCGAAAGTACTGGAGCATATGATCGACTGCTCCATCCTGCTGGAAGGCTCCAGCGATAGCCGTTACCGCACCCTGAGGGGCATCAAGAACCGCTTTGGCGCGGTTAACGAGTTGGGCGTGTTTGCGATGCTGGAACAGGGCCTGAAGGAAGTGAAGAACCCCAGTGCCATCTTCCTGAACCGCGGCGAGGAGGCAGCTCCCGGCAGCGTGGTGATGGTGGTCTGGGAAGGCACTCGGCCTATGCTGGTGGAGATTCAGGCGCTGGTGGATATGGCCCAGGGGGGATATCCGAGACGCGTTGCTGTGGGCCTGGATCAGAACCGGCTGGCGATGCTGCTGGCGGTGCTGCATCGCCATGGTGGCATGCATGTGTCGGATCAGGATGTGTTTGTGAATGTGGTGGGCGGCGTGAAGGTTAACGAGACCAGTGCGGATTTGGCGCTGCTTGCGGCCATCGTGTCGTCCTTCCGCGACCGTGCCCTGCCTCAGGATCTGGTGATCTTCGGTGAGGTTGGCCTTTCTGGTGAGATTCGGCCGGTGCCCAGTGGCCAAGAGCGCATTTACGAAGCTGCCAAGCATGGGTTTACCCGCGCTTTGGTGCCTAAGTCTAATGCGCCTCGTAAGGCTATTGAGGGGATGAAGGTTATTCCCGTGACCAAGCTTAGTGATGCGTTGTCGGCTTTGGAGGAGCTTTGAGACTTGGTTTCTAGCCTGGTTTTTTGGTGCCAGGCAGGATTGGAAGGGCCTTTCCAAAAAACGCTTCAAGCACATCCATGTGCGCTTGGGCTCCGCCATCCATGGCTCCGCACATTTTTGGAAAGGCCCTTCCAATCCTGCCTACCAGCTTCGCAGTTACCTCCGGAAATCCCTAGCCTCAATCAATCAGATGTGCAAACTCCCTCTCCAATAACGCTTGGTCCCCCAGATTCAGTTCCACCAGGCGTTTTAGGTGGGTCGCACTTTCAAGATCGATATATTGGCATTTGAACCCCAACCGCTCTTCCTCAATGTGCCGTAACTCCACCGCCATCACGATCCCGGTTTCGTGATCGTCGAGATGGATGATCACTTCGCAAGGCTGCTTCAGCGGAACCCTCCACTCCAACGGCCGCTTTACCAGTACGCCCTTCAGTGAAATATCCAACACCTCACTCACCCACACTTCGTCCTGCCAATGCAGTTCGCATTCGGCATCGAAGGAGATTCTGTGGAAGCGGCGTTTTTCGGGGGCTTTGGTTGGCAAGGGTTACTCCTGTTGACCGGTCTCGTCTGTTATGACTATAGACCGCACAGAAGCTTCTATCTAGCGCTAACACCAAACAGAGGCTCTGCGGAGCGTTAACGCAGAAGCCGGACAGAGGGCGGTTGTTGGGGCTTTCCAAAACCGTTGAGCGCCAGGGATGGCGCGACCGAGCCCTACATGGACGTATTAACGGGCGTGTTTTGGAAAGCCCCAACAACCGCCCGCTATTCCCAACCATCAGTCTTGCGGGTGATACTCCGGACTCAGCTCAGTCACCGCACGTATAAACGCCCCGGCGTGCTCCGGATCAACGTCCGGGGTAATGCCGTGCCCGAGGTTGAAGATATGGCCCGGGCCGGTGCCGTAGCGGGACAGGATATCGGCCACTTCCTGGCGAATCCGCTCCGGCGGCGCGTAAAGCATGGCCGGATCCATGTTGCCCTGCAGGGCAACCTGATCGCCAATGCGAGCACGGGCTTTGCCAATGTCCGTCGTCCAATCCAGACCGACCG
The DNA here is from genome assembly GCF_028581595.1 of Marinobacter sp. DS40M6. NCBI lineage: Bacteria > Pseudomonadati > Pseudomonadota > Gammaproteobacteria > Pseudomonadales > Marinobacteraceae > Marinobacter > Marinobacter sp. DS40M6. The sequence continues at coordinate 155,218 of NZ_JAFCAE010000008.1, read as the reverse complement.
CGTCAGCACCGGATTCCGCTATCGACTCCAGCCACTGGCCGCCATTCTTTGTGAACAGGATAACGGGTACGCGACGCCCGTCGTTCTCTCGAATCAGGCCGGCGACGATTTTTTTCATGTAGTTGAGGGAAAACTCCTGATACGCCCAACTACTCAGCACGCCGCCCCAGGTATCGAAGATCTGGACCGCCTGGGCGCCGGCTCGAATCTGTCCGTTCAGGTAATCAATCACCGAATCCGCCAAATGGTCCAGCAACTGATGCATCACCTCCGGCTGGCCGTACATCAGCTTCTTGGCCTCGCGGAAGTCCTTGGAGGAACCACCTTCAATTATGTACGTGGCAAGCGTCCAGGGACTGCCAGAGAAGCCGATCAGCGGAACGCTGCCATTAAGTGCGCCACGGATGGTGGACACGGCATTCATCACATAATCCAGGTCTACTTCCGCATTGATTTTGGGCAACGCGGCTACGTCTGCAGCGGAGCGGACAGTGTTACGGAATTTCGGGCCCTCGCCAGTTTCGAAGTACAGGCCAAGCCCAAGCGCATCAGGAATGGTGAGGATGTCTGAAAACAGGATGGCAGCGTCCAGCGGGAACCGCTCCAACGGCTGTAACGTCACTTCACAGGCCAGCGGTGTGTTTTTGCACAGACTGAGAAAGTCTCCGGCTTTGGCCCGAGTCGCTCGGTATTCCGGCAGGTATCGACCTGCCTGGCGCATCATCCACACTGGCGTGCGATCAACGGGCTGACGCATCAGCGCACGCAGGAAACGGTCATTTTTCAGCTCGGTCATAGCATTCCCAGTCTGCTGTCTGTCAAAGTTTAGGAGGGCAATGATACCCGGTTTGTGGCAATAAAAAAGGGCGGCCCGCCGTCTGCAAGCCGCCCTTCCAACCCGGATGAAACCGGGGGCTGTCAGATATCCAGGTAATCCATGATACCTTCCGCCGCCTGGCGACCCTCCCAGATAGCCGTTACGACCAGATCCGAACCACGGACCATATCGCCACCGGCAAATATCTTGGGATTGCTGGTCTGGAAGCCGAACTCCACTTCCTCCGGAGCGCTGACACGGCCAGAGTCGTCGGTGTTAACCTTTAACTCGTCAAACCAGTCGGCCGGGCTCGGACGGAATCCGAAGGCCACCAGAACTGCATCGGCCGGAATCACTTCCTCACTGCCAGCGACCACTTCCGGACGACGGCGGCCGTTTTCGTCGGGCTCGCCGAGGCGAGTCTGAACCACCTTGACTCCCTCAACCCGGTCTTCGCCAATAATGGCGATCGGTTGACGGTTGAACATGAACTTAACGCCTTCTTCCTTGGCGTTGGACACTTCCCGGCGCGAGCCCGGCATGTTCTGTTCGTCACGACGGTAGGCACAGGTAACACTCGCTGCCTGTTGACGAATCGAGGTGCGGTTACAGTCCATGGCGGTATCGCCGCCGCCGAGCACAACCACTCGCTTGCCTTTCATATCGATAAAATCGTCGGCGTCTTTCTCAAACCCAAGACGACGATTCACATTCGAGACCAGGAAGGGCAGCGCATCATGAACGCCTGGCAGATCTTCGCCCGGGAAACCGCCTTTCATGTAGGTGTAGGTTCCCATCCCCATAAAGACAGCGTCGTACTCCTCGAGGATGTCGGCCATCATCACGTCCTTGCCCACCTCCGTGGACAGGCGGAATTCTACGCCCATTTCCTCGAACACTTTGCGGCGACGGGTCATGACCGACTTCTCAAGCTTGAACTCGGGGATCCCGAAGGTCAGAAGACCGCCAATTTCCGGGTAAATATCAAACACCACCGGCTTTACACCGTTGCGCACCAGGACGTCAGCACAGCCAAGGCCGGCCGGACCAGCACCGATCACTGCCACTTTTCTGTCGGTCCATTTGACGGCGGACATATCCGGCTTCCAGCCCAGAGCAAAGGCTGTATCGGTAATGTATTTTTCCACCGACCCGATGGTTACTGCGCCATAGCCGTCGTTCAGGGTACAGGCCCCTTCACACAGACGATCCTGGGGGCAAACGCGGCCACAGACTTCCGGCAGGGAGTTGGTCTGGTGACAGAGCTCAACTGCCCTCATGATGTTGCCTTCCGACACCAGCTTCAGCCAGTTCGGGATGTAGTTGTGTACCGGGCACTTCCACTCACAATACGGATTGCCGCATTCCAGGCAACGGTGCGATTGCGACGCGGCATTATCCTGGGTGAATGGATGGTAAATTTCACCAAACTCTTTTTTGCGCTTCTTTGCCGGTACTTTTTTCGGGTCGACACGCCCTACTTCGACAAACTGGAAGTCGTTACTCAGTCGTTCTTTCATTGTGACGCTCTCATCAGACTCAATTTCGACGCGGGCACTGCAGCAATGCCCTCTACCTGTTTCAACCGCCTTTACTCGGGACGCGCCCGGGTGCTGGCCAGCAGGCTGCGAAGGTTCGCCGCCTTGGGTTTGACCAGCCAGAAGCGGCCAATGTAGTCATCGAAATTGTCAAGAATATGCTCTGCCCACTCGCTCGCGGTTTCAGAAATATGCTCGCGGACCACACCGCGCAGGTGATTACGGTAGGACTCCATTTCCTCGCTGGATATCCGCTGAATCTCGACCAACTCATGGTTGTACTTGTCCACGAAGGTGTTGTTCAAGTCCAGCACGTAGGCAAAACCACCCGTCATGCCAGCACCGAAGTTGTGACCGGTGCTGCCAAGAACTGTGACCAAACCACCCGTCATGTATTCGCAGCAGTGATCGCCCACACCTTCTATCACCGCATGGGCGCCGGAGTTACGAACACCGAAGCGTTCACCGGCGGTGCCAGCGGCAAACAGTTTGCCACCGGTTGCACCATAGAGGCAGGTGTTACCTACGATCGAGGTATCCTGGGTTTTAAAGTCGCTTCCGGACGGTGGCCGAATCACCAACTTGCCACCGGTCATGCCTTTGCCGACATAGTCGTTGGCATCGCCTTCCAGAAGCAGGTTGAGACCGCCCACGTTCCAGACACCGAAGCTCTGGCCGGCGGTGCCAGTCAGATCCAGAGTGATGGGCGCCGAGACCATGCCCTGGTTGCCGTGCAACTGGGCAATCTCTCCGGACAGGCGAGCACCAATCGACCGGTCACAGTTGGTAACCCTGTAGGACCAGGTACCACCAGCCTTGCTGGCTATCGCATCCGCTGTGTCTTTCACCATCTGCTCGGCAAGCTTGCCTTCATCAAACGGATGATTGCGCTCCACCTGACAGGTGTTGGGCTTGTCCGCCGGAATGTGGTCGTTAGACAACAGACGCGTCAGATCCAGCTTCTTCTGGCGCGGGGTGTCGCCGGGCAGACGCTCCAGCAGATCAACACGCCCTACTAGTTCTTCCAGGTTGCGAACGCCCAGCTTGGCCATCCACTCTCGGGTCTCGGTCGCAACGAACCGGAAGAAGTTCATCGCCATTTCAACGGTGCCTTTGAAGTGTTCTTCCCGCAGGTGCTCGTTTTGGGTCGCGACGCCGGTGGCACAGTTGTTCAGGTGACAGATACGCAGATACTTACAACCCAGAGCCACCATTGGCGTGGTGCCGAAACCGAAGCTTTCAGCGCCCAGAATAGCGCCCTTGACCACATCCAGACCGGTCTTGATACCGCCGTCCGTCTGCAAGCGGATCTTGCCCCTCAGGTCGTTAGCGCGCAGCGCTTGCTGGGTTTCACTCAGGCCCAGTTCCCAGGGCGAGCCGGCGTAACGGATGGAGGTTAGCGGGCTGGCCGCTGTACCACCGTCGTAGCCCGAAACCGTGATCAGATCGGCATAGGCTTTGGCCACACCAGCAGCGATGGTGCCTACACCAGGCTCCGACACCAGTTTTACAGACACCAGTGCGCTCGGGTTAACTTGCTTGAGATCGAAAATCAGCTGCGCCAGATCCTCGATCGAATAAATATCGTGGTGCGGTGGTGGCGAAATCAGCGTCACACCGGGCACTGAGTAGCGCAGGCGGGCAATCAGGTCATTGACCTTGCCACCGGGTAGCTGACCGCCCTCACCGGGCTTGGCACCCTGGGCCACCTTGATCTGCATGACATCGGCACTGCGCAGGTACTCAGCGGTGACGCCGAAGCGGCCAGACGCCACCTGTTTGATCTTGGAACGTTTCTCCGTGCCATAACGGGCCGGATCTTCCCCGCCTTCACCGGAGTTGGAGCGACCACCCAAGGTGTTCATTGCTACCGCCAGGGCTTCGTGAGCCTCCGGAGACAACGCACCCAAGGACATGGCCGCCGAGTCGAAGCGCGGGAAGATATTCTCCACTGGCTCCACCTCGGACAGATCAATCGCCTTGATATCCTTGCGGAACCCAAGAAGGTCCCTAAGCGTGGACACCGGGCGCTCGTTTACCAGCCCGGCGTACTCCATGTACTGCCCGTAATCACCACTGGTCACGGCTTCCTGGAGCTTACCCACTACATCCGGGTTGAAAGCGTGGTACTCCTGACCGTGGACATACTTCAACAGGCCACCCTGGGTGATGGGCTTGCGATGCTTCCAGGCCACCGCCGCCAGCTGTTCCTGATCCTGCTGGAAATCAAAGAAACCGGCGCCCTGGATACGGCTGGGAACACCTTTGAAACACAGGTCCACCACATCATCTGCCAGGCCAATCGCCTCAAATAGCTGCGCCCCCCGGTAGGAGGTGATGGTGGAGATCCCCATCTTGGACAGGATCTTCAGCAGGCCCTTGTTGACACCCTTGCGATAGTTGTTCTTCGCATCAATGGGGTCCATCATCAGTTCGCCGGTGCGAATCAGGTCGTTAAGCACCTGGTAGGCCAAGTACGGATAGACCGCCGTAGCGCCAAAGCCAAACAACACAGCAAACTGGTGCGGGTCTCGGGCCCAACCGGTTTCAACCAGGATGTTGGAGTCACACCGGAGGCCTTTCTTGACCAGGTGATGGTGAACGGCGCCCGTTGCCATCATGGCATTGACCGGCAGCTCCCCCTCTTTCAGATCCTTGTCGGTCAGGATCAGGATCACCTTGCCGCTGCGGACTGCCTGCTCAGCCTCGTCGCACACGTTACGCACAGCTTGTTCAAGCCCCATTTCCGGGCTGTAGCTCATGTTGATCCGAGCAACTTCGAATCCGGGCCGATCATTGTTGGCGATCTTCAGGTACTTGGCCGGCGAGAGCACCGGTGTTGTCAGGATGATGCGGTTAGCGTGCTCCGGCGTTTCCTCGAACACGTTACGCTCCGCGCCAATACACGTCTCCAGGGACATCACGATGGACTCCCGAAGCGGATCGATGGCCGGGTTGGTCACCTGGGCAAATTTCTGACGGAAGTAGTCAGCCACGTGCCTGACACGGCTCGAGAGCACGGCCATGGGCGTATCGTCCCCCATCGACCCTACTGCTTCCTGGCCGTTCTCAGCCAGAGGGCGCAGAACCTGGTCACGCTCCTCGTAGGAGACCATGAACATTTTCTGGTGTATATGGAGCTCGTCGGACTGCATCAGCTTGAAGTCAGGTGTGTCCTGATTCAGCGTGGTTTCAACCCGCAGGGAGTTCTCCCGCAGCCAGCGCTTGTAGGGCTGGGCCGACTTCAGGCGATTATCCACGTCTTTCGTATGCAGGACTTCGCCGGACTCGGTATCAATAGCAAGCATTTGCCCCGGACCGACACGTCCCTTGGCCACCACGTCTTCGGGCTTATAGTCGTAAGTACCGATCTCGGACGCCAGGGTAATGAAGTCGTCTTTGGTGATTACCCAACGAGCCGGGCGAAGTCCGTTCCGATCCAGCATACAGACGGCGTAGCGACCGTCGGAGAGAACCAGGCCGGCTGGACCATCCCACGGTTCCATATGCATGGAGTTGTACTCATAGAATGCCCGCAACTCGGAATCCATGGTATCCACATTCTGCCAGGCAGGCGGGATCATCATTCTCACGGCACGGAACAGGTCGACACCACCGGCCAGCAGTACTTCCAGCATATTGTCCATGCTGGAGGAATCTGAGCCCGTCAGGTTAACCAGCGGCTGCAGCGTCTGTAGGTCTGGCAGTTCCGGTGCGCTGAATTTGGCGGCACGGGCAATCGCCCAGTTACGGTTGCCGTCAACGGTATTGATCTCGCCATTGTGGGCGAGATAGCGGAACGGCTGCGCCAGCGGCCAACGCGGCATGGTGTTTGTGGAAAAGCGCTGGTGGAAGACACAGATAGCGGTCTGCAGGTCCGGATCGCCCAGATCCTTGTAGAAGTTCGCCAGGTCCGCCGGCATCATCAGGCCCTTGTAGGCCAATGTTCGGTGAGACAGGCTACAGATATAGAATTCGGAGTCATCGGCCATGTCCCGCTCAGCGTGGCGGCGCCCAACAAACAGCGAGATGGCGAATTCCTGCTCGGTTTTACCGGCGGGAACCACAAACACCTGCTCAATCCAGGGCAAACAGTCAAGCGCCATCGGCCCAAGGCAGCTGTCGTCCGTTGGCACCTTCCGCCAACCCATGATTTCCAGGCCCTGCTCTGCGAGGCGCTTTTCCACGGCAGCACGGCCGGCAGCGGCCTTGTTCTCGTCCGGGTTAAGGAATACCTGGCCCACAGCGAACAGCTCTTCAGGCTCCTTGCCAAATTCCGCTTTGGCGGCCTTGCGCAAAAAGGCATCCGGGCTCTGGATCAGGAGGCCACAACCATCGCCGGTCTTTCCGTCTGCAGCGATACCACCACGGTGGGTCATGCAGGTCAGTGACTCGATGGCAGTTTGCAACAACTTGTGGCTGGCCTCGCCCTTCATATGGGCGATCAGACCGAAGCCGCAGTTGTCCCTGAATTCGTCGGGATGATACAAACCTGTCATCATAAGCGTTCTCTCGCGTAGAAATGCTTTTCAATCAAAGGGTTATTTGCATACAGACAATAAACTCACCCTTCGACACTGAAAATGGGGGCTGGCTATTTTACACGCGTAGAAATACGTACTCAAACCAAAGCGTTTTTATTTTAGGGGGCAAGCACGTTCAATACGAATGCTGCGCCAGACAGCGCACACCATAAAACAGAGAGTCAGGTTATTGTTTTTATAGAATAAAACACGAAAAAAGGCAGGCACAGAAAATCAGAAATCGCGTGATTGCCTGATCCAGGGAGACTGGTCCCGCAGGGCCTGGGGAAGACGCTCAACTGCTTTTCGGGCCTCATCACGCGAGGAAAACTCGCCGTAGAAGCCAACAAACCAGTCCTGCCCCTGCCTTTGGGTCTGGGTGTAGAGTATACCGGAAATGGATTCGTACTGATCCATCAGATTCAGCACCGTTTGTTCCTGATTCCCGGCAATTAACTGAACTGTCCAGCCTTCACGCGCCCTTACGCTCTCAAGATCCACAAATGCAGATGGACGGGAGGGAGAGAAACCGGGCTCTGGCTCTGGCTCTGGCTCTGGCTCTGGCTCTGGCTCTGGCTCTGGCTCTGGAACAGCCTGATCAGATTCTTCCACGCTGGGCAACTTGGTCTCGACGACCGGTTCCGACAACTCTACATCGGTCTCAATCGGTTCAATATCCGGGCTGTCAGGGCCGATGGTGATGCTTTTGCGTACGGTTTCCGGCTCAGGTTCTGACTGCTCCCTTGCAACAGAGTCGTCATACTGCTGCGATACAAGCCACCAGGAACCAGCGAGTATGACCAAGGCCAGCGCGGGCCAACGCAGATTAATCGGCATCGAAAACGTCCGCTTGGCGCCACCTCCGGTCGATGCCATATCCAACCATACGGCTGGTGTTACACGCTTGAGACGGGAAAAACTCCCCTGACTCAAACTGTGTAATTGTGACAATTTCCCTGGCGACAGCAACTCCTTGGGCTTACCACCAGCTCGGTGAATTCGGGGCTCGAGATAAGCGGCGACTTCTTCTTTTGTCAGTGGGCGAAGATGAACCTGATGCACGCCGGCACCGTCCCCTGACAACCCAAGCATCTCAATCAACCGCCCGCTGCCACTGAACACAGGAACCGCCGCCGCAGATCGATCTGCGGCTTCAAAAGCAGAAAACAACAATCTCAGTAGCTCGGTGGGTGCACGATCCGCATCATCGATCAGCAGGACCATCCGCTGCCCCTTCCGAGCCCTGATTTCAGACCATCGGAAAAAGCCGTAAATGGCGTCACGCGCACCTTCGCCAGGATTCAACCCTTTGTGCGCAATACCGAGCAGCGCCCGTGACAGCGCCTGAGTACTCGTCAGCGCCGCAGCTGGTACCCGATGAAAATCCAGACGGGAAGACTCACTTCTCACCAGTTCCGCAAGCAACCGACTTTTGCCCGCCCCCACATCACCAGTGAGAAGCAAAGCGAGGTCACCAAAACCACAGAGGTGACGAAGCGTTTCCAGGGCGTGGTGGCGAGAGGCATCCGGAAAGAAGGGTGTTTCCATATCCAACGGATCGGCCCTTAACCCATAACGCTCCTGGAGTCGCGGAAACAAACCACCACCGTCATGACTATTGAGTCCTTCGTTGTTCACCGTCATTCCCTGCTTTATCCCAGATCAATACCTGTTCAGACTTCTCTACAAAAGCCCCGAAGCGTGGCATCCAGTTCTCGCCTATCCACCGCATCCGTCACCACAGCATCCCCGAGCCTGCGAAGGAGGACCAAGCGCAACGAACCATCCACATTCTTCTTGTCGACTGCCATCAATCGCAGAAAATCATCGGGAGACATCCCCGTGGGTGCAAGCGCCGGAAGCTTGGCTCTCTCGATAATGCGCACAACCCTGGCACGATCCTCTTCGGTTATCATGCCCTGGCGCAAGGAAAGATCCGCAGCCATCATCATGCCAGTACCAACAGCCTCGCCGTGCAGCCAGTTGCCGTATCCAGCGAAGGTCTCAATGGCATGACCAAACGTGTGCCCAAGGTTGAGTATTGCCCGTAAACCACCTTCTCTTTCATCTTTTGCTACAACGTCCGCCTTGCAGGCGCATGAGCGATAGATAGCTTCCACCAGGGCTGTTGTTTCCAGATCAATGAGCGACGTAATTTCTTTCTCAAGCCAGGCCAGAAAATCGGTGTCCCGAATCAGGCCATACTTGATAACTTCCGCAAGGCCAGCAGACACCTCCCTTGGAGAAAGGCTCCTCAGACTGTCGGTATCGATCAGTACAACTTCCGGTTGGTGGAAGGCACCGATCATATTCTTGCCCAACGGGTGATTGATACCGGTCTTTCCTCCGACCGAGGAGTCCACCTGCGACAACAATGTCGTCGGGATCTGGATAAAAGAGACACCACGCTGGTAGGAAGCGGCGGCAAACCCGGTCATATCCCCAACCACGCCACCCCCCAAAGCAACCAGCGTGGTTTTGCGGGAGTGACGCTTCCCCAGCAAACCGTCGAAGATACGGTTTAGCGTCTGCCAATCCTTGTATTTTTCACCGTCTGGAAGCACAACCGTATCTACCTGCTTTCCAGGGAAACAGGCTCGGGCTGACTCAAGATACAAGGGCGCAACCGTTTCGTTGGTGACGATCATGACTTGTGAACCAGAGACAAAGGGACTCAGATCATAGCTACCCAGCAGCCCCTGACCGATAACGATTGGGTAACTTCGATCGCCCAGCTCAACCGTCAACTCCCGCAGTGAGTCACGCATGATTTCTGCCTTCCTTACGTATTTGCCTTTTGTGGCGAGGTGTCCTCGGATTAATCCGGTTCACCAATTGCCGTACGACCAGCCTGGGGCTCTTGCGGTCAGTAAACATGACGACATCGGCCAAGAGCGAATAGATAGGGTCCCGCACGGCAAACAGATTTCTAAGGACCGCCTCGGGGTCGTCATTCTGCAACAGGGGACGATTGCGATCCCGCCTCGTTCTTTCAACTTGCTGCTCAATCGAGGTTTTCAGGTACACCACGACGGAATCGCGTTTAAGATGCGCGTGATTCTCTTCTTTCATCACCGCGCCACCGCCCGTCGCCAGCACTGTCTGTGGATATTCCGACAGTTCAGCCAACATGGCCGTTTCACGATGCCGAAAGCCGTCTTCCCCTTCTACGTCGAAGATCCAGGGAATATTGGCGCCGCACCGCTCTTCAATAATTCGATCGGAATCGAGAAAGCGATAGCCCAGCTCTTTGGCCAGCATGCGACCAATTGTGCTTTTTCCCGCACCCATTGGGCCGACCAGGACAACTCGTTTTGGCAAGGACATAACTTCCGCTCATCTACATTCCGGCGCGTGAGAATATCACAGGGTAACGTTTTCCATAAGTTTCAGGAAATGAACCAACAAAAAAACCGCCGTGCGGAACACGGCGGTTTTTTTTCGGAGGCAACCCGATTACTGAATCAGGTCGCTCTTGATGATCTTCGGTGTGATGAAGATCAACAGTTCGCTACGCTCATCAACATGCTCAGTGCGCTTGAAGAGGCGGCCGAGGTAGGGAATATCACCCAGGAACGGAGTCTTGGTAGTCGTCGTCGTAACCTCTGACTGGAAAATACCGCCCAGAACGACGGTTTCGCCATTTCCAACCAACACCTGAGTGGTTACCTCATTAGTGTTGATGGCAGGAATACCGGCGGTCACTTCACCACGGGAGTCCTGATTAACCACCAGATCCATGATGATTTTGTCATCCGGGGTGATCTGAGGGGTTACTTCAAGAGCCAACGCCGCTTCCTTGAAAGATACTGACGTCGCACCGCTGGAAGAAGCCTCTTGATAAGGGATCTCCTCACCGGACTTAATCTTGGCGGTCTGGCGATCGGCAGTAACAACGCGGGGCTGGGAAACAACTTCCGCCTGTCCGTCACTCTCCAGTGCAGAGAGTTCCAGGTCCACAAGAAAATCATCACTGCCCAAGCCGATGGCAAATGAGGAAGCACCTTGGCCGGTGACACCCAAATCTACCGCCAGAGCGTCCGGGAAGGTGATCGTGTTGTTGGTACCACCAGCGGCTTGACGCGCCTCCTCAACCGCGTTCTGCGAACCACCCACTGAGAAAACGTTATCACCACTGACATCGTAGGCGGCACCACCCCAACGAACACCGAGATTTTCGGCAACGTTGGTTTGCGCTCTTACAATTCGAGCCTCAATGGAAACCTGACGAACAGGAACATCCCAGGTCGAAACCAGGCGGCGAATTTCATCAAGCTTTTCCGAAGTTTCACGAACACTGATCGTGTTGGTACGCGCATCTGAAGAGACGAATCCCCGAGAGGAGATAAGTTCTTCATCCGCCCTAATCAGTTCAACGACATCGGCAGCCTTGGCGTAATTCACCTGAATGATATCCAGGCGAACCGGTGCGAGCTCAGCGATCTGCTTGGACGTCTCCAGCTCAAGCTTTTCACGGGCGGCGATTTCATCGGCCGGAGCAACCAGCAGTACGTTACCAATCTGACGCTTGTCCAATCCCTTGGTCTTAAGGATCAGGTCCAGAGCCTGGTCCCAGGGCACATTCTGCAAACGCAGCGTGATGCTGCCACTGACCGTATCGCTGGCAACAAGGTTCAGACCAGTAAAGTCGGCAATCAACTGCAATACCGAACGAACTTCGATGTCCTGGAAGTTGAGAGAGAGCTTGTCGCCGGTGTACGGGAACTTCTCCTCTCGACGAGACTCAGCTTCCTCTTCTGTCAGCCTTTCCACGCTGACGGTAAACTGCGAACCGGACTGGTAGGCAATGTAGTCGTAGTTGCCTTCCGGACGAATTTCCACAACCGCATTACCATCTTCCGTGTAGGTATCAACCCGGGTTACCGGTGTCGCGAAATCGGTAACATCAAGGCGGCGACGAAGATTGTCCGGCACACTGGTACCGTCCATCGTCAAGCGAATCTTGCCCCCGAGCTCGGACAGATCCACGGATGCATTGGCACTACCCAGATCTACAATCACGCGTCCTTCGCCATTCTGCCCACGCCTAAAATCGACTCCCGCCAGGTCGTTGCCTGCCGATGAGACCGACTGTCCTCCCGATGCAGTAGTCATCGGTGTAGAGGAAGAAGTCGAGCCTGACGCTGCGACACCACTACCCTGACTGCCGATTGTGACGACCAGGCTGTTCTGGGTACGCACCGTCTCATAGGGAGCCAGCTCTGCCAGGTTGAAGATCAGGCGAGTGCGATCCTTGGTTTCGACAACCGTCATGCTCTGGGCGTTACCTCCCCCGAGCGAGATGTTGCGACTGTCGAGACCGCTGGTCGTGTCCCGGAGGTCCACTGCGATTCTGGCAGGTCGCTCGATCGTGTACCCGGTCGGTTCTGGTGGCTGGCCGTCAAACGCCAGCGTCACCTCGACCCGATCCCCGGACAGCGACGAAAACGACACGTCTTCCAGCGTGACCGCATTGGCCAGGCCGGATAACAACCCAAAAGCAATCACGCCGACGTATACATTGAGTTTTCTGAACATCGCTAGCCTCGACCCCAAACTTTTTTGTTCATGCATGTTTCTTTCAATAATCATAATGCCGCTCCCTTAGCCCTCATTCTCATCCAGCGACAGCGAGCGTGGACGCTCGACCCACCCGCCCCGGCCATTGGGAACGATTTCAATCAGTTCAACCCGGGTTTCATTGACGCCAATAATCCGGCCGTAATTCTGCCCTACATAGTTTCCGGTGCGCACCCTATGAATGCCGCCCATACCATCCTTGATCAGGGCAAAAAGGCTCCCGGATGCGTCACTTAAAGTGCCTACCATAGAGAGTTCCTTCAAATCGAAATTTTCGAGAACCTCTCTCGGCCGATCCAGATCCGGCTCGATATCGCTTTCCGGTTCCTGATCAACCATTGTGAGCTGGATATCAATCGGCGGTTCGAAGGGCGCTCTGCGATCCGCTGCAGAATAGCTGAAAGCCTCATACGCCTTGAACTCTGGTAAGGGTTCGACATGCCCCCGAGGCTTAGCTCGAGTGTCCGCCATAAACTTGTCAAGATCGGAAAAACCACTTCCCTGGGAGCACGCAGTCAGGAAAGATACCAGACAAATACTCATCCAGGCTTTTATTGCATGCTGTCTCGCCATGCTCATTCTCCAGCCCGGTAGCGGTAGGTACGTGCAAGAACCTGCATATTCAGCTGCTCTCCATCACCGCCTGTTGGTGTTATCGTTAGGTCGTGCAACGTCACGATGCGAGGCAGACTTGCCACACTGCTCACAAACGTCGCCAATTCATGATAGGAGCCTGTAACCCGAATATTGATCGGTAGCTCTGCATAAAAGTCGCGCCGCTGCTCGCCTTGCAACTTAACCTCTTGAAGCTCAAGACCGCTGCCCAACGCTGTGTTGGTGATATCTTCAAGAAGTCCTGGCACCTCGGTTTCACTCGGCAACTGACGCACCAGTGCCCCGAAGGTCTCTTCCATTTCTTCCATTTGCGCCTTGAACACTTCCAGATTTGCTACTTGGTATGCCTTGTCTTCATAGCGTTTCCGTAACTCCTGCTCCGTCTTTTCGACTCGCTCCAGTTGAGCGTATTGGTCCTTGATGAAGAACCAATAACCACCGCCGAGAATCAGGCCAAAGATGATGATCGCCACGATGGCCTTGACTGGCGCAGGCCAGATGCCGGCATTATTGACATCCAAGTCGTTAATATCGAATTCATTGAGGTTTTTCAGTGAGTCCGCGAGGCTCATTACTTATCCCCCCCTTCGGGCTCTGGTGTTTGCTGCTTTACCGAAAGATTGAACTGACTGTACCCGGCACGTTGGTTATCGGCAGCAGACACATTTGACAGATTGGGATCAGTGAACCAGTCAGATTCCTCAAAACGCCTCATCAGCGCTGAAATCCGACTGTTGGATTCCGACATCCCAACAATCTCAACCCGCTCACTCTTTTTGGTAAGGCTAGTGTAGAAAAGCCCGTCCGGCAGCGTACGAACCAACTCATCAAAGACCCGCACGATAATCGGACGCTTACCCTGGAGATCCTGAATAACCTGCATCCGCGAAAGAAGCTCATCACGCTTGCGTTTAAGGTTTTCAATCTCCTTGATCTGCTTATCCAGCTGTTTGGTCGCGGTCTCGATGTAGGCGTTCCTGGATTCCTGGTAGGCAATACGGTTGTCCATATCGGTTTTCCAGAGAAAGGTCAGACCAGCAGCAATAAAGGCCGCCCCCAGAATCATCACCACAAACTGTTTTTGCTTCTCCGCCCGGAGTTCTTCGCGCCAGGGTCTGAGGTTAATCTTTGCCATCAGTCAAAGCTCCTCATTGCCAGCCCACAGGCAATCATGAGTGAAGGCGCATCATTGCTCAGCGAAGACGCATTCACCCTTGATCCCACTGCCATGTCCGCGAACGGATTTGCAACCAGCGTGGGTGTGCCCGTTTTTTCCTCGACCATTTCTGTCAGCCCCTGGATAGATGCCGTGCCGCCAGCCAGAACTACGTAGTCAACCGCATTGTACTGGCTTGCGCCGAAGAAGAACTGCAGCGCCCTCGCAACCTGCTGAACTACCGCTTCCCGGAAAGGCGTCAGCACTTCGGAGTCGTAGTCATCGGGGAGGCCACCCTGCTTCTTGGCAAGGCCGGCCTCTTCAAGGGACAGACCATAACGACGCTGAATTTCCTCGGTGAGTTGTTTCCCCCCGAAAATCTGCTCGCGAGTGTAAACCGTCTTGCCTTCAGCCAACACGCTCAGTGTGGTCATGGTTGCGCCGATATCGACGATCGCCACAACGAGTTCTTCACCCTGGGAATCAAGCTGAGGCTCGATGAGGGCGTATGCCCGCTCGAGTGCGTATGCTTCGACGTCCACAATCTTGGTGGTCAAGGAAGCAATCTCCAGAGCGTCTTCCCGAATATCGACGTTTTCTTTGCGACACGCAGCCAGAAGTACATCGACCTGATCCGGGTTAGCCTCAGAGGGCCCCTGAACCTCGAAGTCGATTGCCACTTCATCCAACGGATAGGGAATATACTGATCGGCCTCGAGCGTGATCTGGTCTTCCATCTCAAACTCGTTAAGACCACCGTCCATCTGGATCAGCTTGGTAATAACGGCGGAACCGGAGACGGCCACAGCCACCTGCTTGACGCTCGTACGTGATTTGGACGCGACACGTTTGAGCACTTCGCCCACCGCCTCGACATCCGTGATGTTTTTCTCTACCACAGCATTGGCCGGTAGCGGCTCCACTGCGTAGCTCTCGACCTTGTAACGGTCGCCCTGCTTCGATAGTTCCAGTAACTTGACCGAGCTGGAACTGATATCCACGCCCAGCACCGAACTGGATTTTTTTCCTAACAATCCGAACACGCGCTCACCCTATACCTGGTTACATGCACCGGGTTATGAAAACTCCCGACGGAGTTCTTTCATATGTGTTTTTTATTTAAGAGAATTTCTTTAGTTTTCCGTCTACAATGCTCGTTCTTCTTTAATTGAGGAGCATTGCACCCGGGAAGCGGCTAGCCCTTCCTAAAGCAATTTCTCAAATGATAGACCTATATCCAACAGTTGTCAGAAAAAAATGTCTCATTTGTTGCGTACATCTCGCCTGTTTGCATGGCTCTTTCTCACTGGACTCAGTCTCGCCACAATCGTGGCGTCAGGATTTTACCTATATCTCCGCCCCGGATTGCCTCCTGTTGAGCAACTCCTGGACATCAAGTTGCAGACCCCATTGAGGGTCTACAGCGCAGACGACAAATTAATAGCAGAATTCGGTGAAAAGAGAAGGGCACCGGTCACAATAGAACAGATCCCTACAATTCAGTTACATGCCTTTATGGCAGCGGAGGACGCCCGTTTTTACGAACACTTCGGGGTCGACTTTAAAGGCCTGATGCGGGCTGCCATCGAACTGGTCTCCACCGGCGAGATCCAGTCCGGCGGCAGTACCATCACAATGCAGGTTGCAAAAAATTACTTTTTGTCACGCGATCGGACGTTTATTCGCAAGTTCAACGAGATACTTCTGGCTCTTCAGATCGAGCGTGAACTGGACAAAAACCGCATCATGGAGCTCTATCTCAACAAAATTTACCTGGGCAATCGAGCTTACGGCATTGCCGCCGCCGCCCAGGTTTATTACGACAAACCCGTGACCGAGCTTTCTCTGGCAGAAATGGCCATGCTTGCCGGGCTACCAAAAGCTCCCTCAGCCTATAATCCCCTGGCAAACCCCGAACGGGCACAGATCCGTCGTGACTGGATACTCGGTCGCATGCGCGACCTTCAATACATCACCAATGATGCCTATGAACTGGCGACCAACGCTCCGCTGACTGCAAGTTTTAACGCACCGTCCACTGAAGTTGATGCGGACCACGTTGCGGAAATGGCCCGGGCTGAGCTGGTCCGGCGGTTTGGCGATGCCGCCTACACCGACGGCTACGAAGTCAGACTGACTGTCGAGAGCGAGAAACAGCAGGAGGCGACCAGGGCACTCAGGGCCGGACTGGAAGCGTATGACCGGCGTCATGGCTTTCGCGGCCCCATTGGACAGGTGGATGAAGATCAGCTGAAACCGGACAACCTCGGCAACCTGATGGCGAATTACCCCCGCGTAGCCGAACTCGTGCCTGCAGTTGTAACCCGGGTAAGAGACAAAGACAGCGAAGTTGATCTTTACGCCCGCCAGCTTGGCGAGTCCGTAATGGCATTCTCCACAATGACCTGGGCCAAACGATACAAAACCGAAAACCTGACCGGGCCCGAACCAGAAAAGCCATCTGACGTGGTCACTGTGGGTGACATCGTTTATGTAAAGCCCATGGTGGTGATGACCCCAGAGCAGCCAAATGAATCTGACACCCAGGAGCAAAGCGATGAACAGCAAGCCCTGGATATCGCCGAAGTCAGGCGCGTTGCCCTCTCCCAGGTACCCGAGGTGCAGGGCGCACTAATCTCCCTTGACGCAAAAACCGGCGCCATTGAAGCACTCGCCGGCGGATACAGCTTCAGCCAGAACAAATACAATCGCGCCACCCAGGCGAGAAGGCAGCCAGGCTCAACCTTCAAGCCATTCCTGTACCTGAGCGCGCTTGAAAGCGGCATGACACCCGCAACCATCTACAACGATGCACCTATAGTGTTTGACGACTCCGAACTGGAGACCACATGGCGCCCCCAAAACTCATCAGGACAGTTTTACGGCCCTACTCGCCTGAGAGAAGCCCTGTACCGGTCCCGCAACCTGGTGTCAGTACGCTTGCTTCGGGACCTGGGCATCCAGAACACCATAGACTACCTTGAGCAGCTTCAGATCCCCACGGAAGACATGCAAAAAGACCTGTCACTCTCATTGGGCAGCGGACTTCTGACACCAATGGACCTGGCCCGAGGGTTCGCAGTAATCGCCAACGGCGGCTACGATGTCGAGCCCTACCTCATCAGCCAGATTTCGGACATCAACAACGAAACAATCTTCGAAGCACCGGACGTCAAACTCTGCGATGAAAACTGCACAGAGAAACAGGAGAACAACTCCGACGACGAGAAAGAAGTTCGCATTGCCAGGCGTCTGGCCGATGAACGCTCGGTATACATCCTGCATTCCATGATGCGGGATGTAATCAGACGAGGCACCGGCCGACGCGCTCAGGCCCTGGGACGGGATGACATCAGCGGCAAAACCGGCACCACCAATGAACAGAGAGACACCTGGTTCGGCGGCTTCAACCATGACGTAGCCACCACAGTATGGGTTGGCTTTGATCAACCACAACCTCTTGGCCGCCGAGAGTTCGGCGCCAGCACTGCCCTGCCCGTCTGGCTTGATTACATGAAAGTGGCACTAAATGGCGAGCCATCGTCATTGATGGCGAGACCCAATGGCATCGTTAACATCCGCATCGACCCTGAAACAGGCCGGCGTGCAAGACCGGGACAAGAAGGCGCCATGTTCGAAATATTCCGCGAGGAAGATGCCCCGCCACCACTTGACCCACAAGATGATTCATCGGGTGGCAGTAACAATGGCAGCAGCGATGACCTGTCGAGACAGATCTTCTGACACCAGCAAGCTGGACGGGGAATTCCACC
The DNA here is from genome assembly GCF_028581595.1 of Marinobacter sp. DS40M6. NCBI lineage: Bacteria > Pseudomonadati > Pseudomonadota > Gammaproteobacteria > Pseudomonadales > Marinobacteraceae > Marinobacter > Marinobacter sp. DS40M6. Next base: position 137,216 of record NZ_JAFCAE010000008.1, on the reverse strand, counting down.
GACAAAAAAACCGGCGATTCAACAATCGCCGGTTTTTTTTGTTTCCGAAACTCGATTGGGCTATATCAGATGATATCGTCCATCGATTTCAGTGGATAATGGGCCGGGTAGCCGTTACGAGCAACGCCTGAGTCAACCGCCGCGCGTGCGACTGCCGCCGGAACAACTTCCAGCAGGCGCACGTCCATCGGCTTGGGAATGATGTACTCCCGCCCAAACTCGAAACTTGCAACGTCATAGGCTTCACAGATTTCCTGCGGAACCGGCTCTTTCGCCAACTCGCGAATCGCATGAACCGCCGCCACTTTCATTTCTTCGTTGATCGCGGTCGCCCTCACGTCCAGAGCACCACGGAAAATGAACGGGAAGCCAAGCACGTTGTTCACCTGGTTCGGGTAGTCCGAGCGGCCCGTAGCCATGATCAGGTCATCACGAGTAGCCAATGCCACTTCAGGACTGATCTCAGGATCCGGATTGGAACAGGCGAACACAATCGGATTCGGCGCCATGAGTTTTAGCTGCTCAGCACTCAACAGATCCGGGCCGGACAGACCAAGAAATACATCGGCACCGTCCATAGCGTCATCAAGCGTACGCTTGTCGGTCTCGTTGGCAAACATTGCCTTGTACTGGTTCAGGTCATCGCGACCGGAATGAATCACACCCTTGCGGTCCAGCATGTAGATGTTTTCGGACCGAACGCCACAGCTGATCAGCAGCTTCATGCAAGCGATAGCCGCTGCGCCAGCTCCGAGGCAAACCACTTTGGCTTCATCGATTTTCTTACCCTGCAACTCCAGGGCATTGATCATGCCCGCAGCTGTTACGATCGCGGTGCCATGCTGGTCATCATGGAAGATGGGTACACTGCACTTTTCGATCAGCGCGCGTTCGATTTCAAAGCACTCAGGGGCCTTAATGTCCTCAAGATTGATACCGCCGAAGGTATCAGCAATACGCTCGACCGTTTCAATGAATGCCTGGGGGCTTTCGGAATTGACTTCGATATCGAACACATCAATTCCAGCAAAGCGCTTGAACAGTACGCCCTTGCCTTCCATAACCGGCTTGCTCGCCAGCGGACCGAGGTTACCCAGACCGAGGATTGCAGTGCCGTCTGAAATCACGGCTACCAGGTTACCCTTGGCGGTATATTTGTATGCGTTCTCGGGGTCCTTAGCGATCTCGCGGACCGGCTCGGCAACCCCGGGGCTGTACGCCAGCGAAAGGTCGCGGGAGGTCTTGGTGGGCTTGGTGATTTCCACACTCAGCTTACCAGGCCGCGGCTTGGCGTGGTATTCAAGGGCTGCTTCTTTCAGATCTTGAGACATTGCCACTGTTCCGTTTGTCACGTTTAAGAGGTAATAAGCCACCGGGCCTTGCCCAGCGGAGCGCGACATTATGGCGCGAAGGACTGCATCAGACAAGGCCAGTTTGACCACTCGCTAATCAGTCAATACGGCTTTTTGCGTATACATTCGCATCAGACGCGCCCTTCAGGACGAGCCTGCAGATACAAAAAAAGCGCCTCGCAAGGCGCTTTTTTCGTTATCAACATTCGAATCAGGCTTTCTTGCCACCGATGCGACCACCGAAACGCTTCTGGAAACGGTCGATACGGCCACCGGTATCCATCACTTTCTGCTTGCCTGTGTAGAACGGGTGACACTGGGAGCACACATCCAGAGTCAGGTCCTGAGTGAACGTGGAACGTGTCTTGAGAACATTACCGCAGGAACAGGTAGCGGTAATCTCGGCATACTTGGGGTGAATACCTTCTTTCATGGCGAACCTCTATCGGTCATGCCGCTACCAGATCACGGGACTGCCTGGTTTTCATAGCAATCCGGGTGTCGGGCACCGCATGTTTGAATCAATTGAGAAGACGGGGCACAATCATGCCCTGCCGGAAACAGACCGCGAATCTTACTTGCAAATGCGGTATCAGGCAAGCCCCGGACCGTCATATCATCCCGCCCGACACGGGACACGCCGGTTTTCAGCTCCTTAAAAGGATAGGCAGATACCGTGACACCTTCATCGCCATGGAGCCACATGTGCCCCGAACTGCGCGTATAGCATTGAACCGCCCTATCCGGCGGCTGTTCGATTATCTGGTGCCGGATCACATTGCACTGCAACCAGGCCAACGTGTAACGGTCCCCTTCGGACGTCAATCGGCTACCGGGCTGGTGGTCGAAACAGACGCAAAACCACCGGAGGGCATCACCCTTAAACCCGTCCGGTCCGCTGCCGAGGCGTGGCCAGCACTGCCCCCGGAAACCTTTCGCCTTCTTAGCTGGGCATCTGATTACTATCAGCACCCACTAGGAGAGTGCCTTTTTACCGCACTACCACCAGCGCTCCGTCGCGGCAGACCTGCCGTGGAGAATGCCGATCCCTACTGGCAAGCCTGCGGCGATCCTGCGCTGCTGCCCGGCAACGCAACACGACAGAGAGAACTGCTGGCGTGGCTAAACCGCCAACCCGGCGGCGCAGGCAGCAAGCAGATTGTGCGGGCCGGTTTCACGCAGTCGCAAATCCGAAGCCTTCAGGAAAAAGAACTGATCCGCGAGATCACGCCACCCACCCCAGATGGCGTAACAGAGGAAACCCGGAATCGTATCCCCGTGCTGTCTCCAGCCCAACAAGAAGCCGCCAACCAACTTCCATCGCCAGACAACGGTTTCGCGACAGCGCTCCTGTTTGGCATTACAGGCAGCGGGAAGACCGAGCTCTACCTTCATTACCTGAAGACTCACCTGGACGACCGACACCAGGCGCTCGTCCTGGTACCAGAGATCAACCTGACGCCGCAGACCGTAGCCCGCTTCCAATACTATTTCGGGTCACGCATCGCGGTATGGCACTCGGCGCTAAAAGACAGCGAACGACTCTCAACCTGGCTAAGGATCCGCAATGGAGAGCCGGTCATCCTGATAGGCACGCGCTCGGCTGTATTACTCCCCTTTACCGACCTGAAAACCATCATCGTGGACGAAGAACACGACAGCTCCTATAAACAGGGGGAAGGGTTCCGCTATTCCGGCAGGGACACCGCGGTCTATCGCGCGCACCTTAATAATTGCCCAGTTATTCTTGGCTCGGCGACGCCCTCCATGGAGTCATACCAAAATGCCTTGTCTGGCAAGTACCGCCTGGTTCGACTCGAAGAGAGAGCGGGTAACGCCAAGCCTCCAACGATCAAACTTCTGGATATCCGCAGTCGTCCTCTGGAAGGCGGTCTTTCCCGTCCAGCCCTGCAAGCCATCGAGAAATGCCTCAGCAATGGGCAACAGGCGTTGGTATTCGTGAATCGGAGAGGATTCGCTCCGGTCATGATGTGTTTCGACTGCGGCCATATGGTGGAGTGCCCTCACTGCGACACACGCCTGACTTACCACCGCCGCGACCGGGCCATGCGCTGCCATCACTGCGATTTTCAGACCGCCGCGACGGACCATTGCCCAAAGTGTGATAGTGAGGCATTCAAACCCGTCGGCCAGGGCACGGAACGCACCGAGGACATTCTAACCTCACAGTTTCCGGATACTCCTGTCGTGCGGGTCGACCGGGACAGCACCCAGCGCAAGGGCAGCATCCAGGGCATCCTCAAAAAAGTGAACAGCGGGCGCCCCTGCATTCTGGTTGGCACGCAAATGCTGGCCAAGGGCCACGACTTCCCGAACGTTACGCTGGTGGTTGTCGTCAATGCCGATGGCGGACTTTTCAGCGTGGACTTCCGGGCTCCGGAACAACTGATCCAGACATTACTGCAAGTGAGCGGCCGGGCCGGCCGTGGGGAGAAACCCGGCGAAGTATTGGTTCAGACCTGTCATAGCGACCACCCCCTGCTGCATTCCCTGGCTGAGGGACACTACCTTCCAGTCGCCGACCAACTGCTCGCAGAACGCGAAACGGGACAGCTTCCCCCCTTTCGAGCGATGGCGATCTTCAGGGCGGAGGCTGAGACGATGGAAAAAAGCCTGCAGTTACTGGACACCATAAAACAACAAGCCCGCTACCAGCAGATAGAGATCTGGGGCCCCCTGCCCGCGCTGATTGCTCGCCGCGCTGATCGCCTTAGAGCTCAACTGGTTCTGCTTTGCAGTAATCGAAAGTACCTCAACCACACGCTCGGCGTTCTGTGTGAAACGCTGGACCAGAGCCGGCTTCCAGCCGGACTAAAATGGGCCATTGACGTAGACCCGCAGGAAACCGGTTAACTTACTCACCTCCCCTTACTGAAGCCACGCATCAAATTACAAAGTTTTTCAAAAATGAATACCGATCAACATTGCATAGACGCATCCTGTGCTATGATTTTCAGCAAATTGACAATGAAATCTATAAATCTACGTAAGCTTGCGTGTCTCATGCAGGGAATGCGCAGCGATTTGGCTTTGCTGTAACGAAAAACTGGAGATCAGAATAATGTCAGGGAAAATCCTTGCGCGTGCGTCAGCTATATCGCTTTCAATACTCCTCGCCGCATGCGGCGGCGACGATAGCTCATCTTCGCTAGCCGGTACTGGCAGCGAAGGGGATGGAGGAAGTGGGGACGGCTCATCGGGAGGCGGTGAACAAACCGTTTCACTGGAACTCGGTACCGGCAGCGGCTCCGGCTTCCAATCAGGACAAATGAATGCATCCGCAACCAACCTGTCTTCCGGTGGGTCAACTAGACTCGAATTTAACGTGGTAAATGCTTCCGCTGGAAACTCAATATACAACTCAGTTGAGACCTCAGTAACCATCTCGTCTTTGTGTCAAAATGCTGTTTTCGATACACCGATCACTACGACTTCGGGCTCATTCAGCACCACGTATGAAGCCGGATGTGCTGGCACGGATACCATAACTGCCAGACTTCCCAACGGTTCAACTGCAACTGCTAACGTTAACGTTGCGGCTCCAGAGATCGGAGAGCTTGAATTTTTAACGGTAACCCCCGACTCGATCGCACTCAGCGGTAGCTCGACCAGCGGCAGGCCGAGTGTTTCAGATGTTACATTCCAGCTAAACGATAAGAATGGCAACCCAATTACCACTGGGGAAGGTATTGCATTCACTCTGTCTACGACTGTCGGTGGAATCTCGCTATCCCAAGCATCAACTGAGACCGACGAGAATGGCGTAGCGTCAACAAGGGTAAATGCCGGGACAGTGGCTACTGTTGTCAGCGTAACCGCGACATACACTCCCGACACAGGCCCTGTCATTCAAACAACTTCTGCGCCTATTTCAATAAGCGCTACGATCCCTGACCAAGATAGTTTTTCACTGTCGGTTGAAGAAAACTTTTTGCCAAACGCCAGAAATTATGACGGCGTATCCGTGCCAATTACGATACGGGCAGCGGATCGAAATAATAATCGCATTAGCGATGCTGTGGTGAACTTTGTTACGAACTCCGGCTCGGTACAAAGTGAGTGCATCCTCCAAGATGGCGCATGCTCAATCGAATGGATCAGCCAGAATCCCCGAGCTGATGACGGTGTGGCCCTAATTCTCGCACGCACAGTCGGTGAAGAAAGCTTTAGAGATCTGAACAGCGATGGCAAATATGTTCAGTCTGAAGATGACTTCAACGTTGCCCAGAACGACCTTGGGGAGGCTTTCTTGGACCGGAACCGAAACGGGAATTTCGACTCAGGTGAGGAGTACTTTGATTACAACAGCAACGGTCAATATGACCCCGCGAACGGCATATACAACGGCACTGCATGCACGGATACGAGTGGAGTAGAGTGCACCACCTCGCTACTGGAGATAACCCGGACTGGTAAACTGTTTCTGGCAAGCGACAATATCCAAATCACTTTTACAACAACCGTACAACCGGGACAAGTCTGCGCAGAAATTGCCGGTGTCTTTACGAATGATAGCGGAGCCACCATCGAGGGCCCTCCACCAGGCGGAACAGATATTGCCTTCTCAACTACTAATGGCTCAGTTGTTGCCCCGAGCAGCTTCAGCTCACCCACATCTTACCGCGAAACGCCTGTAGAGCGGTGCGTAACAGTTGAGGGAGACGGTACGTCTTCAACTGGCACATTCACAGTAGAAGTCACTCCGCCCGCTCCATACAATAGCGATCCATTTGTCGCTCAGGCGGCGATTTCAGACTGATCCTTCCACAACGGAGGCCCCGCGCAGACAACGCGGGGCCTCAAATTTGAGCCACACCCCTCTTTCAGTGATAATATCTGCCTTCCGAATAATTGGGTTCCCGGCCCTTAGCTTCCATTCTCTTATAACCTGAGTCATCCGACAGCATGAAAGAGACCGTATCCGAACTGCTCCAGTCTGCGCTGGCGACCCTGCAATCTGAAGGCACCTTGCCAGCAGATCAGACCTTTACACCACAGGTAGGCAACACCAAGGACAAATCCCACGGTGACTACGCCTGCAACATTGCTCTGGTCGCATCGAAGGCGGCGGGTTGCCCGCCACGGAAGCTGGCAGAGGCATTGGTGGAACGGTTGCCAGACACCAGCGCTGTCGAGAAAGTTGAGATTGCAGGCCCCGGCTTTATCAACTTTTTCATGAGCACGGCCAGTGCCTTTGAGGTGGTTAACACCATTCTCGACAACGCCGGGCAGTACGGTCGTAACAACAACGGCAAGGGCGAGAAGGTCCAGGTGGAGTTTGTCTCCGCCAACCCCACCGGCCCCCTGCACGTGGGCCATGGCCGTGGTGCGGCTATTGGCGACTGCCTGAGTCGTTTGCTGGAAGCCAATGGTTACGAAGTCACCCGCGAGTTTTACTACAACGATGCAGGCGCGCAGATCAGCAATCTGGCGCTTTCAGTGCAGTCACGGGTGAAAGGGCTGACACCGGACGACGAAAACTGGCCGGCCGATGGCTACCGCGGTGACTACATCACCGATGTGGCCAATGCCTATCTCGCCGGCGAAACCGTTACCGCGGACGACCGGGAAGTCACCGGTAAAGCCGATCCGGACGATCAACAAGCCATCCAGGAGTTTGCGGTTGCCTACCTGCGTCGTGAGCAGGACCTGGACCTGAAAGCTTTTGGCGTGGAGTTCGACGTGTATTTCCTCGAGTCATCGCTGTACGAAGATGGCAAGGTAGAGGAAACCGTCGAGCGCCTGCAGGAAAACGGCTATACCTACGAACACGACGGCGCCATGTGGCTGAAAACCACCGAATTCGGCGACGACAAAGACCGCGTGATGCGCAAGAAGGATGGCGGCTATACCTATTTCCTGCCGGACGTGGCCTACCACCTGAACAAGTGGCAACGGGGTTTCACCACGGTTATCAATGAGCAGGGTGCCGACCACCACTCCACCGTCACACGGGTTCGTGCCGGCCTGCAAGCGCTGAACGCCGACATCCCCCAGGATTGGCCGGATTACGTGCTTCACCAGATGGTGATGGTGACCCGATCCGGGCAGGAAGTGAAGATTTCCAAGCGCGCAGGCAGTTACGTGACGGTCCGTGACCTGATCGACGAAGTGGGCCGCGACGCCACCCGCTTTTTCCTTGCGGCTCGCAGAGTCGACTCCCAGTTGACTTTCGATATCGATCTGGCCCGCTCCCAGACCAATGAAAACCCGGTCTATTACATTCAGTATGCCCATGCACGTATTTGCAGTGTGCTCAGAAAACTGAAAGAGGAAGGGGTTGAGCGCGGCCTGAACGAGTGCGTGGGAGATCTGTCCTTACTGACGCTCGACGAGGAAAAGGATCTCGCTAACCAGTTGGCCAAGTACCCCGAGCTTATAGAAAGTTCAGCCAAATTGCGGGAACCACATCACCTGACGCACTATCTCAGGGATCTTGCCGGGCAGTTCCACACCTACTACAACGCCCACAAAGTTCTGATCGAGGATACTGCTGTCCGGGACGCTCGCGTTTCCCTGTATCTTGCCGTGCGGCAGGTGATTGCCAATGGTCTCGATCTGCTTGGCGTGAGCGCTCCCGACGAAATGTAGCAAGTCAGGCTTCATGATCTGAATATTCAGGCACGCAACAGGAACTAACCCGGCCATGTCCCGAGACTATGCCCGCAAATCAAGAACGGCCAGCAAACCGGCAACATCAACAAAATCCGCGAGGCCTGCGCGTAAACAAAAGCAGCCCCCAAAACGCCCTGCTGCGGCCAAGTCACAGCGGGGCGGCTTGTCATTGAAGTGGATTCTGTCACTGGCAGCCGTGGGTGGTTTTATCGGCTTTATTGCCTATCTCAACTCACTTCCTACATCCGAGCCTCGCCAGGGTGAAAAAGCCACAACAGCCGAACCACCTGCGGTAAAGGAGAAGCCTTCGGAAACCGCCGCAAAAGAAAAACCCGGCTTTCGCTTTTACGACATGCTTCCTGACTCGGAGGTGGTTCCTCCCGAGGTCGAGGAATATACCCCTGGGCCAGGACAGCAAACGTTTGATTACCTGGTGCAGACGGGCTCTTTCCGACAACAGCAAGATGCAGAGAGGCAGCGGGCCGAAATCGCGTTCCAGGGCCTCCGTGCAAAGGTCAAACGCATCGACCTCGACAGCGGAAGCATCTGGTACCGCGTCAATGTAGGCCCCTTCACCTCTCGCAGCCAGATGAATGCGGCTATCGACAAGCTGGTCAATCTCAACATTCAGCCTCTGGTCAGGAAGATTCCCAAGGAGGGCTGAGCTGCCCTCCCGACTCTCTTTCCTCCCGCCCTTGAAAACCGCCCCCTCGCCTCCATAACTGCTGAATACCGTTTTCTATCAGGCAAATGGAGCCAGAATGACTACCATACTCTCTGTCAGGCGTGACGATGAAGTTGCCATGGGTGGCGACGGCCAGGTCTCCCTCGGCAATACCGTAATGAAGGGCAATGCCCGCAAGGTTCGCCGGCTCTATAACGACAAGGTGCTGGCCGGTTTTGCGGGTGGTACCGCCGACGCATTCACCCTGTTCGAGCGTTTTGAAGCCCAACTCGAGAAACACCAGGGCAACCTTACCCGCGCTGCTGTCGAACTGGCCAAAGACTGGCGAACGGACCGAGCTCTCCGCCGGCTGGAGGCCCTGCTGGCCGTTGCCGACAAGACAGCATCCCTCATCATTACTGGCAATGGCGACGTTATCGAACCCGAGCAGGGGCTGATTGCCATTGGCTCAGGCGGTCCGTTTGCCCAAGCATCCGCAAGGGCCTTGCTGGAGAACACCGATCTGAAAGCCAACGAGATTGTGGAGAAGGGCCTGGATATCGCGGCCGACATCTGCATCTACACCAACCACAATCGCACCCTCGAAGTGCTCTCAGCCAACGATTGATCCGGAGCTAGCATGTCTGCAATGACCCCCCGTGAGATTGTCCACGAGCTCAACAAACACATCGTGGGCCAGGAAGAGGCCAAGCGTTCCGTGGCCATCGCCCTGCGCAACCGCTGGCGCAGGATGCAGCTGGACAGTGGTCTGCGCGAAGAAATCACACCAAAAAACATCCTTATGATCGGCCCCACCGGTGTGGGTAAAACTGAAATCGCACGCCGTCTTGCCAAACTGGCCGACGCCCCCTTCCTGAAAGTGGAAGCGACCAAGTTTACCGAAGTGGGCTATGTGGGCCGGGACGTCGAGTCCATTATCCGTGACCTGGCGGACATGGCCATCAAGATGCTGCGCGAGAAGGAAATGAAGCGCCACGAGCATCGCGCCATGGACGCCGCCGAGGAACGCATTCTGGATGCCCTGATCCCGCCACCCCGGGACTTCAAGGAAGACAGCCAGAAAACCGAAGACTCTTCCACCCGCCAGCTGTTCCGCAAGAAACTGCGCGAGGGCGAGCTGGACGACAAGGAAATCGAAATCGACCTGCGTAACAGCGGCGCCGGCGTTGAAATCATGGCACCTCCCGGTATGGAGGAGATGACCAGCCAGCTACAGAACATGTTCTCGAGCATGTCCTCTGATAAGCGCAAGACCCGCAAGATGAAAGTCGCTGACGCCATGAAGCACGTTCGCGACGAGGAAGCCGCCAAACTGGTCAATGAAGAGGAAATCAAGCAGAAAGCCATCCAGACCGTCGAGCAGAATGGCATCGTCTTCATCGACGAAATCGACAAGGTGGCCAAGCGCTCCGAGAACACGTCATCCGATGTTTCCCGGGAAGGTGTGCAACGGGACCTACTGCCCCTGATCGAAGGCAGCACCGTCAGCACCAAGTATGGCTCCGTACGAACGGATCACATCCTGTTTATCGCGTCCGGCGCGTTTCACCTGTCGAAGCCGTCTGACCTGATCCCGGAGTTACAGGGCCGCCTGCCGATCCGTGTTGAGCTGCAGGCACTGACCCCGGATGACTTCAAACGTATCCTCACGGAGCCAGATGCCTCTCTGGTACAGCAGTACGAAGCCCTGATGGGCACCGAGGGTGTCAAACTGACCTTCACAGAGGACGCCATCGCCCGTATTGCGGAAGTCGCCTACAAGGTCAACGAAACCACGGAAAATATCGGTGCAAGACGCCTACATACGGTGCTGGAACGACTGCTGGAGAGTCTGTCTTACGAGGCAGGTGATCAGGTTACCGACAGCTTCGAGGTTACCGCGGCGTTTGTGGACGAAAAACTGGGTGAGTTGGCTGAAGACGAAGATCTGAGCCGCTATATCCTGTGACCCGCAAGGGCAGGAAGGCCCGAATGTATCCTATTGGGGCGCGCGTTCTTCGCGCCCCCTACAAGGCCTTACTGAACAGCTCCGACACATTATCAAAGCCGGTTGCCAACTTTCCTTTCTGAGCCCGTTTCTTACGGCCTTTTGCCACATAAAGGGGCAGCATCTCACCGTACAGGCTGGTACTGATGGTGCGCTGCTCGTCTTCCAGACGATCCCGACGCAGACGAATACCATACTTCGCAAGTTTAGGCTCCAACTCGTCCGCACGGTTCAGAAGATCACGCCGCGTCATCTGGTAGGCGTGCTCACACACCATCCGGCGGGACTGGAAACTGAACACATTGGAGAAGAACAGCTTGGCATCATCGCGGGTCGGCTCGAACAGCAGAATATCCTTGTCCGGGTAATCCCGGGTGTACTGCGCAATGCCCGATTGCATTCGGGAGTACACCATAGTGCGGAACATCTGGGACAGCAGGTTTGGCATACCCGACCGGGTCAGATCGCCCGGCCCCATGGTACCGGCTCGCACAGCTGAGCTTGCATCAATGGGAACCTGTGGATTGACCGCGAAAACCAGATCCGCACCGTCCTCAAACGCCACGGAGGCATGCAACCCCTTTCTCAGAGTACCGTCCACGTAGTAACGCCCGTCGATGGTGACCGGAACATAGATACCCGGAGACGAGGTACTCGCCTGAATCGCTTTTGATATGGGCACGTGATCAAAACCGGGGGCACCAAAGCAGACCGCCTCAGTGCTTTCCACATCCGCCGCAACAATATAAAGACTGCGCTTAAGCTGCCGGAAATCGTTGGTGCGACCGAGCATGGTAAAGGCCCGCTGCAGATACTCGTGCAGGCCTTCGTTATCGAAAAGGCCCGCAGGCGCAGCCTGCGCAAGAATCGTCAGCGCTTCCAGCAAGCTCTGGTCATAAGGGTTATTTACGAACCGTCGCACAGCCGTCGTCACCAGACCCGGAACCGCCAGCAAGCGACTGCCCAGTTCCCGGAACGCCGGGCGATAGAATACTTCCGGATGGAAGGGGTGCACTTCCGCTTCATTGCGCACAAAAATCCGACACAACTGGGCGGTGGTCATCTGGTTGGCCAGATTGGCCGCAACAAAGGAGCCCGCGTTCACGCCGACGTAAACATCAATATTATTGAAATCAAGGCCATCCAGCGCCTCATCGAGCGCGCGCAATGCCCCGATTTCGTAGATACCTCCCAACGGGCCACCGCCGCCGAGGGCCAGGCCGATGCGAGGTTCGGGCTTAATCGCTGTTGTGGTTGCCGTCATTCAATATCCCCATGCGGGTGCGGTTGGCTATTGTTTTCAACATTAGCAGCCAGTTTTAGAGTACACACCCTATATAGGACCAATTGGCTATACGCCTTCACGAAAGGGCCTTTTCGGCATGGGCAATGGCACTGGACTTGCCCGGGCGCAGATAGCGGCCAAATCCGGCATTGCGCAGGGCCAGATCCACACAACTCTTGATAACGTGCGGCGAATCCAGCAACAGCACATCTTCCAGTAGCTGCGCTGACCATTCGCGGCTAACACTGCGAATGACCGACTTGACCTTGGGCAGGCTGGCCGCGTTCATGGAGAGCGAATCGTAACCCATCGCCATCAACAGCAGCGCGCCGCCAGGGTCACCCGCCAGTTCACCGCAGATACCGACAGGCTTGCCGACCGCATGGGCGTCCTGTGCTACGCGCACCAGCGCCTGCAACACGGCGGGATGATAGGAATGGTACAGCTGCGCGACCCTGGGATTGTTGCGATCCACCGCCAGCAGGTATTGGGTCAGGTCGTTTGAGCCAACAGAGAGGAAATCCACGCGATCCGCCAACTCGCGAATCTGATACACCGCCGCCGGAATCTCCACCATTACCCCGACCTTGGGCATATGGATGTTGTAACCTTCCTCCCTGACCTCATGATAAACCCGGTAAATCAGGTGGAGGGATTCTTCCACTTCTGAGATATTGCTGATCATCGGCAGCATGATCTGCAGATTGTTCAGGCCCTCACTCGCCTTGAGCATCGCCCTCACCTGAACCAGGAATATCTCTGGATGATCCAGGGTTACCCGGATACCGCGCCAACCCAGAAACGGGTTCTCTTCCTGGATCGGGAAGTACGTCAGCGCCTTATCGCCGCCGATGTCCAGCGTACGCATGGTGACAGGGTTCGGGGCAAAGGCTTCCAGTTGCTCGCGGTAGTATTCGCGCTGTTCCTGTTCTGACGGGAACCGGTCCTTGATCATGAACGGCACTTCGGTGCGGTACAGACCGATACCTTCAGCACCGTGGCTCAGAGAGCGCACCACATCGGTCATCAAACCGGTATTCACCAGCAGCGACACGCGGTGGTTGTCGGTGGTTTCGCAAGGCAGGTCCCGCAGGGCTTCCAGCCCTTTGACCAACTCGTCTTCCTCGTCACAGATTTCCTGGTAGAAGTTCCTCAGGTCCGTGGAGGGTGACGCAAATATCTGCCCTTCAAAGCCATCAACAATCAGGTCCTTGCCATCCAGTTGGTTGACTGGAATATCTACCAGACCCATGACCGTGGGCACCCCCATGGCACGTGCCAGGATGGCAACGTGGGAGTTGCTGGACCCCTTGACCGACACCAAACCGACCAGTTGCCCTTTGGGCACTTCCCCAAGCATGGCCGGTGTCAGTTCTTCACTGACCAGGACCGTGTTCTCAGGGTAGACCGTGTCCTTCTGCTCACCTTCCTGCAAGTGGGACAACAAACGGCGGCCGAGATCCCGGATGTCGACAGCCCGCTCCTGCAGGTAGTGGTCGTCCATCATTTCAAAGTGACGAACGTACTGCTGAACCACCTGTTTCAGCGCGCCCTGGGCCCAGAAACCTTCCTTGATCCGGTTGCCCACCTCACCGGGCATTGCGTCATCGCCCAGCATACGCAAATAGACATCGAACAGAGCCTGCTCTTCCGGGCGAAGCTGGGAAGCGAGCCGGGCCGCCACCCGCTCAATATCTTCCCGAACCGCAGTTACCGCGCCATCAAACAGCGACAGTTCCAATTCAATATCATCGGTGGGCTTCTCAGGCACTACGTCCAAGTCGGCGGCAGGGTACACCACCACACCCTTGCCAATGGCAACGCCCGGCGCACCAGGCACACCACTGAAACTGACATCGGTCGCTTCTTCACCGGTCAGGGAAAGACCGCTGATGGCGCCCGTTGCCTCGCTGTGGGCGATAACGCCGGCCAATTGAGCCGAAACGGTAACCAGGAAGGCTTCTTCACCCTCGTCAAAGCAGCGCGAACTTTCCCGTTGCTGAACAACAAGAACACCAAGAACCCGGCGATGGTGAATGATAGGAACACCCAGGAACGAGCGGAAACGCTCTTCGCCAGTCTCAGGAAAGTAACGATAGCGGGGGTGGGATGGAGCATCTTCAAGGTTGATAGGCTCCTCCCGGGAGCCAACCAGACCAATCAGGCCCTCGGAATAAGCCAGGCTGACCTGCCCTACTGCTTGCTGGTACAAGCCTTCCGTAGCCATTAATATGTAGCGATTTGTGGCTGGATCAAGCAAATAAACCGAGCAAACCTCGGTATCCATGGCTTTCTGCACCCGCGAAACAATGACATCCAGCGCCTCCTGCAAATCGCGGGCACTGTTTACCTCTTGTACAAGACTTCGCAGTATGCTCAGCATGGCGGGTTCAATCCGTCATTTCTGTGTGTCCTTCGCGCGTCGGGAAGGCTCGCTCTGGCGCCACTGTTCCATGTTGTAAAACAGCCGCGGCGCGAGCTCTCGCAGCGCACGTCGATAGACCTCGCGTTTAAACGATACGACCTGCCCAAGCGGGTACCAGTAGCTAACCCACTGCCAGCCGTCGAATTCCGGCGAGTCCGTGCCGTCTACGCGCACCTGCGCGTCCGGCGAAAGCATCCTCAGCAGGAACCATTTCTGTTTTTGTCCCACGCAGACCGGGTGCGAATTGTGGCGCACCATCCTGCGAGGGAGGCGGTATCTCAGCCAGCCACGGGTACAGCTGATGATTTCCACATCGCCTGTACCGAGACCAATTTCCTCCGCCAGTTCCCTGTAAAGGGCCTCTTCCGGTGATTCGTCGTGCTTGATACCACCTTGAGGGAACTGCCAGGAGTCCTGCCCTATTCGCCTTGCCCAGAGGACTTCCCCCCTGTGATTGGCCAGAATGATTCCGACGTTGGGTCTGAAACCGTCCGAATCGATCACGGCACAGTCCTCTTAAAAGTCGGTTGGCCGGATTAAAAATTCACCGGCCGGATTTATCCAAGTTGCTCTCATTCTTACAGAATCCCAAGGCTTCGGCAAACGAAGCCGACGGCGGCGCGTCATGCTAGACTGTTGCGCCTGTGACAGTCGTCGTTTTTGCCGGAGGTATCCAAGTTGACGCTCGCGATTTTTGATCTCGATAACACCCTGCTCGCCGGAGACAGCGACCATGCCTGGGGGGAATTCCTGGTAGAAGAGTCGATTGTGGATGCGGAGGAATACCGGCTGGCAAACGACCGCTTCTATGAGGAGTATCTGAATGGCGAGCTGGACATCATGCGCTACCTGAGCTTTGCCCTTCAGCCTCTTGCACAGCATGACACGGAACAGCTGCTGGCCTGGCGCGAACAGTTTATGGCGAAGAAAATCCAGCCTATGATGCTCGAAAAAGCCAAGGCATTGCTGGATAGCCATCGGGCCGATGGCCATACCTTGATGATCATCACTGCAACCAACCGGTTCGTTACCGAGCCAGTGGCTAAGCTGCTGGACATTGATCACCTGATTGCCACTGAGCCAGAGATGGTCAATGGGCGCTATACGGGGGAGGTTGCAGGTATTCCCAGCTTCCAGGACGGGAAGGTAGCCCGCCTGAATGACTGGCTGGAATCAACTGGAGAAAGTCTCGAGGGCGCCTGGTTCTATAGCGACTCCCACAACGATGCCCCCTTACTGCGCAAAGTCGCAAATCCGGTAGCGGTAGACCCGGATCCGACGCTTGAAAACATTGCGAAAGAAAATGGCTGGAAGATTATGAGCCTTCGAGGTTAACTGCCATCGTCTGGGCCAGTCAGCGGGGGCGCTACTCCGGGAGCGTCAAAAACATGGATGTTTTTGTCGAGCGTACAGGGACGTATTTACAGCGTATCCCGGAGTAGCGCCCCCGCTGACTGACCTCCCCCAAGCTCAAAGAAACCCAGTCAACGACCGAACAAAACAGCTTTTAATATAATCCGTCTCCGGAATCCCCGGTACTACCGGATGATCCGGCGCTTGATGGCCTTGCTCCAATAATTGAACAAACCGGTCAATCTTGCGGCCGCTGCTGCGGATAATATCCGTCAGCTTCTCTTGGGACAGATGCATAGAGCAGGAAGCCGACACCAGTAGTCCATCCCGATCAAGCAGCCGAAGTCCCAACTGGTTCAGGCGCGCATAAGCCTCTTCCCCAGCCTTCTGGTCACGCCGCCGGGGGATCAGTGCCGGTGGGTCGAGGACAACGATGTCGAACTTTTCCTTCTCATCGCACAGCGCTTTCAGGGCGTCGAAGGCATCACCCTCTATCGTCTCGATGTTATCAAGGCCATTGATCTTCGCATTGTGATGAACAGAGTCGATGGCACCAGAGGAACTGTCCACACAGGTCACCTGCGTAGCCCCGGCACAGGCAGCCTGGATACCCCAGCCACCCACATAGCTGAACACGTCCAGGACCCGCTTGCCCGGCGCATAGGCCTGCAACCGCTGCCGGTTCATGCGGTGATCATAAAACCACCCCGTTTTCTGCCCGCCTTCCATGGGCACCTCGAATCGCACGCCATTCTCCTCAACCGGCAGGAGATCAATCTCCGGGCCATGAGCCTGCTCAACGTAGGTATCCAGCCCTTCTACCTTACGCATCTTGCCGTCGTTCTTGAGGATAATCGCCCGAGGATGTGCCAGCCGCTGCACCGCCCGAACAATCGACTCCTTCATCTGTTCCATGCCGGCCGTGGAAATCTGAACCACTACAACATCATCAAACCGATCAATCACCAGCCCGGACAGCCCGTCACTGTCACCAAACACCCAGCGATAAAACGGCTTATCAAACAACCGCTCCCGCAACGCCAGCGCCGTCTCAACCCGTTCGGTGAGCCGTTGCGGCGTCATGCCATGGGCGGAATTCCGGCTGATCAGCCGGCCGCAGATCAGAGCATGAGGGTTCACAAACACCGTTCCCATGGGCTTATCATTGGCCGCGCGCAGCTCAGCCTGGACACCGGCTTCAAACTCGGTCAGCGGGGAGCGATGGGTATCCACTTCATTGCTGTAGACCCAAAGGTGCCCAGCCCTGAGCCTGCGCTCGGCGCCTTTGCGAAGGTATAAAACCGGAAAACTCATAAATGACCGCCTAAAGAATTGAAGAAGGAGAGGAAATTAAGGACGAATCCAGCACCGAAGTCCGGGGATCAAGCCGGGAGGGCCTTCCAAAACTGTGCGGAGCCATGGATGGCGGAGCCCAAGCCGCACAAGGACGTCTTGAGGCGTGTTTTGGAAGGCCCTCCCGGCTTGATCCTAACTCCGAAGCAATCTGCGGGGTCACTCCTCGGCAGCCACATGCTCCGCATAGGCCACAGAATCCATCAGGCCATCCAGCTCACCGGCATCCGCCAACCGCACCCGGAACAACCAGCCATCACCATAAGGATCCTCATTCACCTTCTCAGGCTCATCCTCCAGGCTCTCATTGACCTCAATCACCTCACCGGTCACCGGACTGAACACATCAGACGCCGACTTCACCGACTCGGCAACACCCGCCTCTTCAGCACCAGTTACCGTCGAACCCACATCCGGAACACCAATAAAAACGATATCCCCCAGTTGATCCTGGGCAAAATCCGTGATTCCGACGGTTGCGGTGCCGTCGTCGGCCACACGCACCCACTGGTGCGTTTCAATGTATTTCAGATCTGCGGGTGTTTCGCTCATGGTCACATGTCCCCGATGAATAATTTCGCGCATTTTAACCGAAGAACGACGCCCCCGCGAACATCTCAACCAAAGTTGCGACGGATTCCAGCTTCAATCCAGCCCCCAGGTCGTTTCCCGCGCCATCGTCATGAACGACTGAAGATAGGCCACATCCACATCCCGCTCACGGAGGCCCAGGAAAATCTGCTTATCAATACCCTCCCGCCCCAGCCGTACCGGGCTGATCGGCATCTGATGGGCGTACTCTTCCACCAGCCAACGGGGCAGTGCCGATACCCCCCGCCCTGCCGCGACCATTTGCAGCATGATGTCCGTGGTTTCAATGGTCTTATGCCGGGCCGGGCTGCTGTGGGCCGGCACCAGAAACCGGGTATAGATGTCCAGCCGCTCGGCATCCACCGGATAGGTAATCAGAGTCTCACTTTCAAGATCAGATGGCTCCGCCCAAGGCCTGGAGGCCAGCGGGTGATCGCTCGGCACTACGAGAACCTGCTCGTAATCAAAGACCGGCTCGTAAACGAGCCCCTTGCGGTGCAATGGGTCCGGCGTCACCAACACATCGATGTCGTAGCCAAACAAAGCACCGATACCACCAAACTGGAAGCGCTGCTTCACATCCACATCCACGCCTGGCCATTGCTCAAGATACGGCCCAACCACCTTGAGCAGCCACTGGTAACAGGGATGACATTCCATACCGATTCGCAGGCTGCCCCGCTGCCCTCGGGCAATCTGACCCACCAATTCCTCGGCATGCTCAAACTGCGGCAACAAACGATTCGCGAGTGACAGTAAATACAACCCGGATTGAGTTGGCCGCAGTTTACGGCCTTCACGCACCCACACGGGCGTTCCCAGCTGCTGCTCCAGCTTCTTCATGGCATGACTGAGGGCAGACTGGGTGAGGCACAGCGCGTCCGCCGCCGCCGTCAATGAGCCGCTCCGATCCACTTCACGGACGATCTCCAGATGATTGCGCTCTATCATTGGCCGACCTTAGTTGAAAAAAATTCATGGATTCATGAGATTTTACCATTATTTTTCATGTCAGATCAGCACTAGCCTTGAAGGCCTGAATGACGACAGGAGATTCATCATGGTAACCACCCATAACCTGGGCTTTCCCAGAATTGGCCAACGTCGCGAACTCAAATTTGCCCTTGAGGGTTATTGGAAAGGCGAGTTAAGCGAAGACAACCTACAGCAAACCGCGGCAGGGCTCCGCGCCAGCAACTGGCAGAGGCAGCGCCCGCTCACGCTGGCGCCGGTCGGCGACTTCTCGCTCTACGACCAGGTACTGGACATGAGCGCCACACTCGGCAACCTGCCCAAGCGCTCAGGCAAGGCCGATGACCACGAACTGGACCGCTACTTCCGCATTGCCCGTGGCCGGTCCCCGGCTGATAACGATTGCTGTGGCGTCCATGCCGGTGAAATGACCAAGTGGTTCGACACCAACTACCACTATATTGTCCCGGAATTCGACGCGGACACACGGTTCAGCCTGAATTCCACACGTTTACTGGAACAACTGGCCGAAGCCAGGGCCGTAGGCGTCAATGCCAAGCCAGCTATCATCGGCCCTGTCACCTACCTCTGGCTTGGCAAATCCAAGGACGATACAGACCGGCTCAGCCTGCTGGATGACTTACTGCCGGTCTATGCGGAGCTGTTGCAGCTTCTTGCCGACAATGGCGCGGAGTGGGTGCAGATTGACGAGCCCATCCTGGTCACCGAACTGGGAGGCGATTGGCGGCACGCCCTGAACCTGGCTTACCACAACCTCAAGGCCAGCCCGGTAAAACTGCTTCTGACCACCTACTTCGGCCAACTGCGGGAAAACCTGCAACTGGCCTGTGAGCTACCGGTTGCCGGCCTACACCTGGATGCAACAAACGCCCGTGACGAAGTGTCCCGCGTGACGGACTGGCTGCCGGGGCACAAGGTTCTCTCACTGGGCGTGATCGACGGTCGCAATATATGGAAGACAGACCTGCAGGCAACCCTCGACTGGCTCGAACCGGTCTACCAGAAGCTGCAAGAACGGCTGTGGATAGCGCCATCCTGCTCCCTTCTCCATGTGCCGGTGGACCTGAACAACGAAACCACCATGGACCCGGAAATACGCTCCTGGCTGGCCTTTGCGCGGCAAAAGCTGGAAGAACTGCAGTTACTGGCAACGGCACTTACCGATGGCCAGGATGCGGTGGCCCGGGAACTGAAGAGCAATGCAGACGCCATACTCAGTCGCAGGAACTCAACCCGCGTAACGGACCCAGAGGTTCGCGGGGCAGTCGCAGCCATTACGCCTGAGCTGGGCCAGCGCAAAAGCAGCTATCAGCAGCGCTCCGCGATCCAGGCCAGCCACCTGAAGCTGCCACGCTACCCCACAACCACCATCGGCTCGTTCCCCCAGACCAAGGATATCCGCCAAACGCGGCTCAAGTACCGCAAGGGCGAACTCGCACCCGAGGAATACCAGGAGCGAATCCGCGCAGAAATCCGCCACTGCGTCCAAGAGCAGGAACAACTGGGGCTGGACGTGCTAGTCCACGGCGAGGTGGAACGCAACGACATGGTGGAGTACTTCGGCGAGCAACTGGAGGGCTACGTGTTCAGCCGCTTTGGCTGGGTGCAATCCTACGGCTCCCGCTGCGTGAAACCGCCCATCCTGTTCGGCGATATTTCCCGGCCCAAAGCCATGACCGTGGAATGGATTCGCTACGCCCAGTCCCTGACCGACAAGCCCCTCAAAGGCATGCTCACCGGCCCGGTCACCATCCTCAACTGGTCCTTCGTGCGCGATGACCAGCCCCGGAAAGACACCTGCCTGCAACTGGCACTGGCGATCCGCGAGGAAGTACTGGACCTGGAACAGGCTGGCGTGAACATCATTCAGATCGACGAAGCCGCCCTTCGAGAAGGCCTGCCCCTGCGCCAGAGCGATTGGCAGACCTACCTGGACTGGGCCATCGAAGCCTTCCGGATTACCGCCAATGGCGTGCAAAACGAAACCCAGATACACACCCATATGTGCTATTCGGAATTCAACGACATCATCGAAGCCATCGCCCGCATGGACGCCGATGTCATCACCATCGAAACCTCCCGATCTGACATGGAGCTGCTGGATGCCTTCAAGGGATTCCAGTATCCCAATGATATTGGTCCGGGTGTCTACGATATTCACTCGCCCAACGTGCCGGGGACTGAGCAGATCGTGTCGCTGATGAACAAGGCCGCGGAAAGAATCCCCGCCGAAAGGCTCTGGATCAACCCGGACTGCGGGTTGAAAACCCGGTCGTGGGATGAGGTGATTCCGGCGTTGAGGGGAATGGTGGCTGCGGCTCGGGAGTTGCGGGAGGCGTGAGCTTGGGGGGAGAGACATGGATGGTCTCTCCCCACTTCAATTTCAGGACGCCAATTTTGGCAGAAAGGAGGTATCTACCCAATACTGCCCGGGGTTTGTCGGGTTGATATAAACAGGGATCGAATCACCAAGGATATGGCTTGAGGGATTGAACCACAGGTTACCGCTCCTGAATACGTGGATATCTGAAGTAACCGGGTTCTGCCACTGACACACAATCTGATATGGGCTCTTACCATTCATAACGAGCCTCTCGTTTCTTTCCACCCCCTGATAGCGGGATTGAACCAGCTGTCCCGTTTTGCGCAGTTTTGCCGCACTCCCGTTCCTGATGGCAGGCACCACAAACATACCAGCGCCAACCAAAAAGAACGCTGCTCCAATCCCGCCGACAATAAGGGCCACGCCCCAAAGCGAGAAGAAATCATCGATACGTGCCGACTCCGGTTCACCCGGCGCAAAAAGTACACGTACTTCCTCTCCACGACTGTAACTCGCAGGGTTGCTGCCGCTTGAGGACTGAAATTCCACCGGTCTGCCCGACTCATACTCAAATCGGACAATGGGATAATAGGCGTTGGAATCACTGGACCGTGAGCGAATCAGGTCAGATACAACCCCGGGCTTGGCTGTTGCGGTTTCAAGAAAGGTTGAAGTGCTCTGGAATGCGAAAAAGGCGCCGGCCAGCATGCCGAGGCCTACGAGCGTAAAGATAAGACGCAGGGTTTTAAAAGTTTTCATCTCAGTTCCTTTGATCGTTTCGTCCGTAGCCGAAAACGACCTGTTTTCGGCTATGGGAATTATACGCGGATGGGCTCCTATTGAAATGGTGAAGTTTGATCCCTACCTGTCTCCGACACAGTTCGCGTTAAAGGTGCCGGCTTCGACAGAAATTATGCCTACCGGACTGCAGCGATGTTTGTTTGATATACCACTCATGCGAGACCAAGATGAATTAGATCAATACCCTTTGCAGTCAACCGCCCCTGACTCCTTGCTCGATATCTCTCCGCTACTGAGCATCGGCGCATATGATCTTCCAGTTTGTCAGAACGGACGAAAGCAACGTGTTTGTTACCTGCCAGTCGAAGCTTGGCCCTTGTCAGCCAGACAGGTAGAATACCCGCGTACATGGAATGTCACTCAATGGACTGGAATGACTATGACCACCCGCCGTACCCAGCAATCCTTTTTGCTTGCGTTATCATTGACGGCCCTGACTGGCTGCGATGCCATCAACGACTGGCACGCCATTGAGATGGTCCAGCGCAACATGGACAACATGGTGTTCGTTGAAGGAGGTGAATTCCTGATGGGCAACCCAGGCGGATGGGCCATGGGGGCCGATACCGTTCCCGCTCATGATGTAGTGCTTGATGACTTTCATATCCAAAAGTACGAAGTCACCCAAGGGGATTTTGAGACTTTTGTGGAAGCCTCTGGTCATGTGATAAAAGCCCGCAGTTATGAAGACGATAGACAACGATATCCCGAGCGGTTCTCCGAGGAGCTACCCGCCGTGGTTTCCTGGTTGGATGCCAAGGCCTTCTGCCAGTGGCTCGGGAAGCAATCCGACCGCAACGTGGACTTGCCTACAGAGGCACAATGGGAATACGCCGCCCGCTCTGGAGGCAAGTCATTTCGCCACGCCACTGATAACGGAGAACTAGAGCCGGGGCGGAACATTAGCGAAGCCAATGACCCAGCCCTGGCCCTTTACGGCAATGACCAGGACATCCCCGAACCTCCCGGTCTTTACCCTCCCAACCCTCTAGGGCTGTATGACATGTCAGCCAATGTGAGTGAATGGGTCAACGACTACTACCAACCGGACTACTACCAGCACTCGGAACGGGTCAACCCAAAAGGACCAGAAACGGGTGAGCGCAGTTCTTTTTTTGACGCGCCACTAAGGGTTATGCGCGGAGGGGACTTCGAGGTTCCCCTCGTCGGTAGTTCTACTGTTATTCGATTGCGGGGCACTCAATCACTCGCGCCTTTGGATGGCGGATTCCGCTGTGCAGCGAACTGAATGCCTCTCAATGGACTGGACGCCCGCCGTGCCCAGCAATCCCTCGTGCTTGCGTTATCATTGACGGCCCTGACTGGCTGCGATGCCATCAACGACTGACACGCCATTGAGATGGTCCAGCGCAACATGGACAACATGGTGTTCGTTGAAGGAGGTGAATTCCTGATGGGCAACCCAGGCGGATGGGCCATGGGGGCCGATACCGTTCCCGCTCATGATGTAGTGCTTGATGACTTTCATATCCAAAAGTACGAAGTCACCCAAGGGGATTTTGAGACTTTTGTGGAAGCCTCAGGACACGAAATTAAAGCGCGCTTTTAGGAAGACAAACGCAGTGAGTCCCCTGAAAGCTTTGCAAGCGAGCTCCCCGCACCTGTCTCCTAGCACGATGCTAAAGCATTCTGTCTATGGCTAGGGGAACAGACTGGTCACAAAGTGGATCTGCCCACTGAGGCCCAGTGGGAATATGCAGCACGCTCGGCAGGTAAACCGCTTCGCCATGCAACCGACAACGGAACACTGGAGCCGGGAAGGAATATCAGCGAAGCCAATGCCCCCGCTCTGGCCCGTTACGGCAACGATCTGGATATCCCCGAACCGCCCGGCCGTTATCCCCTAACCCGCTCGGGCTCTAAGACATGTCCGGCAATGTAGCAGAGTGGGTCAACGACTATTCCGCCCCAGATTACTACCAGAAATCGGAGAAAGTTAATCCCACGGGCCCAGAAACAGGTAAAGCGGTACCCGTAACCCCTAAACAAAAAGAACCCGAAAGAGTCATGCGTGGTGCTGACTACGAAGGTCCAATTATCAACAGTTCTACCGTTTCCCGGCGAGTAGTTCCTGAATCAGCTGTACCACTGAATAGCGGGTTCCGCTGTGTAAGAAACTAGGCTTCCGACCAAACGGGAGGGAGCAGATGGTTAAGAGTATAACGTCGAAAGCCATTGTTCTGTATCCTGGGCCTTGTTGGGCGATTGATACAAGAACCGCAGTACCAAACTCACATAGTTATTCTTGAGATCAACTACGCTACCCTTAGCTCCCCCTGCCTGTCCCATACGCCGGAGTATTTCCGTAAACTCTCGGTGCGTTTTTACAGTATTCACAACAGAGAAAGCGGCGGATGCCAATTGCCTGTGGTCATCCCCATTCTGGCGAGGGACCCGAGACACATTCTTTGAAAACAAGTGAAGCAATTCCGCCTTGGCTTCAGGTGTGTAAGTGGCAATCTCACCATTTGTCGCCAGTTGACTCGCTGCATTAATGGCCGCTTGGTAACTTTCCCTGGCTTCATCCCAATATTTCCTAAGATCGAGAATTGGCTTGGCTACGATATCGACCAAATCTTCGCCGCTGATCGCTTGAACACGTAACATTAGGGAGATCAGTGAAAACGCCTCGCTCTCTACCCATTCCAGGAACCGGAAATCGGACTGCTCCAAGGACCAGCGTATAAACTGCACCAGTTCCACAACCTGCAATACGCTCAGTTCAGCTGCAACGCCACCGCCACCGCCAGGCCCGAGAACTAAGTGACCTTTCAAAGTCATATAAATCTTATCCTGTGGAGATAGCCCGATCTTAAACTCGAATCCTGCTCCGAGCCCCGCAGACAATGCGAGTTCCGGCTTTACCTCCAGCAAAGACTTGAAGTCCTTATCCGCCCCATCCCGCCTTTCCTGTTCTTCTTCGGAAAGGGTTTCACCCTGGCCTGGGGCCTGATCTCCCTGAACCTCCGCATATGCCGCTTTCCACTTCACACTAAAGGCCGCTTCGTTTTTCAGGGTACCGCCAACAAATGCTTCGCCGTTGGACTCTCCACTAATTCCAACATTCTGGGGAGCGGAAGCCACCTTCACACTGGCTCCCAGCGAAGCACAGGCGCCTGCGAAGCCCTGAATAACATATTCCGCATCAGCCCGAATAAGGCCACAATGCAGCGAAACCAATTCGCCTTTCCTGTCCTGGTAGGACAGTCTGAAAGGCATGCCACCCTCGTTAGGAAACTTTGCTGCCAGGGAGGCCTTGCCTTCAAGCAAGCTGTAAGCACCCTCCATCTTGCCACCCACATGGGCTTCCTGCTTAACCGGATTGTAGGATGCCGACAATCCGGCTTGGGCGGCAAAGCGGAACATCTGTGCTTCCGTCGCCGCCGAGAATCGACCATCGCTTGTGGATATATCTTCCTTGAACAACTCAATATTGAGTTGATTGAAAAAGTTGTCTTCCTTACTCTTCCATTCTGCGAGTTTGAGCTTCAGCTCACGGCTTGTCTGCAAGGCACTCAAGGCTTGTTTGCCTGCTCCCTTGAACTGGTTGGCAGACATCGCTTCTCTCACGTCTGCCATTCTCATCGGCCGCCATCCCCGGCGAAGTTGCTCCAGCGCCTCCCGGTGTATATAACGGTAACCGGATTCACCGGAGCGCTTAATCTCTACCACATTCCAGGCTCGGGTATTACCAACATTCGGGCTGGCAAATACCTCATTGTTGGACGGCGGGCTACCCTCCACCAAACGGCTTAGGGCTTGCTCCTGTTCCAACAACAATTGTTCTTTTTCGTCCTGAAGTTCCCGATACTGCTCTACTTCTTCCGTATCCACCAGGCTCCACATCGTTGGGGTCGGACTGCTCGTAGAAAAGTACTCAGCAAGAGAGCGCCACCAAGAGGGGGTTGGTGTGTTCTCGATTTGATTCAGTCGCTCCCTGCGCCTTGCTAACGCTGCGATATCCCTCTCAGCGATGAACTCCGGCCAACGTGTCTGCTCTTTGAGAACCCTGGTTTCATGGGCCAATTGGGCCAGGGTTTCGTCACTAGCGTTACCGGAAGCCCGCTCAACACGGTACGCAATCTCCGCCTCTAGCCCCGCTCGAAGGTATTCCATCCGCTCATCCAGTGTTTCAAAGGCTTGCTGCTGTCTTACAACACTGTTTCGGTGAGCATTCAGAACGGTTTCGATATCCGGCAATGTCCGTTCCAGTTCGTGAGAGAGTCTGATAAACATTCGAAGAGTCAGTTGATCCTTCGGCTCATTCGTTGGGCGCCGATACATCGGGCTCAAGACCTCACGTCGAAGTTGTTCCACCTCTCTGCGGATACGAGCACGTCGGCGCTCCTGCCGATCAAGGCGTTGTTGCGCGTGCTGCCATCGCCCCCGATATTCCTGGAGCAGTTCTCCAGCGGAATTGCTTGTAGACGTCGGCGGCAAGGCATCAAGCTCTTTCAATTCCCGCCAGACTTCTGCCTTGGCTTCGGGAATACGGTTCTGGGATTTACCTTCCGCCTGTTGAAGCTTTTGCAATGGCGCCCGAAGTTCGTTGATCGCATGGCTCAACTCATTGCACTGTCTCTCGGTCAGTGCATGTACCACATCCGCTTCACCAGTAATGTGGAGTAACTCGACAAACTCGACCTGACAATCGGCGCAAGAGGCCTCGGTGGAACTTGAATCATTTGCGGCTCGTGGCGGAGCCAAGTTATTTCCTGGCTGTACGTCATGCTGTTGCGACATAGTCCGACTTCCTTATGCTTTCCATAGCTGTCAGCCTTTCACTAGCTGACCATTGTTCCTGTTTTAGAATTTCCCGGTACTCCCTGATTTCCGGAAAGTCATCACCATGCACTATGGCCAATCGTAACCAGCGTTCCTGGTCCGACACTTTTGTCATCCCTGCCCTATGCGCTTCCAACAACCGGTCCAAAACCCAAACAGAGGGATCTTTGTGCGAAATGAGGTTACTTTCGTAATAGCTGGCGAAATCCTGGGCCTGGGCGGCGAGCCGGTAATGGGATGCTTGTCGAAGCTGATCCTCACTGACAGGGGATAGGGGCTCTTCATTTAGCACAGCATTATCGGTAACTGCCGCTATGTGCGTTCGCCAAACCCCGCCATCGTGCCAGGTCCACTGTTCCCCCGGAGGCACAAACTGATGCCGCTGCGCGTCCCCCATGACGCACAATAGCGGCCCGAGCATCCTGGGTTCATGAAAGCGCAGTAGCCGCGAACTTTCCGAGCCAAGTAACCACTTCTGACAACGATCCCGCAGGTTTGTCGGCTCCAACGATGTATGGATCAGGACACCCAGGGGGCGGGCCTCCATGTCTTCCGTAAGCTGCTGTGTAAGCGAATGGCTGTTTCGCAGGTCCACCAGGATTGGACCACTAGACCAATTTGGTTGCCATTCACTGCCTTCAAACAAACTCCACCACGCAACGGTTTCGTTGGCCATTACATTGTAGAGCTGTTTCAGGAAGTCGTGAGCTATGGCCAGGTCGATAATCGCATAAGAAGCAACCTGAGGTTTGTCACTCTTAGGAGACATCTCCTCAAGTGTGGTTATGTAATATGCAGCGTCCATGCTCATCATACTCACAGTTGGTAATAGCCAGGTTGCCTGAATCCGCAGCCTCCTTCAGCAGGCTAGCTCTTGAAGGATCAGGGCTGGCGTTAGATCTCTGATTCGTGCCGCCCAGCACCGCTTGATCGTTATTTGGCGCAACACCTTCCGATAAAAGCTGAGGTACTTCTGGAACCTGGGCCGAAGCGCCGGCCCCACTTCCAGGCTCACCCCCGGAATTCATCTTCACCATGGGCCCGGACACGGTCACACCGCTGGGGTCCACCTTCACAAAGCTACCACCGGCTTTCAGGGTTACTTCCGCACCCGCTTCGATCACGATTTTCATACCGGCCTTGTGGTGGATTTCGCTGCCGGCTTCAATGAGCTGGTTCTTGCCCTGTTTGCTGTGGTAGCTGCCGTTGACGGTGAGGCTTGAGTCACCGCCGATGGATTCGCGCTTCTCACCATCCACCGTGGCGTGGTCATTGCCCTTGATGTGGGCCTTGCGGTGGTTGTCCACGGTGAGGTGGCTGTCATTCCTGATGACTTCGGTGCGGTTGTTTTCCGTCAGCAGGTCCAGGTCTTTCTGGGCGTGGACGTAGATCTGTTCCTTGTCCGCTTCGTCCTCGAACCGCAGTTCGTTGCTGCCCTCACCCTTGTGGGTCTGGGTCTTGAGAGTGGTTCTGGTCTTGTGCTCTGGCAACGCGTACGGCGGCGTGTTGGTGGCGTGGTAGGTTCTTCCGGTAATGATCGGCTGGTCCGGGTCGCCGTCCAGGAAGCTGACGATGACTTCGTTGCCGATTCTCGGCAGCGCCATGAAGCCATACTGGCCACCGGCCCAGCCCTGGCTGACCCTGAGCCAGGCGCTGCTGTGTTCGTCATTCTTTGAGTAGCGATCCCAGGGGAATCGCACTTTGACGCGCCCGTGTTCGTCGCAGTGGATCTCTTCGCCTTTGGGGCCGGTGACGAGGGCGACCTGGGGGCCGTCCATCAACGGGCGGTGTTCGACCTGGGGCCGCCAGGTGCGGTCCGTAGGGATGGCGTTGAAGGCGTTGTGGTAGGTGGTGGCGCCGTTGTTGCCATCCTCTTCCAGGGCCTGGGGTTGTTCTCCGGTGTGGGTGATGCTGGTGAACAGCCATTCCCGGTTCAGGCGTGGGTTGTCGTGGTCGGTGAGTTCGACTTTGGCACCTACGGTGAAGTCGGGGCGGTTGCTCTGGCCATCGGCGATGGCGGCGTCGTTCCTGAGGGCATCGAGACGGCTTTCGGTAAAGGGCTGGCCACTGGCGTCCTGCTTGAAGCGGCCGGGGTAGTCGTAGTGCTGGTAGTCTTCCCGCTGGCCGTCCAGTTTGTCGCCCTGGTGTTCGTGCATCAGTGCGTAGGCGGGGTTCTTGAAGGTGTAGTCCTTCATGGCCACGGAGGCGGCTTTCACCCGTTCCCGGTAGCGGAACTGGAAGACGGTACTCTGGCGGGTGCTGCCACCAGCCTTGGCGTTGTATTCCACCGGGTCGAGCCTGGGGGCGTCGCCGTGGTGGTCGGCGATGATGAGAGCGGGTTGGTCGTTGCCTTCCACATCGCCGTGGTAATAGCGGTAGTGCCAGCCTTCTTCAGCGGCCAGCCGTTCGACAAAGGCCAGGTCGCTTTCCCGGTGCTGGACGCAGTATTCCCGTTCTTCGGGGGTGCGCTTGAGATCAAACGCGGTATCGATAAGGCCCCGCTCTTCCAGCAGGGTGCGCACGATGGCGTCGGTGGCCTGGGTCTGGAAGATGCGGCTGTTGTGCATCAGGTCGAGGCGCCACAGGGGTGGCTGGACGATGACGTCGTAACGGGTGCGGCGATGGCCGGAGTCGCCCCGGACGAATTCGTTGATCACGCCGGTAAAGCGCCGCAGCGGAACGCCATCCTGCCACATCACCAGTTCCACGGGCTGTTCCAACACGTCTTCGGGGGCGATGTCGGGCGAGGTGCTGGCCAGTTCCAGCTTGCAGTAGCAGAGCCTGGAAAGGTACTCGGTCAGCTCGAAACGGGCGACCACGAACAGGTCTTTGGGGAGTTGGCCAAGGGTGGCCGTGAACTGCAGTCCGGTTGCCTGGGGCATGTCTTCGATCCCTGAAGAAGTGAATGTCTCTTGCTCGTCCTGAGCGAAGCCTGAATTATATACGCAATAAGGTGGCCATTAACAGGCCGCCTACCGATCAGCAACCCGCTAATATCCGGTGCTGTTGCTATCCAGCTCGAACACAAAATCCGTCGCCCGGCTGACTTCAGTGGAAAACTCACCCGACGGCAACAATTCGAACCACCGATAGCCCGGCGCCTTATCCTCCACCGAAAACTCCACGGAGCCGGCTGTAAACTGTATGCAGGTCGACGGCGTCGCCAGCAGGCGCGCACTCTTGCGGGTTTGATCCAGTTCCTGATGGATATGGCCCCAGAGGACGATTTTTACCTGCGGGAAACGATCGATCACCTGCCAGAACGCGTCACGATTGCGAAGCCCGATCGGTGACATCCAGCGGGTATCGATTTCAACCGGATGGTGGTGAAGAGCGACCAGTGCTGGCAGGTCGGGATTCTCACTCAGGGTCTTCTCCAGGAACGCCAGCTCAGGCTCCGAAAGCTCACCGAACACCTTCCCGGGAACCGAGGTGTCCAGCAGCACAAACTGCCACCCACCCTGGATAATATGGCGCTGATTGGCTCCTCGCTCGGCGGCGATACGGGATAGCAGTGGCGAATCGTCATGATTCCCGGCCATCCAGGCCGTGTCACACTGAAAGACCTCCAACTTGTCGCCAAACAGGCGGTAGGCTTCTTCGCTTGCATCCTGGGCAATATCACCCGTGGCGAGGATAAGGTCCGGCTGGCCATGGTCCCGGAAAACCTGAGCAATCACGGCATCCAGGCTGTCCCTCGTATTGACACCCAGCAGCCCACCCGCCGGATCGGCCATCAGGTGCGGGTCAGTCAGTTGTAGCACCCGGAGGGCACGCTGGTTGTCGTTCTCTGTCATGGCACTCGTGGTTCTTGCGTTTGCGCAACACACACCGGTGAAGCAGACCTACTGGCAGGTTATTGAGTTTTTCCGCCTGCATCCAGAATATTCATCACATTCTGCTCAGGCTTTCCCAGGCAATTGCCGGTTTTGACAACTCTCGCACAGTCTACGAGCACTCTATGCCATTGGATGCAGAGCAGACATACAACCTTAGTCCACGCCCTCTCCGGCGGACCAGGCGGCATGTTCCATCGGCAAGTGGCCGAAACGCAGGCAGTAATCCAGCCAGTCGGCCAGGAAACTGTTCACCTGAACTTTCTCGTCAGGGTGGTGCATGAAGCGGTTCGGGTAGTCGTTCACCGGCGCAATCTGTCGATCGCGGTAACAGCTGATAACCTCGGCCATGGTGGCATCGTGATAGACCCGAACCGTCAACTGGGGATTATTCAGCCAGCGCCCGGAGTTGTGCACCTGTTCAAGCAGCAGGGTTTCCGTAAACTTTGTGGTTTGCAGCACTTCGATGCGAACACGGCCCAGGTACTGGTCCTCACGATGAAGCTCGAATTCACAAATGGGGCGGCCCTTGGCTTCAAGCCTCCGCAGGCGGTGAAGCCGCATGTAATTACCATCACACAGCGCGCCGAAACGTCTTAGATCCGGTACATAACGCCGGGGTTTCATTACCCACTCTGTCATATCAGCTCCAACCTTCCCGCAAACGCGGGCGATTCAACTGCAACCACTGCAGCGCGATGATCGCGGCAGCGTTATTGATACGTCCATCATAAATCATTGCGATGGCTTCGTCGGCGCTGAATACATGAGCACGGATATCTTCGTGTTCATGCTCCATGCCAAACAAACCGCCGGCGGATTTGGTGCTGATGCGACCGCAGTATAGGTGGATCAGCTCTGTGCTCCCGCCGGGAGACACAAGATAGTCGCAGATTTTGTCCAGCGGTTTAAACGTCAGGCCGGCTTCTTCCTGGCCTTCTCGCTGGGCAACATCTTCGGGCGACTCACCCTCCTCGTTCATGCCAGCCACGAGTTCCAGTAACCAGGGAGACTGCTTCCGACCTAAAGCGCCGAGGCGGAATTGTTCGAGAAGAACAACTTCGTCACGATCGGGATCGTAAGGTAATACGCAGGTGGCGTCGCCGCGGATGAAGAGTTCGCGGGTGAATGTTGGCATTTGCCCGCCGTCAAAGCGCGGGTGCGTCAGCCAGAGCTTGTCCATGCGGAAGAAGCCATGGAACACGGTTTCGCGTTTTTCGATTTTTACGTCACGGTCTTTAAACTGGAACGGTTCGGTCATTACTGGTTTCAGATCCGTTTGTGAGAACGATTCTGAAAGATAGCCGGATTTACGGGGCTACTGCAAGCTCGGGCCCCAGCCTTAAATCACGGGGAGGCAGCAATTGGGAACCCCTTTTCCAAAACACGCTCAAGCCCGTCCCTGGGGCGCTTGAGCTCCGCCATCCATGGCTCCGCACAGTTTTGGAAAAGGGGTTCCCAATAACTGCTTCGAGCATTTGTGCAATCCTCAAAAAGCGACCAACGAGGCGATGACTGCCAATACCAGATTGAGCCAGGGTGGTGGCCCCGTTCAGAAACGTGCGGAGCCAGGGATGGCGGAGCCCGAGACGCACAGGGACGTCTCGAGTCGTTTTCTGAACGGGGCCACCACCCTGGCTCACACTCCGAACCAAGCAGTCTTACAAAAGGTCAAACCTTGTCATAAAGCTTGGACCCAGCCTCCACAAACTCCCGGGATTTCTCCTTCATGCCGGCATCCACCGCCGACACCTCGTCGAGGCCATTTTCCTTGGCATACTCCCGAACTTCCTGGGAAATCTGCATGGAACAGAACTTCGGGCCGCACATGGAGCAGAAGTGGGCCACCTTGGCGGAGTCCTTCGGCAGGGTTTCATCGTGGAAGGCACGAGCGGTGTCCGGGTCGAGGCCGAGGTTGAACTGATCTTCCCAGCGGAACTCGAAGCGGGCTTTGGACAGCGCGTTGTCGCGGACCTGGGCACCGGGGTGGCCCTTTGCCAGATCAGCGGCATGAGCTGCGATTTTGTAGGTGATGATGCCGGTCTTTACATCGTCCTTGTTGGGCAGGCCCAGATGCTCCTTCGGGGTAACGTAGCAAAGCATGGCGCAGCCGTACCAACCGATCATTGCCGCGCCGATACCGGACGTAATGTGGTCGTAGCCAGGGGCAATGTCCGTGGTCAGTGGCCCGAGTGTGTAAAACGGTGCCTCATCACAGCATTCCAGCTGCTTGTCCATGTTTTCCTTGATCAGCTGCATGGGCACATGGCCCGGCCCTTCGATCATTACCTGAACATCGTGCTTCCAGGCAATCTTGGTGAGCTCACCCAGGGTTTCGAGCTCGCCGAACTGGGCTTCGTCGTTGGCATCGGCAATGGAGCCGGGACGCAGGCCGTCACCGAGACTGAAAGCCACGTCATAGGCTTTCATAATTTCGCAGATGTCTTCGAAGTGCTCGTACAGGAAGCTTTCCTGATGATGAGCCAAACACCACTTGGCCATGATGGAGCCGCCACGGGACACAATGCCAGTGGTACGCTTGGCCGTCATTGGCACGTGATGCAGGCGTACGCCGGCATGGATGGTGAAGTAATCCACGCCCTGCTCTGCCTGTTCGATCAGCGTGTCGCGGAAAATTTCCCACGTCAGGTCTTCGGCAGCGCCGCCGACTTTTTCCAATGCCTGGTAGATGGGCACGGTACCGATGGGAACCGGCGAGTTGCGGATGATCCATTCACGGGTTTCATGGATGTTCTTGCCGGTGGACAGATCCATGATGGTGTCAGAACCCCAACGGGTGCCCCAGGTAAGCTTTTCGACTTCTTCCTCGATGGAAGAGCTGACCGCTGAGTTGCCGATGTTGCCGTTGATCTTCACCAGGAAGTTGCGGCCGATGATCATCGGTTCTGTTTCCGGGTGGTTGATGTTGTTGGGAATAATAGCCCGGCCGCGAGCAACTTCGTCCCGTACAAACTCAGGGGTAATTTCCTGGGGCAGAGACGCTCCGAATGATTGGCCCGGATGCTGGTCTTTCAGGAGCCCCTGCTCCCGGGCTTCCTGCAGCTTCATATTCTCGCGAATGGCGATGAATTCCATTTCCGGCGTGATGATCCCCTGGCGGGCATAGTGCATCTGGCTGACGTTCTTGCCGGGCTTGGCCCTCAGCGGCTTGCGCTCATCCATAAAACGGAGTGGGTCCAGCAGAGGGTCTTTCATCCGGCGACGCGTGAATTCAGAGGTGTAATCGGATAGCTGCTCTACATCTCCGCGCTCCTCAATCCAGGCGGAACGGATGGGCTTGAGTCCCTTACGCAGATCAATAGTGGCTTCAGGGTCGCTGTACGGACCGGAGGTGTCATAAACGGCGACGGGCGCATTTTTCTCGCCACCCATGTCGGTCGGCGTGTCGCCCACAGTAATTTCCCTCATGGGCACCCGAATATCAGGTCGGCTACCCTGTACGTAGATTTTTCGGGACTGGGGCAGCGGCTTGATGGCTGCAGAATCGACTTTTGCTGAATCGCTAAGATAGGAAGGTATTGTTGTCATAGTGCGTCCCCGGGTTGATTAGGTATACGGGTCGCGCATGACGGGCAGTGATCACAGAACGGTTCTGTGTCGTTGCAGCATATTGTCTCAAATCCCTACGCCGGTATTATCCGGATCAGGTTGCGGGTTCTGCATGGCAATCTCAGCCGGCGGTCAGATGTTCTGACGCCAGCACCCCGTCAAGACGCGAAATCAATGTAATTGACACTTACAATCAGTGCCGACTGCAAGTGTAGAGCTCAGGCCGATTATTGTCCATAATGGCGAGCCTGAAACGCTCAATGGTTATCTGAACATATGTGGCCAGGTATTCCAACACGCCGGGTGATTCACTAACAGGAGACATCATGAAGAAACGACTGCTTTCCGGGCTGATTGGACTGCTCGCAGCCCAGCCTGCACTATCCATGGATCTGGTTGAGACGTACGAGAAAGCACTCTCCTATGATTCCGGCATTGCAACCGCCCGCGCCACGTTTGAAGCTCAGCAGGCAGCAAGCGATGTCAGCCGTAGCAACCTGCTGCCGCAGATCGGTGCCTTTGGTGAAGCCAGCCACACCGACGTGGACGGCCCCAGCCAGGACGCGGCATATAAAACCTACGCCTACGGCGTCGAGCTGACCCAGCCATTGTTCCGAGCCGACACCTGGTTTAATTACGACGCCAGCAAATTCCAGACGGAAGCCGCGCAGGCCGAATACAACCTGGCTCAGCAGCAGCTGATTCTTGACGTCGCCACCGCCTATTTCAATGTCCTCAGGGCGGCAGACACCTTAACCACTGCCCGCGCTACCGAGGCGGCCATTCAGCGTCAATACGAGCAGGCACAGGAACGCTTTGATGTGGGACTGATTGCCATTACCGAAGTGTATGAGGCTCGTGCCAGCTATGACGACAGCAAGAGCCAGCGTATCGCTGCAGAGAGCGACCTGGATATCGCCCGCGAACAACTGGCACGATTGACCGGCGAGTACACTGAAGACCTGAACAACCTGCGCCGGAACTTCCCCCTCGGCCGCCCGGTGCCCATGGACCCTTCAGCCTGGGAAAACACCGCACTGAGTCAGAACTGGCAGATCCAGTCAGCCCTCTATGACCTGAACACCAGCGAGGCCAACCTGAAGAGCGCGAAAGCCGGTCACCTGCCAACGCTTGACCTGAATGCGTCCTACGGCAACACGGAGATTGATGGGCTGGAGCAGCCAACTCTGACACAGGGCCAGCGCGATGGCACAACGACCGAGGGTCGCATCGCCCTTACCCTCAACGTTCCCCTGTATATGGGCGGCGGAACCCAGGCCGGCGTGCGACAGCAGCGCTCCCAGGTGACGGTGGCGGAGCAGTCGCTAGAGACAGTACGTCGGGATGTCCGGGTAAACACGCGCAGCCTGTTCCGTACCGTGAATACCAACATCGAGTCTGCCTCTGCGCTGGAACAAACCATCATTTCCCGCCGCAGTGCATTGGATGCCACCCGCGCCGGTTACGAAGTGGGTACACGGAACATCGTGGAAGTGCTGGATGCGGAACGGAACTATTACGTGGCATTGCGTGACTTTGCCAATGCCCGTTATGACTACGTGATTAACACCCTGAACCTGAAACAGGCGGCTGGCACCCTCAGCCCTCAGGATCTGGTAGACCTGAACAACTGGCTGAGCGCATCAGCACCGGGGATTGAAGCCATGGCTAACGAGCAGGAAACCATCGACAACCCCTCCCAGTAAACTGATGAAAATCAGGCCGGGGCACCATGCCCCGGCCAATACAAAACACCGGTATCACGCCTTAGACCCGCTCAACTATCCCATCAACCACTTTCTCGAGCGCACCACGGTTGGCATTCACAACCGCCAGCGCGTTGTGACCCGCGTTTTGCGCAGAAGCTCTGTCCGAAAAGAGATGAACAACGCACCGGGCAAGAGACTCCGCTGAATCCGTAATAAACAGACCCTGTCCTGAATCAAGGCGGTCGTAAATGTTTTCGAAATTGAATATGTGCGGCCCGGAAACAACGGGTATTCCCCAAGCGGCTGGCTCCAGCGGGTTGTGGCCGCCACGTTCAATCAGCGAGCCGCCCACAAAGGCCACATCGGAGGCGCCGTAAAGCATTAGCAATTCACCCATGGTGTCACCAAGATACACCTCGCGCCCTACCTTTCCGCCCCCGTCACTTCCTGACTGGGACCGACGGACAAGAGAGAGCCCCATGGCGTCAATGAGCCTGGCCACATCATCAAAACGCTCTGGATGCCGCGGCACAATCATCAGCAATGCGTTCGGGAAATGCTCGAGGATTTGTTGGTGAGCCTCCAATATCTGGCGATCCTCACCGTCGTGGGTACTGGCTGCAATCCAAACCGGACGGTCAGCGCCCAGCGCCGCCCTCAGCCCCGAAGATTCGGCGCGTACTTCGTCCGAGACCTCAACATCAAACTTGATACTGCCGGTCACCGACACCGATTCCGGCGTGGCCCCAATACGCAGGAACCGGCCAGCGTCTTCCTCTGCTTGCGCGGCTATCCAGCTAATACTGCGGAGCAGCGGGCGAACCAGTGACGCCACCCGCTCATATCCCCGCGCGGAACGGCTGGAAAGGCGCGCATTAATGAGGAAAATGGGCACTTGGCGTTGGCGACTAAGAGCAATCATATTGGGCCAAAGCTCAGTTTCCATAATCACAAGCGCCCGGGGCCTTACGCGGCCAACAAACCGGCGCACCGCACCGGGTGTGTCATATGGTGAGAAAGCATAGTGGACCCGGTCACCGAACAAAGCCCTGGCTCGGGCCGAGCCGGTCGGCGTCATCGCGGTCATCAATATGGGGATATCAGGATTACGCCTCAGCAAGGCTTTCACCAGGGGGGCGGCGGCAATGGTTTCACCCACCGATACGGCATGAACCCATATGACCGGCTCATCGAAGGCCTCCACGTACCCCAGGCGCTCCTGCCAGCGCACGAACGCTTCAGGATTGGTACGCCCGATCCACCACAACCGCAGCAACACAAACGGCAGCGCGATGCGGAAAAAAAGGGAGTAGAAAAAATGAAGCATGGTAACTCCGGCCGGGTCGATGCGGCGATCATTCTACATAAAGCGGTGGCCGGCGTCTGCGACCTGGAATTCATGATTTTCCGCAACTTGCGGATATTGCGGCTTTAGCCGGAGATAATGGCCCTGCTAAACTCCGGTTCTTGCCGTTAAAAATCATCAGGGACTGACACGAGTGAAGACCGCTAAACAGAGAACTCGCGACACCCGCTATACCAGCTACCTACATCCGCGCTGGTGGCCAACCTGGATCGGGGTCGCTGCCATGTGGCTGGGTGCCCAATTGCCACTGAAGTTACAATGGTGGCTGGGAAAACGGATTGGTGACATCGCCTATCGCTTTGCCGGCCATCGCAAGCAAATCACCGATGTGAATATTCGCCTGTGCTTTCCAGAGTTATCCGAAACGGAAAAGCAGACACTGGTGAAGGCGTCATTCCGCGCCAACGGCATCGGTGTCATGGAGATTGGGCTGGCCTGGTTCCGCAGTCCCACCAGCTTCATGCCCATTACAGAAGTCCACGGCCTTGAACATGTCGACGCTGCGCTTGCCAGAGGCAAGGGCATCCTGTTGCTGGGCGGTCACTACAGCACCCTTGACTTGGGGGGCGCCCTGGTCACCGAATACATTGAGGCCGACGTGATGCAGCGCGACCATAACAACCCATTGATGAACGCGGTGATGACCCGCGCCAGGGAACGTCGTTATGGGGTGGCACTGGACAGCCGGAACCTGCGCGGCCTGCTCAAACAGCTCAAAAACAACCGTATCGTCTGGTACGCCACAGATCAGGACTACGGCCGCAAAGGCATCGTTTTTGCCCCATTTTTCGGAGTGCCTGCGGGGTCCATCACCGCCACCTCGCGCATAGCCGACCGTAGCGGCTGTGCCGTGGTGCCGTTCAGCCATTTCCGACGGGAACACGCTCCAGGGTACGATATCTACTTCCATCCTCCACTGGAGAACTTTCCTTCCGGAGATGACATGGCGGACGCCACATTGGTAAACAAAACCATCGAAAACGAAATCCGAAAACACCCGGACCAGTACCTCTGGATGCATCGCCGCTTCAAGACCCGTCCTTCCAGGGAAGATCCCAACCTGTACAGCAAGGACGCAAACTGAATGCGCTCCCACACGGGTTCACCCGCCCCGGTTGTCTGGCTACTGACCGATAATAAGCCTGGCCATCACAACCAGCTGAAAGGGTTGGGCAACCGGCTTCGGGTGCTGGCTGGCGCCAGCGTGAGTGAAATCGATGCGACCGAAGCGCCCCCGCCCTTGTGGCGGGCGCTGCTTGGCGTTGCGCCGGCCATGGATAAAGCCCTGGGAAGACCAAACCTGATTATCGCAGCCGGCAGCGGTACTCATCGCCTGTTGTTATCCCTGCGGCGGCTCCGAAAGGTAAAAACCGTGGTTTTAATGAAACCGGGCTTCCCTCTCAGCTGGGTCGATGCGGCCATCATTCCAGAACACGATAAGGTCCCCCCAGCCAGACATGTCCTTGCCACCGAAGGTGTCATAAACGCAATCACGCCCCTGGCCAGAATTACCGACAAACCCGAAGGCCTTGTTCTCGTAGGCGGCCCCTCACCCCATTTCGACTGGGATGACGACGTTATTCTCGGACAGTTATCCCAGCTAATGGGTCGCTACCCGGAATGGCGTTGGACGATCAGCGGCTCTCGCCGTACGCCCGAAAACCTGTTGATGCAACTGAACGACCTGGCAGGCCCGAAGGTCACGGTCGTGGATTCCAAGCGAACGCACGCCAGCTGGCTTCCCCACCAACTCGCCGCCTCCCGCGCGGTGTGGGTCACACCAGACAGCGCCTCCATGGCCTGCGAAGCTGCCACCTCCGGCGTGCCTACGGGTCTGTTTGAGCTCGCGCCCAAGAATAACAGCCGGGTCGCCCGGGGCATAGCCAGCCTGGTAGAGAAAGGGTACGTTGCGCACTGGAGTGACCATGCCTCGGTTATGGCTGGAAAATTGCGCGGATCGCAGGAGCTTTGGGAGGCTGATAGGGCCGCAAGGTGGCTGATTGAACACTTTTTAAGGGGAGGCAAACGTTGAGGATTCTGCAGGCGTTACCCGCGCTATACAGTGGCGGGGTGGAACGAGGCACCGTGGAGTTCGCCGCCGACCTGGTGAAACGTGGGCACGAGTCCTATGTGGTTTCGAAAGGCGGCCCCATGGCGGAGCAGCTTCGTGGGCAAGGCTCGGAACACATTTTCATGCCAATACACCGGAAGAACCCGGCGTCATTCGGACAAATCCTGCCCATGCGCAAGCTGCTTCTGGAGCTGAAACCGGACATCATACATGTCCGCTCCCGTATGCCCGCCTGGATCATCTTCCTGGCTCTGAAGACCATTCCAGCCAACCAGCGCCCGGCCGTCGTCTCAACCTTTCACGGCATGTATTCCGTGACCCCCTACAGCGCCATCATGACCCGGGCTGATCACATCATCGCCGTGTCCGGTTGTGTTCGGGATTATGTGCTGAACAAATACCCGGTGCCGGAAGAAAAACTGACCGTCATCCAACGGGGCGTGGACGTGAGTGCTTTTCGACAACGGGAGCTCAGCCCACAATGGCTGGACCGCTGGTTCCGGCAGTACCCACAATTGGCCCAGAAAAAGATCATCATGATGCCCGGGCGCATTTCCCGCTGGAAAGGCCAACTGGACTTCCTGGCCATGATGGCGCAGCTGGTGCAAAAACGACCGGACTGCCACGGCATCATTGTCGGCGGCGCTGAACCTGGCAAGGAGCAGTTTCTGGAGGAGCTGGAAAAGGAACGTGCCCGCCTGAACCTGACCGACAAGGTGAGTTTCCTCGGCCAGCGCAACGATATGACCACCCTCTACCTTCTGGCGGACGTGGTCTGCCACATGTCCACGAAACCAGAACCTTTCGGCCGCACCGTTACCGAAGCCCTGGCCTCCGGCACACCGGTGGCCGCCTTTGACCGAGGTGGCGCAGCCGAAACACTGCGCGCTTGTTTCTCCGACGGATTGGTACCGCCAGACAATATAGAAGCGTTTGCCCAGACCGCGCTCGCCCTCCTCGACAATCCCCGACCTGAGATAGAGATACCCTGGCGATTCCAACTGGAAGCACAGACCGAAACTACGCTGAAGGTCTATGAGAACCTTCTTGCGCGGAGGCCTGCGCACCAATGAATGCGCAAGGCCCGCTGACAATCGCGCTGATCATCGCCACACCCGGCACAGGCTGGGGCGGTATGGAAACGCACACAGCCGACCTCGCGAACGCCCTCTCGACAAGAGGCCACACCGTTCACGTTCTGGCACACAGCCACTACAGCGAACGCTTCGCCTCGCCGGTTTGTTTCCATCCACTGCCCGTGCAGCTCGGCCGACGCAACCCCTGGCTGCACTACCGCCTGCGGCGACACCTTCGCTCCATCCACCCGGATATCGTTCATGCCCAGGGCAACAAGGCCGCTAACCTGGTCAGTTCAGTCCGTCATCTGAACAGTGCAACAGTGGGTACGCTTCATGGCACCAAGCGCTCCCATAAGGGATTTGATCGGCTGGATGGCGTGATTGGTGTCAGCCGTGATATTACCGACACCATTGCCCAAGCCAATGCTCGGCTGATCCACAATGGCTTACCGCCTGTGGACACCTCCGGCGAAGAAAAGACGGAGGCCCCGACCTTCGAAATTCCTGCAGATCGCCCTCTCCTGTTAGCCGCAGGCCGTCTGGAGCCGGTAAAACAGTTCGACCGGCTGATTCGCGCCTGGGCCAGGGCCGACTGCGATGGCAGTCTGGTTATCCTGGGTGATGGTAGCCAGCGTGCCCAACTAGGCACCCTGATTCAGGAGCTGGACGTCTCAGACCAGATACTGCTTCCAGGCCACGAGCTCCATATGAAGCCCTGGCTCCAAGCCGCCACCGCCTGCATCATCAGCTCCAGCCGCGAAGGTTTTCCTTATATCATGGTGGAAGCGCTGATGGCGGGTTGCCCGGTACTGTCAACGCCAGTCAGCGGCGTGGGGGAATTCCTGCCTGAACAGAGTATTGCCGCGTCTGACCGCGTTGAGGATATCGCCACACTGATTCGCACCAATCTCCGCAACCCGATGGTTATGAGGGATTCCCAAAACAGCAGTTTCCTGTGGGCCCGGGAGCAACTCAGCCTTGAGGCGATGGTATCGAAGACTGAGGCCTTCTATCGGGACCTGTTGGCCAGTATGTCGACAGCGCGCTGATCACCGTATCCGCCAGGAGTCGATGCCCAGTTTCGGTAAGGTGGGTTCCGTCTGCCATCAAGGACTCGGCTTTCCGCTGCCATAATGGGCGGTAGGCATCAGCAAAAAACGCATTTGGCTCACGTTCGGCTAACTCTCGCAGGCCCTCATTGTAGCGCTCAATGCGCGGGTTCCGGGGTTCGTCGAGGTTCGGCGGCGTGGACACCAACGCGAACAGGGTGTCGGGGGCCGAGCGCAACACACGCTCAATATTGCCCAGATACTCGTCCAG
Source organism: Marinobacter sp. DS40M6 (assembly GCF_028581595.1). Classification (NCBI taxonomy): domain Bacteria; kingdom Pseudomonadati; phylum Pseudomonadota; class Gammaproteobacteria; order Pseudomonadales; family Marinobacteraceae; genus Marinobacter; species Marinobacter sp. DS40M6. Next base: position 95,675 of record NZ_JAFCAE010000008.1, on the reverse strand, counting down.
CGGCACCTGCTCCACCGCGCCCCAACGATCCTGCAGGTGGAGACGCCGGGCCCATTTCTTCAGCTTTTTGACGAGCTTTCGGGCAAGCTTCCTGCGGGGGCTGTCCGGGTAATAAAGCACGTAGGGCGCACCACGAAAGGTGAGCCAGGAATCAACGAGCCCATACTGAATAAACACCAATTGATAATTCCTGGGCGGGAAGGCCTCAGCATACTGAAGCAGCTCACGGGTTGTGCTCATGGTATGACCACAATTGGTGAGCGAAAGGCCCAATTGCTTCGCAACGATCTGCGGCCAGACCGGTTCATGATAGTCTCTCAGGCCCTCGGTATTACAATCACCGTAGGCAATACAACCGTTCATAACGTGGCTTCCCGAGGCTTCCGTTGCACAAGGCAATAAAACGAGATTCGGATACGATCCATGATTGACCTGTCAGGCATTGAGCCATTCGCCTCTGGCTACAACCGACACTGCTACCGGCATCCGGATGATCCGGCATTGTGTCTCAAAGTACTGCGGCCTGAAAACATCGAAGTTCGGTTCCAGCGCCAGGCCTGGCCAAAGAAAATGCTCGGCAGAGCGAGGATTGATGACAACCGCCAGGAACTCCGGGCGCATCAACAGCAAGCCATTCGGGCGCTGATCAACGATGGCCACGACGAACTGGTCTGGGCGCACCTGCCGCAATTCCATGGCGCGGTGGAAACCTCGCTCGGCCTGGCAAACATGAGTGAGCTCATCTTCGATGACCACGGCCTACCGGGCGAAACGCTCGAACACTACCTGAAACACCGAGGGTTTGATCAACCGGTTCAGGACGCTGCAGACCGCTTCTGCAACTGGTTACTCGAAACCGGAATCCTCACCCGGAACCTGCTGCCCCACAACTTGGTGATCGCCGACAGGGGCGGACAACCGGAGCTGTTTCTGGTTGACGGGCTCGGCGCCCCCACCATCCCCGACAAATTGGCCACCCTCTCCGCTTGGCGAAAGCGATACATTGGCCGTCGTATCCGGCGCTTTTACCTGAGAATTGGCTGGGAAACCGGCGACCGAAGCACCAGCTGGGAAGCCTCACAGAGGCTGTAATGGCCAGCGGTCACATTCATCAACCTTGCCGCCCACGCCGGATGGTGGTAGCTTCCGCTCATCCTGTTTCCTGTTGATAGTCCTCTGGATTATGGCGTTTTCCAAAGCAACGTTTCTGATTACCGCTCTCCGGCTTGCCGGTAAACTCCCCCTGCGTGGCGCCCAGCTTATCGGGCGCTTCCTTGGCATGATCAGCTGGATGTCCAGATCCCAGTACCGCACGGTTACCGACATCAACCTGAAAATCTGCCTGCCGGAGCTGACGGACGACCAGCATGATCGAATGGTGCGCTCCAGCCTGCGGCACACCGGCCAGACCATGATGGAAATCCCCCTGATGTGGGAGTGGCCAGTGGAACGCTGCCTGGGCCTGATCCGCGAGATCGAAGGCGAAGAACTGCTCGCAGAGGCAAAAAAGGACGGCCGGGGGCTGTTGCTGCTGGCACCGCATCTCGGCAACTGGGAGCTCACCGGGCTTTACTTTTCCTCCCGGTACCGCATGGCGGCCCTCTACAGCCCGCCCCATATCCGGGAATTCGAGGATTACATGATCCAGGTTCGCGGGCGCATGGGCTCGGAGCTGGTTCGAGGTGACCGTCGCGGGCTGGCAAGACTGATCACCCTGCTGCGGGAAGGTGAGGTCGCCGGCATCCTCCCGGACCAGAGCCCAAGAGGCAAAGGCAACGCGTATGCCCCCTTCTTCGGCATGGAAGTGCGCACCATGACCCTGGTCTCGAAGTTGTTGCAGAAGTCCGGCGCCAAACCCCTGGTCACGTACTCCGAGCGCCTGAAAGACGGCGAAGGTTTCCGGCTGGTGATTCGCGAGTGCGAGCCTGGCATTGCCGACCCGGACCCGGTGACCGCCACAACTGCCCTGAACAAATCCATTGAGGATGTGGTACGGGAAGTGCCGGAACAATACCAGTGGGAATACAAACGCTTTCGCCATCGACCACCCGGCCTCCCCCACCCTTACCGGCCCGGTAGAGTGTGTAAGTAATTCCCCCCTCACACAGCCGGTGCCCGCGGAGTACTAAAACTGTATAATCCGCGTACCGAAGCAGTCTCCAAGACTGTCTTGTTTTACCTGAATAAAGGCCGGGCCGGATCCATGTCACCAGAACGCATTGGCGTAGTCATCACTACCTACAATTCCCCACTATGGCTGAGCAAGGTTCTGACGGGCTATGAAAACCAGAGCCAGCCGGACTTTCGGGTGATCATTGCTGATGACGGGTCAACCAACGAGACCCGCGACCTCATCGACCGGTTCCGCGGGCGCGGTATCCTGCAGATCGACCACGTGTGGCACGAGGACGATGGCTTTCGCAAGTGCCAGATCCTCAACAAGGCCATCCGGGAAACCGACTGCGACTATCTGATCTTCACGGACGGCGACTGTATCCCGGAACCGGACTTCATCGCCACCCATCGACGGCTGGCCGAACCAGGAGCTTTCCTGTCCGGTGGATACATCAAGCTCACCATGCCAGTTTCGGAAGCGATTTCCGACGACGATATCCGCAGCGGTGTCATCTTTGACCCCCAGTGGCTGGTCAGCAAGGGCCAACCGAAGAACCACAAGCTCTGGAAGCTGTCCAGCTCATCCCTGAAGAAGACACTCCTGAATGCCATCACGCCCGCAGCCGCCAGTTGGAACGGCATGAACAGCTCCACCTGGACCAAAGACCTGATTGCCGTTAATGGCTTCAATGAAGACATGCAATACGGTGGCCTGGACCGCGAACTTGGCGAGCGCCTCTGGAACTTTGGCCACAAGTCCCGGCAGATTCGCTACAGCACCGTGTGCCTGCATCTGGACCATGCCCGTGGTTACTCCAAGCCGGAAATCTGGGCGAAGAACCGGGCTATCCGCAAGGCCGTTAAGGACAACCGCACCTTCTGGGCCGAAAACGGCATTGAGAAGAGCCGCACGGCATGACCGAGCAAGGAAGCATGAGAACCCTGGTTGTGATCCACAGCCTGAAAATGGGCGGCATGGAACGGGTGGCCGTTAACCTGGCGGATGCTTTCGCGGACGAGGGCCACGAGAGCCACCTGCTGTCCTGCCGCAATCGCCCCAATGATCTCAGCCCTGCCAATTCTGCCGTTCACCTGCATCACTTCGATCAGTTCCAGGCGTTGATGAAATCGGTTATCGGTATTCCAGTTTTCCTGTTATCCCGCCTTCTACTGGGTGTACTGCTGCCGAAATCCCACTTTATGTGGGTTGGCTGGCTAAGCGGGTGGCTGCTGAAGGTACACATTCGCGGCCTGGAAAAGCGCTTCGGGCGTTTCGACCGCATTGTTTTCCGAGGCCTGGGTACCTTCAAGTATTTCTGGTCGTTCCGGGATGACCGCAATGTGTACGTGCTCGAAAACGTTATTCATTATGATCGCCCTCTGTGGCAGAAAAAGCTGGAATGGCAACTGGTCTTCAATAACCGACACCTGGCTTGCGTTTCCTCTGGCGTGCTGGACTCCGCTCAGGAGGCGTTCAAAAAGGGGGAGATTGAACCGAAAAGCCAGCGGGTGATCACCAACCCCTGCCCGGTGGAGCAGATTAACGCGTTGGCGCAAGAGGCCGACCCGGACATTCCAGCGGAGCCCTATATCCTCAATGTCGCTCGGCTCGTGCCTCAGAAAGGCCACGCCTTGCTGCTGGAAGCCTACAAGCAATCAGGAATCGCTCACAAGCTGGTCATTGTAGGCGAGGGTCCGTTGAAAAACGATTTGGAGGAGAAAGCGAAGGCCCTAGGCATCGCTGACCGCGTCTTCTTCGCGGGCAAACGCAGAAACCCCTACCCCTGGATGAAGCAGGCGGAACTGTTTGTGCTGGCCTCAGAATATGAGGGCCTGGGCATCGTATTGACCGAGGCCCTGGCCTGCAACACGCCGATCATGGCTGTAGAGAGCCGCGGTGGCGTACGGGATGTGTTCCGTGGCGAATTGGAGGATTTCCTGACGCCACGCACCGTGGATGGTCTGGCAAGCGGGCTCGCAACCGTGGTTAACCGCCTACCGGTCACCGTGAAACCGGAGTGGCTTGCGCCTTTCCGCAGCCGGGTGGTGGTGAGCGACTTTCTCGAATCCCCGGAAAAGCAAAGCCAACATGACTGAGCACGCCCAACCTCTCAATATTCTGGTAGCGGGCATTTATTGGTCCGGTTCCGGCGCTGTAGTGGATTACCTCAAGGGACACCCGGACTGCGTCGTGCCCCGGGGTGAATTTACCGACTTCAAACGGAGTGGACGAATCGGCAGCCTTCTGGAGGCGGACTCACCCTTCAAGGCAAAGTGGCTTGCCAGGATGATGTGGTTCGAAACCGCCATGGGCAAACTGCCTGCAGCACAGCTTAAAAAAGCGCGAGGCGCAGACCAGGCCAAGCTTGCTCCAAAGGAGCAGGTGAGACACAACCAGTTGAAGCTTGAATACCTTGGCCGCTATCGGAAACATTTAGCCAAAGGCGGTGCGCCCTCGGATAGCCGGATATGGAACGATTGGATGCACGCCGTCGGCCACGCGTACGCTGCTGGGGAAAAGGCCATCGTCTGGAACCAGCCAATCTGGGTCGGCAAACACGAAGGGACCTGGCCCGCTGTCTTTACCCCCTTCAAACTGATCGTGGTTCACCGAGATCCAGTGGACCAGTTTGCCGAAGTCGTCCGCCAGGGCAAGATCGGCAAGCGTAAATCCGACCCCGCGTTCGATGATAGCGAGAACGACGACATTGCCTATGTGCTCAAAGGCATCGCCGCAAAAATGGAAAGCCTGATGGCGCTTCAGGCGCAGTTGGGCGAAAGTTATATGCTTGCAGTGAGCTTTGAACGCTTCGTGAAAGACCACAAAACGGAAGCCCGGAGAGTCTGTGACTTCCTGGATTTCCCGGAAGCGCAACTGCCGTCAGCGCCGTTCAATCCTTCCTACTCCATCCGCAATGTCGGCATCGGAGACACGGACCAAATCCGCGGCATGCTCAAGGATCACCAGCCCCTTGTCGACCGACTATATGACCTGAGAACTCAGTTCGATAACGCGCAGTAGGATGCCAACTCACCTTTTTCCGCCATCGAGGAATAGGCTTCCAGCTCATCCGCGGTATCCACTTCCAGCCAACCGTTGTCCACCAGGCAGGCCTTCACCGGCCAGCCGGTGTCAATCAGGTGCTGGATAAAGCTCGTCATGTACATGTTATCGAAGTCCTTGCCATCGTAGGTGGCGCTACGGTCCAGTCTATCGAAAACATCGAGAAACGCCTGCACCTGATCGCCCCGGATCTTGATCAGCCCCATGTATTGAGCCTGGACCTGGCTGTAATCACTGGGCTTCTTGCCAAGCTCAGTCACAAAACCGGATTCGTTCATAACGAAGGTTTCCGCGTCATCCAACGGCTCCTCCATTCTTAACTGCCACAGGCGCTTCCACTTACGGTCCGCAGCCAGACAAACCGGCGCATCGCAGTCCAGAACGCTTTTCAGAACCGTAGGCTCATAGACGATATCCCCGTAACTGATCAGCAGATCCTCGCCGGGCTTCATCTTCTCGCGCGCGCAAAAGAGCGTGCGGACCATGTTGGTGGTTGCGTACTCGGGATTGAGGACGAGATCACCGCCTAGAGTGTCCAGGTCATCCGACCGATAGCCGCCGATGACGGTAATGCCATTGCTCACTCCGCAAGCTGCCATCGCCGCCATCTGACGATGAAGCAGAGGCTTGCCCGCCAGCGCCACCATGCATTTGGGGCGGTCGTTGGTGTAGGGGCGAAGTCGGGTGCCCTGCCCGGCGGCCAGTATCAGTGTTTGCATGGGGTACCTCTGAAAATACAGTTGAAAAGTTGTTTGTCGCGCTCAGTGAACGGCGCCTCCCGCTCCGGGTGCCACATGATGCCAGCCCAAGGCAGGCTACAATGCACATACGCCTCGATATCGCCTTCCGGGCTCAGCAACTGGGGGATGAGTTCCGCCGCCAGACCCTCCGGGGCAATCCCCCAGTTATGGAAACTGTTGACGTCCTGGTAGGGGCGAAACCAGCTATTTGTCTGTTCAGTTGGTGTCACCGCGTGTCGCGCGGCGGTATGGCCGGAGACCGGGGTGAGTTGCCCGCCCAGCCAGACGTTCATCATCTGCAGTCCCCGACAGACTCCGATAACTGGCCACCCCCGCTCGCGTGCAAGCGAAAGCAGGGTTCGTTCCGTCTCATCTCGCTCTGCCGACGTGTTGATGGCATCAGGCAGGTGAGTGAGATCATTGCCACCCGACAGGATCAGCCCCTCAATTCCCGTCGATGCCAGCCATTCGTTGAGATTGGACAGCGAGTTGGGAATGGGCACGGGCGTGAACCCCAGTGCCTCAAGAAACCGGAACCATTGCTGATCCAGGCAATCCCGGTGCTCACCATAAGACGCAACCACTTCCACGCGCTGACTGATTCCAATGCGCATCTTAACGGATGACCTCAATTCGCTTGTTGACGGGATCCAGTTCCAGCACGGTTGCCCTCGCCAATGCCTCGTACTTCCCCTCGCCTACGCCAATGGCGGCAGGTAGTCCAAACTCTGCGGCCCGTATGGCCATGTGGGAATTGGCACCGCCATACATGGTAATCAACCCGGCAATGCCATGGCCAAACAGCCAGTCATAACCGGGGTCGGCCTGGGGAATCATGGCAATTTTGCCGGACAGGTTACTCCGCTCGTCAGTGGCTCGTTTTTGCAGATCGACGCACTCGGCGGAGATCTTCCCGGCACCCACGAAATTCGCGTGGCTATCAGTGTACAGGAAGGCGTAAAAGTCACTTTCTGACAGCAGCAAGGGGGGTAATTCAACCATAGCCGCTGCCCGGCTGGCCTCATAACCTTCGGTAGCCTGGTCTGCCAGCCAGGAGGCCTCATCGGCCACCGCCACGGTTCCTGACCTCAACGCGGACAGGGCTTCAACGGAAATACACGCCATCTGCTCCCGCGTTACCCCATGACGCTCTCCGTAACCCGCCAGGCAATTCAGGGCCAGAGAAAGATGCCGGGTAAACACAAACTTGGCGTACTCACGGCCCTCGATGGCACTACGCATAAAACGCTCAAGCTGCTCAATGTCACCGGGCAAACCGGCATCTGAAACCGCCTGCGCGAACGTCTGCCTCTCATTTTCCCACGCGTCCAGAGCGATATGGGAACCCGAGTCGGCGTGCAACTCCGACGCTGAACGCTCAATCACCGGAACCAGGAAATGCTCAGGGTTATCGCCATAACAGGGCGAGGTTATGTCGTAGGTACCTGGCCGCAAGTGCCCATATTGTTGGGTGAAGGCGGCCATGGACAATTCTTGACGAGCCACCTTCGCAGCATCGTCGGTAAACCGGTGGGAAACCGTGCGGATAGAGTTGAGGAACGCATCCATGGCGCCCTGGGACAACACACCTTTTTCGACGGCCGACCGAAGCAATGTGATCGCAACAAAGGCACTGCGGGCAAGATGGGCAAACGCCAGGGTTCCGTATCGCCGACACTCTTCAAGCAGCGACAGTGCATCGTCCAGACTGGAGGCATCAGTGTTCCGGAAACACGCCAGCCGCTCTTCGAAGCGGTCAATTACTTGCAGATCCGCGTCGGTTCGAGCGATGGCGCAGGCAGTGATGGTTTTCAATCCCACGCCAAGCCGATCTGCCTCATCGGCATTAAAACCACCCTCGTGGATCAAACGTTCCCGCCAGCGCTCAAAATCCAGCGCGTAGCAGGTAGGCACCACATCAAACTCAACTTTGTCGTGTAGATGCGGGTGGCGACGTAACCACTCCATGTAGAAGTCCACCAGCCGCCCTGCCAAGCCGTCATCCAGGGATTGCGGAATGAAAGAGTTGAAGCTGGCGCGAATATCCACGTAAGGGTGCCCGGCAAACATCCTGAGCAACGGCTGGGGGCGAACGTCCCGATAACCGTATTCCGCTCTCTGGGCTGCCCACACGTCGTCCATGATCAGATAGCGATACAGGCTGGATGCCAGTCGTCCCGGCCGGGTGCCGATGATTTCAGCCGGGTTCCAGTCCGGCATCACACCGAAATAGGCACGCTTGCCGACAACAAATGGCGCTGGAGCCTGCCACTGCCGAAATCGATCCACGGCGTTCGTCAGCAAGCTCTCTGCCGCATCACTCTGAGTGAGCTCGTGCTGAACCGCAATCGGGCGCACCTGAAGGATATGGATCAGTCCGCCCTCAGTGATAGCGAATTCCATATCGAGAGAATCGAAATCCAACAGGTCCTCGACTTCCCTCAGCGCTGGCATCAGTCCCGCCAGGTTCTCCGGCACCCGTACCAGCTTCTCCGGAGCATCCCGATGAACAAAGAGGGTTTTGTGATCCCGGCTGGCACCGCTGGTGATGGACTCGGTGCTATTCGTAGTATCGTCGTAATTCACGACATAATACGGAGCCCCCGAGGACAGGGTTTTGGTGAACGCCACACCACTGGCAATCACCTGTTCCAGCATCGGCTGCACCAGAACCTGGTTGTCGGGGTGGCCATCGGGATAGGAGGCAATGACCTTCTCAATGGCGGCTCTAAGCTCGCCTTCACTCTGGCGACTGACATTGAGAACACTGGTGTAAGCGCCAGCGTTGGATACCCCGAACCCGTCCTCTGACAAGGCACTGCTGCGGACAACCAGTTTTTCCGTTTCCGATAGGCGCGCCCCGATCCGGGCGAGTACTTCTGTGTCCAAGTCCTGCCATTCGGCAACCGTAAAGCTGACCTGGTCTTCAATACGACTTCTCGTAACCACGCCCTGCAAACGATGGAGCGTCTGCGCCTTGGTGCCCAGGATAAACCGACTGAGATCGTTCGGCTCGTTCAGTTCTGCCCATCCACCGGCCACATCCACCGCAGCCACACTGAACCCACGAACCCGCAACAGCTCAAGAAGCTGGGTGAGGCTGCCCTTGCGTATGGCTTCCGGAAAATCCGACTGCCCCGCCAGAAAACCCGCAACCTTGGGCTGCAGCCGAACCAGACCAACGAATTCGGCATCGGCCAGTTCGGGAAGGATATCCCGCCCCAAACGGGTGATCCGGCCGCCGTGCACGTTCACTTTTTCACATCGCTGTAAATCTTCTTCAGAGCGCCCCTCAAACCGGTGACGCCAATTGCTGTCCACCAAAACGGCTATATCCGCCTCGCTGGAGGATAAAGATTGCACCGCGGAATCCCGAAACAGCACGTCGGAATAGGACACGTAGTGAACGACGCGATCATTCAGTGGCGCTTCCAGCAACGACGCCGCCGCACCGGTGGATTGCCAATGAGGGTTCACCGAATAGTGAAGCTCGGGATAACGCTCGGCAATTTCATCCAGCTGGTATCCGCCCACGAAATGAACGTCGGGCTCTACTGCGCACATGGAGTGCAATACCCAGTCCAGTACCCGCCTGCGACCGGTTGTGCCCCGGAGCACACTATGCTGTTCGCCGCTGAACGGCTTGCCAGCGCCGAGGATGATGAGGCGTGTCTGGCTCTCTTTCACAATTCTATCCACCCATAAATTCTAAGCTGTAATACATAACATCCTCAGGACGATATGATTAATGGCATAACGTAAAGTGCTAAACTCCGAATCCTGAAGAGAAACGCCCAGCCCGGAGTCTTTGGCGGATAGTTTACACGATAGGTGAGTCTACAGCGGCATGAGCATCACAGAGAAAAGTGGCTTTGAACAAGCTCGCAGAAACTGGAGTAGCCGTCTAAAAGCATGGGCGAGAGACAGGAAAAGCCGGCAACGGTATGGACCAGAGGCACCGCTCTTCGCGGAGCGTTTGTGGATTCCCGTAGATCAGATGCAGCACGCACTTAAATACTGGAGCACGAAGCAGAGTGGAACCGTTGTTACTGAATGGCCTGCGGAGAAAATAACATCGATCCACAACATCGAAGTTGTCAGGGCCTGCGCCCGCCATTGGCATGATAATACTCCGTGGGAAGAAACCGGTATCTACCAACAAATGATGGAATATATCCGTCAGCGAGGCAAAGTGGATCGCCTGACATCTGAGAACGATGTGAGAGTACGCTACGAAGAATTGGATGAGCTCTACAACATCGTCACCCAAAGCGGCACGTTAAGCCCCAGACATGAGCTGATTAAGGGGAATTTTCGCGAGGAAGGCGGCATCCTCGTTCACATCGGCCCGGACGGCGCTCCATACTTTGGTGGCAAGGGCCACCACAGGTTGGCCGTTGCCCTGGCGGCGGGGGTTGATCTTATTCCTGCCCAAATCGGCGTTGTTCACAGGGACGGCCTGACAAAGCTTGGCGCATTTCGGGATCAATCCTGACAGTCAGGCTACCGCACTTCACCAGCACCAAGAGCTTTGGTCTTAGCCTCTTCCACCAGATTCGCTAGTCGTGCTTTTGTTTCAACAACCAGCTTTTCCGGATCAGATTCCGTCATTTCATCATAGGTCGCTTTGGTGCCTGCAAAAAACTCACAGGAGTAGACAGGCCCTCTTCCAGTATAGACATCTCCAGAATGATGGACCGGTAGGAAGAAGTGACTCGGCAGGATGGTCATATCTTTGTTCCCGGAGGCGAAAATAGCGTCAGTAAAAGGAACCGGCCCTGTCGTCTGCCAGACTTTACGCTTCTTGTACCTCAACTTTTTCCAAACAAAACGACGCGTAATATCTCGGATCTCATTCAAGCCCGTCACCACCGAACGAATCACTTCGTGTCCAGGTCTGGCTCCCACGTAGCCGTTTGCCACAAGCCCCGGTCGGGTATACTCGTTTTCCCAAAGCGCAAAGAGATCACAACCGAAAATCCAGTCTGGCAGACGCTGCAAACAAACAGAGTCTGCATCCAAAGCGAAGCCGCCTTCCGACAACAGTATTTCCCAGCGCATTAGGTCAGCAACCCCCGCGAACCCTCTATCCAGCGTTGAGATTCGGTCCATATGTTCACGGTTGATCCAGTCGCGTTTCTTCCAGTCCTGATTGCCCCATATCCGGATCTCGTAATCAGGATGTTGACGCCTCCAGGTTTCAATATACGCATCAGGCCGCAATGACTCATCTCCGACCCAGATAAAATGAAGTTTGCGGGGGATACTGGTCATTGCTTCAAACCTGTTTGTCATAAGCGGGTGGGAAAAAGCATTGGAATCGCGACCGGTTTTTATCTGCCACCAGGTGTTGTCCGTTCACGGCCTGGCTTGAAAGTAGCAACATCGCCGGTACCCAGAAACAGAACCAGTCGAAATGGAACGGCGACAGCGGGTCACCGCCATCGAACATTAATGCAGCCAAACCCACCAGCAGCGGGATTAGCATATATCCATCTTGCTGATTCTCCGGGCGAACCCATATCCTGGCAAGAACTCCCGGGAGCCATAATGCGACCCAGAACAGAAACCCGAACACCCCCAAGAAGTAGATAACCGAAAGCGCCATATTGTGCGGGTGGCGGAATTGCTGGATAACACCTTGCTCATGGTCGAACACTACAACGGGAGTGACCTTGTTCGTAATACCATGCCCAAAAAACGGCGCACTACCAATTGAATCAAGCGTCGACATCCAGATTGCTGGTCGCCAGGACAGACCGCGACTGAGAATGAACTCCGGGTAGAAAATCAGCACCAGGGTTCCACACAGTACGGCGGCGCCAAATAGCAGGTACCAAACGCGGCTCCTGTAAAGAATAATGCAAGTGACGATCGCAACGATTATAGCTACTTGCCCCGTTCTCCTTTCCAGTGCCACCAAGAATAGAAGTAAAATGGCCAGAGCCAGAACCCCCACCCAACGGAGGTTTCTGTTTTCCTCACTCAGTATCAACCCAAGGAGCATCGCGGCCTGGGGCGCCACGAGCAAAGTGGCCAACATCGCATTCGCCGGCTTTACTCCATGGGCTTCCAGCCTTTGCTCCCCAATACCTTGGTACAGCGTCGTCGTCCAGGGCATGTCCAATATCCCGTACATTGCAAACAGATGCCATGCCCCGAGAGAGGCAGTGCAAGTGCAGGCCAACAAGAGAGCTCGCTTAAGCAATAATGTATTTCCAGACAACTTCAGGTAGGAAAACAACACAAAAATAGCCGTGGACTGTCCAGCCGCCCGGAAAGTTTTTGAATAATCCGGTGAGTTGGCCCATACCAACGATATAAGTGAGAACGCCAAATAAACGGCGAGTGGTGCCGCAGCCATCAAGAATCCCCTGCCAACCCATCCCCGGCGGATCATCAAAGGGCCCAGAATCAGAAGTGATGGCAAGCTGACGAGAGCATCGAAAATATTCAACCCCGCCCCAGTCGACTGCTGCCACATCAGCAGACTAAAAACGCATGAAAGACTGAAGCACACCCAAAGAGGCAACAACCAATCAGGAACAGGACGTGACGCCGACAAACTGACCACCTTCCGAATTAACAACATCAAATACCAGGACAACTTCCAATGCCTGGATTACATTGCAATGGCCAAACTCCACGGCCACCCCCACACTGCACAATCCATATCTGTCTGAATTCACGCAAAAGTTCAGATACAATCGCTATACTACTTGCTAATGATTGAAGCTAATGCCCCAACTATCCATTGTCATCCCGACTCACAATCGCCCTGACATGCTGAAGAAAGCTGTCGAATCAGCAATTGCCCAGACCACTAGCGACCTGGAAGTAATTGTGGTCGATGATGGAAGCAGCCCACCCATTGCTGACGACCGCTTTGACGCCAGGGTTTCAGTTCATCGCCACCCTTCACCAAGAGGCGCCTCGGCAGCCCGGAATACTGGCGTTTCACTCGCCAAGGGCACTTATACAGCATTTCTTGATGACGATGACACTTTTCACCCAGACTATGCTGCAGCGATGCTTCACTTCATGGAGAGCACCGGCGACAACATCGATTTTGCGTGGCCATCCCTTAACGTTATCGATGTTTCCAACGGGAAAACATCCAAGGCACAAGACTTCCCCTGCCTGATCCATCGCAACCATTTGGGCTCTGAGTCATCGTATGCCGCAGCAGCCTACACACGAACCACTGGCATGATATTCAGAACGACCACCATCCGCGAATTCAACGGATTTGATGAATCACTCAGTGTTTCCGAGGATCGCGAGCTCATTTTCCGCATGCTTAGCCAGGGCTGCGGCTGCGGCTCGATCGACCGGGCCCTCGTCGACTTCTTCATCCACACTGGCCCTCGCCTCAGCACCAATGACAATCTCTTGAAACAGGCCAAATGCGATGCAATGGTCGCCGATCGGCACGCCGATTTCATTGCCCAGCACCCCAAACTTGCTTCGCGCTACCTGAACCTCCTGGCTCGCAGACAGAAAGACGCAGGTCTAGCTCAGGAATATCGCTCAACGCTAAAAACGCTACTGAAGATAAACCCAATGGACATCCGTGCACTAAAGCGTTTGGTTTTGTCCTTGATCACACCAACTCGCCATCAGTCAAACTGACGAGGCGCAATGTTCCGGCTGGCTCGCTTGGCATCCAGCATTGCCCGCCAGCCTTTGACACTGGCCCAGAAAGCACCACTATCCCACTCAGAGCCTTGCTCAACAAACGCATCCTCAAGGTAGGCGGTCAACAGGGTTTCAACCATACCCTCGTCCGGCAACCTTGCGGCCACATTAGCTAGGTTGGAAATGGCAACCCCAACCGAAAGCATGCCGGAATGAACCCGGATATCGTCTTCATCCACCATGCAGAGCTCATCGCTGCCGCCCAACAGAAAGTTCGTCAGATTTCCATCCGGCTGCTCAATACCCCGTTTATGAACATCGGCCATGGTCCGGCCCAGCAGATAAATGATAGCCTTCTGCCTTGAGCGGGATGGCTCCTCCATCAGCACGGCCCTAAGCGGGCGGTACCCTTCCAGAAACGCCGTGCCATACCCAAAGCAGCGCTCCGACGACAACCAACCGGCAAATACAATAGGCGGTACCGGCCCACCCACGCGCCGAATTTTCTTGCCACGGCGCAACGCACGAATCCAATGAACCAACCCGAAAAGCGGCTTACGGTAACACTTGATCGCCGCCACCCGGCCATCCACCAGCCCCCGATAGGTAATCCGGGTTCTACGGGTATTGGAGTGAAGCTCTTCTTCGAGTTTGACGGTGGTCATTAACGTGAATCGGGCCTGATTGGAAATTTAGTGGGAGGGCTGGCGATGATAGGCTTGGAGCAGATGCTGCCAGAGGTTTTCCCGCTGGGATGGGGATAAACCTGGGCACCGCTTCCTGACAGAACGCTGAAGTCGTTCCAGGTTTCGCTGCTTCCATGCTGAATCTGTTTCATTTTCGCTCTCTGGGACCAGTTTGCAACGGTCAAAGTCGATCAGATAAAGCTGATCCCCCGTCACGAGTATGTTATCGCAGTTCAAATCAACGTGATTGAGGCCGTTGTCGTGAAAGCGTCGGATGACCTGCCCCAACTGAGCCCACAGAGACTCATCGCTTAAGCGATCGCTGTCGGAAAACGTGACGGAATTCGGTATCCGCTCTACCAGTATAGCGGCCCGATACCAGAAAAGCCGGTATTTCCAGGCAATGGCAGCAACGGCTTCCGGCACCGGCAGACCCAGCGAGCGAAGTTGGCCCAGCAACCGGAACTCGGCCACAGACCGGGTCTGTTCAAAGCCGGTAAACAAATACGTCTTTTCCGCGAAACGGGCCATCATGCCGCCACGTCTGTAATGACGAAGCACCATACCCGGCGGCTCCATATCAACAAACCAGGCACCGCCACGTCCACCAGAGGAGACCGGTTTCGCCCTTCCCTCCCAGAAGTCAGGGGAAAACCAGGACGCGGCCACCCCCTCATACCTCGGTGAGACCAGCAGCAATGACGTTCCGGAATCTGAATGAGTGCCCGTTGCCAATGTCAAAAGATCGTTACCCTCGGCCCGGCAAACCATAGGTTTGCGGGTAAAGACGTTAAAAGCCCAGTAGGCTAGAATGGCGCTCAGTTTACCAACGAGCCCCGCCCGGCTCCACATCCGGCAGTGAAAGATTGGAAACGGACCGTAACTTGATTAACTCCATCTGTATATTGCGCCTGTCCGCCATTGGCGACGTCACCCATGTCATTCCCGTGGTATTGAGCCTTCAGGAACAGGTGCCCGGCATTAGAATCACCTGGGTAATCGGCAAGATTGAAGCAAAGCTGATTGGCGACCTGCCCGGTGTCGAGTTTGTCGTTTTCGACAAGAAAGCCGGTCGAAAAGGTTATGCGGACTTGCATGACACCCTGAAAAACAGAAAATTTGACGCCTTGCTGCATATGCAGGTGGCCTTCAGGGCTAATCTCGCGGCGGCGATGATTCCGGCAAAGGTGAAAGTGGGGTACGACCGTGCCCGTAGCAAAGACCTTCACAGCCTGTTTATAAACCGGAAAATTGCTCCGGCAGCGCAACAGCACGTGCGGGATTGCCTGGCGAGTTTCCTGGAGCCACTTGGCCTGAAGCCCGCCGCACCAAAATGGGTCATTCCATTGGCCTCCGAAGATCGCGAGTTCGCCAGGCAGCACCTCGCAACAGACCGCAGGAACCTCGTGATCAGCCCCTGTGCCAGCCACACCCTTCGCAACTGGCCTGCCGAGCGCTATGCCCAGCTGGCTGATCACGCCATCCGCACTCACGGCATGAAGGTGATCCTGGTGGGCAGTCCTGCCCCCTTTGAAGCGGAATTTTGCACAGACATCGAAAATGCTATGGCGGAACAAGCGCACAACATCTGTGGCAAGGATACACTGAAACAGCTCACCGCTCTGTTGGAACGCGCCGATCTGGTCGTCGCACCGGATACCGGGCCGGCCCACATTGCCAGCTCAATGGGCACCGATGTGCTGGGTATTTTCGCGGCCAGCAATCCCAATCGTTCCGGCCCTTACAACTCGCTGCAATGGTGCGTGAATCGATATCCGGAAGCGTTGAAGCGGTTCACCGGCAAGACGGTTGAGCAGGCACGCTGGGGCGCAAAGGCGGAGTTCGAGGGGGCGATGGAACTGGTGACGGTGGAGGACGTGACGGGGATGCTGGATCAGTGGGTTGCCCAGCACTGATGCCGCGCCACTGTCTACGGCTCTCTCGGGCTACGGCTCTCTCGGGCCTTCTCTTTAACCCTCTCCCGCGATGGGAGAGGGTATGACAATCCAGGCGAGTGAAAGCACCGCTTTACTTGCGGGCGGTGTAATCCTGATAGGACTTTTCTTCCACAAATCGTGACCCCAGGGCCAGGTTCACGTCCTTCTTGATAGCGGCGCGCTTGTCGTTGGTGACATAGACGGCACGAGCCAGTTCAATAAACTTTGCGCCGAAATCCTGAGCAGCTTCCTGATCACGAATGTCGTCTTCGATTTCCCAGAGCGCCTCGTTCACTTCCTTAAGCTGCCTGCGCAGGTCTGCGATGGCTGCCTGATCCTGAACGGCCTCGTTCCAGGTGGCGCTCAGTTCGTCCAGCTCGAGCCGAACATTTTTGACCTTTTCCGCGTCTGCTATGCGTTCAGACTTGATCTCCAGAATGGTGATCTTGTCCAGCACTTCGCCGAAGGAGACCGGCACTTTGATAACGTCTGCCATTTGCTCTTCCTGCAGGTGTTGTTAGTGGACCACGGCGTTAGCCGTTAACCGCTGTCAGCCAGTGTGAATGCGCAGGACTCTTGCCCTTCACAGCATCGAAATACATACCCTGCAACTTCTCGGTCAGCGGGCCGCGCTTGCCAGCGCCGATCAAACGGCCATCCAGCTCACGGATCGGCAGCACTTCTGCAGCGGTGCCAGTAAAGAAGGCTTCATCCGCAATATAGACCTCATCCCGGGTGATACGGCGCTCTTTCACCGGAATGTTCAGCTCTTTCGCGAAATCCAGGATGGTCTGGCGGGTGATGCCTTCCAGGCAGGACGTCAGTTCCGGTGTATGGAGCACGCCATCACGCATAATGAAGATATTCTCGCCGGAACCTTCAGCCACGTAGCCTTCATTATCCAGCAACAGGGCTTCTTCGCAGCCACTGGCAATGGCTTCATTCAAGGCCAGCATGGAGTTGATGTAGTTACCGTTGGCCTTGGCCTTACACATGGTGATGTTGACGTGATGCCGCGTGTAGGAAGAGGTGCGAACCTTGATGCCCAACTCCTTCGCTTCCGGTGACATGTAGGACGGCCAGCTCCAGGCGGCGACCATCACATGAACCTTGAGGTTGTCGGCACGCAGCCCCATACCTTCAGAGCCGAGAAACACCATCGGGCGCAGGTAGGCTTCGTCCAGATTATTCTCCCGCACGGCGGCGGTCTGTGCCGCATTCAACTCGTCCTTGCTGAACGGCATGGTCATGTTGAGGATATGCGCGGAGCGGAAAAGACGATTGGTGTGATCTTCCAGCCGAAAAATCGCAGCACCCTTTTCAGTGCTGTAGGCGCGGACACCCTCGAAACAACCCAGACCATAGTGCAGGGTGTGGGTCAGCACGTGAGTTTTGGCTTCCCGCCAGGGAACCATTTCACCATCCAGCCAGATCAGGCCATCGCGATCAGCCATCGACATTGTTTCTGCTCCTAAAGCACTCTATTCGGGAAACCGGCATTCTAGCAGGAAAACTCGGGCTTACGAAGGGGCGCAATCACTCTTCCATAACTCCTCCATCACCTCTCAATCACCCCAACATAACCCGATTCCACATACTTTGGATGTAATCACGCTCTTCGGGAAACGCGTCACCCGCCACCTGGCTGTTCAGGTTCTGCAGTGCCCGCCGGTGTATCGTAGAGCGCAGGGTAATAAATGTTTCCCTGAGTTTCTCAGTGTCTTCCACCGGCAATACCCCCGCCCGGCCCAGCTCCTCCATCTGGCGAATATTATCAGACCACTGCGTCAATTCCGGATGCTCGGAACAACAGGCCAGCATCAGGTACTGCACCATGAACTCGATATCGATAATGCCGCCATAGTCGTGTTTGATATGGAAAACCTCTGGCACCTTGCCTTCGATTTGCGGGGTGCCCAGGGCGGTGCGCATCTTCTCTCGCATGCCGACCACTTCTTCCCTCAGCTTTCCCCGATCCCTTTGCTGACACAGGATGTCTGCACGTAGCTTTTCAAAGGCTTCCAACGTTTCCGGACAGCCTGCCACCCCACGGGCGCGGGCCAGCGCTTGGTGCTCCCAGATCCAGGCATCGTTACGCTGGTACTTCTCGAAGGCGGACAGCGTACTGACCAACAGCCCCGAGCTGCCCGAGGGTCGCAGGCGCATATCCACTTCGTAGAGCTGGCCGGACGGCGTCTGGGTGTTGAGAATGTGCACAATTCGCTGCCCGAGCCGGGTGTAGAAAACGGCGTTGTCGATGGGCTTGTCACCATCCGTTGACTGCTCCGGATCGGCATCGTGGATAAAGACCAGGTCAAGGTCCGAGGTGTAGCCAAGCTCGATACCCCCCAACTTGCCATAGCCAACGACGGCAAAATCGGTGTCACAGGCTGAGCCATCCTTGCGTCGTGGGTAGCCATGGCGGCTGACCAGATTAGCGAACGCCACGTCCACCACATGGTCCAGCACCACTTCGGCAATCCACGTCAGGTAGTCACTGACCTTCATCAATGGCAGGGTTTCCCGTATTTCCGAGGCGGCCACCCGCAATATGTGGGCTTTCTTGAAGTGCCGCAGAGTCTCCATCTGCTCCTCGAGATCCTCGTAGGGAATCCGCAGCATCTGCTGGCGCAGGTCATCCTGAAGTTCGGTTTTTGCCGGCGGGCTGTACAGGCTCTCTGCGTTCAACAGCTCGTCGAGCAGCAAGGGCGTTTCCGCCAGTTGGCTCGCGATCCAGGGGCTTTCACTGCACAGGCGGACCAGCTGGGTCCTGGCTCCCGGATTCTCCAACAGCAACACCATGTAGGCGGTTCTGCGCAGAATCGCTTCAACCAGTTGAAGAACCCGCACCAGCGTCTGGGACGGCCCCTCCACGTGAGTAAGCGCTTCCAACAATACCGGTATGAACTTGTTTAACCGCTGTCGCCCTTGGGTCTGCAGCGTCTGCAATGTGCGGGTTTCGCGCAGGTCGCTGAGGGCAGCATAGCTGCCTTCGGCGTCCTCAAAACCATGTTCATCGAGCCAGGCGGTCGCCGCCTCCTCGTCCATTTCACCCAGCCAAAGTTCCTGCCAGCCTTCATCAAGCGCCGCCACCTCGTGTTCTTCATCTTCGATGGCGATGATATCCGCAAAATGCGTGGCCACCCGTTCGCGATGCTTTTCCAGTTCCGCAACGCAGGCTGGCCAATCATCAAACCCCATGATCAGCGCTACACGAGCTTGCGACAGACCATCGTCCGGCAGCAGTTGGGTCTGTTTGTCTTCCATGCCCTGAAGGGCATGCTCAAGATTGCGAAGGAAGACATAGGCCTCCTTCAGCTCCTTTACCACCGGTGATGGCAACAACTCCAATTCTTCCAGCTCCTTCAGGATTACCAACAGCTCCCGCTGTTGTAATTCCCTATCACGGCCGCCCCGGATCAACTGGAAGGCCTGTACCACGAACTCAATCTCGCGGATGCCTCCATTGCCGAGCTTGATGTTATTTTCCAGGCCTTTACGGCGCACTTCCCGGCCGATCATGGACTTCATGGCACGTAGGGACTCAAACGCACTGAAGTCGATATACTTGCGATAGACAAAGGGCTTCAGGCTATCCATCAGCACTTGCCCCGCCTGCTGGTCACCGGCCACAACCCGCGCTTTTACCATGGCATAGCGCTCCCAGTCCCGCCCCTGATCCTGGTAATAGGTCTCCAGCGCAGCGAAACTCAGCACCAATGCCCCACTCTGACCATAGGGGCGAAGGCGCATATCCACGCGGAAAACGAAGCCGTCGGCGGTGATCTGGTCCAGCGCCTGGATCAACCTCTGACCCAGGCGGATAAAAAACTGCTGGTTATCAATGGATCGGCGCCCGCCACGAGTTTCGCCCTTCCCCGGGAACGCGAAGATGAGATCAATATCAGAAGAGACGTTAAGCTCGTGCCCTCCCAACTTCCCCATGCCCAGAACAATCAGGGGTTGCGGGCCTTCCTTACCCGTCGCAGGATTAACTCCCCACGGCGTTCCAGATTGTTCGCAAGTGTCTTCGTACAACCATTCCAGGGCACCCTGGATACAGGTATCGGCGAAATCACTTGTGGCCGCCATGGTTTCAGCAAGATCAGCCCACCGCATCAAATCCCGCCAGATAATCCGGAACTGTATTTCCGTCCGGAATCGCCGCAAAGCCGACTGTAGACTGCCTTCATCAACCACTTCTGAAAGAAACTCCTGCCAGCGCTGATGAAGGTAATCCGAGGTTGTGGGCTCAGCCAGGGGGCGGGACTGACATAGCGCCGCGACCTGCTCCGGATGGCGCTCAAGGGTGCGCCTGACAAACAGGCTGCGCGCGACGGCCTGGGCTACATCCTCATCGGACACACCACCCTGAGCGCCCAAAAAGCTGGGCACTCCCTCGGGAAACACCGAAGACCAGGCACCACCAACCTCATCTGCCAGACTCTTCGGTAAGGAGCGCCACGGCTCGGACATAATGCAAACCCCTGTGTCTCTGTTATATTTCCCGTACTGTATAACGAACGCTCCCCCGACTGAACCGTTGTAAGGAAACCGATGCAGAGGAATCGCCGTCCGCTGAACCCGGAACACCAGCTTTCTCACTTGCCCATGTCTGGCATTATCCGGTCACGCATCAAGCGGCTTTTTACCATTCTTGGCGGGCTGTTGATCACCCAGGTGGTGATCATTTGGGCGGCCGAGGACCTCACACTCTTCGAGTCTGCGTGGATGACCATGACAACGCTGGTTACCGTGGGCTACGGTGATTTTGCGCCGCAAACCATCATCGGACGGCTCAGCACCGTTTTCCTGATGTTCATTGCCGCCATCACGCTGCTGACACTTATCGTCAGTGATTACATCGAATACCGGTTCTACCGCCGGGAACGCATTTTAACCGGACGTTGGATATACGCCATGAAAGACCACATCGTTATCATCAACACACCGCAGACGGGTGGGGAACAGTATTTTTCCCGCTTTGCCTCCCAGATGCGGGCCGTACCCGGCTATGAAACCGTTCCCATCATCATACTGACCAGCCAGTTTCCGAACGGGCTTCCGCCCGAACTGGCAGACAACGGACTGGTTCACTTCCATGGCTCCGGCAGCGATCCGGAAGCTCTCAAGGCGGTGCACGCGGGTGCGGCCCGACATATTATCGTGCTGGCCGCCGACGAATCCGACCCAACCTCCGACAGCCTGACTTTCGATATCGCCCACAGGCTGAGTGAGTCCAACCTTGGCCAGAAAGTCACGGTGGAGTGCGTACGGGATGAAAATCGGGATCGCTTTACTTCTGTGGGTGTCCGCACCGTTATCCGACCGGTTAGAACCTATCCGGAGATCATGGTGCGCTCGGTCATCGCACCGGGGTCAGAGAAAGTCCTTGAGGACTTGTTCAATTATCAACACGACCACCCCCACCGCTACGAAATTGAACTGGACGACCTGAACTGGGCGGATATCGTCAGCGCGCTGATTCGGCATGGCATCGGCACCGCACTCGCCTATATTGACGACAACAACGAAGTCGTTTGCCACCCGCCCACCGACAAGGAAATTGAAGGTAAGGGCCTGATCGTTCTGGTGAAGTCCAGTGAGACCCCGGAAGTGGAAGTGGTGAAAGAAGCCTTGTCCCATTATCGCGATTTCATTAACAAATGGCACAACCTGCAAAAACAGGCCACTCAAGAGGATAGCAACGTCCCCAAAGCGGCCGATCAGCCATAAGCTATGCCGCTGCGATGGCCAGTTGCAGCTGGCCGAGTTCCTTGCTGGTTGTCATATCGCCGATGGACCTCCCCTCTGCCAGCATACGGAACACACACTGGCAAAACTCCTCGGCGCCGCGCTCGCGAGCCATCCGAGCTATCGCTCGAAAATCGTCTTCCTTCACGGGAGCGGGCTGCCCGATGAGCCATGACACGCTGAGGAGCGAGAGAAACTCATTCACCGACAACTCGGCATCCCGCTCTGCTTTCGGAACCGGTTGATAGAGCCCCGCGAGGTAGTACCCTTGCTCCGCCTTGCTGACAAGGTTCAGAAACACCGGCACTTCATCCGCCAGACGTCGCGCCCACGCTAGTAACAACGAGGCATCTCCAGCCTTAAGCTCAAATTCAACTTCACTGAGCGGGCGGGACTGCCCACCCGCCACGATTTCCCCGGAATCAATGGCCACCTCAACCAGGCTTTCCCCTTGCTCGATCATGACCACACGACGCTGAAAGTTGGTCTCAAACACCGGTTGCAGTTTGGCAAGGTTCACGCTCTGCCCCACAGGGGTGTCCGCGATGAGCCCCATATTGAGCGTGGTACCGATCAGCGGCCACTCCCACTCCTGGCGACGATGAGCACCATCAACGAACTCACCGCGGGTTTTCAGGGTCTGGATGTGCCTGTCACCCAACTTCCGGATTCGCAGGGCAATCTTCTGGCGGTTGAGATCCCCGTCGGGCGTGTCGTAGTAGGTGTTTCCCAACTGTAGGGTCCCGGACTCATAAGTGTTTGGCTGACCCAAAAGCCAGTCAACGGCTCGGTCCAGATCAGGCTGCGCCACGCTGAGTTTGATTTCCAGTTCCTGAGCCATCCGCCCTCCTGCCGTGTGAATTCTGATTTCAGCATACATAAAAAAACCGGCAGCCCGAAGGCTGCCGGTTTTCGACTACTTAATAGATTAGCTGATTAGCTGATCAGAAGTAGTAAACACCGCCAATGGCCAGCGCGGTGCGCTCATCTGTAAAGGCATCGTTGACGTCATCGCCATCGGTGTCAACGCCATAAACGTCGTCATCGCCGCCGCCGAGGTAGCCTTCAACGTACACGTACATGTGATCAGACAGGTTGTGCAACGCCTGCAGAGTAATGGTGCTACGCTCGGTGTCGTCTGAATCATCAGCTACGTCGAGCTCATAAGTCGCGGCGAACTGGTTCGGACCAACGGCGTATACAGCGTGAACGCCGTAGCGATTGCCAACGTCTTTACGAGTCTGGAACTGACCAGTCAGGCTCAGGGCGTCCAGGCCAACAGTGGCACGCAGGCCGTAGGTGTTCTCGTTGTTCGGACCACCAGCACCGTCGTTGGAATCCATGGCGACAGCCAGCTCTACGTTGTCAACAGCGTAGGTGGCAGCCAACTGGTAGGGATAAGATTTGTCGCTACCTTTATCAGACAGGCTAGCGTCATCAAGATCGCCATTGATCTGTACAGCCGCGCCCAGGGTCAGACCACCGAAAGACGGAGTCATGTACTGAACCAGGTCTCCTTCGCCAGTTTCGTAACCGCCACCGAAGTTATAGGCAGCAAACTCGTAGAAGTTGGCAATCTTGTCGATAGCGCTTTCGTATGTGGAGTCGTCAGAACCAACCCATACCTGGCCGAAGCTGTCGCCTTTCACACCGATGTAAGCCTCATCAACGTCTTCCAGACCGCTCTCGCGATCCTTATCGTCAGCGGCCAGACCTTCAAGTTCCAACTTGAAGAAGCCAGTGATGCCCGGAGCGATTTCATGGTCGTGCTTTACACCAATCGTGGAACCGTTATCAGCGTGCTCCACACCATTGTAGATATCTTTGTAGTCTTCGTGATATGCAACGTATTGGATGTTGCCGTAAACTTCCGGCATGGAGTCCATACGGGCTGCCAGTTCAGAAGCACTCTCCATAGCCAGCGCGGAACCAGAGAAGGTCGCTGCGGCGATTGCAGATGCGAGGAGCGTTTTTTTCATGTTGCGTCTTCCTTTTGAGTTAACTCAGGTTTTAGCGTCGGGTTAGTTTCCCGCTCTTTAGACTTCACCAGTCGGGCTGGTTGAGCCCTATTCTGTTTATTAACCATGTCAGTTTTGTGACAAGGCCATAACAATTCATTTTTCTTCTTGTCGGTAAAGAGCTCATCAGGCTCTTTACAGCTCAGTCACTTACATTGCTTTTTTAAAGCACTGAGTGATGAACCTGTTTTAATACAATGATGTCGAATTTGCAAATTTTTAATCGAGACTTTTTAGCTCAATTAAGCTTAAAAGGGAAACTATTTATGCCATGAACTGTCATCTGCTTTCGCGAAACTTTCTCTTCAAATCCGGGGCCAGAAACCATTAATTTGTTTAAAATCAGAAAATTAATGGCCAAAAACCGCTTCACGGGCGAACTAGGAACCCAGCCTGCTGGCTACTGCTGCACCAGAAAAGAACAACCACCGTTGCAATGCCTCGCAATAGGGCGACACCTCAACCCCGCCCTGGCACACCCGACACCTCCAGAAGAAACGTGACCGGCCCATCGTTTACCAAGGCCACCTTCATGTCCGCACCGAACTGCCCCTGCCCAACCCGATCTGCGCCCAACCGCGACTCACACGACGCCACGAATTCATGAAACAGGGCTTCGGCGGATTCCGGACGCGCAGCCACCGAAAATCCCGGGCGAGACCCGGACCGGGTATCAGCAGCAAGCGTAAACTGGGGAACAACGAGGAGGGAGCCGCCCGTATCGAGCAGGCTGCGATTCATCCGTCCCTGGTCGTCGGGAAATACCCGGTAGGCGAGTAGTTTTCGACACAGTTCCCGCACCGTGCTGGAGTCGTCTGACTTCTCAACTCCGAGCAACAACAACAGCCCCGAACCAATCTCGGAGATGACCTCATTGTCGACGGTGACGCTGGCGTGGGTAACCCGCTGTATCAGCCCTTTCATCAAGCTCCCTGCACAAGGACTCAAAATTCGGAACGAAGTTTATCCACGCACCAGGCTCGCCGCAACCTTCTTCATGTGACTTTACGTATCCCTACCTTCAAGCTTCGCGGCGACCTCATCGACCCCACGCATCAGGGCATCAATGATGGCGGGCTCGGACGCTGAGTGTCCTGCGTCCCGTATGATCCTCAAGTCGGCTTCTGGCCAGGCCTGGCTCAAAGCCAGAGCATTGTCCAGCGGGCACACCATGTCGTAACGGCCATGGACAATGATGCCTGGAATATCTTTGAGTAACGCCGCGTCACGTACGATCTGATTATCGTCCAGAAACGCATTATTCATGAAGTAATGGCATTCGATTCGTGCCAGGGCAATAGCCACATGGGGGTGCCCGAAGTGCTCAACCACACGAGGGTTCGGATGCAGGGTTGCACACCGCCCCTCCCAGATGGACCACGCCTTGGCGGCCTGTATCTGCTCCAGTTCGTTGCTGCTCGTCAGGCGACGGTAGTAGGCCGTCACGAGATCGCCACGTTCATCCTCAGGAATGGGTGCCAGGAAATCGCGCCAGTAATCAGGGAATACGCGGCTCGCACCTTCCTGGTAGAACCAGTGGATATCTCTGGGCCGGCAAAGAAAAATCCCCCTCAGCACCAGGCCAAGCACCCTGTCCGGGTGCGACTGGGCATACACCAGGCTCAATGTAGATCCCCAACTACCGCCAAACAGTATCCATCGGTCTACCCCAAGAAAGGCCCGCACCGTTTCCATATCGTCCACCAGTTTTTGCGTGGTGTTTCCTGAAAACTCGGCCAGCGGGCTCGAACGGCCGGCGCCCCGCTGATCCATAAGAATAACCCGGTAGCGCTCGGCGTCGAAAAAACGGCGGTGATAGTCCTCACATCCGCCGCCGGGCCCGCCATGGACAACCAGAACGGGAATACCATTCGGATTGCCGCTTTCTTCAACATACAGTTCATGGGGCGGATCAACCGCAATGCGATGCTGGGCGTTGGGCTTGATATCAGGGAACAGGGTGAGCATGAGGCGCTCCGGACAAAGGATTTAACCGGAGTTTAGCTGAAGACAACGAAAAAGGGGCGGGCCACATTGGCACCGCCCCTTAATATCACGTACTGAAGATTACTTCTTATGAGCGCGCTTACGCTCATTCTCGGTCAGAAGCTTCTTGCGCAGGCGGATCGACTTGGGCGTCACTTCCACCAATTCATCTTCATCGATGAACTCCAGAGCCTGCTCAAGGGTATGCTTGATCGGCGGCACCAGGCCGATGACCTCGTCCTTGCCGGACGCACGCATATTGTCCAGCTTCTTCCCCTTGGTGGGGTTAATCACCAGATCGTTGTCACGACTGTGAATACCACACAACTGACCTTCGTACACTTCCTGGCCGGGATCCAGGAACAACTTGCCCCGGCTCTGCAGTGTTTCCAGCGAATAAGTCAGCGCGGCACCAGTTGCCATTGACACCAGCACACCGTTCTGACGACTGGTCACATCACCGCTCTTAATAGGGCCGTAATGGCTGAAGGTTGAAGTCAGAATACCCGAACCGGAGGTCATGGTCAGGAAGGCGTTACGGAAACCGATCAGCCCGCGCGCCGGAATCGTATACTCAAGACGCATACGGCCCTTTCCGTCCGGCACCATGTTGGTCATTTCACCCTTGCGGAGCCCCATCTGATCCATAAGCGCACCCTGGTGCTGCTCTTCGATGTCGATGATGACGTTTTCGTACGGCTCCTGTTTAACACCATCGATCTCACGGATAACCACTTCCGGACGACCCACGGCGAGCTCAAAGTTCTCGCGACGCATGTTTTCGATCAACACTGAGAGGTGCAGCTCGCCACGGCCGGATACCTTGAACTTATCTGCCGACTCACCTTCTTCAACTCGCAGAGCAACGTTGTGCAGCAGCTCTTTTTCCAAACGCTCTTTGATGTTGCGGCTGGTGACAAACTTACCTTCCTTGCCACAAAACGGTGAGTCGTTGACCTGGAACGTCATGGAAACCGTCGGCTCATCCACCGTCAACGGCGGCAAGGCTTCAACATTGGCCTGGTCACACAAGGTGTCAGAGATGTACAGCTCATCCATGCCGCTGACGCAAATAATGTCGCCCGCCTGCGCTTCGTCGACTTCAACACGCTGCAGCCCGGAATGGCCCATGATCTTGAGAATACGGCCCTGGCGCTTTTTGCCGTTGGCACCAATGGCCGTAACCGGAGAGTTGGTTTTAATTTTGCCGCGCATAATGCGGCCGATGCCAATAACGCCCAGGAAGCTGTTGTAGTCCAGCTGGGAAATCTGCATCTGGAACGGACCATCCCGGTCGACGTTGGGTGCAGGTACGTGATCAACGATGGCCTGGAAAACCGCGTCCATGTTGTCGTCCAGCTTTTCGTGATCCATTCCGGCAATGCCGTTCAGGGCACTGGCGTAGACAATCGGAAAATCCAGTTGCTCATCGCTGGCGCCAAGGTTGTCGAACAAGTCGAACACCTGATCCACTACCCAGTCCGGGCGAGCTCCAGGGCGGTCAATCTTGTTCACGACGACAATCGGGTGCAGGCCCGCATCAAACGCTTTCTGGGTGACAAACCGGGTTTGTGGCATCGGGCCATCAATAGAGTCAACCACGAGCAACACGCAATCGACCATACTCATGACACGCTCGACTTCACCCCCGAAATCGGCGTGACCCGGGGTGTCCACGATATTGATGTCGTAGTCGTGCCACTTCAGCGCCGTGTTCTTGGCCAGAATGGTAATACCACGTTCTTTTTCCTGGTCATTGGAGTCCATGACACGCTCGTTTTCGAGCTCTTTGCGATCCAGAGTGCCGGACTGGCGAAGAAGCTGGTCAACCAGTGTGGTCTTGCCATGGTCAACGTGGGCGATGATGGCGATATTACGAAGTTTATCAATCACAACTATAATCCTGCAGCATGCACTGAATGACCTGAGAGGTCTTCAGTAGGCGCAAAGCCCCTTACATGCCGTCTCAAATCCGTAAAATGAATTTCATTTGTCGGGCCGGGAAGCCCGAATACCCCCTGAAGAAACTCAGCGTCTGTGCTGAATACCTGAGGCAAAAATGAAGTGGCGCGCAGTATATAGCAAACTCACTTGCGTTTATATGAAGAAAAACGCTTATCGAAGCAACAACCCAACCGCATCATTTTGGTGCATTATTTCAGCTATCGCACCGTTTTAACGCACCACGAAAGAGCGATAGGGCCACCCAATCAGCACATATCGCTCCAAAACAGCCCGAACGCCTTGGTATTGCGCACTTGTGGCGCATGCATCAAAAACTGGCAAGGCTATTGCTAAACCTTAAGCAGCCGAATTTGCAGGTAACTCGCAACAGCTTTTGTTAAGCTGCCCTACCTGAAAGAAAGATCGGGAGTCAGCACTGCTGAACGATCCGGCAACAATGTACACAGAAATCGCCCGCACGGCGGGATAACAGACGGAGCATGCACAATGTCCAAGACGATTGATCTGATCAAGGAACACGAAGTCAAATGGATCGACCTGAGATTCACTGACAGCCGTGGCAAAGAACAACACGTAACGCTGCCGGCCACCGAGGTGGACGAGGACTTTTTCAGCGACGGCAAGATGTTCGACGGCTCTTCAATCTCCGGCTGGAAAGGCATCAATGAATCCGACATGATTCTGATGCCGGACGACAGCACCTCCGTGCTGGACCCGTTCACCGAAGAAACCACACTGAACATTACCTGTGACATCGTAGAGCCTTCCACCATGCAGGGCTATGAGCGTGACCCACGCTCCGTTGCCCGCCGTGCGGAAGAGTACCTCAAGTCCACCGGCATCGCTGACGGTGCCCTGTTTGGTCCAGAGCCTGAGTTCTTTGTTTTCGATTCTGTTAAATGGAATGTGGATATGCAGGGCGCTTCCTACCACATCCACTCTGAAGAAGCCGCCTGGGTATCCGGCGAAGACTTCGATCGCAACAACATCGGTCACCGCCCGGGTGTTAAAGGTGGTTACTTTCCGGTTCCGCCAGTGGATAGCCTGCACGACCTGCGTGGCGCCATGTGTGCCGCTATGGAATCCATGGGCCTGGAAATTGAGGTTCATCACCACGAAGTCGGCACCGCTGGCCAGTGTGAAATCGGCGTTGGCGCCAACACCCTGACCCGCAAGGCTGACGAAGTGCAGATTCTCAAGTACTGCGTACACAACGTGGCCCACGCCTACGGTAAAACCGCCACCTTCATGCCCAAGCCTGTGGTTGGTGATAACGGCTCCGGCATGCACGTACACATGTCCCTGAGCAAAGACGGCAAGAACCTGTTCGCAGGTGACAGCTATGCCGGCCTGAGCGAAGCAGCGCTTTACTATATCGGTGGTGTCGTCAAGCACGCCAAGGCCATCAACGCCTTTACCAACCCTGCAACCAATAGCTACAAGCGTCTGGTTCCGGGCTACGAAGCACCGGTTATGCTGGCCTACTCCGCCCGTAACCGTTCGGCCTCCATCCGTATTCCATACGTGAACAGCCCGAAAGCACGTCGTATCGAAGTGCGTTTCCCTGACCCGGCGGCCAACCCGTACCTGGCGTTCGCTGCATTGATGATGGCCGGCCTGGATGGTATCCAGAACAAGATCCACCCGGGCGATGCCATGGACAAGGATCTGTACGACCTGCCGAAGGAAGAAGCGCTGAACATTCCGAAGGTTGCTGAAACCCTGTCCGAAGCTCTGGATTGCCTGGCTGAAGATCATGAATTCCTGACCCGCGGCGGCGTGTTCACCGAGGACATGATTGCCGGCTACATCGATCTGAAGCGCGGTGAAGTTGAGAAACTGAACATGACCACACATCCGGTCGAGTTCCAGCTCTACTACTCCTGCTAATCCGTTCGTAAGGATCAGCAACCCAGAAAAGCCCCGCCTCGTGCGGGGCTTTTTCGTGTACGACCGCACATTTCGGCCAGCCTTAACGGAATGTAACCAAGCTACCGGGTAATGGCGTTGAAATACTCATGACTGGCGCTGATAATCGGATAAAACAATCAAACAGGTTGTCTCTATGAATGCACGGTTCGCACTACTCTCAGGCATTGTCGCTCTCGCGGCGTTTCCGGTTTCCGCCGAGGTCTATCGCCAGGTGGATGCTCAGGGCAACGTTACCTATACCGACGAACCCTCGGAAGGCACGCCTGCTGAGGAGATCAAAGTGAAACCGGTCACCACGGTCACCCTGCCAAAACTCGAAGCGGTTCGTGAGCCAGAGCGGTTGCGGGAAAAAGTGCAACAGGAAGGCTCCGTCTACGACAGCGTCCGTTTCCTCGCGCCGGGCGATGACCAGGCCTTCCACAGTGGCAGCGGCGACGTGGAATTCCGCGTGACCAGTTCACCTGGCCTTCGGGGCAGCCACAAGTACGAAGTGACACTCGACGGCCAACCGGTTGGCCAGAGCGCTTCCGGGACAGTGATGGTGCGCAATGTGTTTCGCGGCACCCACGATGCAGGCGTCAATATCGTCGACAGCAACGGTGTTACCGTCAAGAGCGGCGAAACCATTACCTTCACCATCCACCGGCCCAGCGTCAACAACTGATGCACCCTTCCGGGGCCCCGACCGCTTCGAGCCGGGGCGCCATACAAACGCAGACCTGTAGCGGTTAGCGAACCACCACGCCATTCTTGATTGCACCATTTTAGTGCGATCGCACCATAAAAAAGCCATACTCTGACCATTCCCAGGGCGGATATCCGCGGGCAGGCTTTACGCAATGATATTTCTGCACTACACCACGCCGTGTTCACAGGCCTGTAACCCGCATGCCCGCTAAATGCGCACTGTCATAGCCACGAACAGCCAATGTGGTTCGTTTTTTGCAAAACTGCCTTAGCAACCCGCAAGGCCCATCAAAAGGGACAAACGAATGGCAATACCGGCCGGATACAAAAGCATACTGGACAGCCTGACCACAGCCGTACTGGTGCTGAGTGACGGGTTGCGGGTCCAGTACCTGAATCCGGCGGCCGAAAGTCTGTTTGAAACCAGCGTAACCAGAAGTAAGGGAGCCCCGATCAACGACATCCTGATCGACTCTGAAGATGCCCTGCAAACACTGTATGCGGCAGCCGAGAATGGCCAGTCGTACACCAGACGCGAAGCGGAGTTCATACTGACAAGCGGATTGCGGCTAACGGTTGATTATTCCGTGTCCCCCATAAGCCTTGAGCCAACGGAACTGTTGATCGAAATCCAGCCCAGGGACCGCTTGCTACGGATCAGCCGGGAAGAAGACATCATCTCCCAGCAGGAAACCACCCGGATACTGGTCCGGGGCATGGCCCATGAAATCAAAAACCCTCTTGGAGGTATTCGCGGGGCCGCCCAGTTGCTGGACCGCGAGCTGCACAACGAAGACCAGAAAGAATACACCCAGGTGATCATTGCAGAAGCGGACCGCCTGCGAACCCTGGTGGACCGCATGCTCGGCCCGAACAAAGCCCCAAAAATGGCGTCCACCAATATTCATGAGGTTCTGGAGCGCGTCAAAACCCTTTTGGAAGCTGAGAGCCGCGGCCGCCTGAACTTCCGAAGAGATTACGATCCCAGCCTGCCTGAGTTCCAGGGCGACAAGGAACAGCTGATTCAGGCTTTCCTTAACATCGCCCGCAACGCCATGGAAGCCGCGTTCGAGAACCAGGCGGAGATGACCGGCGACGAACAGCCGACGATCACCTTCCGCACACGCGCATTGCGACAGTTCACCATCGGCCACAAACGCCATCGCCTGGTGTGCCGCGTGGATGTGATTGATAACGGCCCGGGCATACCACCGGATCTGTTGCAAAACGTTTTCTACCCGATGATCAGTGGGCGAGCCAGCGGCACAGGCCTCGGCCTGTCCATCACCCAAAGCATCATCGGGCAACATCACGGGCTTGTTGAATGCGAGAGCGAGCCCGGAAAAACCGACTTCATCATCTTCCTGCCTCTGGAGGAAAACCAATGAGCCAACCGGCAAACGTCTGGATAATTGACGACGATCGCAGTATACGTTGGGTGCTGGAGCGCGCCCTGAACCAGGCCGGTATGCAGCCCCGGGTGTTTGAAAGTGGCGAAAGCATCATGATGAGGCTGGAGCACGAACAGCCCGATGCCATCATCAGCGACATCCGTATGCCCGGCGTCGACGGCATCACCTTGCTCTCACAGATTGTTGACTCACACCCGGATCTGCCGGTGATCATCATGACCGCCCATTCCGACCTGGAAAGCGCGGTGACCAGCTACCAGACGGGCGCCTTCGAGTACCTTCCAAAACCGTTTGACGTGGATGATGCCGTCGCACTGGTGAAGCGGGCCGTTGCTCACAGCCACGAACGCCGGGCCACCTCGGAGCCGCAAGCTGAAAGCGCACAGAGAAATGCCGAAATCATTGGTGAAGCGCCTGCGATGCAGGAGGTGTTCAGGGCCATCGGCCGATTGTCCCACTCCAACATCACCGTACTGATCAATGGCGAAAGTGGTACCGGTAAGGAACTGGTTGCCCAGGCCCTTCACAACCACAGCCCCCGGGCCAGCCACCCTTTTATCGCACTCAACATGGCCGCGATTCCAAAGGACCTGATTGAGTCCGAGCTGTTTGGCCATGAGAAAGGCGCCTTCACCGGCGCGGCTGCCGCCAGGCAGGGTCGCTTCGAGCAATCCAACGGAGGCACCCTGTTCCTCGACGAGATCGGTGATATGCCCGCCGACACCCAAACACGGTTATTGCGGGTGCTTGCGGATGGGGAGTTCTATCGGGTGGGCGGCACCACGCCTATCAAAGTGGACGTCCGCATCATCGCGGCTACACACCAGGACCTGGAAAAGCTCGTCCAGGCGGGCACCTTTCGGGAAGATTTGTTCCATCGCCTGAATGTTATCCGGGTGCACCTGCCAAAACTCGCGGAGCGCCGCGAGGACATCCCGCGGTTAATGGAACATTTCCTCAAGCGGGCTGCCCGGGAACTGGCCGTGGAAACCAAAATACTGCGCCCGGAAGCCGAGGAATACCTCACCACCCTGCCCTGGCCCGGCAACGTCCGCCAGCTTGAGAACACCTGTCGCTGGCTGACGGTGATGGCCAGTGGCCGCGAGGTTCACATCGATGACCTGCCGCCCGAGCTGATGCAGCAGGCCGAAGCGCCGGCCACCGGCCAGACCTGGCAGGAAGGCCTGCGCAACTGGTCGGAACAGGAGCTCAAACGCGGCCACAAAGGCATTCTGGATACCGCCGTGCCGGAGTTTGAACGCATCATGATCGAGACCGCATTGAAGCACACCGGCGGGCGCCGGCGTGATGCCTCCATCCTGCTAGGCTGGGGACGGAATACCTTGACCCGCAAGATTAATGAACTCGGGATGGATCACCCGGAGGGGGAGGAGGACTGACCCCCTTCCCGCTATTTTTCCTGCCAGTATATAACGCGGTCGTGGCCACGGTAGACGCCGAAGGTGGCCAGGGCTGAGGGCGCTTCGGCAGTACCATCCTCGTCTGAATCCTCCCGGAGCCATTCGTCAACTGTCCATGTCAGTCGATCTGTACCTTGGGAGCCGGTCGCCTGAAGCCGTAGTGGTCCGGCCTCACCCGCGGTAAACGTGCCCGAATCCGAAACGAGTGTGTGGTGATTGGCAGCGCTCGAAATGGTGGCTGTCGTCCAGCTGGTGCAGTTATCGACCGTATTGGTTACGTACCGCGAGCCATTCCAGTATTCCAGCCTGAAAGGCATCCGTAGCTCTTGCACATTTTCAGGACCATACACGTTGTCCATGGACAACCGGCCAAAACGGATGTCGAAAGTCGCTGCCGGTGAAAATTTATACGGCGCATCGTCGGCACTGACGCCATCAGCGTCGGTGATATCAGTCACACCATAGGTCAGAAGATGATTCGCTGGGCCGGGAAGGTCGGGTGGGGAAGGTGGCGGCGTAAGGGGGGCAACCCTCGCTTCAGGGACCTTCAGGTAACGAACGGTATCACCAGCAGCATAGTTGAACTGCAGAAGACCGGGCTCGGCCACCGACAGCTCCTCCCCTGGGGATACGTTGGTACTGACGTCAATGCTCTCATTCTCACGGTTCACTGCCGAGCTGTCTTCGACGGGAAAAGTTCGAATCACGTCCTCCTTGACCAGCTTCTGGAATCCGGGCTCGGTGTAGTTCCTGGTACGAGCTCCATCCATCGACAGGGCTTCAATTGTCAGTGTTGGCGCCAATAACCATGAAATGTCCTGCCCGGTGTAATTGAAAGGCGTTGGTGCACCGCAATGAGCGCCCAGTGCACCTTCGTCAATGGTGACGTTAAAACGATCGGGGTAAAAACGCCCCGTAGGTGCACTGGTGCCCTTAGGCACCGTTTTACCAAGATACCCACCGGTTACCGGAGTCGCTGTAAAACGGAACACGCCAACCTCTGACATCTTTACGCTGACCGTTTCAGTCGCATCCAATGACCGGGAATGGGAATAGCTAGAGGGCGACACAGTGCCATTGACACCACCCGAGGGCGCAACCAGTTCCGAGGCAATGGGGACCGTCAACATCCGGAAGTTAGGAGTAACAGGGTTTGCATCACATAGATCGGTGTCAGTGTCGCTCTGCCAGCCAACAGCGGTGATCGACAGATCAAAAGGCTCATCGGCCCTGACGAATACGTCACAAGAAGAATCGCCCGCCGCACACGCTCCTGCGCTACTGACACAAAACCCCGCCGGGGTGCTGACAAAGGCATCTGAGCCTGGCATCGACAAGCCTTCGTCGTTATTCGCAGGTGATCCGTCATATCTGGCACCGAGGTCCAGACGCCCCGCATCCGGGTAGCTGACTTCAATCTCGGCGATACCGTCATCACCAAATGAGAGGTTCAGAGGTGTAGGCGCACTCTCGTCCCCACTGATATCCGTGTTGTTCACCGACAAGGGGCGATCAACAGGACGGCCTCCCGGGCCGGGATCCACATACGTTGACCAGAAATGGACTTCCCGCTCAGCGTTTTCAAACGCTGGAACACACGCTTGGCTTGCATCGTCCTGCCGTACGGCTTGAACCTGCACCGGGCCCGAAGGCTTGTGGGATGTCAGATCGGGAATATCAAAAGCCAGCCCTGACTCAAAAAACTCCAGCTTGCAGTTTTCAGAAGACAGAGGACTGCTGCCGCGCCGACACAGCGTTACGGATTGAGGACGAGTTGATGGCTGCGAGCCCACCACATTGAGGACGACCTCACCGGCGACTGTATTCTGCAATACGAACTCGCCCGTCCCGCCAACAATCGTCACGGGATTGCCTCCCTGCCAGCCTTCAGTAGGCTCAAGCGTTGCCTCAACCGGGTCGGTAAAGAGTTCGTTGTCGTTACACCCTGCAGTGGCACAGGCACGGATGGTGACCGTTTCTGGCTGGCAGGTCAGCGCCACGCCATCATGAAGGATTTCAAAATGATCAACCTGGGCGCCCACCGGGTTCAGCTTGAGGGCGCACAACTGGAAGCCGTCCAGTTCATGGATATTGTTAGAACCGCCGGTGGAGCCCGTCAACGACAACAGGAAATTTTCTGGCACAGCGGGCTGCCCAGGTTCGTTCAGCGCATTAAAACTTTCCACAAGGATCTGGTAATTGTCACCAGTACCGGACACATCACGCTCCACCGATACCAGGGCCTCGCCGGAAACACGTGAATCTACGGTGACCCGGTAACGATGGGCAGACGGATTGTTTCCCGGCTGGTCAATACCCGGAGATACACTGCCGGTTCCCCGCAAATACCGGTACCCACCCTGCTCTGCTCCCCTGACGGCGACTGCATCCCGTCTGAATCCCGCCCCTCCAACACGGCCTTCGTTGGAGTTAGAAAAATTACCAAACTCATCAAGACCTATACCAAGCCACCCGCCGGCAAATCCCGGATCTCCATTACTCCTCTGGGCGTACCCCAGGGACCCGCCATAACTTCCAGGCTGAGGCGTCACCCTCGCATCAGAAAGTACGACTGCCAGACCATCCGCGCCATTTCCCCCATAGGCGTAGTAATCGAATTCAATGATCACCAGATTTTCCGCACCCGGAATCTCGCGCTGAATAGTTGCAGCCGTGGCCTGGTTAGAACGGGCTTCTGTCATACGAAGACGACCGTTCACAATACTTGGCGTGAAATTTCCTCTCGACACGGATGTCACCCAATCGTCTGCAGACAGGCTGCCATCAAGATAATCATCAGTGAAGCAGGTGAGCGCATCGTCGTCGCTCACATCCATAGTGATCGTGTCGCCACCATGCTCCTGCCACCCACCACAAAAGAAGCCTAAAAAACAGTTCCGGTACTCAACCGTTAACAGGACCGCGTACTGTCCTTCCGTATCGAACGTATCTGTCCGGATAAGCGGCGACCTTGAGCAGCTGGATGATCCAGATACAGACTGAGCCACCTGCTGTCCATCGACCAACCATGTTTCACGCCAGTCCTGAGTCGAGAGAGTCGGCACTGGAGGGCAACCTGCCACATCAGCAGAAAACGAAACGCTATCGTCGACGCCTATCGACACTGGGCCCACTGACTCACCGTTGGCCGACAAATCCACGGGCCCCGCTGCTCCTGAATCACACAGCCCTTCCAACAGGTCCGTATTGACGTCAGAGTCAGAAAACTCTACGTCTCTGTTTCCAGT
This sequence comes from Marinobacter sp. DS40M6, assembly GCF_028581595.1. NCBI lineage: Bacteria > Pseudomonadati > Pseudomonadota > Gammaproteobacteria > Pseudomonadales > Marinobacteraceae > Marinobacter > Marinobacter sp. DS40M6. The sequence continues at coordinate 59,072 of NZ_JAFCAE010000008.1, read as the reverse complement.
GGAAATCGCCCCTCCGGCGGCTACAGCACCGTCGATGTAGACGTTGTTCCCAATCGACGCCGAGCCAGCTGCGTATATCAGACCATTAATCACAACCCGGTTGTTTGCACTATTCCCGCCACCTGCAATGCTGAGGCTTCCGCGCACAACAATAAGCAGTTGGTCCGGAGAGCCGGATTCGTTCAACCGAGTGCCGCGATCAATTGTCAGGTTGCCGTTGACGAATATGACCTTTTGCGCCCCGGGCTGAAGCACAAGCTCATAGCTAGGTCCTGGCTGAGAGGAGACATATTCCTCACCTCCCAATTGGGGAACTCCTGAGGGAGGCCAGGTTCCGTTGGCCCAGTTCACACCGGTAAGGTCAAGGGTGTTTCCCGATGCCTGCAGGTTGTCATTGACACCATCCGGTTGACTGAACACATCGCTACATTGTGCCGCATACGCCAATGGAGCAATCATCGAACACAGAACAATAACCACGATCCGTGGTAACTCGCGCAGAACAGACATCATCGCACACGCACCTCTACCACCCTGGTTGATTCATCCGGCCCAGCACCGCATTGCCCGGTACTGGTTATGGTATACACCGTGTTGCCACCGGAACCGCCAATATTGGCCGCTACCGACTCGCAGGTCATGCGGGAACGACAGCTTTGCAGTCCGCCGGCATCATTAAAAACCAGTGGGCTGTTCAGCCCGGCACAGTCGGAGGCCTCGAGCACGTCACGAACCGCGACCTGCGCACCGCTTTCAGCCGCAAAGAATGCCCGCTGTGACTGAATCTGCAGGCTGACTGACTCACCGCTGATCTGCTGCATCTGAGACATGCCCAAAACCAGCAGCGACAGCACGGTGATAACAAAGAGGGCAACGGGCAGGCCTGCACCAGCCTGATGCTGTCGAGATCTGTCAGGGAACATTGCGGATCTGTACCTCCTGACTGATGGCGGTGGACTCTCCGGTTCCAGTATCTTCCAGCACCAGACGGAAGGACACTACCGCACCACGCTGCAAGGTAGGGGGCGTAACCTCAAACAACAGTGATGCCGCCTCAAGGTTTGCTGCCAGGACCTCGCGCCCCGGATACGCGATTGGCAAGCCGGACGCCACCGGCTCGTTGATACCGTAGTTTCTGTATCGGTATAGCCAGCGGCCAGACTGGCAGAGTGCTACCGGGTCACCAACAACATAAAATCGCTTCTCAGGCGATTTAGCGGAAAAACGATGGGGCGAGTCCAGAGTGACCGTCACCGGTGAAGCACCGGCAGGCATAGTCGCCAACGGCGACACCGGGCCGGGATTGGTCACATCGTAGAGATTACTGCCGTATCCATAGACCACAACCCGGCCCCTTGCGGAACCTCCATCCGGAAGCGGCACCGCTTCAAACGAATCAGGAGTCGGCCCGCCGGGCAAATTCTCGTAGTTCGACGCAGCAATGATCGGCATCCATTCAATACAGGAACCGCTCGAATTGGTCCGAACCGAAGTCGGCAGGGCTTCCCTCAGCCCCCGGCTGATATGCTCGCTGACAACCACGCCAGTAAGCGCCCGCTGCTGACGAGATCCCACATCAATGGCACCACGGGTGGAGAGTGCTACAAACTGCACCGAAATCGTAGCAACAATAGCGAGCAGAACGATCACGATGACCAGCTCCACAAGGGTAAACCCTGCCACACGCCTCATCAGAAATTTGCCCTGTAGGCCGAAAATGAAAACGATTGCCCTCCCGGAGCAAGAACCGTTAGATCGACCCTTTTGGCCTCAGAACCGGGGAGTCCCACATCAGCACCAGCACAAACCACCGAAACTGAAACAGAAAAGCCCGCATAGCCATCAAGAACTTCACCATCGTTATCGCGGGCGTTTTTCGGCGGGCTATCCGTCAAGTCGTTGTAGTCATCGACGTCATCGTAGGTACCGCGTTCTTCACCAGGTTCTGCTCCTATATTGCAGCCGCCTGAATATTTCGGCATACCTCCCTGAGGCACTGAGTCGTCGTACTTCCGGGTAATGATTTCATCCATGTACAGCTGTGCAAGCTCTACGGCCCGGGTCTGGTTCAAGGGATCAGCGCTGCGACCACTGATAAGGGCGAACGCTCCCACCACTCCGGCAATGGCCACACTGATAATGACAATGGTCATCACCAGCTCCACCAGGGTGGCACCGCGCTGGTCAGACATCACAGCTGACAACTCCCACGATAGACCGCACCGAGGGAACTCAGGCAGGATTCAAAGGTGCTGTCGCCAGTAAAGGTAAACTCGATATTGGTCCCGGCCCCTGGTGAACCGTCTGCTCCGAATGTCACCGTCAGTGGCAAGCCACTAGCAACAGACAAAGACGTTTCCGCCCGTGGCAGCTCAAACGTCCTCGCCCCGACGGTAAACCGGAAGTGCTCTGCACTCTGTGAAATGGTCAGACTGTTAGAAGAGTTGCCTGCCAACGCTGCTTGTTGGGCAAGCAGCGTTGCAGAGGCAAGTTGTTGGGTAGCCAACAAGGGAGAAAAGGCGGAGCGGCTGGCAAGCAGGCCAACACCCAGAGCGGAGAGAACCCCGATCAGGATGATGACCATGACCAACTCAACAAGGGTGAACCCCGATGACATCGGGGCGATTCTTTTTCTCATGCCCCACTCCCGGATTTACCGTAGCTGCATTACTCAGGTCGAATTAGAGAGTCGCTAACTCGACCTACACTACTACAATTGCTTAGCAATCAGCGGTTGCTCGAGCTGTCACGCCACCGGTCGAAGGGTCATATGTGAAGTTACAATCTACAGTCCCGTTCCCATCGGTATCCTCTGCTGATACCAGTTCGATATTTCCACCACTGAACACAAAATCGTTTGCATCTAACTGTGCAGCGGTACCAATACCAGCAGCATCGTTTGTCGGATAGCCCTCTGCGGACATGGTGATTCCGTTAGCGCCATCCAGATTAACCGCCTGACTCGCAACGCTGCCATTGGCAACCCAGCGGGAGTGGGCGATTGCAGCTGCTGACTTCACAGAACCAACACCGCCTTCAAGTGCTGCCGAACGAGCATCGGTTCCAAAATCCGCAAACCTCGGCAACGCAAACGCGGCCAAAATCCCGAGAATCACAATCACCATCACCAGTTCAATAAGGGTGAAGCCTTTCTCTTTTCTTGCTGCCATCTGGTTCATCATATTCATGGTCTTCTCCTGCTTTTGCTGCTTTAAAATGGATTAATTAATAACCCGAATTACTTCGCCGCTGTCGGCGTCGTATTGAATGTTGTCCGTGCCACCATTGAGGTTGTACTCGTAGGTACAAACGGACCCGCTTGCGCTTGCTGTGTAATCGCTTGTACTGCCCGACGTTGCCACGGTCGGCGCGTTCGACTGCATCAGGGCCAGCCAGAGGTTTTGGCACTCTGTGGCACTCATGGCGGTCGGGTCGGTGTTGCCACCTACGCCCGTTGGCCAACCGTCAGCACTCACGTCGACGTTTTCCTCGCCAAAGCCGGGCAGATTGGTTTGTGCGCCAGCGGCGCCACGGGCGGTCCACTGGGCACGAACCAGTGCAACAGCAGCGGCGTAGGCGCCCGAGGTGCCCTGGATGCTTGCCCGGTGGGCCTCGTCCGACAGTTCGGCGAACCTTGGCAACGCAAAGGCTGCAAGAATGGCGAGTATGGAGATCACCACCACCAGCTCAATCAGGGTAAACCCCTTTGTCTGGCGCGATTTTAGTGTCATTGCCCTCATAGCGTGGCCTCCCTGAGGCTTGTTATCAATGTTCGGCACGATCGTTTTGCGTCTCCACCGGCTGCAATCTCAGCCCGGACTGGAGATCCTGTCCATCAAGGCGTCCGTTGCCGTTCCTGTCCGTGAACTCGACCGCCACAACCCAGGCCATGGGTGTGTCGCCGCTTCCCTGCCTGTCTCCAAGGGTTATCGGCTGGCGTGGTTGAAATATAACCTGTCCCTGCGCGCCTGCCGTGTCTTTTTTGTAGCCTTTATCGCCGGTTTGTAACGGCTTGAAACACCACCTGCCGGGCTCCGGCAGCCCGTCATGACAAACCCCATCATACCGGGCCGGTTCTGATCCAAACCATTCGAAAGGGTTTCCGCCCGACCAGGCCCTGAAGTCGGCCCCTTCCTGCAGGCGAATCTCCGCCCCTTTTACGACCAGCACACTTCTGATCTGGTTGATCATCAGCCGTGTACCTTGTTGTTCCGCCCTGCCGGCTTCCCGCTCTACAACTCCCAGTATTACCCACCAGAGGGTAAAAAGGATGCACAGGGCCACCAGAAACCTCAGGCGATGTGAATTGGTCAGCACCGACATCGCCGAATACTTCTGGCCGGTCATTCACCCACGCCCCATGGCGGCCGCTCCCAGGTCCCATATGGGCAGAAACACGCCCAGTGCAAGAATGAGAACCAGGATACCCATGGCCACGATCAGTATCGGTTCGATGGATTCCGCCAGCCGCTTGAGGCCGTAGTCCACGTCTTCATCGTAAAAGTCCGCCACATTCACGAGCATGTCGTCCACCGAACCGGTTTCCTCACCCACCGCAATCATCTGCAAGATCAGCGGCGTGAACATATCGCTCTGCCGGGCTGTCCGCAGCAGGCTTTCACCGCGTTCGATACCGATCCGCATCTCCTTGATGTGTTTGGATATCCAGGCGTTATCCGTGGCGTCTGCAACCACGGTCAACGCATGGGTCACGGGCATACCCGCAGACAGCATACTGGCGAAGTTACGGGCAAACCGGCTTAGGGTAATCAACTCCAGCAGCGGTCCGATAATAGGCATTTTCAGTTTGTAGCGGTCCCAGGTCAGGCGTCCCTGGTCGGTGTTTTTCCACTGCCTCACCAAAAGCGCCGTTGCAGCCATACCGAACAACACGATGTACCAGTAGCCCAACAGGAAGTTTGAGGTACCAACAAGTACCTGGGTCAGGAATGGCAGGTCGGCACCCAGTTTGCTGAAGACCGCCGAAAACTTCGGAATCACCAGGAAGTTCACCACCATCAGCGCCCCAAACAGGGCAATCATCACGAAGGTGGGATAACGCATGGCCTGCTTGAGGCGCCGTTTGGTGTCCCGCTCCAGCTCGAGGATCTCAGACAACCGCTTGAAGGCGTCGTCCAATTGCCCGGTGTTCTCCCCCACATGGATCATGGCGATAAACAGATCCGGAAACACCTTGGGATGCGCCTGCATGGCGGTAGCCATCGTGGAACCGGCCTCAAGGCGATCCGTTACGTCGTCCAGCACTTCGCTGAGCGCGGGCGAGCGCGTCGTGTCCGCCAGGCCACGCATGGTTCGTATCAACGGGATGCCCGCCTTGGTCAACGCATGCATCTGACGGCAGAACACGATCAGTTCGTCCAGGGTGATCTTCTTGCGGAACAGCGGCAAGTTGTTCAGCCGGTCGCCGATGGATTCGCCTTGTGCCTGCTCATGGATCGCCAGGGGTGTGATGCCCCGCCGCATGAGTTCAGACGCTGCCGCCTCGGGGCTCGGTGCAGCCAGCGCACCCTGTTGCACGACTCCTCTGCTGTCCTTACCCCGGTACGTAAACTGCATCAGACACCTCCCTCATTGGGAGCAGGGTTGTCGGCGCCGCTATCACCAGAGGATTGAGAGAGCACCGGCACCTCATCCAGGGACACGTCGCCCTCAGAGGTCGCCGCCACCCGGGCCACTTCTTCCAGAGTGGTCACGCCCTGCAGTGCAAAATCCATGGCACAAAGACCAAGCGGCCGGTAAAGGTGGCTCCTGCGCGCTTCCCGGGTGAAACCGGCGATGTCCTGGCGGCGCAGTGCGTCCAGCATCGCCTCGTTCATTTCCAGCATTTCGTACACACCCAGACGCCCCCGGTAACCACTGTTGCTGCACTGGTAGCAACCGCGACCATGTACAAACCCGGCCTCCAGGTCGAGCGGATCAAGATCGAACTGGTTCAGCCAGACTTTTTCCTGACTGGTGGGCTCGTAGGCCTCGCGACAGTTCTCACAAACCTTGCGCACCAGCCGCTGGGCAACAACGCCAAGCAGGGAACTGGCCACCAGGAAAGGCTCCACGCCCATATCAATCAGTCGCATGGCGCTGCTGATGGAGTCGTTGGTGTGCAGCGTCGAGAGCACCAGATGGCCGGTCATCGCCGCACGCAGGCCAATCTCGGCGGTTTCATGGTCCCGCATCTCGCCCACCAGGATCACGTCCGGGTCCTGGCGCAGCGCGGCGCGCAGTACACTGGCGAATTCCAGGCCGATTTTCGGGTTTACCTGCACCTGGGTAATGCGCGGCAGCCGGTACTCCAGCGGGTCTTCTGCGGTGATGATTTTGACTTCCGGACGGTTGAGTTCGGTTAGCGCGCCATAAAGGGTTGTGGTCTTACCGCTACCGGTCGGGCCGGTGACCAGGATCATGCCATGGGGCTTCTTGATCATACGGCGGAAGTTTTCGAGCAGCGTTTCCGGCATGCCGGTGACGTCCAGGTTCAGCATGCCCTGGCTCTGGTCCAGCAAACGCATGACCACCGACTCGCCGTACTGAACCGGCATGGTGGAAACCCGCACATCGATGCTGCGGCCCTTTACGCGGATATTGAAGCGGCCATCCTGGGGAATCCGCTTCTCGGAAATGTTCAGGCCAGCCATCAGTTTAAGGCGTAGCACCAGAGCGGAGTTAACCCGCTTTTCCTTCATCACCTGTTCCTGCAGCACGCCATCCACCCGTTGGCGAATACGTACCACAGTCTCATCAGGTTCAATGTGAATATCGGAGCTGCGGGCCTGCACGGCATCTTCAAACAGCGTCTGCAGAAGCTTTACCACAGGTGCTTCCGCGCTTTCAGACTCGGCGCTGAGGTCCGCCAGGTCAAAGGCGTCGTCGCCCAGTTCGTCTTCCAGTTCTTCCGCCAGCGAGGCAATTTCGTCAGTACGGCGATACACCAGATCGAGGGTATTCAGCAGTTCGCTTTCCCGCACAACGGCCTGCTTGATCGGCTGTTTCAGCACCCGCACCAGTTCGTCGTAGGCGAAGATGTCGAGCGGGTCGGCCATACCTACCAGCAATTCGCCGCTCTGTTCCGCCAATACGATGCTGCGGAAACGGCGGGCCATGGCTTCCGGCAGCTTCTTGACCAGCTCGTTATTGAACTGGAAGTGGCGCAACTGAACGAATGGCACATCCAGTTGGCGTGACAGGATGTTGAGGAGGTTGTCCTCTTCCACATAGCCCAGATCGATCAGGGTACGGCCCAGCTTGCGTCCGGTATTTTTCTGCTCACGCAAGGCGGTCATCAACTGTTGCTCAGTGATGACGTCGTTCTGGACCAGCAGGTCGCCTATGCGGATTTTTTTCTTTGCTTCAGCCATGGATCATCCTGCCCGCAATGCCTGCAGGCGTTGCTGTACGTAGTCGGCCAACGACCGGGGCAGCCCCGGAAGTTCGGCTGCCTGCTGGTAGGCCCTGGCCGCTCCGGCCTGCTCGCCCTGTGTCTCGAGGGAAATTGCCAGCCCCACCCACCATGGAGCCTGGCTGTCATCCCAGGCAATCAGTGCCGCCCAGTGCCGGGCGGCTTCTGCACTGTCACCCTGTTGTTGCAGCAACGTTGCCAGCGTAACGCGGTATTCGGCATGTCCTTCCACAGGCGGAATGCTCGACGTCAGTGTGTTGAGGGCCGCACCCAGATCATTGTTGGCGTGCAGGGCCCTTGCTCTCAGCAAACGCAAAGCCGTGTTTTGTGCGGTAACCTCCGCGGGCAGCCAGCCAAGGGCCTGATCCTGTTTGCCATCAACCAGCAATGCCCTGGCAACCACATAGCGGCTGCGGGGGGCGTCCTGCTCCCGGGTCAGGGCCGCAAGACGGCGCTCTGCGTCGGTAATACGGCCCTGCGCCACCAATTTTTCCAACTCCCTCGCAGTGCTGCGATCGGTCGCAGCCGGCGTTTCCGGCACCTGTTTCACGTCAGCAATGGCAGTCTTTTCTGGTTCCGTTTCCTTAGCTTCTGTTTCTGCCTCTTTCTCTGGCTCCGTCGATGACGGTTCAACCTTTTCCCTTTTCGCCACCGAGGCAGGGGGCGACTGGGCTGGCTCCTGCTCCGTGGTATCAGGTTCCGTGGTTTCCGGTGACAACGGCTCTGGTGCCGGGTTTTGAGACGCGGGTGTCCGCGGTGTGGATGCTTGTATTTGAACCGGTTCCGGCTCAGCCATTGCGGGCGACGACACGGCCTTCACCGCTTCTGCTGGTTCTTCGGGCTCCGCTCGCGAAACGTCAGCGGCAACATCGCTTACCTTGGCTTGACTTGGTTCATCTGCCGAGGGCGCAGTATCGGTAGAGGGAACTGACGCGAGTTCTGCGGGGGCAGAAGAGGAGTCGATGGAGAGCAGCCAGTAGCCGCCAAGGCCAGCGACTACGATCGCCAGAACCACCAACACGCTCACCAACGCACGCTTGCGATTGCCAGCCTGCGCCTGACCTCCCGCATAGACTCCGGGCGCCACAGGCCGATCCTGGCGCTGTTCGGCGGCCCGCAGAGCATCATTGAGCAAACTCATAGCCACCTCACCAGAAGGTTGGGCACGCGGGCGCTGTCAGTGTCCCTGACTGCTTGCATCACGTGCCAGCGGCTGACCTGTTGGTCGCCCCGGCCCCACGCTGACAACAGGGACTTATGGGCGATAATATTGACCAACCGCGGGATACCGCCGGATGAGCGGGAAATCAAACGCAGTGCGGAGGGTGCAAACAGGTCACCGCCGTTGTACCCGGCCTGGGACAGGCGGTGCCTGAGGTACTGTGCTACCGACACCTTATCCAATGGTGCCAGGCGATACTGAAAGGTAATCCGCTGCCGTAGCTGCCTCATGCTGTCTCGTTGGAGTATCTGGTCCAGTTCCGGTTGTCCGAATAGCACCACTTGCAACAGCCGGGTACTTTCGGTTTCCAGATTGGTCAACAGACGCAGCGCCTCGATGGTTTCCTCGGGCATGGCCTGGGCTTCATCAATCACCAGCACCACCTGGCGTTGCTCCATGGCCAGCGCAATCAGGCGCTCGTTCAGAGCTTTCAGTATCTGGTGGGTGTTGGCGCAACTCGCAACGTCCACACCCAGCTCCTCCGCCACAGCCTCATAGAGGGTCTCCGGTGTCAGGTGCGGGTTGGGAATGTAGGCCGTATGGGCGTCCTGCTCCAGCTCATTGAGCAACAACCGGCACAGCAGGGTTTTGCCGGTACCAACCTCGCCGGTGATTTTTATAAAGCCTTCCCGTTCACGCAAGGCCACCAACAGCAGTTCCAGCGCATCGCTGTGGCTACGTGCCCGGAGGAAATACCGGGTGTTGGGCGTCAATGCAAACGGTGCTTCCTGCAGTCCGAAATGAGCTTCGTACATGCTAGCGCCTGGCTTTCTCCGGTTGGGGTTTCACAGATTCGGAAGACTCCAGCAGTTCCCGCAGAACCCGCATCCGGTCGCGACTGGCCGATACATCCGCATTCATCTGCTGGCTGCCGGCAACCACGGGGCGCAACAGGATGACCAGCTCGCTCTTGCGAGACTGGAACCGTCGCTGTTTAAACAATTCTCCCAACAAGGGAATTTCACTGAAGAAGGGCACTGCCGAGTTGTTGTCCTCGCTGGTGTTCTGGATCAACCCGCCGATCACTACAATCTGGCCACTTTCGGCACGGATCACACTGTCGGTCTCGCGAACCGTGCTGAGCGCCAAAGGCAGTGTGACGTCCCGGTCGCCCACCGTGATCACCTTCTCCTGATCATTCACCTCGCTCACGGAGGGGTGCACATGCAGGGTAATGGCGCCGTCTTCTGAAATCTGTGGGGTAACGTCGAGCGAAATCCCGGAGAAAAACGGGGTCAGTTCCACTGAGGTGGAGGTCCGGTCAGTGGCTGTCACTGCCGAGTTGTTGTCGTCGAAGTCGATGTCCGTTACGAAAAACTCGTCGGTGCCAACCTTGATCACCGCTTTTTGATTATTGATGGTCGAAATTCGGGGGCTGGAGAGAATCTGCACATTGCCCTGCTCGCCCAAAAGTTCAATAAGCGCCGTGAAGGTTCCTTCCCGGAAGGTCGCCGAAAACAAGCCCCCAATATCGGAGGTCCGTATCGCCTGCCCCGCCAGCGATTGGGCAGTGAACTCGGCCGGCAAGCCATCGCTCGCTGTTACCGAGGAGGCACTCTGAATATCAGACCAGTTAACCCCTTGCTGATAGCCTTCATTCAGACCAATCTCCAGAATCTTGGCTTCCAGCACCACCTGCCGCTGCATAATCAACTGAGTTCGGCGAAGGTACTCTTCCACCTGCGCCAGGGACTTTCCATCGGAGCGCACCATCACCAGCCCCGCGCCGGGATTGATGATCACCTGATTGCCATTCTCCGATCCTACGATCATTTGCAGCGCGCGCTGAATATCGGTCCAGAAATCGGACTCGGTCTCGGTGGAGATGCGAGTGCCAACGAGATTCGCTGTTGAAGTGTTGTCGGAATTGTCCTGCGACGCGCCCGCACCGGTTGAATTGTCACGTGAACTGCTGACCTGCCCTGAACTGACACGGGTTTCAGAGCCGCCACTGCGCTTGAAGTGCAGGTAGTCGATCGGGAACATCCGAGTCTGGACGCTTTCAGCCTTTACCTGAAACAGTCGCCCGTTGCGCTGAATATCCAGGCCATAGAGGTCACTGGCGATATCCATAACTTCGGGAACAGTCACGTCCCGGAGCCTCAGGTCAACAACCGCGTCAACACCGGGGTGAACCACCACGTTATACCGGCTACCCTCCACCAGCGCTTCGAAGAACGGGCCGGCGGCAAGGCCACGGGCATCGACATCGAACCGTTCCTCATCATCCGTGTCAGCAGACAGCGACGGCATCAGGGCCGCACTGACTTCTTCCGGAACACCTGCCCGTGCGGCCTGTTCCCGCTCGGCACGCTGCAACGCGGATTTGGCTTCGGCCTCCGCCAGCGCGTCATCAATCGACTGGGCAGCGTCCGTCGAGGTGGCCTGGCTGGTGCGCATCAGCGGGTTATTGCTGCAGGCGGCCAGTGACGTTGCCAGCAGCACGGTCAAAAACGTTCGATTCAGTGTCATAGCAGCTCGTTTGTCTGTCATTGCGAACTCCGCACTTGCGGAAGGGGGTCCAGGCGTAGAACGCGCACTCTTCCCTGATCAACCAGCTCAACCCGGTCGGGGTAAATACGCCGAATGCGAACCCCCTCAAACGCCTGCCCTTCCCTGCGGGCCTCTCCATCGATAACCGCCAACCTGCGATTATTGCCAATAAATATCGACGCCAGTGAAAACTCCCTCGCCGGTTCTGACTGTGGCGCACTGCCTGAAAAGCCGCTCGGCCGGGTTGGATCCTCAAGGGCAAAGGCATACCCTGCAGCCAACATCAATACGATCAGCAACACCCTCATTTCAGACTCCCAACCATGCACGGTCCAGGCTCAGTGTCCTGACCCGAACCCGGATCTCGTTGTGCGGATACTCGCTGACATCATAGTCAAGCAGCACCCAACCGAGGCGGGCGTCCATGGCTTCAAGGGTCTCGAGGTAAGACAGCACGTCCATATAGCCTCCACGAATGGCAATTTCCGCATCGTGTGCGAACAGCAGCGGCTCACGGGTTTCATTGTCGTCATTGCTGTTAGTATCTTCTGGCGTGCCAGGACCGTCCTCAAATACGGGCACAGGCGGCATCAATTCAACACCCAGCAGCTCAAGTTCTTCCTGGGCCGCCAGGATGTCCCGCAATAATCCCACCATGGCCCTCGGCGCGATCAGCCGTCCGGTGGTTTCGGCCAGTTCCTCATCGAGTTGGTCAAGACGCTGCTGGCGCGACGCGAGCCTGTCCCGAATTTGTTGGGACGGGTCGGAGGACAAGCGCGCAGTCAACACCTGTTGTTGCTCAAGCAACGACGCCTGAGTGTTGGCCAAAGAATCCAGGCGGGACTGGAGCTGGTCGTTGCGGCCCATCACAGGCGCTACACACAATTCCCAGCCAACAAAAAGAACCAGGACCACGGCGGTTACAGTAATCATTGCCCGCTCGCGAACAGGACGGTCATCGAACCAGGCTATGCCTCTATCAAACTGCTGACGAAAAGCCTGATTCATTCAGCACCCTCCCAGTTCCTGTCCGTGGCAACCTGAAACTCAATCCAGCGCCCGTCTTCCTCTCGGTCAAGCCGAAAGCTGCCGAAGGTCTTGCCCACGAAGGCGGGCTCCCCGCTAAGCTTTTCGAGGTATATCGGCACAAGCCGTCCAGACTGCGACCTGCCTGCCAAAGCAACATTCCCCTGATGACCGTCCAGACGGATGTGCGTCAGCCAGAGTCCTTGCGGCACCTGTCGGGCTAATGCCGACAGCTGCGTTGAAAATCCCGCTGCTTCGCTGGCCACCAGGTCCTCCACACGACTCAGCAATCGCTGCCTTCGTGCCAACGTCGCGGTTACACGCTCAAGGGCGGCTTCAACCTCAGGGTCGGGTTGGCGGGCTTCCGCCTCAGTGGTCAATTGTTCCACCGCACGCTGTAGCTGATCATTCTGTGCCTGCCGAGAATCGACCTGCGCCTGCAAGTGCGACGCCTGATATCGGACACCCCCTGCGGAAACCACAATCACAACCAGCGCCAGGGCCAGAATGGACAACGCCATCCGGGCCTGCAGTTTTTCCTTTCGGGGACGCAGTTCATCGGTATAGAGGTTGACCTGCTGGATCATTTTGCCCCCTTGCCGGTCGGTACCAGACTTGCGCCCCAGGCAACCAGGCAGCGGCTGTCCAAGGGTTGATCAAGACCGTAAGGCGACCAATCCAGCGTTTCAACGGTGGCGGCCACATAGGAGGCAAGCATGGAGGGCAATGGCATGAGGTTGTCACGCGCCACCAGGCGAATGACGGCAGGGGGCACTTGCCCCAACTGGCTTTCGTAATAATCGAGGGAGCGTTGCATCTCAAGGGCCAAAGACTGCACGGCATTTTCCTGCCGCGCTGCATCCCGGAGGTCATCCGAAGTCACGTCCAGCCGTCGCGACAGGTACAGTGTTTCGCCTTTACAGACGATCATCTGCCCGAACCGCTCGCGCATGTGCACCACGGCCGCCCCCCGATGATCGGGATCAATACGGGGCACCAGGTTACGCAGAGCCAACTCGGCGATATCAATGGAAATCAACGCCAGATCGCATGCCTCGACCAGTGCAACCAGCTCACTAATGAGAGACTTTCTGGCGGCAACCACGTTAACCAGGTCCCCGCGGCCACGAGAAGCATCTTCCGGAAACGGAAATACATCGCAGACTGCATCGGACGGATTGAAATCGAGAATGTCCTTGAGTTTCCACTTCAGGGCATCACCAAGCTCCGAGTCTTCAACGCCCTCAGGGCGCTCCAACTGGAACACCTGGTATTGATCCATCGGTAAAACCAGAGTGGTATCGACACCGGCCCAGGCGCGCTCGCCGACTAATGCACGGAGAACAGACTCCCGCTTTGCCGGCAAGCAATCGGCAAAAGCCGCGCTACCTCCGGATTCCGCCCACGCGATGCCGTCAGGACGAATTTCCAGATAGATCTGCTGCCGTTTATCGGAACGATTCAGAAAGCTTTTAATAAAGCTCAGGGCCACTCGAAAGCCTCGATGCCTAAAAAATGGACGATTCTTATAGTGACTTTAATAGTAGTTGAAAAAGTAAACGTAATTCCATGTTTTATTGTTCTATTTCACTGCTTTTTGCAACTCGTTAACAGAAAAGCCCCCGCTTGGCGGGGGCTTTTTGTAACTAACCCTAGAAGGGTATGTCGTCGTCGAAGTCATCAACCGGTTCCGGCATGCTGCCTTGTGACGGCTGACTGTAGCCCCCGCCTCCGGATTGCTGCCCAGACGGGCCCGCGGCTGCTGGCGCGGCATTGCCCGCTTGCTGCGGACGGCCAGCGGGAGCACCTTGGCTCATGCCGCCGCCTTCGCCACCACGACTGTCGAGCATCTGCATCTGGCCGTTGATGTCCACCACTACCTCGGTGGTGTAGCGATCCTGACCATCCTGCCCCTGCCACTTGCGCGTCTGTAACTTACCCTCGATGTAGACCTTTGAGCCCTTACGCAGGTACTGACCAGCCACCTCGGCAATCTTGCCGAACATCACAATCCGGTGCCACTCGGTTTTCGGCACCAACTGGCCTGTTTGCCTGTCCTTGTAACTTTCATCGGTTGCAAGGTTGAGGTTCACCACCGCATTGCCATTCGGGGTATAGCGGGTTTCCGGGTCCTGCCCCAGATTCCCAATCAGAATAACCTTGTTTACGCCTCGTGCCATGATCTGCTCCTGACTCTGTTTTCAGGGATGGCCTGCCTTCCCTGCAGACCTCCGAATTTCAAGATTGGCTGCCCTGCCGGACAAATGAAAAGCCCGCAAGCGACAGTTCATCAAATGTTTGACGATCCACCTTCAGGTAGGCAGTTTCCGCCTCCTCCAGGATGACAACATCCTGCACCCCGGGGATGCTTCTCAGCGTGTCATCAATCTCATCAAACTGACTGTAAACCACAGGCTGCAACTGTACCACGAAACTGGTGGTATGGCCCGGGGTCGACATCGTCAACGCTACCGCGAGCCATATCAGCAGCGCACCTACCATAAACCAAAGCACGCCCTGAAGACCCAACTGCTCGAGCAGAATACCACCAACCGCCCCACCCAGAAATGCCCCAAAAAATTGCGACGTGGAATAGACCCCCATAGCAGTGCCTTTTGCCGCTGCCGGCGATTCTTTGCTGACCAGAGACGGCAAACTGGCCTCCAGCAGGTTAAACGCCATAAAGAAGAAGAACAGCACCCCCCAGGCCATCGCAAGCCCACCACCAAGCGCGCCAACACAAGCGGTTGATAGGGCAAGCAGCGCGATGGCACCACAAAAAACAGGTTTCATCCGGCGCTTTTTCTCCCCAACGATAATAAACGGCACCATGGCAAAGAAAGAGGCCACCATAACCGTCAGGTAGAACCACCAATGTGACGAAGCGGGAAGCCCCAGCCGATCCTGAAGCAGGGTTGGAAACACCAGGAACATCGCGGTCAACACCAGGTGTAATGCAAAAATTCCGAAATCCAGCCTCAGCAGTCGGCCATCAGACAGGACGGTTTGCAACATTGCCCTGGCCGGATGGGTATCCGCACTGGACTTGTGCTCATGGGGTGTTGGCACCACACGATTGACGATCATTATTGCCACCAACGCGAGTACGGCCGTGGCATAAAAAATGCCGGACAAACCAGAGACAGACCCCAGCAAGGGCCCCAGAACCAGCGATACGGAAAATGACAGGCCGATGGAGATGCCGACCGTTGCCATAGCCTTGGTCCGCTCCTCCTCCCGCGTCAGATCACTCAATAACGCCATCAAAACACTGGCGATGGCGCCCGCGCCCTGAAGAATCCGACCAGCGATTACAACGTATATGGAGTCTGTAGAGGCTGCCAGCAAACTGCCTGCGGCGAAAAGTACCAGCCCGATGTAGATCATCCGTTTACGGCCAACGCGATCAGACAGCATGCCAAACGGAATCTGCAGCAGCGCCTGGCTCAGACCATAGGCACCGATGGCCAGACCAATCAGCGCCGGTGTTGCGCCGTCAAGATCACTGCCAAGGAGCACGAACACTGGCATCACCATAAAGAGCCCAAGCATCCGCATGGCATACACGGATGCCAGTGCTGCAACAGAGCGTCTTTCCAGTGAATTCATGAGATGCCTGACCTGTTACGGTGTCCGGAAACGAGGGTTCAGAAGGGGCACATGCCCCTTCAGGAAATCGCCGCGCATTGTAACAGAAGCCACGCAGGCAGGGCATCGTGCATTTACCTGCTTAAAAGTCCCGGGCACTTGGCCGGCCGGGGGGCAAACACGGTATAATTTTCGTTTTTTCCGACAGCGAGGTGTTATGGACCATATCCAGATCAAAGGGGCACGAACCCACAATCTGAAGAACATTGACCTGGATATGCCGAGGGACAAGCTGATCGTTATCACCGGGCTGTCCGGCTCTGGCAAATCTTCTTTGGCGTTTGACACGCTTTACGCCGAGGGACAGCGTCGGTACGTGGAATCACTGTCCACCTACGCAAGGCAGTTTCTGTCGATGATGGAAAAGCCAGACGTGGATCATATTGAAGGCCTGTCGCCGGCCATTTCGATCGAGCAGAAGAGCACCTCCCACAACCCCCGTTCTACCGTCGGCACCATCACCGAAATCTACGACTACCTTCGCCTGCTGTTTGCCCGCGCTGGCGAGCCCCGCTGCCCGGATCACGATCTGCCACTAGAGGCCCAGACTGTAAGCCAGATGGTGGATCAGGTGTTGGCCATGCCCGATGACAGCAAGCTGATGATCCTCGCTCCGGTCATCCGTGACCGCAAGGGTGAGCACCTGCAGGTCATCGACACGATGCGCAGCCAGGGCTTTATCCGCCTGCGGGTGGACGGCCGTGTTTACGATATCGATGACGTTCCAACACTGGACAAGAAACGGAAGCACCAGATTGACGTGGTGGTCGACCGCTTCAAGGTCAAACCGGGGCTTGAGCAACGGCTTGCCGAGAGTTTTGAAACCGCTCTGGGCCTGGCTGATGGCATCGCGCTCGTTGCCCCCATGGATAATGAGGGAAACGAACATACGTTTTCTGCCCGCTACGCGTGTACCCAGTGCGGATACGCCATCAGCGAGCTGGAACCGAGACTGTTTTCCTTCAACAACCCTGCCGGCGCCTGCCCGACTTGCGATGGCCTGGGCGTCAAGCAATTCTTCGATGCCGAAAAGATCGTCCAGCACCCAGAGGCCACCCTTGCCGAGGGCGCCATCAAGGGCTGGGACCGCAGGGCCGTGTACTATTTCCAGATGCTGACCAGTGTGGCCGAACATTACGACATCAACATGGACACTCCCTGGGAGGACCTGCCGGAGGATTTTCGTCAGGCGCTGCTCTACGGCACGGGAACCGAAGACGTCCCATTCCGCTATGTAAACTCGCGCGGCCACATCATGGAGAAGGCCCATCCTTTTGAGGGCATCCTGCCAAACCTCGAGCGCCGCTACCGGGAAACCGAATCACAGAGCATGCGAGAGGAACTGGCCCGCAACCTCAGCACGCAGCCCTGCAAAGAGTGCGGCGGCTCACGACTGCGACGCAGCGCCCGGCATGTGTTTGTTGAGAAGAACAACATCTCGGACGTCACCCACATGCCTGTCGGCGACGCCCATGACTATTTCGGACAACTTGCCCTTCCTGGCCGCAAGGGCGAAATTGCCGAAAAAATCCTCAAGGAAGTTCGTCAGCGACTGCAATTCCTCGTTAACGTTGGCCTGGAATACCTGACCCTTGAACGCAGCGCCGATACACTCTCCGGCGGCGAAGCCCAGCGCATACGGCTGGCGAGCCAGATCGGTGCCGGCCTTGTGGGCGTCATGTACATTCTCGATGAACCATCCATTGGCCTGCACCAACGGGATAACGATCGCCTACTGGCCACACTGTTCCATCTGCGGGATCTGGGCAATACCGTTATCGTTGTCGAGCACGACGAAGACGCCATCCGGGCTGCGGATCACGTGATCGATATCGGGCCGGGTGCAGGCGTGCACGGTGGCCACATCATTGCCCAAGGCACGCCCGAAGACATCATCGCCTCCAAGGACTCCCTCACCGGGCAGTACTTGTGCGGCGAAAAAGAGATCGCGGTCCCTGAACAACGCCATAGCCGGAAGGGTAAACCACTGGTACTGGCAGGCGCGACCGGAAACAACCTGCAAGGTGTCACATTAACCTTACCGCTGGGTGTTATGACGTGTGTCACCGGCGTTTCGGGCTCCGGCAAGTCCACGCTGATCAACAGCACCCTGTATCCGGTGTGTGCTGCAAAGCTCAACAAAGCCACTAGCCTGAGCCACGCGCCCTATGAATCCCTGAAAGGGCTGGACCAGCTCGACAAAGTCATCGACATCGACCAGAGCCCCATAGGCCGGACACCCCGCTCCAACCCGGCGACCTACACCGGACTGTTCACTCCGATACGTGAACTGTTTGCAGGCACCCAGGAAGCCCGTTCCCGCGGATACAAACCGGGCCGTTTCAGCTTCAACGTTAAGGGCGGTCGTTGTGAGGCCTGTCAGGGCGACGGCGTGATCAAGGTAGAAATGCACTTCCTGCCGGACGTGTATGTCCCCTGCGATGTCTGCAAAGGCAAGCGCTACAACCGCGAAACTCTGGAGGTCCGATACAAGGGCAAGAGCATTCACGAAGTGCTGGAGATGACCGTAGAAGAAGCCCGCGAATTTTTCGACCCGGTTCCGTTCCTCGCCCGCAAGCTGCAAACGCTGATGGACGTCGGGCTATCGTATATCCGCCTCGGGCAAAGTGCAGTCACCCTTTCCGGAGGCGAGGCCCAACGCGTCAAACTGGCCAAGGAACTGTCCAAGCGCGATACCGGCAAGACACTCTACATTCTTGATGAGCCCACTACCGGCCTGCACTTCTACGACATCCAGCAACTACTGACCGTACTGCAGCGACTTCGTGATCATGGCAACACCATCGTGGTGATCGAGCACAACCTGGATGTGATCAAGACGGCGGACTGGATTATTGACCTTGGGCCCGAAGGCGGCTCCGGTGGCGGTCAGATCATTGCGGAAGGGACGCCAGAGCATGTTGCCGCAGAGACGGGGTCACATACCGGGCGGTACCTGAAGGGCGTCTTGGCCCAGAATCGGAAATAAACACTACACGTGATGAGACATAAAAAAACCGGAGGGATTAACCTCCGGTTTTTTTATGGGCTTGGCGAAAAACTTAATCTTCGCTTTCGTCCACTTCTTCTGCTTCGATGTCCAGCGGACGACCAACCAGCTCTACAAATGCCATGGGGGCATTGTCGCCGGCACGGAAGCCACACTTCAGGATACGAAGGTAACCACCCGGACGCTCGTTGTAACGGGGACCAAGCTCATTGAACAGCTTGGCAACCGCCGCATCGTCACGCAGGCGAGAAAACGCCAGACGACGATTCGCGACCGAATCATTCTTTGACAGCGTGATCAAAGGCTCCGCTACCCGGCGAAGTTCTTTCGCTTTCGGGAGCGTAGTTTTGATCAGCTCGTGTTCAACCAGTGACGCAGTCATGTTACGGAACATGGCCTTGCGATGCGCACTGGTCCTGCTGAACTTACGACCACTCTTACGATGACGCATTGCTCTGATTCCTTACCTTAAACTAATCGGCGATTAACCGCCCAGGACCCGATCGTCGCCACGAAGGCTAGCCGGCGGCCAGTTATCAAGACGCATACCCAGTGACAGACCGCGGGACGCGAGCACGTCCTTGATCTCAGTAAGCGACTTTTTACCAAGGTTAGGCGTCTTCAGCAGCTCAACTTCAGTGCGCTGTATCAGATCGCCGATGTAGTAAATATTCTCAGCTTTCAAGCAGTTAGCTGAACGCACTGTCAATTCCAGATCATCAACCGGACGCAGGAGAATCGGATCAATTTCTTCCTCTTCCTCAACACGCTCGGGTTCTTTCTCGTGATCGAAATCAACAAACACGGCCAGTTGTTGCTGGAGGATGGTCGCGGCCCGGCGAATCGCTTCTTCCGGGTCGATCGTACCATTGGTTTCCAGATCAATAACCAGCTTGTCCAGGTCGGTGCGCTGTTCTACCCGTGCACTTTCCACGGCGTAGGCAACACGGCGGACCGGACTGAAAGTTGCGTCCAGTTGCAGGCGTCCAATGGCGCGAGTTTCGTCCTCGTCCAGACCCCGCTGATCAGCAGGCTCATAGCCGCGACCACGGGCAACCTTCAGACGCATGTTCACTTCACCATTGGCACTCAGGTGACAGATCACATGTTCCGGGTTGGTGATCTCGACATCGTGATCCAGCTTGATATCACCGGCAGTGACAACGCCCGGGCCTTTCTTGCTGAGGGTTACCTCGGCATCGTCCCGGCCGCCCATTTTCACGGCCACGCCTTTAAGATTCAAAAGAATCTCAATGACGTCTTCCTGAACACCTTCGATCGCGCTGTACTCGTGCAACACGCCGTCGATCTGTGCCTCGGTAATGGCACAGCCCGGCATTGAGGACAAGAGTATCCGACGCAGTGCGCTACCAAGAGTATGACCGAAGCCCCTTTCCAGAGGCTCCAGGGTCACTTTGGCGCGCATGGCGCTTGATTCTTTCACGTCAATGGTACGAGGTGTCAATAACTCATGTACTGAACGCTGCATAGACGCCCCTAATTGCTCTCGTTGCTAACTGGGCTTTACTTGGAGTAAAGCTCGACGATGAGGTTCTCGTTGATGTCGGCCGGCAATTCAGTGCGCTCGGGCACTGACCTGTAAACGCCGGACATCTTGCTGGCGTCGACCTCTACCCAGCTCACCGGTGCGCGGCTGGAAGACAGATCCAGCGCGCCTTTAACGCGAAGCTGGTTTTTTGCCTTCTCACGCACGCTCACAACATCACCCGGACGGACCTGATAAGACGGGATGTTCACCAGCTTATCGTTGACCAGGATCGCTTTGTGAGAAACGAGCTGACGGGACTCAGCACGGGTAGAACCAAAACCCATGCGATAGACAACGTTATCAAGACGGCCTTCCAGCAGCTGCAACAGGTTCTCACCGGTTGCACCCTTGATGCGGGCGGCCTCTTTGTAATAGTTGCGGAATTGCTTCTCCAGCACGCCGTAGATACGACGGACTTTCTGTTTTTCACGAAGCTGTACGCCATATTCGGACAGACGACCGCGACGCGCGCCGTGCATACCCGGCGGAGTCTCGATGTTGCACTTTGAATCGAGCGCGCGAACACCGCTCTTCAGAAAAAGATCTGTCCCTTCACGACGAGACAGCTTGCACTTCGGGCCTATGTAACGAGCCATAATTCACTGTCTCCTGTGTTAGACGCGGCGCTTTTTGGGCGGACGACAACCGTTATGGGGAATCGGCGTCACATCAGTGATGTTAGTGATCTTGTAGCCGCACGCGTTCAGCGCACGAACCGCAGATTCACGTCCGGGCCCCGGACCTTTAACCTCTACGTCCAGGTTTTTAAGGCCGTATTCAGCAGCCGCATTACCGGCTCTTTCAGCTGCTACCTGCGCAGCAAAAGGTGTACTCTTGCGTGACCCACGGAAACCGGACCCACCAGAAGTGGCCCAGGACAATACGTTGCCCTGACGGTCAGAAATGGTCACGATAGTGTTGTTGAAGGACGCGTGAATGTGCGCGACGCCATCAACAACCGTCTTTTTCACCTTTTTACGGGTACGTGTACCTGGCTTTGCCATGTTTGCCTACCTGTTACTTACGAATAGGTTTGCGAGGACCTTTACGGGTGCGGGCGTTGGTCTTTGTGCGCTGGCCACGGACAGGGAGTCCATGACGGTGGCGCAGACCACGGTGGCAACCGAGATCCTTCAAACGCTTAATGTTCATCTGAACTTCACGACGCAGATCGCCTTCAACGGCCAGCTTGCCTACTTCTGTACGAAGTGATTCAAGCTGCTCGTCGGACAGGTCCTTGACCTTGACGTCCGGCTTAACACCGGTTGCATCGCAAAGCTTCTGGGCTGCTGTCTTACCGACTCCAAAAATGTAAGTCAGAGAGATAACAGCATGTTTGTGATCGGGTATATTGACACCGGCTATACGTGCCATCCAAATTACTCCGCGTTCAAAGCTTTGCTGTGTGAATTTTCCGCCACTATAAAAGGGCGCGAAATAATAGCGCCTGACCCCACCTGAGGTCAAGCGCCATTAATCGTACCCTTTACAATGTCAGTGCTGAATCCGTAAGGATTAACCCTGACGCTGCTTGTGGCGAGGCTCCGAGCAAATGACTCGTACTGAGCCATTGCGACGAATTACTTTGCAGTTACGGCAAATTTTCTTTACCGAAGCGCGTACTTTCATTGTCGACTCCAGTTTTCAAGGGGAACGAAATTATCCGTTCCGACCATAGCCCTTGAGATTGGACTTCTTCATCAACGAATCATATTGATGAGACATCAGGTGCGACTGAACCTGAGCCATGAAATCCATCACCACGACTACAACAATCAGCAGAGACGTGCCGCCCAGATAGAACGGTACATTCCCGGCAACCATCAGAAACTGAGGGAACAGGGACACTGCTGCAATGTACATTGCACCGAACAGAGTCAGGCGGGTCAGCACACCATCAATATACTTGGCAGTCTGATCGCCCGGACGAATGCCCGGAATAAACGCGCCTGAGCGCTTGAGGTTATCCGCAACTTCTTTCGGGTTATACATCAACGCTGTATAGAAGAAGCAGAAGAAAACGACTGCTGCTGCGAACAGAATGATGTATAGCGGCTGGCTAGGTGCCAATGCCTGGGAAATATCACTCAGCCATTCCATGCCCTCGCCCTGACCGAACCACTGCCCCAGCGACGCCGGGAACAGCAGAATGGAGGAAGCGAAGATCGGCGGAATAACGCCTGCCATATTCACTTTTAAAGGCAAATGGCTGGACTGCTGAGCAAATACCCGCCGGCCTTGCTGGCGCTTCGCGTAATTGATGGTCAGTCGACGCTGACCACGCTCCATAAACACCACGAAGCCAATTACAGCAACCGCCAGGATACCAATACCCAGAACCACCAACAGACTCATCTCGCCGTTACGCGCTTGCTCCAGGGTCTGCCCTATGGCACCTGGAAGGCCAGCAACAATACCGGCAAAAATCAGCAGGGAAATCCCGTTGCCGACGCCGCGCTCGGTGATCTGCTCACCCAACCACATCATGAACACGGCACCACTGACAAAGGATACCACAGCCACAAAGTGGAAGCTGAAGCTGTCGTTGAAGGTCACACCCTGGGATGCCAGCCCGACAGAAATACCAAAGCCCTGAACCAGGGCCAGGATAACCGTACCATACCGCGTGTACTGGCTTATCTTGCGACGGCCAGCTTCACCCTCCTTCTTCAGTTGCTCCAGCGTCGGACTGACCGCTGTCATCAACTGCATAATAATAGAGGCTGAAATATACGGCATGATACCAAGTGCGAAGATACTCATCCGCTCAAGCGCACCACCGGAAAACATGTTGAACATGCTCAGGATTGTGCCCTGGTTCTGTTCAAACAGTGCCGCCAGACGGTCGGGGTTAATACCCGGCACCGGGATGTGGGCACCGATCCGGTACACCAGCAATGCCAGGAAGACGAACCAGAGCCGCGATCGCAGCTCTGCCAGTCCTTTACCCGCGCCCGCAGGCAATGATGCGTTCTTGGCCATTTAGTCCTCGACTCGCCTTAGTCTTCGACTTTACCGCCCGCGGCAGTGATCGCCTCGCGTGCGCCTTTGGTCACCTTCAGACCCTTGACAGTCACTGCGCGGCTCAGTTCGCCGGACAGAATAACCTTCGCTTCACGAATTTCTTCGCGAACGATGTCAGCCTTCTTCAGGGCCTCGAGATCAGCTACGTCACCGTCGACTTTCGCCAGTTCGTTCAGACGAATTTCAGCCACATAGCGCTGCTGGCGCGAGGTGAAACCGAATTTCGGCAGACGACGGGCCAACGGCTGCTGGCCGCCCTCGAAACCAGGCGCGACACTGCCGCCGGAACGGGCCTTAAGACCCTTGTGACCACGACCACCGGTCTTGCCGAGGCCGCTACCGATACCGCGACCCACGCGCTTGGCGGCAGGACGTGAACCAGGCTCCGGACTAAGTTCGTTCAGACGCATCTTAGTTCTCCTCTACCTGCACCAGGTAGTTAACCCGGTTGATCATCCCGCGGATGGAAGGGGTATCTTCCACTTCCACGGTGTGACCGATTTTACGGAGACCCAGGCCCTTGACGCACAGCTTGTGCTTGGGCTGACAGCCGATTGGGCTGCGGGTCAGTGTTACTTTGATCGTTTTTGCGTTCGCCATGACTTCAACCCAGAATCTCTTCCACGGATTTACCGCGCTTGGCTGCAATATCTTCAGGCGCTTGAGTTGCCTGGAGACCCTTGATGGTGGAACGTACCACGTTCACCGGGTTGGTGGACCCGTAACACTTGGACAGTACGTTCTGCACACCCGCTACTTCCAGTACGGCACGCATAGCGCCGCCGGCGATGATACCGGTACCTTCTGATGCAGGCTGCATGTAAACCTTGGAACCACCATGCTGCGCTTTAACCGCGTACTGCAGGGTATTTCCGTCAAGCGGGATGTCGACCATGTTCTTGCGTGCAGCTTCCATCGCTTTCTGGATCGCAACCGGCACTTCACGCGCCTTGCCACGACCGAAACCAACGCGTCCTTTACCATCACCCACTACAGTCAGTGCAGTGAAGGCAAAAATACGACCGCCCTTAACAACCTTGGCGACGCGATTGACCTGAACCAGCTTCTCCTGGAGCTCAGGCGCCTTCTGTTCGTTAACGCTCATCTTCTCCACCTCTTAGAATTGCAAGCCAGCTTCACGGGCTGCGTCGGCCAGAGCCTGGACGCGACCATGATAACGGTAACCGGAGCGGTCAAAAGCGACCTGCTCTACACCTGCTGCCTTGGCACGCTCAGCAATCAACTGACCGACCTTTTTGGCAGCGTCCACGTTACCGGTTGCACCCTGGCGCAGGTCCTTATCCAACGTGGAGGCAGCCGCCAGCACCTTGCTGCCGTCTGCAGTGGTAACCTGGGCGTACATGTGCCGGGGTGTACGATGTACACACAGGCGGTTGGTGCCCAGCTTACGGATCTTCATGCGCACTTTGCGTGCGCGACGCAATCTTTCGTTATTCGCGCTCATAGTCCCGCCTTATTTCTTCTTGGCTTCTTTGCGTCTGACCTGCTCATCCGCATAACGCACACCCTTGCCTTTGTAAGGCTCTGGCGGACGGAATGCGCGGACTTCTGCAGCGACCTGGCCAACCTGTTGCTTGTCGATTCCGCGAATCACAACTTCCGTATTGGACGGAGTTTCAGCGGTAATCCCCTCGGGCAGCTCATACTCAACCGGGTGTGAAAAACCCAGCGTCAGATTGAGCTTCTTACCTTGCGCCTGGGCACGGTAGCCTACGCCCGTCAGCGCGAGCTTGCGCTCAAAGCCTGTAGACACACCGGTCACCATATTGTTGACCAATGCGCGGGTAGTACCAGCAAGAGCGCGGGACTGTTTGGCTCCATCACGGGGTGCGAAGCGCAGAACGTTTTCTTCCTGCGTGACCTCTACCACATGGTGGATGGTGAATTGAAGCGATCCTTTGGACCCCTTCACATTAATTTCCTGTCCGTTCAGCTTAACCTCAACACCGGAAGGCAGCACGACAGGATTATTGGCAACCCTGGACATGTGTATCTCCTAAAATACGGTGCAGATGACTTCGCCACCCACGCCGGCAGCACGTGCAGCGCGGTCTGTCATTACGCCCTTGGACGTAGAGACAATCGCGACTCCCAGACCACCGGATACCTTCGGCAGCTCCCCAGCGCCCTTGTACTGGCGCAGACTCGGACGGCTGACCCGCTTGATTTCCTCAATAACCGGCTTGCCACCGAAGTATTTGAGGTTAATGGTCAGCTCGGGTTTCGCGTCAGCTGAGACGGAAAAATCGGCTACGTAACCTTCGTCCTTAAGGACCTGGGCTACGGAGATCTTCATCTTTGAAGACGGCATGGCCACATCGGCCTTCTGTGCCATCTGTGCATTACGGATACGGGTAAACATATCCGCAAGCGTATCTTGCATACTCATTGGTATGAGACTCCTGATCTTTTTAGTTGTGCAGCGGCGCGCCGCACCGCTTACCAACGGGCACCTGACCTGCGGTCAGTGTACCTGCCTTACCAGCTTGCTTTGGTCAGGCCCGGGACGTCGCCGCGCATGCCAGCTTCACGCAACTTAATACGTGACAGCTTGAACTTGCGCAGAACGCCGTGGGGACGACCTGTAACCTGGCAACGATTACGAAGACGCGAGGGAGACGCATCACGAGGAAGCTGTTGCAGCTTCATCTGTGCATCCCAACGGTCATCATCGCTGGTATTCGGGTTCTTGATAATCGCCTTGAGTTCGGCGCGCTTCGCTGCGTACTTCGCAACGGTTTTTTCGCGCTTGAACTCGCGGTTCTTCATGGAAACCTTAGCCATTACACTCGTTCCTTATTTCTTGAACGGAAAGCCGAAGGCTTTCAACAGTTCGCGACCTTCATCGTCGGTACCGGCAGTGGTGGTAATGGTGATATCAAGTCCACGGATCTTGTCGACTCTGTCGTACTCGATCTCGGGGAAAATGATCTGCTCACGCACACCCATGCTGTAGTTACCGCGACCATCGAAGGACTTGGGATTCAGACCGCGGAAGTCACGAATGCGGGGTACCGCAATGTGAACCAGACGATCAAAGAAATCCCACATACGCTCACCGCGCAGGGTAACTTTACAACCGATCGGCCAACCTTCACGGATTTTAAAGCCCGCTACGGATTTACGTGCCAAAGTGACAACGGCTTTTTGACCTGCCAGGCGCTCAAGATCCGCCACGGCATTTTCAATCAGCTTCTTGTCACCGACCGCTTCGCCGACACCCATATTCAGGGTGATCTTTTCGATACGCGGCACCTGCATGATGTTCTTGTAGCTGAACTCTTTCTGCAGGGCGGGTACCACTTCCTTACTGTACTGCTCTTTCATGTTAAGCATCGTAACCACCACCGCTTACTGGTTATCGACGACTTCTTTCGTGGACTTAAAGATCCGCACTTTAGCGCCGTCTTCCTTGATCTGGAAGCCTACGCGATCGGCTTTGCCGGTCTGCGGATTAAAAATAGCCACGTTGGAAGCCTGGATAGGTGCTTCTTTTTCGACGATGCCACCTGGGGTGCCGAGCATCGGGTTTGGCTTGGTGTGCTTCTTGATCATATTGATCCCAGAAACAACAACCCGGCCATCGTCCTGAACCTTCAAGACTTTACCACGTTTGCCTTGGTCTTTCCCCGTAGTGACGATTACTTCGTCATCTCGTTTGATCTTTTTCATAACCGGCCTCTGGTCCTTAAAGTACTTCGGGTGCCAGTGAAATAATTTTCATGAACTTCTCATTTCGCAGTTCACGGGTAACCGGTCCGAAGATACGGGTACCAATGGGTGCGTCCTGATTGTTCAGAAGTACTGCCGCGTTTCCGTCGAAACGAATAAGCGACCCGTCGGGACGACGCACACCTTTACGGGTACGTACAACGACAGCTTTCAGGACCTGGCCTTTTTTCACTTTACCGCGGGGGATGGCTTCCTTAACGGTTACCTTGATGATATCCCCAACGCTGGCATAACGCCGATGTGAACCGCCCAGGACCTTGATGCACATCACCTGACGTGCACCACTGTTGTCCGCGACTTCAAGCATTGTTTGAGTCTGAATCATGGTTATTCTCCAGCAGAAACCACTTTGCCGTTACGACAAGACTCACCGTCCGGGCGAGTTACACCTTCGATGCGCGTTCGGTGACTTCCACCAGAGCCCAGCTTTTGGTCTTGGAGACCGGGCGGGTTTCCTGGATTGTAACGGTGTCACCGATGTTGCACTGATTGCTCTCGTCGTGAGCATGAATTTTGGATGAACGCTTCATGTACTTACCGTACAGAGGATGCTTAACCTGGCGCTCAACCAGAACCACAATGGATTTCTCCATTTTGTTGCTCACGACCTTGCCGCTCAGGGTTCTGGCAGTTTGGGTAGCTTCAGTCATGTTACTGTCCTGCCTTTTCATTCATAACTGTTTTCACGCGAGCAATGTCACGCTTCACCTTCGGAAGAAGATGAGACTGATTCAGCTGACCTGTCGCCTTACGCATGCGCAGGTTGAACTGCTCCTTCAGGAGGTCGATCAGCTCTTTGTTCAGCTCCTCGACTGACTTGTCACGCAGCTCTGTTGCTTTCATCACATCACCGTCCTCGTTACAAAGGTGGTCTGTACGGGCAGCTTGGCCGCAGCAAGAGTGAACGCGTCACGAGCGATTTCCTCGGAAACACCTTCCATCTCATACAGCATCCGGCCTGGCTGAATTTCAGCCACCCAGTACTCGACAGAACCCTTACCTTTACCCATTCGTACTTCGAGCGGCTTGCTGGAGATCGGCTTGTCCGGGAAAATCCGGATCCAGATCTTACCGCCCCGCTTGATGCGGCGAGTCATGGTACGACGCGCTGCCTCAATCTGGCGCGCAGTTATACGTCCACGGCTTGTCGCCTTCAATCCGTATTCACCGAAGCTCACCTTGTTAGCACGGTGCGCAAGACCGGTGTTACGGCCTTTCATTACCTTGCGAAATTTGGTGCGTTTTGGTTGCAGCATTTGAGTGCCCCTTTACTTAGAACCTTTCTTCCCAGAGGCTTTCTTGTCAGCACGGACCTGCTCCATACCACCAAGAATCTCACCTTTGAAGATCCATACCTTGACGCCGATAATGCCGTAAGTGGTTTTCGCTTCGTAGGTCGAGTAATCAATGTCTGCACGCAGTGTGTGCAGCGGTACACGACCTTCGCGATACCACTCGGAACGGGCAATTTCAGCACCCCCGAGACGACCGCCTACCTGAATCTTGATGCCTTTCGCACCCTGGCGCATGGCGTTCTGTACCGCACGCTTCATAGCGCGACGGAACATCACACGACGCTCCAGCTGACCGGCAACGTTCTGCGCGACCAGGCGGGCATCCAGGTCCGGCTTGCGGACTTCTTCGATGTTGATGTGCACGGGCACACCCATCATGTCGCTGACTTCGCGACGCAGACGGTCAACATCTTCACCCTTCTTACCGATAACAATACCGGGACGGGCTGTATGGATCGTGATACGGGCGTTCTGAGCAGGGCGCTCGATCACAATCTTGCTGACAGACGCCTTTACCAGACGCTTGTCCAGGAATTCGCGAACCTGAATATCATTCAACAGGTTGTTCGCGTATTCCGCCTTTTCGGCGTACCACACTGAGCTGTGCTCTTTGATCACACCCAGGCGCATGCCGGTTGGATTTACTTTATGACCCATCTGAGCATCTCCTACTTGTCGGCGACCTTGACGGTGATATGACAGGTGCGCTTGAAAATCCGGTCAGCGCGCCCCTTGGCTCGAGCTTTGATTCGCTTGAGCGTCGGACCCTCATCCACCATAACGGTGGAAACCCGCAAATCATCTACGTCCAGACCTTCGTTGTGCTCAGCGTTAGCGATGGCAGACTCAAGGGCTTTCTTGAGAATGACCGCCGCCTTCTTCGGGCTGAAAGTCAGAATGTTCAGGGCGTCCTCAACAGCCTTGCCGCGTACTTGGTCAGCGACAAGACGCGCTTTCTGAGCTGAGAGGCGAGCGCCCTTGTACTTGGCTGCTACTTCCATTTCTATTACCTCACAATCAGCGTTTAGCTTTCTTGTCGGCCGCATGACCACGATAAGTACGCGTCGCCGCGAACTCACCCAGCTTATGCCCGACCATATCTTCGGTGACATAAACCGGCACGTGCTGCTTGCCGTTGTGGACTGCAATGGTCAGGCCTACCATCTCCGGAAACACTGTCGACCGGCGGGACCAGGTTTTGATCGGCCGCTTGTCGTTAGCTTCCAGAGCTGCCTCGACCTTCTTCAACAGATGCAGGTCTATAAAAGGACCTTTCTTCAAAGAACGTGGCACAGCATTTACCTCTATGTAGTCGTTTACTTGGCTGAACGACGACGTACTATCATCTTATCAGTACGTTTGTTCTTACGAGTCTTATGCCCTTTGGTCGGAACACCCCACGGAGTAACCGGGTGACGCCCGCCAGAGGTACGCCCTTCACCACCACCATGCGGGTGGTCAACTGGGTTCATAGCAACACCACGTACTGTTGGACGTTTACCGCGCCAACGTGATGCACCCGCTTTACCAAGCTGCTTGAGGCTGTGTTCGCTGTTGGACACTTCGCCCAACGTTGCGCGACAGTCAACAAGCACCTTACGCATTTCACCTGAGCGCAGGCGGATGGTGGCATAAGCCCCTTCCCGAGCAACCAGCTGTACGGATGCGCCCGCAGAGCGAGCCAGCTGAGCACCTTTGCCAGGCTTGATTTCGACGCAGTGAATCACAGAACCGACCGGAATATTCCGGAGCGGAAGTGTGCTTCCTACTTTAATCGGCGCGTCGATGCCGGAGCGCACAGGGTCACCAATCTGCATACCTTTGGGAGCGATAATGTAGCGACGCTCGCCATCGGCGTACTTGATCAGCGCAATGTGCGCAGAGCGGTTAGGATCGTATTCCAGGCGCTCGATAGTCGCCGGGATACCATCTTTGGTCCGCTTAAAGTCAATGACACGGTAGTGTTTTTTATGTCCACCACCAATGTGACGGGTAGTGATGCGACCAAAATGGTTGCGACCACCCGATTTACTAAGAGTTTCTACCAACGGCTCGTAAGGGCGCCCCTTGTGAAGATCAGGGTTAAAGAGCTTAACAACGTGACGGCGGCCGGCAGATGTTGGCTTGGTTTTGACGATCGGCATTTTACGACCCCTTTACCTTATTCCACATCCAGAAAATCAATGTCCTGACCGTCCGCAAGCTTAACGTAAGCCTTACGAATGTCAGCACGCTTGCCGAAGCCGCGAACGGTACGCTTGAGCTTACCCTTACGGTTCAGAACCTGAACACCTTCGACGGTGACGTTGAACAGCTGCTCAACGGCTTTCTTGATCTCGGGCTTGGTTGCGTCAGGGGCTACACGGAATACCACCTGACCACTTTCCGCGACCAGAGAGGCTTTCTCTGATACGTGAGGCCCAAGAAGAACCTTGTAAATACGTTCCTGATTCATCCCAGCATCTCCTCGATTTTCTTCAGAGCGGGAACAGTCACAACCACTTTGTCGAAGGCGACAAGGCTAACCGGGTCAAGGCCGGCGACATCACGCACATCAACGTGCGGGATATTGCGCGAGGCCAGGTGCAGGTTCTGCTCGACGTTGTCGGACAGAATCAGCGCGTTACTGACACCGATATCGCTCAGCTTGGCAGTGAAGGCCTTGGTCTTGGGCGTTTCGACATTCATGTCGTCGACCACAACCAGGCGCTCCTGACGGACCAGCTCGGAAAAAATGGAGCGCATCGCTGCGCGGTACATTTTGCGGTTTACCTTCTGCTCAAAACTCTGAGGCTTGGCAGCGAAGGTAACACCACCGGACCGCCACAGCGGACTGCGGATGGTACCGGCACGGGCACGACCCGTACCCTTCTGACGCCAGGGCTTCTTACCACCACCAGCGACTTCCGAACGTGTTTTCTGAGCACGGGTACCCTGGCGCGCACCGGACATATACGCGGTGACAACCTGGTGAACCAGTGACTCATTAAAATCTTTGGCGAATGCAGCGTCGGAAACCGAGATTCCCTTGCCGCTACCTGTAATAGTCAATTCCATCGCACCGCTCCTCAGGCTTTAACTGCAGGCTTGATGACAACATTTCCGCCGGTCGCGCCCGGAACGGCACCACGAATCAGCAGAAGGTTGCGCTCGGCGTCGACACGGACGACTTGCAGGTTCTGCACGGTCACCTGCGCATTGCCCATCTGGCCCGCCATCTTTTTGCCCTTGAATACCTTGCCCGGAGTCTGGTTCTGACCGATGGAACCCGGAGCACGATGAGAAAGGGAGTTACCGTGTGTGGCGTCCTGCATGGAGAAGTTCCAGCGCTTTACGCCGCCCTGGAAACCTTTACCCTTGGACTGACCAACAGCATCAACGACCTGGCCATCTTCAAAGATGGAAGCGGTAATCTCTCCGCCTGCAGCCAGCTCTTCGCCTTCGCCATCAGCGAGACGGAATTCCCACAGACCACGACCAGCCTCGACTCCGGCTTTGGCGTAATGGCCCGCTTCGCTTTTAGTCACACGAGAGGAACGACGCTTACCAACGGTTACCTGAACCGCGCGATAGCCATCGCTTTCAAGAGTTTTCAGCTGGGTAATGCGGTTGGGCTCAACCTCAATTACCGTTACGGACACTGCTTGCCCGTCTTCCGTAAAAATACGGGTCATACCGGCCTTGCGACCGACAATTCCAATTGCCATGTTTCACCTCTTAAGTGTACGGGGCTCTCACCCTCTATGGCCTTATGACAGTTACACAGACTAACGCTTGGCGTTAGCCGAGGCTGATCTGAACGTCTACACCTGCTGCCAGATCCAGCTTCATCAAAGCATCTACTGTCTTTTCCGTCGGCTCGACGATATCCAGCAAACGCTTGTGTGTACGAATCTCGTACTGATCGCGCGCGTCTTTGTTGACGTGCGGTGAAATCAGAACGGTGTACTTTTCCTTCCGCGTCGGCAGAGGGATTGGTCCACGCACTTGAGCGCCGGTCCGCTTCGCGGTATCGACAATCTCCTGCGTTGACTGGTCGATCAGGCGATAATCAAACGCCTTCAACCGGATTCGAATTTTTTGGCTTTGCATGATGCACCAAACTCCACTCGTAGCAGCTACTAGTTAGCCGACCTTCAAAAAAAGGAGCCGCATTGTATGCATAATACCCAGCAGTGTCAACTGCGATGAGCAGCGACTCTACCAGGTCAGATTGTGCGGCTGAAACAGAAAAAGGGGCTGACTTTCAGCCCCTTTTTCCTTAGATCATTCGAATAATTTATTCGATGATCTTTGAGACTACGCCGGCACCAACGGTACGACCACCTTCACGAATCGCGAAGCGCAGGCCATCTTCCATGGCGATCGGAGCAATCAGGGTAACACTCATCTTCACGTTGTCACCCGGCATAACCATTTCCACACCTTCCGGCAGCTCACAGGAACCTGTGACGTCGGTGGTACGGAAGTAAAACTGCGGACGGTAACCCTTAAAGAACGGGGTATGACGACCACCTTCTTCTTTGCTCAGCACGTACACTTCGCACTCGAACTTGGTGTGCGGCTTGATGGAGCCCGGCACACACAGAACCTGACCACGCTCTACGTCGTCACGCTTGGTACCACGCAGCAGAACACCAACGTTCTCACCAGCACGACCTTCGTCCAGCAGCTTGCGGAACATCTCAACACCGGTACAAACGGTCTTCACGGTATCTTTGATACCGACGATTTCCACTTCGTCACCAACCTTGATGATGCCGCGCTCTACACGACCGGTTACAACCGTACCGCGACCAGAGATGGAGAACACGTCCTCGATCGGCATCAGGAACGGCTGATCAATCGCACGCTCCGGATCCGGGATGTACTCGTCCAGGGCTTCTACCAGCTTCTTAACAGCGGTAGTACCCATTTCGTTATCATCCTTACCTTCCAGCGCCATCAGCGCGGAACCGGTAACGATCGGCGTGTCATCGCCCGGGAAGTCGTACTGGCTCAGCAGTTCGCGAACTTCCATCTCGACCAGCTCCAGCAACTCCTCGTCATCAACCATGTCCGCCTTGTTCAGGAACACAACGATGAAAGGAACGCCAACCTGGCGGGACAGCAGGATGTGCTCGCGAGTCTGCGGCATGGGGCCGTCAGCTGCGGAACAAACCAGGATCGCGCCGTCCATCTGCGCCGCACCCGTGATCATGTTCTTCACGTAGTCAGCGTGGCCCGGGCAGTCAACGTGCGCATAGTGACGCGCCGGCGAATCGTACTCAACGTGAGAGGTCGCGATGGTGATACCACGTGCCTTCTCTTCCGGTGCGTTATCGATCTGGTCGAATGCGCTTGCACTACCAGTACCCCACACTTCGTGACACACACGAGTCAGCGCGGCTGTCAGCGTGGTCTTGCCATGGTCTACGTGACCAATGGTGCCCACGTTTACGTGCGGCTTATTACGCTCAAATTTTGCTTTAGACACGGTTACACCTCTTCCTGTTTCTTAAGTCCTGGGGATCAACCCTTTTTAATGATCGCTTCGGCAATGTTCGAGGGAGCTTCCATATAGCGGGAGAACTCCATCGCATAAGACGCCCGACCCTGCGTTGCAGAACGCAGATCGGTGGCGTAACCGAACATCTCCGACAACGGAACCTCGGCACGGATTGTCTTGCCCGATGGGCCGTCTTCCATACCCTGAACCAGACCACGACGGCGGTTCAGATCACCAACGACGTCACCCATATACTCTTCAGGGGTAACGCACTCGACCTTCATGAGCGGCTCAAGAAGGGCCGGACTAGCCTCCAACGCGCCTTTTTTCATCGCCATGGATCCGGCGACCTTGAACGCCATCTCGTTGGAGTCAACGTCATGGTAGGAACCATCGTACAGCGTGGCCTTGATCCGCAGCAGAGGATAACCGGCCAGACAGCCGTTCTTCATCTGCTCTTCAATGCCCTGCTGAACAGCGGGAATGTATTCCTTGGGAACCACACCACCAACGATTTCGTTTACGAAGATGAAGTTCTCGCCATCCTCCTCGTCGAGAGGCAGCGGCTCAAGCTTGAGCTTGACATGACCATACTGACCACGACCGCCAGACTGACGTACGAACTTACCTTCCACATCCACGTTCTTACGGATGCATTCACGATAAGCCACCTGCGGCTTACCAATGTTCGCTTCAACCTTGAACTCGCGACGCATTCGGTCAACGATGATGTCCAGGTGAAGCTCACCCATACCGGAGATGATGGTCTGGCCAGATTCTTCATCAGTACGAACCTGGAAAGACGGATCTTCCTGAGCAAGCTTGCCCAGAGCAACACCCATTTTCTCCTGGTCAGCCTTGGACTTCGGCTCAACGGCTACAGAAATAACCGGCTCAGGGAACTCCATGCGTTCCAGGATAATTTTATGATTCTCATCACAAAGGGTATCACCGGTGGTGACACTCTTCAGGCCGATTGCCGCAGCAATATCACCCGCGAGAACTTCCTTGATCTCCTGACGCTCTTTGGAGTGCATCTGAACCATACGGCCGACGCGTTCCTTCTTGCTCTTTACGGAGTTGTAGACTGCATTACCAGATTCGAGCTTACCGGAGTAAACCCGGAAGAAGGTTAGCGTGCCAACAAACGGATCGGTGGCGATTTTGAACGCGAGAGCCGAGAAAGGCGCGTCGTCGTCAGCCTGACGGGTTTCTTCAGTACCGTCTTCATCGACCTCACCACGGATGGCTTTGACTTCGTCCGGAGCCGGCAGGAATTCGATCACCGAATCCAGCACCGCCTGAACACCCTTATTCTTAAAGGCAGAACCACATGTCGCGACAACAATCTCGTTGGCGAGCGTACGGATACGCAGACCTTTCTTGATGTCTTCAATGCTGAGCTCGCCCTCTTCAAGGTAGCGCTCCATCAGCTCTTCATTAGCTTCAGCAGCCGCTTCCATCATTTCTTCGCGGTACTTCGCTACTTCGTCAGCCATTTCGGCAGGAACGTCGCGCTGGTCATAGGTAGCACCGGCATCATCTTCGTTCCAGTAAATCGCCTTGTTACGAATCAGGTCAACCAGACCAGCGAACTCGTCTTCGGCACCGATCGGCAACTGAATGGGAACGGCAGTCGCACCCAGACGGTTCTTAATCTGATTCACAACGCGCAGGAAGTTGGCACCGGCACGGTCCATCTTGTTGACGAACACCATGCGGGGCACTTCGTACTTGTTGGCCTGACGCCAAACAGTCTCGGACTGCGGCTCAACACCAGAGGAGCCACAGAACACCACAACTGCACCGTCGAGCACACGCAGGGAACGCTCTACCTCGATGGTAAAGTCAACGTGCCCCGGGGTGTCGATGATGTTGATGCGGTGCTCAGGATACTGCTTATCCATGCCCTGCCAGAAACAGGTGGTTGCAGCAGACGTGATGGTAATACCACGCTCCTGCTCCTGCTCCATCCAGTCCATGGTCGCCGCGCCATCATGAACCTCACCGATTTTGTGGGAAATGCCTGTGTAGAACAGAACCCGCTCGGTGGTTGTGGTCTTGCCCGCATCAACGTGCGCACAAATACCAATGTTTCTGTATCTCTTGATCGGAGTCTTGCGTGCCACTGTATGAACCTCGGCTGATTAGAAACGGAAGTGAGAGAACGCCTTGTTGGCTTCTGCCATGCGATGAACGTCTTCGCGCTTCTTAACAGCGGAGCCCTTGCTATCAGCGGCATCCAGGATTTCACCTGCCAGACGCTGCGCCATGGACTTTTCACCACGCTTCCGTGAAAATTCTACGAGCCAGCGCATGGCCAGCGCGTTCTGACGGGAAGGCCGTACTTCGACAGGCACCTGGTAGGTAGCACCACCCACACGACGGGATTTAACTTCAACCATCGGCTGGATGTTTTCCAGGGCCTTCTCGAACATGTCGATCGGCTCTTCCTTGGACTTGTCGGCAACGATATCGAGCGCGCCATAAACAATGCGCTCAGCAACAGCTTTTTTGCCGCTTTCCATCACATGGTTGATGAACTTGGCCAGCCGTGCACTGCCGAATTTGGGATCCGGGATAATTTCCCGTTTTGCTGCAACTCTTCTTCTAGGCATCGATAAGCCCTTATCTATTAAAAGGTCTTCAGGAACCCCTGAGATAGCATCAGCTACTCAGCCTTACTCTTACCGTTCTACGTAGCAACGATAAAAGACACCCGTGTGGGACATCAGGACTTGGGTCGTTTTGCACCGTACTTGGAGCGGCCCTGCTTACGGTTCTGCACACCCTGGGTGTCCAGTGTTCCGCGAACAGTGTGATAGCGCACACCCGGAAGGTCTTTTACTCGACCGCCACGGATCAGCACAACACTGTGCTCCTGAAGGTTGTGACCTTCACCACCAATGTATGAGGAAACCTCGTAGCCGTTGGTCAGGCGAACACGGCACACTTTACGCAGTGCTGAGTTCGGCTTCTTCGGCGTTGTGGTGTACACACGAGTACAAACACCACGGCGCTGCGGGCAAGCCTGCAGAGCAGGAACGTCGCTCTTGGCCGCTTTGCGTTTACGAGGCTTACGCACCAACTGATTAATCGTTGCCATGTAAGCAAACTCCAAAAAACCGTATCAATGAAACTTACCCCCGACAGGCGGGGGTAAAATTTGAGGGTCGCAAGTTTAAGCCTGCGACCCTGAACAGTCAAGATGACTGATCTCTTTTTGACCACCCGCCAGGTAAGTAACTACCGGCGGGTGGCGTTACCGGTCAACTCAGCTTTCGCGGTTGAGTTCGGCACTCAGAGCTTCTTCGACATCCGCTGCCGTTACGCCCTGCTCTTCCAGATCACGCTTGCGACGACGCTCTGCGTGGTATGCCAGACCGGTACCAGCCGGAATCAGCCGACCAACGACAACGTTCTCTTTCAGCCCGCGGAGGTAATCCCGCTTGCCGGTGACGGCGCCTTCGGTCAGAACCCGCGTGGTTTCCTGGAACGATGCCGCTGAAATGAACGACTCCGTCGCCAGAGATGCCTTGGTAATACCCAGCAACAAGCGCTCACAACGTGCGGTTTCCTTGTCTGCCGCTTCCGCTTTTTCGTTCTCTTCCATGAACTGGGTAATTTCTACCTGATCGCCAGCCAGCAGGCTGGTATCACCGGCATCAGTGATCTCCACCTTACGCAGCATCTGTCGAACGATAACCTCAATATGCTTATCGTTGATGACAACACCCTGCAGACGGTAAACGTCCTGGATTTCGTTGGTGATGTACTTGGCCAACGCAACCACACCCAGAAGACGAAGGATGTCGTGCGGATTGGACGGGCCATCAGAGATAACCTCACCCTTCTCGACCGTTTCACCCTCGAACACGTTCATCTGGCGATGCTTGGGAATCAGAACCTCATACGGATCCGCATCCTTCGGCGTAATCACCAGACGTTTCTTGCCCTTGGTTTCCTTGCCGAAGGACACCACACCACTGACTTCAGCCAGGATGGACGATTCTTTCGGACGACGGGCCTCGAACAGGTCGGCAACACGCGGCAGACCACCGGTGATATCCCGGGTCTTCGAGCTTTCCTGCGGAATACGGGCAACCACGTCACCCAACTCGATCTTGGCGCCATTGGCCATGGTCACCAGCGCGTTGGCCGGCAGGAAGAAGATCGCGGTACCACCACCTGGCAACTCAACATCGTTACCCTTGTCGTCGATCAGCTGAATGGCAGGACGAATGTCCTTACCAGCCGCCGGACGCTCTTTCGGGTCGATAACCTCCATCGTGGAAAGACCCGTCAGCTCATCAGTCTGGGTACGGACGGTAATGCCCTGATCCATGTTGACGAACTTGGCGGTACCTTCCGCTTCAGCGATGATTGGGTGCGTGTGCGGATCCCACTTGGCAACCGCAACCCCTGCTTCCACGGCGTCGCCGTGCTTGACAGACAGCACCGCACCATAGGGCAGCTTGTACCACTCGCGCTCACGACCCTGCTCATCGGCAATGGCCAGCGCTGAGGAACGGGACACAACAACCAGACTGCCGTCGCTCTTCTCGATCGATTTCAGGTTGTGCAGACGAACGGTGCCGCCGTGCTTGACCTGGATATTGTCAACCGCTGATGCCCGGCTTGCCGCACCACCGATGTGGAAGGTACGCATGGTCAGCTGGGTACCCGGCTCACCGATGGACTGTGCAGCGATAACACCGACAGCCTCGCCCACATTGACCTCATGGCCACGGGCAAGATCACGGCCATAACACTTGGAGCAGATACCGTGGCGAGTCTCACAGGTGATCGCAGAGCGAACCCAGACTTCGTCCACACCGGCACGCTCAAGGGATTCAACCGCTTTCTCGTCCAGCAGGACGCCGGCCTCGACAACGGCATTATCCTTGTCCGTTGGCGTAAAGGCTGCACGGGCCGTAACACGACCAAGCACACGATCACCCAGCGGTACAACAACGTCGCCACCCTCGATGTGCGGCGTCATCAACAGACCTTCTTCGGTACCACAGTCGGTTTCGGTAACGACCAGATCTTGGGAAACGTCTACCAGACGGCGAGTCAGGTAACCTGAGTTCGCGGTCTTCAGCGCCGTATCCGCCAGACCCTTACGGGCACCGTGGGTGGATATGAAGTACTGGAGTACGTTCAGACCCTCACGGAAGTTCGCAGTGATCGGCGTCTCGATGATGGAGCCGTCCGGCTTCGCCATCAGGCCACGCATACCAGCCAGCTGGCGAATCTGAGCCGCGGAACCCCGGGCGCCCGAATCAGCCATCATGTAAACCGAGTTGAACGACTCCTGCATCAAGTCTTCGCCGTCCTCACCTTTAACTGGCTTGCCGTCTGGCCCGATAACCTGCTCCTTCGAGAGCCGATCCATCATCGCCTTCGACACTTTGTCGTTGGCACGGGACCAGATATCGATAACCTTGTTGTACTTCTCACCCTGGGTCAGCAGACCGGATGCGTACTGGGTCTCGATGTCCTTGACTTCCTCGGAGGCAGCATCCACCAACTCGTATTTCTCGGGAGGAATCTCGAAGTCGTTGAAGCCGATCGAGATACCGGAAACCGTCGCATAGTGGTAGCCCATGTACATGAGCTGGTCAGCAAAGATAACGGTATCCTTGAGGCCGGCATCACGGTAACAGGTGTTGATCAGATTCGAGATCGACTTCTTGACCATCGGCTTGTTGACCAGCTCATAGGACAGGCCGTCAGGAACGATATCGAACAACAGCGCACGACCGACCGTGGTGTCAACGATCTTGTACTCTTCGGTACGCTCGCCGTCTTCCTGGATCGTGACTTCCTTGACCCGGACCTTGACGATCGCCTGAAGGTCAACCTTGCCAGCACCATAGGCACGGTGCGCTTCTTTAACATCGGCAAACACCATGCCTTCACCGACGGCACTCTTGCGCTCGCGGGTCATGTAGTAAAGACCCAGTACCACGTCCTGGGACGGCACGATGATCGGCTCGCCGTTGGCCGGCGACAGCACGTTGTTGGTGGACATCATCAACGCACGGGCTTCGAGCTGGGCTTCCAGGGTCAGCGGCACGTGTACCGCCATCTGGTCACCGTCGAAGTCGGCGTTGTAGGCCGCACACACCAGCGGATGCAGCTGAATGGCCTTGCCTTCGATCAGTACCGGCTCGAACGCCTGGATACCCAGACGGTGAAGAGTCGGTGCCCGGTTCAGCATGATCGGATGCTCACGGATGACCTCGTCCAGGATATCCCAGACCACGCCTTCCTCACGCTCGACCATCTTCTTGGCGGCCTTGATGGTGGTCGCCAAGCCACGGTGCTCAAGCTTTGAGAAGATGAACGGCTTGAACAGCTCCAACGCCATCTTCTTGGGCAGACCACACTGATGCAAACGCAGGTACGGACCAACCACGATCACGGAACGACCGGAGTAGTCCACACGCTTACCGAGCAGGTTCTGACGGAAGCGACCTTGCTTACCCTTGATCATGTCGGCCAGGGACTTCAGCGGACGCTTGTTGGTACCAGTGATGGCGCGACCACGACGGCCGTTATCCAACAGCGCATCAACCGCTTCCTGTAGCATCCGCTTCTCGTTGCGCACAATAATGTCCGGAGCATTCAGCTCCAACAGGCGCTTGAGGCGGTTGTTACGGTTGATCACCCGGCGATACAGGTCGTTCAGGTCAGAGGTGGCAAAACGGCCACCATCCAGCGGCACCAGCGGACGAAGATCCGGCGGCAGAACCGGCAGAACGGTCATGACCATGTCGCCCGGCTTATTGCCGGAATACAGGAAAGCCTCAAGAATCTTCAGGCGCTTGCTGAACTTCTTGATCTTGGTCTCGGAGTTGGTCTGGGGAATCTCTTCCCGCAAGGCCTCAACCTCGGCCTGCAGATCAATACCTTCCAGCAGCTCCTGGACGGCTTCGGCACCCATGCGGGCATCGAATTCGTCACCGAACTCTTCAAGGGCTTCGTAATACTGCTCGTCGTTCAGCAATTGACCGCGCTCAAGCGTCGTCATGCCCGGCTCGATCACGATGAACGACTCAAAATACAGGACCCGCTCGATATCGCGCAGGGTCATGTCCAGCATCAGGCCGATGCGGGACGGCAGTGATTTCAGGAACCAGATGTGGGCGACCGGGCTGGCGAGCTCGATGTGACCCATGCGCTCACGGCGCACACTGGCCAGTGCCACTTCAACACCGCACTTCTCGCAGATGACACCACGGTGCTTGAGCCGCTTGTACTTGCCGCACAGGCACTCGTAATCCTTGATCGGGCCGAAGATCTTGGCACAGAAAAGACCGTCACGCTCAGGCTTGAACGTACGGTAGTTGATGGTCTCAGGCTTTTTGACCTCACCAAAAGACCATGAACGGATCATGTCAGGCGACGCCAGGCCAATACGGATGGCGTCAAATTCCTGCTTCTGGTTCTGGTTTTTGAGAAGATTCAGCAAATCTTTCATCAGTAACAGCTCCGGATGGCGTTATTCTCGGGCGGGTACCGACCGGTACCCGCTCACGCTGCCAAAAACAATTCGGCTCAGTCGGATTCCAGCTCGATGTCGATACCCAGCGAGCGGATTTCCTTGACCAGAACATTGAAGGACTCGGGCATGCCCGGCTCCATACGATGATCGCCATCGACAATGTTCTTGTACATCTTGGTCCGACCATTCACATCATCAGACTTCACGGTAAGCATTTCCTGCAGCGTATACGCCGCACCGTAGGCCTCGAGTGCCCACACTTCCATCTCACCGAAGCGCTGACCACCGAACTGCGCCTTACCACCCAGCGGCTGCTGGGTAACCAGGCTGTACGAACCGGTGGAACGAGCGTGCATCTTGTCGTCGATCAAGTGGTTCAGCTTGAGGATGTACATGTAGCCAACCGTTACCGGGCGGTCAAATTCATCACCCGTACGGCCGTCATACAACACAGTCTGGCCAGTCGTACTCAGACCTGCCAGCTCAAGCATACGCTTGACCTCTGCTTCCTTGGCACCGTCGAAGACCGGCGTTGCCATGGGGACACCTGCGCGCAGATTGTTAGCCAGGGCCAGGATCTCTTTGTCACTCAGCGAATCCAGGTCCACCTTGGTGACCTCGTCCGAGTGGTTATAGATCTCGTCCAGCAAATTGCGGAGCTCAGCGATCTTACGCTGCTCATCCAGCATCTGGCTGATGCGCTCACCCAGCCCTTTGGCTGCTGCACCCAGGTGCGTTTCAAGAACCTGACCGACGTTCATCCGCGACGGAACACCCAAGGGGTTGAGAACCACGTCAACTGTGTTGCCATGTTCATCATAAGGCATGTCCTCAATCGGCATGACCGATGAAATAACACCCTTGTTACCATGACGTCCGGCCATCTTGTCGCCCGGCTGAATCCGACGCTTGATCGCGAGGTACACCTTGACGATCTTGAGAACACCCGGGGCAAGGTCATCACCCTGCTGAAGCTTGCCTTTCTTATCGTCAAAGCGCGCTTCGTGCTCTTTTTTGCGATCTTCAAGACCCTGCTCGGATTTTTCAAGCAGCTCATTCAGCGCCTCATCTTTCATCCGTAGCTTGAACCAGTCGTCGCGCGGCAACTCTGCCAGGTACGATTCGTCCAACTTGGCGCCTTTCTTGAGACCAGGACCACTGATGACTTCCTGCCCCTTGAGGGCATTGGTCAAACGCTCGAAGGTGGCACCTTCTACAATGCGATACTCGTCCTTCAGGTCCTTGCGATACTCGTCCAACTGCTCTTTTTCGATGGACTGGGCACGCGTGTCCTTTTCGATGCCGTCACGGGTAAAGACCTGAACGTCGATAACCGTGCCACGGGTGCCAGTGGGCACACGTGAGGACGTGTCCTTCACGTCCGAAGCCTTCTCGCCGAAGATGGCCCTCAGCAGCTTCTCCTCCGGGGTCAACTGGGTTTCACCTTTCGGTGTTACCTTGCCAACCAGGATATCGCCAGGACCTACTTCCGCACCGATATACACGATGCCGGACTCATCCAGCTTGGACAGCGCACTTTCACCAACGTTCGGAATATCCGCGGTGATTTCCTCGCTACCCAGTTTGGTATCCCGAGCCACACAGGTCAGTTCCTGGATGTGGATGGTAGTCAGGCGGTCTTCCTGAACCACTTTCTCGGAAATGAGGATCGAGTCCTCAAAGTTGTAACCGTTCCAGGGCATGAACGCGATACGCATGTTCTGCCCCAGAGCCAGCTCACCCAGATCCACGGACGGGCCGTCAGCCAGCACGTCACCACGGGCAATTTCATCGCCCTGGTTAACAATGGAGCGCTGGTTGATACAGGTGTTCTGGTTCGAACGGGTGTACTTGGTGAGGTTGTAGATATCCACACCAGCATCACCGGCTTCAGTCTCATCGTCGTTGACACG
The DNA here is from genome assembly GCF_028581595.1 of Marinobacter sp. DS40M6. Taxonomy (NCBI): domain Bacteria; kingdom Pseudomonadati; phylum Pseudomonadota; class Gammaproteobacteria; order Pseudomonadales; family Marinobacteraceae; genus Marinobacter; species Marinobacter sp. DS40M6. The sequence continues at coordinate 15,724 of NZ_JAFCAE010000008.1, read as the reverse complement.
TACCACGATACGGGCCGCATCGACGCTCTCGATCACACCACCGCGACGAGCGGTTACGCAAACGCCAGAGTCCTGGGCCACGGTACGCTCAACACCAGTACCTACCAAGGGCACCTGCGAACGCAACGTCGGAACCGCCTGGCGCTGCATGTTGGAGCCCATCAGTGCACGGTTGGCGTCGTCGTGTTCCAGGAACGGAATCAGCGAGGCTGCTACCGACACTACCTGGCGCGGTGAAACGTCCATGAAGTTGACGTTTTCCGGCGGCGTTACCGTGAACTCGTTCTGATGACGAACCGTTACCAGCTCATCAGACAGACGCTTGTTCTCGTCCATTGCCGCACTGGCCTGGGCGATGATGTAGTTGCTCTCTTCAATGGCCGACAGATAAACCACTTCATCGGTCACCTCGCCGTCAACCACCTTCCGGTACGGACTCTCAAGGAAACCGTAAGAATTGGAGCGGGCGTAGGTTGCCAGCGAGTTGATCAGACCGATGTTCGGGCCTTCCGGCGTCTCGATCGGACACACACGACCATAGTGAGTCGGATGTACGTCACGAACCTCAAAGCCGGCACGCTCACGGGTCAGACCACCTGGACCGAGAGCCGAGATACGACGCTTGTGAGTCACTTCCGACAGCGGGTTGTTCTGGTCCATGAACTGGGACAGCTGGCTGGAGCCAAAGAATTCCTTCACCGCAGCCGCTACCGGCTTGGCGTTGATCAGATCCTGAGGCATCAGGCCTTCGCTTTCCGCCAGACTCAAACGCTCGCGCACAGCACGCTCAACACGCACCAGGCCAACGCGGAACTGGTTCTCCGCCATCTCACCCACACAACGAACTCGACGGTTGCCCAGGTTATCAATGTCGTCGACATTGCCCTGACCGTTACGAATATCGATCAGCGTCTTGAGGACGTCGATGATGTCGTCATGGGTCAACGTGCCTTCGCCGGTGCTTTCTTCGCGACGCAGGCGACGGTTCAGCTTCATTCGGCCAACGGAGGACAGGTCATACCGCTCTTCAGAGAAGAACAGGTTGTTGAACAGGTTCTCGGCCGACTCTTTGGTGGGCGGCTCACCCGGGCGCATCATGCGATAGATCTCAACCAGCGCCTCGAGGGGCGTGCGGGTTGGGTCGATGCGCAGCGTATCCGACATGAACGGACCACAATCCAAGTCGTTGGTGTACAGAGTTTCAATTTCTGTAACGCCAGCGTCGAGAATCTTGGTAACAACTTCTTCGGTCAGCTCGGTATTACACTCAACCAGAACCTCTCCGGACTTGGTGTCCACCATGTCTTTCGAGAGTACACGGCCGTAAAGGTATTCCGTCGGCACTTCCAGCTCGGTCAAGCCCGCTTTTTCAAGCTGCTTGATATGACGAGCGGTGATCCGGCGACCCTCTTCAACGATGACGGAGCCCTTCTTGTCCTTGATGTCGAACGTCGCAATGTCACCGCGCAGGCGACTTGGAACCAGCTCGAGCTTGCACACCTCAGGACCGATACTGAACTTACTGGTATCAAAGAACATCTCCAGCATCTGCTCTGAGTTATAACCCAGGGCACGCAGGAGAATAGACGCGGGCAGCTTGCGGCGACGGTCGATACGGACAAAGACCGAGTCCTTGGCGTCGAACTCGAAGTCCAGCCAGGAACCACGGTAAGGAATCACCCGCGCCGAATACAACAGCTTACCTGACGAGTGGGTCTTACCCTTGTCATGATCGAAGAACACACCGGGTGAACGGTGGAGCTGGGAAACGATAACACGCTCGGTACCGTTGATAACGAAGGTACCGTTCTCGGTCATCAGGGGCATTTCGCCCATGTAGACTTCCTGCTCTTTAATATCCTTGATCGCCTTGTTGGACGATTCCTTATCATAAATGATAAGTCTTACTTTCACCCGCAGCGGTGCTGCGTAGGTGACGCCCCTAAGCTGGCATTCCTTGACGTCAAATACCGGCTCGCCGATGCGGTAACTCACGTATTCGAGTGCGGCGTTGCCAGAATAACTGACAATCGGGAATACGGATTTGAATGCTGCGTGGAGACCGGTTTCCCGACGATTTTCGGGCGCGGCTTCACTTTGGAGGAAGTCCCGGAACGAATCCAGCTGTATAGACAGCAAATAGGGAACATCCATCACGGACGGCAATTTACTAAAATCTTTGCGAATCCGCTTTTTCTCAGTATAGGAGTAAGTCATCTGCATTCCCCAGCTTTAGACCTGATACCTGGTATCAAGAAGCAACCATTTTCATGCTTCGGGGCCGAATTGCTCGGCTTACTGCGCCGTCTTGAACAAGACTCTCGCTGTAGGTTATAGATTCTGACAGCACCACTGAATCGGCGTTCAGAGTCTATAGCATATACAACAGAAAAAGGCCGGTGGCACATGGCCACCAGCCTGTCCATGCTTAACGCACGGTTTCGATCAAAAGCCAACTCTTACTTGAGCTCAACAGAAGCGCCTGCTTCCTCAAGCTTCTTCTTGGCTTCTTCAGCGTCGTCTTTGCTCGCCGCTTCCTTGATAACGGAAGGAGCGCTGTCGACCATTTCTTTCGCTTCTTTCAGACCCAGGCCAGTCAGTTCACGAACGGCCTTGATGACGTTAACTTTCTTCTCACCAGGACCGGTAAGAACAACGTCAAATTCAGTCTGCTCTTCAGCAGCAGCGGCTTCGCCACCGGCGGCAGCCGGAGCAGCAGCTACAGCAGCAGCGGCGGATACGCCGAATTTTTCTTCCATTGCTTCAACCAGCGCAACAACGTCCATTACGCTCATTTCGGCAATTGCGTTCAAAATGTCTTCGTTAGACAGAGCCATGACTTTCTCCCAAAAATATAAAAATGGTGTTCAACAGAATCAAGCAGCTTCTTGCTTCTGGTCTCGAACTGCCGCAACAGCACGGGTCACTTTCGTTGGAACTTCGTTCAGTGTCCGCGCAAGCTTGGTGATCGGTGCCTGTGTTACAGCGGCCAGCATCGTCAACGCCTCGTGGCGTGTCGGTAGCTTGGCAAGGCGATCAATCTGGTCTGCGCCCATCAGCTCACCGCCGACAGCCAGGCCCTTGATCTCGAATGCCTCTTTCTCTTTGGCAAAATCCTTCAGCAGGCGCGCAGCCGCACCCGGATCTTCCATAGAGAACGCCAGAATTGTCGGGCCGACCAGCGCCGCATCAATACACTCGAACTCAGTACCGCGGATTGCGATCTTCGCCAGGTTGTTACGAACAACCTTTAGATGAACGCTTTCAGCGCGGGCCTTCGCTCGCAGCGCCGTCATATCACCTGAGGTGATACCACGGTAGTCAGCCAGAACAACAGACAGAGCACCACCGGCAGTCTCGTTGACTTCAGCGACGATCGCTTTCTTGTCTTCGAGTCTAATTGCCACTGGATTTCTCCTCGATTTCGCCGGGCATATTCCCGGCAAACCCACATATACCCCTCGCGGGGCTCCCAACGGTGTTTGGGTTCAGAGAGAACGTCTTCACACCGTCTGCGCAGGCGTTGCTTTAACCCTTCCAGCATCTCTTCTATAAAAAGAGCGCTTCGGGGGCCTGCGGTCTTTGACAGCCTTGGCTTCCGCCCAGACTACAAAGTAACTACCGAACAAAGCCTCAGATGCTCAGAGCGCTCTGATCGATAGTCAGGCCAGGACCCATCGTCGACGACAGGGTTACCTTCTTGAGGTAAACACCTTTCGAAGAAGACGGCTTGGCCTTTTTCAGGTCCGCGATCAGAGCTTCAAGGTTTTCCTTGATGTTCTGCGCAGAGAATTCCACATTACCCATCGGCGCATGGATGATACCGTTCTTATCAGTACGGTAACGCACCTGACCTGCCTTGGCGTTCTTTACAGCAGTCTCAACATCCGGGGTAACAGTGCCGACTTTCGGGTTCGGCATCAGGCCGCGGGGACCAAGAATCTGGCCCAGCTGACCAACAACACGCATGGCGTCCGGAGTGGCGATAACCACATCGAAATCCATGTTGCCTTTTTTGACTTCTTCCGCCAGGTCATCCATACCAACAATATCAGCACCGGCAGCGGTGGCTTTCTCGGCGTTGGCGCCCTGGGTGAATACCGCCACACGAACGGTTTTGCCAGTACCGTGAGGCAGAACAGTGCTGCTGCGCACAACCTGGTCTGATTTACGCGCATCGACGCCCAGATTGACGGCAACGTCCACGGATTCCTTGAACTTGACGTTACCGCCCAGCTCAACCAGCAACGCTACCGCTTCGTCAACGGAATATGCGCGGGTGGAATCGACTTTTTCACGAATCAGCTTCTGACGCTTGCTAAGCTTTGCCATGTTACAGGCCCTCCACGTTCAGGCCCATGCTACGGGCAGTTCCGGCAATGGTACGAACCGCAGCATCCATGTCGGCTGCAGTCAGATCCGGCTCTTTCGTCTTGGCAATTTCTTCCAACTGGTCACGAGTTACCGTGCCAACTTTGTCGGTATTGGGACGACCAGAGCCGCTCTTGATGCCGGCCGCCTTCTTCAGCAGCACCGGTGCGGGCGGAGTCTTGGTGATAAAGGTAAAGCTGCGATCACTGTAAACGGTGATAACAGTAGGAATCGGCAGGCCCGGTTCCATATCCTGGGTCTGTGCGTTGAACGCCTTACAGAACTCCATGATATTTACGCCACGCTGACCCAGCGCGGGACCAACGGGAGGACTCGGGTTGGCCTTGCCGGCAGCAACCTGAAGCTTGATGTACGCTTCAATCTTCTTAGCCATGATATTTCTCCTGTGGGTTCGAACGCCTCTCGGCTCCCCTGTATTTACAACTGCCAGTAGCAGACACAAAAAGCCCGCGTCGCCATAGCGCGCGAGCTCTCAGCATGTAAGGCTGCTGCTCAGTCTTTTTCGACTTGCCCAAACTCCAGCTCTACCGGAGTTGAACGACCGAAAATCAACACAGCAACCTTGACCCGACTCTTGTCGTAGTCAACTTCTTCAACAACGCCATTGAAGTCCGCAAACGGCCCTTCAGTGACGCGAACAATCTCGCCTGGCTCGAACAGAGTCTTCGGCTTGGGCTTGTCAGCGCCGCTCTCAACACGGCGAAGAATGGCCTCTGCCTCACGCTCTGTAATTGGGGCCGGCTTATCCTTGGTACCACCAATGAAACCAAGAACCCTGGGCGTATTCTTGACCAGATGCCAGGTGCCGTCATCCATTTCCATCTGCACCAGAACGTAGCCGGGATAGAACTTGCGCTCACTCTTGCGCTTCTTCCCGTCACGCATCTCAACGACTTCTTCAGTCGGCACAAGGATTTCGCCGAACTTCTCTTCCAAGTCATTGAGAGCAACACGCTCCCTGAGAGTGCGCATTACGTGCTTTTCAAAGCCAGAATACGCATGAACGACGTACCAGCGCTTAGCCATTGCCCACTCCTGTTACCCGATAACTCCGGAGACCAGCCAACTGATCAACGAATCCATACCCCACAGCATCAACGCCACAACCAATACAAACACAACGACGATGGCTGTGGTCTGGATCAGCTCCGGCCTGGTGGGCCATACGACCTTCCGGATTTCAACCCTGGCTTCCTTGAGCAGAGTCGCAAAACGCCGACCACGCTCGGTTTGGAGCGCCACAAAAGCAGCGACCAGAGCAAGAGCTACGAGAGCCAGCACCCGATACAGCAGTGACTCGGCATTAAAATACTGATTGCCAACGACGCCCGCTGCAATCAGAACAAATACGACCAGCCACTTTACTGCATCGAAGCTACTGGTCGAACGATCGGCTTTTGACTCCATAGGAATCAGCTTATGTATCCGGATGTTAAAAAATGGCAGGCCAGGAGGGAATCGAACCCCCAACCTGCGGTTTTGGAGACCGCTGCTCTGCCAATTGAGCTACTGGCCTGCACCGAAACAACTCAGCGCACTTACTTCAAGTTCTTACTCAAAAAGAGCAATTACTCGATGATCTTTGAGACTACGCCGGCACCAACGGTACGGCCACCTTCACGAATCGCGAAGCGCAGACCATCTTCCATGGCGATCGGAGCAATCAGGGTAACACTCATCTTCACGTTGTCACCCGGCATAACCATTTCCACACCTTCCGGCAGCTCACAGGAACCTGTGACGTCGGTGGTACGGAAGTAAAACTGCGGACGGTAACCCTTAAAGAACGGGGTATGACGACCACCTTCTTCTTTGCTCAGCACGTACACTTCGCACTCGAACTTGGTGTGCGGCTTGATGGAGCCCGGCACACACAGAACCTGACCACGCTCTACGTCGTCACGCTTGGTACCACGCAGCAGAACACCAACGTTCTCACCAGCACGACCTTCGTCCAGCAGCTTGCGGAACATCTCAACACCGGTACAAACGGTCTTCACGGTATCTTTGATACCGACGATTTCCACTTCGTCACCAACCTTGATGATGCCGCGCTCTACACGACCGGTTACAACCGTACCGCGACCAGAGATGGAGAACACGTCCTCGATCGGCATCAGGAACGGCTGATCAATCGCACGCTCCGGATCCGGGATGTACTCGTCCAGGGCTTCTACCAGCTTCTTAACAGCGGTAGTACCCATTTCGTTATCATCCTTACCTTCCAGCGCCATCAGCGCGGAACCGGTAACGATCGGCGTGTCATCGCCCGGGAAGTCGTACTGGCTCAGCAGTTCGCGAACTTCCATCTCGACCAGCTCCAGCAACTCCTCGTCATCAACCATGTCCGCCTTGTTCAGGAACACAACGATGAAAGGAACGCCAACCTGGCGGGACAGCAGGATGTGCTCGCGAGTCTGCGGCATGGGGCCGTCAGCTGCGGAACAAACCAGGATCGCGCCGTCCATCTGCGCCGCACCCGTGATCATGTTCTTCACGTAGTCAGCGTGGCCCGGGCAGTCAACGTGCGCATAGTGACGCGCCGGCGAATCGTACTCAACGTGAGAGGTCGCGATGGTGATACCACGTGCCTTCTCTTCCGGTGCGTTATCGATCTGGTCGAATGCGCTTGCACTACCAGTACCCCACACTTCGTGACACACACGAGTCAGCGCGGCTGTCAGCGTGGTCTTGCCATGGTCTACGTGACCAATGGTGCCCACGTTTACGTGCGGCTTATTACGCTCAAATTTTGCTTTAGACATTCGACCTATCTCCCTAATCAACTGGACCGTAACGTTGACCGGACAAATAATGGAGCTCATGACCGGAATTGAACCGGTGACCTCATCCTTACCAAGGATGTGCTCTACCGACTGAGCTACATGAGCGCTTTCAACACTACAAATTGGAGCGGGCAGCGGGAATCGAACCCGCGTCATCAGCTTGGAAGGCTGAGGTAATAGCCACTATACGATGCCCGCGAGCAATAAGTGGTGGAGGGGGCAGGATTCGAACCTGCGAAGCTTTCGCGTCAGATTTACAGTCTGATCCCTTTGGCCACTCGGGAACCCCTCCGAGTCAGGCATGCCAACGGCAAACCTGCCTAAACTTAAAGTGGAGCTGGCGGACGGAATCGAACCCCCGACCTGCTGATTACAAGTCAGCTGCTCTACCAACTGAGCTACGCCAGCTCACATTCGCCTCTTCAGCGAGGGCGGTATACTACGGATTTTCAGAACGCGTTGCAACACCTTCACAACGCCTGATTTCGACCATGTCGAAATTCTCTCTGTAATCCGTTTCCGCCGCCCCAACCGCACCGGAATCCGGCACCAGTTGGTCTTCAAAAACGAGCGCGTAGCTTAGCTGATTTCGGGGGAAGTTGGCCAGTATTGCATTGAGATTCTGGCGTTTTTTTTCAGCCAGGACATTTTCGGCGGCCTGTCGGGACTCGAACAGCCCAAGAGAAATGGCATTTTTATTCTCGCCCCGGGTTACCAGGTAGGAGTCGATCCCCCTCTGCTGGAGATCGCGAAACAGATCCAGCGCCCGATCTTCCGGTTGAGGAGGTATGATCACCCAATGCAGTGGTGCCAGTTCCCGCTCCTCCTCAGCAACGTCGTAGTCGGTTCCAGGCCGCCCCAGGGAACGATAAGCCTGCCGCGCACTCTGCTCCGAGTCGAACCACCCCAACTGAACGCAGAAACTCAGGGGAACCGCTTCCCTCTCTGGCGGAGCCTCAACATCAACGGCTGGCTGAGTGGCTTCGCCCTCGGCCAGCGTCACATCATCCCTGGCGGCTTCGGGTTCAACCTCTGGCGACAGCGGTTTCAGATCAGCCACCCGCGGCAATGCCTGGCGTTCAGTTACAACGGCAACGGGCTTTGGTCCGAACTTGTCCCCGTATAACCAAAGCGCCCCATTGATCAGAATCAGAGCAACAGCAAACCACCTCATTCGCGTTCACTCTCCCCATCAACAGCCGCAAGCCCCTTGAGCACCAATGAAGGCTCGTGGTGGGCCGAAAGCCCGGCATCAAGCAGGCCTTCGGCGTCGCCTCCCGTCACCAGGACGCGACCAAGACCAAGACGACGGCAATCCGCCTCAATCCGTGCAGCCATTGATGCCCAGAGCCAGAGCAGTCCATGCTGAACGCATTCGGTTGTCGACGCCCCAGGCTCCGCAGCCTGCACATCACTGGCATCAAAACCAATTCTCGCAGCGTCCTGCCTCAAGGACCTGAGCATCATCTGCTTACCCGGGAGAATATAGCCGCCCAGGTGCGCCCCCGAATCGGCAACATAATCAATCGTAATAGCACTGCCGGCATCAACAACCGCAAAACCACCTTTATCGGCCTGCCATGCAGCGTACATGGCGTGCCAGCGATCGGCCCCCATCCTGCCGGTTTCGGTGTAGGCATTCACCAAACCACCTCGACGGGGTTCAGCCCAATGAAACACAATCGGAGCACGACAGAACGCTTCCAACTGCACCTGCAAATGTTGGCGCCTTTCTTCCGAGATCACAGTGGATACTGCAACTCGCCTGATATGGGCGGACTGACAACGGATGTCGCAGAATGGGTCGTCGGCGTCCAGAATGGCGGAACCGGTGCCAACCAAATGACCATCGCCGACCAGCAGCCACTTCAGCCGGGTATTCCCGGCATCCACCAATAGCTTCATGGGCGGACCCGCAGGCTTATCTCGCCGGCACGAACCCTGACCAACTCTTTGCCGTCGTCGATCAGGTAATTACCGGTATCATCGATTCCACGCCCGTTCCCGGCGAGTCCACCCTGGCTGGCAACCAGAGACTTACCGGAAAAAATATCTCGACCCTGCCAACGTGAACGGAACCCGGTAAACCCCTGACTGGCGAACTCGTCCACGGAGTCAAGGACGGAATTAACGAGTGACGCAGCAAGCTCGCTACGATTCCAGCGACGTTCAGGCACGGCTATGTCAAGACTGCTCCAGGATTGATCCACCTCCGCAGACTCTTTCATATGCACGTTCAGACCAATACCTGCAACAACCTGAACCACCCCCTCTTCAAGTTCGCCCTGAAGCTCAACCAGAATACCAGCCAGCTTGCTACCGCCGAGAAAAATATCGTTGGGCCACTTCAGCCCCACATCTGCAACACCATGCTGCTCCAGGGCTTCGGCGACCGCCACACCCAGAACCAGGCTTAAACCATCCAGCATGGCGAAGCTGCCTCGAAACGTCAGCCCCAGGCTCAGGTACAGGTTCTGTCCCCGCGGGCTTTGCCAGGGCCGGCCGCGCCTGCCACGGCCAGCGGTCTGACAGTCAGAGATGCACACGGGAATGCGACCGGAATCGGAGCCCGCACGGCGTCGTACAATTTCAGCATTGGTCGAATCTACTTCATCCATTACGATCAGTTCGACCCTGGTGCGACAATCCGGCGCCAGACTCTGCGTTATCCGTTCCGCATCAAGCAAGTCCATGTCGCTCAACAGACGATAGCCCTTGCCACGAATGGTTTCTATGCGGACACCCTCCTCCGCTGCACGACGAACCTGCTTCCAAATTGCCGTGCGACTGATGCCAAGACTGCTGGCAAGGGACTCACCGGAATGAAACTGGCCGTCTGCCAGGAGGCCAAGAAGTGCTTTGGATTTCATCAAGGAACGCCCGCGTATTTGAATGGGATCAGGGCGGGATTAAACAACACGTCGAACCAAAAGACAAAGGACGACGCCGCGGCACGTCCAAAATTTGCCGCCTGAGACCTCAGGGTATGGGCGTTGCAGTCAGATTGGCCTCAATATTGAAGTTCTGCATTTTCACGCCATAGACTGCTGTTTGTGGACCACCGGTGGGATGGACCAGATCAATGTTGTTGATGGAGAGTTCCTTGAACTGGCTCCTCGCCCGAACGGCGAACCCCAGCGGGCGATTATCCAGGTCAGCCGCAGTGGGCGATGAGACATAGCGGTACCCCGCCCCTGCGGCCGGGTCCATTATTTTTTCGTCGCCCCTTGCGCCGACCACTCCCAAAGCATCTGCGCCATCTGTCTTCTTGACCACCTTGGTCTGGTAGACATCGACAGAAAGGTCCGTGCGTATTCCGAAGGTATTGTCGTCTACACCGTCACCGTCGAAGTCACCGCCATCGCTGGTATGAATATCGTCAAGTACGAGCCTGGAGCCTGTGTTGTTGATCGGCTTGCCACTGGAATCCACCTGACGATTGGTTTCCCAGGTAAATGCATTCTTGCGTGCCTCACTAACTTCCCTTGCGAGTATCTGTTTGAGCTGGATCGTGATTCCCTCATCACCACGAGCCTCCCAGATTCCGCCCGATGCAGCACAGGCCGACTCAGAGCCCCCCGAACCGCCGGCGCATACATTGCCAGCCCCACCCGGGACAATGGTCATGCTACTTCCGGTTTCGTATTTCTGAACCACAAATCGGCCAAAGCTTGATCCCGCCGCCTTATCGCCAACCCGCAGGTTGCCAACATCCATAAGGCTCCAGGCCTCCCCCTTGATGAGGGCCAGCCCGTCTTCGGTCACATCCAGGGTCATATCCCGAACATGGGCATCGTAGCTGAGATCGCTGATCCACAAACCCTTTTGAGAAATCTCCCCCGAACCTTCATCGTAAGGCGCGGCGATGATAGCAGCCCGGCCATTCCGTATACGGATATCCGAGTTGATGGTTAGGCCCTCACCACTGGCACCGCCCGCTCCAAGCGTCACCTGGCCATCCATATCGAATTCGTAAGCCGGGTAGAAGCCAAGCGCCAGAAGCAGCTCCGTACCACCCTGAAGCGGGGCATCCTCGCTGCCTACTCGTAAGCCATTAATCCTGTAGCCGGCCGACACATCCTCAAAGCCAATCCGGAGCCCGTCATAAAAACGCGTTCCATTAAGCTCACCATCCCGCGTAACGTTAACTGTGACATCCCCCTGCCCCCAGGACTGCAGTCCGCTGAAGATAACGCGGTTGCCATCCTCGGTATAACTCAGGTCGGCCAACTGCAAACTCCACTCAGTGGACAACCTGAGCCCTTGAGAGCCGGCATCTGGGTGCCCCCCACCTTGCAGGTAAACCGCGTTGGTGTAGCTGCGCCCATTGTAGACGTGGTCCTGCAACATGAAGCTGACATTCACTTCGCCAATACTTTGCCCGCTGGCGCCCATTTCAATGCGACCAATGTTAAACTCCCCGCTCAGCGACCCCAGCGTGAACCCCAGGGCGTCGCGTCCGTATCGGTCCGCTGTCACGTCCACCCGGAGATCATTCAGCCGGTATTGTCCTGTAATCTCGCGGAACGCAAGCGCGTGGTCGTCGTCATGATAGATAAAGGATGCACTGTTAATCGTGGTTTCGTTATCCAACCGAAAACCCTCCCCTTCGCGCCCACCGGCTGTAATGCCGGTTTTCGACGAGAGGTCGAAGGAACCGCTGAGCCCGCCGTAACTGGACAGGGCCTGGCCACTTGCGACGTCGTAGGTGTTGCCATGATTGGCAGGGTTATTACTGTATCGGATTGCTCCCACATCGTAGGAACCGGATACGCGGGGGGCGTTCAGCTCCAGAGTACTGCCAACTACATCCAGGGTGACACCCAGGGCCTCTACACTGAGGGTGATATCATCCAGGAAGACTTCATTACCGTTGGTTCGATAGCCCAGACGGCCGCCGGTCATGGTGTAGGCAGTGTCGAATGTGTAACCCGATGAGCCAAACGCACCTCCCGGGCTGATGCGCAGGTTTCCCTGCAGGCTGTGATCAAAGAAAATGCCACCCATGCCAATCCCCGGGGCGCCAGCCAACCGTATATCGCCGAACTCAATCCGCCGATCCTCAACCAGGTAGTCCAGATTCAACGATGCCTCATCGGTGATATCGACCCTTATGACATGAGCAGCCGACTCACCTGGCTGGCTTGCTGAACCAACCCGGAAATCCTCAAGGTAGATACCGCGATCATCATCGAAATACGTTAAACGGTCCGCGGTCATACCCAGCTCCATTTCCAGGGTAATACCGCTTTGGCCACTTATATCCGCCATATCTTCGTCGCCCAGAAGCTGCATATCCGCCATCGCGGGTGCCGACAACGCCAACACTACGCCCCTCACAGACTGTGTGACCACGATGTGCTTTCTGATCCCGGCCATACCCGCTCCCTATGGATTTCCCGTAGGGAAAACCAATAGGTTTCCCTCCATGATGACGTCACCCTGCATTTCCACCGCAAAGATGTCTGTTTGCTGGAATCCCGGGTCTGTTGGTCTGGGTGTGTTGCTCCCGGCGATTTTGAACCGCACATCGTTGTAGCGAACGGTATCCGGCAGACCAATCTCTACAACGTCACCGTTGAACGCCTCGCCGTCACCGGCAAATCCGGAATCAATCGAACGAACACGGAGGGTCAGTCCTTCGAAGGCAAAGTTCCCCCTGATCTCATCCAGCACCATCCAGCCGCCATCCTCTTTCAATCGGTAGGCCAGCCTGGCACCGCACTTCTTACCGGCATCATCACAACGGCCGAAATAGCCGTTCTCAATAGGCCCGCCCATTTCATTAATGCTGATATCCCCTGATAGATATATGCCGCCCTGACCGGATACCTCAGAGAGTGCCTCATCGTTCAGACGATCGAGTTCACCCACCGCATGTTTTGAGCTGGACAATGCGAGGGCCAATAACAGGGCATGCGCGTACCGTCTATTCATGGCGCCAGATCCTTGGTTCGGATATCAAGGTGCTGAATCAGCATGCCCTCAACCCGTGCCGACCCGAAATCCCGGTCACCCACGGAAAAACTTCCGATGTGCAGGTTACTGCGATAATCGGGATTGGTGTAATAGTCCTCATAGAAATCCCAGGTTTGCGCGTCACTGCTACCTCGCAGCCCATCAGCGCCAATCGATCCCGGAGCTGGCGGTTCGATGGCCGCGACTTCCACCACAAAATTGCCAGTGCCATCAACGTCGAAAAATACCGGCTGCAACTGGTTGCCAATCGCCAGCTCCAGCGCAAAGTTGGTCATGGTGATTCTTGAACCGCAGGATTGGCCATCCTGAGAACAGGCATTGATCGACAATTCCGGTGTTTGGAAATTGAGCTTGAACTGCCCCACCATCTGTCGACGATCGTCATCGCCCCAAAGGCGAAGGTAGCTACCATCAATAACTGCGCTTTTCGCATGAATGTTGATATTGGCCGAACGGTCTTCTCCCACAGCCACATTCATCTGCAGCCCGATATCAGGGCGCTCACCTACAAAATCCGCCGTCGCCGGCCGACTGGAGCAAACGCCACTACCCGCAATAGCACCCGAGCTCATACAGTCGTACCCTTGGGCAGCGTCCACCAAAGCTGGCGCCGCGAACTCGAGAACGGCCTTGTCCCGGATGCCGATACTATTGCCGTCGACCACGTCAATCCGATAGGGATTCACCAGCCGACCAATATTTACCGGGCTTAGGTTCTGCCCGTAGTTGCTGCCGGTTCCGGAGATGTACAAGTGATTCACCACGATCTCGACATCGCGGCCGTCCGTACTCTTAAGGCCGCCAATCTTGAAAATCCGGGCCTGGTTACCATTGGCATCGGGCGTGTCCGTGCCATGGGAAAACGTGAAGTCTTCCAACACGATTCCAATGCCAGCACCATCGATCTCCGACAGTTCCTGCTCTGACAGGTCCTGAAGTTCCGCGTTTGCTGTGCACGTTCCGAGTAACAGTCCCAGGACAGCGCAAACTCGCGTGGGGCAGAACGACCAGACAGTGGGGGTTAGAAGGCGCCTTCTGGATAACATCAGAACAACCCCCTGCCCCGATCGATGTATTCCGTTCGGTAACGGTCGGTGCCGTAAAGGGCCTCGTTAAGATTGACCTCGGTTGCACCGTTCGGAATATTGAAGAAGGCCCCGGAAGTCGCCCGAATGAAATCCTCCGGCGTCGGGTTGGTGTTCTTGACGTCTTCCAGCCAGTCAAGGTCTTTGGTCTGGAATGAAATAAACGCTCCGTCGGCCGGCCCTGTAATCCTCCGCTGATTACCAACTTCTTCCACCGTGCCGATTGGAAAGCTGTTGTAAATATCGAGATCAAAGCAGGAATCGATACCCAGGACCAGGCAGTCCTGGGCGTAGACATAAATATCTCCACTGCCACAACTGAAGAAAGAGCAATCAGGCACATCAATACGGGAACTGGAGCCCCAACCAATAAGGTTCTTTACTGACCAGCGAGTGAACCCGCCCGCATCCTCGAGCACGAAGCGTTCTCCATTGGGGATGCCAATATGTTCCGCCCGAATGGGATCAAGCTCACCGATATCAGGATGCCCTTCTTCGCCGTACACCAGTTGCGCCTTGGTCTGGAGCGGACTACCACCTTCAAGCAACGGGGTAAGCAGAACGATGACCTGATCGAAGAAGTTGCCGCCGGAGCTCGCCTGACTCAAACCTTCACCGCGATCAATGATGTCTACATTGACGTTGCCGGTGAGAGTTTCAATCTTGCCAGAGAGGATGCCCATGGACTCTCCGAAGCCCAGCCGAAAACCAACGATCTCCTGAGCGCCCTCGTCGAACGCAAATTCCAGATAGGGGTTCTCGATGTTAAACGGGACGATTTCGCCTTCTCCATAGGCCGAGCCATCCGGCTTGAGCTGGCGGGGCGCCTTGGAGTTGCGCTCGAAGTACGCTTGGTTATTGATATATCCGAGCGCAAAGTCCTCTATATAGACATCGGACGTTCCGGCTTTTTCACCATCCCGCTCGTAGCGCCCCAACTCGAGTACGTCAACATTGGTCTGGATATCAATGTCCATTCCCAGGTTAACGCGTGTATAAGAGGTATTGTCGGTCTCGTCGGGGTGATATTGGCGATCAACCGAAATGAATGCTTGACCAGTTACTTCCGACATATCGCTATCGGAGATTGGCTGCAGGTCCGCAAACGCAGGAGGGGTCACTGACAGCACCGCTAACAAATGCCAAACGACACGATTCATAGACAGATCTCACCATTAACCGCATTCTGAAAAGCGGTTTATTGTTATTTTCGATGAGTGTCTCTGAACACTAATGCTGCTTTCGCTGGCAATTTTTATTTTGGCCAGTTCTTGTACAGATCCTAACCTCGTTTACAGTTTGTCACTGTGAGCAAGGTCATAGATTTGAAAAATGAGTCGACGCTGAAGGTACTTTTTTACAGGCAATAAAAAACCCCCGTCGGCGAAGCCGCGGGGGTTTTTGGTATTAAGAGCCTGACGATGACCTACTCTCACATGGGCAGAAGCCACACTACCATCGGCGCTGGTCTGTTTCACGGCT
>NZ_JAFCAE010000007.1:199396-232749 GCF_028581595.1 Marinobacter sp. DS40M6 | reverse complement strand
GCCCGACTCGTCGGTCTGGCGCGCCAGCACCTCCCCTTCGGCGTACTCGCCCGCCGGCAGCTCAAAGCCATTGCCGGTGCCGTCGTTCCAGGTGGTCCCGCCATCGGTGGAGTACGACCAGGTGACTCCGGGTTCCAGGCCACCGACCGTGACGGTACCGTCGATGGTCACGCCATCGCCGTCGGTGCCGGTGTCGTTCGCCAACGCCAGCGTCGGTGCATTCGGAGCCACTGTGTCTACGGTCAGTTCGAACGTGCTACTGACAGGCGATTCGTTCCCTGCCACATCAGTGGCCATGGCGGTGAAGTTGTGGCCACCTTCCGCCAGGGCCGGTGTTTCGAAACTCCAGTTCCCCCCACTATCCGTCACCGTTGTACCGATCGCATTACCATCCAGGAACACTGTCACCGTACTGCCCGCTTCGGCAGTACCGCTCAAGATCGGCGTGGTCTCATCGGTGCTCGATCCGGCCGGTAGATCGCCCGTCACACTACCGGTATCGTCAGTGGCCGTATCAATCGTCGGGATATGCGGAGCGGTAGCAGTGGTCGGGGCAGACACGTTGCCCGCCCCATCGGTACTGGTGACTTCAACACTCTCACCATTGGTCAACGGTTCATCCAGGCTGACCAGGTATTGACCATTATCGTCAACGGTGGCGCTGCCCAGTTCGTTACCGCTGCCATCGGTGACGGTCACTACGCTGCCCGGTTCGGCCGTGCCGCTAACTTCATTGCCAGCGTCGTTGAAGTCGACGCTCGGGCTATCCGGAGCTGTCATGTCAGGCGCAGTCACTGTGGCCCGGTAGTATTCGTTGCCGGCCTCATCGGTCGCAGTAACCACCATCACTTCGCCGTTGGTTAGCGGCTCGTCCAAGTCGATACTGTACCTGCCGTCATCACCGACGGTAGCCCGGCCCAGCTCGATACCACTGGTGGCATAGGCGACGATTACGGTGCTACCCGGTTCAGCAACGCCTCTAACCTGGTCACCAGTATCGCTAACGCTGGCCCGGGATACGTCAGGAGGAACGTCATCTCCTGCGGAGTCACCCGATGAGGATCCACCAGATGATCCAACAGCCACTGCACCGGCCACCGCGGCAGCTCCGCCAATCCCCGCTAGCAGCCACCAGCCGGACCCATCCCCCGCACCCGCACCCGCACCCGCAATTTCATCAACGGTTATCTCAGCAAAGGAAAATTCAGACCAGGGCGAATCGTACTGCCCCCACCAAAAAATACCGCTGGAGTCTTTGAGAACCAGTTCGTTTCTCTGGTCGTCACCCGGAGCGAAAAACCCCTCGATGACAATCGACTCTCCCGACGTGAGGGTGACCAGCAAATCGTCTGCCACCGTGTCAATGGACGCAATTTCCTCGGGGCCAACCGAAAGCGTTATTACGCTGTTAGTCGGGTTATCCAACGCATCGAGCTCTACTTCTGAGCTCTGACCAGTTTCCTTGTTGGTTACCATCACTGCTGTCAGGTCACGCATATTCCCCCCCACTAACAAATACGCAAAGAAGCTCAACTAGCCTCTTCGTAGCACCTTCTATCCCTCACGCTATTCGTTAAGAGCTATCCCCGACTCGCCGCTCGAAAACTTCAATTTCAACTCGACGATTCGGCTGAAGACATTGCTTCAGCTCTTCCACTTGATCGGTCTGACAGACCACAACAGGCTCCGTCTCGCCTCGCCCCTCAGCGATCATTGCGCTATTACTCAGGCCGGATTTCGCCAACTGACGTCGCACCGCCTCAGCCCGGCGCTGAGAGAGGCCCATGTTGGAGTCGAAAGAGCCGAGCCGGTCCGTGTGTCCGATCAACGTGACCATCGGGTTCTGATAGGCGGCCTGCAGATTTTCGGCGACTTCTCGCAAACGGTCCTTGCCCTGGGAGGTCAGTTCCGACTCACCGAAACCAAAGAGAATATCTGCGGAGAGAGTTACTACCTGTACCTTCGGTTCAGGCTTCGCCTCCGCCGGTGGCGGGACGGTCAATGTCTGAGCCAGGTTCTCACACGTGTGTCGGCGCCAGTGAGTCGACTCGACTGTTCCATCAGGCCTGAAAACGATTTTGTATTGGCAGACCAGTTCACTGTCACCGCCTGCGATGGAAAAGTTGACGTTATAGTGCCAGTGGGAAAGGTTGCCATGGGAGGTACGGTCAGCAGGAGGCCCCAACAACGCCTCTACTTGACTGCCAGACATTTCAGAGGAAATATTTCCAAGATCCAGGATGCTGTAATCACGCCCAAGGCGTAGCGGCGTCGCCCCTAGCTCGGTAGGCTGGACAACTTCGTCGGGGAAAGGTGATTCTGCGGAATTCGCTGAAAACGAGAGTATCGCTACAAGGCCGACGACTAAGTTCGGAACAGACAAAAATCTGGTGGGGCTCATCCATGCCTCCTTACTGTTTTGCTTCTCTCATTAAGAAGCAAAGCAACAACTCATAAATCAATTACATTCCACTGACCTCCATGACAAGAGTCATGAAGCGGAATAATCACTATCATCAAGTTGAAAGTCGATTCACTACAATTAAGCTAGCAGGTAAACACGATTTCTACCAAATCAGCGTTTACGTCCAAGCAAACAAACAGCGAGGTTCAACTCAGTCTGTTATCCACGCGGCAATGCCTGTCCCTAAACTCCCTGGCAAATTCTCTCGCAACCCAGTATCAACTCTTCCGCCAGCCCATTAATATAGTGCTACTTTTGCGTCTGGACGATAATAAGGCCTTTTAAACCATGGATTTCCAGGTCCCCAACACCCTCGCCGAGCAGATTGCCAACTATCTGGCCGAGCGCATTATGACCGGGCAGATAAAACCCGGAGAGCGTTTGCAGGAGGCGACGACCGCCACGGAACTGAAGGTAAGCCGGGCATCTGTGAAAGAGGCCCTATATACCCTGGAACGCTGGCACCTGATCGAGATCACCCCACGTAAGGGCGCGTCGGCCACCAAGCTGGATGCGGTGCATGCCTCAGAGCTCTATGACGTGTACATGCACCTGTTAATCATGCTGGCGCGGCGTTTGTGTGAGCGTTGGCGGGAAGAGGACAAAGCCGCGTTGTTGTCAGCGGTTGGACACGTCACTGGCCAGATGCAGCGCAAGGACGCCAATATCACGGCCATTGTGGAAGCGAGCTTTGAAGTAATGGGCGTCTGCTGCCAAGTCGTCGGCAATCCCTACCTCACGGAGGCTCTGACCAACTTCAAGCCCGCTGTCAGCCGGGCTTACTATCTGAGTGCAGACCGATACCGGCAGGATCTGGACCGTACCGGCCGTTTCTTTACCAATCTGACGAATGCCATCCTGGCGCGGGATGCTGGTGAATCCGAGGCACTGGTGGCGGATTTCGGCGCTCACCAGAAGGCGCTGATTCACCAGGCCTTGGCCCCTTCGGCCTAGTGTCCCGTCTGGCTAATTCGCTGACCTACTGAGCCACTGAGAGCCTTGATAGCAAGGCGCGATGGCGAAGGTTTGGTGGCTCCAAATCGAGTCAGCGCAACACTGCTATCAAGGCTCTCAGTGGCTCCCGAAGGGCGCGGCGCTAGGGCCCCAGGCCTGTGTTGCCAGCACTTGATGTGGAGCCACCACACCTGCGCACTGGCGCCTTGGCCAGGAGCCCCAGCGCCGCGCAGTAGGCCAGCGAATTAGCCAAACGGGACACTAGTCTGTGACCTGACTCACAGACTCCTGTCCCTATCCCACCTATCGTAACAGTCTGTAACAAACTCCTAAGTCCGCTGCGCTGGTCAGGTTGTCCCCTGCGGCTACACAATGACTGAGACCGGTCTGAAGCCGGCATAACAACAACGATCCGGGGCCACCATGACACGTCGAAACGCCCGCAAGCGCCTGAAACCGTTCAGACCTGCCCTGCGCAGGTTCTTTACCCTGAGCCTGACCGCCAGTCTATCATTGCCGGTGATGGCCGACTTCCGCCCACTGGACGACAGTACCCTGGGCAACGTCACTGGCCAGACTGGCGTCACCATCGAGATGGAAACCAGGATTGAGATGGACCGACTGAGCTGGACGGATGAAGGCTCGCTGAACGTCAATGGCATTCGCCTGTCCGGTCAGAACGATACAGTGCTGGACAACCTCAAGCTGACGCTGGACATTGCCGGCCAGGATGAGGTGCTTGAATACGGCTTCTCCGAGATTGCCCGCCGCGCCGACGCCGGCCTTCTGGATGTCTCCAATCCGGATGTGGCCGATGCCCTCGCCCGCTATGCCGTGGGTGGTGGTTACGGCAAACAGTTCGATAGCGGTGACCTGGTGATTCACCTGGGTGCCACAGATTACGGCGACCCGACCAGCCTGGACGATTACCTGCAGGCCGTGGATTTCGAGCTGGCCGTAGACAGTGTTGAAGCAACCGGCTCCGGCGGCACTGCCAGCCTGTTCTCCAATATCATGCTGCAGGGTTATATCGGCCCCACCGATCTGGTGATCCGCAACCAGGGTAACAATACCCGTACGCTGGCCAACGGTAACGTGGTGTCTGGCTCGGAACTGCAGCTCGACACCCACTTTGAAATCACCAACGGTAATCTCAACTGGGATGCCGCCGACGTCATTCTAATATTCAACTTTGCCGCCGTTGGCATCGAAGGGCTGCAGATCCACAACCGCCGGGGCGACGATACCCTGGGTCACTTCGGGATGGCCAGTGCCACCGCGAAGCTGTCCAGGGGCACCAGCGCGTCGTCTGGAAAGGAAGGCCTTTCCATCCATGAGGTAGACTTCCGGGCCGATATTGATATGCCAGTGTTCAAAGTCGGTGGCACCAGTATCGGCTCCGTACAGTTCACGGATTTTGCCATTAAAAACACCACTATGATGGTGTATGGCCACTAGCAAGACACTGGACAAGCCCCCCGCCCCCAACAGTAAACTGCCCGTCTCTTAACGGCGGGCAGTCCATGACCAACATCCCGGATCAAGATTATCAGCAGCGCGCGTCCTGGCGCAGGCTTACTGTTTTCAGCCTGATATTTATCGCCATGACCGCCGCCGGGCTCTATGCAGTGTACGACCAGTTCGCCGGGCGCAGCGTAACCTTCGACGACCGACTGGTCTCGCCTCAGGCGCTTGTTTCCATCATTGCCCTGCTGGTGGTCTACTTTGCGGCGGACGGGCTGCGGTTGCACTTCACCCTTCGGGCACTGGGGCACCGCCTGCCCTTCCCGGCGATTTTCCGGCTGGTGTTCATCAACCTGTTCTTCTCCAACGTGACGCCCATGGCCACTGGGGGTGGCTTCGCGCAGATCTGGTATCTCCAACACCATGGCGTGCCGGTCGGCCGCGCCACGGCGGCCACCACCATCCGCACCGTAATCGCGGTGATCTTTATCTTTTCGCTGACCCCCGTATTCCTGCTGACTCTGAATGCCCTGGATAACCAGCCCCTGGTCGGAGAACTGGGGCCGGTGCTCGCTGTGTTGATTCTCCTGTATCTCGGTTTTTTCATGGTGGTGCTGTTCCGTACCCGATGGCTGATTGCGCCCTTGGGCCGGCTCTTGAGCACACTACACCGGTTTCACCTGATCGGGGAACGCCGGCATCAGCGCTGGCAGTTCAAGACCAAGCGGGAGATGCTGCGTTTTTCTCACAGTTTCGGCGACTACCTCCGGGGCCCCAAACAGTTCGTCGCGCTATCAGTGCTGTTTACCTTTGTGTTCCTGCTCAGCCTATTCAGTTTCCCGGCGTTGCTAATCTCCGCACTGGATTACGAGGTAGACTACCTGGTGAGCACGGGACTACTGGTGGTTACCACCTTTGTGATGTACTTTTCACCCACACCCGGTGCGTCTGGCATTTCGGAAGGGGTGTTCGGCAGCTTCTTCCAGGACATACTCACGGCCAACCACCTGGTACTGGTGACCATTAGCTGGCGATTCATCACCATCTACCTCGGCATGCTGGCAGGCCTGGTGATACTGCAGCGGGAACTGGTGAGAAACAGGAAGGCATCCCAATGACACGACGTCACCCGTTAAAAGTGCTGTTTTACATCAGCCTGACGATTGTTGTGCTGCTGATCGGGTACAAGGCCTACCTGAACCTGTTCGAGCCGGATTTCGAGGCCCTGCACACGGAACAGGTCGCCCGCATTCACGACATGCTCTCTGATGATGGCGGTTTCAGTTTCGCGGTCGTGGGCAACATCAACAATTCCGTGGGCGTTTTCGAAGAACGCATGATACCGGCCCTCAACCAGTCCGGCGTGGATTTTATGGTGTCCGCCGGTAACGCAGTGAGTGGCGGCGGCGAGGACAAGTACCGGGCCATCCAGGGCTCGCTGACCCACCTGGACATTCCCTACCTGCTGACCTTCGGTGAAAACGAGTACGAGAACTTTGGCAGTTACCGGTTTTACGACCACTTCGGCCCTCACTTCTTCAGCATCAAGGCCGGCGGCGCCCGCCTGATCTTCCTCGACAGCACCAGCAAGACGCCCTGGCGATGGCAGATCCGCTGGCTCAATGACCTGTTAAGCCAGGAGCCCAACCGGCTGCGTTTTCTCTTCATCGGTCACCCGCTGCTCCACCCGGATCAGGAAGCCCCTTTCGAGCAGGATAATGATTTCCTGCACCCCCCTGAGTTCCGCACCGCCCTGATGGACGCCATCGATCGGCACGATGTGGATATGGTGTTTTCAGCGAACCTGTCGCTGTACGCGGATCAGGTCGAGGGTGATACACGCTTTATCACCACCGGCGGAGCGGGCGGGCTGGTGCTGAACAACGACACCAGTTTCTACCACTATGTGCGCGTCGATGTGAACGACGACGGCGAAATCAGCCATTCGATGGTGCGCCTGGAGGCGAGACAACACCCTGTATTGAGTACCCTGGAATCCCTGTGGTTCTTTATCTACTCGCTGTTTTATGTGGGCTATGTAAACTTCATCCTGCTGGTGGCAGTGTTCATACTGATCAGCACCAAGCTTTACACCGCTATTTTCGTGGCGAAAGACTACTATCCGGACTACGATCTGGACCCCCAGCCCTGGCTGTCGAAACCCTTGCGGGTGGCCATGTTCACCAACAACTACCTGCCGTTCATTGGCGGCGTGCCCATCTCCATCGCACGCCTGCGCAAAGGCCTGGAAACCCTGGGGGACATCATCCTCATCGTTTGCCCCCGCTATCGCGACCAGCCACGCGAGGAGACCAATGTGGTGCGGGTGCCCTCCCTGCTGGCTATGGGGGAGAAACGGGAGTTCCGCCTTGCCAACATCTTCCTGGCAAGAATCCGCCAACAGGTCAGAGCGTTCAAACCCGACATCATCCACCTTCACCACCCCATCTGGCTGGGCTCGCTGGGGCTGTTCGTGGCCCGTCGCCTGAAAGTACCGGCGGTGTACACCTACCACACCCGGCTGGAGCACTATGCCCACTTCGTGCCGCTGCCGGGCAATCTGTTCCGCAACCTGATTTCCCACGAGCTGATCAAACGTTTCGCCAACAAATGCGATGGCGTGATTGTGCCCACCTACTCCACCGAGGAATACCTGCGGATGATCGGTGTGAAAAGCCCCACATTCGTTCAGCCGACGGGCATTGAGTACCAGAAGTTCCAGGAAGTGGACGACAGCGACGTTCGCAAACTGCGGGATTCCCTGGGCATCGGCAATGAGACCGTGTTTGTCAGCGTCTCGCGGCTGTCCAACGAGAAGAACATTGATTTCATGATCGATGCCATTGAGGAGCTTCGCCGGCGGACAGACCGTCCTTTCCGGTTCCTGATGATTGGTGAAGGGCATCAGCACGAGCGACTGCAGCAGCGCATTGATGAACTGGGACTTCAGGATTGCTTTACACTCGTCGGTTCCATCCCGCCGGACGATATGGCCACCTGGTATCACCTGGGAGATGCCTTCCTGTTCGCCTCCAAATCCGAAACCCAGGGCATGGTGATCCTGGAAGCCATGGCCGCCGGGTTACCAGTGGTGGCGGTGCGTTCCAGTGGCATTGAAGACGTAGTGCGCCACGGCTACAACGGCTTCAAGACGCCGGAAAAGCAGGACCAGTGGTGTGACCATGTGCAACAATTGCTGGAAGACGACACCCTGCGCCAGGAACTGGCCGAGCACGCACTGGCGTTCGCGGCGGACTATTCTGTCGAGCAGTTTGCCCGTGATATGCGGGAAATCTATGCCCTGACCCTGGCGCGATCAGCCTCCCGCTGAGTGATTCATCACGCCGCTTTTAACTTTGGAGATGATCGGTCTAGACTGGAAAAGCGTACTTTAAAGGACCTTTTTCGATTCGGAGACTGACAGTGACAGGCATTCCCGTTGGTATCAGCACCTGCCTGCTGGGCAAGGAAGTTCGCCATGATGGCGGCCACAAGCATTCCCGCTTCTGCACCCAGGTACTTTCCCGCCATTTCGAGTTTCGTTCCATCTGTCCGGAGCTGGAAGCGGGCCTCGGTGTGCCCCGGCCCGCCATTCACCTGCGTGAATATCACGACGGCCTGAAGCTGATCGAAACCAAAGGCACGGCGGACCATACGGATGCCATGCAGGGATTTATCGACCAGGTTCTACCGACTCTGGCGGATTTGCGGGGCTACATCCTGATGGCCAAGTCTCCCAGCTGCGGCATGGAGCGCATCAAGGTGCACAATGAAGATGGCAATGTCACCCGCAGGGATGGCCGGGGACTGTTTGCTGAGGCACTGATTCGTCGCTACCCGCTGATGCCGGTGGAAGAAGAGGGCCGCCTGAACGACGACATGTTGAGGGAAAACTTTATAGAGCGAGTATTTGCCTACGATGACTGGATGCAGAACGTGGCTGGCGACAACCTCACCGCCCGTGCACTGATCGAGTTCCACACCCGCCACAAGTTCCAGCTATTGGCTCATTCCGAGAAGATCTATCGGCAGTTGGGGCCAATGCTCGGCGACCTGAAATCAGAGCCGTTGAAAGACATTGCTGACCGATACATCGCGTCGTTCATGGAAGCGATGACCCAGCGGGTCAGCCGGGGTTCCCACGTGAACGCCATGCAGCACCTGATGGGTTATCTGCGGGATTCCATGGCGGAGGAGGACCGGCAGGTACTGATGGAGCAGGTAGACGCCTACCACCGGGGCGAAGTACCGTTGGTGGTGCCGATGACCCTGCTGCGGATGGCCCAGCGGCGGGAGCCGGTGGACTACCTCAGCAGCCAGAAGTACCTGACCCCCTACCCGGATGAGCTGGGGCTCAGGAATCGGGTATAACGCCTGGTCAGAATCCGTAGAGCAGTGACACAGACACCTGGGTGTCGGTGTCGTCGGCCCCTTCCGGCTCGTCGGAAACATGCTGGACCAGATACGCGGCCTTCATGGACAGGTTACCCACAACGGTTGCCTGTATGGATGTTTCCGATTCGCTGATGGTGTTGTTCTCTGACAGACCGATTTCGGTACTCAGCTTCTGACGAAACAACGCCGTATCGGACAGAGCGTAATCGAACTTGCCTGCCAACCGGGCGATGGCTTCTTCTTCCTCCTGATTGCCGTCTGCTTCCGGTTCCTCGAGCCGGTTAAACCGGTAACCGCCACCGACAGACAGGTCAAGAAAAGAACGTTTGCCACGTTGCCAGACCCGGTTACCGTAACCGGTGGTCAACGAGGACTGGAAGTCATACCCGGAAAATCGATCGTCTTCATACGCTCCGCGTACGAACAGGTACTGGCTGCCCTCGAATTTGTAATCAGACTGCACTTCAGCGCTGTATTTTTCGGCCGTCGTGGTGTCATCCGTCTCTGAATAGGTTGAACGGAAATCACCGGTATTCCGCCAGTCCGCGATCTCATGTTTCAGCCCGAGACGACCGTTGACGTTGGTTTCCTCCGTGTTGCCGGAGGTGATCAGCACACCGACTTCCCCTTCGCCTTCCCACTCTTCAAACTCTTGGCCGAAAACCATGGGCGATGCCGCCAGTGTGACGACCGCCAGGGTTGCTCTGAACTGCATGGAATCTCCTTGTTTCCTGTCAGGATTTCGCGCGGCGCTCCCCCATAGCACTTTTGCGGGCCTGCTCCTCACGTTCTGCCTTTTTACGGGCCTTGCGCTCCGCAATGAGACGTGCCGCTTCACCGCCCACATGGGTTTCACCCCGCTGTTCCGCCAGTCGCATTTGCCGCTCACGCTCGGCAAAACGGGCTTTCTGCTCCTCCGTCAACGAATCGATGCAACGGTGGCAACTCACGCCCTGCTCATACTCCGGGCGCTGCTTGTCTTCCTCGGTGATCGGCCGGCGGCAGGCGTGGCACTGATCGAACTCACCCCGTTCCAGCTTGTGGTTCACCGTTACCCGGTCATCGAATACAAAGCACTCTCCGTGCCACAGGCTTTGTGATTCCGGGACTTCTTCGAGGTACCGGAGAATACCTCCCTTCAGGTGGTAGACCTCATCAAACCCCTGCTCCTTCAGGAACGCCGTGGACTTTTCACAACGGATGCCGCCGGTGCAGAACATGGCCACCTTCTTGTGTTTCGAAGGGTCCAGGTTCTCTTTGACATACTCCGGGAACTCACGAAACGTATCCGTGGCCGGGTTCCTGGCGTTCTGGAAAGTCCCAATCTCCACTTCGTACTGATTGCGTGTGTCCACCACCAGTACGTCCGGATCGGAGATGAGATCATTCCATTCTTTCGGGTCTACATAGGTGCCGACGATCCGTTTCGGGTCGATGCCCTCCACACCCATGGTGACGATCTCTTTCTTGAGCTTCACTTTGGTCCGCTTGAAGGGCTGGATGTCGACGAACGATTCTTTGTAGTCGATGCCTTCGAACCGCTGATCAGCCTCCAACCAGCCGCGAATGGCATCCACACCTTCACGACTGCCGGCTATGGTGCCGTTAATGCCCTCACGGGCCAGCAGCAATGTGCCGTGTACCTCTTTCTCCAACATCAGATCCAGCAATGGCTGACGAAGGGTTTTGTAATCATTCAGGACTGCGAACTTATAAAGCGCACAGACAACAACATCCTGGCTCATGAGTCTGGTTTCTCCTGCGGGCCGGACCGTAAATCCGGAGCATGGTTGATAATCGCCAACGGGCGTGAGGGTGCCATTCTAACGAATACGGGCGAGGGAGAGTATTACGGGGGGTTACAGGGACGTCATTAACAATGCCCGGCGCCCCAAAGGCGGCACCGGGTGATCAGGCTATGCTCAGAACAGAACAGCAAAACCCACGGAGACGCCGGAAATTTCTGCGCCATCCTTATCGATGTACTGCATGTACTCGCCGTTGACCTGAAAATCCTTGTTGATGTTCAGGTTGGCGCCCACGCCGTAGGAGATATCGGACTCAGACTCTGAGTCACTGAAAGAGTTACCAAACCCGCTCGCGGAGGCCGTCAGTTCACCCTTGGTGACGCCAACAATGGCGTAGGGGTATACGGGGCTTTCGTTGGGAAGGCCCAGAACCATGTAGCCACCCACCAGGTAATCCAGTTCAAGATCCAGGGATACACCGTTAAAACTGGTCGAGTCGTCTTTGGCGCCGAAACCGGCACGGAACTCGGCTGCCAGGTACGGGTTGATTTGCGCACCGGCCTTGCCCACCAGGGCGCCCAGGTCAAAGTCTTCTGAAATGCCATCTTCTTCGTAGGTTACGAAGGCGTAGTTGAGGCCCACATAGCCACCTTCCAGGGAATCCTGTGCAGCCGCACCGGATGCAAAAGAAGCCATTACGGCAAAGGCCGAACCCAAAACAATCTTATTCATCACTACTTGCTCCTTGATGAAGGCTTGCCCCAGAGCCTCAACTTCTTGCGTTTATCCGTCGATTTTGAGGGCACATGAATGATAATTCATTTTGTGAGAAATTCCCCGACCCCAACTAAAAAACTCCCGCCGTACGGGAGTTTTCCAGGGAGAACCGGTCGCCGTATTATTGCTGGGAACCGGCCAACTCCCGCTCAACCACCGCCGACAATTGTCCCCATCCGGGGCGGGTCAGGCGGATATTGTCCACCAACACGGTTGGAGTACTGGTAACGCGAAGCTGCATGGCCACTCGACGGCTCTGTTCGATTTCTTCGACGTGAAGATCTGTCGTCATGCACCGGCTGAAACGGCGCTCATCGAGCCCCAGGTCCTCAGCGTAGCGGCTAAAGGTATCAACTGGGCTGCCGGAGCCGCTCCATTCGGTCTGCATGTCGAACAACTTGTCGTGCATGACCCAGTAGCTGTCCTGGTCACCGGCACAGCGCGCTGCCTGGGCCGCAGGCATGGCGTTGTCGTGTTGCTGGAGTGGCAGATCAAAGTACACAAACCGCACCTTGCCGGACTCCACGTATTCCTGTTTCAACTGCTGGCTGGCGTCCGAAAAACGCGCGCAGGCGGGGCACTGGTAGTCTGCGAACTCCCGCACCACCACGGGTGCGTCTTCGTCACCAACGGAGACGCCAAAGCGATCCAGCTGGGCAGGAAACGGGTCGGCATTGGGGCCGGCAACCGGCAACTCATCCGAGGTGGGGGCCGGACTCGCGGTCAAGAAAAAGACGCCCACCGCAACAAAAACAAGAACGATGACACTGATGCCGATATACAACGACTTACGATCTTTCTTCCTGTTGGGCGGCGGTGCGCCGGTCTCTTTTCTTCTTTTTGCCTCGCCCATGGTAGAGCTCCTTGTTGTTTATTCATTCGTGGACGTTTTCATGCGGTAATGAGCACGCTAAGATCTTTATACATTACATAAGTTCCAACAAAAATTAAGGAATTCTCATGGCCTTACCTGAATCCCTGAAGACATCGCTGAGTCTCCCGCTGGTGGCGGCACCCATGTTTCTGATCTCCGGACCGGAGATGGCGCTGGCCTGCTGCAAGCAGGGTATCGTTGGCAGCTTCCCGGCCCTGAACCAGCGCACCAGCGAAGGCTTCGAGGAATGGGTGATTCAGATGAACGAAGGCCTGAAGGACTTCCGGGAAACCCATCCGGGCCAGACAGCCGCGCCTTATGCCGTGAATCTCATCGTACATCGCACGAACCCACGCTGGGAGGCCGATCTGGACCTGTGCGTCAAACACCAGGTGCCCATCGTGATCACCTCCCTGGGAGCCGCCACCAAGGTGACTGAAGCGGTGCACAGTTACGGCGGCCTGGTGTTCCACGATGTCACCAACCAGAAACACGCCCGCAAAGCGGCCGAAGCAGGCGTTGATGGCATTATCGCGGTGTCTGCCGGTGCCGGCGGCCACGCTGGCACCATTAATCCATTCGTGCTGGTGCACGAAATCCGCGAGGTGTTCGATGGCGTGATCCTGCTCGCCGGCGGGCTTTCCAACGGCGAAGACCTCCTGGCGGCTCAAGCCATGGGCGCGGACCTGTGCTATCTGGGCACACGGTTTATCAATACCACCGAATCGCGGGCGGAAGCAGCCTATCAGAACATGATCATCGAGGCGGTATCCGGCGACATTATCCACACACCGGCGGTGTCAGGGATTCCCGCCAACTTTATGCGTCAGAGTCTGGAAGCCGCCGGCTACCCCATGGATAAGCTGAACCAGGCCGGTGAGCTGAATTACGGCGACAAGCTCAAGCCCGTGGACGACGAAGCCAAAGCCTGGAAAACCGTCTGGTCCGCCGGCCAAGGCGTCAGCCAGATCACCGATGTTGTATCGGTCAGCGATCTTGTCGGGCGAATTGGTGATGAATATCGACGTGCCCGTGCGCGGCTCTGTGAGTAGAGCCGCCGAGCGCACTTATACCCGGAACTGGGATGCCTTGCCCTGCAGGGTGTCCAGTAGTTCCCCGATCTGCCCGCTGGCCTGATCTGAGCGTTCAATGGCGTCAACGGTTTCACCGGACAGGCGGGCAATGTCCGTCACGTTGACGCTGACTTCCCCCGCGTTCCTGCTCTGCTCTTCCGCAACCGCCGAAGTCTCAAGCGCGCGTTTCTGCAAACTACCCAGCATTTGGTTGATCTGGTCGAAGTGCTCGTCGGCGCGACGGAATTCGGCGGACGATTCCGCCACCTGCCCCGAAACCTGATCAATCACGGTCACGGCCTGGCGGCTGCCCCGCTGAAGGCGATCAATAATGCCCTGAATTTCCGTGGTGGATTCCTGGGTGCGGCTGGCCAGGGTACGCACTTCATCGGCCACGACCGCAAAGCCTCGCCCGGATTCGCCCGCCCTCGCCGCTTCAATGGCAGCGTTAAGCGCCAACAGGTTGGTCTGCTCAGCAATAGCTCCGATTACCGAGAGCACGGAATCAATTTCCGTACTCTGGCTGTTCAGTTCATTGACCGCCGCGACGGCCTGCTCCACGTTAGCAACAACCTGATCCAGACGCCCTCTTACATCACGGGAAATCGATGCCGTTGCCTCACTCTCCGCGTTTACGTTCTGGACGGAACCGGCTATTTCCTGGACGCTGTCAGCCACTTCGGCAATGCTGCCCGACATTGCCGACATGGTATCCGACACCTCCGCCACTTCCTGCTGCTGGCGATTAACGGCCGATACCGCATCGCGGCTGATCTGACCTTGTTCTCTGGCTCTCTCAGCGGCTGATTCGGCGGACGACTTTACCTCTGACACCAACTCCTGGATGCGCGCAATGAACTGGTTCATGCCCCGTGCCATTTCCGTCAGTTCGTCGCGGCCCTTGAGGGATACCCGTCGGGTCAGATCGGCCTCACCGTCGGCTATCTGCCAGATCGCCGAACTCAACCGGAGCACACGGGGAAGAAGGCCGCCGCCGAGCACGGCCGCCACCAGAACAATCAGCACAACCACAGAACCGATGGCAAGGAATGAGAGATTGGAGGCAAGGCTGCCCGCCTCGCGATCCAGTGCCCCCACGGTGCTATCAATACGTGCCTGCGTGTCTCCACCCATGGTGGCAAGCTGTTGCTGCAGGCGCTGGTTGACCTCCCCGGTCTCAGCCTCCAATGTCTGGCGCAGCGCGTCGATACTGCCGGTGATGGTCTCACTGAATTCTTCTTCCAGAGCAGCGAGATCACGGTTGATCCCTTCCAGTGAGAGCCCCATTTTCAGCTGACCAATCGCTGTGCCCTGAGGTTTGATATCGGCGGTGATAATCACCACGTTGGGGTCGCGGCTTGCCGCATCCAGGACCTTATTTGCCGCACCACGGCCCTCCCCCTGCTCCATTAAGGTGCGTACGCGATCATCGGTGCGATCGACATAACGGGTCAGCCTTTCCCCGTACTGATCGTAATAGACTGCAAAAAGAACCGACTCCCGGGCATCCGCCAGCTCAATGAGATCCGTCAACCGCGGCACGTCCCGATCCCAGATCAGCGGCGCGGCAACCGCGGCCAGCACCTCCGCCAGCCCCTGCGCTTCAGACATCACTGCCGACCGAACGTTGTTCGCCACCCGCTCCTGCTGAGCCGTCTGCTGGCGCGTCAATTCACCCGCCAACTCTTCCGTGGTCCTCTGCTGCATGAGCTGCAGGCGATTACGGACGTCTTCGCGCGTGTCACCAAACGACCCACTGACTTCACGGCTGCTGGCCTCAAGGGCGGAACCGGCGGTCTCCACCAGGCTGTCCACCTGATTGGATATCAGCCACTGGCTCATGGCGACCTGCACCACACCGGCAACGATCAGAATCAGGAAAACAGGTCGCAGCAAGCGGCTCGTTACCAGCGCCTTCAGAAAACGAGGGGTCATACGGGCTCCATCAACACGTGTGAATCACACATTCCGGCGGCAGGGCTCGGCCTACCCGTCCAGACTTATGATTGACTATAGAGCAAAACCCGGACCACGGAGTGACGCAATCATGTACGGATTTTGTAACGGCCCGGTGAAATTCTTTGAAACTGAGAATCCGGCAGACGAGTACCGTTAGTATGACGGGGACTCGTTTGTGAACTTTCGTGCCCAATTGGCGTAAGCTCCCAGACACATCAATGAAAACAGGTGAAAAAATGCTGGGATTCCTGAAGGGCGATCCAAAGAAGAAACTGCAGAAGGAATACGAAGCCAAGCTTCAGAAGGCGCTGCATGCCCAGCGCAATGGTGACTTACGTACCCATGGCACGTTGATGGAGGAGGCGGAGAAAATTTACGCAGAGATTGCAAAACTTTCCACCAAAGGATAAAACGTATTTTGCGGTAAATCGGTCTATATAGAAAACAGATGGCATCATGACCCATACATTACGGCGTTTCGTCAGATCCATACTGATGCCATTGCTTGCGGCTCTCAGCTTCCATTCTGCCGCTAACGATCAGCGTCAGCCCACCTACCGATTTTGCGAAGACCCTTGGCCCCCCTACACCGTCGGCGAAATCAGCATGCCACCCAAAGCCGGCATGGCCGTTGAACTGTTCGAGGAACTGGAACAACGCCTGGGCATGACGTTGCATCTCAGGCTTTTGCCCTGGAAACGCTGCCTCTTATGGGCTAAAGAAGGCAAATACGATGGCGTGATGTTGTTGACCCGCAATAAGGATCGATCCCGATATCTGAATTTCACCGTGGCGATCCACCAGGATGCCAACGTGGTCTGGGCTTTGAAGGACCGTACTTTTGAGCGAGACTTCCGAACATTCAAAGACTTTCAGGGCTTGAGGATAGGGCTGACGGAAGGATTCAACTATGGAGAGGCCTTTGACCAGGCAGTTGAGGAATACCGGCTGAAGGTTGACCCGGGCCCAACCATCCTGAGCAATTTGTTGAGGCTTGCTCTGGGGCGAATCGACGTCTTTTTTGTCAATCGGGTTGCCGGTGAATCGGCCATTGAAGACCGCCCGAACCTACGGAAAAAGCTCACTCACCACCGGGGGCCGTTCGAGGCGGTTCCATTCTTCATTGGTCTGTCAAAGTCGTCACCGATCGGGGAAGAGGTTGCTCGCTTCGATGAGGCACTGGAGGACATGAAACAGGACGGAACCATCAACCGGATTTTTGGAGCCGATAGCCACTGAGAGACTGCTCAGAAATGTGGAGCGCCGGGGATGGCGCTACCAAGCCCTAGATGGAGGTATTTAAGGGCGTTTTCTGAACAGTCTCTGCCACCGCTGCACGCCCGCCATGTCAGCGGGCTACAGAGGCAAACCCCAGGGCTTATCGAACCTTGGGATCCAGCTCACCAGAAGCATACCGCTCAAACATGCGTTCAAGGTTAACCGGTTTGATCTTGCTGGCGTTGCCGGCTGTGCCGAAGGCTTCGTAGCGGGCGACGCAGACTTCCGTCATCGCCTTCATGGTTTCTTTCAGGAATTTACGCGGGTCGAATTCGGCCGGGTTCTGGGCCAGGAAACGACGGGTTGCGCCGGTGCTGGCCAGGCGCAGGTCGGTGTCGATGTTGACCTTGCGAACACCGTGCTTGATGCCTTCAACGATTTCCTCAACCGGCACACCGTAGGTTTCCGGGATTTCACCGCCGTATTCGTTGATGATCTTCAGCCACTCCTGGGGCACGGAGCTGGAGCCGTGCATGACCAGGTGGGTGTCCGGGATGCGGGCATGGATCTTTTTAATCTGCTCGATGGCCAGGATGTCACCGGTCGGCGGACGGGTGAACTTGTAAGCACCGTGGCTGGTTCCGATGGCTATGGCCAGGGCGTCCACGTGGGTTTTCTTGACGAAATCCGCCGCTTCTTCCGGATCGGTCAGCATCTGGCTGTGATCCAGGGTGCCTTCTGCGCCAATGCCGTCTTCTTCGCCGGCCTGCCCGGTTTCCAAGGAGCCCAGGCAGCCGAGCTCGCCTTCCACGGACACGCCACAGGCGTGGGCCATTTCCACAGTGCGGCGGGTGACGTCGACGTTGTACTCATAGTCGGTAGGAGTCTTACCGTCTTCACCCAGGGAGCCGTCCATCATTACGGAGCTGAAGCCTAACTGAATGGAGCGCTGACATACGGACGGGCTGGTGCCGTGATCCTGGTGCATAACCACCGGAATATGGGGAAACTCTTCAATGGCCGCCAGAATCAGGTGACGCAGGAAGGGGGCACCGGCGTATTTGCGGGCGCCGGCAGAGGCCTGAACAATCACCGGAGAGTCGGTCTTGTCGGCCGCCTCCATGATCGCGCGCATCTGCTCAAGGTTGTTCACGTTGTACGCCGGCACACCGTAACCATGCTCGGCGGCGTGGTCCAGCAGTTGCCGCATCGAAATCAGGGCCATTGGGGTTGTCTCCTTGGTTTATTAAACAATGTCTTTGGCAGACTTCTCTGGTTTGGAGTCTGCTTCGGAGGGCAGAGACACTCTCCCGGGACACGCTGTAAATACGTCCGTGTACGCTCGACAAAAACATCCCTGTTTTTGACGGTCCCGGGAGAGTGTCTCTGCCCTCCTTGCGATTCAAGCTTGTGCTATACGCCGCGCTCTTCAAGAACTGCGACAGCTGGCAACGTCTTTCCTTCCACAAATTCCAGGAAAGCACCGCCACCGGTGGAAATGTACGAGATTTTGTCACTCACACCGTACTTGTCAACGGCAGCAACGGTATCACCGCCGCCAGCCAGGGAGAAGGCGTCGCTTTCGGCGATGGCTTTCGCCAGGGACTGGGTGCCGTTGCTGAACTGATCAAATTCAAAAACACCAACCGGGCCGTTCCAGAGGATGGTTTTGGCGCTTTTTAGCAGCTCGGCGAACTGGCCAGCGGTTTCCGGGCCAACGTCGAGGATCATGTCATCATCGCTGACGTCGGAGATGTTCTTCGTGGTGGCGGTCGCGGTTTCGGCGAATTCGCTGGCAACCACAACATCCACAGGCAGCGGTATTTCAACGCGGGAGGCGATTTCCCGGGCCGTGTCGATCAGGTCGTGTTCACACAGGGATTTGCCGACCGGATGGCCAGCGGCCGCCAGGAAGGTGTTGGCGATGCCGCCACCGACGATGATGGAGTCGCAGACTTTTTCCAGGGCGTTGAGTACGTCCAGTTTGGTGGATACTTTGGAGCCGCCGACAATAGCAACCACGGGCTTGGCCGGGTTATCCAGGGCTTTGCCGAGGGCTTCGAGCTCTGCTGCCAGCAGCGGGCCGGCGCAGGCTTCGGGCGCGAAGCGGGCAACACCATGGGTGGAGGCCTGGGCGCGGTGGGCGGTGCCGAAGGCGTCCATCACGTAGACATCGCACAGGGCTGCGTACTTTTTGGAAAGCTCTTCGTCGTCTTTCTTCTCGCCCTTGTTGAAGCGGACGTTTTCGAAAAGGACGACTTCGCCGTCGGCTACATCAACGCCCTCGAGGTAATCGGTGATCAGGCGAACTTCCTGACCCAGTACCTTGCTGAGGTGGTCTGCCACCGGTTTCATGGAAGAGGCTTCGTCGTAAACGCCTTCTTCCGGGCGGCCGAGGTGGGACATCAGCATGACCTTTGCGCCTGCGTCCTTCGCCGCCTTAATCGTCGGCAGCGAGGCACGGATGCGAGCGTCGCTGGACACTTCACCATTTTTTACCGGTACGTTGAGGTCTTCACGAATCAGTACCCGCTTACCGGCGAGATCCAGATCGGTCATTCTCTTGATAGTCATCGTTGTTCATCCCCTGATCAAAATGTGTCAGTGGCTGGAGAGCCAGTGTTTGCTGACGTCCAGCATCCGATTTGCGAACCCCCACTCGTTATCAAACCAGCACAGCACCTTCACCATGGTGCCGCCGGTTACGCGCGTCTGGCCTCCGTCGACGATGCCGGAGTGGGCGTCGTGATTAAAATCGGAGCTGGCCAGAAGCTCATCGGTGTAGCCCAGAATGTGTTTCAGCGGGCCATGGGCGGCGTTTTTTAGTAAGTTGTTCACCGCCTCCACCGAGGTGTTTTCTCTGACATTCACCACCATGTCGATTGCCGACACGTTCATGGTGGGCACCCGCATGGCCACCGAGCTGAACTTGCCTTCCATGTGAGGCAGCAAGCGCTCAATGCCCTTCGCAAGGCCTGTGTCGACCGGAACAATGTTGTGCAGGGCGCTGCGGGTTCGGCGCAGGTCCTGATGGTGGTAGGCGTCGATCACCGGCTGGTCATTCATGGCCGCATGAATAGTGGTTGTCGTGCCGTGCTCCACCCCCAATGCTTCATCAAGTACCTGGATAACCGGTACCAGGCAATTGGTGGTGCAGGAGGCAGCAGCCACGATACGGTCAGACTCGGCCAGTTGGTCCTGATTCACGCCATAAACAATGGTGCGATCCACATCGGATTCCGCCGGTTGTGAGAACAGCAGGCGTTCAGCACCAGCCTTCAGGTGTTGCTCGGCCGTCGCACGGTCGGTGAAAGCACCGGAGCACTCCAGCACCAGATCAATGCCCAGCTCGTCCCAGGGCAGCTCCGATACTTCGGCGCAACGGACGACGCGAATACGGTCCCCGTTTACCAGCAGGGAATCTCCCTCAACGTTTATCTCACCCTGGAATCGACCATGGGTGGAGTCGTAGCGGGTGAGATGGGCAATGGTATCGATGTCCGCCAGCTCGTTAATCGCGACCACCTGAAGGTGATCGCGAAAACGATTCTCGTAGAGTGCACGCAAGACGCACTGGCCGATACGGCCGTATCCATTGATGGCGATGCGATACGGTGCAGCGGTGCTCATCAGGCTTCCAGCAGCTCCCCGGCCACGGCGATGATGTTGTCCACCGTAAAGCCGAATTCCTTGAACAGCTCACCAGCAGGCGCTGACTCGCCGAAGGTGCTCATGCCCACCACGCGGCCGTCCAGGCCAACGTACTTGTACCAGTAATCTTCAATAGCGGCCTCGACGGCGACCCGGTTGGTCACTTCGAGCGGCAGCACTTCCTGCTTATAGGCGGCGCTCTGGGCGTCGAAGGTGTCGGTGGATGGCATGGACACCACGCGAACTTTGTTACCCTTCTGGCGCAGCGCTTCGGCTGCGTCCTGAGCCAGCCCCACTTCACCACCAGTGGCGATGAGGATCAGGTCCGGCGTGCCCTCGCTGTCTGACAGGATGTAGCCACCCTTGGCGATGTTGGCCAGTTGCTCGGCATCACGCTGCTGGTGCGGCAGTCCCTGACGGGAGAAGACCAGCGCAGTCGGGCCATCGACACGCTCCAGGGCAGCTTTCCAGGCGACCGCTGACTCAACGGCATCCGCCGGGCGCCAGGTGCTCATATTAGGCGTGGTGCGCAGGCTCGCCAACTGCTCGATGGGCTGATGCGTAGGACCATCTTCGCCCAGACCAATGGAGTCGTGGGTGAACACATAGATGGTGCGCTGTTTCATCAACGCGGCCATGCGCACGGCGTTACGGCAGTACTCCATAAAGATCAGGAAGGTAGCGCCGTAAGGTACGAAGCCGCCATGCAGGGCGACGCCGTTCATAATGGCTGCCATGCCGAATTCGCGAACACCGTAGTAAACGTAGTTACCGCTGGCGTCTTCTTTGGTCAGTGGCTTGCTGCCATTCCAGATAGTGAGGTTGGAGCCTGCCAGGTCGGCAGAGCCACCCAGCAATTCCGGCAGCATCGGGCCATAGGCGTTCAGGGTGTTCTGGGACGCCTTGCGGCTGGCAACAGTTTCGCCTTTGTCCTGGCACTCTTGAATATACGCCTGGGCCTTCTCGGAGAAGTCCGCCGGCAGTTCTCCGGCCATACGACGCTTGAGCTCAGCGGCCAGTTCCGGTTCCGCCTTTTCGTAGGCGGCAAATGCCTGCTCCCACTCGGTCTGTGCGGCGGCGCCTTTTTCACGGGCATCCCAGGCACCGTATACTTCCGACGGGATCTCGAAAGCACCGTGGTTCCAACCCAGCTTCTCGCGGGTCAGTGCAATTTCGTCCTCACCCAGCGCAGCGCCGTGACAGGCTTCGGTGCCTTGCTTGTTGGGGGAACCAAAACCAATGATGGTCTTGCAGCAAATCAGTGTGGGCTGAGTTGTGTTCGCCCGGCCGGCCTCAATCGCAGCGCGAACGGCCTCCGGGTTATGGCCATCAACCTCGGGAATGACCTGCCAGCCATAAGCTTCGAAACGCCTGGGCGTGTCGTCGGTAAACCAGCCGTCCACTTCACCGTCGATGGAGATGCCATTGTCGTCGTAGAACATGATCAGCTTGCCAAGGCCCAATGTGCCGGCCAGGGAAGACACCTCGTGGGAGATGCCTTCCATCAGGCAGCCATCGCCCAGGAAGGCGTAGGTGTAGTGATCAACAACATTGTGGCCAGGGCGGTTGAACTGCTCAGCCAGGGTTTTCTCCGCCAGCGCAAAGCCGACCGCATTGGCAATGCCCTGCCCGAGCGGCCCCGTGGTGGTTTCAACGCCCGGTGTATAACCGTACTCAGGGTGGCCCGGGGTTTTGGAGTGCAGTTGACGGAAGTTCTTGATGTCGTCGATGGAGACGTCATAGCCGCTCAGGTGCAGCAGGGAATACTGCAGCATGGAGCCATGGCCGTTGGACAGCACAAACCGGTCACGGTTAGCCCACTGGGGGTTGGCCGGGTTGTGGCTAAGGAAATCGTTCCAGAGGACCTCGGCGATGTCCGCCATACCCATGGGCGCGCCCGGATGGCCGGATTTGGCTTTCTGAACCGCATCCATGCTCAGCGCGCGAATGGCGTTGGCGAGATCTGTGCGAGACGGCATTGACGTTTCTCCAGTTTTTGGTCGGCAAAAGGTGAACGGTTAAAAAGAAGGCGCGTATTTTCGCCGATTAGTGACCACCGGGGCAAATCGGCGACACTCTTTTTATAGAAGTTTTACGGATGTTTTCAACGCCGGAATTTCTGCACAGAAATTTTATCTGATTTTTCAAACAGATCTAAATCTATATCAATTTATTTTGATATAGATGTTGATTGCCCGGAAAGACATGCCTACACTTCTTTCCCATGACATCCATGACCACACCTGCAACTGACCTGTCCTCCGTGGACGCCCTGGCACCGATCTTCAAAGCGAGCGGTGACCCGTTGCGCCTGGAGATTCTGCGGGTGTTGCGTCGGGACACCTTCGGTGTACTGGAGCTGAGCCAGCTCTTCGAGATGCGCCAGTCGGGCATGAGTCATCATTTGAAGGTGATGCACAAGGCAGGACTGCTGGAACCCCAGAGGGAAGGCAACGCCATTTTCTACCGGCGCCCCCTGAACCTCGAAAGCGACAAGCTGACGGACCAGACCATCCGCCAGGTTTTCCAGAGCGTGGACCGTATTCCGCTGCCGGAGCATCTGCAGGAAAAGATCGAAGCCATCCGCAATCAGCGCGCGGACCAGTCCCAGGCCTTCTTCTCCCGTTACGCCGAAAAATTCCGGGAGCAACAGGAACTCATTGCCGCGTTTGACCTCTACGCCGAACCGGTGGCGAACCTGATTCGTAATCGTTCCGAGCGTCATGACTGGAAAACGGCCCTGGAAATCGGTCCCGGTGAAGGTGCATTCCTGCCAGTGCTCTCGAAGATCTGCAGGCACGTGGTGGCACTGGATAACTCCCGCGACATGCTGGCCAAGGCCACCCGTACCTGCATTGAAGAACGTCTGAACAATGTCGATCTGATTGAAGGTGTCACCGACAACCTTTTGGCTCGTGGTGACGATTTTGATCTGGTGGTGGCCAACATGGTCCTACACCACGTACCCAGCCCCGCGGACATTTTTCTCGATGCCTCGGCATTGATGAACACCGGAGGTTGCCTGTTCGTCAGCGATCTGTGCAGCCATGACCAGGATTGGGCGAAGGAAGCCTGCGGCGATCTGTGGCTGGGCTTTGAACCGGAAGAGCTTACCAGTTGGGCCACCGATGCAGGCCTGGTTGCTGGTGAGTCGCTGTTCATCGGGCTGAGAAACGGCTTCCAGGTGCAGGTGAGAGAATTCTGGAAAACCGCAGAGTCCACATAGGACAGAAATAAAAACTGTATCAATTTTTTTTGATATAGAAATATGCAGACTCTGAAAACTGATTTACGATACCAACATCAAAACTGCCGGCCCCACTCAAAAATCCATTGCCGGCCCGAATTTGCAACGCTCACAGAGGAGCAACCCTATGTCTGACTACAGCGTC
Source organism: Marinobacter sp. DS40M6 (assembly GCF_028581595.1). Taxonomy (NCBI): domain Bacteria; kingdom Pseudomonadati; phylum Pseudomonadota; class Gammaproteobacteria; order Pseudomonadales; family Marinobacteraceae; genus Marinobacter; species Marinobacter sp. DS40M6. The sequence continues at coordinate 208,780 of NZ_JAFCAE010000007.1, read as the reverse complement.
TTTACCTCCGAATCGGTCTCTGAAGGCCACCCTGATAAATTGGCTGACCAGATTTCCGATGCCGTCCTCGACGCCATTCTGGTTGACGACCCCCATGCCCGGGTTGCGTGCGAAACCATGGTAAAGACCGGGGTCGCTATCGTCGGTGGTGAAATCACGACCAGCGCCTGGGTGGATCTGGAAGATCTGGTGCGCGGCGTGATCAAGGACATCGGCTACACCTCCTCTACCGTGGGCTACGACGGTGACACCTGCGGCATTATCAACATCATCGGCAAGCAGTCCGTGGACATTGCCCAGGGTGTTGACCGCCAGAAGCCGGAAGACCAGGGCGCCGGCGACCAGGGCCTGATGTTCGGCTACGCCAGCAACGAAACCGACGTGCTGATGCCGGCCCCAATCACTTTCTCTCACCGTCTGGTACAACGCCAGGCAGAAGCCCGCAAGAGCGGCTTGCTGCCATGGCTGCGCCCCGATGCGAAAAGCCAGGTCACCTGCCGCTATGAAAACGGCAAGGTCACCGGCATCGACGCCATTGTTCTGTCCACCCAGCACGACGAAGACGTGTCCCAGGCAGATCTGAAAGAAGCCGTCATGGAACTGATCGTCAAGCACGCTCTGCCGGCGGAGTTGCTGCACAAGGATACCCAGTTCCACATCAACCCGACTGGCAAGTTCGTGATCGGCGGCCCTGTGGGCGACTGCGGCCTGACCGGTCGCAAGATCATCGTCGACACCTACGGCGGCATGGCCCGTCACGGCGGCGGCGCCTTCTCCGGCAAGGACCCCTCGAAGGTCGACCGTTCCGCGGCCTATGCCGGCCGTTACGTCGCCAAGAATATTGTCGCTGCTGGCCTGGCTGAGAAATGCGAGATCCAAGTGTCCTACGCCATCGGCGTGGCGCAGCCAACGTCCATTTCCCTGAATACCTTCGGCACCGGGAAGATCAGCGACGACAAGATCATCAAGCTGGTCCGCGAGCACTTCGACCTGCGCCCGTATGCAATTACCAACATGCTGGACCTGCTGCACCCGATGTATCGGGCCACCGCGGCCTACGGCCACTTTGGTCGCGAGCCTGTTGAGATGACCGTTGGCGGTAAGACGTTTACGTCCTTCCCATGGGAGAAGACGGATCGGGCCGACCTGTTGAAGGATGCCGCTGGTATTTGATTTGAAGACCGGTCGTACACACGACCATCACCACTATTTATACGACGGGAGAACACCATGAGCACTCCGGCAGAAAAACTGAAGCAATTCGATGATTACAAAGTTCGCGATATCTCTCTCGCGGGCTGGGGCCGTAAGGAAATCAACATCGCCGAAGGCGAAATGCCTGCGCTGATGGCCCTGCGTGAGAAATACAAAACCGAGCAGCCGCTGAAAGGCGCCAACATCATGGGCTGCATTCACATGACCATCCAGACCGCCGTGCTGATCGAAACACTGGTTGAGCTGGGCGCCACAGTGCGCTGGTCATCTTGCAACATCTTCTCGACCCAGGATCAGGCAGCCGCCGCTATTGCCGAGAGTGGTGTCCCTGTTTTCGCCTGGAAAGGTGAGACCGACGAGGAATACGACTGGTGCCTCGAGCGTACCGTTGGTGCCGACGTGGACGGCTGGGAACCCAACATGATTCTGGACGACGGCGGCGACCTGACGGCCCTGCTCCATGAAAAGTATCCGGAGATTCTGGCTAACTGCCACGGTGTCACCGAGGAAACCACCACCGGTGTACACCGCCTGCAGGAAATGCTGCGGGACGGCAAGTTGAAAGTGCCGGCCATCAACGTCAACGACGCAGTGACCAAGTCCAAGAACGACAACAAGTACGGCTGCCGCCACAGCCTGAACGACGCCATCAAGCGCGCCACCGACCACCTGCTGGCCGGCAAGAAAGCGCTGGTCATCGGCTACGGCGATGTGGGCAAGGGTTCTGCTGCGTCCCTGCGTCAGGAAGGCATGATCGTGAAGGTTACCGAAGCCGACCCGATCTGCGCCATGCAGGCCTGCATGGACGGTTTCGAAGTGGTGTCGCCGTACCTCGATGGTGTCAACACCGGCACTGAAGCAGGCGTGGACAAGGCACTGCTGCAGAACACCGACCTGCTGGTCACCACCACCGGCAACATGAACGTGTGTGATGCCAACATGCTCAAGGCGATCAAGAGCGGCGCCGTGGTGTGTAACATCGGCCACTTCGACAACGAAATCGACACCGCCTACATGCGCAAGAACTGGGAGTGGGACGAGGTCAAACCGCAGGTGCACGTGGTGTATCGCGACAAGGCCGCCAACGACCATCTGATCCTGCTGTCCGAAGGCCGCCTGGTTAACCTGGGTAACGCCACCGGTCACCCGTCACGGATCATGGACGGTTCCTTCGCCAACCAGGTGCTGGCACAGATGTACCTGTTCGAGCGCAAGTTTGCCGACCTTCCGGAAGAGGCCCGCGAAAAGGGTATCTATGTTCAGGTTCTGCCCAAGCATCTGGACGAGGAAGTGGCCCGCGCCATGGTGGAAGGCTTTGGTGGCGTGATCACCAAGATGACACCTGAGCAGGCGAAGTATATTGGCGTACCGGTCGAAGGCCCGTACAAGCCGGAAAGTTACAAGTACTGATCAGGTAGCAGCATGGAAACCCAGAAACAGTTCAAACGCCGCTTCAGCTTTGAGTTTTTCCCGCCCAAGACCGACAAGGGTTGGGAAAAGCTGCAGGGCGTGCGCAATACGCTGGCCGAGGTTGACCCGGATTTCTTCTCGGTCACCTTCGGTGCCGGCGGCTCCACCCGGGACCGCACTGTGCAGACGGTGCTGGACCTTCACAAACGGGGCGTGTCCACCGCACCGCATCTGTCCTGCGTGGGCGCCACCCGCGACAGCATTGCGGAACTGCTGGATGTCTATCGCGACAACGGCATCAACCGCATCGTCGCCCTGCGTGGCGACATGCCGTCAGGCATGGGCGCCGCCGGTGAACTGCGGTACGCCAATGAGCTGGTCAGCTTTATCCGCGAGTACAGCGGCGATACCTTCAATATTGAAGTAGCGGCCTACCCGGAGTTCCACCCCCAGGCCCGCACCGCGGAAGACGACCTGAAGAACTTCGCCCGCAAGGTTGAAGCAGGCGCCAACAGCGCCATCACCCAGTACTTCTTCAACGCGGACAGCTACTTCTACTTTATCGACCGTCTGGAGAAGATGGGCGTTACCATTCCGGTGGTGCCGGGCATTATGCCCATCGTCAACTTCTCCAACCTGACCCGCTTCTCGGACATGTGCGGTGCGGAGATCCCCCGCTGGATCCGCAAGCAGCTGGAAGCCTACGGCGACGACAGCGACAGCATCCGCAAGTTTGGTGAGGAAGTGATCACCGAAATGTGCGCGAAACTGCTTGCCGCCGGGGCGCCCGGGCTTCACTTCTATACCCTGAACCAGGCGGAACCGAGCCTGAGTATCTGGAAAAACCTGGGGATTGGCGAGCGGGAGAAGATTGCGTTTTAAGTTTCGCTGCTCTCCCCAAACCCTCTCCCTCCACGGGAGAGGGCTCCCCTCCAACCATTTGATTTTCTGCATTTCTCCGCCTGATGGTCTAAAGTGTAAGGGTTGCAGTTCCACAAACCGCCCCCGGAAAGAACAGGCTTGATCAGCCCGCATTTCTGGAGCACTCCACCGGGTGCACGGGCAACAAAAGTAAAAACAGGAGATTGTATGAGCACCAAATGGCTTAAGACGGTTGGCGCAACACTGGCACTTACCGTTGCCGCAGGCACTGCCAGCGCAGAGACCCTGCGCGTCGTCACCGACCCCAGCTTCGTGCCGTTCGAAATGATGGACCAGGAGACCGGCGAGATGATCGGTTTCGACATGGAGATCATCCGCGAAGTGGCAGACCGTGCCGGCTTTGAGATCGACCTGAACACCATGGACTTTAACGGCATCATCCCTGCCCTGCAGACGGGCAACGTGGACATCGCCATTGCCGGGATCACCATCACCGAAGAACGTGAGGAAATCGTTGATTTCTCCGATCCGTATTACGACTCCGGCCTGCGCATCCTGGTGCGCCAGGACAATGGAAAAGTCGAGGAAATTTCAGATCTCGAAGGTGTGAAGATCGGCACCAAGATCGGCAGCACCAGCTACGACTACCTGATGAAAACGCTGGACGAAAATGACGGCGTAACGCCCTACCCAGGCAGTTCAGACATGTACATGGCGCTTATGTCAGGCGCCGTTGACGCCGTTTTCTACGATGCGCCCAACGTTGGCTACTTCGCCAGCACCCGTGGTGAAGGCAAAGTTAAAACCGTTGGCAAGCTGTACGAAGGCCAGCAGTACGGCATCGCCCTGAAAAACGGCAGTGAGTGGGTGGATGACGTTAACGAAGCCCTGGCTTCCATCAAGGAAGACGGCACCTACAAGAAAATCTACGAGAAGTGGTTCGGCCCCATGCCGGAAGACATGTAAAACTGAAAACCACAGCCGGGGTGCACAACACCCCGGCTGGTAACTCCCCATCCAACGGAGACATCCACTGTGGAATTCCAGTTTCAGTTTGACTGGCAGGCAGCCATCAACGCCGTTCCTTATTTGCTCAAAGGTATTCCCTATACCCTGCTTATTTCTTTTGGCGGCCTCGCCATTGGTTTTGTGCTGGGCATTATTTTCGGCCTGCTGAGCATCAACAAAAAATGGTTTTTTCGCTGGCCCGCAACCGCGTACATCGAAATTTTCCGCGGCACCCCCATTCTCGTGCAGGTGCTTTTTATCTTTTACGGTCTGCCCGATCTGGTTGGCGGCCCGATTGACCCGCTGACCGCCGGTATCGCCGCCATTGCCCTGAACTCCGGCGCCTATATTTCCGAAGTGGTCCGGGGCGGCGTGCAATCCATCGACAAGGGCCAGACCGAAGCCGGCCTGTCGCTGGGCCTGTCGCGCTCCCAGACCTTCTGGTCGATTATCTGGCCCCAGGCCTTCCGCCGCATGATTCCGCCCTTGGGCAATCAGGCGATCGTGAGCATCAAGGACACATCACTGTTCTCGGTCATCGGTGTGGGCGAGCTGGTTCGCCAGGGCCAGGTGTACATCGCTAACACCTTTACTGCCTTCGAGGTCTACTTCGTGGTGGCGATCATGTACCTCGCGATTACCCTCTCCCTCTCACTCGTGCTCCGCCTGATAGAGCGGCGCGGACTGGCTTCTGTCTGAAGGATAGGTACCCATGACACAGATCGTGCAAATGCAGGGCATGAACAAGTACTTCGGTACCCTGCATGTCCTCAAGGAAATTGACCTGACCGTTGAAGCCGGCGAAGTGGTGGTGGTTATCGGCGCCAGTGGCTCCGGCAAATCCACCCTCATCCGCTGCGTTAACGGCCTGGAAGAGTTCGAGTCCGGCAAGCTGGTGGTGGACGGTAACGAGCTTGCCCCGAAGAGTGGCAACCCGAAAGCCCTGGCTGAAATCCGCAAGGAAGTCGGCATGGTGTTCCAGCAGTTCAACCTGTTCCCGCACCTGACGGTGAAAAAGAACATCATGCTCGCGCCCCGAAAGGTCAAGGATGCCCCCGAAACTGTCGCCAACGCTACGGCGGAGAGACTGTTGAACCGCGTCGGTATCGGCAGCCAGGCTGACAAGTTTCCCAGCCAGCTCTCGGGCGGCCAGCAGCAGCGCGTAGCCATTGCCCGCGCACTGGCCATGGAACCCCGGCTGATGCTGTTCGACGAACCCACCTCCGCGCTGGACCCGGAAATGATCGGCGAAGTGCTGGACGTGATGCGAGAGTTGGCCAAGGAAGGTATGACCATGATGGTGGTCACCCACGAAATGGGCTTCGCCCGGGAAGTGGCCGACCGCGTGATCTACATTCACGAAGGCCAGATTGTCGAGGAAGGCAAACCGGCGGATGTGTTCGACAATCCGCAGAATGAACGCACCCAGGCATTCCTGAGCCGGGTGTTGGCGCACTGACTTACGACGCAAGCCCCCGAAACCGGGGGCCTCAATCACTCAACCCGCTTTTTACACCAGCCTTAACAGTAGCAACCTACTCATAATTTCTCCTATACCCCCTCAAATAACCCTCTAAAAAAATTACATTTTTTAACAGTTCGAAGTGCAACTTTTCTGGGTTTATTAACGTTTATTAAGTCTAATAGCGGTGTTTGAAAAGTGATCAACGGAGTTGTATGCGCGGATCGTTTTCTACCACCTATGAGCCTTCGATGAAGAGCTTTATACGATAAAAAATGGAGGGGGATTCCCGTGTCATCAAACCAAGGATGCCGTTTTCCGGCGATCATTTTCAGGCTTTTGCTGTGTCTCCTGGTTTTTCAGGTAAGTGCGCAAGCATTTGCCGGTGAAACCTATTACACCGACACAGACAACGAAGACAATGCAGGCTCCGGCTCTGCCGATGGCGACATGGACGTAAGACTTGGCAATAACACCGCCAATTACCCCAACTACCCCATTGAATTCAATATCGATGTTACCGGCGCGCTGCCAGCCACCAGTGCTGTTCTGACCATCAACGCCAACGACGTTGACGAAGAGGCGGGGGAGATCGACACCGTTTTTCTGAATGGCGTTGAGATCGGGACACTGTCCGGCGAAAACGGCATCGACAACACTACGCGGTTCTCCGTTGATCCGGGCCTTATCCAGCCGGGCAACAACCTCCTGAGAATCGAAATCAGTGATGGTTGGCTGCTAACCGTCTACTGGGGCCAGTTGCTGATCGACGGTGGCTCGGAAGAGGATGCCGACACTACGGCATTCAGCATCACCAATTACGGTATTGCCGGCTCCACAGTCACCATGGATGTCGATGCGGTTATAGACATCAACACCACCGGCGACTATCGCGTGGAACTGAACGTGATTGATCCGGACGGGAACAACATTGGTGTTCTCTCCGAAGACTTTTCCGCAACGGCTGGAGAAACCCTGACCAAATCCTACAGCCCGACATACCAGATCGACGAGCAAAGCGGCACCTACACCATCGAAGCGCTGCTGTTCTATGACGATGGCGGCTTCCCTGTCCAGCAGGACTTCAATTCTGTCAGCTTCACCCATGTACAGAACGAGGGGCCGGAGCTACCGGGCACCGCAGAAGACTCAACATTGTCAGCCAACCCCGCTTCTATTGTCGCCGACGGCGTTTCCACGTCCACAGTCACGCTCCAGGCCAGGGACGTAGCAGGGAACAACACGTCGTTCAGTGGCCAGACCGTTACATTCTCAACCACCAGCGGTACCCTTGGCACCGTGACAGACAACGGTGATGGCACCTATTCTGCCATCCTGACATCCAGCACAACCGCGGGTAATGCAACGGTTACCGGCACTATTGACGGTGAATCTGTTGTCGATGACGCCACGGTTACCTTCACCCCGGGCCCGGCATCGGCGGCCAACACCACGCTGACGGCTGCGCCACTGTCGATTACCGCCGATGGCGTAACCACTTCTACCGTGACTGTCCAGGCAATCGATGCCAATGGCAATGCCCTCACCTCCGGTGGCGATGCCATAGTGCTAGCAACAACCGCGGGTACTCTGAGCAACGTCACCGACAACGGAGACGGTACCTATTCGGCGACGCTGACTTCGTCAACAACCGCTGAAACCGCATCAATTTCCGGCACGGTGAATGGCACCGACATAACCGACACTGCCAGTGTGGAATTTGTGCCAGGTGACGCCTCGGCAGCCACATCCACGATTACGGCTACCCCTTCTTCCATTACTGCTGATGGTACGTCCAACACCACGATTACGGTGCAAGCCAAGGATGCCAACGGCAACAACCTGACTGCAGGCGGTGACACTGTTTCCCTGAGCTCAAACGCCGGAACACTGTCCAACTTCGCAGACAATGGCGATGGCACCTATACGGCTCTGCTAACCTCATCCACGGTTAAAGGAACGGCCACAGTCAGCGGTACACTGAACGCAGCTTCGATCACCGATAGCGCCAGCGTCACCTTTGTTGCGGGGCCAGCCACAGCCGCCAACACGATCATTTCGGCTGCACCATCAACAATTACCGCGGACGGCACCACAACCTCTACTGTGACGGTTCAAGCCGTCGACGCAAACGGGAACAGCCTCGATTCGGGTGGAAACGCGGTTGTCCTCACCACCTCTTCAGGCAGTCTTGGCCCGGTAACCGACAACGCCGACGGTACCTACACAGCCACATTGACCTCGTCTACCGAGGCCGGAACAGCGCTGGTGAGAGGTACTCTCGATGCAGCACAGATCAGTGATACGGCCAGCGTGGAGTTTGTGCCCGGTGATGCCAATGGCAGTCAGAGCACTATCGCCACGTCATTGCCAACTCTGGTCGCAGACAGCAACACGCAGAGTGGCCTAACGGTTCAGGCCATCGATGAAAACGGCAATGCCCTGACCACCGGCGGTGACACCGTTACCCTGAGCGCAACGCTTGGCACCATTAGCAACGTGACGGACAACGGCGACGGCAGCTACAGCGCCACGTTCACCTCCGACAACACCACCGGCAGCTCCAACATCACCGGCACGATCAACGGCGTCGCCATCGGCAACACCGGTACGATCACTCTGGTTGAACGCCCCACTGTGGACAGCCTGCTGACCAACGACAGCACGCCCGAACTGACCGGTAGTGCAGTGGTATTTTCCGGTGCTTCGCTGACCGTGAGTGTCAACACCAGAAACTATACGGAAGGCGATGGCAATCTCACGCTGACCGGCAATAGCTGGACGCTTGTGATTCCTGCCAGCGCCGAGCTAAACGACGGGCAGTATGAGGTGGTGGCTACCGTCACCGACTCCGTTGGCCAGCAAAGCACCGACGTCACCGCCGACGAACTTACTGTCGACGTCACTTTGCCCACCGTATCGCTGGACAACACCGTAGGGCCGGACAGCACCACCACCCCGGCCTACACCGTGGCCGGCAGTTGTAGTGCGGTGAATGACAGCCTTGATCTCGATATCAGCAATGCCAGCACAACTCTCTCCCGGACAGGCATTGCCTGTGCCGATGACGGCAACGGTGGAGGTTCATTCTCGGTGGTGTTTGATACAACCGAGCTCGACGATGGCCCGATCTCCATTAACGCGATTATCCGTGACACGGCGACCAATCAGGCCACCGACCAGGTGAACCTTGTAAAAGACGTCTGTTCACCGGACGACACCGTCTCTCGCTGTGACGAGGATGAAGACGGAGTGCCCGATGGCTTTGAAATTGCGGCCGGCACAGATCCTTCGGTCGCCGACTCCGACGGCGACGGCATTCCGGATGCGGAGGAGTTCGGTGGTGACCTGTCGAACCCACGCGACAGTGACGGCGACGGCGTTATCGATGCGCTCGATACCGACAG
>NZ_JAFCAE010000007.1:0-199296 GCF_028581595.1 Marinobacter sp. DS40M6 | reverse complement strand
GACAGCGCGCCGGAAGATGGCCTGATCGACGATCCGGCCAACAACCAGGGCACCCTGTTTAATCCTGCGGACGACGATGCTGACGCGCTGCCGAACTACCGTGATATCGAGAGCTCGAACCCTGCCAACGACGGCAGCGGGCCCTTCGACATCAGCAATCGCGATGACGCCGCCACTGTCGATGCCGACAATAATGGCCTTGTCGACGATGCGGCCGACCGGGACGGTGACGGCATCGCCGACATTGTTGACGAAAGCGACTTCGGATTCGGTTCTCTGGAAGACTACGATCTGGACGGCATCAACAACCGTGCTGACCTGGACGACGACAACGACGGCATTCCTGACGTCGCGGAAGGTAGCGGTCTCGTCGATACCGACGGCGATAACCTGCCAGACAGTCTTGATCCGGACAGCGATAACGACGGCATCAGCGATGTACTTGAAGCCAATCGGGGGCGGCTGGATGCAGACTCAGACACCTACGTCGACCAGTTCCTCGACGCCGACCTTAATGGTCTCGATGATCGCATAGCAGCAGATTCCCTGCCCATCGATTCAGATGCCGATGGCACTGCAGACTTCCGGGATCTCGATTCGGACAACGACGGCATTGTTGACCTGGTGGAAGCAGCTGACAAGGGCGTCGATATTCGTCAGGTCGACAGCAACGGCGATGGCATGGTGGATCTGCTGGGAATTAACGGCAACACTTCCCGTCGCTGGTCTCCCACTGATTTTGACGGGGACGGACGTGAAGACTACCGTGACATTGATTCCGATGGAGATGGCTACAACGATGATCTTGAAGGACGCGACTTCGATGGTGACGGGCAGATTGACCGCCTCGACAACGGCGGCGAACTGGAAACAGCTGTCAGAGGAGCCGGGGGTGTCGGTATCTGGATGTTGATCGCACTGTTGGCACTCGTACTGGTACGCCGCGCTGGATACAAACACGCACGTCCGCTGCTGGTCGCAGCAGTGGCCCTCGGTTTGCCTGGGCTTTCCCAGGCAGACGCAGGTCTGTGCGGATACCAGCTGTCTTCAAACCATGAAATCGTTATGGATGACGACAGTGAGGACGACGCGCAGTTCTCGGGTTGTTTTTATGGCAACCTAGGGCTGGGAGTTACCCACATAGATCCAGAAGGCGAAAGCAATGGCTGGCGCACCAACGACGACTCTGACTGGGGTTGGAAGGTTGCGGTTGGCCATCACTTTGCGCCCCACTGGTTCTGGGAGCTGGCATACAGCGATCTCGGTGAGGCCGGTCTTGGCAACCGAAACCCAGCTCTGGAGCGAGTGACTCCCGACGCCCATATCGACTACCAGGTTCCGTCACTCATGGCCGGCTACTGGATTCGGGAGCCTGGCCACCGCTTCAACGCCTTCGTTAAGGTGGGTGCGTCACTGATTCAGAACAGCGCCAGCGACAGCAGAATCGGCTATGACGAGCAGTCAACACTGCAGTTGGCACTGGGTGTCGGCGTTCAATACCGACCGCTGGAATCCGCCTGGTTCATTCGAGCCGAACTGGACAGTTATGATCGGGACGCTCGCTATCTGGGCCTGCAGATTGGTCGCTATTTTGGCGGGCCTGATCGCCAATAACGTTAACCGCAATGTCATAACAACTGGCGGGTGATCCTATACTCCTTCTCGATCTTGGTATGGGAATCATCCGCCAGAAACCGCGCAATCTTCTTGCCCAGTAACGGCACTTCGCACCAGACATTCAGCGTAACGTAGTTGATGCAGGCCTGGTCTGTGCCCTGCAGGCGCATATTGCCCTTGATCTTCGCGGGCACGCCTTCAATTTTTACCCGGAACTCGCAATGCCATTCCCCGTCGTCCTTGCGGAACCAGTGCTCTTCCTGGCGTACGCGATTCCACTCTTTGTGAAAGCTCGCCAGGATGCCGGGCACCTCGGTGGAGGCTGTCATTTCACGCTCAACCACCACCTTCGCGGACAAGTCGTCACGGGTCAGCTCCGGTATATTCACATTGCGCGAACCCAGCCGCTGGTTTTTCTCCTGGATATGGGCCTCGTCGAAGAACGCACCCAGCACCCGGTCCAGGCCAGCATCGTATGAATGTCTCAATTCCAGTTCCATAAAGGCCTCCGTATAAGAATGGCCTGATTGTGCGCGGTGAGTTTCATTCACACATTGGCCCGCCGGTCATCGGTGGATGGCATAGTGGTCAGCAGGCGTTGTTAACTGTAATATTCGCACTGGTTAACAGCTGACCTTTTGTTGGAACCTGACAGAACCCCACCGTTTGACGGAGATTTATCATGCGCAACGCTGACCTCGTCGCCCGCGGCCTCAAATCCGTATGGCACCCCTGCACCCAGATGAAAGACCACGAAGGCACCTTGCCCCTGGTGCCCATCAAACGGGGCGAAGGTGTCTGGCTTGAGGACTTCGAAAGCAACCGCTACATCGACGCCGTGAGCTCCTGGTGGGTCAACCTGTTCGGCCATGCGAACCCCAGAATCAACGCGGCTATTCAGGAGCAGATTGGTCAGTTGGAGCATGTGATCCTGGCGGGGTTTACCCACGAGCCGGTGGTCAGCCTCTCCGAGAGACTGATCGAAGTGACCCCTGAAGGCCTCAATAAGTGCTTCTACGCCGACAACGGCTCATCTGCTATTGAAGCTGCGCTCAAGATGAGCTTCCACTACTGGAAGAATCAGGGCAAACCGGGCAAGAAAAACTTCGTCAACCTGAGCAACAGCTACCATGGCGAAACCCTGGGGGCACTGGCACTGGGCGATGTTGCTCTCTACAAGGACACCTATCAGCCGCTGCTGATGGAAGTCATGACCGCGCCCTCCCCGGATGCGTTCAACAAGGAGCCGGGCGAGACCGACGAGGAGTACGCGCTGCGGCAGTTCGAGGCCATGGACGCGTTACTGGCCGAAAAGCATGACGAAATCTGTGCCGTGGTGGTCGAACCACTGATTCAGTGCGCAGGCGGCATGCGCATGCACCACCCGATTTACCACACCAAACTGCGCGAAGCCTGCGACAAATATGGCGTGCACCTGATCGCCGACGAGATCGCAGTTGGCTTCGGCCGCACCGGCACCCTGTTCGCCTGCGAGCAGTCCGGTATCACTCCGGATTTTATGTGCCTGTCCAAAGGCCTGACCGCGGGCTACCTGCCATTGTCGGTGGTGTTGACAACGGACACCGTCTACAACGCCTTCTACGACGATTACGAAACCCTGAAGGCCTTCCTGCACAGCCATAGCTACACCGGCAACCCCATCGGTTGCGCCGTGGCGCTGGCCACCCTGGACATCTTCCGCGACGACAACGTCATCGAAAACAACAAACGCCTGAGCACCTGCATGGCTGACTCCGTCGCCCACCTGGCGGACCACCCCAACGTCGGCGACATCCGCCAGCACGGCATGACCCTGGCGGTGGAAATGGTGAAAAACAAAGCCACCAAAGAGCCCTTCCCCTGGCAGGAGCGGCGCGGCATCCGCGTATACCAGCATGCGCTCACCCGCCAGTCGCTATTGCGGCCACTGGGTAACGTAGTCTACTTTATGCCCCCTTACGTGATCACCGAAGAACAGATCCGCCACCTGGCCCAAGTGGCCACAGAAGGCATCGAAATCGCCGTACGGGACTGACAAACACCATGCGCATCCCCCGCATCTACACCGACTCACCCCTGAGTGAAGGCGCCACGGCCGGCCTGGACGACAATGCAGCGCAACACGTCGGCCGTGTGCTGCGCATGCAACCCGGCCAGGAACTGCTGCTGTTCAATGGCGACGGCAACGACTACCCCGCCACCATCACCGAGGCCGGCAAGAAACACGTGTCGGTCGAGGTAGGAACGCCGTCCGCCAATGCCACCGAGTCCCACCTGGAGATCGTACTCGGCCAGACCCTCTCCAAAGGCGACCGTATGGACTACGCCGTTCAGAAAGCTGTGGAAATGGGCGTTACCCGCATCGTCCCTCTCACCACCGAACGCTGCGACGTCAAACTCAAAGGCGACCGTGAAGACAAACGCCTGCGCCACTGGCAATCCGTTGCTATCAGCGCTGCCGAACAATGCGGCCGAGCCCGGGTGCCCGAGATAGTACCGGTGATGACACTGTCGGAATGGTTTGAAAGCTCGGGTGACTGCGACTTGCGCCTGGTTCTACACCACCGCACCGAACAATCCCTGGACACCCTGGCCAAACCCGCCCGCGTCGCGCTAATGATCGGTCCCGAAGGCGGCCTCAGCCCGGACGAAATCACCGCTGCCGAAACCGCCGGCTTCCTCCCCGTTGCCCTCGGCCCCCGCGTTTTACGCACCGAAACCGCCCCGGTTGCCGCCATGGCACTGTGCCAGTGGTTGTGGGGTGATATCGGCGGTTGAACCTACCGACTGTGCCGCCATCTCAATCTGGCGCTCAAGTCATTGACAGAGCCGGCCCCCGACAACATTATCCCTGTCGAGTGATAAGTCTGTTGAGGATAGCTCTGTAGTCGGGGCTGTATTACGGGGAGGCCTTTCCAAAACTGTGCGGAGCCATGGATGGCGGAGCCCAAGCGCCACAGGGACGTGCCGCAAGGAGCGTGTTTTGGAAAGGCCTCCCCGTAATGCAGCAAACTCCAGAACCCAAAAAGCGAACACCGGATGACAAGCCTGCTAAGCACCCCAGAATTCTGGCAATACCTCAGTATCCCCGTCATTGCCGCCCTGATCGGCTGGACCACGAACTGGCTGGCCATCAAAATGACCTTCTACCCGCTGGAATTCGTCGGCAAGCCCCCGTTACTGGGCTGGCAGGGCATCATCCCCTCAAAGGCCCGAAAAATGGCCGCCATCAGCGTCGACGCCACCATCTCCAAGATTGGCACCGTGCAGGAAATCTTCCAGCAAATCGACCCCAAGGTACTGGCAGCCCACATCCTCTACACCGTCGAACCCCGCACCGAAGAATACGTCGACGAACTGATGCTCAAGGAATACCCCACCTTCTGGGAAAACCTGCCCTCCTCAGCCAGGAACATGGTCTACGACCGAGTACGCAAGTCCACCCCGCAACTGGTGGACAACCTGGTGGGTGACGTTTCCGACAACATCGAAGACCTGCTCGACATCAAAAGCATGGTCATCGAACGCCTGGCCAAGGACAAACGGCTGCTGAACCGGATCTTCATCGAGTGCGGGGAAGTGGAATTCCGTTTCATCATCAACTCCGGCTTCTATTTCGGCTTCCTGTTCGGCCTGGTTCAGATGACCGTCTGGTATTTCTACCAAAGTTGGTGGGTACTGCCTTTCTTCGGCCTGATGGTGGGTTGGGCGACCAACTGGATCGCGCTGAACGTGATCTTCCGGCCCTTGCACGAAAAGAAAGTCGGCCCTTTCCGATTCCAGGGACTGTTCCTCAAACGCCAGCAGGAAGTCGCCGAATCCTTCTGCCACATCGTCACCCACGAAATACTCACGGTTGGCAACATCATCAACGCCATACTGGAGGGCCCAAAGGGCGACCGGGCCCGCAACATGGTCAAAAAACACATTAAACCCCTGGTGGACGAAACCGCCGGCATGGGTAAGGCCCTGACCCAGATGGCGTTTGGACCAACAGGCTTTGCGACCCTAAAGAACCAGGTCGGCAAAAAAGCCATCGAAATTTCGCAAACCTCCTTCAATAACCCGGTGTTCGAAACCGACCGGGCAAGGGCCGTGGAAAGCATCATGGTGGAGCGCATGATTGCCCTCTCATCTGAGGAATTTCAAGACCTTCTTCGACCCTGCTTCCAGGAGGACGAAATCAAACTGATCCTGGTGGGCGCCTTCCTGGGTTTCGCCGCCGGTATCTGCCAATTGGTGTTTGTCTTCGGAGGCTCTGTTTTCTGAGGCTCTAGTGCCAAAAAGCCTGCTGTTATACTGTGCATAGCCGCTAGCTCATTCTATACTCGCGGTGTACGGGTATGTATTTCCCGGCGACTATTCTTTTCCCGGAGGCATCGGATGCCAGGCTTTATTTCCTGGATTTCAGGACTTTTCTCGTCCGACAAACCAACAACCGCAACAGCACCTGAATCCCGCCTGCTCAACCCGGTTGTTTCAACAAACGACAGCCCGGACATAGACCCGGCCCTGATCGACAAATTGGAAGAACGTCTGTTTTGCTGGCTGCTTGACTCACCCCCTGCCACGCTGCGCTCAGAAACCGGGCAATGGGATGAAGTGCTGGAAAAACTGCGCTGGCGAATCGCCAATAGTGAACTGGACGAATTACCGCGCCAACCCATGACCCTGCCGATGCTAATGCGGGCACTCTCCGATGCCAATACAGGCCGTAACCAACTGACGGAGATCATCCTCAATGACCCCGCGTTGACCGACCAACTACTGCAAATTGCCAACAGCCCTTACTTCCGCACCGGCGACCAGTCCATCGACTCGGTGGACCAGGCGGTCTTTGTTCTGGGTATGGACGGTATTCGCAACGTTATTTCCGCCGCCATCATGCGGCCGATGATGGCAGCCAGGAACAGTCGGGAAGCACTCTTTGCACAACGGGTATGGCGCTGGGGGCTCACCTGTGCCCGCAGTGCGGAGTTGATTGCGAAGATTCAGGGCCAGGATAGCAGCGTCTATTTCATGGCAGGCCTATTGCCAGCACTCTCTTACATCACACTA
This sequence comes from Marinobacter sp. DS40M6, assembly GCF_028581595.1. Lineage (NCBI taxonomy): Bacteria > Pseudomonadati > Pseudomonadota > Gammaproteobacteria > Pseudomonadales > Marinobacteraceae > Marinobacter > Marinobacter sp. DS40M6. The sequence goes on along the minus strand of NZ_JAFCAE010000007.1, from coordinate 192,621 downwards.
CGAAGGGAGTTGCAGCGCGTCTGCAGGACGGAATCCGGGCTGGCGGAACCGCCACCCTCGCTGATCCACATCGCCCTTTCCCGCTACCAGTGGGCCACGTCACAACTACTGGCCAATGAATGGGGGCTGCCGCCTAAATACCACGCCCAGCTTCTGGCGGCGGAGCGGCCGGCGCCGAGGCAGCAACACACCCCGCTGAACGACGGTATTATTATCGGCACCCGGGAGGTGTTACGCCATGCCCACCAGCGCAATATGCCGGAAGACGACGTATTGCGTATTACTAACATCTCGAGGGAGCAGTTTACGCGGGTACGCAAGGTGATCCTCGATACCCTGGAAGCGGGCGCAAAAACCCGCGCCTAGGTTTTTTCTCCGTAACCCCCTTCCTGCTTCAGCAGTTCGGCGAAGGACACCGATTCGTGCTCCGGAGGGCGTTCCATCAGATGGCTCGGCACGGCATAAGGTAAACGGTCAGCAACCCGATCCTCATCACGACGTATGGCTTCCAGCACGCTGCCAACGGTGATCCTCTCGAGGGACTGGCCCGGGGCCAGGCAATCGCCGTTGCGACCGGCCAATGTCAGCAGTCTGGCGCGGATCAGCTTGTCGCTGATACCACGGGTCACCTCCCCCGGCACCCTGAGTTGCTGCTCAACCGCTTCCTGCTGCGGTGCCGGCCGGCCCTCGCTGAAGGGTTTCGCCACCAGCCACATCAACGCCAGCCCGGTTTTTTCCAGAAGTTCCGGCGACAACCGCACCTGGCGGCGTTTGGCCACCGAGCCCGGGTTCTGGAGATAGAAGGCAATGCTGGACCCCAGCAGCAGAATCATCCAGTTGAGGTACACCCAGATCAACAGGATGATGCCGATTGCGAAACTGGAATAGATGGCAGCGTACTTGGCGGAACCGGCGACAAACGACGCAAACAGCATACCCGCCGCCTGCCAGGATATACCTGCCACCAGTCCACCGATGAACGCATAGCGAAGCTTCACCCGGGTGTTGGGAATGAACACGTATACGAAGGTGAACGCCCCGACCACCAGCATGAATGGGGTAAAGCGGGTGGCGAAGACAATCATGGAGCCGAGCGGTTCGATTTCCATCAGCGCCTGCACGAACGCCGACGAGAAAATGGTGGCACTGATACCGATGGCCGACACCATCAACAACGGCCCCACCATGATAACGCTGAGATAATTACTGAAGCGCTGGGCCATCGAGCGCATGTCCGGCACCCGCCAGATCATGTTGAAAGAACGCTCGATCTTCTGCACCAGTGACACCACGGTATAAACCAGCAGTGCCAGGCCGACCGAGCCGAGCACACCCACTTTCATGTTATCCACGAAGCCCAGAATCTGCTCGGCAATCTCGACGCCCTGGGGGCCCATGGGCCGAAAGAACTGGAACAGGAAGGGTTCCATACGCTGGTGTACACCCAGCGCCTTGAGCACCGAAAAGCTCAAGGCCAGCAACGGCACAATACTCAGCAAGGTGGTATACACCAGGCTCATGGCATGAAGCGTCAGGTTGCCACTAACGACGTCCCGCACCAGCGCATAGGCGGTACGCCCGGTTTTATAAAGCCAGGTCCATGGCCAGTGTTGCGGTGGATTGGGGTTGGCGAGAATCCAGGTTTCCGCAGACTGAAGCCGATCTTTGAATTGAAATGAAGCCACACAACGTCCTGTTTGCCAGTGTTTTGTACAGATTATCAGTCAGATACCAAATCACAACAAAGTATGGCGTATTGTGTGGCTTTTACTAGCGGTTTCGGCTCAGTATCGGAACTGGCTGACATTTCCTCTCAGCACTTCGCTCAGTGACGCGAGGGAATCGGTCATGCTTCCGGTATCGCGGGCATTGTCTGAAATGTCTTCAATCTGGCGCTTGAGGTTGATCAGGTTTTCGTCGATTTTGCTGACAGCCTCGCTCTGCTCAGCCGCAGCCTGGGCGACCTGTTGGTTGAGCAAACGCATCTCGCCCGCCTTCTCATCGATCAGCCCCAGGCTCTCGCTGCATTGCCGGATGCGCTGGACGGTTGTACGGCTCTCCTCCCGCCCCGCCTCCACCGCTTCAACGGCATCACGGGATTGTGCCTGCAACGATGACACGAGATCGTCTATCTGCCCGGTCGAGTTCGCCGTCTGGCTGGCCAGACCCCGCACTTCGTCGGCCACAATGGCAAACCCCCGGCCCATTTCACCGGCCCTGGCCGCTTCAATGGCAGCGTTCAATGCCAGCAGGTTGGTTTTCTCCGAGATGCCCCGGATTACATCCACGACCTGGCCGATAGACTGGCTTTGGCTGGCCAGCCCGGCGATGGTTTCGGCCACGGCTTCCACTCGTGTTTCCAGCCGAGCCATAGCGGCAACGGCTTCATCCGCCGATTGACCGCCACTGTGCGTCAACCCGCCAACCTCATCGGCAAGGCATGCCGCGTGGTTGGCACTCTTCCGGACTTCTTCCGCAGTGGCAGTAACTTCGTTTGCGGCTGTCGCCACCAGACTGGTTTCCTGTTGCTGGCGTCCAACCTGGTCGGCAAGACTCTGACTGCTTTCCCGTCCCTGAGCCGCCATATCCCCCAATTCATTGGTGGAGGCGGCGACATGACCGATCAGACCGCCAAATCGCGCCAGCATCTGATCAAAGGCGCGGGTGATCACGCTTAATTCATCGTTCTTGCGATACTCGAGGCTGCCCCGCAGGTCATTGCCGGCCTGTATTTCGCCAATACGCTGCCCCAACCTGCGCACCGGGCGAAGCAGTGAACGCAGGAACAGCGTGCCCAGCAACAATGCCGAGATAACGAGCGCGCCAGCCATTATCAGGCTGACCGATCCAGCCCGATCAATTTCGTGTCGAATAGCACCGCCACTTATGGCGACCTGATCACTGGCACGTCTGACTGTCTCTCCGGCTTCCAACACGCCCTCGGTGAGTACGGCCTCCCGTTGCTGGTAGCCGCTGCGGATATCGTTGAGGCTAGCCGTGAGACTAACGGCCTGTTCCCGGGCGGCCTCCGCCATCGAACGCCCCATCAGCATCATGGACTTTTCAAAGAACTCAAACATTTTTTCGCCGAGCGTGCGGTACTGCTCCACGGTTTCTGTCATTTCCGCGATCTCCGCCTGCAGGCTGCTATCGGCCGCCACCATGGCAGCCAGTTCGCCCACCAACTGTTCGGAGGCGGCTTGAGCCTTGTCCAGGGACTCCATGTCCGCATTCAGAGCGGCGTGAAAATACCAATACTGCATCGCACCCATATGTTGCTGGGCGACCGTAACGCGTTCGGACAACTTGCCCAACGCCCTTTGCTGGTCAATGAGCTCGGACTGCTCATCAATGGCAACCATTTGGCCGGCGATGCCGCGTGCCTGCTGATCAACACTGTCACCAATGCCGGCTATGCGCTGGTAAACCAGGGCCGATGACGCAACGGACAGGCCAATCAACAGGGTAAACAACAGGATCACCCGGGAACGGATGGTCAATTCTAATCGGGGGAATGCCATAGCGAGCTCACTCAGTTCGTAACGTAATGCCGGCGTGTCCAGCCCCGCATGTCATCCAGCCTTTCAAGCCGACCTGCAGCCTCCTTGAGCGTGGACGCTATGGGGTAATCATCGGCCAGCATGCCGTCAAAACGGATGGTCATCAGATCCCAGAAGCGTTTCATCTCAGGAATGTTGGGCATGATTTCCCCACGACTGGCGGAGCGGAAGGTATGGTCGATAAACGGGTCTTCGCTGAGGGTTTTCACCACTTCCAGATGGGCCACGGCGCCAAGGGGCTTGTCGTCATTCACGGCGTGCAGGCCGGATTCGGTCAGCAGATAGTCCTCCATGAACTGACGGGCCAGTTCATGGTTGGTGGATACCGCGCTGATCCCGGCGGCCAGCACGCCCACAAAGGGTTTTCCAGGTTCACCGCTGACAGTGGGCACGTCGGCTATGCCCACGTTTATACCGGCGTCCCGTATCTCACTCCAGGCCCAGGGACCGTTAATGATCATCGCAGTCTGACCGGCCTTGAAGCCGTCCATCATGGTGCCGTAATCCGCATCTGCCGACAGCACACCGGAATCCAGCAAGTCTTTTATGCCTGCCACGGCACCGACAGCGCCATCTGTGTCCACACCAACATCGGAGAGGTCGTAAACCTGGTTTTCCAGGCCGAAACTGTACCCACCGGATCCGGCGAACACTGGCCAGGAAAAATACACATTCTTGTAGTCCCAGGAGATGGCCTCAATACCCTGTGCGCTCAGTCGTTGATGCTCAGCTTTCACGCCTTTCAGAGTGGCGGGCGGTGTTGAGACCAAATCCTTGTTGTAGAGCAGACTGACCACTTCCATGGCGATTGGGTAGCCATACACTCGATCGCCCACGGAAACCGCCTGCCAGGCAAAGGGTGCAATAGCCTCACGCACCTGCTCGGACGGCTCGATGGGGCGCAGGTGGCCCTCATTGATCCAGCTTCCAAAACGATCATGGGGCCAGATCACGATATCGGGCGCCTTGGAGGAATAGCCATAATGGTCGTACTCGGAGGTGAGATCGTCCGGCGTCTCCACGGTCACAGGAATGCCGGTTTCGGCTTCGAAGCGTCGGCCAACCTCAGCCAGCCCTTCATACCCCTTGTCGGAGTTGATCCAGATAAGCAATTCACCGCGTTCAAAGGAGAATGCCGGTGCAGAAAAGAAAACACAGGAAAGCACAAGAGCCAGGAGAGGTCTGATCATAGGTATCGCCCTGTTGTTATTGTTTGAGCGTTGGGAATCCCATGCCTCAAATGAGACATGCCACTGGCAGTTTATGCAGGAGGCGAGGGTCGGCGCGTCATACACGTGCAAACTTTAAGGGGATGAGATGAGGGGCGTAAGCGAGAGTGGGCCGAAAGCCCACTCTCGGCTCGCTATAACGGAAGGAGTAACTGAATACCGAATGAAGTCTGGCTGCTCACCTTTATGTCACGATCAAGGCCACTGCCGGTTACACCGGACTGGCGGGCATCGATGACCGTGTGTCGCAGGAACAGGCCCGCGGACAATGGTCGGTCACCGCCACCAGGCCCAGCGCCTAATGTTGTCAGGACACCCACTTCGGCGCCCCAGGCAAACCGGGTATTGCTGTCATCGGTGATGTCATCACTAAAACGAATCGCTCCCAGTCTTGGTCCAGCATAGACAGCGCCACTACCATCTTCCTGACGCCAGAGAAGATCCACTCCGCCCAATGCTTCCAGCAACCCCGCATTATCCCACTTTGCATGCCCCAGGGTCCCGGTTACCCGATAACCTTGACCAGAATGGTCACCCTCATAGGCTGCCAAAACCGAACCAGACAGCGTTGTGCCGTGATCCAGGTTGGAAAAAGCCGCACCGGGTCCTTCGATGTCTGCAGCCAGGGACGAGCCGCCCAATTGGGCGCCCACGAAGAGAGCACCGCTGGCTGCCGCAACACTGGCCGGAGCCAAGATGGCCCCGACCAGAAAAGAGGCGACCAACCACTGCCGACGCTTATCGCTGGGCATAATAGTTTCCCCGGACCAACTCCGCCGTTCCGGCCAGAACCGTTACAAACTTGCGGTCCCCCTGCTGTTCATGGCGTACCGCAATCCTCGAATCTTCCGACGGGCTGGTCAGCTCATCACCCCTGAAGACCTCCACTTCATCTCCCGGTTGCAGGAACAATCTCGCATTGTTCGGTTCCTCGTCGAACCCCCCACCACAGGCGGAAAGCAACATCATCACAATCAACGCACTGGCGCGGAAAGCGTGACGAACGGACTTACAGGCTATTGAATTCATCATCATCTCCTCAGAACCGGATCGGCCGCGTCACGCGGGTTTCGATGGTAATGGTATGCTTACCGGACTCGCTCTCAACCTCGACAGTGTTGCCGGCCTCGAACAGGCTTTCACGACTTGTGGGCATTTCCACGCTCTGGCACGTCAGTGTATCGGGATCGTATGTTCCGAAGCCTGTGCCGGCTTCACCGTTACCGAAGGTTTCCACCCAGGCACACACATCACTGCCGTCTAGCCTCACGCGGCTGCGCAGATTGCCATCCTCGTTCAAGCTGGTGAAGGCACCGGGAACCCGGATGTCCGCTTCAGAGCGCTCACCCAGGCGATTGATCAACCGATGGTTGGCGCTGCCGTCAGCACTGGCGGTTGCTTCAAGGGAACGGCCGTTTGCGGATGCACGTGTCACCACCCGGGCATCACCATCATCGTCACGCTCCATGATCGTGGATGAGCCTGGCAGGTAACTGAAGGCACGGGTGGATGCCCCGCCCGCGGCCACTTCATGCCGAACCTCGCCATTACCCAGAAGCTCTGTCAGTAACGTGGCGTCGGTTTCGTCAACCACGGTTACCACGCGGTCGTTGAAGAACAACGACAGGCTGCCTGGGATAAGAGAACGGGCCTGGTTATCCCGCATGTCAACACGTCCTGACAGTCGATGGACCGATGTGCCGTCGAGGCGAATCCTGGCCGACAGTTCGCCCCCAGGCAGCGAACGAGACGCATTGATGCCATCACCATTCACTGCGGGACTGACGAATACCGACTCGTTGCCGTTGGACAGGTCCGTAACCTCCAGCCGACTGATGATGGGTTGTCCACTCGCCGCCCCTAATATCTCGCCGGCACGATTCAACTCGTTACCGTCGGGGTCCAGATCGCGGCCACCGGTAGTTGCCTGATCGCCATCAATGATGAGAATCGAACCGGCTGGCAGATTGGTGGTATTGGCGCTACCGTCGATATACTCCACCTGACCATTGCTGGCCACACGAGCCATGTGCTCGACGCCAGCGTTCGGATAAGGCTGATCAAGGGCGATGTAACCATCGACCATCACCATGCCCACGGAACCACCTTGACGAACCGTTACACCTGAAGAAACCGGCGTAATGATGCCATCCGCGTACTGGCTGACAGCGCTGACTGTTCCAGCGGGCGTCACACGATACTCTACAGCGGTCGTTTCGCTGCCACTGGTCGCCTCACCCCTCAGTGAAACCGTGCCGTCGGCAGCCAGCTCAATGTCCGCGGGCACCATATCGAACTGGACAGCCGTAGTTTCAAGTACAGCACCGTCCGCCGAATAGCGGGTTCCGGAGACCAATACCCTTTCCATGACTGACTGGACGATCGTCATTTCGCTGCTGCCACCGTCACTATTCTCGATGACCACTTTGCTAAGCATGTCACCCCCAGCCAGGGCCGTGACAATCATTTCGGCGGCATCGCTGGTCAGCTTGCTGACTGGATCGGCATCACCGGCCTGGCCGAACACCGCGATTGTTGTCTCGCCAGAGGGAGACACGGCAACGGTTTGCTCACTGCCGTCAGATTGCGAGAAGGTCAGCGTTTGCCGCCCGGACGCATCGGGCGATTCTGTCGCAGGCAGCGGTGCCTGGGGATCATCCACGAGAACTGACACACTCCGCTTTTCGCCTGCGGCGTCCACGAAGGTGGTTTCGTAAAGCGCCTTCGAAGGTTGATCGTCGGTGTAGGACGGCCATTTGTCATTGCCTACCTCAACGACAGGGTTATCCGAGTCGACGACAGGAATGTCCGCGCCCTCATCCGACCCTGGTGTCACCGGGCTTTCAGGAGAGCCCTGACCACCGTCGTCGGAACCACCGGAATTGCCGGTTACCCGAACGCTAAAGGCTGCCAGCTCCGAAGACTCATCGCCGTTGCTGACGCTGATCACGATGCCACCATAACGGCCCACATCGTCCAGTTCCGGTGTGCCGCTAACACGACCATTCTGTTCATCGAACGTTGCCCATGCGGGCAGGTTGACGACACTGAAGGTCAGTGGGTTGCCATCGGTATCGGTCACCACCGGGGTGAAACGATACGCGTTTCCGGCTGAAACGGTCGAGGTCGGCGAGCCGGACATCTGTGGCTGATCCGGAACCGGTGCTACCACGAGACGGACCACAGCCAGGCGGGATCTGCGGCCGAAATCGTCTGCCACCGTATAGGTAAATCGGTCTTCACCGTAGAAATTTTCCCCTGGCGTGTAGCTGACTGTGCCACCGGCACCTACGGACAAGGTGCCATTCAACGGTTGCTGTTCAACCTGCAGTGACGCCGTATCCAGAGTACCGTTGAGGTCTTGGTCATTAGTCAGAGGTGACAAGCTGGTATCGTTGTCCTCGGCTACCGTCACGTCACGATCATTGGCCAAAGGCCGGTTGTTACCTGGCTGGTCGGTTACCGTGACAGTGGCTGGGCCAGATACTTGGCCATCCTCATCCTGAACGGTATAGGTGAAGGTATCGGAGCCATCGAAGGTGTCATTCGGGGTATAGCGGAAAACGCCGGCCCCGGTGTCCAGTGTTACCAGTCCCTGAGCAGGGCTATCCACTACACTCAGGGTTGCCGGGCTCAACGCCAAGCCCAAACCACGGTCATTGCCTAGCACGTTGATTGCGATGGTTGCACCGTCCATGGCCTGAACCTGGTCGTTTCCAGCCACCGGCACACCCGCAAGACCGACGTTGATCGTGACAAGTGCTGATTCCGACACCAGTCCACGATCATCACGGACGGTGTAATGGAAAGCGTCCTCGCCCCGGAAGTCCGCGTCCGGCATGTAAGCAATTGCACCTGTGGCTGGGTCAACCTCGGCCACACCGTGGCGCGGCAGACTGCCCAGTTCAACAGTGCCACTGGCAAGCGCGCTACCTGTGGCTTCGTCGTTTGTGAGCACATTCACCGCAATCTCAGCGGCCATCTCAGTGTCGGCAGAATCATCCCGCGCAAGCGGCGCTATGGCGCCATCAGCCACGTTGATATACAGACGGGTCACTGCGGAGCGGACACCGTTTGCATCGGACACGATATAGGCAAGGCTTTCCACACCCTCGAAATCACTCTCCGCGGTGTAGGTTAATTTCCCATCGGCCCACTGTGCCGTGCCGTGATGGGGGCGGAGGATCAGTTCGGCGCTTTGCGGGTCCAGACTCACACCCGCGGTTCCGGCGTAATCGTTATCCAGCGGCGCAAGAGTCACCGTGCCACCCGGAACTACTGTAGCAACATCCCCACGAGTGACTGGAGGAAGGCCGGCCGGCTCGACAATCAGGCTGACCGTCGCCGCATTGGATTGGCCACCGAACTCGTCCTCCACCACGTAGGTGAAGCTGTCCGGGCCAGTGTAGTCGGTTTCCGGCTCATAGGTTACGGCTCCCGTGCCGGTCTCGACTGACACACGGCCGTGGGTCGGTTGGGCAACAACCCGCACGCTGGCCAGATTCAGGCGCCCTTCCTCGTCGCGATCGTTCGCCAGAACATCCAGCGCCAGGCGAGCGCCCTGGTCAAGGTTCGCGCTGTCGTTGTCAGCTTCCGGTGCCTGGTTCCCAACGGTAAAGCGGAAGGCAGTATCGCCCACGATGCCTGCCCAGCCATTGCCGGCTGCATCTTCCAAGCTGTTCGCGGCGAATGTTACGTAATACTCGTGCGTTGGCACCAAGACCTCGTCCAGGGCAATAGTGACCTGAGCATCGTCTATAGATACTTGTGTGTCCGTAATGACAAGGCGTGTGTGCTCGACGCCGTCGGTGGCATCCTGGACCACCAATTCACCAACACCTGCAAACACGGGCTCGTCAAACGTCAGTGACAAATCACTCTGATAAGGAACGTCACTGGCGCCTGCTGCCGGCACAGAGCTCTGGAGAACCGGGACTGAGCCGTCGAACGCGAGAATCAGTGGATCAGAGGCTTCACTGGCATTACCTGCCTCGTCCTCGGCAACGCCCGCAAGCAATTCAATGGTTACATCGCCATCACCCGCAGCTTCAACCGTCAGTTCAAACAAGCCGTTGCCGGAGTCAGTAAACCCGGTAACAGAGCCGTTGTTGACTGATAGATCTCCGGACACGAAACCGGTAACGGTTTCACCGAAGTCGACCGTCACGCCAATAGGCGCGTTGGTAACGTCTGCCGTCACATCCGTGGTGATAACAGGCATCGGTGCTGTACCGTCATAGACTCGGCTGAGCTGAGTCGCTGCCGTAGAATCGTTACCCGCTGCATCCTGCGCAACGCCAGCACCAACATCCACGGTGACAGTACCATCATCGGTGGGCGTAATGGTGGCCGTATAACTGGCCCCGCTACCGGAAAAACTTCCCACAGTGGCATTGGACACCGTGATGTCCCCGACCGCAAAACCATTGACTGGCTCATCGAACGTGATGGACACCGTGAACTCGGCATGGGTCACCGGATCCGCCGCCGAGTCCAGAGTGACAGAGGCCGCCGTCGCATCCAGGGTGGCTGTTGTAGTGACTGAAGAGGACTGGTTACCGGCCTCATCCGTCAGCGCAACAGACAAGGTAAGCGTTCCATCACCAAGATTTCCGACATCCAGACCAGTAATCTGCTGGGCGCCATCAGACACGGTGCCCGTCCCGGTGACTGGGGTGCCTCCCCCGTTACTGGAAATACTGTAGCTGTAATCGGCCCCCACTTCTGCACCCGCAAATGTGAAACTGACAGAGTCCGATTCGGACGCGTTCAGGGTACTGTCGTCAAAGCTAACCGAGTAGCCAGACGGCGCTACCGCATCTACAAGCACACTACTGGTGTTACCCAACGAGTTCAGGGTGGTATTCAGATCGTTCCCCGCGCTGTCCTGTAGCGTGCCACCATTCAGATCGACCACTGCCGAGACGGCCACGCCGTCCGCATCTTCATCTCCCGACTGCACTGTGTATCTGAACGCCAGGGCGGAAGTTCCACTGCCACTCAGATAGCTGGCGTAGCGGGTGGTACTTCCTACCGTCAGCGGGATTCGCGGTGTTCCGCCAGCGGTATTGGCCGTCACGTTCTCGCTGGTATTAACGGTGAAATCCAGGTTCTCGCCTGCAATATACAGGTCGTTTGGCGGTACCGAGACGCTGCTGACAGTCGGGGCCACTGCATCCACCAGAACGGAACCGGTACTCCCCACTGAGTTCAGAGTTGTATCCAGATCGTTACCGGCGCCATCCTGCAGGGTTCCGCCATTGGCCTCCAGAGCACCGACACTGATGCCATCCGCATCAAGGTCGCCCGCCTGGAGGGTATAGCGGAATGTCAGGGCACTGGTGCCGCTACCAGAAATATAACTGGCGTAGACGACCGAGCCACCAATCGTCAGGGAAAGGCGCGGAGTGCCACTAGCCGTGTTTACGGTCATCGGCTGGCTGGTATTGACGGTGAAATCCAGATTCTGCCCGGTTGCATACGTACCGTTGGAGGGAACGGAAACGCTATTGATGGTCGGGGTTACACTGGCGGTTAACTGGCTACTGTCCGCAGCGGTCAACGCGCCGGAAGAGGCCCGCAGATTGAAAGTTTCATCACTGGATCCGGACGCAGTGTAAGTGGCCTGAAAACCGGTAAAGGTCGCGGTGCCAGAACTGGGTGTCAGGGTGACAGTAGACCCATTACCATCAGTGTCGCCCGTCCCCGTCAGGCTAGCGCTTCCGGCTCCGTTGACTTCCGCAAGCGTTATGTCGGTCGAGTATCCGGTATCGGGAACGTTATTGCCGTCAACGGCCGATATAACCGGGACAGTGGTAAAGGCGGTAGCCACACCACTCGTTAACGTGGTGGGAGCAGGCTGATTGTCGAAGATCAGCTTTGTGGCCACGACGTCGGAAGTGACGGCATTGGCATCGACTGTTGGCAGATCACTGCCAACACCGGCTTGATCGTCGGCCGTCAGAGTGAAACTCTGCTGGTCAGCGGTGGCGGAGTAGGTCAGCCCTGTAAAGGTTGCAACACCATTAACGGACGCCTGGGTGTTGTTTGACATTGATCCCGCACTGGCTTCCACCAGGGTGATTGTTTCAGTGAAATCAGAATCTATGTTGCCGAAGGCATCACGAGCGACCACCACAGGCTGGGTGGTCAGTGCACTGCCGGAAACCGAACCAGAAGGCTGGGTTGCAAATGCCAGTTGCGAAGCCACTACTTCAATGGCTGTTCCGGTGCCGTTGGTAACCGTGGAGGTGGAGCCCATCTGGGTGCCAGAGCCGCCTACCGTGAGATCGGTATCGCCATCCACCGACAGGATGACCGTTCGATCTTCGGTCAGGCCGGTATTGTCGTTGTAGTAAGCGTTGACGGTGTAGGTTTCGCTGGCACCATGTGCAACAGAAACACCCAACGAGGAGAAAGTAATCGTATCGGAGCCCCCATTGTAGGTGCCCGTTACGTTGCTTACATCCGGCCCATTAAGCCGCCAGGTGATCTTTGAACGCTCCGTATCCGAGCTGCTCCCGGAGACGTTCAAGGTGATTTCGGTGACATTCAGGGGGAGGTTGTCACTGGTGCCTCCGTCTGCAAGAGTGAAGTCAAACACATTGACGGTCTCGGCCACCGTATCGACCGTAGTAAACAGTGCAACCGGCTCAGCAACGCCTGCCGCAGTGATTAGGCTGCCATCACTGTCACGGAGAGTTGTCACATCTATTTTTGTGGGGCTCCCCAAATTCGGCACACCATCTTCCGACACCACCCACAAGTCATAGGATGTCCCGGCCGACAAACCTGTAATGTCATCGGTGAAGTCCACACCATTGGAGGAGACATTGTAGCTACCGCTAAAAGGAGCAGGGTTGCCTAATCGGTCAGTCCCATTCCGGACGTTGACTGCCAAGGGAGCCGCCGCGCCGTCGGATAGGGCAACCCAATAGGTAACACCAGCCTCGTCTAGGCGGGTAGTCAACGTTGTCTGATTGGCTGTGGTCCCCGAAACCGACGGAGTGCCGTTTTGATAAGATGGCGCAACATTATCGTTCACGGTAATAGCGAACGACTCCTGGTAACTGGCCGTACCGTCGCTAGTTTCAATACACACATCGTAGGAGCCCGATGCCAGACTGCCAGCCGTCTCCAGGTCATCGTTGGCGTTGTCTACCTGGAAGCTCGCATTGTCGTCATCGCCAGAAGCACCGCAGCTACCATTACTTGATGCGCCATTTGAGACAAGGCTGTAATTATGGTTGTCACCGCTGTCTGCATCCGTTGTTGAGAGAGAACCTATGACCGCCCCAGCCCCTGTTGATGACTGGTTGATACTCGCTGATCCAAGAGCGATATCGGTGGGGGCGGTGTTCGGTTCCACTGTTGAGAACGAAGATATTCCTGTGGCGCCTGAGCACGATGATAGATAGAGGGCCAAACTATCTACATTCTTTCCTGAGAATGTGCTCAGGTTAATGGTGTTACTGCTCATAGTTTCTGGAGTGTTGTTCAGGGAAGTAGCAACCGGTGCTCCCCCGGAATAGCCGGCAACATCGACGACACTGCATCCTCCCCCTAATACAAGTGAAGAGAACTCAACCCCTCCGGAGTTGCTAGCCAGATAAATGGCATGAGAGGGTTGGATAGGGTTGAGATAACCGAGCTGCCCGCTGTAACCGCAATGGAATGCACTCGGGGACGTTGTAACGGTGAAGTCACCATTTTCCGACGTAATAGTATTTATGTTTGAGCGGTACCTGCCGCCATTGCTGTCGTTACAAAAATTACGGGGCGAGAAGCTGCCAAGTACCCCAGAGAAGTCCCTCAGAGCTTTTTCGCTGAAGGGCAACGTGGTTTCAATATCCCCACGGACAACTTCAAGAACCCAGTCGCCTCCAAGGCCGGCATTGCCGGTAGGGCTGGATGAGGCCGCCACATCAAGGTGTGTTTCGCGACGAATGATGTCGAGAATACTGTCGTCGCCCGCGGCAACATCACAACCATATAGAAGAAGATCGGCGCCGGGGCGCGTGGCCCCCTCAAAAGCGGCAAGGAAATCAGGGTTATCCTCAAGAGTAGCTTCATCGACTCGCTCATTGCCGAGAATAAGAGCTCCGGCCTGACCATGAGAGATAAGGTGAATAGCCGTCAGATCCCGGTAAGCAGAAAGCACGTCGATGATCTGCTGAAGTCGCCCGCTTCCGTCAGACAGGTGGACTACCTCGGTATCTGGCCTGGTCGCGTAATCAAACCACTCGCTTTGCGGCACTCCGGCGTCAACGAGAACCAACTCCCGCAGCGGCTGCCCCTGTTCTACCTGCAGAAAGTCAGCACTTAGTATTGGCTGATTGATCAAGAATTCGCCTGCAGTTCTCGGCAGCGAGCTCAACGACGGCAACTGAGCAGCGGTATCAGGGATGCTCTGGGCGGTTCGCAGATAGGTCCGAGGCATATAGGTACCCGCCGATGCAGTAGCAGCGGCGGCATACATACCCATAGGCGCCATCAATGCGCCAAGCCCATTCAGGACAGTCTTTTTTTGCATAATTCCTCTCCGCGCCACCACTTGGGGGCGTGCCTAGTTTTTCTTCGGTGCGATGATGTTGGCAGCAGTACCCGTGTTGTCCTGCCAGAAATCCATTTCCTGATATTTCGAAAACAGGTCGGGCGGCAAGATGGTGCGGCGGCTATTGAATTCCACTTTCTTCTTAACGGCATGAAGCCCCTTCACGCCCAGGGTTTCGTCAAATTCAGTTTCTTGGTATTCCACCCTGTCAAAATCATGCTCAAAAGGGGCTTCGCCGATAAACTGATAAATCAGCTCGAGACAACGGCCCGGATGCTGAGTCAGCAAGTCATAATCCAGAAGCAGCAGACGGTCCGAGAACTCCCCGTAGTAGGCCTCTTTCAAAGCTGTCCAGGCAGAGCCAACCGCGCCGCCAGCGCTAATCAAGGCGTCACATCGGCTGTAGACGGTCTGGCGATTGCCGGAATTAAACATCCGACTGTAATCAAAGGGGTTTTTTCGGTGGATGACTTCGAAGCTGTCCATAATCCAGGCCGGATTACGAACGCAACAGATCACTTTAAAGTCATCAAACAACTCCACGAGTTGATGGAGGCGGGACGTCCAGTGGCGATTGGTGTCAAAAATAACCGGTCTCTGGCCGACGTCTTCGTAATAGGCGTCAAAGAGTGAACGGCATATGCGCTTGCGCCGGGTTTCATCGAAGAAGGTATAGAATTCGCTGCCGGCACCCATCTGCTCCAGAGCGCCATTTATCAACCCTCCGACAGGACTACTCATAGAAGCGTAAAGCCGGGGGTTTTGTCTCAGAATTCCTGCAAGCAACGTCGACCCGGACCGGGGCAGGCCTGAAATGAAATGAAACTGACTGGGGGGCATCACGACTCCCTGAGATGAAGCTACCGTTGCGCTGTTATCACAACGATTTCCTTGGACCTACCACCATTAACTTTCTGTTAGGCGCCAAAGATAGCTCAGTGAGCCGTCACTTTCCCCTCTACAAAGGTAATATTTAGTAATTTTTTATTGGTTTATTAGATTGTCGATAAGTTACTTGCAGTAATCTCCACAATCCGTTGCCGCGCTTCCCGACTCGCCCAGGCCGAATGTGGCGTCACAATCAGGTTGGGAATATCATCCGCCAGCAACGCATTGCCATTTCGGGGCGGCTCCTCCGTCAGCACATCAAAGCCGGCACCGCCAATAGTCCCCGCCCGCAGGGCATCCGCAAGCGCCTGCTCGTCCACCAGGCCGCCACGGCTGGTATTGATCAGCAGCGCCTCCTTTTTCATCATCTTCAGTTCGCGGGCGCCTATCATATTCCGGGTGTCGTCCGTCAGCAGGCAGTGAAGCGACAGCACATCCACTTTGGGCAGCAGCTCATCCAGGGGAATCCGGGGGTAACCATCCACCTCACCAGTTGCCTGTCCGGGCCTTGCGCCAAGCACAATATTCATCCCAAACGCCTTTGCGCGCTCCACAACGCCCTGCCCAAGGTCGCCATAGCCAACAACCCCCAGCGTGCGCCCTTCCAGTTCCATGATGGGATGATCCATCAGGCAGAACATCGAG
Source organism: Marinobacter sp. DS40M6 (assembly GCF_028581595.1). Taxonomy (NCBI): domain Bacteria; kingdom Pseudomonadati; phylum Pseudomonadota; class Gammaproteobacteria; order Pseudomonadales; family Marinobacteraceae; genus Marinobacter; species Marinobacter sp. DS40M6. The sequence continues at coordinate 176,746 of NZ_JAFCAE010000007.1, read as the reverse complement.
CTTTGCCCCCAGCGCCCGGCCCGCACGTCCTTGTCGTAATCCACCAAGCGCGTGGCCAGCGCGAGAATCAACGCCATGGTGTGCTGCGCCACGGTGGAGCGGCCATAGTTGGTCACGTTCATCACCGTTACGCTGTAGTCTTTCGCCGCGTCCTTATCAATGTTGTTCAGCCCCGTCGCCACCACCGCAACCGTCTTTAGCTCCGGGCTGGCCTCGAAGTGCTCCCGCGACAGCACAACTTTATTCACCAATACCGTGTCGAATCCCCGTATGCGCTCCTGCACCTGCTCGGGGGACGTTCGCGGATGTTTGACCATCTCCCCGGTCACTGCCTCAATCGGCGAGAGGTCCACATCGTTACCCAGTGTGTCTGCGTCCAGAAATACGGCTTTCATTCGTCGTTCCTTATTCATGAAGTTTTTGGCCGACCAACAGAGCCCCAGATTAAGTTAGACTGAGCGAAACCTCCAATTGGCGAAAAGGGGAACACTCATGGAACATCAGTTCTGGCACGAACGCTGGGCCAAGAAAGAAATCGGCTTCCACGAAGGCACCGTCAATCAGTACCTCCATGACCACTGGCCAGAGCTCGCCGGCAATGGCACCGGTGCCGTGCTCGTTCCCCTGTGCGGAAAGGCCCATGACATGTGGTGGCTCCATGACCGCGGCCACGCTGTCATCGGCGTGGAATTGAGTGACGTTGCCTGCAAGGACTTCTTCGAAGAGGGCCAGGAGAAAGCGAAGGTTCACCCGGGTGAACCCTTCACCAAATTTGCCCACGACGATCTCCAGCTTTGGTGCGGCGACTTTTTCCAGTTGGTGCCGGAGGACCTGAAGCACGTCCGGCTGGTGTACGATCGTGCTGCCCTGATCGCCCTGCCACCCCACATGCGCCAGGATTATGTCGACCACCTGACCGCCGTGATTCCGGATGGCACCCGCATACTTCTGATCACCCTGGACTACGACACCGACATCAAGGGCCCGCCGTTCAATGTCAGTGACGAAGAAGTACTGAAACTATACTCCGCTGATTACGAGATCGAACATATACTCACCAATACGCTGGCAAAAGATCACCCTTTTACCAAGCGTAAAGGGCTTGCTGGCGCGACGGAGAGCGTGTTCCGTCTTACAAAACGCTGATACACAATTTAATGAACCTTAACGCTTTTACTCCTGTCCAAGTCCCGAAGCTTGAACTAAGCTCACAGTAACAAGACCGACATAAACGCGTCAGCGTAAATCGGTCTGTTACTCCCTTTACTTCCACCCATAACCATAACGACCGCCTGGAGCGGCGGACCCAACAGCAACGGGGATATTGTGTGAACTAAAAGCTGTCTTTTCATGGCAAGAGAGCAAGCGAGGGGCCATCTATGAGCATAATGCAGCATTTCAAAGACCGGTATGAAGCAACTCAAGAAGAAGAATACACTCTTGAGGAATACCTGGAGATCTGCAAAAAGGACCCGGCGGCATACGCCACTGCCGCAGAAAGGATGTTACTGGCCATCGGCGAGCCGGAGCATATCGACACATCCCGTGACTCCCGGCTGTCACGTATCTTTTCCAACAAGGTGATCAAGCGTTACCCGGAATTCTCCGAGTTCTATGGCATGGAAGAGGCCGTGGAAAACATCGTCTCCTTCTTCCGCCACGCTGCCCAGGGCCTGGAAGAGAAGAAACAGATCCTCTACCTGCTTGGCCCCGTCGGTGGCGGCAAGTCCTCTCTCGCTGAAAAACTCAAGTCACTGATGCAGAAAGTGCCCTTCTATGCGATCAAGGGCTCACCCGTTAACGAGTCGCCACTAGGCCTGTTCGATCCCGCTGAGGATGCGAGTATTCTGGAAGAGGAATACGGCATTCCGTCCCGCTACCTCAAGTCCATCATGTCGCCCTGGGCGGTAAAACGCCTGCACGAGTACGGCGGCGACATCAGTCAGTTCCGTGTGGTGAAGATGTACCCGTCGGTACTGGACCAGGTGGGTGTATCAAAGACCGAGCCGGGCGATGACAATAACCAGGACATCTCCGCCCTCGTAGGCAAGGTGAATATCCGCATGCTGGAAGACTTCTCCCAGGATGACCCGGACGCCTACAGCTTCAGCGGCGGCCTGTGCAAGGCCAACCAGGGCCTGATGGAATTCGTGGAAATGTTCAAGGCGCCTATCAAGGTGCTGCATCCGTTACTGACCGCCACCCAGGAAGGCAACTACAACACCACCGAAGGCATGGGCTCCGTGCCGTTCGACGGTATTATCCTGGCCCACTCCAACGAGTCCGAGTGGCAGACCTTCCGTAACAACAAGCACAATGAGGCCTTCCTTGACCGAGTGTATATCGTCAAGGTGCCCTACTGCCTGCGCGTGACGGAAGAGATTGATATTTATCGCAAATTGCTGCGCGACAGTTCCCTTTCCGGCGCCCCTTGCGCACCGGACACCCTGGATATGCTGGCGCAGTTCTCCATCCTGTCGCGGGTCAAAGAGCCGGAAAACTCCAGTATCTTTTCCAAGATGCGGGTTTACGATGGCCAGAACATCAAGGATACCGATCCCAAAGCCAAGTCGATCCAGGAATATCGCGATTCAGCCGGCGTGAATGAGGGCATGGACGGACTGTCCACCCGTTTCGCGTTCAAGATTCTGTCCAAGGTCTTCAACTTCGACACCACGGAGGTGGCGGCTAACCCGGTTCATCTGCTCTATGTGCTGGAAAAACAGATCGAGCAGGAGCAGTTCCAGGCCGAGACCCACGACCGCTACCTGCGGTTTATAAAGGAGTTCCTGGCGCCTCACTACGTTGAGTTTATTGGCAAGGAAATCCAGACGGCTTACCTTGAAAGCTACAGCGAATACGGCCAGAACCTGTTCGATCGCTACGTCACCTATGCCGACTTCTGGATTCAGGATCAGGAATACCGTGATCCGGAAACCGGGGAAATTCTCGACCGCTCGTCCATTAACGACGAACTGGAGAAAATCGAGAAGCCGGCCGGCATCAGCAACCCGAAAGACTTCCGCAACGAGGTGGTCAATTTCGTGTTGCGGGCACGGGCGAACAACCAGGGTCGCAACCCGTCCTGGCTCAGCTACGAAAAACTGCGCAGCGTGATCGAGAAGAAAATGTTCTCCAATACCGAGGACCTGCTGCCGGTTATTTCCTTCAACCCGAAGGCCAGCCAGGAGGATCAGAACAAGCACAAGCAGTTCGTCGAACGTATGGTCGATCGAGGCTACACGGAGAAACAGGTCCGCCTCCTTGCGGAATGGTACCTGCGGGTTCGTAAGTCTCAATAAGTCAGCCTTCATACGCTGAACTGGAGTGAAACTATGGGTATGACCCACGTAGTCGACCGGCGACTGAACGGCAAGAACAAGAGCGCGGTAAACCGGGAACGTTTCCTGCGCCGTTACCGCCATCACATCAAGAAGGCCGTGGCGGACGCGGTTCACCGGCGCTCCATTACGGATATTGAGCGTGGTGAGAATGTCAGTATTCCGTCCAGGGATACTGACGAACCAATCTTCCACCATGGCCAGGGCGGCAAGCGGGAAATGGTCCACCCCGGCAACAAGGAGTTCGTGACGGGTGACACGGTGCCCAAACCCCCGGGCGGTGGCGGCGGAGGCCAGGGACAGGGCCAGGCCAGCCCGGATGGCGAAGGCATGGATGAGTTCGCCTTTCAGATTACCCAGGAAGAATTCCTCGACTTTCTGTTTGATGATCTGGAACTTCCCAATCTCGCCCGTAAAAAGCTGAAAGACACCGAGGCGTTCAAATACGTTCGCTCCGGCTTTTCAACCCAGGGCATACCCGCCAAGCTGGACGTGGTTCGCTCATTGCGGGGCGCCCATGCCCGACGTCTTGGCCTCGGTGGCGCGCGCCGTAAGAAAATCCGCCGAATGGAGGAAGAGCTGGCCGCGCTGAAAAGCGCGCCGGAGGATCTGGACCCGGCCTTCAGCCACGAGGACCAGATCAAAGCCCTGGAGGATGAGATTGCCGATCTCAAGGCCAATGTCCGGCGTATCCCGTTCATTGACGAGATTGACCTGCGGTACCGCCAGCACGTGAAGAAGCCCCAGCCAGCCACCAGTGCCGTGATGTTCTGCCTGATGGATGTGTCCGGGTCGATGACCCAGATGCACAAGGACATCGCCAAACGTTTCTTCATCCTGCTGTATCTGTTCCTGAAGAAGAACTACAAGAAGATCGAAGTGGTCTTCATCCGCCACCACACCAGCGCCAAGGAAGTGGACGAGGAAGAGTTCTTCTACTCACGGGAAACAGGCGGCACCATCGTATCCAGTGCTCTGAAACTGATGCACAAGATCATCGAGTCCCGCTACTCCCCTGCGGAGTGGAACATCTATGCCGCCCAGGCTTCGGACGGTGACAACTGGAACGATGACTCTCCCATCTGCAGCAAGTTGCTGGCCGACAGCATCCTGCCTTTGGTGCAGTATTACGCTTATGTGGAGATCACGCCCCAGGATCACCAGATGCTCTGGTACGAATACGAGAAAATTCAGGAGCGGTTCCCGCAGAGCTTCGCGCTGCAACAGATCGCCGACCCTGGTGAAATCTATCCGGTCTTCCGCCAGTTGTTCGAGAGGAAAGCCGCATGACCGACACCATCGACAGACCCAACGAGCCGAAAACCCGGGAACCTATCTCGACCAGTTCCGAGTGGACCTTCCCGCTGATCGAGAAATACGACGAGGAAATCGCCAAATGCGCGGCGGAGTTCGGTCTCGACACCTACCCCAATCAGGTGGAGGTGATCAGCGCCGAACAGATGATGGATGCCTACAGCTCTGTCGGTATGCCCGTGGGTTACCACCATTGGTCTTTCGGCAAGCAGTTCCTGTCTACCTCCAAAGGGTATCAGCGGGGGCAGATGGGGCTTGCCTACGAGATCGTGATCAACTCCGATCCCTGCATCGCTTACCTGATGGAGGAGAACACCCTGCCCATGCAGGCATTGGTGATTGCCCACGCTTCCTATGGCCACAACTCGTTCTTCAAGGGCAACTACCTGTTCCGCACCTGGACCGACGCCAGCGCCATCATTGACTATCTGGTATTCGCCCGTAACTACGTGGCCGAGTGCGAGGAGCGTTATGGCCTGGATGCGGTGGAAGAAATCCTGGATTCCTGCCACGCGCTGATGAACTACGGCGTTGACCGCTACAAACGCCCCGCGCCGATCTCTGCCGCCGAAGAGCTGCGCCGGCAAAAGGAACGCGAGGAATATCAGCAGCGCCGGCTCAACGATCTTTGGCGCACCATCCCCAAAATGGGCGAGGATGACGACCCGGTGAGCCGCAAGAAGCGCTACCCGGAAGAACCCCAGGAAAACATCCTCTACTTCATCGAGAAGAACGCGCCACTACTGGAAACCTGGCAGCGGGAAATCATCCGTATCGTTCGAAAGCTGGGGCAGTACTTCTACCCGCAGCGCCAGACCCAGGTGATGAACGAAGGCTGGGCCACCTTCTGGCATTACACCCTGCTACACAGAATGTACGACAAGGGCTTGGTGAACGACGGTTTCATGATGGAGTTTCTGCAAAGTCATACGGCCGTGGTTTACCAACCACCGTTTGACAGCCCCTGGTATTCGGGCATCAACCCCTACACTCTGGGTTTTTCGATGTTCACCGACCTGCGGCGGATCTGTGAGAATCCCACCGACGAGGACCGCGAATGGTTCCCGGACTTTGCCGGTTCTGATTGGCTGGAAACCCTGCATTTCGCCATGAAGAATTTCAAGGATGAGAGTTTCATCCAGCAGTTCCTGTCCCCAAAAGTGATGAGGGATCTGAAGCTTTTTGCCATTCAGAACGATGATGAGGAAGACGTCTACCGGATCACCGCCATCCACGATGACCCCGGCTACCGCAGCCTTCGGGAAAAGCTGGCACGGCAATACAACCTGAGCTACCGCGAACCCAATATCCAGGTCTGGAATGTGGATGTCAGGGGGGATCGATCACTGACCCTGCGGCACATCCCCGTCGACAGGGTTCCACTTGGCGACGACACTGACGAGGTGCTTCGTCACGTGCATCGTTTGTGGGGCTTTGATGTCCACCTTGAAAGCGTCGACAACGGCGTGGTCATGGAGGAGTGCCACTGCCCGCAACGGGAACCGGACGACGCGGATTGAATGTCGCCATTGATTGTCAGAATGCCCACTCCAGCCCGGCATAGAAAGTTCTGCCGGGCGCGGGTTCATAGTAGCCGCGATCTTCTATCGGCCTGTCTGCATTGGCATTGATGCGGATATTGCTGAAGTAATCCTCATCCAGAAGGTTGCGGATACCGCCGTAGACGCTGAATTTCTGACTGCCCACGCGAACGCTGTCACCGGCCCGAATCCCCAGCAGCCAGTAGTCGCTGACCCTGGTCTGGTTGCTGTTCTCGGCGTACAGGTCACCCACGTACTGCCACTCCAGAGCAGCAAACCGTTGCCCGTCACCGCGCCACTCAACCTCCGTAACCCATTGCTCCTGCGGTAACCCCGGCAGGCGATTGCCATCGGCGTCATTGCCCTGTTCGTCGGTAAAGTCCTTCAGCGTGTAGTCCGCCAGGGTCACGGCACTGGTTACCCGCCAGGTGTAGGAGATATCCCACTTCAGGCCGAGCTCCACCCCATTCCGTTCTGTGCGCCCTGCGTTTTCGTAGAAGGTACGGTTATTGATCTCATAGGGCAGGATTTCGTCGTCCACCCGGATGGAGAACAGTGCCAGGTCATAACGGACCCCCTGCCCCAGGCTGCCGCGTATACCGACTTCCCGGTTAAGCGCCTGCTGGGGCTCAATGTCGGGGTTAAAGCCACCGCTGCCGTCGGGATTGGCAAACTCCGTGAAGGTGGGTGCTTCAAAGGCCGTGCCCACTGTGGCGTAGAACTGCTGGCGTGGCGCCAACCGATAGCTGACTCCTGCAAAACCACTGAATTCCCGATAGGTGCGGCTGCCGGAATCGTCTCCGTCTCCGTCACTGATCCTGTGGTCATCCACCGACAGCCGCAGGCGATCAAACCGGGTGCCCAGAGACACGTTCAGGCGCTCCGTCAATGCCAGGTCACCCTGGGCAAACACCGCGGCGGTAGTGCCGTTCTGGGTTTCGTCCTGGGTTTGTCCGGTGACATCACCGTTAAACGACACCGAATAGCGCCGGCGTTCATCAACCTGGCGATGAAGGTCAACGCCCACCACCCAGGTCAGCGGAAGGCCCGCTACCTCGCTGCCCTGCTGGTAATCCGTACTGACGCCGTAGAACTGCCGGTCGTAGGCAATTCGGCTGGGGCCGGGAAACGGCAGTTGCTGGGCAAAATCACGGTGCGTAAAAAAGGTACTAACGGCCAGGTCCCCAGTACCCATCTCGGCGGTTTCATACAGCAACCCAAGCGTCTGCTGGTCAACGTCCTGGCCAGCGTCGAGCCGTTCGGCATTGGCCGTCGCCTGGCGGCGATCCTGTTCCACCTGGCTCGCTGTCAGGCCGGCGGGGTCTTCTGCTTTTGGCGTGTGCAAGGCATTGAAGGTGGCCGTTAAACGCTGCCCGGCTCCCCAACCATGAGACACCCGCCCATTGAAAAGGCCTTTCTCAACCTGGCTCTGATCGCGGTAACCGTTGTAGTTAAGCCAGGACGCAGTTGCGATGCCACTCGTCGCCCCCTCACTTCCGTTGGCCTGGAACGTGGTTTTGTAATAGTCGTTGCTTCCCACATCCTGACGCAGGCGCGCGCCCGGCGGCATTTCGTCTCCACGGGCCGTGGTAATGTCGATCACCCCACCGGAGGCGTTACCGTACTGAACCGACGACGGCCCGCGAATCACTTCGATGCGCTGTGCCGAGTCCAGGTCCACGGCATCGATCTGAGACTGCCCGTCGGGCAACGTGTAGGGAATGCCATCCACCTGTATACGAATGCCGCGAATGCCGAATGGCGCCCGGGCACCAAAACCACGGGTGGACAGCCGCAGATTCTGGGCGAAGTTGTAGCGGTTCTGGAAGAACAGGCCAGGGACAGTATCCAGGGACTCGTCCAGTTGCAGCCTCTGCTGGCCCTCCTGGATGTCCGGGGCATTGGTCACGGACACCGCAGCGGGGGTCTCGTAGAGGTCTCTCTCAAGGCGGGGCGACGTCACCTTGATGACATTGTCTTGCGACTCCACGCTTTGCTGCGCATTGGCGGTAGCCCATGTTCCAGCGGATATCAGCGCTGAAAAGACCACAACCAATCTCCTGTGAACGATCACTTTACCTCCTGCTGCCGGTCTAAATTCCGAGTAAATCCACCAACCAGGGCACAATCAATGCCGTCGCAAACGCCGACAGCGCCATCGCCAGCCCCGAAAAAGCGCCCATCTGGGAACTGACCTGAAATGCCCGTGCTGTGCCAATGCCATGGGCCGCCACACCCATGGCGATGCCTTTCACACTGTCGTCGGTGATACGCATCCATTCAAACAGTTTGGTACCGAGCACCGCACCGACAATACCAGTGGCCACCACCAGAACGGCGGTCAGGGAAGGAATGCCGCCGATGGTTTCGGAGATCCCCATGGCAACCGGTGCCGTGGCGGATTTGGGCGCCAGGGACACCTGAATCTCAGTGGAGCCGCCAAGAAGCCAGGCAAGCCCAATGGAGCTGCCCGCTGCAATCACAACACCACACACCAGGGAAATGGATACCGGCAACCAGAGTTGGCGCAGCCGGGAAAACTGCTGGTAAAGGGGAACCGCCAGCGCCACCGTGGCAGGCCCCAACAGGAAGTGAACGAACTGCCCGCCTTCGAAGTACTCCTCGTAGGAGGTACCAGTGAGCATCAACAGGGCAATCAGCATCGCCACTGAGGTAACCACCGGATTGGCCAGGGGGCTGGAGTTGGACTTGAGATAGAGCCGATAGGCAAGGCCATAGGCCACCAGCGTAATGGTCAGGCCAAGCAACGGCGACGTTGAAAGATAAACCCAGATATCACGAATGACCGGCTCATTCATCCCGCTGCCCTCCCATATTTTCGGGTCGGGCAAACCATCGCGAGGTTACCTGCATAATGCCGGCGGTGGCGACCATGGTGATAATAGTGGAGAGAAACAGGGCCAGCGTGATCGGCAGCCACTCATCCGCAATCCGGCCAAAATGACTCATCATGCCAACACCCGCCGGCACGAACAGTAGCGACAGATGGCTGAGCAATGCGCTGGAAGCGTTCTCAAGTGGCTCTGGCGTGGCGCCCCGAATCATCAGCGTCAAGAACAACATCACCATACCCAGCACGGGCCCTGGAATCGGCAGTGAGAGAAGACGAACAGTGACTTCCCCTACCAACTGATACACCAGCAGCAGGGTTATTCCGTTGAGAAAGTTCATGGTGGCGGCTCCCGACAGAAAAAACGGCCCAAGTCAGGAGCATAGCCACTAAGCAGCGCCGTGCCTACCCGGCCTTGGTCTCTGTGCGCGGCGGGGTGGTGGTCGTGATGGTAGTCGCTGGAATCACTTTCCGGCCATAGGCCGCCAGCAGGAAACCGATCGGGAACATCAGCACGCCGTATACCGCTGCGGGAATCGACATGGTGCTGGACTCCAGCAGCGTCAGCGTTACCAACAGGGCAATGGTGCTGTTTTTAATGCCCAACTCCACAGCAACGGCAATGGATTCGCGCTGGGTCAGACCCACGGCGCGGCCCGCCAGGAGCCCCAGGAATATACCGGCAATGTTCAGCAGGAGGGTTGCCGGGCCGGCCTGTCGCAGCAGGTCCCAAATCTGATCGCGTACGCCCCAGATCAGACCGACAACCAGCAACGCCAGAACCACACCCCCAAACACGCTGACTGCGCTTTCAGCACGGCGTGAGAGCTCTGGTGCCCGGGTGCGGAAGATCATCCCAATCGCCACAGGGAACAGGACAATACCCACCAGCATGCCTACCGTTCTTCCCACCGGCAGTGTGATGGACTCCTCGGTGCCAGCATAGAGTTGAAGCGCATAGTTGGTGAACAACGGCAGAGTCACGATGGTTATAAGACTGGCGGTGACCGTCAACACGATCGACAGGGCAATGTTCCCCCGGGACAGCAACACGAACAGGTTGGAGGTAGTGCCTCCCGGACAGGCCGCAATGATCACCAGCCCCACGGCAATGGCCGATGACAGGTCGAGCATGGAGGCAATGGCAAAGGCCACCATGGGCATGAGCAGTATCTGGGCAACGGTACCCACCACCATACCTTTTGGAAAAACCGCCACTTGGCGGAAGTCCCTGACCGTCAGGGTCATACCTATACCGATCATGATGATAAACAGGGCAATCGGCAGCCCCGCAGAGATCAGTGGACTCGATTCCACAAAGCCTCCAAGGATTGTTGTTGTGATTAGATTAGCCAGCTAGTGAAAATAGCATAAGCTGCCGAAAAAGAGTGAATATGGATTCGCAACAACATGTAATTGCGCAAAGGGTAGGAATGGGATTGCGCGCAAAAACCTGAACCTTTCAACCTGCTTGTTCGTGTGATTGTCCCGGTTGTTGCGTATACTTTCGAACAACAACTATACGAATCCAAACGCATCAGATTCAGTGCAGTTTGGCAGCTTCATAAAGCAAGAGGACGATCAATGAAACGCCTGGGCACACTGGACGCTTCCTGGTTGGCGGTGGAATCGGAAGACACCCCGATGCACGTCGGCAACCTGCAGATTTTTTCACTACCGGAAGATGCTCCGGAGACGTTTCTAAGAGACATGCTCGCCCGCATGAAAGCCGATGCCGATGTAGCGCCGCCCTGGTGCTACAAGCTCGCCTTTTCGGGGTTCCTGGGCCGCCTGGTCGCCCCGTCCTGGAAGGTCGACAAGAAGCTGGATCTCGACTACCACGTTCGACACTCGGCGTTGCCGCGCCCCGGCAGTGAACGGGAACTTGGCATCCTGGTATCCAGGCTGCATTCCAACCCGCTGGATTTTTCCCGCCCGCTGTGGGAATGCCACATTATCGAGGGCCTGGAGAACAACCGTTTTGCCCTCTACACCAAGATGCATCACTCCATGATTGATGGCATCAGCGGTGTTCGGCTGATGCAGCGGGTGCTCAGCGAGGACCCCGGTGAGATTAATATGCTGCCGCCATGGTCGGTACGCCCGGAGCGGACACGGGGCAGCAAGACAGATTCCGAAGCCAGCATTTCAGCCGCCCTGTCCCAGGCCATGGAAGCCCTGAGAATTCAGGCCGACATGGCACCGAGGCTCTGGAATGCGATGAACCGCCTGATCCAGTCCGCACGGCACCCGGAAGAGGGGCTGACCGCGCCCTTTGCCGGCCCGGTTTCAGCCCTCAATCACCGGGTCACCGGTCAGCGGCGGTTTGCCACTCAGCACTACCAGCTCGAACGGATCAAACAGGTCGCCCAGGCGTCCAACGGCTCCCTGAACGATATTGTGCTCTACCTCTGTGGCACTGCCCTGCGCCGCTTTCTTGTTGAACAGGATGGTTTGCCGGATACGCCACTCACCGCCGGAATTCCGGTGAATATCCGCCCCTCCGATGACCAGGGCACGGGCACCCAGATCAGCTTCATGATTGCCTCACTGGCGACCGACGAAGCCGACCCCCTCGAGCGGCTGAAGAACATCAAACACTCTACCCGCAGGGCCAAACAGCACCTTCAGAAACTGCCGCGTAAAGCCCTAACCCAATACACCATGCTGCTGATGTCGCCCTACATCCTGCAGTTGATGTCAGGCCTGGGCGGGCGAATGCGCCCGGTGTTCAACGTGACCATCTCCAACGTGCCAGGGCCAGGGGAAACCCTTTACTATGAAGGAGCACGACTGGAGGCGATGTACCCGGTTTCGCTTATTGCCCACGGCGGTGCGCTCAACATTACTTGCCTGAGCTACGCCGGCTCGCTCAACTTCGGTTTCACGGGCTGCCGCGATACGTTGCCCAGTATGCAGAAGCTGGCGGTCTACACCGGTGAGGCTTTGGATGAACTGGAAAGCCTGGTTTCGCCACCACCAAATCAGACCAAATCCAACGCTCGAAAGGCGCCTCGCAAAAAGACTGCGGAAAAGAGCTAACAGGGCTCCGGTGCCCGTGGAGAGAGTTACTCAATGGTCTCCAGGTGTCGCTGCAATGCGGTCGGATCCGGTAATACGATCCGGCCGTAAGCCAGCTCCAGCAGCCCTGAACGCTCAAAGTCTTTAATCCACTTATGCACGCCCTGGCGGGTCATGCCCATCATATTGGCAATGTGCTCGCGGGTGATCCAGATCGTGACCGGGTCAGTGCCGACGTCGCCATTGCCCTGGATTTCCGCCAGAAACAACAGTCGTCGCCCTATCCTGGCGGCAACACCTCGTAGTGCATCATCCTCAATAATGGACATAGCGGCCCATAGCCGCCGGCTGACCATATCAAGAATAACCGGGTAGCTTTCCGGGTATGTCGCCATGAGTTCGCGAAATGCCTCGCCCGGTATTTCTATCAGCGTTACGGCCTCGTGGGCAGTAGCGCCGTATACCCGTCGCATCCCGGGAGAAAACACCGAATCTCCGAACCAGGTACCCGCGCTGAACATGATCAGGGTGGCTTCCCGACCTGCAGGGTTCACAGAACTGATGCGAACCACCCCGCTGGCAATGATGTTGAGGGTCGATATTGCCGAACCTTTACTGTAGATGAGTTCGTTAGCCTCAAAACGGCGAATCCGTGCGATACCTTCCAGGTCATCAATCGCCGACTCTGAAAAGCCGGAGAATAAAGGGCAGCGGGCAAGGACAGTCTTGATATTCTTCATGGGAAATAATTGTAAACGATTTGACAGTCTTCGCCGATCACTCGCACCTACACTCAATGAATGGCTAAACACTCACCACAACAAGAACACCCGATTTGAGAGGCCGCACCATGTCCGAACAACTTTCAATTCCGTCAAAAAGAGATCAGGTCAGCAAGGAGGAATGGCAGCTCCGAGTCGATCTCGCCGCGGCCTATCGTCTGGTCGCCCTATACGGCTGGGACGATCTGGTATTCACCCATATCTCCGCACGGATACCCGGTGACGAGCACCACTTCCTTATTAATCCATACGGTATGATGTTCGAGGAAATTACAGCCTCCAGCCTGGTGCGAGTGGATCAGGACGCCAACAAGATCAACCCCGACGACTTCGATATCAATCCTGCGGGTTTTACCATCCATAGCGCCATCCACCAGGTCAGGGACGATGCCGCCTGCGTCATGCATTTGCACACCACCGACGGTATTGCTGTATCCGCACAACAGGAGGGCCTGCTGCCGCTATCCCAGCAGAGCCTGTTTGCACTGGCAAGCCTGTCGTATCACGACTATGAAGGTGTGGCGCTAAGGGAAGACGAGAAGGCCCGCCTGCAAAAGGATCTCGGTAATACCAATTTCATGATTCTTCGCAACCACGGCCTGCTGACCACCGGCTCCAGTATTCCCGATGCCTTCCTGGCCATGTACATACTGCAAACGTCCTGTCAGATTCAGATCAGGGCACTGTCGGGCGATCGCCCACTGACGCCAATTCCTGCCGGCATTGTGGATACCATCCGGCAACAGGCGGATCAGGTGACCAAAGGCCTGGGCGGCAAGCTGGCCTGGCCGGGCCTGCTACGCAAGCTCGACCGCATTGATGCCAGTTTCCGGGAATAAGGGGGAGAACAGTATGAACCAACCGACAAAGAACCAGGCCACGTTTACTCATATGAAAGACGGCAAGGCCGAAGACTGGCAGGTCATCGCGTCGTCTTTCGGGGAATTCGCCAAAGGCCTGCCAGATCGAATTCTATCGCACCTCAAAATGCTGGAGGGCGACTTTGGTGGTTTTCCGGTTGACCGGCTGACGCACTGCCTGCAAACGGCTACCCTGGCACACCGGGACGGGAAGGACGACGAGTATGTGGTTTGCGCCCTGCTACACGACATCGGTGACACCCTGGGCACCTACAACCATGCGGATGTCGCCGCAGTGCTACTGGAACCGTTCGTCAGCGACGCTAATTACTGGATGGTAAAACACCACGCCATCTTTCAGGGCTACTTTTTCTTTCACTATCTCGGTATGAACCGGGATATGAGAGACCATTACCGGGACCATCCACACTTCGAACGCACCATCGAGTTTGTTCACAAGTATGACTCACCCGCGTTCGACCCTGATGCGGAAACGTTACCGCTTTCCTACTTCGAGCCCATGGTGCAACGGGTGTTCGCTCAGCCTGTGCGATCCCTCTACAAGGATGCCGAAAGCGTCATGTGACCCGAAACACAACGTGGGCTCAGGACTGACTCTTCCAGTTGGCTGCGCCCACAAATATCAGCTGTAGAAAGCGTGCGGTTCGCTGCCGCACCTGTTCTTCCTGATAGTCGTCGTCGGGAGAGATCCCCAGGATGTCCGTCAGGCTGAAGGCCACACTGCGCACCACCAGGTCGCAGGTCATATCCAGGTCGGCATCGCTCAGGTGATCCGCCACTTTCAGACGCCGAAGATCATTGGCCAGTTCGCTGGCAAAATAACGCATTTCGCTGCGGATGCCTTCCTGTACCGCCCGGCTCTCCCCCGCCAGCCCCTGGGCCATAAACATGAAAAAACTGCGATTATTGCGGGCATGGGAGATAAAAATACCAACTGATTCGTCGATCAGTTTGTCCGCCTGCAATACGTTCGCCCGCGCCTCGCGCATCATCCGTCGAAGCACCAGCCCCAATTCGTCCACCAACTGCAGCCCAAGGTCATCCATGTTGCGGAAGTGCCGGTAAAAAGACGTCGGCACCACGCCTGCCTGTCGGGTGACTTCGCGGATGCCCAGGCTGGCAAAGTGCCGCCCCTTTCCCACCAGGGCCAATGCGGCGTTCATCAGTTTCTCGCGGGTTTCACCCGGCTTACGTCGTTGTTTTTCTGCCATCGCCTGGAACTAGCTCATCGGTTGATCACAAGCCAACAAGTGTACACAGGCCCACACTAAAAATAACCCGAACTTGTCATTATAGGACAATGTTAGTGGCTTGATTGCCGCCTAACACTTCGTTGTGTACAGTCGTACACATTAGTGAACACTTGTACACATCAGTACAAAGGAGAGCAATCATGATATCTGTACTGGAAAAGTCACCGACCCTGCACTGGCTGGGCAGGCAGCTTTTTAACCGGGACGACCCGGCTGCCTTTTTTGATCCCCTGCTGGAGCGCATCAACCCCATGTGGGTACGGCAATACACGCCGGCCAGAGTGAAGGCCATCTACAACGAAACCGCCGACACCAAAACCTTTGTCCTGGCGCCGGCCGGGCGCTGGAAAGGCTTTGCCGCCGGCCAGCACGTCAATATTGGCATCGATGTTGACGGCGTGCGTCGCAACCGAACCTTCAGCCTGTCCAGTTCGCCCATTCAATGGCGCGCAGACGGCACCGTCACCCTGACCATCAAACGGCTTCCAGGTGGCCTGGTGACCAACTGGATGCACGACCACCTGGAGCCAGGCGCTGTCATCGGGCTGGGCGAGGCGTTCGGCGACTTCCAGATTCCCGATCCGCAGGAGCCAGCCCTGTACATCGCCGGTGGCAGCGGCATCACCCCAGTGCTGAGCCAACTGGAAACCATGGCGGCATCAGACTATCGGGCGCCGGTGACCCTGCTGTATTTCGTGCGCACCCAGGCCGATGTGATTGCTGCGGAAAAGCTGCACGCGCTGGCCAGTCGCTGGCCGGCCTTCACCCTGAAGGAGTTTGCCACCAGCGACACCCACCCGCCCCAGTTCCTCAGCGAGCAACATCTGGATGAGGTTCCCGGCATTGCGGCCCGGCGGTGCTACCTCTGCGGGCCGAAAGGGCTCATGGATCTGGCCAACGATCTCCTGTATCGGCGGGGGATTGGCGAAGACCGCATTCACAGCACCTTCTTCTCCGCACCGACCGCAAATCTCGACACCGAGTCCCTCGGAGGAGCCGTGCATTTCCAACGCAGCAACCTGGATGTCTCGTCCGAAGGCGATGCGGTGCTGCTGGACATTGCCGAGGCCGCGAAACTGTCGCCACGCTACGGCTGCCGCATGGGCATCTGTCACCAGTGCAGTTGCCGCAAGACCAGCGGCACTGTGATCAACCGCCTGACCGGGAAAGCATCCGGCCCGGGCGAGGAAACCATTCAGCTTTGTGTGTCTGTTCCGAGCGGGCCGGTGTCTGTTGAACTCTGACCGGCCGCACCACAACGCCTGAACCCATTATTGGCAGACATGGTTCGACCATTCTGCAAGGAGTCACCATGAAGACGATGAACGAAACACAACTGAAAGAGCTTGAAAACGACCTGGACGCCATTCGTGACCAGGTGATTTCCGATCTTGGCGAACGGGATGCACGTTACATCCGCAGGATCGTTCGGCTTCACCGATCCCTGGAAATCGGTGGCCGGGTGCTGATGCCCTTCGGGTTTATCCCGCCCGTGTTCCTGGCAGCCACCACTGCGCTGGGTATCTCCAAGATTATCGAAAACATGGAGATCGGCCACAACGTCATGCACGGCCAGTACGACTGGATGAACGACCCGTCACTGCACTCGCAGACCTATGAATGGGATACGGTGTGCACTGGCGATTCCTGGCGCCGCACCCATAACTACGAACACCACACCTACACCAATATCATCGGCAAGGACCGGGACTATGGCTATGCCCTGCTGCGCCTGAGCGACGACGACAAATGGAAGCCGGCCCATAGCTTGCAGTTCATCAACTATATCCTGCTGAGCGTGTTCTTCCAGTGGGGCGTGGGGCTCCATGAGCTGGAATCCGAGCGCATTCGCCGCCGGGAAATCTCGGTACGGGAAAAGATTCCGTTCCTGAAGGACTTCTTCCGCAAGGGCGGCCGCCAGGCCTTCAAGGACTATGTGTTCTTCCCGCTGATCACCTTTCCGGTGGCCCCGGTGGTACTGGCAGGCAACATTGGCGCCAACCTGATCCGTAACCTGTGGTCGTCCACGGTTATTTTCTGTGGCCACTTTACCCAGGATGCGGAGACGTTTACCGAAGAAGAGTGCGAAGGAGAAAGCAAGGGGCACTGGTACCTGCGCCAACTGACAGGCTCCAGCAACTTTACCGGCGGTAAGTGGGTGCACCTGCTGAGCGGTCATCTGAGCTATCAGATTGAACACCATGTGTTCCCGGACTTGCCGGCCCACCGCTACCCCGAAATGTCGGAGAAAGTTCAAGCGGTGTGTAAAAAGCACGGTATTCCGTACAACACCGGCACCTTCGCCAAACAGTATTCAACCGTGCTGAAACGCATTTTCGGCTATTCACTGCCGGACCGGATGCGCAACCGGCTGCTACCGGAATTCAGCAACCGGGCCTTGAGTTAAGCGATCTGCAAAAGTCGTAGTAACTGAGGGCGATGCTGGTCGTTAATAATATCGGCCAGCGTGTATCGGTCCAGCACTTCCAGGAATGCCGCCAAGGCCTCGCCGAACATTGATTTCAACCCACAGACC
Organism: Marinobacter sp. DS40M6; assembly: GCF_028581595.1. Lineage (NCBI taxonomy): Bacteria > Pseudomonadati > Pseudomonadota > Gammaproteobacteria > Pseudomonadales > Marinobacteraceae > Marinobacter > Marinobacter sp. DS40M6. Next base: position 159,226 of record NZ_JAFCAE010000007.1, on the reverse strand, counting down.
GGCGTGATGCGGCAGGCATTCCTGGAGGAAAAGCACTCCACAACACCGAGATCCTGTTCGGTTTCCCTGACCAGGATGCCAACGTTAATGTCCTCCGGCGCCATGTGCAGGCGCATCCCTCCTTTCTTGCCACGGACGGTTTCGATGTAGCCCTTCTTGTTAAGTTGATGAACGACTTTCATCAGGTGATTCTTGGAGATCTCATAGCTGTCGGCGATCTGCTGAATGGTCGCCAGCTCATCACCCTGCACCGCCAGGTAAATCAGAACACGCAGGGAGTAATCGGTGTAACGGGTGATATGCATTCATCAACTCCAATAAGTCATCGATATCAGGTTCACACCGAAAGTGGCCAAACCGATACTTGTATACGCAGAATTCATGAAACCGGTTCTTACGCCCGAATGGTTCTTTTGTCGATATTGGGTTGGGTTATTCACCACACATTGGTTATGCTTGTTGTATACAAAGCCAGACGGGGAATTTACCCATGCCCAACGCCACGCTGACAGACCGTTTTGGTCGCACCGTCAACTATGTGCGTCTGTCCGTCACAGACCGCTGCGATTTCCGGTGCGTGTACTGCATGGCCGAGGAGATGACCTTCCTGCCACGGCAGCAGGTGCTGACACTTGAAGAGATTGCCCAGGTGGCAAAGACCTTCGTATCCCTGGGCACCGAAAAGATTCGGTTGACCGGGGGAGAGCCGCTTGTAAGACGGGGCATTCTGGAACTGGTCAAGGAAATCGGCACATTTGGCCTGCGGGACTTCGCCATGACCACCAATGGCAGCCAGTTGCCCACCATGGCAGAGCCACTGCGCAAGGCCGGGCTCAAACGATTGAATATCAGCCTGGATTCCCTGGATGCCGAGAAATTCAGCCGCATCACCCGCACCGGCCGGCTTGCCCAGGTTCTTGATGGTATAGACGCCGCAAAAGAAGCGGGGTTTGAGGGCATCAAACTCAATACCGTTGTCATGAAAGGTGGCAACGACCAGGAAGTACCAGAGCTGGTTGAGTTTGCCCGCAAAAAGAAAGTGGACATTACCTTCATTGAGGAAATGCCACTGGGTGAAATTTCCGATCATGATCGCGGTCAGGTGCTGTGCACCAGCGACGAAGTGCGCGATATCATCAGCCAGCGCCATGAGCTGGTTCCCACACCGGAAGATTCCGGCGGCCCCGCCCGCTACTACCGCATGCCGGACAGCGACATTCGGGTCGGTTTCATCTCGCCCCATTCCCACAATTTCTGCTCTACCTGTAACCGCGTTCGGGTCACGGTGGAAGGCCGTCTGCTGCTATGCCTGGGCAACGAGCATTCCGTTGATCTGCGCCGCGTGCTGCGCGGCCACCCGGAAACCGATGACAAACTCCGTGAAACCATCATCAACGCCATGGACCTGAAACCGGAGCGCCATCACTTTTCCAGCGAGGGTGACGTTCAGATTCTTCGCTTCATGAATATGACCGGCGGCTAGCTTCCAGCTGAACCAGCCGTGCGCCGCTGGCGTATCCTTCGTACCACATCGTGGCGATCATGGGTGATTGCTGCCCCAGGTACGGAGGTCGTTTCCCGCTATGTCCAATCTGATTCTGATACTCGGCGACCAGCTGACCACCGCCATCAGCGCACTCGACAACGCTGACAGGGAACGAGACATAATCGTGATGGCAGAGGTCCACGACGAGGCCAGCTACACCAATCACCACAAGAAAAAACTGGTTCTGCTGTTCAGCGCCATGCGCCATTTCGTAGAGGTATAGGGGCGAGTGAAATTGGCTGGAGGACCACCCCTGGAAATTTGTGAATCTACTCAGCGATAGATGATCTTCAATATTACCGCAATCAACTGACAACTTTCACCAAGTGTTCACGAGACATGTCAGTCAGGACCTGTGACATAAGCCTTCCTTATATTTGACCATAAGATTATATCGTTTGTTAGCCCAAGACTCCTCTGAAAGAATAAATCCAAGGTGTTTCAAAAAACATAAACCTATAAATCAAAACAATGCCTGAAAAATGGAGTCGACATGACCAAACGAGACAAAAGAATTAGAGCATTAAGCCCAGACTCCATCATGGAAGCTGCGAGGATTCTTGATCGTGGTGGTTTAGTTGTTTTGCCTTCGGACACCAACTACTGCATACACTGCGACTATAAAAACTCAGATGCTGTAAAGCGACTATATGAGGCAAAAAAAAGAAACGGTAATAGTCCACTATTAATGACCGTCCCCAGCGCCAATTATATAGATCGTTTTGCCGAACCTAATGACCGCGCGTTGGAACTGGTAAATAAACACTGGCCAGCTCCCTTTAGTGTCATTTTACTGCGCAAGCCGGAAGTACCGAGCTTTGTAGTACGGGGCCTTCAAACTGTCGGCCTGGGCTGTCACAAACATCTGGCATTGAAAATGCTTTTTGATCTTAGGCCGGAAGCCGTGGCGTCAAGCTCTGCCAACATGTCTGGCGGGCCGGACCCCAAGAGTGCGGATGACGTGGCGAAACAGATTGGCCCCGGTGTTGACCTGATCATTGACGGCGGCCACCTGGGCTCCCTTCACGCCAACACACTTATTGACTTCTCCGAGCACCCCCCGGTTATTGCCAGATTCGGTGAATTCCCCTTGGAACCCATACTCGAAACCCTTCCAGATATCGATAAAACGATGACCAGCGAACAGTACAAGATTCGAACTCAAGGACAAGTCAGTGAAGTATGGAACACGACTTGAGTAATAGAACGCCAACAGTAGTTAACTGTGTAAATAAGGGACGACTATGCGCACTGTAAAACTCTTTGATACGACACTTCGTGATGGCGAACAAGCTCCAGGTAACGCCATGTCCGTTGAGCAACGGGTAGAACTAGCGAAATGGATTGACGCTATCGGCGTTGACTATATCGAAGGCGGTTTCCCTTCGTGCTCGGAAGCCGATTTCGAAGCCACAAAAGGAATCAGTGAACTTGGCTTAAACGCAACCATCTGCGCTTTCGCAAGGGCCAAGGCAGCCGATATAGAGTGCGCCATCAAGGCAACGGAAGCTGCCAATAAATCACAGGTTCAAATACTGCTCACCGGTTCTGAGGTACACCTTGAAAAGAAACGTCAATTTTCTCTTCCAGATGCGGTAAATGAAGCCAGCGAGGCTGTTCGAATTGCAAGAACAAACGGAGCACAACACATATCACTGGGCTGCGAGGACGCTGCTAGGGGGTCACTTGATATGCTAAAGCAAGTGGTCGCCGCTGGCCTGGAACAAGGAGCAGACTGCGTCGTACTAGCTGATACGGTTGGAGCCGCATTACCCAGCGAGTTTGAAGATAAGGTAAGAGCCATTCGGGAGTTTATCGGAGACGACATTGAGCTGTCCGTTCACTGCCACAACGATATGGGTCTTGCCGTTGCCAATACATTCGCAGGACTGGTCGGCGGTGCGGACTGCGCTCAGGTATCCCTGTGCGGTATCGGTGAACGAGCGGGCAATACAGCCATGGAAGAACTCGCAACTGTCATCCACTACAGGGGATATGAAGTAGGTATGCAGTCTCGCGTCGACTCAATACACATGATTAAAGCATGCCGGAAACTAATTGATGAGATCAGCCTGGTTGTTTCTCCTCAAAAACCACTCATAGGAAGGTATGTTTTCTCGACTGCAGCAGGCATTCACATTAATGGAATGCTGCAAGACCCGGAGTGCTACGAGTATGTATGTCCTGAGCATTACGGCCGAGAACGCGAATATATAATAAGCAGACTCTCTGGTCGTAGCGTGATCACCGACCGTTTGCAAAAGAACAACTTACCATCAAGCCCGGAACTTGTAGATCGAATGTATAGATCAATCATTAAAAGCAAGGATGTTCACAAGTACAACAATAACAAGCAATTCTATGATTTTTATATAGAGCAAAGAAATCAGATTCATAGCAATACAAATCAATAAGAAGGAGCTTAAAAAATGGAAGAACGGATTCTCGACGAAATCGATAAATTTATCGATCAGAACAGATACGTCAGACATAAGTCTGTTCAGAACATCGTAAATAAGGTGGCATCAAGATCGACATTAAGAAGGTGGTCGACTCAAAAATATCATCAAACCTATCTCCAGAATGTGTCATTCAGCGCAATACATAGCAATGCGAGGGATTACCCGGATATACGAGTCTTTCAGGTTGATCAGTTAGTGGGTGAAGAAACCGATATATGTGACGGAACCGATAGTCATTTCAATTTGATGAAAAGATTCGCGATTGCCTGTGGCGCTGACACCCAGGAGATAGAAAACAGCCCGGTGGCAGAACCCGTGAAACGATTCACGGATTACCTGATTAACTGCTGCAAAAAAAGACATCCTGTTCTGGCAATGCTGGCCATTTATTGCAACGAACGACAGACCCCCGCTAGCGCCAGCCAGATGGCAGCCGCACTTAAGCAAGAATATGGTTTCAACGACAGCGAACTGGAATGGTTTTACCTGCACGGTGAGCTTGATGTTGATCATAGCAAGCAAGCACGAAACCTGATCATCCGACACGCAGATGATGTAGTGGATTTCGAGAAAAACGCATGGGAAGTGGTCAGATTAGCAGTCATAGAGTGGACAAACCTTCAAGACTACTACGCATCCATAACGTAAAGGAGAGTTCGAAAATGGAAACCATTAAAAGTACAGACCAGTCGGCTAGCCAGAACTACAAGGAGCTTTACAAACTGGCCCGTCCATTTATCGACGCCGATTCTCATATCGAGGAAAACGAAGAGGTTTTTCGATACATCGATAAGGAATATGAGCATCGTCGGCCTACTATTATCGATATCGAAGGCGTGATCAAACACCGCCCCACCCGGAACAAAGTGTGGCTAGTCGACGGAGAAATACGTCCAAAACTGATGGGGCAGAATCCCTCATGCTATGCGAGCCCGCCAACATCCGACTACGCGATGTCAAAGCCGGTCAGCGTCTCAGTGCAAGGATTGATGGACCCAGATGAATATATTGAGTGCATGCAAACCATTGGGCTTGATGTGTCCGTTCTTTACCCCACACTGATGCTACATCCTATGACGCGTGATCCTGGGTTTGAGGAGGCGCTGGCACGAGCCTACAACTCTTTCATGGGAGAGCGTTGTGGCCAACGACCTGAGAATCTGAAATGGGCCGCCGTGCTGCCAATGCGAAACCCCGACGCGGCGGCCCGGGAAGTACGTCGGGCTAAATCCCTAGGCGCTTCCACCTGCATGGTACTAAGCACGGTAGGTGACATGCCTCTGCACGACCGTCGTTTCGATATCGTCTACGAGACATTGTGTCTTGAAAACATGCCAATGAGTATCCACGTGGGCTGGCCCCATGACAGCCTCAATGACTCACTTTCCAGCATTCCCGCCAGTCTGATACTCCATTTCGAAGCTGGAATGTTGCACAGCATGTTTTCAGTGCTCGCGGGCGGAATACTGGATCGTTTCCCTGAGTTAAAAGTGGCTTTCGTGGAAGCCGGGGCTGTCTGGCTTCCCACCTTCCTTGATCGAGCGGAAAAGTGGCGTAAGACACCCACCGCCGAAGTCTGGCTAGCCGAAAAAAGCCCGATGGATTACTTACGGGAGAATCAGGTTTTCTTCACTGTTGAGGGTGATGAGCCACGACTTGAAGAGTTTGTTGATCTGGTTGGTGAAAACCGGATTCTCGGATCCGCCGATTTCCCTCATGTGCACTACGAAGGCGGCAAGCTGAGCGAAACCTTTAAAGATCTGGTCACCCACCCGGGATTTAGCAACCAGACCAAGGCGAGGTTTCTCGGTAAGAACTCCCTCGATTTCTACAGGATGTGACCGAGATGGGCCTGACGACATTTGACAAGATTTGGGATCTACATACCGTCAAGACACTTCCAACGGGGGAGGACATTTTATTTATTGATCGCCATCTGTTGCATGAAGTATCCAGTCCTCAGGCCTTCGATGGCTTAAGACAAAAATCCCGTCCTGTGCGATATCCCCACTTGGCGATCGGCACCGAAGATCACATTGTTTCCACGGCACCTGGGCGGGTTGGAGGAACGTTCTCGGAGGCGGAGCAGATGCTGAGTACGATGAGAAAAAATACCGAGAACTTCGGTATTTCCCATCATCAGATTGGTAGTGACAGGCAGGGTATCGTTCATGTCATTGCGCCAGAGCAAGGACTCGTAATGCCGGGGATGACCGTCGTGTGCGGTGATTCCCATACCTGCACACTCGGCGCATTGGGAGCGGTCGCATTTGGGATCGGGACCAGCGAAGTCGAGCATGTGCTGGCAACCCAGACCATTGTTCAACGACGCCCGGGCGTATTACGGGTCTGTCTCGAAGGGGACTCAAAAGAACGCAGATACATACTGCCTAAGGACTATATCCTGCAGATATGCAGGCACCTCGGACCTTCCGGTGCTCGAGGCATGGTCATAGAGTTTGCCGGTGAAGCAATCCGGCAAATGCCCATGGAGGGACGACTGACGATCTGCAATATGGCGATTGAGGCCGGTGCCAGGTCAGGCTTTGTCTCCCCGGACAAGCTCACCATTGATTATATCCTGACAACAGATGCGGGAAAGCAAGTCCTCAACAAATCCGAACTGGAGAGTCGCTGGTTGTCGCTCGCCAGTGACAGATATGCCGAGGTACAGCGGGAACTGGTGATCGATGTTTCCGACATCGAGCCCCAGATCACTTGGGGAACCCGACCGTCCCAGTCAATGCCAATCGATGGAACGGTTCCTGGTTCCCAGGACGACAGCGATGATAAAGCACTGGCCTATATGGGGCTGACCCCGGGAGAACCCATCCGCGGTACAAACATAGATACGGTGTTCATCGGCTCCTGTACCAACAGCCGAATCAGTGATCTGCGCATCGCTGCGCATGTATGTCGCAATCAAAGGGTCGCCCCCCATGTGACAGCCTATGTCGTGCCCGGATCGGAGAGTGTCAAACGCCAAGCGGAACGCGAAGGTTTGTTGGATATATTCGTCGACTCCGGATTTGAAGTACGCGAACCAGGCTGCTCCATGTGTGTCAGCGTCAATCGCGAGTTCGTCAGGCCCTATTCTCGCTGTGTTTCAACAAGTAACCGCAACTTTGAGCACCGGCAAGGGCCGAATGCGCGTACTCACCTGAGTGGCCCGGCCGTTGCAGCAGCTTCCGCAATTGCAGGTCAAATCGAAGATCCGAGAACACTGGGGATTCACCTATGAATGAGCCATATATCAAGCACCTCTTTATTTGCACCAATGTACGACCAGGTGGTGGCCGTGCATGTGGCAGCTCAGGCGGAACTGCGTTTTGTCAACTGGCCAAGTCTGCCCTTAGGACAAGTCTTCCTATAGCTGAAAAGCATCGGTACAGGGTGTCGTCTTCTGGCTGCATGGGACGCTGTGCCAATGGCCCTGTGGCGGTTTCCTACCCGGATGGACACTGGTGGCAACTGCGCGACGAGGAACACGTGAAAGAAATTGTCAATAGTTTAGTGCCTCCGGCGGCGGGCATTGAAACAAACAACTAACTCAATGTAAGCGCACTGCTGCCATGCAGTGGAATGTATACGGAGGTCATGATGAAGATTTTATCGGAATCGTTCTCGGATGGAGAGCGTATGCCCAGCAAGTTTGCATTTGCGAAAAAGGATTTGTCCGAGGGGCTATGTTTTGCCCGCAACGTAAACCCGGAAATCGCATGGCAGGATATCCCGCCGGCCACACGTTCACTCGTGCTGATATGTAAGGATCGCCACGTTCCTGTTGACCTTACACAAGTCAATCTGGCCGGGGTGATCATACCAGAGAGTGCTCTTAGACGAGATTTCTACCACTGGGTCGTTGCCGATATCCAGCCTGGCATCAAGCGTATACCAGAAGGAAGCGTGTCCAAATGCGTCACAGTCGGTGGCAAGAGTTCACAGCATCACAATGGTTTCATCGAAGGGCTGAACGACTACACGAAAGTTCTTGGAGAGGATCAAACCATGGCGGGTCATTACTTTGGTTACGATGGCCCCTCACCTCCACTCAACGATAAGAAACTGCATTGGTACGAGTTCACTCTTTACGCCCTGTCGATCCCCACGCTGGGTTTAGAGGGCGCCTTTTCGGCGGACGACGTTATCCCGTTACTACAAAGGCATTGCCTGGATTCAGCGTCGATAGCAGCGAGTTACTCCTATTCGCCTGAAGTTGAACTGACATAAGGTGAGGACAATGACGGTAAATGATCCGTGGATATTCCGTGACGTCCGAGCCTCTATTCTGAGCCACAACGACGTGGACACCGATGCCATTATCCCGCAGACGGAGCTGGTTACGACATCCAAGACAGGATTGAGCAAAGGGCTGTTTGCACGTTGGCGTTACGACAACACTGGGCTGCTCTGTTCAAACTTTGTGCTCAACAGACCAGAAAACCGTAACAGCAAGATTCTGATTTCAGCCCGGAACTTCGGTTGTGGCAGTTCTCGGGAGCACGCCGTATGGGCGCTAAAGGACTTTGGTATTGTCGCCGTTCTGGCTCTGTCATTTGGCGAGATTTTCTACCGAAATTCTGTGCGGAACGGTCTGATAGCTGCAGTGATAAGTGACGAGACCTATAGCATGCTTTTGAAAAGCGCCAGCCCGGAATCCAAGGGAATGATGATGTCACTCGACCTCGGAAAAAAACTTATCGAGTGGCGAACGCCTGAGGCCCGGATGGGAACCGCAGATATCAACATTGATGACAAAGACAGGGAGCGAATAGCTAGTGGTCAGGACGAAATTGATATCACATTGAAGTACCTATCAGAGATTGATCAATACGTTGAACAGGATATGTCAGCCAGACCTTGGGTTTACTCACTTAGCCAATAAAAGGTGTCTTGAAATGAACAAAGCTGTGTTATTGGAAACAGCCCGGAATGCGGTTTCGGTCATCAAAAACGGGGGGCTGGCATTGACGCCGGCGGACATTGGTTACGGATTACTGGGCAATTCGGAATACTCGATCCGTAAAATGTACAGCCTCAAGGGACGGTCCTTCACCAATCCATGCATTGTGGCGGGGAACATGAACGTTCTGACAGAGATCGCGGTCGTTCCGGACGATGGGACTCTGGAGTGGCTGCTTGAAATAACTCGGGACAGCACCCTGGCGGTAGTCTTTCCGCTGAACAAAGAGTCCCGGCTCATTCGTTCCTTGTCACCCTGGGTACTCGAGCATTCAACCGAGAGTGATTCTATCGCGGTGTTCCTAAACTGCGGGCCAGTTGTTGAAGAAATGGTGAGACTGGCCTCCGAGGAGGGAATGTTATTGGTTGGGTCATCCGGAAATTTCTCAAAGTCCGGTAACAATTTCCGGTTACAGGATGTGCCGTCGGAAATTCGTGAGGGCGCGGATTTCACGTGCGACATGGGGGTATCAAAGTATGAGAATCCGGAGCGTATGGCAACCACCATCCTGAACTTCAGTAATCACAGCGTGAGAAGGCTGGGCGTGAACGGCGCCGAGATACTCAGCAGCTATCAATGTTTTGCAGCAGAGCGCAAGCTACCGCTCCTTCGGGAAGAGATTGCGCCAGTAACAGATAAGAATAGAGAAACGGAGGCCCCCGTATGAACGCAATAAACGAAGGACTGGAAGGCATCGCTATCGGAAAATCCAAGATCACCTACATCGATGGTCTAAAAGGTCAACTGATTTTTCGTGGTCATTGGGTTGAGGAGCTTGCAACCAAACACTCGTTTGAGGAAGTTGCTTACCTGCTGTTGTTTGGGGAATTACCAACGCCCATGGATCTGGCCGCGTTCTCAAAATCCATGGCGGATGCGCGCGAATTACCGCAATGGATCTATCCGATGCTGGACCTCATCCCTGACGAAGTTAGCTATATGGCTGCATTGAGAACCGCGATGTCCACCATGCCTCTGGAGAAGGAACACTTTCCACCTGAAAAAGAAGAGGCGATCAGGTTGATTGCCAGAGCCCCGGTTATACTTGCCTACCTTTTCAACAAACGCATGGGACAACCGTTTGTTGGACCAGACCCGTCTCTCGGTCACGTGGACAACTACCTCTACATGCTCTCTGGAGAGCGACCAGCTGCGGAGAAAGTCAAGTTGCTCGAGACTTACCTGGTGCTTTCCATGGACCACTCGATCAATGCATCAACCTTTACCGCACGCGTGGTTACTTCAACCGAGGCTGACCTGACATCATCAATTGTTGCTGCCATAAGCGCATTGCTTGGGCCACTCCATGGAGGGGCGCCCTCTAAGGTAGACACTTTGCTTGACGAGATTGGCTCTGTTGAGAATGCCGAAGCTGTAATCAGAAATAAGGTGGAACGCGGTGAGCGCATAATGGGGTTTGGCCATCGCGTCTACAAAACCCATGATCCTCGCGGTGCCGCATTGCGGAGTATGTGTGAAAAGTATAAAGCTTGCGATCCCTTGCTCCAACTGGGGTTGGAGGTGGAGCAGGTCATTGTCGACACCCTCCAAGAACTGAAGCCTGGTCGTGACCTGTACCCGAATCTTGAGTTCTGGGCAGCAGCCGCATTGCGTGTATCCGGGTTGCAGAAAGATATGTATACGCCCACCTTCTGCCTCGGGCGCATCGTAGGATGGAGTGCCCATATCGCCGAACAGGCTGGTAAAAACAGACTGATACGCCCGACGGTTGTTTATTCTGGAACGTTTCCAGAATAAGCCAAAGAAAGGGAATCGGAACGAGTCAACGGAATGATTCAGTTGGGGATAAACGATTGAAACTCAGGAGCAAGTTGGCAATACACAGGCTGCATATCTTAGCGGCAACGGTTGTTTTTGCATCAGGGTATACAGCCTGGAACTGGGTATACGATAGTGACAGTATCCAGGCATTCGTGAACGCTCGAGTTATCGAGGTGCGCTCACCAATCTCCGGTACCTGGATGCCCGAGCCCGATACGGTTCGGGCTGGAGCGTTTGTCCCAGGAGGCAAGACATTTGGCAAAGTGAAAGGAGTCAATAACAACCCGCTGGCACTTAGTCTGCGATTGCAGCGGGCGGACCTCGAACGAAAGATCGCCATTCAGCTTGAATCAATATCCTCCCTCAAAGGGAGGCTGAAAAGCAGAGTGCGTGAGTTGTCGCGATTCCAGCACCTTTTATCCCAGCAGACTGAATTACAGGCAAAGAATTGGTCTGTAACTTTGAATGAGGCGGAGGCTGAACTAGCCGAAGCGACTGTCAGAAGTCAACTAAGGGAAAAGCAGTTAAGACGAACCCGTGAGTTGGAGGGAAAAGGGTTTGTCAGTGAGGAGGAACTGGATGTCACTGAGATGTCTCATCGAGAGGCCGAGGCCCAGGTTGAGGTCTTGCGCTCAAGGCGGGAGCAGATCCGCCTTGACTCGGAGGCCGATAGGCTGGGGTTGCAACTAGGCGGCACGATGACCTTCAGCTATCCGCAACTGCGCGTGAGTGAAATTGAACTCGAGATTAAAGACCTGAAACTCGACCTGAATGTGCAACAAGCACGACTTGGCGCCTTGCGAAAACAAAAAAACCTCGTGTCCTTAGAACAGAGGCAAGAGGAAAAGCGCGTTATCTCTTCTACTTTTCCGGTATTGATTTGGTCTGTTGAAACTCAAGGGGTCACTCAGGTCAGCACCAACCAGCCCCTGCTGAGGGTTATCGATTGTTCAAATATATGGGTTGAAGCCTTCGTGAACGAGCGAGCCGCTGCCACCTATCATCGCGGAAGCTTGGTTCGGGTTTCTCCAATTGGTCGTCCCGAGCATTGGGAAGGAGAGGTGGAGTTTGTCAGATACGGGACCGGAAGGGTATCAATCGGTCAACCTGTTACCGAACCACCTCCAGAGATTTCCAGAAGGCAGCTTCCCGTGAGAGTAGCAACAGTAAAAATACGTGTGGATTGGCAAAAGAAAAACACAGGCGTGGAGTCTTGTCCTGTTGGTCTTAGCGTGAACGTAAGTCCAGCATAGTGTTTGCTTTACTATAGGGTTGCCTCACCGCATCGATGGGTGTTGATGAGCGACCATCAAAGGAACCAAGTTCAATGGAGTTGAGCCTGATGATAATAAGTATAGGTAAAGTAAAAAGTATACACATGCTAAAAGTATTTTCTGCAGCGGCGCATTACGGAAGCTTTACCGCATGTGGCCAACGATTGCACATGACACAGAGCGCAGTGAGTCAACAAGTTAAACGCCTGGAAGAGCTTGTCGGGTCGGAACTGTTTTTCCGCCAGGCTCGCGGTGTAAGGCTCACAGATCAAGGCCGCTTGCTTCTACAACAAATAGGCCCACTTATATCAATAGTAAATAACGGTCAGGAAAAAAAACCAGAAGAAACGTTTGTTATTAGAATGGCCATGTCGACGATTATAGCAGAACAGTGGGTTCCAATGTATCTACCAATGTTCAGGAGACTATTTCATAATTTCAAGCTTTGCGTTCTAGAGTCGAGCTTAAACGATAATGAGTTCGATTCAGCAGATATAAGCCTCATCCAAGTGAACGTAAATGAGGAAAGATTCATCGATGAAAGCTGGTGCTTCTGTGATCGTGACGAAATGGTTGCCGTGTGCTCTCCTGAATACCTCGAAATGATCAAGATAGATGCTAAAAATTGGTTGGAGAAGTCCTGTTTGCTTGAAAGCCACAGTTCAAGCAGGGAAAACGGCGGACTATCTTGGGACGCTTGGTTAGCCGCGCAAGGAAAACTAGGGAATCAATCCGACGAGATCGTTTTATTTGAAAGCAGCAGTCTATCCCTGCAAGCAGCGAAAGCAAGCTGCGGTGCCGCGTTGGCTTCCTTGGCGGAAGTGAGCTGCGATCTGCGAGACCGAACACTTGTCGTGCTTCCCGGACGCCCGGTACCCGCAGCCAGGTCCTACTATATCAAGGTGAGAGAAACCAGCGATTACCGTCATCAACAAGCGTTGGATTGGTTGCGAAAAAGCATATACGCAACAGTACAAGGTACCGTTCATAGCAGCCAATTGGTCGACGCGATCTAAAAGTAAACGCCGCACCCATACTCGACAGGGCCAGACCTTCATGCCCCGTCCCATCAACAGCCAGGAATGCGGTCAATCTTATGATAGTAAGGTTCTATGCCTATCGAATAATGTCGAGGCTGTATTTCCACGTCATTATCATTTTCATGTACTTCACCGCGCTCGAATATGGCTTGGTGCGAACCATGCTGCTCATTGCAGCGTATGGTTTTTCGATCACACTTGCCAGCGGGGTCGTCAGATACACTTCACAGTTCCTATCAGCCAAAGAAATGGTGCTGACTGGCGAGGTGGCCAAATTATCTGGAATAATTCTACTTATTCTGGGCACCCAACAAACAAGTGTCAGTTTTTGGTTACCCCTTGTGGGTCAAATTCTGGGAGGCATCGGATTCTGCTATTCAATTAGCTCTGACATTGGGCTTTTGTCTCAAGCCAACTCAAAAATATCGCAAGAAGACTTTGCACGAGTCCAGACTAACTCACAAAGCTTGATGTTTATTGCCACGTTAATTTCCGGGCTTTCTGGCGCCATTCTCTACAATTATCAATACCAATGGCCTTTCCTGGCCACTCTTTTCACAAACGTAGCAGCTATATTGATTGTACTTTCATTCCCCTCAATCAGCACCAATCCCCAAGCTCGCCACAACATATCATCAGGTCGTGACGATACACCAAGGTTAAGTGGATCGGTCAAATTCTGGATGACTTATTATGTGGTCGGCCGCATTGCGACATTAGCTCCTTTTATTGGATTTCTGCCCTTCTTTTTCATACAACTGCAGCCCGACCCATACACTTTCGGTATTGTGCTGAGTTTTTTTTCACTCTCTGCTTTCATTTCCGCATACTATGCAAACCACTTGGATCGCGTACTTGGGAGTAACGGGTACTACTGGCTTAACGTAGTGGTTATGTTAAGTGGGATGGCTTTATTCACACTTTGCGAGTGGTTGGCTGAGAATTATCGAGATCCTTTCCCTGCGGCTTGTCTTGCGACGCTATTAATTGGTTTTGGATCTGGCTGTATTCGACCATTATCCATGAGCAAACTTCAGTTGAGCGCCAAACAAGCAGATGAAAGGACTTATATACTGTCAACCATGGAAAAGAGGTTTGGTCTGTTCAACTCTGTTGTGCTAATTGTTGGAGGAGGACTCATTTATATCGGCAGTTTTTCTTTAGTCATGCTGGCGCTAACGACTTTGTATTTTGTGACATCCATATCCAGAAACACGACCTCCGCCGAATAGTGGAGGCCGCTAGCGTGGAGAACGCCAATTAAGCCAGCCATGCCGCAAGTTTCTACATTATTCATCATCCCAATAGCTGACCGCAGAAGATTCTCGGCCAAAAAAGGAAAATGTGCGCTCTTCTGAAGGGCCTCCGGGGGCTGTACCAACGAATACTCCAAACTTTCCAGAGTCCGGGTACTCCATAACATCGGGCGCTTCCATGGTACTGATGCACAGATACGACAACGTATTATCGGAGTTGTTGAGAATCTGATGAGCGTGCTCGGTACCGCCAGCCGGTGCACAAATAACGTCACCTTTTGTTATGGAGAAGGACTCCTCTCCGATCCGAACCAAGCCCTGCCCCTCCAGGATGAAGAACATCTCTTCATTGACCCGGTGGCTGTGGAACGGCCAGGCACGATAGCCGGGATCCACGTGCACCACTCGATACCCCAGTTTTTGCGCGGGTAGCAAGCCGGAAAGATCAACGGTGCGAGCCTTGAATTTTTCGTTGTGTTGGCGCTCAGTGAGGGTGAGTGATGGGTCCTCAATGTTCACAATCTTCTTGGTCATATTAACGTCCCTTATCATTAGCATACTTCCAGCCAGCGTCCATTCAGCCCTCACATACTGCCACTTGAAGAGATAACCCGGCAACTCCACAAGCGTCACTGAACACCAGCAATTGATGTTTGGACACTATCTGCTACTGAGTTGAACCGCCCACATGCAGATGGCGTATTCTTCGTACCATCTTCTGTGTGGTCGAGCGAGCGGGTGTAGAGGACGCAACCTGCTCAGTTTACAAAGAACACCTGACAAGATAGAGAATCTCATGTACCAGAGGCCAATCAAACATGCCTAACCTGATTTTGATTCTAGGCGACCAGCTGACCACCGCCATCAGCGCACTCGACAACGCTGACAGGGAACGAGACAGAATCGTGATGGCAGAGGTCCACGACGAAGCCAACTACACCAATCACCACAAGAAGAAACTGGTTCTGCTGTTCAGCGCCATGCGCCATTTCGCACAGCGGCTGGAGGATGACGGCTGGCAGGTTCACTACCAGACTTACCACCCCGATAACGAAACCCGAAATCTCGAGTCTGTCATCGCCAATCAGCTCAAAGAAACCGGCGCTGACAGGGTGATCACGACAGAGTGCGGCGAGTGGCGATTGTACGAGCAAGTTAGCCATTGGCATGAGCGCCTGGGTGTGCCGGTGGAGATCCGGCCGGATACGCGTTTTATCGCCAGCAAGCAGGCGTTTTCGGACTGGGCAGAGGGGCGTAAACAGCTGCGAATGGAATTCTTCTACCGGGAAATGCGACGAAAAACCAGTTTGTTGATGACGCCAGATGGCAAGCCTGAGGGCGGCGAATGGAATTTCGACGCCGACAACCGCCGCAAGTGGACGGGAAAACCGGCGGCTCCGGCTCCCTACCGCGTTGAGCCCGACAAGGTGACTCGTGAGGTGATTGAGCTGGTAGAGCAACACTTTACCGAACACTTCGGCACCACGGAAGATTTTCACTTTGCCGTCACCCACGAGGACGCAGAGCAGGCATTGGAGTACTTCATCGATTTCGCCCTGCCCTGTTTCGGCGACTTTCAGGATGCCATGTCCGACAATGAAGACTGGCTGTTCCACTCCATCCTGTCGCCCTACATCAATTGCGGCTTGCTGGATCCACTGGCCGTCTGCGAGGCCGCCGCACAGGCCTGGTATTCGGGGCGTGCGCCGATTAACGCAGTGGAGGGCTTTATCCGCCAGATCCTGGGATGGCGTGAGTTTGTGCGGGGTATCTACTGGTTGCATATGCCAGGGTACGCACAGGAAAACCGGCTCGGTAATACCCGTTCCCTACCCTGGTTCTACTGGACCGGGGACACCAGGATGCGTTGCATGCACAAGGCCATTGATGCCACCCGTCGCAACGCCTATGCACATCATATCCAGCGGCTGATGGTGACCGGTAATTTTGCGCTGCTGGCCGGCGTCAAGCCGGAGGAGATCTGTGACTGGTACCTGGCCGTGTATGCCGATGCCTACGACTGGGTGGAGCTACCCAACGTGCTGGGCATGGTGATGCACGCAGACGGTGGCTATCTGGGATCAAAACCCTATGCCGCCAGCGGCAAATACATCCAGCGCATGTCGGACCATTGCAGCAACTGCCACTACAAGGTCAACAAGGCCACGGAAGACGACGCCTGCCCGTTCAATGCGCTCTATTGGCATTTCATCAATCGCCATCGGGACGACTTTGCCAGCAATCCGCGCATGGGCATGATGTACCGCAACTGGGACAAGCAGAAACCAGAAAGGCGGGAGGCGCTGCTCCAGCGTGCCGACAACTTGCTGGCACACCTGGAGCAACTCTGAAAACAGAGAGGAACTGGGGCGACTATGGGCGGATGCGCTTCTCGCTGTCCGGGTCGAAAAACACGACCTTTCTCATGTCGAACATCAGCTCCGCCTCTTGCCCCCAGTTCACCGGGTGTTCCGCATCCAACCGACACTGCACATCAACATTGTTGAGGCGAATCACGGCGAGGATGTCCGGCCCGGTGGGCTCGGTCACCTCCACCGTAAACCGGCTCTCGGCAACCATCTGGTTGTCCCTTTTCTGTTCGTCTGGCTGGCTTATATGCTCCGGGCGGATGCCGAGCACCACCTGTTTGCCGGCCCACCCCTGCAGGTAATCCGGCACTGGCAGGGCAAGTTTCCGGCCATCGCTACCCTCAACGTTGACCACCAGGCCTGATCCAGCCTGCTCTACCGTCACATTGATAAAGCTCATGGACGGCGAGCCCATAAAGCCCGCGACAAACAGATTCTCCGGCGTGTCATACACTTCCTTAGGCGTGCCCAGTTGCTGCAGTTCGCCGTCTTTGAGCACCGCGATCCGATCCGCCAGCGTCATGGCTTCGATCTGGTCGTGGGTCACGTACACAATGGTGGTTTTCAGGCGCTGGTGCAGCTTCTTGATTTCGGTGCGCATTTCCACCCGCAGCTTGGCATCCAGGTTGGACAACGGCTCGTCGAACAGATAGATCTTCGGCCTGCGAGCCAGGGCGCGCCCCATGGCGACCCGCTGTTGCTGCCCCCCTGAAAGCCGGGCTGGCTTTTTGTCCAGCAATGCGGAAATCTGCAGCAGATCAGCCACACGCTCCACTTCCTGCTGGATCTCGTCTTTCGGCATACCGCGGATTTTCAAGCCGAACGCGATGTTTTCGCGCACCGACATGGTGGGGTACAGCGCGTAGGACTGGAACACCATGGCGATGTCCCGGTCCTTCGGCTCCATGGTGGATATGTCCTTGCCTTCCACCACAATCGACCCACCGGTAATGGATTCCAGGCCGGCAATGCTGTTCATCAGGGTTGACTTGCCGCAGCCGGAAGGTCCGACCAAGGTCAGGAATTCACCGGAGGCGATGTCAATATTGATGCCCTTGAGCGTCTCATCGAGAGCCCCCGGGTATGTCTTGCGAATGTCCCGCAGTTCAAGTTGTGACATGTTGTTTTACCCTTTAACCGAGCCGGCCGTCAGGCCGCGTATAAAGTACTTGCCGGCCACGATGTACACCACCAGCGTTGGCAGGGCGGCAATCATGGCGGCGGCCATATCCACGTTGTATTCCTTCACCCCGGTGCTGGTGTTCACCAGGTTATTCAGGGCGACCGTTATCGGCTGGCTGTCGCCGCTGGCGAAGACCACGCCAAACAGGAAGTCGTTCCAGATCTGGGTGAACTGCCAGATCAGTGACACCATGAAGATGGGTGTGGACATGGGCAGAAGGATGCGGAAGAAGATGGTGAAAAAGCCGGCGCCGTCGAGCCGGGCCGCCTTCACCAAAGCGTCGGGAATGGCCACGTAATAGTTGCGGAAAAACAGCGTGGTAAAGGCCACCCCGTAGATCACGTGAACCAGTACCAATCCAGCGGTGGTGTTGGCCATGCCCAGCTTGCCAAGGGTGGCCGCCATGGGCAGCAGCACCACCTGGAAGGGCACAAAGCAGCCGAACAGCAACATCCCGAACAACAGATCCGAGCCCTTGAATTTCCACTTCGACAGCACGTAGCCGTTAAAGGCACCCAACAGGGTGGAAATCATCACCGCTGGCACCGTCATCTTGAACGAGTTCCAGAAATACCCTTTCACGCCCTTACACTGCACACCGGTGCAGGCCTCGGACCAGGCCTTGGTCCAACCGATGGTTGTCCAGTCGGTGGGCAGTGCCAACAGGTTGCCAGAGCGGATATCCATGGGCGTCTTGAAACTGGTGATCAACATCACGATCAGCGGAATCAGATACACCAGGCAAGCCAGAAGCAGCACGCCGTAGATAGCAATGCGGCTGGGGCGAAAGCCGGTACGAACCATATCAGTCATGGCGTTTCTCCCTCAGTTCGGAATACAGGTAAGGCACCAGCAATGCCAGAATCGCACCCAGCATCAGCATGGCGCTGGCAGAGCCCAGCCCCATCTGGCCACGGGTAAAGGTATGGGCGTACATGAACACCGCCGGCAGGTCGGTGGAATAGCCCGGGCCACCCGCCGTCATCGCCATCACCAGGTCAAAACTCTTGATAGCAATGTGGGCCAGCACCATCACGGAGCTGAAGAACACCGGCCGCAAGGACGGCAGGATGATTTTCCAGTAGATCACCGGCAGGCTGGCACCATCCACTCGGGCAGCACGGATAATGGATGAGTCGACGCCCCGCAGCCCGGCCAGAAACAGCGCCATCACAAAGCCGGAGGCCTGCCAGACAGCGGCCATCACAATGGTGTAGATGGCGAAGTCGGAGTTCACCAGCCAGTCGAAGCTGAAGGACGTCCAGCCCCAGTCGTGCATCAGTTTTTCCAGGCCCAGGCGCGGGTTAAGAATCCAGCGCCAGACGGTGCCGGTGACAATCATGGACAGCGCCATGGGATAGAGATAAATAGTCCGGATCGCGCCTTCCTGGCGGATGCGCTGGTCCAGAAAGATCGCCAGCACCACACCGATCAACAGGCAGATGCCGATAAAGAGCCCGCCAAATATCGCCAGATTCCATGAAGCGACGATCCAGCGCTCGCTCTCCATCAGCTTGGCGTATTGCTCAAGGCCGACGAAATTGTAACTGGGCAGGAAGCTGGAATTGGTAAATGACAGCACGCCCGTCCATAGCATGTAGCCATAGATCCCGATGCCAACCAGCAGGAAGGTCGGGGCCACCACCAGTTTGGGCAACCAGCGCTGCAGGCCATCCATCAGGCCAGACGATGCCCTGGCCACCCCGGTGGGGCGACGTTGAGTGTGTTCCATGAGGAATCCCCTGAAGAAACCCGAAGGCCGCCCACCGGGCGGCCTGATACGGCATTACATGGCGGACTGGATGGCGGCTGCCAACTGGTCCGTGGTTTTTGCCGGGTCCGGGTTGTTGGAGTTGACGAAGTTGGTGACCACATCGAAGATCTGGCCCTGGATGTAGCTGGTGGTCGCCAGGCCGTGGGAGAAGCTTGGCACCAGACCGCCGTCATCCGCGCTGGACTTGAAGGTATCCATCGACGCCTGGGCACAGGTATCGAAATCACTCATGTCCATGTCGGTACGAACCGGGATTGAGCCCTTGTTCTGGTTGAACAGGGTCTGGAATTCCGGTTCCAGAATGGTTCGGGCGAGATCCTTCTGGGCCTTGATGTCCTCTTCCTCGGACAGCGTGAACATGGCGAATGAGTCCACGTTGAAGGTGAACTGCCCGGTTGTGCCCGGGGCCGGCGCGCACACGTAATCCTCTCCTGGTGTCAGACCTGCGGCGGTGAATTCGCCCTTGGCCCAGTCGCCCATAATCTGCATGGCGGCCTCACCTCGAATGACCATACCGGTGGCAGTGTTCCAGTCGCGGCCCGCGGCATCGTCATCGACGTAGCTCATGACCTTGGCGAACTGTGCAAAGACCTCTTCCATTTTGTCGCTGTTGATCACGTCCATGTCGTGGTCGACAAAAGCCTTGCGGTAATCATCGGGGCCAAGCTCGGCAAGTGCCACGGCATCGAACACCGTTGCGTCCTGCCACGGCTGTCCACCGTGCGCCAGGGGAATGTAGCCCTCGGCCTTGAGCTTGTCGGCCACCTCGAAGAACTCGTCCAGCGTAGTGGGAACCTCAACACCAACATCTTTCATGACCTCCGGGTTCACCCACAACCAGTTCACCCGGTGGACGTTCACGGGCACAGCCACGTACTCGCCTTCGTATTTCATAACGTCGGAAATCATTGGCGGTATGAGCTGATCCCAGTTCTCCGCCTCAGCGACGCTGTCGAGGCTGGTCAGAAAACCCAGCTCCGCCCATTCACGAATATCCAGGCCCTTGATCTGGGCGGCAGCAGGAGGATTGCCAGAAACGGCGCGGGTTTTCAGGACGGTCATGGCGGCTTCACCACCACCGCCGGCTACGGCAAAGTCTTTCCAGGTGTGGCCCTGCTCTTCCATCATTTTCTTGAGGGCGGCCGCAGCACGCGCTTCACCGCCGGCGGTCCACCAGTGCAGAACCTCAACTTCTCCGGCCTGAACGGCCGCTGTTGGCATCAGGGCGGAAGAGACCGCCAGAGCTGTAAGGTGACGCTTGAACGATTTCATATCATGACTCCTTATTCTTGTCGTGGAGACGTTTGTCAGGCTTAGAACCAGACTTCCATCTGGGTACCAAAGGTCCACTGGCTTCCGCCAAAGTCTTCCTGCCCCAGGGCATCGCCACCGTCGTAGCGGTTGAGCTCGTCGTCCCAGGTGGAGTAGGTAGCGAAAACCCGAATTTCCGGGCGGTTCCAGAAGCCGCCTACCTGGGGCTTGAAAGTCGGTGCAATGGTAAAGCGGGCGTAGTCACCATCCACATCACCACGGCCTTCGTAGCCTTCGGTTTGCAGGTCCATCACCTGCCAGGAGGCTTCGTACTGCATTTCAAAGTTGGCGCCAAGCTCATTGGCCAGGCGGGTGTTGAAGGTCAACCATTGGTACTCGTCCCCTTCCACATAACGGTCTTTGCTGGTTTCCGCCATGATCGCCGGGGCAATGCGCCAGCTATCACCCAGTCGGGTGGTGCCGTAGGCGGCGATTCGTGTGCTGGCGGCATCTTCATGCAGGTTGCCATCGGCACCAATGTTCTTGACCTCCGCGCCAAGCCCCTGGCCATGCAGCAGCGCCACCTTGAAGCTGCCATCGGAGAGTCCGAAGAAGCTGTCGCCGTGGTAGGCCAGCATGGTATGCACACCGGTGTCGGCCGCTTCCATAACACCATTGACGATGCGCTCGTCGTTATCCGCAGCGGACATGCCGCTGATCAGCCACTCAACGTTACCGAAATAGTTATTGGCGGTAAGAATCAGGTTGTCGGTGTCGGAAGTGCCGTCAGTGGTGGTGGGGTCGGAGGGGAAGTCCAGGAAACTGCGGCCATAGAAGGAAAAGTTGGATGTCACTGACTCGCTGAACGTCACGTCATAGATACCGGCGCCGGTGCCTCCCAGGAAGACGATATCGCTGTCGAGCCAATGGATGTCGAAATCCAGGTCGCGATCGAAGCGCTTTCCGGCCCAGATCGAGGCGTCCTCAAAGATACCCGTGAAGCTGGCCAGGTTACTGAACTGGACATAGGCCTGCCGCACGTTCAGGGCGCCATCATCAGCAGTCCAGTCGTTGCTGGAGGTTGTAGCGTCGGCAATCATCAGGCGGTAGTGAGCCTTGGTGCCGTTATCCGCCACGGTTTTGTAGTTGAGGATGGCCTCGAGATAGGTGTCCGGCTCGTTACCCAGCCGACCCACGGCCCCACCAACAGAGCCGGCGGGGGTCAGGTAGGGGCCGCCGGGGGCACTTTTACCATCGCTGTTGAGCAGCAGGCCCGAACGGGCGTAGGTGTTGAAGGAGAAGCCCTGCTCACCCTTGGCATGGGGTTCGACCTCAGCCAATTGTTGCTCCAGGGCGGACAAGCGTTCTTCCACGCTCTCCTGGGCATGCGCCTGGCCGGCAAACAACCCCAACGACGCCACGCCTACCGCGGCTGTCAGTCTGTGAAGAGGCTTGGCGCCCAGGATCAGGGCAGAACGATACGTTTTATGGGTATTCATAATGACTCCTTGTTTTTGTTGTATTAGCAATATCGGAGTCTATGGCAATACCTCGGGGAGGAACGTATCAAACTGAAAGGCCGATGTAACACGGTTGTTACATGCCACCTCAATGTCGGGGCAGCGTGAGGGTGACGTCCAGGCCACCGCCTGGCCAATTCGCGATTTCAAGGTCGCCACCATGGCTTTGGGCAATGTTACGGGCTATGCCGAGACCAAGCCCATGCCCTCGCCGGTGTTCCTGACCCAGGCGGTAGTAGGGCTCGAAAATCCGTCCAAGTTCGGCCTCCGGAATACCCGGCCCGTAATCCCGGACGTGGATCGTCAACTGCTCAGGGGAGTCCTCCACACTGATGGTCGCAGAGTCCCCATACTTGACGGCATTGTCCACCAAGTTACCCAGGCATCGTTTGAGCGCCAGTGGTTTGCCGCGATAAGCCGCGCAGTTTCCTTCCACGACTACCCGCGGGCTCTCTCCTCCATACGCTTCCGCCATTCGCCGTAACATGCCGTCAATATCAACCAACTCCACGTTTTCATGGATGTCGGTGTCCTTCATACCCTGCAAGGCCCCCTTCACCAGCAATTCCAGCTCCTGAAGGTCGCTCTCGAATCGCTCGCGAATGTCGGCATCGTCAATCAGGTCGGCGCGCAGGCGAAGCCGGGTTATCGGGGTTTTCAGATCATGGGAGATTGCGCGGAACAGCTGATCCCTGTCGCTGATGTAACTTTGTAGCCGCCGATGCATGGTATTGAAGCCACGGGTTACCGCCACAATTTCCGCACTACCCTGCTCTCTCAATGGTGATCGGTGTTCATCCAGCGGCAGGTCCCGCGCTGCCCTGGCCAGCTTGTGCAATGGTCGGGTCTGGCGACGCACCAGCCAGGCCAGCACCGGGAACAAAACCCCTATCATCACCAGGATAAACACGATCTGCTGGCCCGGGATGCTTTCATCATCCAGCGAGACATAGGGCGCCGGCAACAGCGAAGCCAGGTACAGCCACTCTCCTGTGGCAATCTCCACCTGAGTCACCAGAACGGGCGGTTTGATGGGTTCCAGCGTCAAAGCATAGTGAGCCCAGGATTTCGGCAACGCATCCAATGGCAACTGGGTATTCAGTATTCGCAGGTCATCGGGGTGAACAAATTCCACGTGCAGATTTATCGATTTCCCCAACCGGCTTTTCAACACCGCCACGACTTCGTCTGTCACCAGCCGCTTGCGTTCACTGTCAGGCAACGCACGCATATCGATGTGTTTGTCGTTGAGGGAGACAAAGAAGCGGGAGCCTCCCATATCCCGCAGCTGGTCCAGCACAATATGCCGGTATTCCAGTGGCAGGGACTTGAAGAACTGCGTTGTTGCCGCCGCTGATGAGGCCAGGTTGCGGGTGGTGCTGACCAGGCCCTCCACCTGCTGGGCGCGGAATGTGCCCACCCAGATCACGCTGGAGGCGATCTGGGCAACGCCCATAGCCAGCAGAGTCAGCAACAGAATGCGCCCGAGAAGCGACGAAGGCACAAGACGCCAGACCTTGCGGCCGGTTTCTATGGCTCCCTCGTTATTCCGCGCCATGGGTCACCGTTGCCGCCAGCAGATACCCTGCCCCTCGCACCGTCTTGATCAGCCTGGGGCTCCGCCCCTGGTCTCCCAAGCGCTGGCGCAGGCGGCTGACCGCCACATCCACCACCCGGTCCAGCGGCATGGACTCCCGCCCCCGGGTAACGCCGGAAATGGTGTCACGGTCCAGGACTTCATTGGGGTGTGCCAGGAACAGTTGCAACAACGAAAAATCCGCGCCGGACAACGGAGTGACTTCTCCCTGGTCCGAGATAAGCTCATGGGCCTGGGTGTCCAGCCGCCAGCGATCAAAGCATACGAACCGGGGATTGTCCGCACGATTGAACCCGGAGCGTCGCAACAGTGCCTTGACCCGGGCCTGCAACTCCCGGGCGCTGAAGGGCTTCGCCAGGTAGTCGTCGGCACCGATTTCAAGGCCGACCACACGGTCGGTTTCGTCCGAGCTCGCAGTCAGCATGATGATCGGCACTTGTGAGTGCTCGCGAATCTCACGGCACAGCGTAAAACCATCGTCGCCCGGCAACATGACATCAAGGACAATCAGGTCGACCCGTGCCTCTGACAGAGTGCGGCGCATACTGTCGCCCTCGGCCGCGGTCATGACATCGTAGCCGACACGAGACAGGTGCTCATGCAACAATTCACGGATTGCCAGGTCGTCGTCAACAACCAGAATCGATGTTTTTACATCAGACATTCATAAGCCTTTATTGTTATTCATTCGAGCGGGGAGATGCCTGAACTTTGTCGGGCCGCTGTCAGACAAAGTAAGGCAAAACCCACATCCAAATGCTAGTCTTCAGTCAGCATTGTCAACAAAAGGGATGACACGGTCATCATGGATCTTCGGCCTATGGCCCTGAGCGTACTCGGCACCCTAGCTGTTTCCGTGTGCCACGCCGGGCCTCCCACACTCACTCTCTACACATTTGAATCCCCGCCTTACCAGATGTCTGCACAGACAGCGGATGGCGTAGCGAATGTGGTTGGCGAAACCGTAGATACCGTGACCTGCGCGGCCAACCAGGCCGGCTGGTCCACGAACATTCGGCTCGCTCCCCAGAACCGGGCTGCGCACTCACTCAGCCGCAATCTCATTGACGGATACTTTGCCATAGATCCGTCCACAGAGCTGGATATCACGGCAAAAAGAAGTGACCCGGTATCGCTGGAGAAGTGGTACCTTTTCAACACAGAACCCGGCCCCATCCCAGACACCGCCCGTATCGGCGTTGTCGACGGCAGCAACGAGAAAGCCTGGCTCGAAGCCAATGGTTATAACATTTTTCTGAGCGTGTCATCACCAAGCCAGTTGCCAGCCCTGCTCAGGCGCGGGCGAATTGACGCCGCTCTGATGGATGAGCGAACCATGAGTGGCCTGCAACACATGGAGGGTACGGGTTACAACGAGTTGAACGCACACTTTCTTCGCTACGCGCCGCTGTATCTGTATATGAGCGAGAATCTCACCGCCAACAACCCGGGCTTCATCTCAAGCTTTAACCGCTATCTACCCGGGTGCATGGAGGGGCAGATTACACTCTCCGCAGAGGAGGACAAGCGCATAAGGCAATTGGCGGAGCGGCTGTTCAGCGAGCTCGACAGCATGCTGGACCTGCAACAAGCCATTGATGCCGGCCCACGCCTCGAAACCCTGGCGGACGTACTGACCTTCGACAGCATGTGGCAGGCACGGGCACCGGAAAAGGCAACCGACCTTGCCACTACCATACTTGAGTTGCCGGGATCGCGAACTCTGAATGCCTGGACGCTTACTCACCCGGAACTGGTCACCGAGGCATTGCTCTCCAATAACATGGGCACTCTGGTCGCCATGAGCCAACTCACCTCGGATTACTGGCAGGGGGATGAGCCAAAGTTCAACGCTGTCGTATCAAACATCCGCTCCGGTTTAACCGGGCTGGAGGCCATGTACCTTTCGGACATTCGATACGATGCCTCGACGTCCCGCTTTCAGGTGACGGTCAGCGCCCCCGTTGGGCCCATTACCGACAAGCTGCCAAAGGGCGTTATCTCCCTTGGACTCGACATCGAAGAGGCGCTGGCGAACAGCCGGCCTCACTGAGATTACGGCGGGCCGATTTCGCAGGCCAGCACCAGCGCCCAGAATTCCGAAAAGTCATTGACCACCACATCCGGCTTATCCGGATGCTTGTGAGTGCCCGGAAAGATCCGGTTCAGCCAGGGCAAATCCCACTGCGCACCGTTGAAAAACACTGCCGTCATGCCGGCGCGTTTGGCGGCTATCACGTCTGTGGTGCTGTCACCTACGTACCAGACGCTCGGGTCTGGCGGGTAATCCAGCTTCTGCACGGCAAGATAAAGCTGATCGGGATGAGGTTTTCTCAGCGGCGTGTCGTCTCCACAGACGTCCACATCAAACAGATGCGTCCAGCCGGTGTCCTCTACGGCGGCCAACTCATGCTCGAAGAATTCCCGGTCACGATTGGTAATAACACCCACCTGAATATTGATCCGCCGAAGTCCCTCAAGAACGGCCCGCACCTTCGGCTCAAAGGCTTTCACCGTGCCATAGTGCTCGCGGTAGTGACGATTGAACGCTTTGTGGGCGATCTGCTTGGCCTCCTGATCCTCCCCGAACAAGACCTCGAAAATATCGGTGCGCGAAATCTTGCGGTCGGCCCGAACCTTGGGGTGAAGCTTGGCAAACTCCCGCACGTAAGCCACCAGCCGAGCGTCTTCCGGTGTCTTGCTGTCTTCCGGCGCCAGCATACGGCTGACCAGGCCCAGTTCCTCGAATTCCGGGAACATATCATCCACCGCGTGATACATGGCGTCCAGGGTATCCACCAGCGTGGCGTGCCAGTCGAACAACACCACCGACGGGCGGATCAGGCTGACCACGGCAGGATGCCAGTCCGGCTCAATGCGGGGCTGTGGCGGTTCCGGCCGCGGGTAGGGCCGTGGCCGGACTTCCGCCGGAGTGGCCCGAAACGCCTTTGGCTGATGTCGCTCCAACAACGCCAGCAGGTCTATGAGGTCTTCGAAACTGTCCAGTATGGCGGCCGGAGCGTCGCGGTAACTGAACCAACTGTCAATTCGATCCGGCTCCCAACAGGCGCCGTTGTAGAAAACACCCGATACCCCGGCACGGTTGGCCGTGAGCATATCCACGTAGCTATCGCCCACATACCAGGCCTGTTCGTCGACTGGCAGCCCCAGTTTCTCCAGCACGCGGGTAATCACTTCCGGGTCGGGCTTGTACTCGGTGACATCGTCGGCGCACACCGTAGCGTCAAACAGGTTGCGCCAGCGCCCCTCGTCCACCATGCTCAGCTCCTTGTCCAGGAACTCCCGGTTGCGGTTGGTGGACACCGCCAGCTGGATGCCCATTTCCTTCATGGCGGTCAGGTACTCGTAGGCGCCCTGCTGGAAGGGCCGTACCTTGCCGAAGTATTTCCGGTAACAATCGTTGTAGGCTTTATGGGCGACAAGCTTGGCGTCTTTATCGTCGCCAAAGATGGCGTTGAAGATGTCGGTGCGTGATACCCGCCGTTCCGCCAGAATGCGCGGGTGCAGCCGTCGGAAGATCCGTATGTAACGGACCAGGCGAGCATCGTCTGAGGTGCGACATTTGTCCTCGGGCAGCAGCCGGTCCACCAGGCCCAGGTCTTCCAACTGCGGCAGCATCTCTTCCATGGCGCTGAACATGGCGTCGTGCGTATCCACCAGCGTGCCATGCCAGTCAAACATCAGCACCGAGGGTGCGGGCAGTCCATCGCTGAATCGGGCCATAATCAGTTTCCCGTTGGTTTCTTCGCGGTCTCCACGTGAACCACCCGCCCATTACGCAACTTGACGATGCGGCGGAACTGGGTCTTTCCAGTCTCGTACAGCCACTCTTCCACAGGCACCAGTTGATCGGCACGGTAGTGGCCGGCGACCGTTGATCC
Organism: Marinobacter sp. DS40M6; assembly: GCF_028581595.1. Classification (NCBI taxonomy): domain Bacteria; kingdom Pseudomonadati; phylum Pseudomonadota; class Gammaproteobacteria; order Pseudomonadales; family Marinobacteraceae; genus Marinobacter; species Marinobacter sp. DS40M6. The sequence continues at coordinate 131,307 of NZ_JAFCAE010000007.1, read as the reverse complement.
ACGGCCAACGGGTTCCCAGGTGACCCGCCGGGAAAGCGGCTCACCGCAATAGGCCACCATTTCGAATTCGCTGAGCCCGCTTTGCAGCCGCGCCGGAGAGCAGTCACCGGCACTGTCGCCGGCGAAGCCATAGCCCAGGCTGTGCTCATGCCGGAGCTTGCCATTCCTGAATTCAAGGCGGCGAATAAATCCCTGTGGGCCGGGGTTGTAGTACCAATGCTCAACTTCGCCCACAACACCTATTCCGGGAACGGTGGCCGTTGGGTAGGTCGCTATGTAATCCGGCGCACCGCAGCGCTCTTCAACCTCCACTGGCCAGTCGCCGACGTCCACCAGTGACGAGCCACAGCGAAAAGCACCATTGGCGGCACCCGGCAAGGCAGCCAACCCCGGAAGAACCAAAAGCAACAACACTCTGATTGATAACGGCAACCGCATACCTTTCCTCCCCTGAACGCTCCTAACCTTCCATAGTAGAAGCATGAAAAGGAGTTGGGCACCCGTAAATCGTAAAAAACACGTAAACAACCACCGTCTGATCCTCAGCAATCAACGTTCACTGTTCAAAGGACCACGACCCATGGCCGGTTGGGTTGGTAGTAGACTTTTCAAACCGTGGCCTCGCTCGAAAATGTTTCAAGGGCCCCTCCATATCAACGGTTGAAATACATCTTAAGACCCCAACGGATTTGTTTATCTACCGCAAAAAGGAGGACACATATGGCACGCCCACAAGACCTGTTTCCGACACGCCTCGAACGCAAACTGGGCATGTTTGAGCGACTGGATCCTGTGGTACACACCCCTTCGGAGCGCCTGTCGGACGGCCCACTGTCCGCCAAACAGGTGCAAGAGTTCGATGAGAGGGGGTTTCTGTTTTTTGATTCCTTCTTCTCCAAGGACGAGATGGACGGGTTTATCAAAGAGCTTAAAGACTACGAGGACGATGACGACCTCAAGTTGTCTGAGGGCACCATCCTTGAGCCCGGAAAGGAGGAGATTCGATCCATCTTCGGCATTCATGACATTTCGGAACGCTTTGACCGGCTGACCCGTGATGCTCACCTGCTCAACATCGTGCGTCAGTTGCTGGACAGCGAGGTCTACATTCACCAGTCGCGAATCAACTACAAGCCCGGTTTCAAAGGCAAGGGGTTCAACTGGCATTCCGATTTCGAAACCTGGCACAGCGAGGATGGCATGCCGCGCATGCGCAGCCTCAGTTGTTCCATCGTGATGACCGACAACAACGAGTTCAACGGCCCGTTGATGCTGATTCCGGGTTCCCAGAAGTATTTTATCCCCTGCGTCGGTCGCACGCCGGAGGACAACTACAAGGAATCCCTCAAGAGCCAGGATCTCGGGGTGCCGGACGCCGCCAGTCTGACCCGGTTGATGGACGAGAACGCCATTGAGGCACCGAAGGGCCCACCGGGGTCGTTGATCATCTTCGAGTGCAACACGCTGCATGGTTCCAACGTGAATATGTCGTGCTGGCCGCGAAGCAACCTGTTTTTCGTTTACAACAGCGTTCACAATACTCTGGAAGAGCCTTATTGTGGCAATAAACCACGGCCTGAATTTCTGGCCAACCGGAAGAATCTGGAACCATTGAAGCCGGTCAGTAACCCCTAACGGCCTTGGCGGACAAACGGCAGGCGAGCAACCATGAAAATCGGCGAAATCTCGAAAACCACAGGCATTCCGGTAGAAACCATTCGCTACTACGAAAAAATCGGGCTGGTGCCGGCACCCGACCGCCTGGCCAGTGGCTATCGCCAATACCGGCAAAGCCACCTTGATCGCCTGCTGTTCATCAAACGTTGCCGTAACCTGGATATGGCACAGGACGAAATCCGGGAGCTCATACGCCTGGCCGACCAGCCGGACTCTGATTGCAGTGAGGTGGATGCCCTTCTGGCTCGGCACCTCAGCCATGTACGCGAGCGTTTGCAGGAGCTTGAAAGCCTGGAAGATACCCTTGAACAACTGCAGCATGCCTGCTCCGAAGGCCGTACAGTCAGCGAGTGCGGCATCCTCGGCGGACTGACTTCGGAGCCGGCCCATGAAGCGTCCTCCGGCAACCACAACCATATTCCCGGCACTCACGGCTCTCGCTGAACACCATTTTCGCGACGGGGTTTGACTCTGTAGTAGCTACAGGGTTTTTAATGAATACAGTCTCACATAAGGAGGTATTCATGGCCTGCAGTAGCTGCTCCGCCCCCAACCCAAAATCCCCCGCTCCAGGCTTTCGAAAGGCATTGTGGATTGCGCTTTGGGTCAACCTTGCAATGTTTCTGGTGGAAGGCATCGCAAGCCTTCAATCCGGGTCGGTGTCGTTGATGGCCGATGCCATCGACTTCTTTGGCGACAGCGCCAACTACGTGCTGTCCCTGACCGTACTTTCCATGGGTATGCTTTGGCGCGGCCGGGCCGCCCTGGTGAAAGGTATTACGATGGCCGTTTTCGGTGTCATCGTACTCGCCCGGGCCATCTGGGTACTTCAGAGCGGCATCACACCGGAGCCGCTGACCATGGGGGTCGTGGGCCTTATGGCACTGGTGGCAAACGTCGTTGTGGCACTGATACTGTTCCGCTACCGGGATGGCGATTCAGACATGCGCTCGGTGTGGCTGTGCAGTCGCAACGATGCTATCGGCAATGTCGCTGTCATGGTGGCCGCCCTGGGGGTATTTGGTACTGGCACCGCGTGGCCTGACCTGGCCGTGGCAACCATCATGGGCGGCTTGGCTATTACCGCGGGTGTCAGCGTAGTGCGTCATGCCCGGAAGGATATTGAAGGCGCCAAACAGGCGTCAGTCAGTTCCGCCAGCCCGGAAGTCCGATAACTCGTACTGGAACTCGTCGTCGGCAATCATCTCGTGACCGTCGTAATCAATGCGGCGAGGGAAGCCATAACGGGCGTCGTACACCACCTCAAGCCTGTGTGGATCTTTCGCCGCGGATTGCTCGATAAACAGGAAAAGCCCCGCAACGGTGAGCCTCTGGTTGTCCAGCAGGTTCCGGTTCTGTAGAGGTTGCTCGAGGCCTTCTGCCTTCACAACCTCACCTGCTGATACCGTCACGCGTATTGGCTGACGCATGTCCTCTGGACAAAAGCAGGTTTGCTGCACGGTCACCTGGTAACGCTCGGTTGCATGGCTGTCCCACACGGCCTCAGCGTGCTCAAGAGTCTCCGGTGCCGGCACGGGGGCATTGTCCGCACCGGCCTGGGACACTGAGCTCCCGCAACCGGCCAGGGCGAAGCCGATCAGTAAAAGCGAAAGCCGCTGCGGGATCATTCTACCCGGCCCTGGCGACGAAGGCCCGCCGCGAATACCGCGACCACAAGCCACCACCAGGAAACGGAACCACCGCCGCCTCCCCCAGAACTTGAACCAGAACCGGAAGTTTCCGGAGTGCCTGATGTCGGTTCAGCGTCGTCCGGATCTCCCGTCGTCCCAGACTCATTGTCGGTAACCGCAATTTCCGTCAGTATCGAATCGTTTATCGGCCGGATATCCTTAACGTCACCGCTGTTGCTGGCCAGACTCACATTCTGCAGCAAACTGAAAGTCGGGCGATCGCCGGCAACCGCGTGAACGCTGAGCTGAAGCCCCGTTCTAGCCTGTATTTCACCACAGTCATAGGCATCGGTGCCCAGCAAGGTACAGGCTGCGCCACCTACACTGACGCCCAGCAAGCGCCCCTCCTGATCACCGATAGCCCCTGCAACGACAAGGCCGTCTGCTGGCTCGGCAGCCCGGCGATACGCAATGTCGAAATGCGCCTGAAACGCCGACTGAGCCTGAACCTCACTCGGGTTTCCGGAGACGGCGGTGAGCCCCGCATCCGCCGGGAAGTTAAAACATTGTTCGACCGAATTTAGCTGGGAAATCCTGTTGGTGATGGCATCGTCGGAGCACTGGGAGAACTGCGTGGCCGAGGACACCACATAAGGGCTCATGATATTTACGCCTTCATCGCACCCGTTATCTGGCGAGTCATGGCTTGCCCCCAGGTTATGGCCAATCTCGTGGGCGATCACAACCGCAGTGGTTGCGTTAGAGTTATAAGCATTGGTAATACCGGAGGCATAGCCTTGCGAGTAACACACCGTACCAACCCACGCCAGGCCTGCCGTGGCGCCATCGAATTCACGACCGCTGATCAGGTGAAATATCGAACGTTCGCTTTTCAGGAACGGTAAACTGCGGCTGTCGCGACGGGCAGTTACGTCGTCCAGCAGGGTTCCCGCATCCGTGGTGCTGTCGAACGTCCCCGGCCCGGTGAACGTCAGCGATAAGGTATCAAACACAATGCCGAACTGATCAGCGTAGAAGCCTTCCACCATATTCAGTATGGCTCCTGCACGGCCCTGGAAGTCGCCCGGGAAGCGATCCTGGAACTGCTGGTCAAACGCCAGCTCAAGTTCCAGCATCAGGCAGGCGCCGTCTACCTTGTTTGCGCAGAGTGTGTCGTAACTGGCGGAGACCGCCTGCGCCATGGCACGACCGGTCAAGCTTTGCGGAGTGATGAATGTTCGGCCATGGAGATGATCAAGACCGCACTGCGGCGCCTCCAACTGGCTGGTACTAAAACTGGTCACCCGACTGGCACGATGGGCATCGCCGATGGCATGCATACGCCCGAAAACGTACGCCAAGCCTTCCCAGCCGCTGTCCAGGCGGGAAACCCTCACCCAACTGTCCGGGTCTTCCGGGAAGTGCCCTTTATAGTGAGTGCCGGCAAGGTCGGAATCCCGGGCGTTGTCCACCCGCAAGTTCTCCTCCAGCACCGCTGCGTAATCATGACCCTCAATCCAGATGTCACGAACCATGCTGGTTTCCGCAGCCACAGGGGTTGCAGCAAGGAGCATGAGGGTGATTATGGCCGCAACAACCTGTATAAACTTGAACTGCATTGAACATCCCTGTTTTATTGTTTAAAGGGGGTGCACAAAATCTAATCACTTCGCAAGCAGGGCACCAGGCGTTTTGCGTAACGCCGTGTATTTATGACACACACACGATCACCACAACTGTTCCCTTACTGGCCGCGATTCACGGTACTGGCAGCGCTTCTGGCGGCTGCATTCCTGTGGCCGGCAAGCGCTCTGGAATGGTCTCGTGAGGGTATTCCTGGCGGCGAGTACTGGCGGCTGCTCACCGGCCACTGGACCCACCTGGGTCTGAACCACCTGCTACTCAACCTGGCGGGGCTACTGGTAACCGGCCTGTTGTTCACAAGGCATCCCCCCCTGCCGAGCTGGATAAGCTACCTGATTCTCTCCCCTCTCGCCATCTCTTCAGGCCTGTTTCTGGCGGCGCCCGAGGTTGACTGGTATCGGGGGTTTTCAGGCTGTCTTCATGGGCTTCTGGTGTTTACGGCCTTGTTCAATATCAAAACGGATACCCGCTGGAGCATCACCATACTGGCATTCATTCTGCTGAAGATGGCAACGGAGGTGTTTCTATACCCGGCGGTTGGCGAAAACCCATTGATTGGGGGCCATGTCATCGTCCAATCCCACTGGCTTGGCGCGCTCACCGGCCTGATAGCGGGCTTGTTCACCTTACGCACCGCTCCCCGGGTTACGGCATAACCAGGGCCACCATCACCGGAATAAACGCCAGGGCAAACAAGGTGCTCAGCAAGGCGGTGCCGGCGGCCTGTTTTGGCGCGGTGTCCAGCAGCGTGGCTATGACCACCGTATTGGCGGCAATGGGCGTTATGGAAATCAGGAAAATCGCCTGGTAGACGGCCAGGTTATAGATACCAAAGAAACGGGCATCCAGCCACCAGAGCACGATGGCCGCCAGCGGCCAGGACACGAACTTGCCGAAGAACGCCAGGCCGGTAAAACGCGGGTTGCCCGCCAGCCCGCGGAAACTGAGAATCCCCATGCCAATAATCATCATGCCGAGGACACTGTAGGCCCCACGAAGATTGTCGAAAAGCGGCGTGAAAACATCCGGGATGGAAAATCCGTTCAGGTTCAGCACAACCGCCAACATAAAGGCGTAGACTGAAGGCAGCCGCGCCACCCTCACGAGGGAATCCTTGAGGCTGTATCGTCCCCGGGCGGCCAGATAGAAGCCCACGGAATTCTCGAACAGCGTCGTACCCAGCATGCACACGATATAAAGCGCCAGTCCTTCCTGACCAAACAGCAGCAATGCCACCGGTATGCCAAAATAACCGGTATTGCCCGTGCCCACCGACAACGGAATAAGACTGGCACTGCCGTCCGAAATCATTCCGCGGGCAATCCTCATGTGCGCAAAACCAAGCACCGAACACAGCGTAAAAACCAGTAGTGGCAACAGGATCACTTCCGTCGAGAGCGGTGCCGCCATAACGCCGGAAAACACCACAGAGGGCGTTACAATGTAGAGCATGATACCGGCGATGTGTTTGCCGCTGGCCTGAAGATAACGCCCGGCAACCCAACCCAGGGCAACCGTGATATACAGGGGGAGCAGTTTGTAGAACAGTGCGAGGGCCGCGGCCATGCTGACTCCAGTACAGGGCATGAAAGGCACCGAGTTTAACACCAGCAGGAATATTGATTCAGCCGCTAAGACAAACTGGTTTAATTTATTTTGAATGTACCTATCCAGATGCCAAACTCCGACAACCGACTCAGCCAAGGTGCTCCCATGAAACAGGAACCGATTGCCAGCTCATCGCCCCCCTGCATGCTGGCAGAGCGACACCGGGATATTATCTGGCATGAGCCCGCGCCGGAGTCCCATGCGTTACTCAGCGGGCTCAGCCACTGCTTTGGCATTCATCTGAGCAACGACAGCGACAACCCCCAACAGCGCTTCGTCAGTGAACTGGGCGGACTGTTCCAGAAATGCCGGGTAGACGCTGAAACCGATCTGGAGCGACACAACCGCCCCTGGGGTAACGTGTACCTGATCCAGCACGGTGTGCTTCGACTGTTCCGGGAATCACTGGCGGGAAAGGTGGCCATCCACCATTTTTTCACGGAAGGGGATCTGATCTGGCCTGTCTTTGGCAGAAGCCGAACTTCCCGCAACACCCTGTGCCTCACAGCCGTTACCCCCGCAACACTCTGGGTGGCCGATTTTTCCGCGTTCCGGGCAGCAGTCCAGGCACAGGGGGATGGCGCCTGGGAAAAGTTCGCCATTGTGCTGACGGAGGAAGTCGCCGAGCTGACCAGCATGAGGGAATTCCGCAAGCAAACCATGCCGGCCCAGGAGCGTTACCGGCTGTTGCTGGACGAGTATCCCGAGCTGATCAAGCGGGTGCCGGACAACCAGTTGGCGTCGTGGCTGGGTGTGGTGCCCGCAACCTTCTCAAGGCTGAAAAAGGCGTCCGGCAACGGCCGCAGCTCGGGATAATCCATCGAACAGCGTCATTACAGGTTCGAGCTGAACAACACGTCACACTTCGTCTATTGCGTACACCTGTACGCTGAAGTACCGTAGCGGCATGACAGAACCGAACCAGGTACCCATGAAAGCCCGCGAGAACCCCGAAGAATCCGTCCATCACCGTATCGAGGAATGGCTGAACAGTGCCACCCACGGCCTCGGCGCCCTTCTTAGCGTGATCGGCACGGTTGCATTGATCGTCGCGGCCAGCCAACTGGGTGATGTCTGGAAGATTGTAAGCTTCAGCATTTTTGGCGCGTCCCTGATCATGCTTTACCTGGCATCGGCGCTTTACCATGGCGCTCGCCATCCCCGGATGCGAGCGCTGTTCAAGACCCTGGATCACTGCGCCATCTTCGTGCTGATCGCCGGCACCTACACCCCTTTCCTGCTGGTCAACATGCGCGGCACCAGCGGCTGGACCCTGTTTGCCATCATCTGGTCCCTGGCGGCTACCGGCGTGGTTCTGAAAGTCATCTTCCAGAACCGCTTCAAACTGGCACGTGTAGGTATCTACATTGCCATGGGTTGGCTGATCACCTTCGCCTCATCGGACCTGGTAGCGAGCATCAGCGAGACAGCCCTCTACCTGACCATCGCGGGTGGCGTGGTCTATACAGCCGGCGTCGGCTTCTACCTCGCGGACCGCATTCCCTACATGCATGCGGTATGGCACCTGTTCGTCATCGGCGGCAGCGCCCTGCACTTCAGCGCAATCTACTACGGCGTCCTGCCCCATACCCTGTGACAGCGTGACCGTGCCATAACGGCCAGACGAGCCGGATTTTGGTTATACTGTATAACCTCACCATGTCGGGAGCCGAGCGATGGCAAAGTGGCTGGTCAAGACCGAACCGTCAGAATGCAGCATTGATGACTTTGAGAACGCGAAGGATCAGACCATCCCATGGGACGGAGTGCGCAACTATCAGGCGCGAAATTTCCTGCGGGAAATGGCCGAGGGGGACGACGTGTTTGTTTACCACTCCAGCTGCAAACACATTGGGGTGGCGGGGATTGTCCGCGTCGTGACTTCCGCCTATCCGGACCCGACCCAGTTCCGGGAAGATTCGCCCTACTACGACCCCAAAAGCACACCGGAAAAACCGCGCTGGCAGGCCGTGGATATGGCCTTTGAGAAAAAACTGCCACGACTGATCCCACTGGATGAAATCAAGTCCCTGCCAGGGCTTGAGGGTCTGGCATTGATCAGGCGTGGCAACCGCCTGTCGGTGATGCCCGTTACTGAAGAGCAGTGGCGGATCATACTCGCCAACGCCTGAGCAAAGTTCCCGCTACCCAATCCGCCCTACTCCCTTTAGAATTCAGGCTCCGCGATCGTTATGGAGTTGCTGTTTTCCCATGTCTGCCCAACCAAGCCCTACAACCGGATTCGAACAACTGCGCCGCATAGAGTCCAGCCGGATCTTCCAGAGCGTGGTTATCGGCATTATCATCCTGTCGGCGCTCACCATTGGCGCAAAGACCTATGAGCTTCCGCCACTGGTGGAGGCTTCCCTTAGCGTGATGGACAACGCCATCACCTTGTTTTTTCTGATAGAAATCCTGTTCCGTTTTGCTGCCTGCCCCAACAAGAAACGCTTTCTGATGGACGGCTGGAACCTGTTCGACACACTGGTCGTGGTTGGCAGCCTTATTCCACTGGACAACTCCGACGCCGTGCTGCTTGGCCGATTGTTGCGAGTGTTCCGGGTGTTGCGCCTGGTCTCTGTGGTGCCAGAGCTGCGCTTCCTGATCAACTCTCTTCTGAAAGCCATCCCGCGCATGGGCTACATCGCCCTGTTGATGTTTATCATTTTCTACATTTATGCGGCCATGGGCTCAATGTTCTTTGCCGACGTGGACGAGACACTTTGGGGCGATGTTGCCATAGCCATGCTTACTCTGTTCCGGGTGGCAACCTTCGAGGACTGGACGGATGTAATGTATGCCACGATGGAATCCTACCCGCTCAGTTGGCTCTACTACCTGACGTTCATATTCCTGACGGCGTTCGTATTCCTCAACATGATGATCGGGGCTATCCTGGAAGTCATGAGTGAGGAACAGAATGCGGAGCAGGCCCAGAAAGCCCACGATGAACGGGACGAGATCGCACGCCAGTTAAAGGCGGTTCAGCAACAGTTGCAGGAACTGACGAAGCAGGTATCCGAGAAATCCGGGGGGCGCTGACCTCCGGAGTCGTTGGCCAGGGTGGCGTCGCCATGGCGAAGTGAAAAATCGTCACAGAAAATTTGTGCCCGACTGCAAACTGCAACCAATGGTCAATAGCCTTAGCGGTAATACCAGCTAAAGTATAAGAAACCATTTTGTAACAGGAACACTGGCATTATGACCCCTGATCACTTTACCAAGGCCGATCTGGAAGCCTGCGGACAAGGCACGCTCTTCCCCGGCAAGATGCGACTGCCCATCAATGAAATGCTGATGATGGACCGCGTTACCCATTTCAGCGAAACCGACGGGCTCTATGGCAAAGGCAGCATCGTTGCGGAGCTGGACATCAACCCGGACCTCTGGTTCTTCAAGGTTCATTTTGTGGACGATCCGGTCATGCCCGGCTGTCTGGGCTTGGACGCCATGTGGCAGTTGGTGGGCTTTTTCCTGGCAGCCACCGGAGGTGAAGGCAAGGGGCGCGCGCTTGGAAGCGGTGAGGTGAAGTTTTCCGGCCAGGTGCTACCCACGAACAAACTCGTGCGTTATCACCTCGACATCAAACGGGTCATCCGCCGCAAGCTCACCATGGCCATTGCCGATGCCCGTATGGAAGTGGATGGCCGGGAAATATACACCGCCAAAGACCTGAAGGTCGGCATGTTCAATTCTACGGATGACTTCTAGGAGCCATTAAATGCGTCGTGTTGTTATTACAGGCATGGGAATCGTCTCCAGCCTCGGAACCAATCAAGACGAAGTAACCCGGTCCCTGCGGGATTCAATTCCTGGCATTGGCTTTAGCCAGGAAGCCAAGGACAACGGTCTGCGCAGCCATGTATGCGGACAGATTGACCTGAATCTGCCGGAACTGATCGACCGCAAACTGATGCGCTTCATGTGCCCGGCCTCCGGCTACACCTACCTGGCGATGAAAGAAGCCATTGAACAAGCCGGGCTGACAGAAGAGCATATCCGCGCCAACTCTACCGGCGTCATTACCGGCGCTGGCGGTGCATCAACGGTGGAGCTGATGGACGCCATCGACACCCACCGTGAGAAAGGCATCCGCCGGGTAGGACCTTATCGTGTGCCCCGCACCATGGGCAGCGCTATCAACGCCTCTCTTGCCACGGCATTTGGCATTACCGGCATCAACTACGGCATCACCTCAGCCTGCGCCACCAGCGCCCATTCCATTGGCCATGCCGCCGATATGATTGCCCTGGGCCGCCAGGACGTGATGTTTGCCGGTGGCGGTGAAGACATCCACTGGACGTTGAGCCTGATGTTCGACGCCATGGGTGCGCTCTCCACCAAATACAACGACACCCCCGGAAAAGCCTCCCGCACCTACGATCGGGATCGGGACGGTTTCGTCATCTCTGGCGGCGGCGGCATCCTGGTACTGGAAGCCCTGGAGCATGCGGAAGCTCGCGGAGCCAACATCCTGGCCGAGTTGGTGGGCTTCGGCGCAACCTCTGACGGCGCCGATATGGTGGCGCCCAGCGGTGAAGGCGCCATTCGCTGCATGCAGCAGGCGATGAAAAACATCGATGGCGAGATCAGCTACATCAACACCCACGGCACCAGCACGCCAGCGGGGGATGTCACCGAACTCAAAGCCCTGAAGGAAACCTTTGGCGACAAGATACCGCCACTGAGCTCAACCAAGCCACTTTGCGGCCATGCTCTGGGCGCAGCCGGTGTGCACGAGGCCATATACAGCCTGATCATGCAGCGGGGGAACTTTATTGCTCCGTCAGCCAATATCGAGAACCTGGACGAGGGCGCCGAAGGCTACCCCATCGTGCGGGAACGGCAGGACAACGTGGATCTGCCCCTGGTGATGAGCAACAGCTTTGGCTTCGGCGGCACCAATGGCACGCTGATCTTCAAGAAAGCCTGACCACCCGGCAGCAAGCCGCCGGGGCACGCACAAATTTGCGGCCCCGGCGTTTTCAATATTCCTTAAGCAACCCGCGAGCGGTAGGCTCCTGGCGATTTACCCATCCAGCGTTTGAACGCACGGCTGAAAGCACTGAGTTCGGAGAACCCGAGCTGTTCAGCGATTTCCACCAGGGGCTTACTGCGATCCTTCAGGTAGGCCAGCGCCCGTTCACGCCGGATGTCCTCAAGCAACGCAGCAAAGGTCAGATTTTCTTCTTTCAATCTTTTATGGAGCGTGTGCCGGCTCATGTGCAGTTGAGAGGCAACAGCCTCCACCCCTACCCGACCTCGCTCCAGATGCCCGGCAATCAACGAAGTCACTCGCGCACTGAACGGTGCCATAGCCGCGCGGGGCTTCATCGGTTCTGAGTGCATGTCACGGTCTCCTGATCATTCCCTGCAGGCACGCTTTACCTGCGCTGGTCAGCGTACACATGTTAGCCGAAAATAACCATATTGGGCTTTAGTCGCAGACAGGAAGACACACTCCGCCTAATAGCACAAAGAGCCGGGCTATCGACCCGATTACCGCACCCTTAGTGCCACAAGGGTCGATTAAGGTATAATCACGACACGCGCAATTTAATACCTGACTATTTTACTCTGGTATTGTATACTCACTCACCAGAAGAAACGGATATTGCCCTTGATTTTCAACAGGGCCGCACCCAATCCGTCATCCAAAAACCGATTGCAGGGCGCACCCAGATCTGGGGCGATCACTGCGACGCATGAATTTATGACATCCGCCCGGCAGCCCTGAACACGAGACTACCGGCGACACCAGGGGCTGCAAGGCCCGAGATGAGAGAATACGGAGCGACGATCATGGCGACCACCGATAAAGAGGTGAACGAGCTGATCAAACGGGAATACGAACACGGTTTCGTAACAGACATCGAAGCCGACACGTTCGAGCCCGGCCTGAACGAAGACGTCATTGCCCGCCTTTCCGCCATTAAGAAAGAGCCGGAATGGATGCTGGAATGGCGCCTGAAGGCCTACCGTCGCTGGCTGGAAATGGACGAGCCGGACTGGGCACACGTGGGTTACCCGAAAATCGACTACAACTCGATTTCCTATTACTCCGCGCCCAAGCGCAAGGAAGACATGCCCCAGAGCCTCGACGAAGTCGACCCTGAGCTGCTCAAGACCTACGAGAAACTGGGCATTCCCCTGCACGAGCGTGAAAAGCTCGCTGGCGTGGCTGTTGACGCCGTATTCGACTCCGTTTCGGTGGCGACCACCTTCAAGGAGCCGCTGGCCAAGGCTGGCGTAATCTTCTGCTCCATTTCGGAGGCCATTCAGGACTACCCGGAACTGGTGAAAAAGTATCTGGGCTCTGTGGTTCCTGCAGGCGACAACTTTTTCGCGGGCCTGAACTCCGCCGTGTTTTCAGATGGCACATTCGTGTACGTACCCAAGGGTGTTCGTTGCCCCATGGAACTGTCCACTTACTTCCGCATTAACGCGGCCAACACCGGTCAGTTTGAGCGCACCCTGATCATCGCCGAGGACAGCAGCTACGTCAGTTATCTGGAAGGCTGCACCGCGCCGATGCGCGACGAAAACCAGCTTCACGCTGCCGTTGTTGAACTGGTGGCCCTGGACGATGCACAGATCAAATATTCCACGGTGCAGAACTGGTACCCGGGCGATGAGAATGGCAAAGGCGGCATCTTCAACTTCGTCACCAAACGTGGCGCCGCTATTGGCAAGAACTCAAAGATCTCCTGGACTCAGGTCGAAACCGGTTCTGCGGTGACCTGGAAGTACCCGAGTTGCGTGCTGCGTGGTGACAACAGCGTGGGCGAATTCTACTCGGTGGCACTGACCAACAATTACCAGCAGGCGGATACCGGTACCAAGATGATCCATCTGGGCAAAAACACGTCCAGCACCATCATTTCCAAGGGCATTTCCGCCGGCAAGAGCTCCAACGCCTATCGCGGGCTGGTGAAGTTCGGCCCGGGTGCGGAAGGTGCACGTAACTATACCCAGTGTGATTCGCTGCTGATCGGCGACCGCTGTGGCGCCCACACCTTCCCGTACATCGAGAGCAAGAACAAGTCGGCCATCGTTGAGCACGAGGCAACCACCTCCAAGGTCAGCGACGAGCAGATGTTCCTCTGCCGCCAGCGTGGCATCGACCCGGAGCAGGCGGTTTCCATGATTGTGAACGGCTTCTGTAAAGAGGTGTTCAAGGAGCTGCCGATGGAGTTTGCCGTGGAAGCTGGCAAGTTGCTTGAAGTCAGCCTTGAAGGGTCCGTTGGTTAAGCCCAGGCTCATATACAAATTTTCAGATTCCAGTTTTCAGATTATAGAGAGACGCCAGAAATGCTAAGCATCAAGAACCTGCACGCATCCGTTGAGGGTGAAGAGATCCTCAAGGGCATCAACCTGGAGATCAAGGCCGGGGAAGTTCACGCCATCATGGGCCCCAACGGCTCAGGCAAGAGCACCCTGTCCCAGGTGCTGGCAGGCAATGAGACATTTGAGGTAACCCAGGGCGAAATCAGCCTGAACGGCGAGAACCTGCTGGACCTTGAAACCGAAGAGCGGGCTCGTGAAGGTATTTTCCTGGCGTTCCAGTATCCGGTGGAGATTCCCGGCGTCAGCAACCTGCAGTTCCTGCGCACCGCCGTCAACGCCATGCGCACACACCGCGGCGAGCAGGAAATGAACGCCGCGGAGTTCATGAAGCTGGCCAAAGAGGTTTCCAAACAGGTGGACCTGGACCCGGCGTTCCTCAAGCGCGGTGTCAACGAAGGCTTCTCCGGTGGCGAGAAGAAGCGCAATGAGATTCTTCAGGCGCTGTTGCTGCAGCCAAAGCTGGCCATTCTGGATGAGACAGACTCAGGGCTCGACATTGATGCCCTGCAGGTGGTTTCCAAGGGCGTAAATGCCCTGCGCGCCGAAGACCGTGCCATTCTGATGGTGACTCACTACCAGCGTCTGCTGAACCACATCGTGCCAGACCATGTTCATGTACTGGCCGGTGGCAGGATCGTCAAATCCGGGGGTCGCGAGCTGGCCCTCGAGCTCGAAGAGCGTGGCTACGGCTGGCTCGGCGTGAAAGACGAAGAAGCCACCCCCAGTGCAGCCAGCTAAGGAGGCCGTGGAATGAAACCAGCACCAACCATTTCCAGCGCCTTCCTTGAGCCGGGCGGGCATTCGCTGCCCGAGCCGTTGCTTGAACTGCGCAAACAGCGGGGCACGGCACTGGTGGATATGCCATTGCCCACCCGCAAAACCGAGAACTGGAAATACTCCAGCCGGCACCTGAAGCTGACCGACGAACTGGCCACCACCCTGCCCGCAACCGGCAAGGACGGCTGCAGCTTGTCGATTCCCGGTTATCGCGTGGTGTTCCACAACGGCGTGATGATTCCGGAGGCCTCGGACTTTCCGGACCTGGATGGCATCCGCATTCAACGCTTCGCCGATCTGGACGATGACGAGGCCGCGGCCCTGGCCGAACGCCTGGACAACACGCTGGACACCCGTGCCGTACAGATGGCGCGACTGAACTCCGCTCGCTTTGAAGACGGCCTGTACATCCAGCTGGACAAGGAAGCGGTTCTCGATCAGCCGCTGTTCATCGTGCACGAAGTGACCGGCACAGCTTCCGGCTCGGCGTACCCGCGCATTTATGTGGATGCCGCGCGTCACAGCCAGATTACGGTGGTAGAGGAATACCTCTCCAGTGGCGAGGAGCCGGTCATGGTGGATACCGTCACCGAGTTTGTACTGGCAGATGGAGCCCAGGTCACGAATGTGCGGCTGGTCATGGAAGGCGAAAATGTACAGCACATCGGGGCTACCGGTGTTCGCCAGGCCGCCAATTCCCGCTTCGAGAGCCACTGCGTGGGCTTCGGCGGACCACTGCGTCGCCATGACCTGCAGGTTCGGCTGGAAGGCGAAGGCGGTGAGTGCAAACTGAACGGCGTGGTTGTCACCCAGGGCAAACAGCACTACGACAACCATACCTCCATTGAACACGTGGCCGCTCACTGCGACAGCGAGGAAACCTATCGCAATATCGCTGCAGACGAGTCCCACGCGGTGTTCAATGGCCGCATCCATATCCACGAGGATGCCCAGAAGTCCAACGCGAACATGAACAACAAGAACCTGTTGCTCTCCACCGGCGCCGAAATCGACACCAAGCCCGAGTTGGAGATTTACGCGGACGACGTCAAATGCGCCCATGGTGCCACCATCGGCCAGCTCGACAGGATTTCCCTGTTCTATCTGGTATCCCGCGGCATCGGTCGCCGTGAGGCCAATACCCTTTTGACAATGGCCTTTATTAACGAACTTGTTGAACAGATTCCGGTTCAGGCGGTCAAAGACGCTGCCCAGCTCCGGCTGAATGAATTTTTCGATCAGACGTTTCAGGAGGCCTGACCGGTTATGACAGACCTTTCCATGGCCAAAAAGGCGGGCACTGCGGCGTTCGACGTCGAGGCCATTCGCCGGGACTTTCCGATTCTTGATCAGCAGGTCAACGGCAAGCCCCTCGTGTATCTGGACAACGGCGCTTCGTCACAGAAGCCCATCGCCGTGCTGGACGCCATGGATCGCTATTACCGGGAAATGCATTCCAACGTCCATCGGGGCGCCCACACGCTTGGCGACCGCGCCACCAGCGCCTTCGAGGGCGCCCGGGAGAAGGTTCGCGCGTTCCTGAACGCTGACAGCACCCGCGAGATTATCTGGACCCGTGGCACCACCGAGGCCATCAACGTGGTGGCCAATGGCCTGGCCGGCCGCCTCAAGCCTGGTGACGAAATTCTCGTCAGCCATATGGAACATCACGCCAACATCGTGCCCTGGCAGATGGTGGCCGAGCGCACGGGCGCGAAGGTGGTTCCCATCCAGATCACTCCACAGGGTGAATTGGATCCGGACTCGTTCAATAGTTTGCTGGGCGACCGCACCCGGGTACTGGCACTGACGCACGTGTCCAACGTCCTGGGCACGGTGAACCCGATTGCACCGCTGATTGAGCAGGCCAAGGCTCACGGCGTGATCACCGTTATCGATGGCGCACAGGCGGTGCCGCACTTCCAGCCGGACGTACAGGCTCTGGGCTGTGATTTCTACGTGTTCTCGTCCCACAAGCTGTTCGGCCCGACGGGCGTTGGCGTGCTGTACGGCAAGGCCCAGTTGCTGGAAGAAATGCCCCCGTTCCAGGGTGGCGGTGAAATGATTGAGCGGGTGTCGTTCGAGCGCACCACCTGGAACGTGCTGCCTTACAAGTTCGAGGCCGGCACACCGCCGGTTGCCGAGGCCATCGGCCTGGGTGCGGCCATTGATTATCTGGGCAACCTGGATCGCAATGGCATGGAAGCGGCGGAAAACGCGCTTCTCACCCGCGCCAACGAACTGGTCGAGTCGGTCCCGGGCATGGAAATCATCGGTACGGCCAGCCAAAAGGTGCCGGTCATGTCCTTTAAAATCGCCGGCCTGCACCCCAGTGATATAGGAACACTGCTGGATCAGCAGGGCATCGCGATCCGCACTGGCCACCATTGCGCCATGCCGCTGATGGACTTTTACGGGGTTCCCGGTACAGCCCGGGCGTCCTTTGCGTTTTACAATACGCTGGAGGAAGTGGAACAATTATTCACTGCCCTGCAGAAAATCCAGCGTCTGTTTGCCTGATGGAGGTGGAAATATGACAGCCGAAGTCTTCACACCAACCGTGGCGGTCACCATGACCCCGACAGCGGTGAAACACGTACGCAAACAACTGGACAAGAAGCCTGAGGCGAAAGGTATCCGCCTGGCGATCAAGAAAAGCGGCTGTTCCGGCTTCAAGTATGAAACCCAGTGGGTGGAAGAAGCCGCAGCGGACGACAAGGTGTTTCACATCGACGGTGTGGACGTCTTTGTAAAGGAAGAGCACCTGCCTCTGGTGAACGGCATTGAAATTGATTTCGTGACCGAAGGGGTGAACTCCCTGTTCCAGTTCCGGAATCCGAATGCGACGGCAGAGTGCGGTTGTGGCGAGAGCTTTACAGTCGCCTGAACCCGACAAACCAGATAGCGAATACGAGGCCCATTAAGGCATGCAAGAACGGGAAGTGGTCCTGACCAAACGCGAAGTAGAGGCGCGCCTGGTGCCCGCCGGAACCGAAATCATGATTCCGTCGGACACCTTCGTTACCATTACACAGTCACTGGGTGGTAGCTTCACCGTGGCCGTGAACGGCAACCTCGCTCGTATTGAAGGCCACAATGCCGATGCCCTGGGCAAGAAGCCCCTTGAAAGCAGCTTCGACACCCCCGAAGACGGTACGGTGAACGAAAACCAGGTGTGGGAAGCGATGCGCAACTGCTACGACCCGGAAATTCCGGTCAACGTGGTGGAGCTGGGCCTGATCTACGAGTGTGAAATACAGAATGGCACGGAAGACGGCAACCATGTGTACGTCAAGATGACACTCACGGCCGCCGGCTGCGGCATGGGCCCGGTGATCACTGAAGACGTCAAGACCAAGCTTGAGCATGTACCCAATGTGGACAAGGTGACCGTCGAACTGACCTTCGATCCACCCTGGAACAATGACATGCTCACCGACGAAGCCAAGCTTGAATTGGGGATGCTGTAATGACTGCCGCTGAACAGGAGTTTTTGAACAATCCGCTCGGGAAAGACACCACTCTGGATGATGTCCTCGATGGCTTTGAATTCCTGGACGACTGGGAAGAGCGTTACGCGTTCATTATCGACCTTGGCAAGCAGCTACCGGCATTTCCGGACGACGAGCGCAGGGAAGAGAATTACGTTCACGGCTGTCAGAGCCAGGTGTGGCTGATCCATCATTACGATGAGCAAAGTGGCAAGCTGTACCTGCTGATTGACTCTGACGCCATCATCGTTCGCGGCCTTGCCGCCATTATCCTGGTGGCCCTGAATGGCAAGTCTCCCAGGGACCTGCTGGCCACGGACATCGACGAACTGTTCGAGCAACTGGATCTGTTCCGCCACATCTCGCCCACACGGGGCAACGGCCTGAGAGCCATGGTTGGCAAGATCCGGGATGTGGCTGCGGAAACCGCCGCAGCCTGATTGAGCAGCCCTACCAGACAATAGCCACGTCATCCCGCTGTATATTGATCAGCCCGCCAAAGACAGGAATGCTGCCGTTACTGAAATCCGGGTGAACGTTGTTCACTGTCATGGTGGCGCGGCTGTCCACCAGTTCCGGGGTCGCCCCGGGTGAATCGAAGAAACTGGCACTGCGATAGAGTTTCAGCTCATCCCCCGGGCGCAAGCCTGCCGTGGCTCCGGAATCCAGCGTGACCTTGTTGCCGTCGACTCTCGTCACCCGCGTGATGAATGGCTGACAAGCAAGCGCATCATTGACCGCAGACACCATGCTGTTCATCAATCCCGCAACAGCCTGTCCGTACTCGGTTTCCCGGAAACCCGCCGACCCGAACCCATCAGAAGACCCCGGCCCAGCATTCCAACGTGCCTCCGCCGAAAACCGCTCCTGATAGACAGGTGCGCCGCTGAAGCCGTCATAAACCATCATGTCCACCACAAACCGCCGGTTCTGGTTCGCCGCACCAATGCCCCGTTGCAGGCGGTCGATAACAGAACTTCCCCAGGCGTCCGGATCAGACACGCCAACATCACGGATGACACCGGTAACCACAAACTGCACCCCAAGCTCGCGAGCCACCTGGATCACGTTGCTCAATCGATTGTTGAATTTCTGGTGCGTTGGGGCATTAAGCAGGTCATCAAACAGGCGCTGGGTGGTCGCACCAAAAACCTGGAGTTGGCCACCTCTCTGTAGATCTGCCTGCAACAATTGCGGCAAGACTTCGCCGGCATCCCCTATGCGCCCTATCCGGGCCTGATCCGGATACACCATGGGGAAACCGGTCACGGCCACGCGCTTTCTCAACTCTGCGGCATCGCCGGCCTGGCACTGGCCGCCAGCCGACATGTCGGCGCGAACCGTGACACGTAACAGATTGCCCCGCCGGTACTCGTCCACCACTTCAACGGACTTTGCCCGCGCTGACGAGGCAACCTGCAGGCGAGATTCCGTCACCACACCGTTTTCCATGGTGTCGCGGCTACTGATCCTGGCTTCGTACTGCAGGGAAACATCCCTTAACGCCGCCTTCTTAGCCTCCTGCCGTGCGCTGTCGACGTCATCGTTGTAAATGGTGGCGTGGCCGACGCCCTCCAGCACCACTGCCTGGGCACCGCCACACGCAATTACCAACAGTGCTGTGACAACGGAAATAGCCAGCTTCATGGGAAATCGTTCTCTTATTCGAGGTAGTAGAGGGAATCAACGCCCCGGCTCTGGAAATCTCCGGTGCTGTCATTGCCTCTGGGCATCGGAATTGGGCACAGGTCCTGCACTTCCCGATCGGTTACGCGGGAAACACAGGCACGGAACCTGGGCTCCAGCTTGAGTTCCATAACGGTTTCCACCACGCCGTCACTGTGTTCATTCACGGCAACCATTTTGGCGCCACGGATGTAGCTATCAACGTAGGTGCGGAACATATCGTTCTGCAATACGAAATCGTTAACCGTTGAGCTGCCGTAGATCACGGTGCCATAAACCCGTTCCGCCAGGTTGCGATAGGCATCCAACTGGGACGCACGCCGAGCAAGCAGGCGCTTACGCGTGTTCAGGCGATCTTTCGACACTTGCTCATAGGTTCCGAAGCCGCTAACCCTCACCGTAATCGGGTCCAGTTCGGTCTGCTGCCGGTCGGCACTGGCGTTCCGGTGCTGGCCCACGGGGGCGCAGCCGATCATTGTTACCACCAGCGCAGGTATCAGTATCCGCCGCAGGGTCATGTTGGTTCTCCGCAAAAAACATCTGTTCACTGCCCTTATGAAAAATTCACGCCAACCTTTGTAACCGACTGAATTCCATAATTTCATCTCCCACCGGGCCCGCCACACAGAAACCAGGCGGCAAAAAACTACCGCTATTTACAGTAAAAAAACAAACCGTTACCGCATCACCGGTGAGTCACGGTGGCAACTGAATTAACCTGAACTGAATGTCATTTTTAAATTAGCAGTATCATCGCTTCATCAGGACACATCATGACCCCATATCGTCTGACCAAGCTATCGCTAGCCATCGGCCTTTCCATCGCCACCACCTCCGCCATCGCGAGCCCGCAGGCGTTCATGTCGTCACGCTCCTTCGCCATGGGCGGCACCGGTGTTGCCGTCGCCCATCCGGCTGCGGCGGGCGCCACCAATCCGGCGATGATGGCTGCCGACCACCATGAATGGTCCAACGATTTTGGTCTGATGCTGCCCTCCGTCAACGCCCGCTTTGCGGACGAAGAGGAAACCGTTGATCAGATCGACGATATTCAGGACACGATTGATCGCTTCCAGGAACTGGATAAGACGTCCAACCCGCAAGATGCCCGCCAAGCCGCCGGTGACCTGAGACGCCAGCTCAATGACTTTGACCGCGACACCGTCCGGATTGACGGCGGCCTGGGACTCGCCCTGGCCGTGCCCACCGAGTCTTTTGCCGTCGGCTTTTTCACCAACGGCAACGTCCGCGCCACCGTCCGCGGGGAGTTCGACGAGGACGACGAGCAGTTTCTGGCCGACCTGGAAACGGCAAGCATCGTCGACCTGATTGCCGCCGATCTCGACCGTGACCTGGAGTCCCGCGGCCGCATCCTGGCCTCTGCCGTCGCCGAAGTAGGCCTTTCCATTGCCACTTCCATAGAGCTTCAGGACAGCTCACGGCTGCAACTCGGCGTATCGCCAAAATACGTTCAACTGCGCACCTTCCAATACACCGAAACCGTCTCCGGGTTTGAGGACGACGAGTTCGACAGCGACGAATACCAGACCGACAAGAGCGGGTTCAACCTGGACGTGGGCGCCGCCTACGCTTTCGGATCCCGCAACCAGTGGAATGCCGGCATTGCGGTCAAGAACCTGATCCCGATGGAGCTGGACTCTGCAGCCAGCCGCCCCGACGAGGAAAAGCGCACTCTGGAACTTGAGCCGATGGTAACTGCGGGCATCGCCCATAAAGGCGACTTCCACGTGCTGACCGCAGAAGTTGACCTGACGGAAAAGAAAGCCTTCGGCTATGAGGATGACACCCAGTGGGTTGCCCTCGGCGCGGAATTCGACGCTTTCCGCTACGCGCAACTTCGCTTCGGCGTGCGCCAGAACCTGGCCAGCAATGACGACAACGATGGCATCGAGGAAGACACCCAGTTTACGGCCGGTATCGGCCTGTCGCCCTTCGGTGCCCGCCTCGATATCGGCGGCCTGATCAGCGATGCCGATCTGGGCGCGGCGATTGAGTTCGGCGCTGCGTTCTAAGCCTGTTGTATAGAAGCAGTCCACCAAGCCCGGTTTGATACCGGGCTTTTTTTGTGGCCAACCGGTTTGCCTGTGGCCAGCCTTGCCGGGATAATCCCCAGAGCAACATCCCTCAAGGAGCAGAACCCAATCCATGAAAACCTATCTGGTGGGCGGAGCCGTCCGTGATGAACTTCTTGGTCTGCCGGTCAAAGACCGGGACTGGGTGGTCACCGGTGCAACGCCGGAAGACATGTTGCGAAAGGGCTTCAAGCAGGTAGGCGCGGATTTTCCGGTATTCCTTCACCCAGACACCCGAGAGGAGTACGCATTAGCACGAACGGAACGAAAGCAGGGGCGAGGCTACCACGGATTTACCGTGTACAGCGCCCCGGACGTGCCCCTTGAGGACGATCTGAAGCGCCGTGACCTGACCATCAACGCCATGGCAAAGTCCACCGCAGGTGAAATTGTCGACCCCTTCCACGGCCGCCAGGACCTGCAGGATCACAAACTACGCCACGTTTCCGAGGCCTTCGCCGAGGACCCGCTGCGCATACTGCGCACCGCACGCTTTGCTGCCCGCCTGCAGCCCCAGGGATTCACCATTGCCGAACCCACCATGGCGCTGATGCGGCAGATGGTGGACCAGGGCGAGGTCGGCGACCTGGTGCCGGAGCGGGTATGGCAGGAAATCCAGCGAGCGTTGCATGAGCAGGAACCCGGCACCTTTTTCGAAGTCCTGCGTGAATGCGGCGCACTGGCCGTCCTTATACCGGAGCTTGAGCCACTCGAGGCGTTTTCAGGCGCCATCGGCGCCTTGCGCCGTGCCCACGAAAGCAGCGATGATACGAGTGTCCGCTTCGCCGCGCTGCTTTCCCCCCTGGCGCCAGCCGAAGCCCGGAATCGAGCCAGGGCAATGAAAGCCCCCAACGACTGCCAGGATCTCACCCGCCTCATCACCGACGTGATACCAAAGATTCACACTATAACGTCTCATGACGCCGACCTGTTGCTGGACATGCTGGATGGAGCAGACGTGTGGCGTCGGGCAGACCGATTTTCCGGCCTATTGGTTGCTCTGAAATGCGCGCTGCCGGAGCCAGAGCGGCACAGGGTGGATTGGCTGAAATCCGCGCAACACGCCGCCACCGGGGTACAGGCGAAAACCCTGATGGAACAAGGGTTTCGTGGAAAAGAACTGGGTGAAGCAATCCGCAAAGAGCGGTTACGGCGTATCCTCGCATTCCTCAACAAAGAGTAGACACGCGATGGCATCCTCAACACCTGTAGTGCTCATTACCGGCGCAGCGCATCGGCTTGGCGCCCATACCGCCAGACATCTCCACCAACGCGGCTGGAACCTGGTCATTCATTACCGTTCGCGGGAGGCGGACGCAAACGCCCTTCGTGACGAGCTCAACAGCATCCGACAGAAATCGGCGGTTGCCATCCAGGCCGATCTTGCCGCCCCGGATCAGACAGAACTGCTGGCCCGCAAGGCAGTTTCCACCTGGGGTCGACTTGATGGCCTGGTGAACAATGCCTCGGTGTTCTACCCGAACCCTACACAGGACGCCAGCCCAGGTGACTGGGACGCGATCATGAACACCAACCTGCGGGCGCCTTTTTTTCTCGGCCAGGCCTGCCTGCCAGCGTTGAAACTGTCACAGGGCGCCATCGTGAATCTTATCGACATCTACAGCCAACGGCCGCTGGCCGACCATCCACTATACTGCGCCAGCAAGTCCGGGCTCGCTTCACTGACCCTGTCCTGGGCGAAGGACCTGGCACCGGAGGTACGTGTAAATGGGGTTTCACCAGGCGCGATCCTTTGGCCAGAGGGTGACGCGGCGATCGACGAAGGTTACCAGCAAAGTATACTGGCCAAGACGCCCCTGGCCCGCACCGGCAAGCCGGAGGACATTGCTGGCGCCATCGCCTTCCTGCTGTGCGACGCCCCGTTTGTCACCGGCCAGATCCTCGCGGTGGATGGCGGACGCAGCCTCAATATGTAAAACCATCGCAGTTGCCTGCTTTGGCCCACTCTCGCTTTCCGATACAATGAAGCCAGCTTTTAAAATCTGCGTGCAAACCGGAGAGACTCCATGCGTGATGTAGTTATCGTAGCCGCCAAACGTACCGCCGTCGGCAGCTTCGGCGGCGGGCTGTCCAGCCTGAGTGCCGATAAGCTGGGCAGCGCCGTTATCAAAGCCCTGCTTGAAGAAACCGGCGTTGCTGCCGATCAGGTCAACGAAGTGGTCCTTGGCCAGGTTCTGACGGCCGGTTGCGGACAGAATCCGGCACGCCAGGCGTCCATCAACGCCGGCATCCCCGCCTCTGTACCGGCAATGACGATCAACAAGGTATGTGGCTCGGGACTGAAGGCGGTGCACATGGCGGTCCAGGCCATTCGCTGCGGCGATGCCGAGCTGATGATTGCCGGTGGTCAGGAGAGCATGAGCCAGGCTCCCCACGTGCTGCCCAACAGCCGCAACGGCCAACGCATGGGTAACTGGAACATGGTGGACACCATGATTTCCGATGGCCTTTGGGACGCCTTTAACGACTACCACATGGGCGTCACCGCAGAAAACATCGTGGAGAAGTACGGCATCACCCGTGAAGAGCAGGATGAGTTTGCTGCTGCGTCCCAACAGAAGGCGGCCGCCGCGATCGACGCTGGCTACTTCGAAAGCCAGATTGTTCCCATCACTATTCCTCAGCGCAAGGGCGAACCACTGATCGTCAACACGGACGAGAACCCGCGCGCTGGCGTAACCGCGGACAGCCTGGGCAAGCTTCGTGGCGCGTTCAAAAAGGATGGAACCGTCACCGCCGGCAATGCGTCTTCCCTTAACGACGGCGCGGCGGCCGTCATCGTGTGCAGCGCCGACAAGGCCAAGGAACTTGGACTTGAGCCTCTGGCCACTATCAGGGCTCATGCCAATGCCGGTGTCGACCCGGCCATTATGGGCACCGGCCCGATCCCTGCTAGCCAGCGCTGCCTGAAACTGGCCGGTTGGTCGGTGGACGATCTGGATCTGGTGGAAGCGAACGAAGCCTTCGCCGCCCAGGCCATTTCCGTTAATCGGGACCTGGGATGGGATACCGCGAAGGTCAATGTGAACGGTGGTGCTATCGCACTGGGCCATCCAATCGGGGCTTCCGGTTGCCGGATCCTGGTCAGCCTGCTGCACGAGATGGCTCGCCGGGATGCAAAGAAGGGGCTTGCCACCCTGTGCATTGGCGGCGGCATGGGTGTTGCCCTCGCCGTGGAGCGTTGATCACAGGATGTTGAACGTGGTGCTGTTCGAGCCGGAGATACCGCCGAATACCGGCAATATCATCCGGCTCTGCGCCAACACCGGCTGCCGGCTGCATCTGATTGAACCCCTGGGTTTTACCCTGGAAGACAAACAGATGCGCAGGGCAGGCCTGGATTACAGTGAATACGCAACGGTAACGGTACACTCCGACTACCAGGCCTTTTTGGAGAGTGAGCAACCTTCAAGGCTTTTCGGGCTGACCACCAAAGGTAGCCGCGGCTATCATGATGTCGAATACCAGAATGGTGACTATCTGATGTTCGGCCCCGAAACCCGCGGGCTGCCACAGGACATCCGAGAGGCGATGCCGGAGCACCATCGCCTGAGAGTGCCCATGCGACCGGAAAGTCGCAGCCTTAACCTATCCAACACGGTAGCACTGGTGGTTTATGAAGCGTGGAGGCAATTTGGATTTGAAGGGTCGCAGTAACCCTCGCCACAGCGGATGGCCCATTATTGCCGTTTTGCTCATGCTGACTACCAGCAACGCCTGGCCCAATAATAATACGCAGGCTACCCGTGTTATCACCACGCCCTCGACAACGTCAGAAGTGTCTGTGGTCCTTGGCAAACAGATCATCAGAAAGCTCTATGACAGCTGCGGGCTGGACATAAGATATCTGGATGTCCCGGCCGCACGGGCCGTGCTTATGGCAGAGAAAGGCCAGTCAGACGGCGAGCTTGCCCGAATCCCGATGGCCGTCAATGACAATGCTCCGTTGCTACCGCTGGCGACGCCTATCCAGGAGGCACGCCTGGTTTCGGTGGCTCTCAACGGCAAGGCCGGCGATTCAAAGGCCTCTTTGAAGGGAAAACGGATTGGTTTCCTCAATGGCTATCGAATGATCGCGCGGGTGCTGCCCGAGGATGCGACACAGGTAGCCACCAGCGACACCTTTCAATTGATCGATCTGCTCGAACGAGGCCGTATCGACGTGGCACTGACCCTGGAGTGGGACGCCCTGGCCGCCAAACGCAAGAACCTAAACCTGTCCATTGGCGAGCCACTGCTGCAAGCCCCCCTCTATCACTGGGTTCATGAATCCCGAAAAGACGATATCCCTTGCCTGTCCCGGGCGCTGGAGTCCATGAAGGCATCCGGCGAGATCGACCAGATAATCAGTGACGGTATCGGGCAGGAAACCGCCCAATAAAAAACCCCGCGAACCTGAACCGTTGGCGGGGTTTTCTGGCGCTTGTGACGGCAGCGTATCAGTGAGTCTGCTCTTCCTTCGCTTCCCCTGACGCCTCTTCCTGCTTGCGCTTCAATGCCTGTGCGTAGATGGCATCAAAGTTAACCGGTGCCAGCATCAGCGCCGGGAAGCTACCCCGACCGACCACGCCGTCAATGGCTTCCCGAGCGTAGGGGAACAGGATGTTGGGGCAATAGGCACCCAGCATCTGGCCAAGCTGCGGGCCTTCAATACCTTTCACCAGGAAAACGCCCGCCTGCTGAATCTCGACGATGTAAGCCACTTTTTCATCGACTTTCGCGGTCACAGTCAGAGACAGGACCACTTCGTACTGGTTATCGCTGATCTTGTTGTGGGAGGTGTTCAGATCCAGATTAACCTGGGGTTTCCACTGGTCCTGAAAAACCGTCGGGGAATTCGGCGACTCGAACGACAGATCCTTCACATAGATACGCTGGAGCGCGAACTGTGGTTGATTCTGGTTTTCGTTGCCTGCTGCGGCCTGCTCATTTTCAGCCATGTTCAATCCTTTCATTCTCGATAAGGGGCAACCAGGGCCCGTTGTTATATCAGTGCTGCCGGAACAGTGTAATGCCTGGCTCCGCCGGCCGATGTGAAACAGTGCGACAGTTTACCGTTCAGTTCAAGGCCTGGCAGGGCCGTTACTTCTTCACCAACGGCAGATTGCTGCCCTTCCAGTCCGCAACGCCACCGTTGAGGCGAACCACATTGGCGTAGCCTTCCGCATTCAACTGCTTGACCGCCATGGCGGAATGCTGCCCCATCTTGTCAGCCACAATAATCTGCTTGTCCTTGAACTTCTTCAGTTCCGACGCACGACTTTTGATACTATTAAGGGGAATATTGATTGAACCGGTTATCCGGCCCTCGTTAAAATCCTTGCGATCACGGATATCGACGACGACAGCTTCGTCGCGGTTAATCAGATTCACGGCTCCCTGCGCAGAGATTTTCTTGCCGCCACGGCGAGACTCGAGCACCAATATGGCCAGCAGGAAAGCGACAAACAGAGATACCAGAATGTAATGGTTAACCGCGAACTCGAACACCCTTTCCATGAAAACACCTTGCTGAATAGTTTGTGGCGGGATTATACACACCCTTCCCCAAGGACAGAAGGTGACCAGGCCGAAGGTGACGCCACTGGCCGGAGGGTGCGAAAATGTTTAGAATCAATGTTCGTTTTAGTAAATTTACCAAACTACCATCGGATTAAGTGATGACTGCCACGCGTAAGCCTACCGCACTGATCATTCTTGATGGCTGGGGCCACCGTGACCCGGCTGAAGACAACGCCATCAGCAATGCCAACACCCCGTGTTGGGATAAGCTCTGGGAAAATCAGCCGAAAACACTCATCAACACCTCCGGCATGTTTGTCGGCCTGCCCCAGGGACAGATGGGTAATTCCGAGGTTGGGCACATGAACCTGGGCGCTGGCCGGGTGGTTTATCAGAGCCTGACACGCATCGACAAAGATGTAGAAGAAGGTAGTTTTACGGAAAATTCCGTACTTTGCGCCGCCATTGATAAAGCCGTTAGCAGCAACCGTGCTGTGCACCTGATGGGCCTGCTTTCCCCCGGCGGCGTTCACAGCCATGAAGACCACGTACTGGCGGCCGCTGAAATGGCAGCCAAGCGCGGCGCAAAGGAAGTCTATATCCACGCCTTCCTCGATGGCCGCGACATGCCTCCCCGCAGTGCAAAAGCGTCACTGGAAAAAGCTGCCACCAAACTCAAGCACTTGGGCGTGGGCCGGGTAGCCTCCATTGTTGGCCGCTACTACGCCATGGACCGCGACAATCGCTGGGACCGCGTGGAAGAAGCCTACAACGTTATGACCCTGGGCGAAGCAGAATTCACTTCAGCTGATCCGGTGTCCGCGCTGGAGCAAGCCTACGAGCGCGGCGAGAACGACGAGTTTGTAAAGGCCACCCGTATCATGGCCAGCGGCGATAACGAAGGCACCATCAACGACGGTGACACCGTTATATTCATGAATTTCCGCGCTGATCGCGCCCGCGAGATGACACGCTGCTTCGTGGAAAAGGACTTCGACGGTTTTGAACGTCGCAAGCATCCGGAACTGGCTGACTTCGTCATGCTGACCGAGTACGCAGCCGACATTAACACCTCGTGCGCTTATCCCCCGGAGCAGTTGACCAATGGTCTGGGCGAGTATGTGGCCAACCTCGGCAAAACCCAGCTGCGGATTTCCGAAACCGAGAAGTACGCACACGTTACCTTCTTCTTTAACGGCGGTCTCGAAACACCGTTTGAAGGTGAGGACCGAATCCTGGTTCCTTCGCCCAAAGTGGCGACTTACGACCTGCAACCGGAAATGAGTGCGCCCGAGGTCACTGACAAGCTGGTCGAGGCGATCAAGAGCGGGAAATACGACCTGGTTGTCTGTAACTATGCCAATGGCGACATGGTGGGCCACACCGGCAAGCTGGATGCCGCCATCAAGGCCGTGGAATGCATCGACCAGTGCGTAGCCCGTATTACCGAAGCCTTGCAGGAAGTGGGTGGTGAAGCATTGATCACCGCTGACCACGGCAACTGCGAACAGATGACCGACCCCAATTCCGGCCAGGTACACACGGCCCACACGATCGGCCCCGTGCCGCTTATCTACGTTGGCCCACGCAAGGTCAACCTCAGGGACGACGGTAGCCTCAGCGACGTGGCGCCCACCCTGCTGAGCCTGATGAGCCTGGAACAACCGGCTGAAATGACCGGGCACAGCCTGGTGGAGATCGGTTGATTCTGCGTCTTTGGCTGGCGGTGGCGATGCTTGCAGTCGTCACGCCAGCACTGGCGGAGCAACAGGTCACACCTGGCCAGATAGAAGATCTCAAGGAAGAGATTGCCGATATTGATGAGTGGCTTGCCGACGCCGAGGAAGACCGTTCCTCGCTGGAGCAACAGCTCTCCGGGCTCGAACAGGAAATAGGCCGGCTCACCCGCGAACGCCGGGAGCTCCGCCAACAGGCACGGGAACAGCAACTGCGCCTGACCGAGCTCGGCAAGGAAGAGACCGAACTCACCCGCGTGCTGGAAAGCCAGCGCGACAGCCTGAAGAAACAGATCCGCGCCGCCTGGATGGAAGGCGACGCGCCCGCCGTCAAAGTCCTGCTCAACGAGATCGACCCGGACAAGGTCGCCCGCACGATGACCTACTACGAGTACCTCAGCCGGGACACCATTGACCGCCTCGAGGCGTTCGCTGCCAATCTCCGGCAATTGAAAGAAACGCAGAAGCAGGTCAAGGCCGGGCGGATGCGGCTGGCAGAACTGGAAGAGAATGTCGCCGACCGCCAACAAAAGCTGAGCAGCAGCAAAAAGGAACGGGAACAGACCCTGGCGGCCCTGAAAACCGACATCAGCAATCGACTGAGCGAACGCGAGGAACTGGAAGAGGATCGCAAGCGCCTGGAAAAACTGCTGCGGGAGGTCGAAGAGGCCATCGCCAACATCCCCACGCCCAATGAGTCAGATCCGTTCGGATCACTCAAGAACAAACTGCCGTGGCCGGCGGAAGGCAAAATCGTTCGCAACTTCGGAGACAGCTACGCCAGCGGAAAACTCAAGCACAACGGACTGCTGATCAACACCGCCGAGGAAGGCGACGTAAAAGCCGTTCACTATGGCCGCGTTGTTTTCGCCAACTGGCTGCGCGGGTTTGGCCTGATCACCATCCTCGACCACGGCGACGGCTACATGACGCTCTACGGCCACAGCAGTAGTCTGTTCACCAGCCCCGGAGACTGGGTTGAAGCGGGCGAGGCAATTGCCCAGGCTGGCCGAACCGGCGGGACCAATGACCCCGCGGTGTATTTTGAGGTCCGCCACAATGGAAAACCGGACAATCCCCGACGCTGGCTCGGCAACCGCTGAACGGGTTCACGCTACCCCAAAGGCTGACAAATCAGCCCGGTAACGCCATACTGTCCGGCAATACTTGGGAACAACCAGTCATCGGATTAACACAGGACATGTGAATGAGACGGGTAAGAAGTCTACACCACGCCAGCACACGCGCACTCGCCCTTGCCACCTGCTTAACCGTTCTGCCCGGCCTTATTCATGCCCAGGAAGCCGATGAAGAAACCCGACGCCTGCTGGAAGGCATCCAGCACGGTGAGCAGGTGGAAATACAGCTGCCTGATCCGGAAGAACAGCTGCCACTGGACGACCTTCGCAAATTCGCTGAAGTGTTTGGCCGAATCAAGGATGCCTATGTGGAAGAGGTGGACGACCGCCAGCTCCTCGAAAGCGCGATCAAAGGCATGTTATCTGACCTGGACCCGCACTCCACCTATCTGGCCCCGAAAGACTACGAACAGCTCGAAGAGAGCACCTCCGGCGAGTTTGGCGGCCTGGGCATCGAAGTAGGCATGGAAGATGGCTTCGTAAAAGTTATCTCTCCCATCGATGACACCCCTGCTCAGAAGGCCGGTGTACAGGCGGGCGACCTGATCATCAAACTGGGTGACCAGCCGGTGAAAGGCATGTCGCTGGAAGAAGCCGTTAAACTGATGCGCGGCAAGCCAGGAACCGTCCTCACCCTGACCATTATGCGTGAGGGAGAATCAGCGCCGATCGAGATTGATGTGAAACGCGACATCATCAAGGTCACCAGCATCAAATCCCGCATCATCGAGAACGGCTATGGCTACGTCCGCATAACCCAGTTCCAGGCGGATACCGGCACTCAGTTCACCAAGGCACTGGAAGCCCTGGAGAAAGAACATGGCAGCGACCTGGACGGCCTGGTGATCGACCTGCGCAACAACCCCGGCGGCATTCTCCAGGCGGCGGTTGAAGCGGCCGATGCCCTGCTGGATAGCGGCTTGATCGTCTACACGGAAGGCCGCATCCAGAGCTCGCGCCTGCGCTTCAATGCCAAACCCGGAGATGTGATGCCGGATACGCCCATTGTCGTTCTGATTAACGGCGGTTCAGCCTCTGCATCCGAGATTCTTGCGGGCGCGCTTCAGGATCACCAGCGTGCCGTGGTCATGGGCACCCAGTCGTTCGGCAAAGGCAGCGTGCAAACTGTCATCCCCCTGGATGAGACTCACGCCATCAAGATGACCACCGCCCGCTATTACACCCCGGATGGGCGCTCCATCCAGGCCAAGGGGATCAAACCGGATATTGAAGTGAAGCCGGCGCAGCTGACTGAGCTCGACAGTCAGCCGTTCTTTACCGAGGCGGATCTCAGCGGCCACCTTGAGGGGCAGGATGAGGGGCAGCAGGAAGAACCGCAAAAGCAGGAGGACGCACAAAGCACGTCGCCGGCGAACAAGGACTTCCAGCTACGCTCTGCACTGAACCTGCTGAAAGGCATGAGCATTCTCAACAAGCGTAACAAGCCGACACAGGAAAGCGCGGATTGAAAGTTCTAGCAACACTGATTGCCGCCCTTTTGACCACCTCCCCGGTTGTTGCCGGGGAGCATGAGGGGCAACTCCCGCCCACTATCGCCATCATCATCGATGACATGGGACATAACCTGGTGGAAGGTGAGCGACTGATCGCCCTGGATCAGCCCATCACCCTGGCTTTCCTGCCCTACCGCAGATACACCACCAGACTGGCGGAGTTGGCCCACCAAAAGCACAAGGAAATCATGCTGCATGCGCCAATGGCCAATACCCGTAACATCGGCCTTGGGCCCGGCGGCCTGAACCCGGATATGGACCAGAACAGCATAGCCACTACCTTGCGGCGAGCGCTCCAGTCCATTCCCCATGTGCAGGGCGTGAACAACCATATGGGCAGCCTGCTAACTCAACAACTTCAGCCGATGGACTGGGTGATGTCTGAACTCGATCACTACCCGGTCTATTTCGTGGACAGCCGCACCATCGCTTCCTCCATTGCGGGCGAAGTCGCAGCCGCTTACCGCATACCCACCCTCACCCGCGACGTGTTCCTGGATCACGAGCAAACCGAGGAATTCGTGAATCAGCAGTTCGAGCTTCTTATCAAGCGGGCAAAGGAAAACGGCAGCGCCATCGGCATTGGCCATCCTCACAAGGTAACGGTGGACTATCTAGAGAAACGTCTGCCAGAGCTGGACGAGCAGGGAATTGCCGTAGCGACCGTCAGCGGCGTATGGGCGATGAGGAATGGCAACCGGCCAATGTTTGCGGAAGGGGAAAAGCGGGCGATTCGGCCCGCGCTGGCGAAGCAGGAATGAGGCCCGACCTCAATCCCGCACCACAATCCCCTGGGCCTTCATAAATGCCTTTGCTTCGGGAATCGTATGCTGACCGAAGTGAAAGATGGACGCCGCCAGCACGGCATCCGCGCGACCTTCGGTCACACCGTCTGCCAGATGCTGCAGCTCGCCCACTCCCCCTGAAGCAATGACCGGCACCGATACAGCGTCGCTGATGGCACGGGTCAGCCCCAGGTCGAATCCGATTTTGGTGCCGTCCCGGTCCATGCTGGTCAGCAGCAACTCGCCGGCACCCATCGCGGTCATCTTGCGAGCCCACTCAACCGCATCCAGCCCTGTCGGCTTGCGCCCACCGTGGGTGAAAATCTCCCACCGGGGCTCCTCTCCTTCACCACTGACACGCTTGGCATCAATGGCGACAACGATACACTGACTGCCAAAACGGTCGGCGGCCTCACGCACGAAGTCCGGATTGAATACCGCCGCAGTATTGATTGACACCTTGTCCGCGCCTGCATTCAGGAGCTTGCGGATGTCCTCAACGGTGCGCACGCCGCCACCCACCGTCAGCGGGATAAACACTTCAGCCGCCATGCGCTCCACAGTTTCATAGGTGGTATCGCGGCTTTCGTGACTGGCGGTGATGTCCAGGAAGGTGATTTCGTCGGCGCCCTGTTCGTTGTACTTGCGGGCCACTTCCACCGGGTCACCAGCATCGCGGATATCGACGAAGTTCACGCCTTTTACAACGCGGCCTTTATCGACATCCAGGCAGGGAATAATGCGTTTTGCCAGAGCCATAATTCGTGCTACCCCTTCAGGCTGTCGCAGAAGGCCTGGGCCTCGGCCACATCCAGGGTGCCTTCATAGATGGCTCGGCCGGTAATCGCACCGAGGATGCCCTTGTCAGCCACGGTAGCAAGGCGCTTGAGATCGTCCATGTTGGTAACGCCTCCAGAAGCGATCACGGGGATGCCGCCTTCTTCCGCCAGTGCCGCGGTGGCTTCCACGTTCACGCCCTGCATCATGCCGTCGCGGCTGATGTCGGTGTAAACAATGGACTCGACACCGTCGTTGGCAAAACGTTTCGCCAGGTCGGTCGCCATGACTTCAGACACTTCCGCCCAGCCGTCAGTGGCAACGCGGCCGTCTTTGGCGTCCAGGCCCACGATAATGTGGCCGGGAAAGCGCTTGCACATCTCGGTAACGAATTCCGGTTCTTTCACCGCCTTGGTACCAATAATGACCCACTGTACGCCGGCTTTCAGATAGGCCTCGATGGTTTCCGCCGAACGAATACCGCCGCCAATCTGGATGGGCAAATCCGGGTATTTGCGAGCGATGGCCTGGACGATTTCGCCGTTGACGGGTTCACCGGCGAAGGCGCCATTCAGGTCCACCAGATGCAGGCGGCGGGCGCCAGCATCCACCCAGCGGGTTGCCATATCAACAGGATCGTCACCGAAAACGGTGGAGTCGTCCATACGGCCCTGGCGCAGTCTTACGCATTTGCCGTCTTTAAGATCTATGGCCGGGATGATCAGCATGTTCCAGTCCAGTTGGTAAAGTTTTTCAGTAACTGCAGCCCCGCCCGAGCGCTTTTTTCAGGGTGGAACTGCACCGCAAAGATGTTATCTCTCGCTACTGCTGCAGCCAGGTCAACGCCGTAATGGGTACGGCCGGCAATATCCGGGTTGCCCTCGGCTTCAGCGTAGTAGCTGTGCACGAAATAGAAGCGGTCGCCGTCGGGAATATCGTGCCAAAGCGGGTGATCCATGGTCTGGTGCACTTCGTTCCAGCCCATATGAGGCACTTTCAGACGTTCGCCGTTCTCGGTGAGATTGTCACCGAAGAAGCGCACCTCCGACTGGAACAGGTCGATACAATCCACCCAGCCGTTTTCCTCGCTGCGGGACATCAGCGCCTGCATGCCTACGCAAATGCCGAGCAACGGACGGTCAGCGGAGACTTCCCGCACCAACTCATCAATTCCCAGGCGGCGGATTTCCGCCATGCAGTCGCGGATGGCGCCCACGCCAGGGAGGATCACCCGGTCCGCGCTGCGGATCTGCTCGGCGTTGTCGGTGACCAGAACACGGGTGTCCGGTGCAACGTGCTCCACCGCTTTGCTGACGGAATGAAGGTTACCCATGCCGTAGTCGATAATGGCAACGGTTTTCATGCGAAGAGAAACTTCCTGAATCGTGGTTCTTTAGTTGAGCCCAGGGCCGCTTACAGCGACCCCTTGGTGGACGGGGTAATACCCGCCATTCGCTCGTCCATTTCAATGGCCATGCGCAGGGCACGACCGAAGGCCTTGAACACGGTTTCGATCTGGTGGTGGGTGTTCTTACCTTTCAGGTTATCGATGTGCAGGGTGACCATGGAGTGGTTCACAAAGCCGTGGAAGAACTCCTCGAACAGGTCGACGTCGAAGCCTCCTACAGCACCACGGGTATAGGGCACATCCATCATCAGGCCGGGACGACCAGACAGGTCAATCACCACGCGGGACAGTGCTTCGTCAAGCGGCACGTAGGAATGGCCGTAACGACGGATGCCCTTCTTGTCGCCAACCGCCTGCTTGAAGGCCTGGCCCAGGGTGATACCAATATCTTCCACCGTGTGGTGGTCATCAATGTGCAGATCGCCCTTCGAGACAATGTTCAGGTCCACCAGCCCGTGGCGGGCAATCTGATCCATCATGTGCTCAAGGAAAGGCACGCCCGTGTCGAAGCTGGACTTGCCGGTGCCGTCGAGATCGATCTCGACGGTGATCTGTGTTTCCAGGGTATTTCTTTCTACCCGAGCCTTGC
The DNA here is from genome assembly GCF_028581595.1 of Marinobacter sp. DS40M6. Lineage (NCBI taxonomy): Bacteria > Pseudomonadati > Pseudomonadota > Gammaproteobacteria > Pseudomonadales > Marinobacteraceae > Marinobacter > Marinobacter sp. DS40M6. Next base: position 95,882 of record NZ_JAFCAE010000007.1, on the reverse strand, counting down.
GTTCGGCCATGGGGACTCCAAAGTCATCAGTCGGCACATGCCGGAAAAGTGTCTGTGCGCATTATACCTTTTATGATTCCCCGCGTCCCGCAATGGCCTTTATAGCCTTGATAGCGACGACCATCAGAACGCTTTTTTGAGGTTACTCATGTAGGTATCGACCAGGCTGTTGAACTCGTGCTTGATCACGGGGCTGATGGCCAGTTTCAACAGGCTCGGCAGCGGAACGGTCAACTCGGCGCTGGTCTGGAATTTCACCGAAGTAGTGCTGTCGTCTTTCTTCTTGAGAGTCCAGGAGCCTTTTACCACACCGTTACCCTCGCCTTTCACCGGCTCCCAGGTAATCCTGCCGTTGTCCTTGTCCGCGAAGTACTTGCACGCGTATACAGACTGGATGGCATGCTTGTCCACGCCCACCTTTTCCATTTCCCAGCGATAGGCGTTGTCACCCAGATCCACCAGGTTATGCACCTTGGGGAAATGGCTTGCCGATGCGGGCACGTCCGCCAGCAGCTCGAATACTTCGTCATATCCGGCGGGCAGATCCAGTTCCCGGTTAAGCTCAATAGAGACAGTAATAGCCACTGTTTGCTCCTTTTTATCGTTGTAAGACGCGCTTTATATCGTTGTGTAGAAATAAGGTGCCTATTTTGGCTGATCACTAACGTATTGTCATACACTCAGGCTTTTATTTTGTTACCCCTGGGTTATCCTTGGGCTAATCACAAGCCCAGTTACCGGACACGAATTAACGGAAGGACGCCAAAATCATGAAAGCTGTTCGCTATGTGGCTCTTGCCATCGTTGGCCTGCTCATTCTTGCCGTTGCCGCCGTCGCTATCGCGGTCGCCGTTATTGACCCAAACACCTACAAGCCACAGATTGAGAAAGTGGTCGAGAGTAAGACCAATCTGGACCTGATACTGGCCGGGGATATTGGCTGGTCTTTCATCCCACTAGGCCTGGAACTGAACGACGTTGAGGCCACCCTGGAAGACGAACGCCTGGTCAAGCTTGACCAACTGGTGGCGCAGGTCAGCTTCTGGTCCCTGATAACCATGTCGCCCCGGGTGGATACCTTCCTGTTGAGCGGGCTGGACGCCAACCTGTCCGTTGATGCCAACGGCACCGGTAACTGGACCCGCATCATGCCGGAAGGGGAAGAACAGCCGCAGCAGGAAGAACCCGCCGCGCCAGCCGAAACCGCTGAAGAACAGCCAGAGAGCAGCGGCGCCAGCGAGCCCTTGAACTTCAACGTGGAGAGCGTGGAAATCAGCAACGCCCGCGTTCATTACGAAGACAAGGGCACGGGCCAGGCATTTACCCTGGAAGATTTCACCGTAAACGCCAGCGAGATCACCCTGGGTTCAAGCTTCCCATTGGACGTCTCGTTCCGCTTCGCCACCAACCAGCCGCAGTTTGAAGTTCAGGGCGACATCAGTGCCCGCCTGGCCGCCAATGAAGCGTTAAACGAATTTGGCGTGTCCGACCTGGAAGCCATCTTCGACATGAACGGCGAGCCTTTTGGCGGCGAATCCGTTCGCGCCGAAATAGCTGGCTCCCTGGAAGCCAATCTGGAAAACGAAACCGCCACGCTTAATGGCTTTACCGCCAGCCTGGCCGACCTGACGCTCAACACAGACCTGACGGTGAACGGCTTCGGCGACAAGCCGAAACTCGAAGGCAGTCTCAGCATTGACGAATTTTCCCTCAAAGCGCTTCTGGCGGCCCTTGGCCAACCCGCCATCGAAACAGAAGACCCTGACGTCATGAAGGCCGTCGCTTTCTCCACCAACATCGGTGGCCCCGCCGGCACCTTGGAACTCAGCGACCTGACCATCAGCCTGGACGACACCACCTTCCAGGGCAATGCCAGTTACGCCCTGGCCAACAGCGGTATTGGCCTGAACCTCCAGGGCGACGCGATCAATGCCGACCGCTATCTGCCGCCTGCCAGTGAGGAACAAACCGATGCCGCCGCCGAGGAAGCCCCGCAAGGTGGTGGCGCCCCGGCGGAAGAAGGCGACTTGCTGCCCCTGGACACACTCCGTTCGCTAGCGCTGGATATCAATCTCGGGCTGGGCGAACTGATCGTCAGCAATCTCACCATCAAGGAAATCAAATCGGTGATCACCGCACGCAATGGTGTGCTGGAAGTGCAGGACTTCAGCGGCAAACTGTACGAAGGCTCCTTCGGCGCCAAAGTGACCCTGGATGCCCGCACCGACAATCCGAAGTGGAGCATCGGTTCCAAGGTCAACAACGTACAGACGTTGCCACTGCTGACCGACCTTGCCGAAGTGGACATGCTTGCCGGTGGCGCCAACCTGTCCGTGGATGTGAATACCACAGGCAATCGCATTTCCGCCCTGCGTAGCAACGCCAAAGGCGACATCAACTTCAACCTGGCCGAGGGTGAGTTCACCCGCATGAACCTCACGCGCATGGCGTGCCAGGGCATTGCACTGGCCAACCAGGAAAGCCTCTCTACATCAGACTGGGGTACCAGCACGCCGTTCAACGACATGAAGGGCACCCTCATGATTGACGGCAACACCCTGAACAACACGGACCTTGTGGCTGCCCTCGCCGGCATGAGACTGGAAGGCGACGGCACGGTGGACCTGGCTGCTTCCGACTTGGATTACGAAGTTGGCCTGCGGATCGTGGGCGAGATCCACCGGGACGAAGCTTGCCGAGTGACCGAATACGTGGAGAACGTGGTGATCCCGGTTGAGTGCCGCGGCGACTTCGCGGAAGACCCGGCCGGCCTCTGCTCCTTCGACGGCTCACGCTTCCGCGACACCCTGAAGACCATTGCCGCCAACGCTGCCAAAACCAAGGCGCGCGAAAAAGTGGACGAAGCCAAATCCAAAGCGGAAGACAAAGTCTCCGAAAAACTGAAAGAGAAGCTGGGTGAAGAGAGTGGCGAAAAGGTGAAAGACGCCCTCAAGGGCCTGTTCGGTCAATGAACGACGGTTTTGCCCAAAAGCTTCTCGCCTGGTACGACGAAAACGGCAGGCACGACCTGCCCTGGCATCATGACCGGAACCCATACCGCGTGTGGGTTTCGGAAATCATGCTGCAGCAAACCCAGGTGACCACTGTTATTCCCTACTTCGAAGCCTTTATGCAGCGCTTTCCAGACGTGAAAGCGCTCGCTTCTGCACCGGTGGATGACGTGCTCAGCCATTGGTCCGGCCTTGGGTACTACGCCCGCGCCCGCAATCTCCAGAAAGCGGCGCAACAGGTGGCCAACGAGCACGGAGGCGAGTTTCCCGGCAACCTGGAACAACTCCAGGCCCTGCCCGGCATTGGCCGCTCCACCGCGGCGGCCATCCTTGCCCAGGCCTTCCAGCAACGGGCAGCCATATTGGACGGCAACGTGAAACGGGTACTGGCCCGCTACCACGCCATCCCCGGCTGGCCGGGTAAAACCGACGTGCTCAACCAACTTTGGGAGCGCGCTGAAGAACACACGCCCGATGCACGCATCCGCGACTACACCCAGGCCATCATGGATCTGGGCGCCATGGTCTGCACCCGTAGCCGTCCAGCGTGCGACAGCTGCCCACTACAGAACGGGTGCGACGCCTATGCCAACAACGAAACCAGCCTCTACCCCGACTCAAAGCCGAAGAAAGCCAAGCCCGAAAAAACCACCTGGATGGTGATACTGGAAGATCACCAAGGTCGTATCCTGCTGGAACGCAGGCCTCCCAGCGGCATCTGGGGCGGCCTCTGGAGCCTGCCGGAACTGGACCCGGCCTACGGCCCGGAAGAACTGCCAGACGCCTGCGAACAGGCCTTCGGCTTCCACTGTGGCGAACCGGAACTTACCAGCGGCTTTCGGCACACCTTCAGCCATTACCACCTTCATATCCAGCCGGCACGGCTCACCGTACAAAGCCCCGCTCACATCAATGATCGGGACAGCTACAAATGGGTCCACCGGGACCAGGCCCTTACCCTCGGCCTGCCGGCCCCCATTCGCACACTGCTGACCGCGCCGGAACAAACCCTCTTGCTTTGATCTGTTATCATCCCAGCAGATTCAGCAACACCACCTCCAAACAGGAGCAGACATGAGCCGCACCGTATTCTGTCGCAAATACCAGGAAGAACTCGAAGGGCTGGACTTCCCCCCCATGCCCGGCAAGAAAGGCGAAGACATCTACGAAAACGTCAGCAAGAAAGCCTGGGAAGAGTGGCAGGCCCAGCAAACTATGCTCATCAACGAAAAACACCTGAGCCTGATGGATCCCAACACCCGCAAGTACCTGCAGGCGCAGATGGAACGCTTCTTCAACAACGAGCCGTTCGACAAGGCTGAGGGCTATGTACCGCCAGAAAAGTAGGCGCACCCAACTTGTGGAAGCGCCTATCAAAATTTTCCCGGAACGGCCTTGACTCAGGCAACCTAAACCGGTTTAATAGCGCCCCGTTGCAGCAGCACCGCAACACGCCCGGATAGCTCAGTCGGTAGAGCAGGGGATTGAAAATCCCCGTGTCGGTGGTTCGATTCCGCCTCCGGGCACCATTAAGAATTCTGACAAAGCCCGCCATTGTGCGGGCTTTGTTGTTTCTGCCGCCCTACTTTTGCTCCGCCGGCTTAAACGAGACCGGTGCCTTTTTCTCGCCGAACCCGAATGCGTGTTGCCACACACGGGAAAATACCTGCTTTTATCCTCTACCGCTCCATCCGCATAACTGCTGAGATAACAACGCTCATATTTGCGTCTAACATTCTCTGAAACCAGAATGACATACATCATTAACACCACTGCCAACAGCGCCATTTTTCAGGGAACCGTCCATGCTTCTTTCGTTTCTGGCTATCGCCATCGGCCTCACCGTTCTGGTGTGGAGCGCCGGCAAGTTTGTTGAGGGTTCTGCGGCCACGGCCGGATACTTTGGCATGCCACCGCTGTTGATCGGCATGGTGGTGGTTGGTTTTGGTACATCGGCGCCGGAGATGGTGGTGTCTGCCCTTTCCGCCACTCAGGGGAATCCGGGATTGGCACTGGGTAACGCCTATGGCTCAAACATCACCAACATCGCCCTGATCCTGGGTATTACGGCGTTGATCAGCCCGATTACGGTTCACTCGCAGGTGATGCGCAAGGAGCTGCCTATACTCACCGCTGTGACGGCACTGGCAGCCTGGCAGGTGTGGGACGGTGAGCTGACGTTTGTGGATGCGCTGGCGCTACTGGGTGTGTTTCTCCTGTTGCTGGCCTGGTCCATCCGCCAGGGTATGACGCAGAAAAACGATGCCCTGGGCACGGAGGTTGCGGAAGAAATGAGCCACCGCTCCATGCCGCTTCGCAACGCGGTGCTGTGGCTGATTGCGGGCCTGTTGCTGCTGATCGTGAGCTCGCGGATTCTGGTCTGGGGCGCCGTTGAGTTGGCGCTTGGCTTTGGCGTAAGCGACCTGATCATCGGGCTGACCATTGTGGCGGTAGGAACTTCCCTGCCTGAACTGGCGTCGTCGGTTATCGCGGCGCGCAAGGGTGAGCATGACATTGCCCTTGGCAACATTCTCGGCTCCAACCTGTTCAACACCCTGGCGGTTGTGGGCATTGCCGGCACCATCAGCCCGATGGCGGTGGCACCAGAGGTGTTCTACCGGGATATCGCGGTGATGTCAGCGCTGACTCTGTCGCTGTTTATACTGGGCTATGGCTTTCGCGGGCCGGGACGGATTAACCGGTTGGAGGGCGGACTTCTGCTCGCCTGTTTCGTAGGCTACACCGTCTACCTGATCTCAACCACGTTCACGTCCTGACCGGGCCTAGCCAAGCAGGCACTCCCGCGAGAGTTTCTGGCTGACTTCCCGGCGCTGTCGCCGCAGGCGGTTGCCCTGGTCGTTGGAGTACCCGGCCCGCAGTTGCTTCTGGATGCGGTCCAGCTTTTCCCGATACTCCTTACAGCGGGCGTTCTTACGCTCACGCTCGCGGGCTTCCTGTTTGTCGGATAACGTTCGCCCGCCACCGCTGCCCGCTTCCAGGCTACGATTCACCTGCTGGTTGATGGTGCTAACCCGCTTGCCCCGGGTGATGTTCTCCCGCATGGGAATCAGCGAGGGCGTCCTCAGCTCAACGCGTTTGTGTTCGCGTACACCGGGCTTTATGTCGGTAAAGTGAGCAACCCCCTGTTCATCAACCCAGGTGTACATTTTTTGGGCTGATGAGATGGCGGGGATAACGAGCAATACAAAGACTGCGACCTGCCTCCATGGCATTGGTTTCCACTCCCTGTGGTTTGTGTGTCGGCGCGGGCATTATAAACAAAACCGCGTGCGAGTGAGAGGGCCAGTATGACGGCTGGCCCACAGATCACGCATCCAGTAGTTCGATCCAGTGCTGAACCGGCACCTGGGCCTTGGTTTCCAGATGCATCTGACAACCAATGTTGGCGGTGACGATGCGGTCAGGATTGTCTACAGTCAGCGCCTTGAGCTTGTTGTTCAGCAAGCGCTGGCTTAGCTTGGGCTGGAGAATGGAGTAGGTGCCGGCGGAGCCGCAGCACAGATGCTTCTCCTTGGTTTCAGCCAGATCAATGCCGGCCCTGCGCAATACCTGGTCTACCACGCCGTTCTGCTGCATGGCGTGTTGCAGGGTGCAGGGGCAATGGAAAGCAACCTTGCCGGCACCCTGGGGCACCTTCAGTTTTTCCAGGTCCTGTGTGAGCAGGAAAGCGCCCAGGTCGACAGTCATGTCGCTGACTTTCTGCGCCTTGGCGGCGTACATCGGATCATCCTTTAACAGGTGGCCGTACTCCTGAACCATCGCCCCGCAACCGGAAGCAGTCATGATGATGGCCTCGGCGCCAGCTTCGATGGCGGGCCACCAGGCGTCGATGTTGCGGCGCATGGCGTTGAGCGCTTGATCATGTTCCGAGAGGTGATGGTTCACCGCACCGCAGCATCCGGCTTCCGGAGCTTCCACCATGGTGACACCCAGTTTGTAAAGCACCCGGGCGGCAGCGGCGTTGGTGTTCGGCGTGGCGGAGGGCTGAACACAACCGGCAAGGGCCAGCACAATGCGGTCGTGGCTGGCAGCCGGCCAGGGGCTGGCCTTTTTTCTGGGCGGTACTTTGATGCGCAATACGGATGGCAGTACCGGGCGGAACAGTTGGCCCATGCGTAGCAGGAAGCCGAACAGTCGACGGTTGGGAAGTACCCGGGCCAGCGACCAGCGTATCCAGCGCTCTTTGGGTGGCCGTGGCATTTCCTGTTCCATCAGGCCTCGGCTGATGTCGACCAGGCGGCCGTATTTCACACCGGAAGGACAGGTGGTTTCACAGCTGCGGCAGGTGAGGCAGCGGTCGAGGTGTTCACGGGATTTTTCGGTGACTTCTTCGCCTTCCAGGAACATTTTCATCAGGTAGATGCGGCCGCGGGGGCCGTCGCGTTCGTCGTTCAGTTCCTGGTACGTTGGGCAGGTGGCGGTGCAGAAGCCGCAATGTACGCAGGCACGCAGGATGGATTCGGCTTCCTGGCCTTCTGGGGTGTTGGCGAATTGTTGGACTAAATTGGTTTGCATTGTTTACCTGCTTTTTTGATTTGGAGCACAAGTGAGCGGTAACCCCTTTTCTGAAACACGCTCCTTCGGCACATCCATGTGACGCTTGGACTCCGCCATCCATGGCTCCGTACAGTTTCAGAAAAGGGGCCACCACTCACTTCCCCGGCATCTCAGAAGGCCCGCTCAGTTTCCTGTGAGATACCGGAGCTGATTGTTACAACCAGCTATAAAGTCGGCCCGGGTTAAAAATACCGTCGGGATCAAACGACTTTTTCAGCCGTTGCTGAATTTCTTTTAGCGCCCTCGGCTGGTGGTGCATTACCTCATCGGTGCGATCCCCGCCGCGGAACAGGCTTACCTGGCCGCCGGCGCGTTGCGCCATGGTTTCCAGTTTGGCGATGTCGGCTTCGCCCCGATACCAGCGCTGGGAGCCAGCCCAGTCGATCAGCCAGGGGCCGTCGAGGTCCGGGTTTTCGGCGGTGGAGCCGACGGAGAAGCGCCAAAGCGGTTCATCACCGGCAAAGAATTCGTGCTGCATGTGTTGTAGCTGTTGCCAGAACTGGTCACCCTGCTCCATGACTTCACCGGACCACTTTTCGGCGGTGGCCTCCACGGCGGATTTGGCGCCAGCGAGGCGCAGATAGACTTTGCCGTCCACCCAGGCAGCACCGGTGATGGGCTTGGGCTCTTTGGCGCGGCTGTTCATGTAGTGGATGACTTCGTCCATCGCCACGTCCTGCACCAGGGTGAGAGACATCGCCGGTTTGGGCATGACTTTGAGGCTGATCTCGGTGATCGCACCCAATGTGCCCATGGCACCGGCCTGTAGCCGGGAGGTGTCGTAGCCGGCCACGTTTTTCATTACCTGGCCGCCAAAGCGCAGGTGTTCACCTTTGCCGTTGAGCAGGCGGATGCCCAGCACCTGGTCCCGTACCGAGCCGGACCAGGGCCGTGCGGGGCCGGAGAGATTGCACGCGAGCGTGCCTCCGAGCGTGGAACCATCACCAAACCTGGGCGGTTCGAAGTGCAGGCACTGGCCTTCTTCGGCCAGGGTGGCTTCGATTTCCGCAAGGGTGGTGCCGGCACGTGCGGTCAATATCAGTTCCACAGGATGGTATTCAACGATGCCTGTGTGCTCGCCCATGTTCAGAGAGCCTGCATCGGCGTCGGCGGCCCGCCCCATGAAGGCCTTCGTGCCACCGCCTTCGATATTCAGTTTCTGGCCCGTCTTGCGGGCCTGGAGAACCTGCTCCTGCAGCTTTTGAGACAGATCAGCCATGCGCCGCGTCCACCGTGTCGTGCTTGTGTTGTTTGTGCTCGAGCGAGCGGTATTCCTGACAGAAACGCAGGGCGGGAACGCCCTTGCCAGGGTTGAGAATACCAGCCGGGTCGAACGCCGCTTTGACGTCGTGGAACTGCTGCAGTTCCTCGTCGTTGAACTGCACGGCCATCTGGCGGATTTTTTCCACACCCACGCCGTGTTCACCGGTGATGCAGCCCCCCACTTCCACGCAAAGGTTGAGAATGCTGCTGCCAAAGGCCTCAGTGCGCTCAAATTCGCCGGGCACGTTGGCATCAAACAGGATCAGCGGGTGCAGGTTGCCGTCGCCGGCGTGGAATACGTTGGCTACCCGCAGGCCGAATTCTTCGGACATTCTCTCCATTTCCAGCAACACGTGCGCCAGATGCCGACGCGGAATGGTGCCGTCCATGCAGTAGTAATCCGGCGAGATACGACCCACTGCCGGGAAGGCCGATTTACGGCCTTTCCAGAGCAGCGCCCTCTCCTCTTCGCTCTGGGAGGTTTTGACCGAGGTAGCGCCCAGTTTTCGGAACACATTCTCCGCCTGTTCGATGTGTTCATGGACTTCTTCCTCGGTGCCGTCCACCTCGCACAGAAGCAATGCTTTCGCCTCGCGCGGGTAACCTGCCTGGGCAAAATCGTCAGCCGCGATAATCGCATGACCATCCATCATTTCCAGGCCGCCGGGGATGATGCCATGGGAGATAATTCCGCCGACGGCATCGCCGGCTTTCTGCACACTGTCGAAGCCGGCCATCACCACCTGGGCTATCTCCGGTTTCGGCAGCAGTTTTACTTTCACTTTGGTGACGATGCCCAGCAACCCTTCAGAGCCGGTCATCAACGCCAGCAGATCCATTCCACAGGCGTCCAGAGCGTCGTTGCCGACGGTCACCCGGTCTCCCTCGGCGGTGATCATTTCCACGCTGAGAATGTTGTGAACGGTCAAACCGTATTTCAGGCAATGCACGCCGCCGGAGTTTTCCGCCACGTTGCCGCCAATGGTACAGGCAATCTGGGAGGAAGGATCCGGCCCGTAATAGAGACCGTACTGGGCAACCTCCTCGCTGATCGCCAGGTTACGCACACCCGGTTGCAGTAAGGCCGTTCGCGCCAACGGATCGATGTCCAGGATGCGGTTGAACTTGGCCAGCGACAACACCACGCCTTCCTTGTGCGGCATGGCACCGGCACTCAGGCCGGTTCCGGCACCACGGGCCACAACGGGCACTTCGTGCTCGTTGCAGATGCGCATCACCCGTTGCACCTGTTCGGCGGTCTCCGGTAGCACCACGAGCATCGGCATCTCGCAGTACATCGACATACCGTCGCATTCATAGGGCTTCATGGTTTCGTCATCGGTAATGACGAAGTCCGGGTCTATGAACGCACGGAACTGTTCTGCCAGCTCCGCTGCGCTGATTTTCGGTTTGCTGTTCATATCATTCTCTGGGAGTCATGGCTTTCAGTGAGACAGCCATCAACCGCGTTTGGTTTCAAAGTGATCAATCCCTGCCTGGGCACAGTCCATATCCTGTTGGGGGGTGCCAGAGCTGATACCGATACCGCCAACAACCTCGCCATCGACCATCACCGGCAGGCCACCACCGACAGAACTGATACGCCCACCCACTTCGGTATGAATGCCGAAAGCCAGCTTGCCGGGTACGTTCACGGCGTTGTAATCGTGTGTCGCCTTTTTCGCCGCTGATGCGGTGAAGGACTTGTCCTGGGCAATGGTCACGCTGGTGATCTTGCCGCCGTCCATGCGTTCGAACGCGATCAAATTGCCGGACTCGTCGGTGATGGCGATGCACATAGGTACGCCAATCTCGCGCGCCTTCTCCGCCGCGCCTTCGATGAGTATTCTGGCATCCGCCAGATCAAGTCGTTTAACCGTCAACATGAGCAATTACTCCTCTTTATTAGCCATAAACCAGATTGGGCAGCCAGGTAACGACGCCCGGAATGAGCACACAGATAAACAAACCGAATGCCTGAATAGCAAGAAATACCAGTGACGACTTGAAGATTGTGCCCATGGTGATGTCCGGCGGACACACGCCCCGAATGTAGAAGAGTGCGTAGCCGAACGGCGGGCTCAGGAACGACATCTGCATGTTCACCAGATAGAGCACACCAAACCACAGCACCACGTCTTCACCGGGCACGGCCGGGAAACCCAGCAGGCCAGGGAATTCCAGCGCCTCGACAATCGGAATGAAAATGGGCACAGCCAGCAGCAGAATACCCACCCAGTCGAGGAACATGCCCAGCACCACCAGCAACACCATCAACAACAGCAGAACGGCGTAGGGCGACAGACCAATACCGAGGATGGTTTCGGTAATGAAGTCCTGACCACCCTGCAGGATGTAGAACCCGACAAACACCGATGCACCAAACATGATCCACAGCACCATCGCCGAAGCCTTGGCGGTGGTGACCGACGCATCACGCAGTGTGGCGACAGAGAATACCTTGTGTTTCATGGCCACCAGGATCGCCCCGAAAGAACCGATACCGGCCGCCTCAACGGGAGTCGCAACACCGCCAAACAGCAAGCCCAGCACCAGGAATACCAGTACCAGTGGGGCGATCAGGTCTTTCAGCAGCAGGAGTTTTTCCTTGAGGCCAATCCGCTCTTCCTCCGGCACTGGCGGCCCGAGTTCCGGATTGAGCCACGCGCGGGTACCCACATAAATCACGTACAGGCCAGCCAGAATCAGCCCCGGAATCACTGAGCCCAGGTACAACTCACCTACTGACTGCTGCGCCACAACCGCATAAAGGATCGCCAGGATGGAAGGCGGGATCAGGATGCCCAGTGTGCCCCCGGCCATGATCGAGCCCAACGCGATCTTCTGGTCGTACCCGCGTTTGAGCATCGCCGGTAGCGCAATAATGCCCATGGTCACCACGGCCGCACCAATAACCCCGACCATGGCGGCCAGAATCGTGGAGGCCAGTATGGTGGCAATGGCCAGGCCGCCACCCAGGCCGCCCATCCACTTGTAGACCACGTTGAACATCTCTTCGATCAGGCCGGCCCGTTCCAGCATGGAGGCCATGAAGATGAACAGGGGGATCGCTGCAAGGTCCGAGTTGGTCATCATCGGGAAGATTCGACTGGGGATGATGTTCAGCATCATCGAGTCGCCCACCAGATAGATAAACGCCACGCCCAGGCCACCGGTCACAAAGGCCAGCGGCAGCCCCATCATCAACAGCACCGCCAGGGAGCCAAACATGATGTAGGTCAGCGGACCAATCTTCACATCCGACAGCAGGCCGGAGAGCTTGAACAGGAATTTTTCGTCGCTCCAGGGGTCATAAAACAGGATATTGATGACTTCCACCAACACGACAAAAGCAAGGGCAATCGTGGCGATGATCATCAGCCAGGTGCCGAGCTTGCCGATCAGCGAACCCGTGCCCTGGTTGGTCATGGTTTCTGTGCTCATGCGTGTTGCTCCCGGCCGAGTTTAATGAAGATAGTGATGTCCTTGAGCAGTTTGGACAGGCCCGCCAGGAACAGCAGCGTCGACCCGAGGAGCATAACGCCCTTCACCGGCCAGTACTGAATGCCCCATGTCTCAACGGTTCGTTCGTCCATGGAATAAGAGTTCTCAAGGAAGGTCCAGGAGGTAATCATCAACGCAATCGCGAACATGAAGAAGAACATGGACGTGAAAATATCCATGCCCACGCGGCCCCGAAGTGGCAGGAAGTTGTAAACCACGTCAACCCGCACATGGGCACCGTGAAGCAATGCAAACGCACCCGCCATCAGATACTGCATGCCGAACAGTAGAAAACTGGCCTCGTGTACCCAGATGGTGGGCTGGTTGAACAGATAGCGCATCACCACTTCGAAGAAATAGAACACCACCGCGTTCACGGTCCAGAAGGAAATAAAGACACCGGATTTCTCGCTGATCCAGTCCACCGCCTTGGTGAACCAGTTACTCGCATCACTGTAATCAACGCTTTTTTTCAGTTCCGCTTCAATCTGTTGAAGCTTCTGGTTGGCCTCGGCATTTTTGTCGATGGCTTTCACACCCCGTTGGGACAACCAACGGTCCAGCGCCATCATGATCAGCGGCATGACCGCCAGCCAGCCCCAGTAGAACCAGTGAGGCAATACAAAGCCGAACGCACTCAGGTCAGACATGTTTTATCACCTTTAATCACAGAGCGGGGAAGGCAGCGAGCGTGCCATCGGCGCACTCCCTGCCTTCCCCGTGATCGGTTTATTATGGTTATGCCGGCTTACATGCCTTTGATGTCTTCCTCGTTGAGGTAGCCAACGGTCTCGTTCATCATGTACTCAAGCTGGATATCCAGAATCGCCCTGGCATCCTCGTTCTTTCCGGCCCAGTTGAACCAGATCGGGATCGCAGCCTTCCGGAACTTTTCCAGGTCTTCCTGGCTCAGACGTGTCACCTTCGAGCCATCCTCTTTGAACTTCTCCATCGCTTCAATGTTGCGCTTCTGAATGGTCAGGTAGTGCTTCTGTGAGTAGATACGAACCTCGTCCTCAACCAATTGCTGAAGCTCTGGGTCCAGCGCATTCCACGCACGCAGGTTGACGGTCAGGTCCATCAGGTCCACCGGCTGGTAGATGGACATAACACCAGGAGGCCCGAACATGATGTAGTCGGTCACCTGGGAGAAACCCAGCTCGTAGTTCACGGCAGGGCCGACGTAGTCAGCTGCGTCGATGGTGCCCTTCTCCAAAGCCGGGAAGATATCCGACCCCGGGAGGCTCACCGTGGACACACCAAACTGCTGGAACACCTCAGCGACCATGCCACCGGGCACACGCATCTTCATGCCTTCCATATCCGCCAGGCTGTTAACCGGCTTCTTGGAGTGAATGATGTTGGCGTCGTGTTGGATTGGGCCCACGTAAAACAGACCGAATTTCTTGTAGATCTCACGGGTCTTTTCCAGCATGCCCATGGAATAGAACATGATGTCCCACTGGTGCGGCTGATCGGGACCGGCTGGGTAGGACGACAGGAAAACGGAGGCCGGAATCTTTCCGGACCAGTACAGAGTGAAGGGATTCATGCCCTGCAGAACGCCGTTGCGCACCGCCTCGAAAAGGGCGTTGTTATCCGCGGCAACCGACTTGGCCGGGTACGGCTTGATGATTAGCTCGCCACCGGATTTCTCCTCCATGCTGTTGGCCCATTCCTCGAACAGGTCATAGCCTACAGTGCCAGCATCCCATACTGACTGAATCTTCCAGGTGGTTGCAGCCTGGGCCTGGCCAGCGCCTGCAATGGCCACACCGCAGAAGGCAGCGGCAAGTGCGAATGACTTCAGGAAACCTCGCCGCGGGGCAACGTTTCCAGCCTGAGTATCCGGAGCGCTTAATTGCTCGCTGTTCTTGTTGGTATTCATCGCCACATCTCCGTTGACATTGTTTTTATCGGGGGTCACGTCAACACCAGCAACAGCTGGCATTAAATCGATATTCGTAGTCCTGCCGGGTTTAGTCCAGAAGATTGCCAACTGGTCAGACCAGTTTTGTAAATGTCAGATAGACGAAAACGCTGTAATGAGCCATATTTACTGGTCCCGAAAGGGTTTCTTTAATTCAAGGCACGATAAAAACAACTGGTCCGACCAGTGGCTCCTGGCAGGAAACATCATGGCAATCGCACAGGAAATTTCCTATCGACTCGAACGGCTCATTCTCGACGGCGGGCTGGCGCCGGAACAGAAAATGCCGTCGGAACGACAACTGGCTACCCGGCTTGGCGTGTCCCGCGCCATCATCCGCGAGGCCCTGCACGAGTTGCAGGGGCGGGGCGTGATTGAGACCCGGCATGGCAAGGGCTCCTTCGTAGCTCGAATTGTGCCCGGCGGTGAAGAGGACGGCGAGGACAGCCCGCTGCTGCAGATGTTTACCGGCCACCCGCGAACCCTGTATGACCTGCTGGAAGTAAGAGAACAGCTGGAGGGCCAGGCCGCCTACCTGGCGGCGCAACGTGCCACTGCATTGGACCTTCATCGCATCACCAAGGCCTACTCCGCACTCGAACAGACCGACCCACTCACCAACGCCCGGCCGGATCACAGTTTCCATCAGGCTATCGTGGAAGCGTCCCACAATCCGGTCCTGGTGCATGTTCTGAATGGCTTGAAGAACCTCATGCTGTTGACGGTGGAAGCCTCCGTGGCCAACCTGAACCCGCGTGAAGAAATGCGCAACAAGATTTCCCGGCAGCACAAGAGAATCTATCAGGCAGTGATGGCGGGAAAGCCCGAGGCGGCAAAGCGCATCGCCATGGCCCATGTGCGTTTTGTCAGTGACGCCATGCGCATGATCGAGCAACAGGGAACGGCCATCATCCGGGTTTCCCTGCACGCATCGGCAACACCGGAAAAACCCTCACAACGGGCGTAAACGGCAAAAAGCTTGCATCAAACGTTCAATAATCCACAATTAACACGCGGTATGTGTGGTAAAAAACGGCAAAACCCCGCTTTAGGGGGATTGATTTCCGCATCCACAGCCCGTAAAACTTGCGCCTTTGTTATATAGCCTCGGGAGCCACCTATGGCGGATTCAGCGCCTCTGATCTGCAAGGACATCCACAAGACCTTTGATCAACTGGAAGTCCTCAAGGGCATTTCACTGGAAACAAAGAAAGGGGATGTCGTTTCCCTGATCGGCAGCTCCGGCTCCGGTAAGAGTACGTTTCTGCGCTGTATCAACATGCTCGAAACGCCCACCTCCGGCGACATTATCGTGCATGGCGACCCGATTCGGTTCACCACCAATCGCAAAGGCGAGCGCATTCCGGCGGACAACAAGCAGGTGGAACTGATTCGCGCTCGGCTCTCCATGGTCTTCCAAAGCTTCAATCTCTGGTCCCACATGACCGTTCTGGAAAACATCATTGAAGCTCCTATTCACGTGCTCAAGGTGCCCAAGAAAGAAGCCATCGAAAGGGCCGAAGCCTATCTTGAGAAGGTGGGCATCTATGAGCGCAAGGATTACTACCCGGCCCAGATGTCAGGCGGGCAGCAGCAGCGGGCGGCCATTGCCCGGGCCCTGGCCATGGAACCGGAAGTGATGCTGTTCGACGAACCCACCTCCGCCCTTGATCCCGAACTCGTTGGCGAAGTGCTGAAGGTTATGCAGAACCTCGCGGAAGAAGGCAGAACCATGATCGTGGTGACCCATGAGATGTCGTTTGCGCGGGACGTGTCATCCCAGGTCCTGTTTTTGCATCAGGGCGTGATCGAGGAGCAAGGCACACCGGACAAAGTCTTCGACAATCCGGACTCGGAACGGATGAAGCAGTTTCTGGCTCCCAAGTTCTGACGTGCAATGCTATCTTGAAACCATGTTTCCTTATCGGGGCATATATCCGCCCCGGAAGAAAACGCCAAAACCAGCAAAATAAGGCAAATCATTGCCGATAATAATGCCCACAAGGCTGACTACTGGAGAAGTGACTCATGAGAAAACTGATTGTTGCAGCAAGCGTCGCCCTGGCCATGATGGCCGGTGTCGCCCACGCCCAGGAACGTAACCTTCGCATCGCCTTCGACGTGCCCTATGAGCCGTTTGAATACAAGGATGAAAACGGCGAGCTGACCGGTTTTGAAGTGGAACTGGCCGAAGCCATGTGTGAAGAGATGAACGCCAACTGCGAATTCGTCATCCAGGCATGGGACGGTATGATTCCGGGCCTGCTGGCGCGCAAGTTCGACCTGATCATGTCCTCCATGTCCATTACGCCCGAGCGTGCTGAGCGTGTGCTGTTCTCCGAGCCGTACTACAACACTCCGGGTGGCTGGTTCGGCCCCGAGAGCTTCAACACCGACGTCACTGACATGGCCGCCATGGAAGGAATGACCGTTGGCGTACAGCGCGGCACCACCATGGACACCTTTGTGACCGAAGAAATGGGTGGCGTTGTGACCATCAAGCGCTACACCACCGCTGACGACATGGTCCTTGACCTGGAAGGCCAGCGCCTGGACGTGGTCTTTGTGGACTACCCGGTTGGCGAGCAGACCGTCCTGAGCAAGGATGGCTTCAAGGAAGTTGGCGAGCCGGTCAAACTCGGCCAGGGCGTGGGCGTTGCCATGCGCAAGCGTGACGAGGAGCTGGCGCAGGAAGTCAACGAGGCGCTTGCCACCCTGAAGGAAGATGGTACCTACAACACCATCATGGACAAGTACTTCGCTTACGACATCAAGATGTAAAAATGGCCGGGGGGCAGCGTTTGTTGCTGCCCCCGCTTACCGGATGTACCCATGATTGACTTGAAAGGCTACGGCCCGGCCCTGCTGGAAGGGGCTGTGGTCACCATTGAACTGGCCTTCTTTTCCCTTGCTCTCGCGCTGGTTCTGGGGCTGATTGGCGCTTCCGCCAAACTGTCCAAAAGCCGGGTAGCTATTGGGATTGCGACCACGTATACCACCCTGATCCGTGGCGTACCGGATCTGGTCATGATGCTGCTGTTTTATTATGGCGGCCAGGTCGCGGTTAATAACCTGTCGGATTACCTCTACGACGCCTACGACATAGACTTCTTCTTCCAGTTTGACCCTTTTATCTCCGGCGTCATCACCATTGGCCTGATCTTCGGTGCCTACATGGCGGAGACGTTCCGTGGCGCCTTTCTCGCCGTGGAGAGCGGACAGATTGAGGCGGCCCGTGCCTACGGTTTCAGCCGCTGGCGCACGTTTCACCGAATCATATTGCCGCAGATGCTGCGCCATGCCCTTCCTGGCATCGGCAATAACTGGCAAGTACTGCTCAAAACCACCGCACTGGTCTCCATCATCGGTCTGACCGATATGGTGCGGGTCGCCGAAGAAGCCGCCAAGGCCGAGCGCATGCCGTTCCATTTCTTTATTCCGGTGGCGTTTGTTTACCTCAGCCTGACAGCCGGTTCCGAGCTGTTTATCAAGTGGCTCAACAAGCGCGCCAATATTGGCGTGGTACAGGGGAGCTGAACCATGCCTGAATTTCTTGCTGAACTGCTTAACCAGAACGATATCTTCACCGCCCCCACCATCATGGAATACTGGGGCGGGCTGGTCACCACTGTTCAACTGGTATTTCTGTCGCTGATCCTGGGCCTGCTGGTTGCTGTTCCCCTGGCGATCATGCGCACCTCGAAGAACCCACTGATCAACGGCCCGGTCTGGTTCTATACCTATATTTTCCGGGGCACACCGTTGTTGATCCAGCTGTACATCATTTACTACGGCCTGGCCCAGATAGAGGGTATCCAGCAAACCTTCTGGTGGGACATCTTCCGTGAAGCTTTCTACCCGGCCCTGCTGGCGTTCACACTGAATACCGCCGCCTACACCACGGAGATCATCCGTGGTGCCATTGTAGCCACACCCAGTGGGGAGATTGAGGCGGCAAAGGCCTATGGCATGAGCTGGGCACTGCGGATGCGCCGGATTATCCTGCCGAGCGCGGCGAGGCGGGGTGTGCAGGCATACTCCAACGAAGTCATTTTCATGCTTCACGCCAGTGCCATTGCCAGCGTGGTGACCCTGGTGGACCTGACCGGGGCGGCGCGGAACATTTATTCCCGATTCTACGCCCCCTTTGATGCATTTATCTTTGTGGCGCTGCTCTACATGGTTTTGACGTTTATGTTGGTGTTCGCCTTCCGCAAGCTGGAAAACTATCTGTTGCAACATCAACGGCCGGTGAGTGGCTGACAAATCCACAGTGCAGGGAAGTCCGGAGCGCAGCTGAAATGATTTTTGGTCCTGGCCTTGATTGGCTTTCTCACACGCTCACGCGAACAGAGCACGCAACATCGGAAAAGATCGTTGTTCTGGACGACGGCACGGGGTTGCAGCTGCAGGACTCCGGGCTCCTCTATCTGGAACCCCCTACTGGTCGAGCCAACCCCAACAATGAATCACTGATTGTTTCCGCTGGCATCCATGGGAATGAAACCGCGCCCATTGAGGTTCTGAACCATCTGTTGAATGAACTGATCGACGGCCAATGGCAACTGGCCTGCCCGGCGCTGTTGATACTTGGCAACCCAATGGCGATGGATGCTGGCCAGCGCTTTATTGACGTGAACCTCAACCGCCTGTTCGGTGGCGCCCACCGTAAACCGGAATACCGGAACTTTCCCGAGGCAGAGCGGGCCCGGTTGCTGGAGGACGCCTGCAGAGCCTTCGCCACCAAACACTCTGCCAATGTGTGCCACTACGACCTGCACACCGCCATTCGCCCGTCACTGCGGGAGAAGTTCGCACTCTATCCGTTTGTGGAGGGACGGGACATTCCGGATGGGCAGATTGATTTCCTGCTGGAGGCAGAGGTGGAAACCCTGCTATTGCAGCATCGTGAAGGCACCACCTTTGCCTCGTTTTCCTCGTCCGAACTGGGAGCAGAAAGCTTCACTGTGGAACTTGGCAAGGTACGGCCTTTCGGGCAGAACGACCTCAGCCGCTTCACGGGCATTGCCAATGCCTTGCGGCGCCGACTGAAAGGCGAGGAACCGCCGAAAAGGGACAAGGGGGCAGCACCGATAACAGTGTTTGAAGTGGTGCATGAAATCCTGAACACCGGCGACAGCTTCCAATTCCACGTGCCAGACGACGTCGCCAACTTCACCATGTACGACCCGGGCACGGTCATCTGGGAAGACAGTAACACCCGCTACACGGTAGGCGACACACCCGAAGGCATTGTGTTCCCGAACCGCGACGTACCCGTTGGCCAGCGGGTAGGCCTGATGATCAGACCCACCCGCTAGCGTCAGGCCGGAGCGTTCTCTGGCTCTGCCACCTTGCAGCTGATCACGTGGGTGCAGACCGACGGTACCACCAGTAACGTCAGTACCGTAGAGGCCAGCAGGCCCGAGATAATGGCCCAGGCCATTGGTGGCCACAGGGTGGAGCTGGAGAACGCCAACGGCAACAAGCCGGCAACGGTGGTCGCAGTGGTCAGCAGGATAGGCCGTGTGCGCTGCTCCACCGCCTTACGAACCGCATCCCGAATATCATCCCCCTTCTCCAACTGTCGATCCATCACATCCAGCAGTACGATGGCATTGTTCACCACTATTCCCACCAGGGCGATGACGCCCAGCAGCGACTGGAAACCAAACGGCGAGCCGGAGAATACCAACCCCGGGAAGATACCCACAGTGGCCAGTGGCACGGTCAGCAGGATAATGCCGACACGCCGGAAGGAATTGAACTGAATAAGCAGGAAGAACAGCAGCAACAGCACACCAATAGGCGCCGTGGTCAGCAAGGCGTTGTTGGCATCGCCGGAGCCCTCAGCGTCACCGCCCATGTCCAGCCGTGTGCCCGGGGGCAAGGGGTTTTCCGCAAGCCTTGCTTCCAGTCCTTCCAGGACCTGACTGAAGCTGTAACCTGCCATCAGGTTCGACCAGACGGTGTTCATTCGGGTGCCATTACGCTGGAACAGGGCTGCCGATTGCCAGGAGGTTTCCACCGAGGCAATAGCGGAGAGAGGCACCGCGTCGCCCCGATCGTTGTAGATATTCACCGACAACAAGCGTGGCAATGACAGGCTGGTGCCTTCCCGGGAACGCAACACCAGGGGAATCGGATCCTCCTCCTGGCGATACTGTTCAGCCACCACACCAAAGCTCTGACCATAGAGGCTTTGGGCAACATCGGCACGGTTCAGGCCGTAACGGGCCGCGCTGGCATCGTCCACATTGATGGCAATGCTCGGTACGCCGATATCCAGGTTGTGGCGCACATCTACTGTGCCCTTAACGCTGCGTAGCGCCGAGAACACCTGTTCCACGGCACGCGCGCGGGTGTCGTCGTTGGCATGATAAACCCGCACTTCCACCGGCGCTGCCCGTGGCGGCCCCTGCCCCAAGATTCCCGCCGTTAGCTGCAACTCCGGCATTTCGTGCCCAGCGTAGTCGCGAATCCACTGTACCAGGCCGGTGGTGTCTTCCAGGGTGGGCGTTGATACCACGATTCGCCCGCGGTTCGGCGCCTGGGGCTCGCGCTGCAGATTGTAATAGAAGCTGGGGCCGGTAAAACCAACAAACCGATGCACCTCCAGGGCCTCCGGTCGGGTGCGGATCGCACGCTCAAGGTCGGCCGCCACACTGGACGTGCGCTCCTGGTCCGTGCCTTCGGGCATGTAAAGCTCAACCACCACCTGGGGACGATCCGCGTTGGGGAAAAACTGCTGTTTCATGAATGGCGTGAGTGACAGGCTGAACACCACCAGCGCCGTACCCGCAAGGATCAAAGTGCCCGGACGCCTCGCCACCAGGGCGCCGAGAAAACGAGAAAGCCCAACCAGCTTGTCTTCGCGCGCGTCTGTCTTGCGGGGTTTCAGGAAGCGGGCCGCCAGCAGTGGTACAGCGGACACAGCCAGCAGGTAACTGACGGAGAGGGTGAGCATGATCATCACCGGCACACCACGGGTGAAATCCGCCGTCCCACCCTTGGACAGCAACAACGGCATGAACGCCGCAATGGTAGTACCCGTGGAGGCTCCCAACGGCCCCGCCAGCTCTTTTACAGATTGCTTCAGGGCGTCCAACCGTCGCATGCCGTCATCTAGGTATCCCTGGATGCTCTCGACAATCACAATGGCATTGTCGATCAGGATACCGAGGGAAATCACCATGCCGATGACAGCAATCTGGTGCAGTACACCACCCCCCAAGTCATAAAGGCCGATACTGATCAACGCCACCATCGGCAGGATCGACGCCACCAGCAACCCCATGCGGATTCCCATACCGGTGAACACCACGGCCACAATGATGATAACGGACATCACCAGGCTCCAGGCCAGGTTGTCGAGCCGCTCTTCCACCTTATCGGGCTGAAAGAACATCTCCCGGATGTCGTAAGGAGCGAACTCGTCACGGATCGTCGATAGCCGTTCCCGCACACGTTCGCCAAACCGAATGGCGTCGGTACTGCCCTCCTCCATGATCATGGAAACCAGCACCACCCGTTCACCGTCGTACCAGGCTTCCGGTTGCCGGGGCTCCGCTGGGCCACGCCAGACTTCAGCAGCCGCGGCGAGGGGCACCTGGGAGCCGTCCGGCAGTTCAATGGGCGTCGCGCGAATGGCATCCACACTGGTGAATTCGCTGTTTGGCAACACCGACAGACGACGACCGTCGGCGATAACAAAACCGCCCGGCGTGGTCTGGTTGCGGCGCGCCAACGTGTCCAGCACGCGCGCGGGGGAAATGCCCAGCCGGTACATAGCTGCGTCGTCCAGCGCCAGGGTGATCTGTTCGTCCGCGTCACCCTCCAGTTCAATACGGGACACGCCGGAAATGTCCGCCAGATTCTGTTTCAGGCGCTCTGACACGTCGCTCAGTTCGGTAACCGAACCAGAACCGCTGACCGCAAGAATAATGGCAGGAATATCAATCAGGCGGTCGTCCAGCACCATCTGGCCGACGTCATCGGGAAAATCCAGGCGCGCCCGATCCATGGCCTGGCGGACACGATCCCAGGCGGAATCGGTATCGTAGATGGTGTCATTCAGGCGCACGTTGAAAATCGCCACACCGGTGCGGGCAGTGGCCTGGGTGTAATCGACCTCCTCCACCTGGCGCAACTCGTCCGACAATGGCTGCAGTACCAACCGCTCAACGGCTTCGGCGCTGGCGCCTGGGTAGTTGATGCTAATCAGACCGGCGCGATAGGGAAATGAAGGATCTTCCTGGCGCGGCATGGTGCTGTAGGCCGCAATCCCCAGGAGGCACAGCATGGTCACCACCATGCCCAGCAAGCGTTGAAAGTTCAGCAGGCGCAGTGACATCAGCGCACCTCCACGGCATCACCGTCGGAAATACGGGTCATGCCGGCAAAGACCACCTGATCACCAGCGCTAAGATCGGAGGCATCCACCACTACACGCTCACCGATAATCCGCTGCACCGTCACCGGCACACGGCGGGCAACGCCATCGGAAATGCGGAACACGCTGGCGCCTCCGTTGGATTTCATCACCGACAACAACGGCACCGTCGTGGCCACGGTTTCACGGGGCGTAATACCCACTTCCACCGGCTCCCCGGGTTCGAGGGTATCTGCCGGCAGGCTGACCAATACCGGATGGAGCTCGCCGCGAACACCTCCGGGCTGGGCAATTTCCACAATGGAGCCGGTGACTGGCGCACGGTTGCGATCCTGCACCGACCAGACCGGCAGCAGTTGCGACAGCGACACATGGTTGAGCATGTACGCCGGTACCCGCACTTCCACTTCGCGTCCCTCCGGGGACGACAGACGCATCACCGGCTGGCCGGAGGCCACAAACTCATCCCGCTCCACCAGCAAGGCTTCAACCCGGCCGTCGAACGGCGCCCTCAGTTCACTCTCTCGCAGTAAGCGTGTGGCCTCGGCAAGAGATGCTTCGGCCGTTGCCATACTGGCTTTCAGGCTGTCCCGCCGGGAAGCCAGTTGCTCAAGTCCCTGCTCCGAAACGACCCCGCGCTCGTGCAGTTGACGGGAGCGTTCCCATTCCCGTTTGGCCTGATCATATTGGGTTCTCAGTTCGTCCAGCCGGGCGGCTGCGGAATCCCGCGCCGGTTCCAGTGCAGGGTTATATACCCGCGCCAGCAGGTCACCGGTCTTGACGGTCTGCCCCAGTTCAACCGCGCGTTCTCGAAGGGTGCCGCTCACCTGGAACGTCAGCGTTGCCCGCTGGGCCGCCCGGACGATACCGGAAAAGCGCAGCGAAACGCCCTCCGTCTGGCCGCCCGTCACCTCGGCAGCACGCACTGTTACCGGGGCAGCACCCTGTTCAGGCGCCGGTTCACTGGATTTACAGGCGCTGACAAGGAGGCTTGCAGCGGCCAAGAGGGAAACGATGGCGGAGCGCCGGGCGATGTTCATTGAGAAGTCCTCTCTTCCATGGTCACGGTGTTTTTCATCATCCATCCGGTGGACAAAAGTTCATTATCAGACATAATGTCATTCTTTGACAATTTGTCAATAATCGGATTTCATCCCTAACCATGTATCATGAGATGGCAGTCTCCATTACCCGGAACCCCCTATGAGTGAGCCGTTAAAAACCCGTAGAGAGAAAGAGAAGCAGGCCAGGTACGACAGCATTCTGGATGCTGCGGAACTGGTGTTTTCGGAGAAGGGCTACGAGCGCACATCCATGGACGACATCGCGCGCACGGCCGCGCTCAGCCGTGCATTGCTGTACGTGTACTTCAAGGACAAGGCGGCGATCCAGCGCGGCATCATGCTTCGTGCCGGCCACAGCCTTTGCCGCCGCTTCGAGGAGGCTCGCCAGACGGCGGACACCGGGCTGGCTCAGATATCCGCCATGGGAGTGGCCTATTACAACTTCTACCGCGAGCAGCCGGATTACTTCTCCGCACTGACAACAGCCTCCACGACGATGGCAGACGCAGATGATGAGCTGGCAGGCGAGATGTTTGGCTGCAAGGCAGAAACCATGGAGCTGATGGTCGGTGCGATACACCTGGGGCTGGAAGACGGCACCATGAACCGCGAGCGTATCCACAATCCAGTTGAAACCGCGCTCTACCTCCGTGGCGCCCTCCATGGCGTCATCATGCTATGCCAGAGCGAAATAACTGAGAGCGACCTTGAGGACAACTTTTCTGAGGAATCACTGATCCGTCATACTATGGAGATGCTGACGTCCTCTATCTCGTCCTGAGAAAAGAGGACGATAACCGGATTAGAGCTGAAAATCGTAGATAGACCCAAGCCCAAGAATCCCGGTCAGCTCATCCAGAGCCTTACGGACTTCGTCAAGCAGCATCGGGTCGCCCAGATCCTCCTGCGACAACTCCTCCCGGTAATGCGCCTCGACCCAGGTAGTCAGGCGTTCATACAGGGAGTCGGTTAGCAATACGCCGTGGTGCATGGCCTTGAGTTCGTCGTCGTTCAGTACCACCCGCAAACGCAAACATGCCGGCCCGCCACCGTTGCGCATGGACTGTTTGACGTCAAAGACCTCCACCGACGTAATCGGCCCCGAGTCGTTCACCAACTCGTCCAGATAGCGGCTGACCGACGCAATTTCACGGCATTCACCCGGCACCGCCAGCATCATGCCATCAGGCGTATTCAGCAACTGACTGTTGAACAGGTAGGAGGCCACAGCATCCTCCAGTGGCACCTGCTCACTGGTGACACGAACAGCTTCCAGTTCCGCACCTGTCAGGCGCGAGCGGATATCAGCCAGCACGGTTTCTTCATCCAGAAACGCCAGCTCGTGGTAGAACAGGGCGTTGCCATTACCGACGGCGATAACGTCGTTGTGGAACACCCCGGCATCAATCGCGGCCGGGTTTTGCTGGGCGAACACCACATGGCTGTCTTTCAGGCCATGCAGGCGGGCGATGGCCTGGGAGGCCTCCAGTGTCTGGCGTGCAGGATACAGCTTCGGGGCCGGGGCCTGTTCGTTGAAGGCGATCTGGCCGTAAACGAACAGTTCAACGCCCGGCTCACCATACCCGCCGCACAGACGGGTGTGGTTGGCGGCGCCTTCGTCACCAAACTGGCTGACCGACGGCAGCGCCGGATGGTGTGCAAACCAGGCGTCGTCCGCGAAGATGGATTTCAGTGCCCGGCCGGTGACCACATGCTCAATAGAGCGATGGAACTTGGCGCTTAGGTTCGCCGGCGTAAAATGTACGCGGTGATCGGAGGTATCCGCACTCGGCGAAACCGTAGCGGCATTGGCCGTCCACATGGTAGACGCCGACGAGGCAGCAGCCAGGATAGACGGGCTCTGTTTGGCGGCCGCGCTGAGAACGTCGCGGTCCGAACCGGTAAACCCCAATGCCCGCAAGGTCGGAATATGCGGGCGTTCATGGGGCGGCAGAACACCCTGGACAAAACCGCGATCCGCCAGACGCTTCATTTTCGCCAGTCCCTGCAGGGCGGCTTCCTTCGGATTGGACACCGAGCGAACGTTGGACTTGGACGCCACATTGCCCCACGAAAGCCCGGCGTAGTTATGGGTAGGCCCTACCAGGCCATCAAAATTGGCTTCTACTGCGTGCTTGGCCATGACTCGTCTTCCGTCAGTCGAAATTTAACCCGGGTGCCAGGCTGTCCGGCACTTCGCTCTTCTTCGCCTCCAGTGAGGCCATCGGCCAGGCACAGTAATCGGCGGCGTAGTAGGCACTGGGGCGATGGTTGCCGCTGGCCCCGACACCACCGAACGGCGCGGCACTGCTGGCGCCCGTCAACGGCCGGTTCCAGTTGACGATGCCCGCGCGCACTTCGTCCGTCAGTCGCTCGTAGAGTTTGTGGTCATCGGTCAGGATGCCCGCAGAGAGTCCATAGCGGGTGTTGTTCGCAAGCTCCAGGGCCTCGTCAAAGCTTTTGTAGCGGTAAACTGTCAGCAACGGTCCGAAGAATTCCTCATCCACCAGGTCCAGGCCGGTTGCGTCCACAATGCCCGGTGACAACAGGCCGGTGCCTTCCCGCAGACTCTGCATCTCCAGTAGCAATTGCCCACCCTTCGTCACCAGGCTGTTCTGAGCCGCCAACAGCTTGTCGGCCGCTTCTTTCGAAATTACCGACCCCATGAACGGTTGCGGCTCCGCATCGAAATCGCCCACGGTGATGCGGCTGACCACTTCAACAAAGCGCTCCAGAAACTGGTCGCCCTTGGTACCCTTTGGTACCAGTAAACGACGTGCGCAGGTGCAACGCTGACCCGCTGACAAGAAGGCGGACTGGAGGGCGTGATGCACCGCGCCATCCAGGTCATGCACATTCTGGACGATCAGCGGATTGTTGCCGCCCATCTCCAGCGCCAGGATCTTCTCGGGCTGACCACCAAACTGCTTGTGCAGCAGGTGCCCTACCGTGGAACTGCCGGTGAAGAACAGCCCGTCAACGCCCGGATGCGACGACAGGGATTTACCGGTCGGCATTGCCCCCTGCACAAGATTGATGACGCCGGGAGGAAGGCCGGCCTTTTCCCACAACTTCACGGTCAGCTCGGCGACACCGGGGGTCAGTTCACTGGGTTTGAACACCACGGTGTTGCCCGCCAGCAACGCCGGCACGATATGCCCGTTGGGCAGGTGCCCGGGGAAATTATAGGGGCCGAACACCGCCACCACGCCATGGGGGCGATGCCGTAATACAGCATGGCCGCCAGCAACGTCGGATTCGGAGTGGCCGGTGCGGTCGTGATAGGCGGCAACGGAGATTCCGATCTTGCCTATCATCGCTGCCACTTCGGTGCGGGACTCCCACAGGGGCTTTCCGGTTTCCGAGCCGATCTGGTGCGCCAGCTCTTCCTTGTGTTCCTCCAGCAGCGTGCCAAACTTTTCCACCAGGGCCTGGCGCTCACTGAATGGGCGCTTGCGCCAGTGGATAAACGCTGAACGGGCTTCACGCACGGCGGCGTCCACGTCTTCAATGCTGGCGCTGACGCCATCCCAGACCGTCTCTCCGGTGACCGGCTGGAGGGATTCGAAAAAGTCGCCATGGCCTTCCAGCCAGAGTCCATCAATAAAGAGTTGACCTGTCAGGTTTGCCATTGTCATTACCTCCTTCCGGTATCTTTCAAAGGGGCCAGCCGCACGAGGTCTCCGGATTCTACTTCCAGCGCCTCGGCCACATCGGCCGGAATACTGACAGTATCGAGTCCTATGCACTCGGCCGGTATGGTGGTTACCCGAAAGTCCCGGAACGAGCGGTTGGATATCATTACCTGTTGCTCCGCCGGGACATCCGTCACCTGCGGCTTCTTACGGATCATAACGTGGCGGTTTATACCTTCGCGCACGGTACGAATACTGTGAATAAAAGCCTCAACCGCCGGGCCACCATCGAAGATGTCCACCATGCCATTGAAGTTGAAGCCTTCCGCCTGCAGCATTTTCAGCGCCGGCGCGGTGTTTTCATGCACGCGACCAATCACGGCCCGTGCAGCGTCCGGTAACATCGGCAGGTAGATGGGGTATTTGGGCATCAGTTCAGCAATGAACGATTTATTGCCAAGGCCCGACAACATGTCTGCCTCACTAAACTCCATGTCAAAAAACTTGCTCCCAAGAGCATCCCACAGCGGGCTCTGGCCGTTGCTGTCGGACACTCCCCGCATTTCAGCGAAGACTTTTTCGGAGAAATGCGAGCGGAAGTCGTCCAGGAACATGAATCGGCAGCGGGACAACAGCAGGCCGGTGCCACCGCCCCGATGGGAGCTCGAAAGCAGCAGAGAGCACACCTCTGTGGTACCGGTCATGTCATTGGACAGGTGCAGCGTCGGGGTGCGCACATGCACGTCCAGCTCGCGGGACGCATTCACCGTCACGCTCAGTCGGTAATTATAGAACACTTCATCCAGGCCCACTCGCGCCTGTATGCCGCTGATGCCCACACACTGTTTGAGCTCGGTATCCTCGAGAGCGAACAGGTACAAGCCAGCCTCTGGTGCGCAGCGCTGGTTGAAGGTTTCCTGCGCATGCTGGATCTTCCTTGCCAGCAGTGCCCTATCCGCGGGCAATGTCGTCAGTCCCTTTCCGGCGCCCTGGGCCATGGCGTACAGGGCGTCGAGGTCGTTCTCCTGCAAGGGTCGGATTACCAGCATTCCGGCCTCCTGTCTGTGCTTGCTGTGCTTGCCCTGTTCATAATGGTGTCACCCGTACCGTGTTACCGGAGCTCAGGCCCAGGTATTCCCAGGTTTTCGGCGACACTTTCACTTGGTCCTGCAGGCTCTCCGCGAGCGGGGTCAGTGTGCTACGAAAATCCCCGCCCTCACCACCACAAATCAGGCAGGTTTCGCCATCGTCAGTATGGGCGGCATGCAGGGTTTTCGGATGACTGGTCACAACAGACCTGAGCGCATCGGTGCGAGCTTCCAGTACCGGCCCGGCATCGAAGATATCGAGATAGCATCCCGCCCGGAACCCTTCGCGCTGAAGTAACTCGTACGTCGCCTGGGTTTGTGAGTGAGGCTGCCCTAGCGCATCCTGAGCGGCTTGGCTGAGCAGCGTGACGTAGATCGGGTTGGGTGGCATCAGTTCTGCAATAAAGGTTTTGCTCAACAACCCGGAATATTGGTCCGCGGTTTCAAAATCCATATTAAAGAAATGCCGCCCCAGACTGTCCCAGAACGGCACCTCGCCGTCTTCCGTCTGCACACCCTGTATCTCCACAACCACCTTATCCGTGAACAGCGAGCGATGGCTGGCGATAAACAGCATCCTGGCACGGGACAGCAGCTCGAAGGCGTCAGTACCACGCAGCTCCGGCCTGATGGCGAAGGAGCACAACAGCGTGTGGTCGGTCAGCGCATGGGATGGGTACAGAACCTCCACCCGGCGCGAAACGCCCAGCTCATGGGAGGCATGGATAAGTGCGTCCTGACGGTAATTGTAGAACGGCTGCCCATTACCCGCCCGGGCATCGATACCCGATACGCCCTGCACCTTACCTGTACGGGTGTCTTCCAGTACGAACAGGAACCGCTTGGGTTCGTCGGGTTTGTTTGTGCCGGTAAAGGAGCGGGTGGATTGATCAATCTTGGTGGACAGTGCGTCCTCTTTTTTGGGCAGGGTGGATGACATCCGGGGGCCCTGGCCCCCGGCGATGTCGAGTATGTCGTTCAGGTCACCCGGCTGAGCCGGACGTACCAGCCACATAGGCGGCTCCTGTCATCATGCTTGTGGTTACTGTCGCGGATTAACGTCTGCTACTGACCACAAACCTTTTTCACACCAGCTTCAAACCGCGCCAGCGCTTCATCAATATCAGGCTCTGGAACGATCAGTGACGGCGCCAGACGCACGACATTCGGGCCGGCAATCAGCACCATCACACCTTCGTTCAGGCCGGCATTGAGAAACTCCTTCGCCTTGCCTTTCCACTCTTCCGTCAGTACACAGCCGAGCAGCAAGCCAGAACCACGAACCTCGCTGAAGATGCCGTAGCGCTCACCAATGTCCATCATCCCCTTCCGCAGGCGCTCCGAACGCGCCGCAACGCCCTTGAGGATATCCGGCTGGCTCACCGTATCAATTACCCGCTGGGCAACAGCACACGCCAGGGCGTTGCCGCCATAAGTACTGCCATGGGTACCGATACCCAGGCTTTTCGCTACCTTCTCCGTGGTCAACATGGCCGCCACCGGGAAGCCACCGCCAAGCCCCTTGGCCGTGGACAGGATATCCGGCGTTACGCCATACATCTGGTAGGCATAGAGGTGCCCGGTACGGCCTACGCCGGACTGAACTTCATCGAACACCAACAAGGCATCGTTTTCGTCACAGAGCTGGCGCAGGCCTTTGAGGAATTCAGGATCGCCGGGCATGACGCCACCTTCGCCCTGAATAGGCTCTACCACCACCGCACAGGTCTTGTCCTTGGAGATCAGTTTCCGGACCGACTCAAGATCGTTGAAATCGGCGTGATGAATGCCTCCTGGCGCAGGCTCAAAACCTTCAAGGTACTTGGGCTGACCACCGACGCTGACCGTAAACAGGGTGCGGCCGTGGAACGAGCTCTTGAAGGAGATGATTTCATTTTTTTCCGCGCCGAAATGTTCCCAGGCATAGCGACGGGCCAGCTTGAACGCGGCTTCGTTAGCCTCGCCACCGGAATTGGCAAAGAACACACGCTCGGCAAAGGTCAGATCACACAGGGTCTTGGCCAACCGCAGGGCGGGCTCGTTGGTCATGACATTGGACAGGTGCCAGATTTTCTCGGCCTGCTCCATCAGCGCGCCCACAAGGCCGGGGTGATTATGACCGAGGCAGGTCACCGCAATACCACCCGCCAGGTCGATGTACTCCTTACCCTCCTGATCCCAAACGTGGGAGCCTTCACCCTTGACGGGAATCACAGACCCGGGTGCATAGTTGGGGACCATTACCTCATCGAATAACTCACGGCTGACAGGTTCTCTGTTCATCGGTGTCTCTCAAACAAAACGTGAAAAGATACAGTTAATCATACGCCACTCAGGGCATGAGCACATCCGGCGCGCCCACCGCATCCAGCTCTATCACTTTCAGCGAGCGCCCATCCTGCCCCATCAGGGCTTTGACCACCAGCTTGTAGGAATCCAGGTCGAAATTGACGGCCTGGTCGCGCAAAGAAAGTCCGTCAATCTCGTCCATCCCCTGCAGCGTGGCCACGTGCATCCAGTTGTACACCACCAGGATATCGGTCCTGCCGGTTCTGACATTGTGCTCCACAACTCCGACCGGCCCTTTCCAGGGCCAGGTTTTCAACCGTAGTCCGTGGAACGCAATCTGGGTTCTCAAATTGTAGCGGACAACATCCTCACCGCCGTCACAGGCGCCTCTACAGCGACCCAGGCTACGCTGAAAACAAGGGCCATCACCGTCGGGTTCCAGCCCCAGTAACTTGTTGCAAAGATCGTTCTTCGCGGCGATGCCACTGAGTGCCTTTTCGGCGTCTTTCTTGCTGCGAAACAAACCAAAATAGTCACCCAGCCGGTGCGGTTCAATCTCCCACACCAGGCGCGCCTGCAGATACCCCGACGAATTCTCCGCCAGCTCAATGCTCACCAGATTCTTCGCTGCCCGGGAACGCCGGTTAAACAGTGGCTTCAACTGCTTTATTTGCTTCAATTCAAGCAGTAACGCGCCCAGCTCGCCAGCGGTTTCTGTCCAGTCCACCCGTCGCAGACTCTCAGACATGCGGATGCCGCGGCTGGAATTGTGGTCACCAGAGAAGTGAGAGGCCACACGCTGGGCAATGTTAGTACTTTTACCTACGTACAGAAGAGCGTCGTTTTCACCGTAGAATCGATACACTCCCGGCCCACGCGGAAGATCCTGAAGCACATCGGTGGGCAGGTTGGACGGAATGCTGGGCCTCTGGAGTAAATTGCGGATGGCCGCTTCCATGGCATCGTTTCCTTTCTCAGCCAAGGCATGCTCGAAAAACGCCATCATCGCGGAGACATCCCCCAACGCGCGATGTCGTTGCACCTGTTCCAGATGATGACGCTCAATCAACGCGTCCATATTGTGGCGCCGGAAACCGGGGTACAGCGTGCGGGACAATTTAACGGTACAGAGCACTTTCGCTGAGAACAGCAAGCCCAGCCGCCGGAACTCGGCCTTGATAAATCCGTAATCAAACCGCGCATTATGGGCCACGAAAATGGTGTCTTTCAGTTGCTCTTCTAACACCCCGGTAATGTCTTCAAACACTGGCGCATCCGCCACCATGGCGTCGGAAATACCGGTCAGGCTCTCTATAAAGGGGGAAATCCGGGTTTCCGGATTGATCAGGGTTTGCCACTCGCCAACCACCTCCCCCGCTCGCCAGAAACGGATACCAATTTCCGTGATTCGATCGTGGGAGGAGTTGCCGCCCGTGGTTTCAATATCAAGAAAGGCAAACGTGGCCGAGCCGAGAATCTGAGTATTTTTCGTCATAGCACCAGGTACGCACCGCTGGAAATAACCGATGTTCTGCCTTACTGGAAGAAGGAAATAAACACAACCCTCAAAAAGTTCCCCTAAACCGGCGATTTCGTTGCATAGACATTCGTCTAATTAATGCAAGAATTTATTTGAAATGTCATGAGTTCGTAACTACTTTGAAGTGGGTCCAACAAAAATAATGTGTGGAGACAACAAAGATGCAAAGCAACAAATTAAGAATGGCAATTCGTTCAACGGCTGCGGTAGCAATTCTGGGGGTAGCTGCGCAGGCGAATGCACTCACTTTAAATGCGGGTGATGACGTTGAAGCTAGCCTTTATGGTTACGCTCGACTCAACATGAGCTATGACTTTGACGCCGATCGCGCTGTATCAACCAGAGCTGGTACATTTGCGCAATCAAGTAATGAGGATGTAACCGGTCACTTCGGCGCTGACGTTCAACAAAGTCGCTTGGGTGTCAAAGTTAAGCACTCCTCTGGAGTCTCTATTACCGTTGAAGGTGACTTCCGCGGTTCAGGTAATGGAGCCGGCAGTCTGCGCATGCGCCATGCCTATGGCGAGTATAAAGGCTTGATGGCGGGTCGCAACTGGTCTAACTTCACAAGTTTCGTAGGCAACACCCCGACACTTGACTTCGATAGCCTTGCGGGTACGGCAGGTAGCCAAGATCGCACAGAGCAGATTCGCTATACCACTGGGGCACTTTCGTTCTCCCTCGAAGACCCTAGTTCGCAAGGTGTCCTGGGTGCCGGTGGCAACACTCGCACCTCAGCCCCAGCGTTTACCGCCCGCCTTCAAGACTCCGCAGACGCGCTTTCATACTCGGCAGCTGCACTTGTAAGCCAAGTAACTGCTGATGATGGCAACAACGATGATAGCGCCGTGGGTTATGCAGTTTTCGGTGCGGCAAAACTCGCACTGAGCGACATGTTCTCCGTACAAGGTGCGATTAACTACACCGATGGTGCAAACGGTTACCTTTGGCGCTCAGGCAGCAACTACTTTGGCCCAAGTGCTTATGTTGACGGAAACAGCCTAGAAACTATCACAGGTTACGGCGGCTCTCTCGGCGTTAGCATGGAACTCGGCGGTGGTCGCAACATTAACCTTGGCTACGGCACCACCACATTGGATCTTGATGACGCAATTGCAGACGGCGCTACGACCAATGCAGATGCGGAAACAAACCAGAACATGTTCCTTAACTACATGTGGATGCCGGTTAAAAACGTGATGATGGGCGTCGAATACGGCTACTTCGATCAGGAAACCGTAGCAGGCGATTCAACTGACGCGAGCCGAGTATTGTTCGCTGCGCAATACAGCTTCTGATTTAATCAGAAGTTAGCAACACGGAAACCCCGGCCACGTGCCGGGGTTTTTTTATGCCTTTCGTATTCTGAACTAAACTTCAGCTAGCAGCCCCACTCAACGTCGAAAGGTATTCCGCTATCCAACACAAAGGGCGCCCATGAACTTTAAACGCCTGGAAACTTTTATCTGGGTAGCCACCCTCGGAAGTTTTCGCAAGGCGGCAGAGCGGCAAAACACCACGCAACCCGCGATATCCAATCGAATAGCAGCGCTTGAAGAAGAACTGGGCGTTCAGCTCTTTGAGCGGGATTCCGGCCGCACCATGTTGACGACCAGGGGGCAGGAGCTGTTGCCCTACGCCGA
The DNA here is from genome assembly GCF_028581595.1 of Marinobacter sp. DS40M6. Taxonomy (NCBI): domain Bacteria; kingdom Pseudomonadati; phylum Pseudomonadota; class Gammaproteobacteria; order Pseudomonadales; family Marinobacteraceae; genus Marinobacter; species Marinobacter sp. DS40M6. The sequence goes on along the minus strand of NZ_JAFCAE010000007.1, from coordinate 61,945 downwards.
AAAAATCGTCTCCATGTCGCAGCAGCTGCGCAAACGAGCCGACAGGGTCGCATTGCTGTCCGGCATCTTGAGGCTTGGCGTTTCCGAGACCATCGTTCACTCCTGGCTGCCATACTTTTTCCGCAAGCTGAACGAAAACACGCCAAACCTGGACGTGGAGATCACGGTCGACGTCACCGGGAACCTCCGCACCGGCCTGATGGACCGGACCTTCGATCTCGCTTTCCTGATGGGTCCGGTTTCCGAACCCAAAATTGAAAACCTGGACCTGTGCAGCTTCCCGCTGATCTGGGTCGCAAGTCCCTCGCTGAAACTGCCAGACCGAAAACTGGAGCTCGAGGAACTGGCCCAGTGGCCCATCATTACCTACGCCAGAAACACCAAGCCGTTTGCCGAAATCAGCCAGAAATTCAGCGAACTGGACGAACTGCCCGCACGCTTCTATTCATCCAGTTCACTGGCAGCATGTCGCCGGCTGACGCTGGATGGCATTGGTGTGTCGGCACTACCGATGAGCGTGATATCTGACGGCCTGAAAAGCGGGCGCCTGATCACTCTGGATGCCGCCTGGACACCATCACAACTGGCATTCACAGCCTCGTACCCCAGCGTGCCGTTTAACCCGATAGCCGAACTGGCCGCCAACCTGGCGGTCAACGTTTCGAAACAGTACGTGGAACCTGACATCACCGAAACTTATCACCAAACGTAAAAAACCATAATTAGACTTTTTCGCCAATAGGAATAACCTGATCCATAACCACATAACAAATTCAATCAGGGGTAGCCGAGATGCAGACCGGCGATTATTCAGACTTCAAAACAGGCCTGCTTGACCAGGTATCTGAACTACGCGCGCACATACGTTCCGGTTCCCATACCGGAACCACCAGCGGCAAGGCACAGAGCCTGGTTCAGGGCAATGTCGTCATCCTGCAGGCGGACTGGGCGAACGATTTTCTTCTGTTTTGCCAGAACAATCCTGTCGCCTGCCCCCTGATTGGCGTCTCCCAGACCGGTGACCCCATGCTGCCGGGCCTTGGGCGTGATCTGGACATCCGAACCGACATCCCCGAGTACCAGATCTTCCGCAATGGTGAACGGGCTGAGACCGCCACTGACATTCGTGATGTGTGGCGCAACGATTTTGTGACGTTTGTACTCGGCTGCTCCTTCTCGTTCGAAGATGCGCTGGTCCGTGCCGGCCTGTCCATCAGGAACGTCGAGCAGGGGCAGAACGTATCCATGTATCGCTCGAACATTGCCACCCAAACGGCCGGCCGGTTCCACGGCGACATGGTGGTCTCCATGAGGCCGTTCAAAGCTGCCGATGCTATCCGGGCGATTCAGATCACCACCCGGCTACCCAAAGCGCACGGGGCGCCGGTGCACATCGGGGATCCGGCCCTGATAGGAATCAACGATATCCACGCTCCGGATTTTGGCGACGCCGTCACCATCGGCCGTGACGAGATACCCGTCTTCTGGGCCTGTGGCGTGACGCCGCAGGTTGCCCTGGAGAACGCACGCCCCCCGATCGCGATCACTCACGTACCGGGAAAAATGCTGCTCACCGAGCGGCTCAACGAAGAACTGGCGGTGCTTTAGCAACTGCCAATTGATGACCAAAGCAACAACAACAAAAGAACGGGAGAATCGATATGTTCAAACAACTTGCGACAGCCACCCTGATGGCAGGGATTTTCTTCACCACCGCAGTCAACGCTGCCCAATGGCACATGCCAACGCCCTACGGCGATGCGAACCTGCCAACCAAAATCGCCTATGAGTTTGCTGAAGACATCAAGGCAGGCACCGACGGCGACATAGCCATCACCGTCCACTCCGGCGCCTCACTGGTTAAACATCCGGAAATCCCGAGGGCCGTCCGCACAGGACAGGTTCAGCTGGGGGAGATCTTCATCGGCATCATGGGCAACACCCATCCGGTGTTCAAACACGACAACATTCCGTTTCTGGCAACCAGCTTTGAGGATGCAAAACGGCTCTGGGAAGCCGCAAAACCCGAGGTGGAAAAACAACTCGACAAAGAGGGCATGAAGCTGCTTTACACGGTGCCATGGCCCGCCCAGAGCCTGTACACAAAGGCTCCGGTCAACACCATGAGCGACCTGGAAGGTCTGAAGATGCGCGCTTACAGCCCGTCCACTTCACGGCTGGCTGATCTCATGAACACCACCCCGACCACCGTTCAGGTACCTGAGATCCCCCAGGCATTCAGTACCGGCATCATTGACGCGATGATTACCTCGCCATCCACCGGCGCCAACGGCCAGGCCTGGGATTACCTCTCTCACTACACTGACATCAAAGCCTGGATTCCCAAGAACGTTGTCGTCGTCAACAAGCGCGCCTTTCGCCGCCTGAGCGAAGAACAACAGCAGGTCATTCTCGACGCCGCCGCGGCAGCCGAAATGAAGGGCTGGGAGGGCGTTCGTGTAACCGCCGCCGAAGACACGGCGACGCTGGCAGAGAATGGTATTGAAGTATCCGAGCCATCCGAACAGCTGATGCAGGAATTCCAGAAGATCGGCGACATCATGATCCAGGAATGGGAAGAAGAAGCTCCGAAGGAAGTTGGCGCTATTCTGCAAAACTACCGTTAACGATCCATTCACAAGACGCTTTCCCCTGGCATTCCAGCGGGAAAGCCGCCTTGGGAGGCATCTTCCATGAGTACCCTTCGAAACAAGTTTTACCTGGCATCTGGTTACGCAGCGGGGTTCTGCATTGCACTGATCATGGTTGTGATCCTGGTGCAGATTGTCGGCCGGCTGTTCGGCTTCATCATTCCTTCCGCTGAAAACGTGTCCGGGTATGCTCTCGCTGCTTCTACGTTTTTCGGGCTTGCCTACACCTTCCATGAAGGTGGCCATATCAGGGTAACCCTGGTTATCCAGAAATGGTCCCCCCGGGCGCGGTTCGTTCAGGAACTGGCGGTACTCATCCTTGGCCTCGGCCTTGCGTGCTTCATGACCTTCTACTGCTGGCACATGGTTTGGGAGTCCTACGTTTTCGAGGAGGTCTCACACGGCTACATTCCCATTCCGCTCTGGATCCCTCAGATCCCGGTTGGGCTGGGCACGTTAGCGCTTACTATCGCGATCCTGGACGACCTGATCGCGGTACTACGAAAACGTGTGCCTTCTTACCAACAACACGAAAGTGACGTCAATCTGGAGGAAATCTGATGGATACCACGCTGCTTTCCATCGCCCTCGCTGCCTCCATGATATTGATGCTCGCGCTTGGTGTTTGGGTATCACTGACCTTGGTCGGCATTGGCGTCCTCGGGCTATTGTTGTCCGGCAACGACCAGATCGGCCTTCTGTTCGCAACCTCCAGTTGGGGCGCAAGCACCGGCTGGTCTCTGACCGCACTGCCGATGTTCATCTGGATGGGCGAGGTTCTGTTCCGTACTCGCTTGTCCGAGGACCTGTTTAAGGGACTGTCACCCTGGATGGGTGGTTTACCGGGCAAGCTGCTGCACGTAAACATTCTCAGCTGCGGTATATTCGCCGCGGTGTCCGGCTCGTCTGCCGCCACGGCAGCCACCATTGGCCGCATGACCCTGCCCGAGCTCAAGGCTCAGGGTTACAGTGACCGCATGGCCGTTGGCACCCTTGCCGGTTCGGGCACCCTTGGGCTGCTGATACCGCCGTCCATCATTCTGATTGTTTACGGCGTGGCGGCTGAGGTGTCCATCGGCCGCCTGTTTATCGCCGGCGCCCTGCCCGGCCTCATGCTGGTGGTCATGTTCATGGGTTACACCATGGTATGGGCAGCATTGAACAAGGATGAGATGCCCAAGCATAAGAAAGAGCACATCTCGTTCTCAGCCAAGATCAAGGCGCTGCGAATGCTGCTGCCGATTGTGGGCCTGATTGTATTTGTGCTTGGTTCGATTTATGCCGGCTTTACCACACCCACCGAGGCTGCCGCACTCGGCGTTTTTGGCGCCCTGCTGCTGGCGACTGTCACCGGGTCCCTGAACGCCGACAGTTTCAAGGCAAGCCTGCTGGGCGCGGTCAAAAGCTCCTGCATGATTGGCCTGATTCTGGTGGGCGCACACTTTCTCACCTTGTCCATGGGCTTTCTCGGCATTCCAAGAGAGCTGGCGGAATGGATTGGCAGCATGTCGCTCTCTTCTTTCGAACTGCTTGTCTGCCTGACGGCCCTCTTCGTTCTACTGGGCTGTTTCCTGGATGGCATTTCCGTGGTGGTTCTTACCGTCGCTGTGGTCATGCCCATGGTCCAGCAGGCCGGCATCGACATGCTCTGGTTTGGCATCTTTATCGTTCTGGTGGTTGAGATGGCACAAATCACACCGCCGGTGGGTTTTAACCTGTTCGTGATCCAGGCATTGACCGGGAAAGACATCCTCTACGTTGCCCGGGCCGCGCTACCCTTTTTCCTGCTGATCATGGCGGCACTGTTTCTGATCGGCTGGTTCCCGGAAATTGTCACCTACCTCCCTCAGACCATGAGCCGAGGCTAGCGCACGTTCACTTGTTTCTGGAGACAACCAATGAAACTCAACTGCGATATGGGCGAGAGCTTCGGTAGCTGGACCAAAGGCATGGATGCCGAGGTCATGCCCTACATTGATATGGCCAATATTGCCTGCGGCTTCCATGCCTCAGACCCGCTGACCATGGACCGCACCGTCAGAACCGCGATTGCCGAGAAGGTCACCATCGGCGCGCACCCGGGTTATCCGGACCTGCTGGGTTTCGGCCGGCGCGACATGGAGTTTGCACCCGAAGAACTCCAGGCCCTGCTGGTGTATCAGATCGCTGCGCTGGACGGCATCTGCCGCACCCACGGCACAGCCATCGAATACATCAAACCCCACGGCGCGCTCTACAACAAAATGGCAGTAGACCGCACAACCCTGGCAACGGTGATGGCTGCGGTACGCAACTATGCACCCCACTGCCCCCTGGTAGTCATGGCAACACCCGATGCCGACGAAGTTCTGGCGCTGGCCGCTGACGCTGGCATCAACGTGTGGTTCGAGGCGTTTTCCGACCGTGCCTACAGCGACGAAGGCCGTCTGGTTAAACGCTCGGTGAAGAACGCGGTTCACGACACGCCGGAAGCCATAGAAAGGCAGGTAACACAGATCATCACCGAAGGCAGCGTCACGTCGATTTCCGGCAAACGTATCCCGATAAAGGCCGACACTCTCTGCATTCATGGTGACAGCCAGCATGCTGTAGAGGCGGCCAGGCACATGCGGCAGGTCGTTGAGTCACTATGATCATTGAAGCCGTCAACGAAAGTACGTGCATCGTCTATTTTGGTGACCGTATCAGCGATGACATCGCCGGCCAGGTCAAGCGGGCCACGGAGGCCATTCGCCAGAACCTGTCGGACCTGGTGATTGACCTGGTGCCTTCGTATACCTCCGTGCTGGTTTGCTATGACGCCGACAGGACCGACCGCTTCGGCATCGCATCCCGGCTGCGCAAGGCACTGAGCCAGGGCGAACAGGAGGCACCGGATGAAAGCGCTTCCAGCACCATTGAGTTGCCGGTCTACTACGGCGACGAAGTAGGCCTGGACCTGGACGAGGTGTGTGACTATTCCGGGCTGAGCCGGGACGAAGTGGTGCGCATCCACAGTGAGCAGACCTACCGCGTTTACGCCATCGGATTCAGCCCGGGGTTCGCTTACCTTGGCATTACCGACCAACGAATTGCCCTGCCCCGCAAAGCCACGCCCCGACAGAAAATACCCACCGGGAGCGTTGGCATTGCCGGCTCGCAGACCGCCATCTATCCCAGCGCCACGCCGGGCGGGTGGCAGATAGTCGGTCGCACACCTCAAAGAATGATCGATTGGGACAGCGATTCCCTGGCACTGGTATCAGTAGGGGATAGGGTGCGGTTCCGGTCGATTGACCGCCAGGAGTATCTGGACCTCGGAGGCAACCTCGATGAGTTTTGAAGTTCTGGATGGCGGTATGCTGGCCTTATTGCAGGACCCTGGCCGGTACGGCTATCAACACATTGGCGTGACCACCGGCGGCCCCATGGACGAGCATGCCTTTCGTTGGGCCAACCGCCTGCTCGCCAATCCACCGGAGGCAGCGCAGATCGAGATCAATATTGGAAAACTGAGCCTGCTGGCCCATGAGGATACCTGCATCGCGCTCACGGGTGCGGACCTCGGAGCACAGATCAATGGAGAGGCGGCAGCACCCTGGCATACCTATCAAATCCACCGGGGAGACCGTATCGAATTCGGCATGCCGGTGGCCGGACTAAGGGCCTACCTTGCCATCGCCGGGGGACTGAAGCCCACCGTGAAACTGGGTAGCTGCGCCACCGTCGTGCGCGAAGGCCTTGGAGGACTGGATGGACGTGGGCAAAAGCTGACCAAAGGCGACTGCATCGGTTTTGACCGCAGCCATCCAAAGACCATGGCAAGCCTGCCAGCCGGGGAAATTCCGGACTATAACCAGGACCTCCACATCGGTGTGATACCCAGCTACCAATACGCGCACTTCTCTGCTGGTGAGCGTATGAAATTCTTCACGGGCTGTTACGAGGTCAGCCAGCGAATCGATCGCATGGGCTATAGGTTAACCGGCGACCCTATACACTCTGAGCTGGACGGCATCATCTCCGAAGGCATCGCCTATGGTGCCATTCAGGTGCCCAGTGACGGCCAGCCGATCGTCCTGATGAAAGACCGGCAAACCATCGGCGGCTACCCAAAAATAGGCTGCCTGAGCGCCCTGGATGCTGGCCGACTGGCGCAACGTGGGCCCGGGACACGGATCCGTTTTTATCTTGCGGACGTCGCAGAGGCCGAAGCCCAACGCGCGATTTTCAACCACAAGCTGGAAACCTTCAAAACATCACTCGCCGGCCCGTAGCCGGGTACGCACGCCCCGCGACGTCATCACCGCCAGCACCTCCATCAAAGACAGCACACCCCGGTCGTGCTTCTTTGGTGCCTTACCCTTACCCATGCGCCCGAGTTGCCGGGTGTACCAGCTCACTTCCATCAGCGCCATCTCATCAATCAAGCGAATGCCGGTGCGAATGGGTTTCACGGAACTGGTAAATGCCTGCCCTGCCATAATGCGTCTCGGGAAGTCCGGCTCCACCGCCAGTGGCCGCGCCAGGCCCACCAGATCTGTAGCCCGCGATGCCACAGCTTCCGCCATGCCTGACTCGGTGCGGAAACCACCGGTTACCATCAACGGCACGTCCACCCGCTTGCGCACCTTCTCCGCAAATTCCAGGAAATACGCCTCCCGGGCGACGGTGCTGGCCTTCGCGCCATTCACACCCTTGGCACCTTTCGCCATCGCCGGGTTTTCGTAATTGCCACCGGAAATCTCCACCAGATCAATGCCGAGCTCCGCCAGGGTCTCGATAACCTTTAACGACTCTTCCTCGGTAAAACCGCCCCTCTGAAAATCCGCCGAATTTAGCTTGATGCCCACACTGAACTGCTCGCCGGTCGCCGCGCGGATGGCTTTGTACACTTCCACCACAAACCGCATCCGATTCTCGGGACTACCACCCCACTCGTCCTCCCGAACGTTATGGTGGGGCGACAAAAACTGACTCACCAGATATCCGTGCGCGCCGTGAATCTGAACCCCGGAAAAGCCCGCCTTCTCTGCAATCGCCGCACTGTTGGCGAACCTCTGGATAATCTCCTCAATCTCCGACACTTCCAGCGCCCGAGGCGTGGCAAACATGACCTGTAACTCCTTGCGGAACGGAACCGCACTGGGCGACACCGGCGCCTTGTTCAGCATTTTCGGGCTCTGCTTACCGGGATGGTTGAGCTGCATCCACAGCTGGCACCCATTGCGTGAGCCAGCCCCCGCCCATTCCCGCAACAGGTCCAGATCCCGCTCATCCTCCAGCACCACATTCCCTGGTTCACCAATATGTCGCCGATCAATCATCACATTCCCGGTGATCGACAACCCGATCCCGCCATCCGCCCAAGTGCCATAAAGCCGTGGCAGATCCCGCGTCACACGGTTATCCATGGTTCCAAGAGTTTCGCTCATGGCCGATTTGGCAAATCGATTGGGTATCACCGCCCCGTTTTTCAGGGCTAGAGGCTGGGAAAGCAGTTCGGCAGGATTCATTGATCGGTCTCCGTAGGATGCCTGGAATTTTCCAAGGACGAGATCCGATCATGGCGAGTAAACAGAATGGCTGCATTGGCCGGAATGCCGCACCAGTTGCGGTGACATACAAGTCAGTAAGAAAACAGAAGATGTCTACAAAGCCAAAACAAGCGAGGCCGGTCAGGTTATTCAGAACCGTGGAGCGCCAGGGATGGCGCGACCGAGCCCTATAGGGACGTATCCACGGGCGTGTTCTGAATAACCTGACCGGCCTCGCGACCGCTCCGCAGCCCGAAGGCCACGGAACAGAACTGCCAGCCTTAAAGAAGCAGGGACCGAATATCCCCCAACAACTGACTCAACACCGAGGTAAACCGAGCCGCATCTGCCCCGTTCACCGCTCGATGATCATAGGACAGCGACAGGGGCAGCATCAGCCGCGGCTGGAAATCCTTGCCATCCCAGACCGGCTTCATCGCCGCTTTTGAGACACCAAGAATCGCCACCTCCGGCGTATTCACAATAGGCGTGAACGCCGTGCCACCGATACCACCCAGGCTGGTGATGGTAAAGCAGGCACCCTGCATTTCGGCCGGTTTAAGCTGCTTGTCCCGCGCCTTCTGCGCCAGGTCCGCGCTTTCCGCCGCGAGCTCCCAGAGCCCTTTCTTGTCGACATCCTTGATCACCGGCACCATCAGCCCGTGAGGCGTGTCCACTGCAATACCAATGTGAATGTACTGTTTGTGGATCACTTCCTTGCGGTCCATATCCAGCGACACATTGAACTGCGGTAACTCCGCCAGCGCCGTGGCGCAGGCTTTTAGCAGGAACGGAAGCGGTGTCATCTTCACCCCCTTCTTCTCGCCGGCCGCCTTCTGGGCCTTGCGGAAGTCTTCCATATCGGTGATATCCGCGTCCTCGAACTGGGTGACGTGGGGCACGTTCAGCCAGCTACGCTGCATATTGTTCGCCGTGGCAAACATCATGCGCGACATGGATTCACGCTCAATCTCACCAAACTGGCTGAAGTCCGGCAGTTTCACGCCAGGAATACCGGCGCCACCGCCACCAGCCACCGTGCTGCCCTGCTGCGTCTGCTGCAGCTGGCTTTTCACGTAGGCCTGGACATCGTCTTTCAGGATGCGACTCTTCGGGCCGGAACCCTTGATGCGAGTCAGATCCGCGCCGAATTCACGGGCCAGCTTGCGCACCGCCGGTCCAGCATGAACCTTGGCACCCGGAGCCGGTGGCTCGTAGGTTGCCGAGGGCTGCACCGGCTTGGGATCGGAAGGCTTGCTTTTCGATTCAGGCTCACCTTCCTGCTTTTCCTTGCTGGAAGACTCAGACGCCTCGGACGACGCGTCCTCTTCGCCTTCGTCGCCACCCTCTTCCACGATGGTCATTTCAACCAGATCGAGACCTTCGGAGATCTTGTCGCCCTCGGACACCAGAATCTTGCCGATCTTGCCGGCATAGGGAGACGGAATCTCCATGGTGGCCTTGTCGGACTCCACGGTCACCAGTGCATCGTCCGCCTCAACCTCATCACCTTCGCTGACGTTGATCTCGATCACCGGCACATTGTCGAAGCCGTCCAGCGCGGGCACCTTCACGGTTTCCTTACGGGAACCGCCGGATTTCTTCGGTGCCGGCTTTTTCTCTTCAGACTTGGCTTCTTTGTCGTCCGACTTGGCTTCCGCCTCGTCTTTCTCATCGGACTTGGCGTCTTCGCCAGAATCCTTGTCGTCATCCGAGCCACCAGTGTCGCCACTGACTTCCATCATGCCAACGACATCGCCTTCCTTGACCTTGTCACCCACTTTGACGGTGATCTTGGTAATTTTTCCGGCACCCGGTGACGGCAGTTCTACCGATGCTTTATCGGACTCCACCGTCAGTATCGGATCTTCTTCCTCGACCGAATCTCCCTTACTGACGAGCACTTCGATAACCTCGACCTCGTCTGCACCGCCGAGATCCGGAACCTTGATTTCCTGTTCACTCATGGCGGTCTCCTTAGCTCAGCACCGGGTTCGTTTTGTTGCGATCGATTCCGTACTTGCGCATAGCCTCGAGAACCACGTCGTTTTTGACTTCGCCATCCCTTGCCAGGGCTGCCAGCGCGGTCACCGCCACGTAGTAACGATCCACCTCGAAGTGACTCCGCAATTTCTCGCGGGTATCACTGCGGCCGAAACCATCGGTGCCCAGGGTCAGGTAGGTTTTCGGAATGTACGCCCGCACCTGTTCAGACAACAGCTTGATGTAGTCGGTGGACGACACCACCGGCCCCTGCTGCTTCTCCAGGCATTGAGTGATGTACGACTTCTTGGGCGTATCGTCCGGGTGCAGGCGATTCCAGCGCTCGATGTGCAGGCCGTCACGGGCCAGTTCGTTGAAGCTGGTCACGCTCCAGATATCAGAGGCAACACCAAAGTCTTCTTTCAGCAGTTCCGCAGCCGCGCGCACCTCGTTAAGGATGGCACCGGAGCCCATCAGCTGAACCCGTGGCGTTTTCTTACGACCCTTGGTTTCAACGGAATCCAGCAGGTACATACCCTTGATGATGCCGTCTTCAACTCTCTTGCCGTCCTTGCCTTCCGGCATGGCGGGCTGCTCGTAGTTTTCATTTTCAATGGTCAGGTAGTAGAAGACGTTCTGATTGTCTTCAAACATCTCCTTGATGCCATGCTGAACCACCACGGCCATTTCGTAACCGTAAGCCGGGTCATAGGCCTTACAGCTGGGAATGGTCTGGGCCAGGATATGGCTGTGGCCGTCCTGGTGCTGCAGGCCTTCACCGTTCAGCGTTGTTCGCCCGGCGGTACCACCCACCAGGAAACCGCGGGCCTGAATGTCACCCGACGCCCAGGCCAGGTCGCCCACGCGCTGGAAACCGAACATGGAGTAGAAGATGTAGAACGGTATCAGCGGGAAGTTGTTGGTGCTGTAGGAGGTCGCTGCTGCCATCCAGGCTGCCATGGAACCGTCTTCGTTGATCCCTTCCTCAAGCACCTGACCTTTCTTGTCTTCCTTGTAGTACATAATCTGGTCACGGTCTTCCGGCACATACTTCTGGCCTTCAGAGGTGTAGATACCCAACTGACGGAACATACCCTCCATACCAAAGGTACGGGCCTCGTCCGGTACGATCGGAACCACCCGTTTACCGATGCGCTTATCCTTGGTCAGAGCCGTCAGCAGTCGCACGAATGCCATGGTCGTAGAGATTTCACGACCATTGGAGCCTTCCAGCAAGTTCTTGAAGGTGTCCAGCGGCGGCGTCTGCAGTGGCTGACAGTCCTTACGGCGCTTGGGATAGAAACCGCCCAGTTCCTGCCGGCGCTTGTTCATGTAAACGATTTCCGGGCTGTCCGGCGCCGGCCGGTAATAGGGCACGTCCTTGAGCTCTTCGTCCTTCAGCGGCACCGCAAAGCGGTCACGGAAGGCTTTCAGTTGCTCGATATCGAGTTTTTTGAGCGAGTGCGCTGTGTTCTGCGCTTCGCCGGCGTTACCAAAGCCATAACCTTTGATGGTATGGGCCAGAATCACCGTCGGCCGTCCACCGTTGTTATGGATAGCGTGATGATAGGCCGCATAGACCTTGTAAGGATCATGGCCGCCGCGGTTAAGCTTGTTGATGTCCTCGTCGGTAAGGTTATCCACCATCTTGGACAACTCCGGGTATTTGCCGAAGAAGTGCTTACGGGTATAGGCCGGGCCGTTGCTCTTGAAGTTCTGCAGGTCGCCGTCAACGGCTTCGTCCATGACGCGCTGCATCAGGCCGTCCTGATCCTTCTCGAACAGCGGATCCCACATGCGGCCCCAGACCACTTTCAGCACGTTCCAGCCAGCTCCCCGGAATACGCCTTCCAGTTCCTGGATAATCTTGCCGTTACCACGCACAGGGCCGTCGAGGCGCTGCAGGTTACAGTTAACGACAAAGATCAGGTTGCTCAGGTTTTCGCGGCCAGCCACAGAGATGGAACCCAGGGTTTCGGGCTCGTCGCACTCGCCATCCCCGACAAAGCACCAGACCTTGCGGTCGCCCATGTCGATCAGCTCGCGGCTATGTAGATACTTCATCACGTGAGCCTGATAGATGGCCTGGATCGGCCCAAGGCCCATGGACACCGTTGGGAACTGCCAGTAATCCGGCATCAGCCAGGGGTGGGGGTAGGAAGACAGACCTTCACCGTCCACCTCTTCCCGGTATTTATCCAACTGATCTTCGTTAAAACGCCCTTCCAGGTAGGAGCGGGCGTAAATACCTGGTGAGGAGTGACCCTGGAAATACACCAGATCCGATTCGCGCTTCTCATCCCCACCGTGGAAGAAGTAGTTGAAGCCAACATCGTACAATGTCGCCGCCGAAGAGAAGGATGACACGTGCCCGCCCAGATCACCCGGGCGCTGATTGGCCCGCAGCACCATGGCCATGGCGTTCCAACGGATCAACGAACGAATACGGCGCTCCATGAACAAATCGCCCGGCATCCGGGCTTCCTGGGTCACCGGAATGGAATTGCGGAAGGGCGTCGTGATGGAATAAGGCAACTCAGTGCCGTCGCGGCTGGCTCGTTCGGAGAGCCTTTCGAGAATGTACTTGGCGCGATCAACGCCCTCCTGTTCGATCAGAGACTCCAGCGCATCCAGCCATTCACTGGTCTCTATGGGATCATCGTCCTGGTACATCAAACCTCCCCTTGGCATTAAAAAGTGCAGAGCGCGCCACGATCAGCGGCTGAGCGCCTTGCAATATCGATAAGCTGCGATGGAATGCAGAGCGTTTTATTATGGGTATCTGCCTGCCCGTTACCTTGAACAAGCATAGAACACGATCGCCAGTTTTACTGCGTGAAGCGCCCTTGAGTCACTTGGCTTTTGGTCAGCGAATTCAGGTATCACTCACACACCGGCACAAACCACACCGACGATTAAGTAGTATTTTTACTACATTTCGGTATGAAAATTCAATTTTTGAGGAAAATTCACCATTGCCTGTCGGACTATTTCGGTTACTTACGTAAGAATGGCGCCTTTTTCTCTCCCAAACAAGCATATTCAGACCAAGGTCGTAGGTTTCCTATCAATTTGATTAGACCTGAAAATACTTTTAGATTTATGTATACTCGCCTGCCCGTTTTTTGACCAGCGGAGTGGTGGCAATCTCCACCCCTCCAGAATATGGCTCACAACCAAAGAGGGCGATCTATGAACTCCATCGTCACGTTCCCGAACCGGATTCCAACCGCCGAGTTCGAAGAGCGGCGCTTCAAGGTCTACACAGACCGCCAGCTCGATAAAATTGACGTTATCCAGAATCTCCCTGAAGAGACCCTGTTTGAAATGAAGGTGGTAGCCAGCGTACTCCCCTTCCGCGTTAACGAATACGTGATCAATGAGCTGATTGACTGGAACAAGGTGCCGAACGACCCACTTTACCAGTTGGTGTTTCCCCAGAAGGGCATGCTGAAGGACGAGCATTACGAGCGCATGGCAAAGATGCATCGTGAAGGCGCGGAGAAGAAAGAAATCCAGGCAGTGGCGAAAGAAATTCGCGACGAGCTGAACCCGCACCCGGCCGGCCAGATGGAAATGAACATGCCGGAACTGAACGGCGAAGTCCTGGACGGCGTTCAGCACAAATACCGTGAAACCGTTCTGTTCTTCCCGGCCCAGGGCCAGACCTGCCACTCCTACTGTACCTTCTGCTTCCGCTGGGCTCAGTTCGTGGGCGACAAGGACCTGAAGATGGCCAGCACCGAAGCAGAAAAGCTTCACGGCTACTTGCAGGAGCATACCGAAGTCAGTGACCTGCTGGTCACCGGTGGCGACCCCATGGTGATGAAAACCAAGAATCTGGTCCAGTACCTGGAGCCTCTTCTGCAGCCGGAGTTTGATCACATCCAGACCATTCGCATCGGCACCAAGGCCCTGACCTTCTGGCCATACCGTTTTGTGACCGACAAGGATGCAGACGAACTGATTGATCTGTTTGCCCGCCTTGTGGATGCCGGCAAGCACGTGGCCATCATGGCGCACTACAACCATTGGCAGGAAATCACCACCGATATCGCGGAAGAAGCCATCCGCCGCCTGCGTGCCACCGGTGCTGAAATCCGCGCCCAGGGCCCACTGATCAAGCATGTGAACGACAATGCCGACGACTGGGCAAAACTGTGGGACAAGGAAGTACAGCTGGGCATCATCCCTTACTACATGTTTGTGGAGCGGGACACCGGCGCCAAGAACTACTTCGAAGTGCCTTTGGTAGAAGCGTTCAATATCTACCGCGAAGCCATCAAGCAGGTTTCAGGCCTGGCTCGCACCGCCCGCGGCCCGTCAATGAGCGCTGGCCCCGGCAAGGTTGAGGTACAGGGCATCACCGAGATCAACGGCGAGAAAGTGTTCGTGCTCCGGTTCATCCAGGCCCGCAACCCGGACTGGGTGCAGCGCCCGTTCTTTGCCAAGTACAGCGAAACCGCCACCTGGCTGCATGAGTTGGAACCAGCCCTTGGGGAAGATAAGTTCTTCTTTGAGGATGAGTATGAAGAAATGAAGAAGGGAAACGGTTAACATCTTTCTCTCACCGAGCCAAGGCGTCGCCGTGCCGGCGCCTTGGACATAAACCATTAGCCCTCCCCGCACCTCCATAACTCTGCACTACCTTCGAACACCGAATTACCCCCATATGAGGGCGTTTTCCTGACAAGCCTAATGCTAGTCTCAAGCCTCACCAAACTGGCTGTTTGTTTAGGAGTCTTCAGTGAAAAAAATAAACCACATTGCATTTGCAAGCGCTCTTTCCTCCTCACTCCTGCTCGCCGGTTGTGGCGGGTCATCAAGTGACAGCGATGCATCAGAGAATAGCAACACTTCCGACGTTTCAATTTCTGGTACTGCCTCGGCACCCGCCGCAACAGTTGCATTCGAGAGCCCACCCGGTGCCATCGAATTCGCCCTGAGTTTCTTTATTTCACCGGCCGCAGCCGCCGTCACAGGCCTGGACCCGATTGAAGGTGCGACGGTTGAACTTATTCGTGTGGATAACGAAGGAAACCAGGTTGGAGAAGTGCTGGCAACATCCGTGACCTCAATCACCGGCGACTACGAACTTACGTTACCTCAAAACGTCAACCTGGCCGGAAACCTGATTGTTCGGATCACCGGGCAGAACGACACCGCCCTTCGAGCACAGGTAGTGGATCAGGACGTTGATATTTCTCCAGTTTCCGAATTTGTACTCCGAAAGTTCATCAGCCAGGGCGCTGAGCTGGATCAACTGGTGGTGACCGACGTTGTAAAACTTGAAGGCAGTGTCGAAGAATTTGATCTCTCACTGTCTGACTCGGCAAACCTTGAACAGGCTTTTGCTGCACTGGAAGACGTTATCGGTGACTTCGTCGAGAACGAAGTGGCGGTTGCCAAATCCGACAAAGGCGATGGCTCTGCTATCACCGGCAATTATCGTAGTGCCGCCTTCTCCTTCGCGCTCCACGACAGCGAGAACAATGAGATTGGCACCTACGCCAACGACTTGTGGACCAGCACTTTCAGCTTCACCAACAACGGGAACGGAAGCATTTCGGTGACCCACATCGCCGAGGATAGCTCCTATGGCAGCCTGTCTGGTTCGGCACTGAACCAGAGCAGCGTCTATTACGAAGTTGGCTCGGAAGACATTGACGAAAGCTTTCCTGCGACCCTCACCGACAGCGGCATTCTGTCGATCTCCGGCGAATTCGAGGAGGAAATCAGTGGCGACCATGGTTGGCGCTATCCCGCCCATACCTATAACCTGCAGCAAGTGACAGATACCGGCCTCTTCTTCGTACTATCCAATGAAGCGGCTGTGCGCTACGCAACTGTCGACTCAAACAGTGATGGCGAAAAGGATGCCGTCGAGCCCCAACAAAAAACGGGTGACGAAGTATTCCGTTCACTTGAGGTATTCAGCCGTCAGCCCGAGGCTTTCCAGAACTCGGATCTGACCGGAAACTTTGGTCGGGTATTTGTGGAATCCTGGTTGGCCGGAGGGGTCACGGAACTGGCAACGGAGACCAACATCCTCAGTTTCGGCGGCGACGGTACGTACGACTATGGCCAGGTCAGCGGCCACCAGATCGGCCTGGAGGCTACTGGCCCGACATACAGCTCCCTGTCTGAAGCTGCGGAGGTTGACCAACCCTTGGCAATTACCGCAAATGGAGACATTACATCAGCAGGTGGCGAGCCCGCAGACGGCTTCATCAACGACGCGTTTAACTTCATGGCCTTCGCCGAGGCCGAAGGCGACCAATACAACGCGGAGGCCAGCCAAACCCTCCTGGTCAAGCTGCCAGAAACAGCACCGACGGTTACCGGCAACCAGTACCGCATGCTTCTGACGTCCATGAAACTGGGCAGTGGTGAAGACTTTCTGATGTCCTCCAGTAAGTTCAACACCTACCTCACAATGACATCAGAAACGGCCGGCACCATCGGCGGTGCGTTCTTCGAAGTTAGAAAATCCGGCCTGGCCGGCGACATCAACGTCACCACAGATACCGTCGAAACGCAGGCAGTCGTGTCTCTCGGCGGCGCCGGAAAAACCTCAATAACGATTGCCGGCGCTGATGGAACCACCGTTCTGGACGGCTTCTTCAACGAAGACGCCAGCCTCGGTATCTTCACCCTGAAGTGGCAGGAAACCAACGAAGACCCAGATGAACTTGGCCTGGTTGTTCTGATCAAAACCAGCGAATGATCAAGTGCTGGTGTAGGGCGGGGCCTTCCTGCCCTCACCAGCGACTACAACCGACTCCCCCGCCTACCTTACCGCAGCAGCGATGACAGAATAGTGCTGATGAGCTGGCCCTGCCGACTCTGCCCAGTTTTCAGGAAAACCTGCTTCAGATAGCTTCGGACCGTTGCCTCACTTTTGTGGCGCCGGTGCGCAATATCCTTCAAGCTCATGCCTGTAATCAAATCCTTGCACAACTGCGCTTCCGCTCCGGTCAGAGAGAAGTACTGCCGAATCGTCGCCTCATCAGGAAACGCTCTCGACTCTGAATCAATCACGGATACCAGCACACCGCCTGTCAGGAACTCGCTGTGCTCAAGAGGACGCAGAGTCATCAGCAAAGGCGCTCTCTCCAAACGAGGGACAACGAGTGTTTCCGGCTCGTAGGTATTGCCATCCAGGTCCGCTCGGGCGACCCGTGTAATGGTTCGGAAAAAGGTTTTCTGGGCAATCTCGTCGTCGAACGTAAAGCGCTGCTGCCGCAACATGATGGTTCGGTCCGTAGCCAGAAATTCCTCCCCCCGTTGATTCGACACCATCAGGCGCCCACGACTGTTCAGAACAAACGCAGCGCCCGACACTAGCTCAATAAACGTCGACAGCGCCTTTTCGGAATGTACATTCTGATGAAAGGTCTCAGCCAGGCTGACGGACTGACGGATAAAGGGAATCAGACGATCCATCGCCTCAAGCTCGGACGGAAGATAAGCCCCCTGAGCGATTGTGCGCTGCACAGTCAGCATCACGATGTGTGTATCTGAGGCATCGACAACCAGCCATGCAGAATCGAGCATGCTGTGATCGGACTCCCAGCGGTCGTACTGATCGCCCGGCGGGCCGTCTTCAATAAGGGGCAGGGCCGAGTGGAAAGTGCCGGGTGCCTGAGTAATGGCAAAGTTGGTCACGGCATCGTGGGCAATCATATTGTTATCCAGATACCATCCGATGAACTCATCGGACAATCCAGCATACCAGATATGCTCAATTGCTCGGGGCGACCTGCGTACAAACGAGAGTTGGGCTGCACAACCATTCACAGAGACCATCAGCATCGCCAGGAAATCATGAAATCCGGTCTGATTCTGCAGTGATTGATAAAGGCAGTGAATCAGAGCAGCTTCATTTGCTAGAAACGTGTCTGCCGCTGACGTTCTTTCTTGCTGTTGAAGGGACATCAAGCTTTCCTGCTTTCTCCGTTGGTAGGATTGTTCTGGTCAATCCAGCAACAATCACTATAGGAAGATCGCAGGAAAATGTGTAGTGAAAACGGGCACTCAGCCATGAGAAGGAGGCCATTTTCGTGCGAATGCCCGATTCAGCAAAGACCGTAATCAATGCATCAACGTATATAGCTTGCGCCGATAGGTACGCACATCCGGGTTATTATTTCCCAGCTTGTCGAACAGCTCAATCAACGTAGTCTTCGCCACTTCATCCTTGTACTTACTGTCCACCCGCATCAGGCGAATCAGCAATTCCATCGCTTCGGCGTTGTTTTCCTGAAGGATGTGATGCAACGCCAGCAAGTGCAGGGCATTAGGATCTTTCGGGTCTTTGTCCAGTGCATCTTCCAGTTCGTGGATGGGGGGCAGTTCTGCTGACGCTCTGAGGAATTTCAGCCGGGCCGCAAGCTGCTTGGCCTGGTGCTGCATCTTTTCTTCCGGCGGCAGGCTTTCCAGTACCTGCTCGGCGGTTTCCAGATCACCCAGCTCCGCCTTCAGTTGCGCGAGGTCGATCAGTACCTTCAGATCATCCGGGTCGCTCCGATTCATCTCGGTTAACACGGCCAGTGCAGCTTCCACATCACCTTCTTCCCATAGTCGGTGAGCCTTATCGTAAGGGGCCTCTTCGTCTTCCGGCATTTCAATGTGCTTGTCGAGGACCTTGCGGATCTCGCTCTCCTGCAAGGCACCATTAAAGCCGTCCACTGCCTGACCATCCTTCACAAGGATCACGGTGGGTAGGCTGCGCACACCCAGGCTGCCGGTCAGTTGCTGCTGCTCGTCGGCGTTCACCTTGGCCAGCATGAAGCCGCCCTTATACTCATCCGCCAGCTTTTCCAGCAACGGCATCAACTGCTTACAGGGGGCGCACCACTCCGCCCAAACGTCAATCAATATGGGCGTTTTGGAGGACGCTTCCATCACATCCTGCTGGAAGTTGTCCATGGTGGCTTCGAAAACGTACGGCGAGTTGCTCATGGATGGCACCTGAAAGTGATTTCCTGAAATGTCATTAACGGATTGTTGTTGGTGATGGGGGCTAAGAGCCGAAATTCAAGGTTTTGCCGCAGGCTCTGCACGATAACGGCAATTACCGCCACCTGCCTTGAAATAATCCCCTTTGCCGTTACATAGGCAATAGGGCCGGGGCGACAGCCCGGATCAAATTTCCTGGAGGATGCGTGTACGGCATGAACGACGACAACCGCAACGACTCTTTTGATGCTCCCGAAGAAGATCTGACCGAGTACATCGGCAAGGACGAGAACAGCAAAAGCCTGGTGCTGCCGAAACAGCAGATGCCCCGCCGCATGTACGTGTTACCGGTGTCGAACAGGCCGTTCTTCCCCGCCCAGGTGCAGCCGATTGTGGTTAACCAGAACCCCTGGCAGGAAACCCTCAAGCGTGTAGGCGAAACCGACCACAAGGTACTGGGTATATGCTTTGTGGAAGACAGCGATCCTGAACAGGGCATTCCCGGCAGCGAGGAACTGGAAACCGTAGGCTGCGCTGTGCGCGTCCATCACGCCCAGGGCGAAAGCGGCAAAGTCCAGTTCATTGCCCAGGGCCTGCAGCGTTTTCGCATTACCCAATGGCTTCGGCGCCGGCCGCCCTACCTGGTAGAAGTGGAATACCCGGACGAGCCGGAAGAAGCCGCCGACGAGTTGAAAGCCTATACCCTCGCGATCATCAGCTCCATCAAGGAGCTTCTGCGCACAAACCCGCTTTACGGAGAGGAAGTGAAGCAATACCTGTCCCGATTCGGGCCGGATGACAGCTCTCCCCTGGCGGACTTTGGTGCCTCGATGACCAGCGCCCCGGGCCAGGAACTGCAGGAAGTACTCAACACCGTGCCTCTGCTCAGGCGCATGGAGAAAGTACTTCTGCTGATGGCGAAAGAACAGGAAGTCGCCCGCCTGCAGAGCGAAATCAGCGAAGAAGTGAACGAGAAGGTGCAAAAGCACCAGCGTGAGTTCTTCCTGAAAGAACAGCTCAAGGTCATCCAGCGCGAACTGGGCATGGCCAAGGACGATAAAACCGCCGACGCCGAGCGTTTTCGCGAGCGCATGGAAAGCCTTAACCCACCGGAACAGGTTCAGGAACGCTTTGACGACGAGCTTCAGAAACTGCAGGTACTCGAGCAGGGCTCACCGGAGTACGGCGTTACCCGCAACTACCTGGACTGGCTGACCCAGGTGCCTTGGGGCCTGACTTCGGAGGATCATTTCGATCTGACCGGAGCCCGCCGCATCCTGGACCGTGACCACGATGGCCTGGACGACGTGAAAGACCGTATCGTCGAGTTCCTTGCCGAAGGCACCTTCAAGGGCGAAGTCAGCGGCTCCATCCTCCTGCTGGTGGGCCCGCCTGGCGTGGGTAAAACCTCCATCGGCCATTCCGTCGCCGACGCCCTCGGACGTGAGTTCTATCGATTCAGCGTGGGCGGGATGCGTGACGAAGCTGAAATCAAGGGCCACCGCCGCACCTATATCGGCGCCATGCCTGGCAAATTCGTGCAGGCATTGAAAGACTCGAAGGTGTCCAACCCGGTGATCATGCTGGACGAAATCGACAAGATCGGTGCCTCCTTCCAGGGCGACCCAGCCTCCGCCCTGCTGGAAACACTGGACCCGGAACAGAACCGGGAATTCCTGGATCATTACCTGGACGTGCGCATGGACCTGTCCAAGGTCCTGTTTATCTGTACCGCCAACCAGCTTGACACGATCCCAAGGCCATTACTGGATCGCATGGACGTCATCCGGCTGTCCGGCTACATCACCGAAGAAAAGCTTGCCATCGCCAAGCATCACCTGATGCCCCGGTTACTGAAACGAGCCGGCCTGCTGAAAAAGCAGATGAACATCACTGATGCCGCCATTAAACAGATCATCGAAGGCTACGCCCGTGAAGCGGGCGTCCGCAGCCTGGAAAAATTGCTGCACAAAGTCATCCGTAAGGGCATTGTGAGGTTGCTGGAAGAGCCGAACGAGCCCGTGAAGGTCGGCGTCTCCGACCTGCAAACCTACCTGGGACAGCCAGCCTTCCGCAAAGAGAAATCCCTGAAAGGCACCGGTGTAGTCACCGGCCTGGCCTGGACCGCCATGGGCGGCGCCACCCTGAGCATCGAAGCCTCACGCATCCACAGCAGTCAGCGTGGCTTCAAACTCACCGGGCAACTGGGTGACGTGATGAAAGAGTCCGCCGAAATCGCCTACAGTTTTGTCTCTTCAAACCTCAAGCGATTCAAGGGTGACCCCACCTTCTTCGACAAATCCTTCGTGCACCTGCACGTCCCCGAAGGCGCCACCCCCAAGGACGGCCCCAGCGCCGGCGTCACCATGGCCACCGCCCTGCTGTCCATCGCCCGCCGCGAATCACCACAGCAGAATCTCGCCATGACCGGCGAACTGACCCTCACCGGCCAGGTGCTTCCGGTTGGCGGCATCCGTGAAAAAGTCATCGCGGCCAGACGCCAGAAAATCAGCAACCTGATCCTGCCAGAGGCGAATCGGGGGGATTACGAGGAACTGCCTGAATACCTGAAGGAAGGACTGACAGTAAACTTCGCCAAGCACTACAGCGATGTATTCCAGGTGTGTTTCGGGAACAAGCCGAACAAGGGCTCGTCCGTACACTAAATTCGGCGGTATTCAAAAGGTAAGATCGGTTTGGGGGTGGTGATACGTTTTCTGCCAGAAAAAGGTGTCCGAGCGCAGCGAGTTCTTTTTCCAAAGAAAATGTATCACCACCCCCAAACCAGGCACCCCAGAGGCCAGCGCCAAACTCAGGCCTTGGCCTTCCACCCATCCTCACGCAACACCGGCCCCACATCCAGAACCGGCGACGCATCAATATCATCAGCGTCCATCATATTGGCCACCCGCTGAAGCGACGCCAGAATCATCGTCTGCTCCCACTCAGCCAGACTCTGAAACTTCTTGATGAAATCCTCCTGCAGCGGCTGCGGCGCGCGGGCCAGAATATCCGCGCCCTCCTCCGTCAAGTGGGCGTGAACCTTACGCTTGTCCTGAGTGCTGCGAACACGGTAGACCAGCTTACGATGCTCCAGCCGGTCAAGAATCGTGGTCACGGTTGCCTGGCTCAGGCTCACCTTGTCGGCAATGGTTCCGATGGTGACCTCGCCCAGGTCACGGATGCTGCGCATAATCAGCAATTGTGGCCCCGTCAGCCCCGCATGCTTGCTAAGGCGTTTGGAATGCAGGTCTGTCGCTCGAATCACCCGACGCAACGCCACCAAAACCTCTTCGTAATTGTTCAACGCACCACTCCGCTTCGATTTGCCAAATTATTTATAACACTAAGCATTAGAGGTCTTTGTTCAGAATATTGCAAGCAGTAGTACCCACGTCCCTCAGCATGTATAGATCTGACCTGCCAGTGCTTTTACGAATTTCAGCATTTTTTCCGCCAACCACTATGCTAAGGTCACCCCCTTGTTGAATTTCCGCAAAACGGACACGACCCAATGAACACCCGAGCACACAGTTTTCTTCCGCAAAGCTCTTTCAGGAAGCGCCTGACAACCGCCCTCGCTTCATGCCTGATCGCACTGCTATTCAGTTCTGCCACCATGGCTCAGGAGCCCGGCGATAACCTTACCGCCGAGGATGTCCAGCAGCGAATCGACACTGCGGAAGAACCCATGTACACGCCGTTTGTTGAGCTGTATCTATTGGAGGAAACCAAAGCACTGCGCAAGGAAATGATGAACACCCGCGCCGAGCTGATCGAGAAGGTTGTCGACAAAGAACTCTCGGTGGCCGACAAAACCATGTCGTACGCCACCGACACCGTTACCTACTTCTTCTACCTGATCGCTGGCGCCACCTCCATTCTCGTGGTCATTGGCTGGAATTCGATTCGCGACATGCGCAACCAGCTCACCAGCCTTGCTGAGAAGCGGGTCAATGAACTCGTCGTTGAATATGAAAAGCGCCTGGAATTCATCGAGGACCAGTTAAGGCAGAAATCCGACATCATTCATCAGAACCAGGCCGAGATCGAACGCACCAACGAAGTGCACTCCCTTTGGCTAAAGGCCAGCCAGGAAACCTCCCAGCAGAATAAGATTTCTGCCTACGATACGATCCTGGATCTTCGGCCTGACGACGTGGAAGCGCTGAGCTACAAGGCCGATGCTGTGCTGGAAATGCAGGAGCCACTATGGGCCATCAGTCTTTGCCAGCGCGCCCTGAAACTGGCCCCTGAAAACGGCCATGCGCACTATCAGCTGGCCTGCGCCTACGCCGAGATCGGTCGTTGGGACGATGCCGTGACGACGCTGCAAAAGGCGATTAATATCTCTGAAGCGTACAAGGACGACGCCTCCGTTGACCCCAGCTTTGAACAGTTAAGGGATCACGACAGTTTCCGGAAACTGATTTTCCCGGACGACGGGGAGCAGTCTGACGTCTGACACGACAGGCCGGCACGCTCTTTGCTCGCCTATGATTGGAAAAACAACTGTCGGCGTTCCGTCACATTCACTGGCACTGCCTGCTTGACAAGGCGGCAGGTGTGGTGTTTGTTTACATCGCTGAGACCATAAGAAAAACCCTGACACAAAACAGGACAGACCCAATGAGAACACCAGTCAAGAAACTCGTATCCGCTGTTGCAACATCCATTGCCGTAATGGGCGCCGGCCAAGCCGCTGCCGAAATCAAAATCGGCATCGCGGGGCCTATGACCGGCCCTGTCGCCCAGTACGGTGATATGCAATTCTCCGGCGCCCGCATGGCGATCGAACAGATCAATGCCAATGGCGGTGTTATGGGAGAGAAACTTGTAGCCGTCGAACAGGACGACGTGTGTGATCCCAAGCAGGCCGTCTCAGTTGCCAACAACATGGTCAACGAAGGCGTGCGCTTCGTGGTCGGGCACCTCTGCTCCAGCTCCACCCAGCCCGCTTCCGACATCTACGAGGACGAAGGCATCCTGATGGTGACGCCAGCCTCAACCAGCCCGGACATTACCGAGCGTGGCTATGAGCTGGTGTTCCGCACTATCGGCCTGGACAGCATGCAGGGCCCGGTTGCCGCCAATTACCTGATCAGCCAGAAGCCCGAGCGTGTTGCCGTTGTTCACGACAAGCAACAGTACGGTGAAGGCATTGCGACCGCCGTTCGTGACACCCTCGAAGAAGCCGGTGTTGAAGTGGCCATGTTTGAGGGCATTACCGCTGGTGCCAAGGACTTTTCATCGCTGGTGACCAAGCTCAGGCAGGCTGATGTGGACTACGTCTATTATGGCGGCTACCATCCGGAACTCGGTTTGATCCTGCGCCAGGCGCAACAGGCTGACCTGGACGCCACGTTCATGGGCCCGGAAGGCGTGGGCAACAAAGACATCAACACCATCGCCGGCGAGGCAGCCGAAGGGCTGCTGGTTACCTTGCCGCCGAGCTTCGATGAAAAAGACGAAAACCAGGAACTGGTTCAGGCCTTTGAAGATAAAGGCGAAGATCCGTCCGGTCCTTTCGTACTGACCTCCTACACCGCTGTACAGCTGATTGCCGATGGCATTGAAGCCGCCGAATCAACGGACCCGTTCGATGTGGCCGAAGCGCTGCGCGCAGGCACATTCCAGACGCCAATCGGTACCGTTGAGTACGACAACAAAGGCGATATGGAATCGTTTGAGTTTGTTGTTTACGAATGGCATTCAGATGGCAGCAAAACTCCGGTAAACTAAGCCGCAATCGTTAACAAACGGTAATTATGAGAGCACCTTCTCACCGCGATCCGGGAGAAGGTGTTTTTCTAGGCCCCTGTTGATCCTGTATTCGGTCCCCCCGGTACCCCGGGCTGTGCCTGTGTGCAGAGGAAGGGGCAGGCTATCGGAGTCCCACACAGATGCAAGACCTCCTGTATTTTATTCAGCAGCTCATTAACGGGCTGACGATCGGGAGCACCTACGCCCTGATCGCCATCGGTTACACGATGGTTTACGGCATCATCGGCATGATCAACTTTGCCCATGGTGAAATTTACATGATCGGCGCCTACACGGCCCTGATCGCCATTACCGGCCTTGCCGCACTGGGTATCGCCTGGCTGCCACTGATACTGATCGTGGCGCTGGTCTGCGCAATGATCGTTTCCAGCTCCATGGGCTGGGCCGTGGAACGGGTGGCCTACCGCCCTGTGAGAGGAAAGCACCGCCTGATTCCGCTGATCTCCGCCATCGGCATGTCCATATTCCTCCAAAACTACGTCCACCTGGCCCAGGGATCACGCAACATCGGTTTCCCTGCGCTGATTGAAGGCGGATTCCGGTTCGGTGCCGAAGATTCGTTCCAGACCTCGATTTCCTACATGCAAGTCACCATCTTCATCACCACACTGATCTGCATGACAATACTCTCCCTGTTCATATCCCGCTCCCGCATCGGCCGCGCCTGCCGGGCCGTTTCCCAAGACCTTGGAATGGCCAACCTGCTGGGCATAGACACCAACCGCATCATTTCAGCCACATTCGTCATTGGTGCTGCATTGGCCGCGGTCGCAGGCCTTCTGCTGGGAATGTACTACGGCTCCATCGATCCGCTGTTTGGCTTCATTGCGGGACTGAAGGCGTTTACGGCCGCCGTCTTGGGGGGCATCGGAAGCATTCCGGGTGCCATGCTTGGGGGGCTTATTCTCGGGGTTGCCGAGAGCATGACCTCCGGCTACCTCAGTGGCGAATACAAGGACGTTGTCTCCTTCGGACTGCTGATCCTGATCCTGCTGTTCAAACCCACCGGCCTGCTTGGCAAACCGGAGGTTGAAAAGATCTGATGGCTGCTCATAACCTGAAACACGCGCTGTTTTGCGCCATTGTCACCCTGATCATTTCGTACCCCATTCTGGGATTCAACCTGGCCAGCGAAGGCACTACGGTTACCCTTGAAGGGGCCAAAACGTCTACCGTCATCGGCGTACTGCTGGCAGCGGTTATTGTCTTCCTGTTCCAGCTGTTCCGGGACAATCTGATGGGCTCACTGCGGCAGCTGCCCGCAGCAAACCCGCTGGCCAACCGCAAGCCCATGGAGCAGAGCAAGCGGCTGAAACTGGAATCGGCCCTGCTCACGCTGATGATCATAGGCGCCCTTATCTGGCCCTTTATCGCCTCCCGTGGCGCGGTGGATCTGGCTACCCTGGTGCTCATCTACGTCATGCTGGCCCTGGGCCTGAATGTGGTTGTCGGCCTCGCCGGCCTGCTGGACCTGGGCTACGTCGCTTTCTACGCCGTGGGTGCATACACCTTTGCCCTGCTGTCTCAGTATTACGGCGTTTCATTCTGGTTTGCCCTGCCGATCGGTGCCCTGCTTGCGGCCCTGTTCGGGTTGGTACTTGGCTTTCCGGTGTTGCGACTGCGAGGGGATTACCTGGCCATCGTCACACTCGGTTTTGGCGAAATCATCCGCATCCTGCTGAACAACATGACCAACCTGACGGGCGGCCCCAATGGCATCGGCGGCATTCCCGACCCTACTCTGTTTGGCATGGAATTCGGCCGCCGGGTGAAGGAGGAAGGCAATACGTCGTTCCATGAAACCTTCGGCATCGCCTACAGCGGTGAGCACAAGGTGATCTTCCTGTACCTGATCGCTTTGGTACTGGCCGTCATTACCGCTATCGCTATTCGCCGCTTGATGCGGATGCCGGTAGGCCGCGCCTGGGAAGCCCTCCGCGAAGACGAGATTGCAGCCAAATCCCTGGGGTTGAACCGAACTGCGGTGAAGCTTTCCGCCTTTACCATCGGTGCTTTCTTCGCCGGTTTTGCCGGTACGGTGTTCGCCTCCAAGCAGGGCTTTATCAGCCCGGAATCCTTTGTGTTCCTGGAATCGGCCATCATTCTGGCGATTGTGGTACTGGGCGGCATGGGCTCCCAGATGGGAGTCATCCTCGCTGCGATCGCGGTCACCATACTGCCGGAACTGGCACGGGAGTTCTCCGAGTACCGGATGTTGATCTTCGGCGCGGCCATGGTGTTGATGATGGTCTGGCGCCCGCAGGGCCTGCTGCCCATGCGACGCATCCACATTGAACTGAAAAAGCAGGAGTGACGGATAATGCTTGAAGTACAGAATCTGTCGATGCGCTTTGGCGGGCTCCTGGCGGTGGATCAGGTGTCGCTGGACGTACAGGAACATGAGATTGTGGCTATCATCGGCCCCAACGGAGCCGGCAAAACCACCGTGTTTAACTGCATGAGCGGTTTCTACAAGCCCACTGGTGGCAAGATCCTGTTCCAGGGAGGTGAAATCCAGGGTAAGCCGGACTTCAAGATTTCCCGCCTTGGCCTGGTCAGAACCTTTCAGCACGTGCGTCTGTTCAGCCGTATGACGGTGGTGGAGAACCTGCTGGTGGCGCAACATCGCCATCTCAACACCAATCTGCTCTCCGGCATACTGAATACCCCGAACTATCGGGAGAAAGAGCAAAAGTCGCTGGACCGCGCCGCCTATTGGCTGGACCGGGTGGGACTGACGGATATGGCGAACCGGGAAGCCGGCAACCTGGCCTACGGCCAGCAGCGCCGTCTTGAGATCGCCCGCTGCATGGTGACCGAACCCAAGCTACTGATGCTGGATGAACCCGCTGCAGGCCTGAACCCGGCCGAAACCAAAGACCTGAACCAGCTGATTATCAGTCTGAAGGAAGACTACAACGTGTCTGTGGTGCTGATTGAGCACGACATGAGCCTGGTGATGGATATCTCTGACCGTATCAATGTGATCAACCAGGGGCGCCCCCTGGCCAGCGGCACACCGGATGAGATTCGCCGCAACGATGATGTCATTAAAGCCTATCTGGGTGAGGCCTGAGGAATAACCATGCTTGTACTAGAAGACGTCCATACCCATTACGGCAAGATCGAGGCACTTCACGGTGTCTCTGTTGAAGTAAAGAAAGGTGAGATCGTGTCGCTGATCGGTGCCAATGGCGCCGGCAAGACCACGCTGCTGATGACCGTCTGCGGGAATCCCCAGGCCACCTCTGGCCGGGTGATTCTCCAGGGTCGGGACATCACCCGTGATCTCACATCGAACATCATGCGCTCGGGCATTGCTATCGTGCCCGAAGGCCGGCGCGTGTTTTCCGGCCTGACCGTTGAAGAGAACCTCCACATGGGCGGTTTTTTCAACACCAAGTCGGAAATCCGCAAAAGCCAGGACCACGTCTACGAACTGTTCCCGCGCCTGAAGGAGCGGGAACATCAGCGTGCCGGCACCATGTCGGGCGGCGAGCAGCAGATGCTGGCCATCGGGCGGGCGCTGATGAGCAAACCGAACATGATCATCCTGGACGAGCCCTCCCTCGGGCTGGCTCCACTGGTGATCAAACAGATCTTCGAGATCATCGGAAAGCTGCGCGAGGAAGGGATTACCGTGTTCCTGGTGGAACAGAATGCGCATCAGGCCCTGAACCTGGCGGACCGAGGCTACGTGCTGGAAACCGGACGTATCCGCCTGCACGATACCGGGAAAAACCTGCTGGCCAACCCGGACGTTCAGAATGCCTACCTCGGTGGTTGATGAGATAGCCACCCACCGCTAGAACGGCGTACCTAAACGCAAAAAAGCCGGAACATGGTGTCATGTTCCGGCTTTTTTGTAACACCTGGCATCAAGCAATCGCTTACTTAACGCTCTTGATGGTGCCCTTGTAACCTTCAACGGATACGTTGATGGTTCCAAATACCACGTAATCGTCTTTCTTGACGGTGTAACGCGGAGCGACAATCACGTCAGCACCGGATTCCTGAATGGCGTTGTAGGCAGCAGCCGCCTTAACAGCTTCAACCGGGTTCGGCAGAGCGAAAGGCAGTGCACTTCCACCGTTACCACCGGCAGAGTAGGCAACGCCATCAGCGTATTCAGTTTCAGCGCCCAGGGTAAAGAACAGAACCTTGGTTGCAGAGGATTGACCGGTGATCTTCTCGCCTACTTCGATGTCAGCCTTAACGTCGGTAGCAACGGAGCCAGACAGCGGCAGGGAGGGAGCGCTGGTGTTCAGTGAGGAACAGCCAGTCAGTGCGCCAGCAAGAATCAGTGATGATGCGACAAGAACTTTTTTCAAAACTCAATCTCCATGTGTTGTGTACAAGCCTTCATGGCCGCGCGCACTATACCCAAACAAGTTCTATATAACAAGATCATTACAAAAGAACATTTTTTAGCCGATTTAGAAATATGAACACGTGATCACATTTTTGACTTTGCGGGCCAAATCAATCACTCAGCGCCTTTGTAATTTGCCTTCCTGATATTTCAACTATACTCAGAGTCAACGGTCGACCTGTCTCCACGGGAAATCAGTCAGGGCCGTTAGCGCGCCGGCTCCGGGACCCTTTCAGGTGGGCATGGCGCGTTTGCGACGACAGCTAAATCAAACAAGGAGTGGATAATGAAAAAACTCATCGCAGGTGCACTGCTCATGGGTGCTTCTACCCTAGCCTTCGCTCAGCCTGGTTGCGGCGTTGGTGCAATGATCTGGAAAGGACAGTCAGGCATCGCCCCCCACGTTCTGGCGGCAACCACCAACGGTACTTTCGGTAACCAGACGTTTGGTATGACCACCGGTACCTTGGGTTGTCAGACCAACCAGTCCGTGCAATCCATGGCCATGTACATGGACAGCAACATCGATAAAGTTGCCCGCGACATGTCCCGTGGCTCCGGCGAAAACCTGGACACCCTGGCCGTACTGCTGGGTGTGGACGAAGCGGATCGCGACTCTTTCCGCAAAGTTCTGCAGGATAATTTCGCAACCATCTTCCCATCGTCCGACACCACCTCTGGCGAGGCTGTCGATGCCATCGTAGCCCTGCTGGAGCAGAACGATACGCTGAGCAAGTACGTAGCCGCCTGATCTTCGGGCGCGAAGAAAAAGGAGTTTGCGCGCCATGGACGGCGCAACGAATTTCTCACCATCCACCCGTCGCCTAACCCGGAATTGACTGACCATCCATGCGCACTTTGCTTCGGTTCGCGCTGGCCCCTATATGGCTGGCATCCTGTTTCAATGCATTTGCAACATCGCTCCCCGACACCGGAAACCTACATCAGAATCCTGCGTGGTTGACCCTGCTCCATTACCAACCCGACCGCTTCGGCGACGGCTACACCGGTCAGGCGGACGACGATGCCTTCTACCTCAGCGATAATGGCAAAACCTCACCAAAGGCGGAAATGGAAGCCACAGTCGCGGCCATCACCCAGCCCGGAGGCGGGAATGAGCACGCGCGCTGCCGCTTCCCGGCACGGGACCGCTGGCTAAGGGCACAACTGGACCTGCCCGGGCAACCCGCAAGTTGCCCCGCTTTCGAGGAGTGGAGCGACGAGTTGAATACCGAAACCGTGACACTGGTATTTGCCGCGTCCTACCTGAACAGTCCGTCGTCCATGTTTGGCCATACGTTCCTGCGACTGGACCCGCCCAGGGAAGACGAGGAAACGAACCTGATCCTGGCCAACACCATCTCTTACGCCGCCGATGCGGCCGCCCACGATAGCGAAATTCTGTTCGCCTATAAGGGCATTTTTGGTGGCTACCCGGGCATTACCTCCATCCAGCCCTACTATGAAAAAATTCGCCTCTATTCCGACATTGAGCACCGGGACCTGTGGGAGTACACACTCAACCTCACCCAGTCGGAAGTGGACATGATGCTCGCCCATACCTGGGAGATACGCGAGCGCAATTTCGATTACTATTTTTTTGACGAGAACTGCGCCTACCGCCTGCTGGCCCTGATCGACGTCGCCCGGCCCGGCACCGACCTGCTGGGGGAAGTCGGCACCCATGCCATTCCCTCAGACACGGTGCGATGGGTTGTCGACAAGGGACTTGTCGACTCCGTCTACTACCGCCCGTCTGCGGCGACCAACGTCAGCCACC
This sequence comes from Marinobacter sp. DS40M6, assembly GCF_028581595.1. Classification (NCBI taxonomy): domain Bacteria; kingdom Pseudomonadati; phylum Pseudomonadota; class Gammaproteobacteria; order Pseudomonadales; family Marinobacteraceae; genus Marinobacter; species Marinobacter sp. DS40M6. The sequence continues at coordinate 30,898 of NZ_JAFCAE010000007.1, read as the reverse complement.
GCATCGACGCCCTGCCCGACGACCATCAGACACTCGCCGCCGCCATCGCCAACGGCTATGTGGATGCCGATGCACCCGAGGTACAGGCATTGAACGATGAACCGCGTGCGCGGGTGCTGGACGCCACCTACGATTATGTTCGTTACCAAAGCGAAGCCGAGGGCTGGCCCAGGGAACATGCAGCCCCACTCTCCCATGACCTGCTAAGGGAACGCAGCAAGATCCGCGGAGTCGCGATAAAGGACAGCCCCCCTGAGCCTGCCATCCGGGACGACCAGGGCCATGACACCTTTCGCGCCAGCGTCAGCGGCGGGCGCATGGGTGACCGCAACTTCAGCGAACTCACGTTACGCCCCGCCTATCACGATATACTTGACCCACCCGCCGGCTACCGTGGCGGAGCACAGCTCCAGTTCCTACGACTGGATGCCCGCCTGTACACGGACAACAACGAAGTACAGATTGAACAGCTGACCGGCGTGGAAATCCGCTCACTCTCGCCGCGCAACCAGTTCTTCTCGCCGCTGTCCTGGCAAGTCGGCTTCGGCGGCCGCCGCACTGACACCGAAACCAACCGCGTATTCACCCCCTATCTGGAGGGCGGCGCCGGTGGCAGCTGGCAGCTGGCACCCGGCACCCAAGCCTTCGCCATGGCCACTGCCGACTTGGAAATCGACGACGACCTGCGACGCGGCTACGACGCCGCCCCCGGCGCCGACCTGGGTATACTGCATCAGAACAACCAGTTCAGCGTTCTGGGCGGCGTGAAAACCAAAGCCTGGATCGTCAGCAGCCAACACCGACAGGATCAGGCCTACCTGGAAGGCAACTGGCACCTCGAACGGGACTTTAGTCTGTTCGGAAAATTCAGCCGTGAAGACCACTACGACAGGTACCGCAGCACATGGCAACTCGGACTCCACGCCTACTTCTGACAATTCTGAGAACACTGGCCGGCCTCACCGCCGCGTTTACCCTGCTGCTGCAGACCGGCTGCAGCAGCGTGTTCTTCTATCCGGACCAGGTCACCTACATCACTCCCGACCGCCTGAACCTGGAATTCGAAGATGTGTTCGTGGAAACCCCCGACGGAGAAACCCTCCACGGCTGGTGGCTCCCCGCCAGCTCCGAACCAAAAGGTACCGTTTACTTTCTTCACGGCAACGCCCAGAACATCAGCAGCCACATCATGAACGTCGCCTGGCTCCCTGAGAAACGCTACAACGTCTTCCTGATCGACTACCGGGGATATGGGCGCTCCACCGGCGCACCGGACATAGAAGGCACCCTGCACGACGCAGAGACCGGCCTGCGATGGCTGGTTGACCAGCCGGACGTACAGAGCCAGCCCCTGTTCCTTCTGGGCCAGAGTCTGGGTGGCGCACTGGGAACCGCCCTGGCCAGTGAATGGGTAAAGCGAGACGAACAACCACCCCTGGACGGCGTGATCCTCGACGGCACCTTCTCCGGCTTCCGCGCCATTGCCCGTGAAAAACTCGGCGACTTCTGGCTCACCTGGCCACTGCAGGTTCCATTGAGCTGGACGATCACTGACGAATACGAGGCTTACGAACGCATCAGTGATATCAGCCCGGTTCCAGTGATGGTGATTCACAGTGTTCGGGACGGGATTATCCCGTTTCACCACGGGGAGCGATTGTACGAGGCAGCAGAAGAACCCAAAACGTTCTTGCAGACGGATACGCCCCACGCCTCAACATTTGTGATTCCGGGTTATCAGGATGAAGTTCTGGAATTTATGGAAGGCGAGTAAATAGCCTGGGCGTCCGTCGCAGATAGGCTTGCAAAACCGTGGAGCGCCAGGGATGGCGCGACCGAGCCCTACAGGGACGTATTTACGTGGCGTGTTTTGAAAGCCTGTCTGCGACGGGCGCTTCACAAGAGTTGAAGGCCTGAAAACAAAAAAACCCGCCAGACTCCGGAGAGCGGCGGGCTTTTGTCGAAGGCAGAGCCTTACAGCGCGGACAGATCCGTCGGCTGCTCACCTTCCTTCACTTCCTTCATGGACAGCTTCACGCGTCCACGGTTATCCACATCCAGAACCTTCACCAGAACTTCCTGACCTTCGCTCAGCTCGTCAGTCACGTTCTCGATGCGACGCTCGGAGATCTGGGAAATGTGCACCAGACCATCCTTGCCAGGCAGGATGTTAACAAAGGCACCGAAGTCCACGATGCGCTCAACGCGACCGCTGTAGATAGCGCCTACTTCGATTTCCGCAGTGATTTCCATCACCCGCTTCATCGCAGCATTGGCCGCATCCTGATTGTCGGCATAGATCTTCACGTTGCCATCGTCATCCAGATCGATGGAAGCACCGGTCTCGTCACAGATGGAGCGGATAGTGGAACCGCCCTTGCCGATAACGTCGCGGATCTTCTCCGGGTTGATCTTGATGGTCGTAATGCTCGGCGCGCGGCTGGAAAGCTCTTTGCGCGGCGCAGAGATAACCTTGGCCATCTCACCCAGGATGTGCAGACGTGCTGCATTGGCCTGATCCAGCGCAATTTCCATGATCTCGTCGGTGATGCCCTGAATCTTGATGTCCATCTGCAGAGCAGTGATACCCTCAGAGGTACCCGCCACTTTAAAGTCCATATCGCCGAGGTGATCCTCATCACCCAGGATATCGGTCAGAACCGCGAACTGGTCGCCTTCCTTGACCAGACCCATGGCGATACCGGCCACCGGCGCCTTGATGGGCACGCCCGCATCCATCAGTGCCAGGCTGGAACCACAGACAGACGCCATGGAGCTGGAACCGTTGGATTCAGTGATCTCAGATACCGCACGGATGGTGTACGGGAATTCTTCCATGGTGGGCATAACCGCTGCCACACCACGCTTGGCCAGACGGCCGTGACCAACTTCACGACGACCCGGCGTACCCACACGGCCAGCTTCGCCAACGGAGTACGGAGGGAAGTTGTAGTGGAACAGGAACGGGTCTTTACGCTCACCTTCCAGGGCATCGATGATCTGCATGTCACGCGCGGTACCGAGCGTGGTGGTCACGATGGCCTGGGTCTCGCCACGGGTAAACAGGGCGGAGCCGTGGGTGCTGGGCAGAACGCCAACTTCCACTTCGATCGGGCGAACTGTCTTGTTGTCGCGGCCGTCGATACGAGGTTTGCCATCGATAACCTGCTGGCGAACGATGGTCTTCTCAACCTTGGCGAAGTACTTCTTCACTTCGTCTTCCGCCGGCTGGCCTTCTTCTTCTCCGGCCAGTTTTTCAACGGCAGCGGACTTGATCTCGCTCAAGCGGGCATAGCGCTCCATCTTGTCACGGATGCCATAGGCCTGCTCGATATCGGCCGAAAAGTCAGCCTTTACAGCGTTCAGAAGCTCAGTGTTCTCTGCTTCTGGCTGCCACTCCCAACGAGGCTTGCCAACTTCAGCGGCAAATTCCTTGATCGCGGTAACCGCTGTCTGCATTTCCTGGTGCCCGAAGAGCACGGCACCCAGCATCTGGTCTTCTGTCAGGCCCTTGGCTTCGGATTCAACCATCAGAACCGCGTCTTCAGTACCGGCAACCACCATGTCCAGCAGGGAGGTTTCCAGTTCTTCAAAGGTCGGGTTCAGGAAGTAGCCACGCTCATTGGTGTATGCGACGCGGGATGCACCGATAGGACCATCGAACGGGATACCGGAGATGGACAGGGCGGCGGAAGCGGCCAGCATGGCGGCAATATCCGGATCCTGGTTCTTGCTGGAGGACATGACCGTCGTGATGACCTGGGTTTCGTTCATGAATCCCTTGGGAAACAGTGGACGAATCGGACGGTCAATCAGGCGAGACGTCAGGGTTTCCTTCTCCGACGGACGGCCTTCACGCTTGAAGAAACCACCCGGGATTTTGCCCACAGCGTAGGTTTTCTCGAAGTAGTTGACGGTCAGCGGGAAAAACGGCTGGCCCGGCTTGGCTTCCTTGGCCGCAACCACGGTACCCAGTACCGAAATGTCGTCTACGGTGACCAGCACAGAGCCGGTGGCCTGGCGGGCGATGCGACCGGTTTCAATGGTGACGGTCTTGCCGCCGAGTTCGAACGATTTTTTAACGGGATTGAGATCCACGGTAACTCCTGAATTCATCATTTCAATTGGTTGACCCGGACAACTCGCCCCTGCGAGTTATCCGCTATAACTGCAACATCGTCTGAAGTGATGAACTGAAGGGTAGCCCGTCTGAAAGCTAACAGGCTGTTGCAAAACCCCGGGGCGTAAGCCACCTGGCTAAACCGGGCTTTTCAACAACCTGCTATCAATTTCAGCTTTCCGTTACGACAGGGAGTTCCTTCAGGGTTCACAGACAGACACGATGCAGGAGAGAGGCACAACCAGCGGGGCTATCAAAGCCCCGCCGGCCGTTAAGTACAACCGGATTAGCGACGCAGGCTCAGACGCTGGATCAGGTCCAGGTAGCGGTCTGCGTTCTTACGCTTCAGGTAATCCAGCAGTTTACGACGCTGGTTAACCATCCGGATCAGACCACGGCGGGAATGGTGATCCTGCTTGTTGGTCTTGAAGTGATCCTGCAGCTTGTTGATGTTGTGGCTCAACAGTGCAACCTGAACTTCAGGAGAACCGGTATCGCCATCACCCTGCTGAAAATCCTTAACGATCTGTGCTTTCTCGTCGGCAGAAAGTGCCATAAAACTCACCTCATTGTCGCGATGCTATCGAATTCGGCCGAACCACGCATCTCTACAGCCCGGCTAACTGGCAATAACCCTCAAAGGGCTATCAGCCACTCTTCACCAGACGACGAGGCACCAGTTTGGTCGCCTCCCCCTCCGGGAATCCTTCCGCCAGCCCGACAAAACGCCCGTTGCCATAAAGGCGAACGAACCCTTCCGCGGGCTGACCCGATATTCTAACTGGTTGTCCGTTCAATATCGACACCAGCGAACTGCCTTCCAGATCCCGCTCCGGGAACATGGACAGAGCAGCATCCGGGGCCACCAGCAGGCCATCCAGACTTTCACCTTCTTCGCGCATGGACTCCAGCATTGGAACCTCACGGGCATCCGCGAGCGTGAAGCCGGAGGCCATGGTGCGGCGCAGTGCCGTCACATGGGCACCGCAACCCAACGCCTCGCCAATGTCCTCCACCAGCGAACGAATGTAAGTGCCTTTCGTGCAACTTACCGCGATATCAATCTCGGTCTCGCGCACCTCCAGCAGCGTCAACTCGTAGATGGTCACCGGGCGCGACGGACGCTCCACCTCAATACCTTCGCGCGCGTATTCATAGAGCGGTTTGCCCTTGTGTTTTAGCGCGGAGTACATGGAGGGAACCTGCTGGATATCGCCACGAAAGCGTTCCAACACCGGCTCCAGGGCATCGGCATCGAGCCCAGAGGGCACCGGTTTCTCAGCAACCACGGCACCTTCGCTGTCCCCGGTTTCGGTACGGACACCCAGGCGAGCGGTGGCGATGTAGGCTTTGTCGCTGTCCAGCATCATCTGGGAAAACTTGGTGGCTTCACCAAAGCACAACGGCAGCACGCCGGTGGCCAGCGGGTCCAACGCACCGGTGTGACCGGCCTTGGCCGCCCCGAACAGGCGTTTTACCTGCTGCAGGATGCCGTTGGACGTAATGTCCATCGGCTTGTCGATCACCAGTATGCCGTTAACATCGCGGCCTTTACGACGTCGACTCAAGCCTTTTGCTCCGGATCATCAGACGCCCCGTCGTTGCGGGCGTCGTCGTCACGGTCAACCACTGGCTTGTCGCCAACCGCTTCCCGAATCAGATTGTCCATGTGACGGCTGTGCCCAAGCAACGTATCGAAATGAAAACGCAACTGGGGCGTCACCCGCAATTTCATGGCACGGCCGACCTGCCCTTTCAGGAAGCCAGCCGCTTTATTCAGCACTGTCAGGGAATCCCGCACCTGCGGCGACTCCTCGGTCAGCTCTTCGGTGGTCAGCAGCGATACGTAAACGTCTGCATAACCCAGGTCACGGCTCACCTTGACGGCATTCACCGTGACCATGCCCACCCGCGGGTCTTTGACCTCCCGCTGGATGAGCTGGGCCAGCTCCCGCTGCATCTGATCGCCGATGCGATCAATCCGGCTGAACTCTCTTGGCATCAGGTTTCCTTTAATCTCAGGCGCATCACGCGCCGGTGGACTCAAGCTTACGCTCAACCCGAACGCGATCGAATACCTCGATCTGGTCGCCGACCTTCACGTCGTAGCCCTTAACGCCGATACCACACTCCATACCGTTGCGGACTTCGGGTACGTCATCCTTGAAGCGGCGCAGCGATTCCAGCTCGCCTTCAAAGATAACCACGTTGTCACGCAGGACACGGATCGGCTTGTTGCGGTAAACGTTACCCTCGGTGACCATACAGCCAGCCACCTGGCCAAACTTCGGCGAACGGAACACATCACGCACATCGGCAATGCCCACGATATCCTCGCGGAATTCCGGCGCCAGCATGCCGGTCAGAGCTGCTTTCACATCATCAATCAGGTTGTAGATGATGCTGTAGTAGCGCAGATCCAGACCTTCCTGCTCCACCAGACGCTTGGACGCGGTGTCCGCACGCACGTTGAAGCCGAAGATAACCGCGTTGGTCGCCATGGCCAGACTGATGTCCGTCTCTGCGATACCACCAACGCCCGAGGACACGATCTTGACCTGTACTTCGTCGTTACCAAGATCCTGCAGCGACTTGGTGATGGCTTCCAGGGAACCACGAACGTCGGTCTTGAGCACCACGTTGAGGGTTTTGACCTCGTCCTTGCCCATATTCTCGAACAGGTTCTCAAGCTTCGCAGCCTGCTGCCTGTGCAGACGCTGCTCCCGCTCGCGGGACTGGCGGAATTCCGCCAGCTCCTTGGCTTTCTTCTCATCAGCCACGGCAAAGAACTCATCACCAGCGTTCGGCGTGCCATTCAGGCCCAGGATTTCCACCGGAATGGAAGGCCCGGCTTCTTTGACCTGCTTGCCGGCCTCGTCGGTCATGGCGCGAACCTTACCGAAGAAGGAACCAGCCACCACCATCTCGCCCTGACGGAGCGTGCCGTTCTGCACCAGTACGGTAGCCACGGAACCGCGACCACGCTCAAGGCTGGATTCGACCACTACACCCTTCGCAGGTGCATCCGGAGAGGCCTCGAGCTCAAGGATTTCAGCCTGCAGCAGCAGTGCCTCAAGCAGGTCTTCAATGCCGTCACCGGTATGGGCGGATACAGGGATAAACTGAACGTCACCGCCCCAGTCTTCCGGAATAACTTCCATACCCGCCAATTCGGTCTTGATACGATCCGGGTCGGCCTCTTCCTTGTCCATCTTGTTGATGGCAACGACGATGGGAACGCCGGCGGAACGTGCGTGATCCACGGCTTCCTTGGTTTGCGGCATAACGCCGTCATCGGCAGCCACCACCAGGATAACGATGTCGGTGCACTGGGCACCCCGCGCACGCATCGCCGTGAAGGCGGCGTGGCCCGGAGTATCCAGGAAGGACACCATGCCATGGTCGGTTTCAACGTGGTACGCACCGATGTGCTGGGTGATACCCCCAGACTCGCCGGACGCCACCTTGGTGCGGCGAATGTAATCCAGCAGCGAGGTCTTACCGTGGTCAACGTGACCCATCACACTGACAACCGGCGCACGCTTGGTCTTTTCCTTGCCTTCAAAGGAGAATTCGCTCAGAACCTCTTCCTCGAACGCATCTTCACTCACCGTGTTGGCTTTGTGACCGAGTTCCTCAGTCACCAGAACAGCGGTTTCCTGATCGAGAGCCTGGTTGATTGTCGCCATTACCCCCATGCCCATCAGTTTCTTGATGACGTCCGCTGACTTGACCGCCATCCGCTGGGCAAGATCACCCACTGTGATCGTCTCGGGAATATCGACTTCTCGTACCATTGGCTTGGTCGGCCTCTCGAAAGCATGACGCTTTTCTTTGGGTTTCTTTTTCGCACGGAGCGGCTTGCGCAGCGTGGTGTCTTCTTCCTCTTCATTGATAATCAGAGGCTCTTCCACCGGACGGCTGCGCGGCCCACGATGCCCTGCGGACTTCTTCTTGGGCTTACCCTCTTCGGGCTCATCACCGCGCTCGCGGGCCTTTTCCTTCTTCTTCTTCGGTTTTCGATCCTTGCCTTCGCCTTCTTCAGGCGGCGGAATCGGCATGTCTTCCGGCGCGGGAACCGGTGACTGTTCCGGCTCGGCAGCCACTTCCGGCTGAGCTTTTTCAGTCGGTTTTTCGTCAGCAGCCGGCTCTTCAGCCGGAGAATCTGACACCGGCGCTTCCGGCTTCGGCGCATCCGCAGGCTGTGCCTGCTCAGCCGCGACTGTCGCTGGGGCCTCTTCCGGGGCCGCAGCCGCCTGCTCGGCAGCTTCTTCCTGCTTCGCCGCTTCCGGCTCGAGCTCGGCGCGCTTGATATACGTACGGCGCTTGCGAACCTCAACATTGACCGTTTTGGTACGGCCCGCTTTCAGCGTGGTTGTTGTCTTGCGCTTAAGAGTGATTTTCTTGGGCTCAGCCTCACTCTCACCGTGATTCTTTTTCAGATAGGTCAGCAACTGCTGCTTCTCATCACTGGTAACAGAATCCCCTTCGGAGCGGGCTTTCAGGCCAGCCTCCACGATCTGTCGCAGCAAACGATCCACGGGAGCGCCTACATCTGCGGCCAGTTGTTTTACCGTTACATCAGCCATACTGGTCCTCCTCCCGATTAAGCCTGGTCTTCAAACCAGGGGGCGCGTGCTGCCATAATCAACTGGCCGGCACGCTCTTCTTCCATTCCTTCAATGTCGAGCAAGTCGTCAACCGACTGCTCTGCAAGATCTTCCATGGTACGAATCCCCATACCGGCCAGCTTGAAAGCCAGGCCACGATCCATACCGTCCATTGCGAGAAGATCTTCTGCGGGCTCAGCGCCCTCTAGCGCCTCTTCACTGGCCAGGGCCTGATTCAACAGGGCATCCTTGGCACGGCGACGCAATTCGGTCACGGTTTCTTCATCAAAACCGTCAATGGCAAGCATCTCTTCCATGGGGATGTACGCTACCTCCTCAATGGAGGTAAACCCTTCCTCAATGAGGACACCTGCAAATTCTTCGTCCACATCCAGATTGCCGGTGAAGTGCTCGAGCAGAGAATTATACTCCTGCTCCTGACGCTCACCCGCTTCCTCTTCTGTCATGACGTTCAGCGTCCAGCTGGTAAGATCCGTCGCCAACCGAACATTCTGACCATTCCGGCCAATCGCCTGGGCCAGATTGTCCTCAGCTACTGCCACTTCCATGGTATGGCGATCCTCGTCCATGACGATGGACGCCACTTCCGCCGGCGCCATGGCATTGATGACCAGTTGCGCGGGGTTGTCGTCCCACAGCACGATATCCACACGCTCGCCACCCAACTCGTTGGAAACTGCCTGTACTCGTGAACCACGCATGCCCACGCAGGCACCCACCGGATCAATCCGGCGGTCGTTGGTCTTGACCGCAATCTTGGCGCGGGAGCCTGGGTCCCGGGCTGCGCCACGAATCTCAATCAGCTCCTCCGCGATTTCCGGCACCTCAATGCGGAACAGTTCGATCAGCATCTGCGGATCGGTACGGCTCAGAATCAGCTGCGGGCCGCGATGATCGGTACGGATTTCCTGCAGCAGAGAGCGCACACGATCACCCATCCGGAACGTTTCACGGGGAATCAGGTGTTCACGGGGCAGCAAGGCTTCGGCGTTGGCACCCAGATCCACGATGACGTTGTCACGTGTCACTTTCTTTACGGTGCCAGAGACGAGCTCACCTACGCGATCCCGGTAGCTGTCGACAATCTTGGTGCGCTCGGCTTCCCGCACTTTCTGGAATATGATCTGCTTCGCTGCCTGGGCACCAATACGGCCGAAGGCAACGGATTCCACTTTCTCTTCGTGGATATCGCCGGGCTGCAGACTCTTGTCGATTTCTTCCGCTTCCTGCATGGTCAGCTCGGTGCCCAAAGCAGGAACCGCATCGTTATCAACCACCAGCCAGCGACGGAACGTTTCATATTCGCCGGTGCGGCGATCGATGGAAACGCGGATGTCCGCTTCCTCGTCGTCGTAGCGTTTTTTGGCAGCGGTGGCGAGTGCCAGCTCGATTGCTTCGAAGATCACGTCCTTCTCGACACCTTTCTCGTTCGAGACGGATTCAACCACCAGCAAGATCTCTTTACTCATTGGATTGCCCTGCCCTTAAAAATAAACTTTGCGTCCACTGACTTACTCAAATACCGGAACGATGTTGGCTTTCTCGATGCTATCGAATGGCAACAGGTATTCGTGATCATCAACAACCACGACAACGTCTTCACCTTCAATGCCTTTAATCAGGCCCTGAAACTTGCGACGCCCCTCAAATGCCATTCGTAATTTGATCTGGACCTGGTGGCCTGCGAATGCCTCATATTGCTCCAGACGGAACAACGGCCGGTCCATGCCCGGAGAAGATACCTCCAGGGTATACTCCGTCTGAATGGGGTCTTCCACATCCATTACGCCGCTGGCCTGGCGACTGACTTTCTCACAGTCTTCAATGCCGATGCCGTTTTCAGCATCGTCAATAAAAATTCTCAACAGGGAATGGTGTCCCTGGGAGCGAAATTCAATGCCCCAAAACTCGTAACCCAGGCCTTCCACAATGGGCCTGAGCAATTCTTCCAGCTGCTTCAACTTGGCTGACAAGGTTATCCCGTCTCCGTTACTCGATTTTTCCGACCCCAAAAACAAAAAAAGGGCTGTTGATCAGCCCTTTTTATGCACCAGGGCCTGATGCGCCAGGCCCCTTAATCAAAAAGCCCCTAAAAAGTGGGGCCCTTTGTTGCAAGAACTCACAGGGGAAAAGCAATCTAAACACCCCCTGCTGACAGACACCTGGCCTGCCTGGAACCGGCAGGGCAAACTGTGCCCGGAGCCCGCTCCAATATCCGCCGGAGTATAGAGACGCCGGCCTTACTGGTCAAGGACTGACCAAAAAAAACGGCCTGGTAAATCCAAGCCGTTTTTCTTCTTATATGGTGCCCAGGGCCGGACTCGAACCGGCACGGCTTTCGCCACTACCCCCTCAAGATAGCGTGTCTACCAGTTCCACCACCTGGGCAGCACCTTTACTCGAGCTCGGGGAGTTTATTTTCATCCCCGCGCCCGTCTTCGCCTTCTGTCGCTGATTCACCCTCAGCCTGCCCGGCATCCGATTCGGCCGGTGACTCCTGGACTACAGGAATACCCGCCTCACCTGCCACTTCGGCACGCTGCTTGGCAAATACAGCCAGCGAAAAACTCGTTACAAAAAATACGATAGCCAGCAAAGTTGTGGCACGGGTCAGAAAGCTACTGCTGCCCTCGCTGCCAAACACGGTCTGGGAGGCGCCGCCACCAAATGCAGCACCGGCATTGGCACCCTTACCCTGCTGGAGCAGGACCAGCGTCACCAGCGCCACCGCAATGAGCACGTGCAGAACGACAACCAGTGTTTCGACCCAATCCATAATGACTCTCTAATGACTCTTGCTAATGGCTTTCGCGAACCTTTAACGCTCAGGACTTGCCTGGCACCGCCCGGCAAATACTTACAAAATCGTTTGCATCCAATGACGCGCCACCAATCAACCCGCCATCGATGTCCGGCTGAGCAAAAAGCGCCGCGGCATTATCCGCTTTTACACTGCCGCCGTAAAGCAGCGATATCTCATCCGCCGGAGCCCCAAGGGACTTCAACACATCGCGGATAGCGGCATGCATGGCCTGAGCATCATCAGCGGTGGCGGTTTTACCCGTCCCTATGGCCCAAACCGGCTCATAGGCGATCACAACCTGCTGCCATGACTCACTGCCAACGTCGACGAGGGCCTTGCGAACCTGTCGCGACACGACACCTTCAGCCTTGCCCGCATCACGTTCTTCGAGGGTCTCGCCAACGCAAACAACAGCGACCAACCCTGACGTCAGGGCCTGCCCGACCTTGGTGGCAACCTGCTCATCGGTTTCGCCGAAGAGCTGCCTGCGCTCCGAATGCCCGACCAAGGTAAAACCACAGCCGCAATCTTTTGCCATCGCCGCGGAAATTTCCCCGGTGTAGGCGCCTGAATCCCAGCACGCTACATTCTGAACACCAACAGCCAGCTTATCGCCAGCCTGCTCAGCAACATCGCCAACATACAGGGCGGGAGGAATAATAACAGCCTCCACACCATTATCAAACGATGCTAATTCGGACCGGACTTGACCAACCAGATTGCTTACCAAGTCTTTCGACCCGTTCATTTTCCAGTTGCCGGCGACAATCTTACGGCGCATAAAAAATCCCTGATTCAAGGGAGGGCGAACTATACAGCAGTCTTTTACAGCAGACAACTGCCCCTAAGCACAAAATCATGCCCGGGAATTCTCAACCACAACAGCCAGTTCCTCGGCAATTTTCACGATTTGTGCCTCATCCTGCCCTTCCGTCATTACCCGGATCAGAGGCTCGGTGCCCGACGCCCTCAGCAGCACGCGACCACCGCCACCCAGCCTGGCCTCCGCCGACTCCACTGCCCTGACAATATCGTCACGCCCGAGGGGATCAAAACGCTGGTCGACACGCACGTTGATCATTTTCTGAGGCAACTTGCTCATACCCTGGCGAAGGTCTGCCAGGGAACTGCCTGCGCGACGAATGGCCAACAATACCTGGAGCGCAGACACAATACCGTCACCAGTGCTGGTGCAATCTCGGATGACCATATGGCCGGAACCTTCACCGCCAAGCAGCCAGCCCCGGTCGATGAGTCGCTCCATGACATACCGGTCGCCGACTTTGGCACGCTCGAAATCAATACCCTGCTCCCTGAGCGCCAACTCAACGCCCAGATTGGTCATCAGGGTGCCCACAACGCCCCCTTTCAAGGTTCCGGCGGCATGACGTTGCGCGGCGATCACGTAGAGCAACTCGTCGCCATCGACTTCCGAGCCGTCACGATCCACCATGAGCACCCGGTCACCGTCGCCATCAAAGGCGATCCCGAGATCAGCCTGCTTCTCCAGAACGGCCTTGCTCAATGATCCCATGTGAGTGGAACCGACATTAAGGTTGATATTCAGACCATCAGGCTCGCCCCCTACCACGGAAATCTTCGCCCCCAACTCGCGGAACACTTTCGGGGCGACGTGGTAGGTAGCACCGTGAGCGCAATCCAGGACAATATGAAGTCCTTCGAGTGAAAACTCGTTGGGTACCGTACTCTTACAGAACTCAACGTATCGGCCTGGTGCGTCATCAACCCGGAACGCCTTGCCCAACTCTTTCGAGCCGCAGACCTCAATGGGCTTATCAAGCCACTTCTCGATCTCTGCTTCCAGAGCATCATCCAGCTTGGTCCCAGCGGGGGAGAAAAACTTGATACCGTTGTCGTGGTGCGGATTATGGGACGCACTGATGACAATACCCGCGGAGGCGCGAAAGGTTCGGGTCAAGTAGGCGATCGCAGGGGTGGGCATGGGCCCGAGCAACTTCACGTCCACTCCGGCCGCGGACAAACCTGCCTCGAGGGCGGATTCGAACATATAGCCCGAGAGACGGGTGTCTTTACCAATCAGCACACTGTTGCGCTGCCCATCCCGCTTGAAGGCCTGCCCCGCAGCCCAACCCAGGCGCAGCATAAATTCGGGGGTTATTGGAAATTCGCCCACCCGACCCCGGATACCGTCCGTGCCGAAGTATTTTCTGTCGCTCATCGTCCAGCTTCCTCCATTGCCGTCACCACTTTAACGGCATCGACTGTTTCCCTGACATCGTGGACGCGAATGATGGATGCGCCCTTCATGGCGGATATTGTCGCGGCAGCGAGGCTTGCGGGCAAGCGTTCACTGACATCACGACCGGTGATATGGCCCAGCATGCTCTTGCGGGACATGCCCACCAGAATCGGGTGCCCCAGCAACTGCAGCTGTTCCAGCGAGGCCAAGAGCTGCAGGTTGTGCTGCGGAGACTTGCCAAAACCAAAGCCGGGATCAAGGATGATGTTGTCTGGCCGCACACCGGCTTTCTCTATCACCCGCATTCGCTCGGTAAGAAACGAACTCACCTCCCGCCGCACACTCCGGTAGCGAGGATCATCCTGCATGGTATCCGGCTCACCCTGAATGTGCATGACACACACCGGCACTCCAGCGCTTGCCACCACCTCGGGCGCGCCATCCCGCTGCAACGCCCTGACGTCGTTGATCATCCCGGCACCGAGCTTCACCACCTCTGCCATAACCTGGGGAGAACTGGTATCAACCGAAACGACAACGTCCAAATCACGGGCAATCGCCTCCACCACCGGACACACTCGCTCAAGTTCTTCCTCGACAGACACCGGCGTGGCACCTGGCCGCGTGGACTCACCACCTACATCAATAAAAGCCGCACCGTCCGCCACCATCTCGCGGGCCCTTGCCAGGGCAATCTCAACGGTATTGTACCGACCTCCATCCGAAAAGGAGTCCGGCGTCACGTTCAGAATCCCCATGACGTGGCAGCCAGACATATCCAGAACCCTGCCCGCGAAATTTATCTGCATAAATAACCTTTTCTGCAACCCGCAAAAACAAACGCCGCCCCGTCAGGGGCGGCGTTCAGTCTTCAACTACATCGGATCAGTATCCAGCCTGGCTCAGTGCTCACCGGCCGGTCGACCAACACCTGGTTGGCGACCGTCGTCGGAACCCTTCGGAGCAGGCGCCTGCTCAGGCTCATCAGCCGGAACACCACCGGAGGGACCGCTATCACCCCAACCTTTCGGCGGACGGGGCTCACGACCTTCCATGATGTCATCAATCTGGTGACGGTCGATGGTCTCGTATTTCATCAGGGCGTCCGCCATCAGGTCGAGCTTGTCACGGTTATCGACGAGCAACTGCTTCGCCTTTTCATAACAGCTGTCAATGATGTTGCGAACTTCCTCATCGATACGCTGCGCCGTTTCCGGAGAATAGACCGTCTGCGCCTGGCCGGCAGACCGGCCGAGGAAAGGCTCTTCGCTGTCTGTATCGTACTGCAGCGGGCCGAGCTTCTCCGACAGCCCCCAACGCGTGACCATATTACGCGCCAGACTGGTTGCCCGCTCGATATCGTTGGAAGCACCGGTGGTGACACCATCGAAACCAAGGGTCAGTTCTTCGGCAATACGGCCACCAAACAGACTGCAGATGGAACTGATCAGGAAGCGCTTGCTGTGGCTGTACTTGTCTTCCTCTGGCAGGAACATAGTGACACCCAATGCGCGGCCGCGAGGAATAATACTGACCTTGTAGACCGGATCATGCTCAGGCATCAAACGCCCGACAATGGCGTGACCGGACTCGTGGTAAGCCGTATTACGCTTCTCTTTCTCGCTCATGACCATGGATTTGCGCTCGGCGCCCATCATGATCTTGTCTTTCGCGAGCTCAAACTCTTCCATGGAAACCAGACGCTGGTTACGACGGGCCGCAAACAACGCAGCTTCGTTCACCAAGTTCGCCAGGTCAGCACCCGAGAAGCCGGGCGTGCCACGGGCAATCAACACAGGCTCCACCCCATCGGCCAGAGGCACTTTCTTCATGTGAACCTTGAGAATCTGCTCACGGCCGATGATGTCCGGCAGCCCGACAACGACCTGGCGGTCAAAGCGACCCGGGCGGAGCAACGCCGGATCCAGTACGTCCGGACGGTTGGTGGCGGCAATCACGATAACGCCTTCGTTACCTTCGAAGCCGTCCATCTCTACCAGCAACTGGTTCAGTGTCTGCTCACGCTCGTCGTGACCGCCACCCATGCCAGCGCCACGATGGCGGCCAACGGCATCGATCTCGTCGATGAAGATGATACAGGGGCTCTGCTTCTTGGCCTGCTCGAACATGTCACGGACACGGGAGGCACCCACGCCCACGAACATTTCCACGAAGTCCGAACCGGAGATTGAGAAGAATGGCACCTTGGCCTCGCCGGCAATCGCCTTGGCGAGCAGGGTCTTACCGGTACCCGGCTGACCCACCATCAGTACGCCCTTGGGGATACTGCCACCAAGACGCTGGAACTTGCTGGGATCCCGCAGGAAATCCACCAACTCCTTGACGTCTTCCTTGGCCTCGTCGACACCGGCAACGTCACCAAAGGTGGTTTTGATCTGATCCTCACTCATCAGGCGGGCTTTACTCTTGCCAAAGGACATGGGGCCTTTGCCACCGCCACCGCCTTGCATCTGCCGCATAAAGAACACGAACAGCGCGATGATGATAAGAATTGGGAAGGCAGCCACCAACAGCTGAGTCCAGAGGCTTTGACGCTCCGGCTCCTTACCGATGACTTCCACGTTGTTGGCCAGCAGATCATCCATCAGCTTGTTGTCGGACACCTGTGGGCGGACAGTCTGGAACTGGGAGCCGTCACCACGGGTACCCTGAACCTGCAGACCATCAATGGTGACCTGACGGACCTGTCCGTCCTGCACCATTTCCACAAACTGCGAATAATTGACCTGTTGTCCGCTGGTGGTGGGTGTGAAATTCTGAAACACCATCAGCAGTACGGCGGCTATAATCAGCCAGAGAACCAGATTTTTTGCCATATCGTTCAAGGATCGTCACCTGTGAATTGAAGGATCGCCCCGTCAGGAGAAAGCCTTTTCTGACACCTTACACCAATTGTACGCCCGTCCACCAGAATCGGCCTATCCGTATCGACCACTGCGGGGGTGTCAATCCCACGGTCATTCCGTTCCGGGGCGGGGTCAGCCCTTAAATCCCTTGCACACCTGGTAAATCTCCCTCGATCTTGCACGGGAGGAGTCAGGCTTCCTGCTGACAACGGTGCCAAAACTTTTACGCATTTCAGCCAGCAGGGCATCAAATCCCTCTCCCTGAAATACCTTGGCGACAAACACGCCACCGGGCTTCAGGACTTGCTGCGCCATATCCAGCGCCAGCTCCACCAAACCCATGGCGTTAGGAATATCCACTGCCGCCATACCACTCATATTGGGTGCCATATCCGAAATTACAACGTCAGCGCGGCGATCACCCAGTAAATCCAGCAATTCGTCCAGCACTGACTGCTCGGTGAAATCGCCCTGAACGAACGCCACACCCGCAATCGGGCTCATCTCGAGAATATCGCTGGCGACCACCGTGCCGTTGTCACCAACCCGCTCTACCGCCACCTGGGACCAACCACCAGGCGCGGCCCCCAAATCCACAACGGTCTGCCCGGGCCGAAACAGGCGGTCTTTGTTGTCGAGCTCAATCAGCTTATAGCTGGCCCGCGAACGATAGCCGTCTTCCCGGGACTTTTTGACCCAGACATCATCAAAATGTTCCTTCAGCCAGCGGTCACTGGTTTTCGAGCGAGCCAAGACCTACCTCCATAAAGCGCTCCAATTGGACCTCCAATCATCTGGGTACGTGGTAACGGCGATTTCACCGGCCGATTGATCTGATACAATCCCGCGATTATACGGAATTGGCGAGCATTTCGCCGCTGACGTTTTATTAATCGCACCCATAAAGAGATCACATAATGAGTCTTTCGCCGGAACAGCGCCGGGAATACCGGGGCATCGCCCACAACCTGAAGCCCGTTATCATAGTCGGCGACAAGGGCCTGACCGAAGGGCTTCAGGAGGAACTCGAGCGGGCCCTGAACGACCACGAGCTGATCAAGATCAAAGTTGCCAGCCAGGACCGCGAAACCCGCCAGGAAGCCGTTGCCGCCCTGTGCGAAGCCTCCGGTGCCGAGCTGGTGCAGACCATCGGCAAGATCGCCGTGATCCTGCGCCGGGCGAAAAAGCCCAACCCCAAGCTGTCCAACCTGCTGCGCCAGAAACACTGACGCTGTCAGCACGCTAAAGCCGCACAATGTAAAAAGCCGGCTGCTATTCGCAGCCGGCTTTTTGTTTGCAGAATCCGCATCCGACGAATGTCAGATGTGCTCTACCTGCTCGATTTCATACTCAACGGTCCCCGAAGGCACTCGCACGGCAACCACGTCGCCCTCGCTTTTACCCACCAGCGCCCGCGCGATCGGCGAGGAAATGGACAGCTTTCCGGCCTTGATATCTGCCTCATCCTCACCAACGATCTGGTAGCTGACCTGCTCATCGGTATCGACATTGAGCAGTCGCACCGTGGTGCCGAAGATCACCTTGCCGGTGTTTTCGATGGTGTTAACGTCGATCACCTGGGCTGCGGACAGCTTGCCCTCGATCTCCTGGATACGCCCTTCGATAAAGCTCTGCTGCTCCCGAGCGGCGTGGTATTCCGCGTTCTCTTTCAGGTCGCCGTGTTCGCGGGCATCGGAAATAGCCGCGATCACCCGGGGACGATCTTCGGACTTCAGTTTCTGAAGCTCCTCACGTAGGCGGATTTCACCCGCCTTTGTCATGGGTACTCTGTCAGCCATAGTCTTACTTTCCTGCGTGTAGATCCTGGAGGCGGCGCACAGTGCGCTCGGGGCCGAATTTAATGGCCCTGCAGAAGGCTTCGCCGCCCGCCAGTGTCGTTGTATAGGTCACCTTGGTCTGCAGGGCCGACTGGCGAATCTGTGCCGAGTCGGAAATCGCCTTGCGACCTTCGGTGGTATTAATAATCAGCTGCACCTGACCATTCTTAATGGCATCCACGATATGCGGACGCCCTTCACGAACCTTGTTCACCCGATCAACAGTGAGCCCGGCCTGTTTCAACGCCTTGGCGGTACCGGTGGTAGCAATCACCTTGAAGCCAGCGTCAATCAGGTCCTGCGCCACTTTCGCGGCCCCGGGCTTGTCGACGTCCCGCACGGACATGAAGGCCGTACCCTTGGCCGGCAGACGCTCACCGGAGGCCAGGGCCGCCTTGGCGAAGGCTTCGTCGAAGCTGTCACCAATCCCCATCACCTCACCGGTGGACTTCATTTCCGGCCCCAGGATGGGATCCACCGCCGGGAACTTGTTGAACGGGAACACCGATTCCTTGACGGAATAGTAAGTCGGCACGATTTCCTGGGTGAAGCCCTGCTCTGCCAGCGACTTTCCAGCCATGCAACGGGCCGCCACCTTGGCCAGGGACACCCCGATGGCCTTAGACACAAACGGCACGGTACGGGACGCTCGCGGGTTCACCTCGATCACGTAGATCTCGCCACCCTGCCAGGCCAGCTGCACGTTCATCAGGCCGATAACATCCAGTTCAATGGCCATCTTCCGCACCGCTTCGCGCATTTCATCCTGCACGTCTTTCGGCAGGGTGTAGGGCGGCAGGGAACAGGCGGAATCACCAGAGTGCACGCCCGCTTGCTCAATGTGCTGCATGATGCCACCGATGACCACGTCCTTGCCGTCGCTGATGGCGTCAATGTCCACCTCGATGGCGGCGTTGAGGAAGTGATCCAGCAGCACCGGGCTGTCGTTGGAGACCAGCACGGCATTGCGCATGTAGCGAACCAGCTCATCCTCGTCATAGACGATTTCCATGGCCCGACCACCCAGCACGTAGGAGGGGCGTACCACCAGCGGATAACCAATCTCGCGAGCCGCCAGGATGCCTTCTTCGTGGCTGCGCACGGTGGCATTTTCCGGCTGAATCAGGCCGAGGCGGCCGATCATCTGCTGGAAACGCTCCCGGTCTTCGGCGCGGTCGATGGCATCCGGGCTGGTACCGATAATCGGCACACCCGCCGCTTCCAGGCCACGGGCCAGCTTCAGCGGGGTTTGGCCGCCGTACTGGACAATCACACCCTTGGGTTTTTCGACGTGGATGATTTCCAGCACATCTTCCAGGGTGATGGGCTCGAAGTAGAGCCGATCCGAGGTGTCGTAGTCGGTGGAAACGGTTTCCGGGTTGCAGTTGATCATGATGGTTTCATAACCATCGTCGCGCATAGCGAGGGCGGCGTGAACGCAGCAATAATCAAACTCAATACCCTGACCGATGCGGTTGGGACCACCGCCAATGACCACGATTTTCTCGCGATCAGAGGCACCCGCCTCACACTCTTCCTCATAGGACGAATACATGTAGGCGGTTGATGAGGCAAATTCAGCCGCGCAGGTATCCACCCGCTTGTAGACCGGGCGAATGTCCAGGTCATGGCGCAGCTTGCGCAAGCTGACTTCAGAAATGCTGAGCAGCTTGGCCAAGCGCGCATCGGAGAACCCTTTGCGCTTGAGGCGGAACAGCGTATCGCGATCAATATCCGCCTTGCCGGCGGATTTGAGGGCAGTCTCTTCTTTGATCAGGTCTTCGATCTGTACCAGATACCATGGATCTACATGCGTGTTGTTGAACACTTCTTCCACGGTCATCCCGGCTCGGAAGGCATCGCCGATGTACCAAAGGCGCTCGGCTCCAGGCACATTCAGTTCCTGGGTGAGGGTTTCCTGGCCGTCGGTGGTGCTCAGGTCGACCTTCTCTTCAAAACCGTCGGAGCCCACTTCCAGACCACGCATGGCCTTCTGCAGCGACTCCTGGAAGGTACGACCGATGGCCATCACCTCACCCACGGATTTCATCTGGGTGGTCAGGCGCGCATCAGCCTGGGGGAACTTCTCGAAGGTGAAGCGCGGAATCTTGGTGACCACATAGTCGATGCTGGGCTCGAACGAGGCCGGAGTAACACCACCGGTGATTTCATTGCGCAGTTCATCAAGGGTGTAACCCACCGCCAGCTTGGCCGCCACCTTGGCGATCGGAAAACCCGTTGCCTTGGACGCCAGCGCCGAAGAACGCGACACCCGGGGATTCATTTCGATGACGACGACACGGCCGTTGTCCGGGTTTACGCCGAACTGCACGTTGGAACCGCCAGTTTCCACACCGATCTCACGCAGTACCGCCAGAGAGGCGTTCCGCATGATCTGGTATTCCTTGTCGGTGAGCGTCTGGGCCGGCGCGACGGTGATGGAGTCACCGGTGTGCACGCCCATCGCGTCAAAGTTTTCAATGGCGCAGACGATGATGCAGTTGTCGTTTTTGTCGCGGACAACTTCCATCTCGTACTCTTTCCAGCCGATCAGGGACTCATCGATCAGCAACTCGTTGGTCGGCGACAGGTCCAGACCACGGGTGCAGATTTCCTCGAATTCGTCGCGGTTGTAGGCAATACCGCCGCCGGAACCACCCATGGTGAAGGACGGGCGGATGATGCAGGGAAATCCGATGTCGTTGGCCACTTCCCAGGCTTCCGCCATGGAATGGGCGATCGTGGCGCGAGGGCACTCCAGGCCAATTTTCTTCATGGCCTTGTCAAAACGATCACGGTCTTCAGCTTTGTCGATGGTGTCGGCGTTGGCGCCGATCATTTCCACACCATGCTCAGCCAGAACGCCGTGCTTTTCGAGGTCCAAAGCGCAGTTCAGGGCTGTCTGACCACCCATGGTAGGCAGCAATGCATCCGGCTGTTCTTTCTCGATGATCTTGGCAACGGTCTTCCAGGTGATAGGCTCGATGTAGGTGGCATCGGCCATTACCGGGTCGGTCATGATCGTGGCCGGGTTGGAGTTCACCAGGATAACCCGGTACCCCTCTTCACGCAGGGCTTTACAGGCCTGGGCTCCAGAGTAGTCAAACTCGCACGCCTGCCCGATCACGATGGGGCCCGCGCCCAGGATCAGAATGCTTTTAATGTCGGTACGCTTTGGCATCAACGTGCCTCCATCAGGCGGATAAATTCATCAAACAACGGCGCTACGTCGTGCGGGCCGGGGCTCGCCTCCGGGTGACCCTGAAAACTGTAGGCTGGCTTGTCGGTACGGCGGATTCCCTGCAGAGAACCGTCGAACAGGGATTTATGGGTCGCCTCCAGATTGTCCGGCAGGCTGGTTTCGTCCACCGCAAATCCGTGGTTCTGACTGGTAATCATCACGGTACCATCGGCGATGTTCTGTACCGGATGGTTGGCGCCATGGTGGCCATGCCCCATCTTGATGGACTTGGCCCCGCTGGCCAGGGCCAGCAACTGGTGGCCAAGACAGATGCCGAAAACCGGAATGTCGGTCTCCAACACATCGCGAATGGCGCTGATGGCGTAGTCACATGGCTCGGGGTCGCCGGGGCCGTTGGACAGGAAAATACCATCGGGATTCATCGCCAGCACATCGGCAGCGGGGGTCTGGGCTGGCACAACAGTGATATCACAGCCGCGACTGGCCAACATGCGCAGGATGTTGAGCTTCACACCGTAGTCCCAGGCGACGACCTTGAATTTTGATTCGGTGCGCTCGCCATAGCCACTTTCGATATCCCACTCACTCTGGCTCCAGGTCCAGGTTTTTTCCGAGGTGACTTCCTTCGCCAGATCCATGCCTTTCAGGCCCGGAAAAGCGTTGGCCAGCTCCAGAGCACGCTCGGCCGTGGCGTCTGCGCCGGCGACCACGGCGCCATTCTGGGACCCTTTATCCCGCAGGATTCGGGTCAGGCGACGGGTATCGATATCGGCAATGCCGACGATATTGTTGTCGCGCAGGTAGTCCTGTAGCGAGCCGGTGCTGCGCCAGTTGCTCACCAGCAGGGGCAGATCACGGATTATCAGGCCGGCGGCCTGGACGCGATCAGATTCGATGTCTTCTTCATTCACACCGGTGCTGCCGATGTGAGGGTATGTGAGGGTGACAATCTGGCGGGAGTAGGACGGGTCGGTCAGGATCTCCTGATAACCGGTCATGGCGGTGTTGAACACCACCTCTCCGCTGGTTTCCCCTTCAGCGCCAATGGCGGTGCCGTAAAACAGGCTTCCGTCTGCGAGTGCAAGGATGGCAGGTGTACTCAAGGCTTGTATCCTCATCGAGTGGCGTACAGGTTCGTCACGAACAGGAACGCAAGCGCAAATTCAGGTCGCAAAAAAGCGAGAGGGAGTTGAACTCCGTCCCGCTTTTTCTGTTGAGCGTTGTCAAAGCTACGCTTGGTGCAGTTAAACCGCCTTATTGTACGAAATATGGCAGTTTGTGTCCACGCGAAATCTTACTCGTCGCTACTTCAGCCCCAACACATCCTGCATGTCGTACAACCCGGCCGGCTTACCTTCCAACCACAATGCCGCACGCATCGCACCTTTGGCAAACGTCATCCGGCTGCTGGCTTTGTGGGTAATTTCGATGCGCTCGCCTTCAGTGGCGAACAGAACGGTATGATCACCAACCACATCGCCGGCCCGAATGGTTTCGAAGCCGATCTCCTTGCGGGTACGCTCCCCGGTAAAGCCTTCACGGCCGTAGACAGCACATTCCTTAAGGTCTCGACCGAGGGCATCGGCGACAACTTCGCCCATTCGCAATGCCGTGCCCGACGGCGCGTCTTTCTTGTGGCGGTGGTGGGCTTCGATGATTTCCACATCATAGTCGTCACCCAGGGCTGCAGCGGCGGTGCGCAGCAGGTTGAGGGTGACGTTGACGCCCACACTCATGTTGGGGGCAAACACTACCGGGGCCTTTTCCGCGGCAACGGCGAGCTGTTCTTTCTCGGCGTCGGTCAGGCCGGTGGTACCGATCACAATCATTTTGCCGTTGGTTTTACAGAATTCCGCATTTTCCAGGGTCAGATCCGGGAAGGTGAAGTCGATGAGTACGTCGAAATCCTCCTTCACTTCGGCGAGGCTGCCAGCCATCTTGACGCCAGTCTTACCAATGCTGGTCATTTCACCGGCGTCGGCGCCGATAAGACTGCTGCCAGGCTCGACGACTGCCGCGCCAAGTTCCAGGCCTTCAGTTCCGTCAACGGCTTCGATCAACACTTTGCCCATGCGCCCTGCGGCGCCGATGACTGCTACCCTCATCACGTCTGCCCTCAGAATTTCATTTCGTCGAAGAAGCTTTTCACACCTTCAAACCAGGAGGTTTTTCGCGGACCGTGCTGGTTGCCATCGCCACCGTCCAGGGTCTTCTGGAATTCTTCCAGCAACTCTTTCTGACGCTTGGTGAGGTTAACCGGAGTTTCCACAACCACGCGACACAGCAAATCACCGGACGGACCACCACGAACCGGGCTAACGCCCTTGTTCCGCAAACGGAACAGCTTGCCGGTCTGAGTCTCCGGTGGAATCTTCAGCTTAACGCGACCATCGAGCGTCGGCACTTCAAGTTCGCCACCGAGACTGGCATCCACGATGCTGATAGGCACTTCGCAATAGAGGTTGCGACCATCACGGGTAAAGATGGAATGCTCTCGAACCGCGACCTGCACATAGAGGTCACCGGAAGGCCCACCTTCAACACCCATCTCGCCTTCACCGGAGAGACGAATACGATCACCGGTATCCACGCCCGGCGGCACCTTGACGGACAGCGTTTTCTCTTCCTGGATGCGACCGGCACCGTGACACTTCTTACACGGGTTCTTGATGATCTTGCCGGAACCACGACAGGTAGGACACGCCTGCTGCACAGTGAAGAAGCCCTGCTGCATCCGCACCTGGCCCATGCCATTACAAGTACCACAAGCCTCCGGCCGTGAGCCCTTCTCGGCCCCGGAACCGTCACAGGTGTTGCACTCGGTGTGGCCAGGAATCCGGATCTGGACGGTTTTGCCTTTTACCGCCTCTTCCAGGTCCAGCTCCAGGGTGTAACGCAGGTCAGCCCCGCGCGTATTGCGGCCACCGCGGCCGCCACCAAAGATATCACCAAACACATCGCCAAAAATGTCGGAGAAGCTGGCACCACCGCCGCCTCCTCCGAATCCGCCGCCGGCAGAGCCATCAACACCGGCGTGGCCAAACTGGTCGTAGGCTGCGCGCTTGGAGGAATCGGAGAGTATTTCATAAGCTTCACTGGCTTCCTTGAACTTATGATCGGCGTCCTCATCATCCGGATTCCGGTCAGGATGATACTTCATCGCAAGCTTGCGGTAGGCTCGCTTGATCTCTTTTTCATCCGCTTCCCGGGACACCCCGAGAATCTCGTAATAGTCGCGCTTGGCCATGCTCTAAAACCCTGTTGGTAAAACGAGGAAAACGCGGAAGAGCTCCCGCGTTTTCCAACTGCCTGATGATCTTAAGTTTTATCGCTTGTCGTCGTCTTTGACTTCTTCAAACTCGGCATCAACGGCGTCGTCGCTGGAACCGGACTGGGCAGACTCTTCGCCCCCGGCCTGCTGCGCCTGCTCTGCCTGATCCGCGTACATCTTCTGGGCCATTTCAGAAGACGCTTCCGTCAGCTTCTGAGTCTTGGCCTCGATGTCGTCCTTGTCAGAACCAGCCAGGGCTTCTTCCAGCTCCTTGATCGCAGCCTCGATAGACTCTTTCTCGCTGTCGGACACCTTGTCACCAGCATCGGCCAGGGTCTTGCGCACGGTATGGACCATCGCGTCACCCTGGTTGCGGGCCTGGACCAGCTCTTCGAACTTGCGATCCTCGTCGGCGTTGGCTTCCGCGTCCTGAACCATCTTCTCGATTTCGTCGTCGTTCAGACCTGAAGACGCCTTGATGACGATGGACTGCTCTTTACCGGTCGCCTTGTCTTTGGCCGACACGTTCAGGATACCGTTGGCATCGATATCGAAGGTGACTTCGATCTGCGGCGTACCACGGGGCGCCGGCGGAATGTCCGCCAGGTCGAAGCGACCCAGTGACTTGTTCTGTGTCGCCTGCTTCCGCTCACCCTGGACCACGTGAATGGTCACTGCAGTCTGGTTGTCATCCGCAGTGGAGAAAGTCTGCGACTTCTTGGTCGGGATCGTGGTGTTCTTGTCGATCAGCGGTGTCGCCACGCCACCCATGGTTTCGATACCCAGGGTCAGCGGGGTAACGTCCAGCAGCAGAACGTCTTTCACATCACCGGAGAGCACGGCCGCCTGGATGGCAGCACCCATGGCTACAGCTTCATCCGGGTTCACGTCCTTACGCGCTTCCTTACCGAAGAAGTTCTTCACTTTTTCCTGAACCATCGGCATGCGGGTCTGACCGCCGACCAGGATGACTTCGTCGATTTCACCGATCTTGGCACCGGAATCTTCCAGCGCGGTGCGGCACGGCGCGAGACTGCGCTCGACCAGCTCTTCAACCAGTGACTCCAGCTTGGCACGAGTCACTTTCACGTTCATGTGCTTGGGACCACTGGCGTCTGCCGTCACGTAAGGCAGGTTCACATCGGTCTGCTGGCTGCTGGAAAGCTCAATCTTCGCCTTCTCAGCCGCTTCCTTCAGTCGCTGCATCGCCAACGAGTCGCCACGCAGGTCAATGCCACTGTCTTTCTTGAACTGATCGGCAAGATACTCGATCAGCTTCATGTCAAAGTCTTCACCACCCAGGAAGGTGTCGCCGTTGGTGGCCAACACTTCGAACTGGTGCTCACCGTCCACATCGGCGATCTCGATGATGGAGATGTCGAAGGTGCCACCACCCAGGTCATAAACAGCAACAGTACGGTCACCGCTCTTCTTGTCGAGACCATAGGCCAACGCAGCAGCAGTTGGCTCGTTGATAATCCGCTTCACGTCCAGACCAGCGATCTTGCCGGCGTCTTTGGTGGCCTGACGCTGGCTGTCGTTGAAGTAGGCCGGCACGGTGATAACCGCTTCGGTCACTTTCTCGCCCAGATAGTCTTCTGCGGTTTTCTTCATCTTCTTGATGATTTCCGCAGACACCTGCGGCGGCGCCATCTTCTCGCCTTTCACTTCGACCCAGGCATCACCGTTGTCTGCCTTGGCGATCTTGTACGGCACCATCTTGATGTCTTTCTGGACCACGTCGTCTTCAAAGCGACGACCGATCAGACGCTTGATGGCGTAGAGGGTGTTGTTCGGGTTGGTGACCGCCTGGCGCTTGGCAGATTGACCTACCAGCGTTTCACCGTCTTCGGTATACGCCACGATGGACGGGGTAGTGCGATCACCCTCGGCGTTTTCGATAACCTTGACCTTGTCGCCATCCATAATGGCTACACAGGAGTTTGTGGTTCCCAGGTCGATACCAATGATCTTACTCATGCAATTACTCCAATTCGGTTGTTCAATTCAGTTCCGGCTGCCTTGAAAGTTGCCCCGGAGTCCCGGTGCGCCGCCTGTTTACTGGCTATATTGGCGCTTTAATCTGCTTTTCAAGCCTGCTCGTCGATTTTTGGCGCGTCTTCGGCCTTGGCGACCACCACCATCGCGGGACGAACAAGGCGATCGTTCAGGGTGTAGCCCTTCTGGACCACAGCCACCACACTGTTGGGCTCGGCATCAGGTGCCGGCACCATGGACATGGCCTCGTGCTGCTGGGGATCAAACGGCTCACCCACGGGGTTAAGCTGAACCACATTGAACTTGCCGAGACTCCCCATGAACAGATTAAGAGTCATCTCGACCCCTTCACGAATAGAGGCCACCAGTTCGCCGGCACTTTCATGCCCCTCAGTGCTTTCAACCGCCTTTTCCAAGCTGTCAGCGACCGGCAGAAGCTCCTTCACAAACTTCTCCAGCGCGAATTTGTGGGCTTTCTCCACATCGATCTCAGCGCGACGGCGAACATTCTGCATCTCCGCCTGGGAACGCAACATCTGCTCCTGAAACTCCTGCGCCTGGGCCTTCAGGGCCTCAACTTCGCTTTCCGGAGCGGCTTCGGCACTGTCTTCCGTCGCCGTTTCTTCCTCGGGAGCGGCTTCCGCAGTGTCTTTCAACTCTTCTTCCACCTGTTCGTTACGATTCTCGTCAGCGCTCATGACTACTCCTGCTTGATCGTCGGCGGCCAGACGACCGGCCGGTTAACGTTTGGTTTCCGACCGCCATGGGCCGAAAAAAACATGTTTGCGAACGGATATGGGGCCCGTATCGGATGTTTCAACCGTTGCGCACCTCATTCATTCACAAATTCGCCAGCCGATGTTTGCAAACAGGAAAAACCCTGTATATATTCACAGTCACTGTATGTAATCACAGTATTCAGGAATTGAGCGGAGGACCTCTGCATGCTCACACAGCTCACTGTTTCCAATTACGCCATTGCCGAGCGGGTCGAACTTCAGTTTGGAAAGGGTATGACGGCGCTGACCGGAGAGACCGGTGCCGGCAAATCCATTGTCCTGGACGCCCTTGGCCTTGCCATGGGCGGGCGCGCCGACGCTGGCGCCGTACGCCATGGCGCCAAACGCGCCGATATTACCGCTACTTTCGACGTGTCCCGCATTGCCGAAGCCCGGCAATGGCTGGAAAACCATGAGCTCGACGATGACAACGAATGCATCCTGCGCCGAGTGATCAGCAAGGATGGCCGCTCTCGCGCCTACATCAACGGCCAGCCCTGCCCCCTTGCCCACCTGAAAGATCTGGGCAGCGCCCTGATGGACATCCACAGCCAGCACCAGCACCAGTCCCTGCTGCGCAAGGAGACTCACCGCAAACTGCTGGACGAGTTCGCTGGCGCAGAAGCGTTGGGAGAGCAAACCAGGGATGCATGGAAAGCCTGGCACAAAACCCGCCAGCGGCTGACCGAACGCCAGCAGAATGCCGATGAGACAGAAGCCCGCCTGCAGCTACTGCGCTACCAGGTGGAAGAACTGGATCGCCTGGCGCTGGAAGACGGAGAGCAGGCAGAGCTGGAGAAAGAACAGGAACGGCTCAGCCATGCCGACACGGTGCTACACAACAGCCATCAGGCTACCCTGCTATGCACGGAAGATGAGAATAGCGCAGCGGATCTGGTGCGCCAGGCTTTACAGCAACTGGAGCAGTTGCCGGTGGAGGTACCGGCACTGACGGAAACCATCCAGATGCTGAATGAAGCCCAGATTCAGATCACCGAGGCTGGCGACAACCTGCGCCACTTTGTGGAAGATTACGACGCCGACCCAGCCCGACTGGCCGAAGTGGAAGAGCGCCTGAGTGCCATTTACCAGATGGCCCGCAAGCACCGCATCACACCGGAGACTCTCCCGGAATTCCACCAGAGCCTGAGTGCCGAACTGGCATCGCTGGACGACGGCGAGGGCAGCGTTGAGAAGCTGGAGGCGGAACTGGAAGAACAGCGAAGCCACTTCAATACCCTGGCCACCGAGTTGTCGAACGCACGCCAACAGGCTGCTGCCAACCTTGATCAGCGCATCGCGGAGGAGCTCGCCCAACTGAGCATGCCAGCGGTCCAGTTCGTAACCCACCTGAGCCGCAACAAAGGCGACGAGCCTGCGCCCCACGGCCTGGAAGACATTGAATTCCTGGTCAGCGCGAACCCGGGCCAACCCGCACGTCCGCTAGCCAAGGTAGCCTCGGGTGGCGAACTCTCACGCATCAGCCTGGCCATTCAGGTGGTGGTTGCGCAAACTTCCACCACACCAACACTGGTCTTTGACGAGGTGGATGTAGGCATTGGTGGCGGCACCGCCGAAGTGGTTGGTCGCTTGCTTCGCAGCCTGGGCAGTAATGGACAGGTGTTGTGCGTCACCCATCTTGCCCAGGTAGCGGCCCAGTGCCATCAGCACCTGTTCGTCAGCAAGTTTACGGAATCAGACGCCACTTACTCGAAGATCGAGTCATTGGACGACAATGGCAGGGTCAGCGAAGTGGCAAGAATGCTCGGTGGTGTGGATATGACCGAACACACCATTGCCCATGCCCACGAAATGTTCACGAAAGGCCAGGCTACGCATCACTGAACAGTTTGAAAGGTAAGCGTATTCCCCTCTCGATCCTGAGAGTTGTTGGGGCGGGCTAAAACCCCGCCCCCTTTTTTTCTTTTTTCCGGAACAAATCCTGAGTTATCAGGATTTGAGGGGTTTGACGTAAAGAATCAGGCTGTGATCGACAATCTCATAGCCTCGTTCTTTGGCAATTTTTTGCTGCCGCTCTTCGATTACCTCATCGACGAACTCAATGACCTCACCGGTCTGAGTGCAGACCATGTGATCATGATGATCGTCGCCGGCCATCTCAAAAACGGCGTGCCCACCTTCAAAGTTGTGGCGCAGAACCAGGCCAGCTGCCTCAAACTGAGTCAGCACCCGGTAGACGGTTGCCAGGCCCACGTCATCACCCTGTTCGAGGAGCTTTTTGTACACATCCTCGGCGCTGAGGTGATGCTCCTCGGAGTTCTCCAGAATATTGAAGATCTTCACTCTTGGCAGAGTGACTTTAAGACCGACTTTTCGTAATTCGGTGTTTTCGGATGACATGTTACGATTCACTCTTTGGTGTGCCTCACGGCTTCCGGTATGATGAAGCCGCATGTTAACGGTCAGACCGTGTCACACCTGCCCCTGGCAGGCGATTTCAAGATAGAGGATTTCCCCCGGCGATGCAAAAGCTCACAGCTCTCATTCTAACTCTCATCATGGCTGGCTGTGTTTTCCCAGGCGTATACAAGATCAATGTACAACAGGGGAACATACTGACCGACGAAGAGCTGACATCACTGGCCGAGGGCATGTCCCGCAGCCAGGTCCACTCCTTGCTGGGCACCCCGCTGATGACCAACCCCGCCGATCCGTCCCGGGAGTACTATGTGTATACCTTCCAGCGCAGTGGTGGCGATATCAAGGAACAACGGGTCATCGTCTACTACGATAACGACCAGTATTCCCATTACGAAGCCCAGCTGCTGGAAGAAACGCCCGCCTACTGAGCCAGCCTCAAGCCTTAACCCTTCTTCTTTGCCCGGTTAAGCCGGGCCTGCTTGGGGTCGATCTGCAGCGGCCGGTAAACTTCAACCCGGTCGCCGTCCCGCAACTCGTGGGCGGACGGATTCTTGATCACCTTACCGAAGATTCCCATATCGCCATTTTCCGGATCGACCTCAGGAAATATGGCAACAATGCCGGAACGCTTCACAGCCTCCACAGCCGTGGTGCCCTCTTCGACACTCAAGCTGATGATTTCCTGCCTGTCTGGCCTGGCAAAGGCCACTGGACTTCCCCCAATAAAATGGACACGCCCCATTAATTGATTCCTTCGAACTCTATCGGAGTCCGGTAACCAAGGCC
>NZ_JAFCAE010000006.1:0-263607 GCF_028581595.1 Marinobacter sp. DS40M6 | reverse complement strand
GGCCTTGGTTACCGGACTCCGATAGAGTTCGAAGGAATCAATTAATGGGGCGTGTCCATTTTATTGGGGGAAGTCCACGCTCCTGACGTCGCGCCCCTGCCGCTAGCGTTAGCTGGTAGTGCCTTGTGTCCTTTGGTGTGGCTTGGTGCCATCGGGCCTTGGCCGATATCTGGCAGAAAAACCCGAATCAACGGTGTTCTGCCAAGGCCGTCAAAGTTCGTCGTCTTGCTGGTAGCTCAGCGGATTATGGTGCTGGTATAAAGGTAGGTGTTTGCGTTGCGGGGCTGTCCGCCGAAACCTGGTTCCTTGCTTACCTGCTACTCTGAAGTTCAGGTTCATTCACCGCATCATTGTCGGTGGTTTCAAATTACGGAGCATCGGCAGGTGTCGGTGCCAGGGCTGCGGGGCAGGTCGTCATGTTGGTTGCCAGGGAATGGTCTTCAAAGTTACCCCCAGCTAACCAGTCGCTTAAGTACGTTCCGGCCTTTGGCCTCCACCGGACGCCCTTGTCAGGGCGCCGCTTAGCTTAGCGTTAGCACCAAAAGGAAGTTGAGCATGTCCGTCGGTATCAAGGTAGGAAGCATTACTGATGAAATCGGTACGTCCGATTTCTTTCATGCCTTTTTCAGCACGGTAAGCGCCAATTTAGAAAGTGAAGGGTGGGCCACACGCTTTCCTGTAGTGCTGGGTAAACTGTACCAGGGAGATCTCGAAGCGAGCTTGGCCAATCAGGCAATTTCTGAACTGGCTCAAATTCAAAAGGAGCTATCACAGCTCGAGCCGAGCAGGGCCGTCTGGGATATTGAAAACCCAAGTAGGCAACCGCCGTGGGGTAATGAAATATCTTCCGAAATTACCTCATTGGCCAATTACTTCGTTACCTCCACTGGACGTGATTTAATATCAACCTTAATTGAGGCCCTTGAGGATGCTGCCAAGGGGAACAAATCCGCCGCCATCGTGCAGTGCTAACCAGTGGGTGAAGCCGACTGGTACTACGCTGCGCTCCGTCCCGGCGGCTTACCCAGGGCGTTAGCAGTTTCACTACTCCTCCCAAATCTTGCAGAATGAGTAAAAAAGGAATAATTTGTACTCATGGATGAATTTGAATTCGACGAAGCCAAAAGCCAGGCCAATCTGGACAAACACGGTATCGATTTCGTTGCTGCCCAAGGGCTGTGGAAAGATCCGTACCTGCTGGAGATCGGCGCAAAATCAGAGGATGAGCAGAGGTTTTTGCTGATAGGCAAGATTGGTGAAAAGCACTGGTCGGCTGTCGTCACGTACAGGGATGCTCGTATTCGTCTGATTTCAGTCAGACGTTCCCGCAAGAAGGAGGTTGAGCTCTATGAAAGCTAAAGACTTCGATAAAAAGTTTGAGGAAGGTCAAGAAGATATTGTTGATGACCTGGACCTGTCGTCTGCTCGTCGCGTTAATCAGGAACAAAAGCGAATCAACGTCGACTTCCCGGCTTGGGTTGTGGAGTCGTTGGACCGTGAGGCTGCGCGCTACGGAGTTACCCGTCAATCGATCATCAAGGTGTGGCTGGTGGAGCGTCTTCAGGCAGAATCTGCTAACAAGCCGCTCAATGGTGACGCCGCAGGCGGCGCACATTAGCGGAGCGTTAGGCATTGCTATGACCCAAGACTTTCTTCAACTCGCTACAGAAGGTGCCCTGAGATTGCACCACATTGACAGCAACTGCGTCGCTGCTGGCTGTAGTCGGCATGAGCTGCTCAATAGTTTGGCGATGCAAGTCGCACATCGATACTCTTCCAAGGAATGGGATTTTTCTACGGCAGATGCGGCCATCAACACAATTTGGTCAGTATCAGTCGCTGACGCCTCAGAACAAGGCGACGGTTTTACCTTGCCTGAGCTCGTGTTCCGGATTTATGAAGCCTTTGACGCTGGTGAGTATGATCACGGAGATGGGGCTGACCCTGTGGCAAAATATGTGGACCCTCAGATAAAGCGAATACTCGAGAATGCCTAACAATACGGTCAACCGGACGCCAAAAGCGTACCGCTTTTGGTTCCCTCCGCTGGCGCTCCGGCGCCGGTTACCTCAGCGTTACATGCCATGAAAGTGTCTGAATTGCAGAACATGTTTATCGAAGAATTGAAGTACCTTTTGGCGGACTGGAAGTTCGTTAAGAGCAAACGTCAGTTCCAATTAACTGAGAAAGAGCTTGTCTGGTTTCTCCATATAGGTTGCATTAACCATGTAGAAGATTTCGATGCAGTTGCCGACGTTGCTGTAGAGTTTAGAGCGGGTAGGGAGAGAGTTTGTATCGTCGGAGCAGAGCTAGGAAATATTCAAGGCGCTGGGCAGCATCGATTTCCTGTGTCCAATATAGAGGAAACTAAATCATCGGCGATTGAACTTTATAAGTACTTTCAGGAGCATGGTGTGCCTTTTCTACGCAAATACAGCGATCCAGCAACTGTTTTGAATACTCTATCTAATGGTGGCACAGAGGCATTGTTAATAAGTCCCTTCCTGAACCAACACCAAAACCAGATTGACCGTTTGAGAACTCAATATGGCATTGGCATGTAACAAGGCCATGAAGATTGTTCCGGGCCGATGGCCCTCCACCGGACGCCCTTATCAGGGCGCCGCTTATGGCTGGCGTTAGCAGATGATGGAGTATCAAATGAAGCCAGCGCTAAAGATCCTGCTGCTCGCGGAAGTAGTAATATGCTTTGGCCCTGCATTCTTGATATTGGTTATGGGGTTTGTCGTTATCCCGGTAGCGTTTCAGTCGTTGGTTAATGGGCATACGGCTGGTGTCTATCTGTTGGCTATGCTTCTAGGTGGTTGTTTCGGTATGGCTGCGCTAATTTCCCTGATGATCAAGATATTGGAGCTTGATTCGCGCACTTTATCGCCCAGAAAAATATTACTGTTTATGTCATTCGGCATATTGGCTCTTTTAGGCTTCTTGATCATGGCTGGCGAGGGAGGTGTGAGTTGGCAACTGGGTATTGCGTCTTTACCCCTTGTCGCATCAATTCACCATATCTATATGGGGCGTGGTTATGTTTTTACTAAAAACTGCTAACAAAACGCATCAGTACGCGGCCGTTGGCCGCTGGACGTCCCTGGCGGGCCGCCGCTGTGCTTCGCGTTATATCTTATGAGTGGATACTACTCTGTGTGCCCCAAGTGCGGGGCGATAATGCCTTCTCCCACGAATAGAGGGTATGTGTGCGCGCAATGCCATGAGATCGTAAGCATTTCGATTGGATACTTTGAAACCAATGTTGAGACTCTTAAACCATACGTAAAAAGCCGTGTAGGCCTTCTCATAGCGGGGTTTCTTCTCCTAGCGGTATGTTTTACGAGCATCTTGTTCTTGGGAGTGGATCTGGAAAAAGAGTATTTTGCTGCTATGGTTGTTCCTCCCTTATTGGGAGGAGAGGTCTACTTGATGTCAAAGCATAAGGTATTGGTTCAGTACAAGGTCATCTATAAAGATGTTGACCCGAAACTTTTTGAATTTTATAGGGTTGTGTACATAGGAGTTATTGCACTGATTCTTGCGGTGTTTACGTTCCCGCATGCTCTGGATTTATTGACCGGCTGGTAGCGTAGTGCCTTACAAGAGTGAGGTCTGATATGACCAGTAGCGCAAGCGGACCGGTTTTCCGGCGCGGGTGCGCCTCCAAATCGGCCGCTTCGCATGGCGTTATATTTTCCAAGGAGACTACGAGAAATGTCTGAAGTGGAATCAGTCACAATAAATAAGCTGCCTGCCGGGCCACTTTTCAAACTTGTATTCATCATTACTACTATCAGCCTCGTTTTTTTGGTCATAGCTAGCACTTTGGCTAGTGGTCTTGCCAAAGAAAGTGGTCCAACAGGATCGGTTTTTGGGGTTGCATTTACGGGTTATGCCGAGGCGTTGCTCCACGCGTTGTGGGGAATCCCGTTACTCACTCTAATGGTCTCGCCACTGATATTTTTGATGTCATGGTTATCACTGAAAGTCTACTGCTGGAAGCGTTCCCTTGGTCTCGAGGTGGGTGCTGAAAACATAACAATTCGCGCCAGTACGCGGCCTACGGCCGCCGGACGTCCCTGACGGGCCGCCGCTGCGCTCCGCGTTAGGCATACCAACTAATGGACTCGAACTTTCTTACAGGTGCTTGCATATTCACATTCGTCTATTCGCTAGGCGCAGCCTACGGTGCCAGTAAGAAAGGGATGCGAGTGGCTATCGCATTCTTTTTGCTATGTGTTTTTGCTGGCTCAACGTTAACTTATGCGTACTACGGCATTGGCAACACTTGGGATGGTGCGAGCGAGTTCGGCAAGGCCGCTTCACTGGTGCTAGCCGTGGCCACACCGCTAATCCTGGCATCCATACCTGTGGCCTTAGCCGCAAAGTTAAAGCACGGTGATCATGTGGCATTCGTGTCATCGGTGGTGCTTGGCACTGTGGGAGTGTTCATTCTGCCGTTCGTCGGCGTAGTGTTAGCTTGCCTGTTCACAGGAGACTGCCTGTAATGCCTAACAAAAGCAGGCACAGCTATTGCGCCTTCGGCTCCATTCCGTGGGCGCGCATGCTGCAAGCGTTGAGTTTCATTGTTGCGTGGTGCGCAACATGCTGGCATTCTATTTTGATTAAATCATTCCGTCACAAAGGACTGAAGCGGTTCTACTCGACCGGCCACACGTCTGGCATACAACCCGACCATGCCAAGAGGCTGCGTATGCAGCTGGCTGCTCTGGATACGGCGACTTCAATGGAAGACATGGATATCCCTGGTTTTCGGCTTCATCCATTGAAGAGCAAAGACAAAGGCCGCTGGTCGATTAGGGTTAACGGAAATTGGCGCATGACGTTCGAGTTCCAGGACGGCAACGCCTACATTCTTGATTACGAGGATTATCACTAATGACTATGCATAATCCGCCTCATCCTGGTGAATTCATTCGCGAGGTGTACCTGGAGCCTTTCGGTATCAGTTCTCGTCAGCTTGCTTCCAGTCTGGGCGTTTCACCTTCTACTTTGTCTCGGCTGCTCAAAGGGGATAGTGGTATTAGCCCAGAAATGTCGTTGCGGCTATCCAAGGTTCTCGGGCGTACTCCTGAGAGCTGGTTGGCGATGCAAGATATGTATGACCTATGGGTGGCTCGCGGCACAGTCAATCTGGATGGTATTCATCGCTTGGACTTCGAAGCAGCTTAGCCAGGGGCTGTTGTCGAACGCACCTATGCTGGTGCTCCGGTACGCCGCAAAGCCAAGGCGTTATATTTCTTCAACCTCAATCAAGGAAGATCATGAGAGTATCGACTTTGCCCCTAATCATTCTCTGTCTGTTCATGGGTTTTACCTTTTGGGTAATGGCCGGAGCAGAGCAGTCGCTTTTAGCTTTTGGCGTTCAGCTCATGTCCAGCCCGGACACAGCCCAGGTTGTTATTGATCTCTACATTCTTGCTGCTTTGGCCTGTGTCTGGATGTACCGGGATGGCAAAAGTCGCGGAAAAGGGTTGGGCTATCTCATCCCGTTTTTTATTCTGACAGCAGTGTTTGTGTCTGCCGGCCCGCTGCTATATTTGGTGTTGCGCGGTGGGCGTGAGCCTGAAGCCGAAGCCAGCAAAATATAATCAACCGCATCAGTACGCGGCCGATGGACGGCACCCGCATTTCTGCGTCGATATTGGCCACAGGATTCGAGGAGCACGTCATGGTGAACGACGGAGAGATACAGCACCTGCGTCGGTGTATAGAACTTGCAACTGAGGCTCTAGAGCTAGGTGACGAGCCATTCGGCTCTGTGCTTGTAGCAGCGGAGGGGCAGGTACTTTTTGAAGATCACAACCACGTTGCCTCAGGTGATCGAACCCGCCATCCGGAGTTTGAGATTGCGCGGTGGGCTGCGGCGAATATGACCCCGGAGGCCAGAGCAGAAGCAACGGTCTATACGTCTGGTGAGCATTGTCCGATGTGTGCCGCCGCCCATGGCTGGGTGGGGCTGGGACGTATCGTGTACGTGAGCTCCTCCGAGCAATTGGCGGCATGGCTTACCGATCTTGGAGTTCCAGCACCTCCCGTACGAGCGTTACCAATCCGAGAAGTCGTTCCAAACGTGGCAGTTGAAGGTCCGGTTCCCGCTCTTGCCGAACAGGTGCGTGATCTGCACCGTCGTTTTCATAGTTCAACATAGTTGGCAGCAGCATTCTTCTGTCAGCGATGCCAACAGTCGTCACGCAGCTTCGCTCACCTAAGTAACCAGAGCCGATTCCGTACGTTGGGTCATGTGAGCAATCTTCTCGAGCAACGCTTCGGGCGGGGCAGGCCTCGCCAACAGATACCCTTGCAGGGTATTGCAGCCAAGCTGGGTCAGCAGTGCCTGTTGTTCGGCTGTTTCAACACCTTCTGCGACAATCCTCATATCCAGCGTTTTGCCCAGAGCGATGATCGCCTGGATGATTGCTTCATCATCGTTATCCTGGGCCAGTTCGGTAATAAAGCCGCGGTCTATTTTCAGCTCGTTGGCTGGCAAACGCTTAAGGTAGAGCAGGCTTGAGTAGCCGGTGCCAAAGTCATCGATGGAAATGGACACGCCGAGATCCGACAGTTTGTTCAATACGGTGAGGCTTGTTTCTGCGTTGCACATGGCCGTTGTTTCGGTGATTTCAAGCACCAGGTGTGAGGGATCCAGGGAGTGCTTTCTCAATGCCTCGCGAACCACGTCAACCAGGCTATGATGCTCCAGCTGAACCGCTGAAAGGTTTACC
This sequence comes from Marinobacter sp. DS40M6, assembly GCF_028581595.1. NCBI lineage: Bacteria > Pseudomonadati > Pseudomonadota > Gammaproteobacteria > Pseudomonadales > Marinobacteraceae > Marinobacter > Marinobacter sp. DS40M6. The sequence goes on along the minus strand of NZ_JAFCAE010000006.1, from coordinate 256,852 downwards.
GCTACACTCCACTCCTGATGCCCCTGATCGTACCAGACCTTCATTTGCCGGCAGGCTTCCTCGATGACCCAGTTGCCAATGGGCACGATCAGCCCGGAGCTCTCTGCCAGCGGGAGAAAACGATCGGGTGACAGGAATCCGTGATCGGGGCTTTGCCATCGCAGTAGGGCTTCGAGGCCAGTCATGGGGCCGTCTGGTGCAACAAACTTGGGCTGATAATGCAGTACCAGCTCGTTGCGGCTGACGGCCTGCCGCAGATTTTGCTGCATTTGCATCTGCAGGTGCACATTGGCGTTCATGCCGTGTTCGAAAAAGCAGTAGCCGTTGCGGCCCTGTTTCTTGGCGTGATACATGGCGGCGTCAGCATTCACCATCAGCTCATGTTCGGTTTTACCGTCCTGGGGGTAAATCGCGATGCCGACACTGGTGGAAATGTGAAGGGGGATATTTGAAGTCTCGTAGGGCTGCTCAATGGCATCAATTAACCGTTGCGCAAATACGGCGGAAGTTTCCGGCGAGCAGGGTTCCAACAAGAGTACAAATTCATCCCCTCCAAGCCTCGCGGCTGTGTCTCCCTCACGTTTGTTTGAAAGCAGGCGATGCGCCACCTCTTTGAGCAACTGATCTCCGACATGGTGCCCGTGCATGTCGTTGATCGCCTTAAAGCCGTCCAGGTCCAAAAACAGTACGGCAAACTCACCGTTGTTTCTCTCGGCTCGGTGTATCGCTTGCTCCAGCCGATCTCCCAATAGAACACGATTTGGTATGCGGGTCAGGTTGTCCTGCAGGGCGAGCTTGATGAGTTCGTTATTGGCGTCATCGAGTGAGTTGGACAGTTGGCTGGTGCGTACATCAAGCATTGACACAATTAGAGCAATGGCGAACACCGCAAGGCTGACAATGATGACCAGCACAGCCAGCCACTTTGTATCGATCCCGCTGTTGGCCGCGCCGCAAAAGCTGTCGATCGGGAATTTGGAGGCCGCCATTCCGGTATAGTGCATGCCGATAATGGCGCACCCCATAACCAGGGACGCGCCAATGCGGCCGAAGGTGGCGCGCTTGCTTTCCTCTCGCAGTCGAAACGCCAGCCAAAGGGCGGCAGTGGCCGCGACAATGGCGATAACAATGGATAGCCCAACCAGCCAGGGTACATAGAAAATGTACGGATGCATGAGCAATGCTTCCATACCGATGTAGTGCATGCTGGCTACACCCAGGCCCATCAGTAAACCACCCGATAGCAGCCGCCCCCAGGGCAGCGTGTCCTGACACACCAGATAAAGGGCGAACGCAGAACACGCTATGGCGATGACTAATGACAGCAGGGTGAGGGGGACGTCGTAGCCTAGCTCGATGGGAAGGCTAAAGGCGAGCATGCCGATAAAGTGCATGGACCAGATGCCAAAACCCATGGCGATGGAACCGCCAATCAGCCATAGAACCGCAGAGCGGCCCGATGCGCTGGAGACACGGCTGGCCATATTCAGGGCCGTATAGGATGCAAGAACGGCAATGATAATAGAACAGGCGACCAAAACCTCGTTGTAACTGCTTTCCAGCATCAAATATTCCCTTATGTAATCGCTGTTAAAAGTGAATTACAGCCGCCTGATGTTGAACGCTGCCTGTTGGTTGCTGATCTAAATATCCATTTTATTTCAGAAAGTTAGTTTCTAAATAGTGCCAAATTGTTATGTTTTATGTCGTGATGAAAATGCTTTTAGTCCCATTGGGCCAATATTAAGTAGGCAGTAGAGGAGGTAGTTCTCTCCAATTCAGTCATTTCCTTTACATTTTTCAATAACGCTATTACCTATCATTTTTTAGGATCAATTGTTCTAGGGGTATTCATTGAAATGACAGAGTGTCACGTCTAGTTTCGATTCAGGGGTGAACTCAATGATTGACTACGCCCCAATAACAACAATCAAGGAGGGATGCCTGTGAAAACGAGCATCAAGAACCAACTGCTAGTTGTTCTTATTCTACTGGGCGTAACAGGCCCGGCGATGGCTGAGCTGGGTGACTATGGTTTCTGGCGAACACTCGGGAATCTGGTTAATCCACCGGCAGCGGATAACCCGGTTACTGCAGCTCAGCGTCAGGGTGACTACCCCTTACTTGCCAACCCGCCGGGGTTCAACGATGGTTTTTCGCCAGGCAACTATTACGCCTGGCAAACCATTCCCCTGGCACCCGAAACCGGCGCTGTCTGTGGTAACGGCTCTGAGTACAAGTTCTTTGTGAACCGCGTGCCGAACACCAGTAATACGATTATCTACCTGGAAGGGGGCGGCGCTTGCTGGGATTACGAGAGCTGCTCTGGCCAGACGGGCATTCGGGGAGCCCGCAACCCGGACGGTATTCCCGATGACTACATGAACCTGACAAACCCCAGTGCCAGCTTGGTCAGTCCGTTTGTGGTGCGCCTGAATCCACTGACATCGGTCAAGACCCAGAACTGGAACATGGTTTATATCCCGTACTGCACGGGAGACGTCTACTCCGGTGACAAGGTGGCCGTGTACGAAGATCCGGAAGGGGAAGCGGAGCCTTTGATCTGGCATCACAATGGCCTTCGCAACACCCGCGCCGCGATTTCGTGGGTGAAGGATAATCTGCAACGGCCGAAGCAATTGCTGACGACCGGATGCAGTGCCGGCGGCCTGGGCAGTTTGACCAATTATCACCCGACTCGCCGAGATATGGAGCCCAACCGGGGGTACATGATCAACGACTCTGGACCTGCCTTCAGCGCGCCTTCCGGAGCGGATCCAGAAGCTTATCCTTCGGTGTTGTTGCAGTCGTTTATCCGTGATGCCTGGGGGTTGGATCAGCCCAATGGTCCGCTGGAATACCTCAGTGACGGGCTTCCACTGATGAACCTGAACGATCTCGGCTCACTGTATACGGCCCTTTCTGCGGAGCTACCGAATGATCGGATGGGGCATACGCATTTCTGGCAGGATCTGAATTACTCCTCCTATTCTTACGAGCGTTTCTATCCGGAAATCGAGAATGCGCCGGATCAGGCTACCAAAGAGGCGTTGATCCACGAACGCTGGTATACGGATACAGAGCGCCTGAAGGGTACCCTGTCCAACCTGAATAATTTTGGGTATTACCTGCCATGGTTCCGCGATGTGAACGAGAGCCACTGCACCACAATTATTGAGTTTGCCAACTCAGACATTCAGGAAGCCGGGCTGGAGCTGGATGACTTTGTGGCCAATGTGTTGAACGGAAGCGGTGCTGTGATGCAGGCCTCTGAAACCGATCAGCAGGCTGACTACAACAAGCCGTTCAATCCGCTCTACTGGGCACTTGATCAGCTTCTGTAGAACATTAGGTATCAAGGTTCTCCGGAATCGGGGAACCCGCCGATAGGGATGGCGATGCGTTACTGAGGCGCATCGCCATTTTTGTTGGCGGCCACACGGGCTTCCAGCAATCGCTGGCGTAAGTACTCGTTGCGGGTCATTCCTGCAGGCACTTTGTCCATTGCCATCACCTCTTGCACGATTTGTTTCTCCTGCTGCTTATAGGCTTCAAACTCCGGCCTGGGTTTGGCCAGCCATTCTTCTTTGCGTGCCTGCGCAGCGGCATTCTGCCGGTCAATCAGGCCTTGCAACGCCCGTTTCTGCGCGGCTTCGTCTTCGATGGTGAGTTTTGTCATGGCAATGCGAACCATCAGGCTCTCTGCTGCGCTGACCTGTCCCAGGCGTTCGTACTCAGCCAGGCGCTGTTCCAGCATTGCAGCCTCCGCTGCGCGCTCTTCCGAAGACAGGCTCTTGGCGTTCGCAAAGAAGGTGTGCAGTTCTTCCTCAAAGTCGAGCCGGTTGGCCAGTTCCAGCGTTTGCGGGTTGTCCAGCAAAGCCTGTTGTTCGGCTGTAAGCCCTCTGTTCTGGCTTTGGCTGGTCGATTGCGGCTCTTGAGTCAGTGCCTGGGTAGCTTGCGGGTTGCTGATCGATTTTTCGGTGTCAACAGAGGAGTCAGTCTGGCTCAGCCAAAAAGAAATACTGGCCGTTACAGCGAGGACACCAATGGAAGACACGAGAACAATTTGTTTCATGGCTGTTCCCCTTGTTTATTATGGCCCCGATTTCCGTTCGGGTTTGGCCTGGCCCAAGAAACGTGACAGGCAATCACACCATACTAGCTCTAATTGAGCGGCCATAAATCTATCGTGTCGCAAGTATTTCATTGATTTATTAATTTTCTGACATAAGCTTCAGCTGTTTGTCTATTTATTGGATAGGTCTTCGTTGCGAGGCGGACGCCTGAGTTTGGAATGCGACTAATTACGCACAATTGGCTGCGTATCATCAAATAGGGATTATGGAATGCGAAAGTCCTTCGTTTTGGCGTCTACACTTGCAGTATCGTTACCTGTCTTGAGTCACGCGGATGAGGTCGTTCAGGATGATCTGATCGTGAAGGGGTCTTTGTGTGCCGGCGAACACTGTGTGGTTGATGCTGAATTTGGTTTCGACACACTCCGACTGCATTCACCAACACCGCAGATCCTGTTGCGGGATACTAGCGTCTCTGCAAGTTTCCCGACCGAGGACTGGTTGCTGGGCATCACGGATGGTGGATCGGCATTGCCGTCGACCTTCTTTATCAGGAATTTAACCAGCCAGCTTGATTCTGTGGTGATCTCTGCGGAAGGCGACGTAGCCTTGGGCGCCGGCGCGGAAGTGGTGGCGGATGCGATCTCGGTCGGCGATTTGGGCTCCGAGCGTCGGGTAACGTTCGTGGCGGACGCTGTCGACGATAGCGATGCGATAACACTCGCGCAGTTCAACACATTCAAAACGACGGCGACGGCCTCGGTGTCTGATGAAGTGGATGCCCTGGATGTTCGTCTGGCTGGCCTGGAATCCCGCCTGACTGACCTGGTTGATCGGCTTGAGGCTGTTGCGGCCCAGATTGACTAACAACACTTGCTCAGCTGGGAACCATCAATCATGAAATTGTTTAAATGCAGTCTTTTTGTAGTGTGTGCCGCTGCGGCTTCATCGTCTAATGCTGATCAGATTAGGGCGGATGAAACGGTCGTGCAGGGGAATCTGTGCATCGGCACGGATTGTATTGTTAGCGACGAGGACTTTTCCAATGGCGCTCTGGTACTCAAGGAAAACAACCTCCGTATACGCTGGCACGATTCAACAGCAACGGCTGGCGGGCCGGTTAGGCAAGCTTTCGACGGCACCTATGTAGACGGTGAAGTTGGCGAATCCTGGCGTTTGGACGCAAATCAGTCTTCGAATGGGAGCGATAACGGGCTTTACATCAGTCAGATGAGCGTTGTGGATTACCCGGTTTACAGCGATGGGAGTGCACCTGACTATGACTGCTCTGATCCTTTTGCTGACCCGAAGCCTGTTATCGGAACCATTCCAGAAGGTGATCCTGCCGAAGACCCATCACAGTGCTTGCCGTATCGTGAGTTTTTACAGCTAAACGTACTGGCCATGAATGGTAACTTGAACGGCGGAGTTTCTCTGGGTATAGGGGCGGAAATTGCGGATGGTGAAGTGCGCTTGGGTAACGCCGAGCTCAAGCGTCGACTGGCTCATGTGGCCAGAGCGATTTCGAATAGCGATGTGTTAATCAAAGAGCAGCTGGATCAGGGACTGTTCCAGGCGCAACAGATTCGGTTGAATGAAATCGAAGCATTGATGACCATGGCTGAAAATGAGTTGGAGTTTCTGGAACAAGAGGTGGCGCCAAGCGGTAGCAGTGGCGGTAGCGGTGGCGGTGGCGCAGCCAGTTGGCTGTTGTTACTGCTTCCATTGGCCACATTGAAATTCCGCAATCGCAAGACACTTGCCTGATCTACTGGTTAGCCTTGTTGATTGGAGTTAACCTTTCCAGTGAACAAGGCTGCACCGATTTCTGACATGTCCCATCTGGGCTGCTGTTTACGCCCAGTCCGTCCGGGACGACCACGCAATTCACGCACCAACAGCGCTTGGTGTTTTCGGGAGTAAAACCTCATGAAGCCAACCCTGTGCACTTCTGTCTTTCTGGTGGCGCTCAGCTTTAACAGCTGGGCCTGGGCCCAAGAGGTTGATTACGATAAACGCAACCTGCACATCTTTTGCGCCTCACATCTGAAGTTACTCAGCGGCACGATTGATGATGGCGGTGATGAATATAAGGCATTGATGTTTATGTCCGGTGTTCACCGGGACGAGGCAATCGGGATGGGTGCCACCGAAAAGCACTTCAGCGACGTGAACACCTATCTGAAAAAAGTACGCAACACCAGCAAACCGAAGTGGAGCAGCCTGACGTCCCGAAGCAAGGAGCTGTGTTTTCCCTAGTCCTGACGACAGGGTTGGCCAGCGGGATCTATAGTTAACGGTATGAAGGTCTGAAATCTGGCTCGCATGGAGGTCATCCGATGACGAAACAGACGAAGAATCAACCGCGCAATGTTGCCACGAAGCTGATCGAGTCACACCTGGTGTCGGGAACGATGAAGACAGGCGAGGAAATCGGGCTGAAGATCGATCAAACGCTGACCCAGGATGCAACCGGTACACTGGTTATGCTCGAGCTGGAGGCCATGGGGCTCGGCCAGGTCAAAACCGAGTTGTCCGCGCAGTACGTTGACCACAACCTGCTGCAGACTGACAACCGCAACCCCGATGATCACCTGTTCCTGCGCAGTGCCTGCGAGAGGTTCGGCCTGTGGTTCAGCCCGGCCGGGTCCGGCGTCAGCCATCCAGTGCACATGGAACGCTTTGGAAAACCGGGCAAGACCCTTCTTGGCTCCGACAGCCATACCTGCGCTGCCGGTTCCCTGGGAATGCTGGCAATGGGGGCTGGCGGTCTGGCTGTGGCCATGGCCATGTGTGGAGAGCCGTTCTATCTCAACATGCCTAAGGTCATGGGCGTGAAGCTGACCGGGAAACTGCCGGATTGGTTGAGTGCCAAGGATGTCATCCTGGAAATGCTTCGCCGCCACGGAGTGAAGGGCGGTGCCGGGAACATTATCGAGTATTACGGGCCGGGCCTGAAAGGGCTGTCCGCGATGGACCGCCATGTGATCGCGAACATGGGGCAGGAGATGGGGCACACCGCTACGGTGTTCCCGGCGGACGATGCGGTGCGGGATTTTCTCAGGCAGCAACAGCGGGAAGGTGACTTCCAGAGGCTGGAAGCCGACCGCGGCGCCACCTACAATCTGCATGACGAGATCGATCTGGGCAAGCTGGAGCCGTTGATTGCACTTCCCAGCAGTCCAGGGAAGGTGTTCCCGGTGCGGGAAGTGGCTGGCGAGCCCATCTACCAGGCCTACATTGGGTCCTCCGCGAATCCTGGCCTGAGGGATTTCGCAGTTCCTGCGATGATGGTGAAGGGCCGTCAGGTTCGCGAGGGAGTATCTTTCGATATAAACCCCACGTCGCGTCAGGTTCTGGAAAACCTGGTAGAACTGGGTTATCTCACCGATCTGCTCAGCGCTGGGGCGCGCCTGCATCAGACCGGCTGCAATGGCTGCATTGGCATGGGGCAGGCACCGGCAACGGATCAGATCAGCCTGCGCACCGTTCCACGGAACTTTGCGGGTCGGTCGGGTACTGATGAAGACAAAGTCTGTCTCTGCAGCCCCGAAACAGCCACGGCGTCTGCATTAACCGGCGTGATTACAGACCCTCGTGATCTCGATATAAACTATCCTGTGTTCGACGAGCGCAGCACCTTTTATGTGGACGATCGCAATATCCGCCCGCCGGCGAAGCACCCGGAATTAACGGTGGTTGAGAAGGGGCCGAACATCAGCACCCTGCCGACGTTTGAGGCGCTGCCTGACTCGTTGAAGGCGCCGGTTCTGCTCAAGGTTGGTGACGATGTTTCCACCGACGACATCCTGCCTGCCGGCTCCCGGATACTGCCGTTTCGCAGTAACATTCCGGCCATCAGCGAGTTTACTTATACCCGGCTGGACCCAACCTATCCGGAACGGGCAAAAGAGTATCAGGACACCGGGTCTCTGATCGTTGGCGGTGACAATTACGGCCAGGGGTCAAGCCGTGAACATGCGGCGCTGGCGCCCCGTTATCTGGGCGTGCGGGCAGTGATTGCCAAGAGTTATTCGCGCATACACTGGCAGAATTTGTCCAGTTTTGGTGTGTTGCCTTTGAGCTTTGTCACTCCGGAGAACTTCGATAGCATCGAGCAGGGCGATGAGTTATCGATTGAGGGGCTGGTTGAAACATTAAAAGCCGGGGACAGGATTGTTGCGAAAAATACCCGGAACGGCGAACGTTATGAACTGACGCATGAACTTAGCGAGCGCCAGGTCCGTATGGTTATCGAAGGCGGACTGCTGAACATGATGCGCCAGGAACTGGCCGCGTGAGGCCTTGTTACCAATAGATCCACTAAACTGAGGAAGAATGAATGACCGATGACACCTACACGCCACCGAGAGTCTGGAAATGGGATGCCGAGAGCGGCGGAGCCTTCTCGCAGATCAATCGCCCGATTGCCGGACCCACTCACGAGAAAGAATTGCCGGTAGGGGAGCACCCGTTCCAGGTCTACTCACTGGCGACCCCGAATGGCGTGAAGGCCACGATCATGTTCGAGGAACTGTTGGCCAAAGACATCAAGGAAGCGGAATACGATGCCTGGCTGATCCGCATCACCGAGGGGGAACAGTTTGGCAGTGGTTTCGTGAACGCGAACCCGAATTCCAAGATACCGGCGATGATGGACCACACCCACACGCCGGCCGTCCGCGTGTTTGAATCCGGCTCCATCCTGCTTTACCTCGCTGAGAAGTTTGGCGAGTTCCTGCCGACGGACATTGTGGCGCGCACGGAAACCATGAACTGGTTGTTCTGGCAAATGGGCAGTGCGCCGTTCCTGGGCGGTGGGTTTGGCCATTTCTACGCCTACGCACCGGAAAAATACGAGTACCCGATCAACCGCTACACCATGGAAGTGAAGCGCCAGTTGGATGTGCTGGATCGGCAACTGGCCGACAATCGCTACATTGCGGGCGACGAATACACTATCGCAGATATGGCGATCTGGCCCTGGTACGGCGCACTGGTGAAAAACAAGGTGTATGAAGCGGCGGAATTCCTGGAAGCGCATACCTACAAGAACGTGGTGCGTTGGGCCGATGAGATCGCAGAACGCCCGGCGGTCAAGCGTGGATTGATGGTAAACCGCACCTGGGGCGAGGAGAGCAGGCAGTTGCATGAACGGCACGACGCCAGTGACTTCGAACTGCGCACTCAGGATAAGCTGGAGCCTTCCGGAGAGAAGTAATGGCAGCATCGGTTGGCTGGAGGAGAGTGGTGCTGGCGTTCATCGTCGCGTTGATCGTGGGCTCCGTGCTGGGCAGCCTTGTGCAAACCCAGTTCAATCTCCAGGCGCTGGAAGGCCTGGGGGTTGAAATCAGTATGGCGACCCGTTTGCAAACCACAGTTCAGGATCTTCTGAACTTTGCCCCTTTGTACGCCATCCTCTTCGGGCTCAGTTTCCTGTTCTCTCAGGGTGCTGCGTCTCTTGTGGCCCGGCTGGCTGGTCAATCAGGCCGTTTGTGGCTGTGCCCGCTTGCCGCGGCTGTGGGATTGTGGGCGACCTTGCGGATTGTGGATGCATTGGCGCCCATGCCTACGTTGATCGCTGCCACGCGAGATATGGGTGGACTGTTGGCCATGCTGGTAACGGCTGCTCTCTCTGGTTTGTTGTTTGCCGTTCTGGTTTCCCGGTTGCCCCGTAAAAATGGCAATGCCTCGGGAGTGCCTGTTGCGATGCTTCTGATGGTTGCCGGGGCGGTTCTGCCTGAATCTGATGCCATAGCGGCTGAGGCGACAGACTATACGATTGAAACTGTGGCCAGCGGCCTGGAACATCCCTGGTCAATGGCGTTCCTGCCCGATGGGCGAATGCTGGTTACTGAAAGGCCGGGACGTTTGCGAATGCTGACGGCTAACGGCGACCTGATGCCGGAACCGCTGGATGGTGTGCCAGAGGTTTTCGCATCCGGCCAGGCAGGGCTGTTTGATGTGCTTCCCGCCAGGGACTTCGAGGAGAGCCGACAGATTTACCTGAGTTATGCCTGTGGCACCATGGATGCCAATCACACCTGCCTGGCCAGGGGGCAACTGGGAGAGCAGGGCCTGGAGAATGTGAGCGAACTATTCCGGGTACAACCGGCCAAGAAGGGCAGCGCTCATTATGGAGGGCGGATGGTATGGCTGCCGAATGATACGCTGGTGTTAACCCTCGGAGACGGTTTCGACTACCGCGAGCAGGCCCAGCGCCGTCAAAACCACATTGGCAGTATTGTGCGCCTTAACCCGGATGGCAGCGTGCCGGACGACAACCCTTTTGCAGGGCACGACTCCTACCAGGGTGAAATCTACAGCTATGGTCACCGCAATGTGCAGGGGTTGGCCTACGACAGCGAACAGGGCCGGCTGATTGCTCATGAACACGGGCCCCGGGGTGGTGATGAGATCAACGTCATTCGCCCGGGCGCCAATTACGGTTGGCCGGTCACCACCCATGGGCTGGATTATACCGGCGCGCGGGTAACCCCGTTCGAGGAGCGTGAGGGCGTTGAGGCGCCGCTGCTGCACTGGACGCCATCCATCGCTCCATCGGGCATGACCGTTTACACCGGCGATCTGTTTCCTCAGTGGCAGGGCGATCTGCTGGTTGGCGGGCTGGTGACGAGGCAGGTGCATCGTGTCCGGTTGGCGGACGGCGAGGCAACGGAATTGGAAACTCTGTTCGGCGAGCTGGGCGAACGTATCAGGGCCGTCGTAACGGGCCCTGACGGTTCGGTTTATCTGCTGACGGATAATGCTGACGGACGTGTTTTGAGAGTTACTCCAGACTAGAGCAGAATGCCTGCGGCTGGCTCCCAAACGCCCTAGCGTGGCCGGCGATCACCTTCCATGATCTTGGCCACAAACACCGCTTTACCGTATTTCTCGAACGACCATTTCATCGTGTCCGACAGGACCCGCATCACTTCATCGTACTCACCGAACATTTCGGTGCTCATACGGCCCGAATGGATCTCCAGACCTGTTTTTTCAAGACGCTCGATAACGGCGCGAATGGGCGGCTTGTAGTCATCGGTGAGTGGGTAACAACTCAGTTGAACGGATAAAAACATAATGCCTCCCGGGGCTGTGTGCCCCTCAATAGCCCATGGCTGAGGATGTGCTGCGGCGCGGGTCTGCACCGCCGTAGAGGGTTCCTTCAGTATCGATCAGTATGCTCTGGATGGCGCCCATGGCACTTTTTTTCACCACCTTGTGCCCCTTTTCCTCCAGCAGCCTCACGGTATCCGGGCTGATGCCCTGTTCAATGCGGATCTCGTCTGGCAACCATTGGTGGTGAATCCTCGGGGCACTCACCGCAGACTGAATGTTCATGCCATGATCAATCACATTCAGCAGCACCTGCAAGGTTGTCGTGATAATTCGGGACCCGCCGGGGCTTCCCGTAACCAGATAGTTGCGACCATCGCGCCTGACAATGGTCGGCGACATGGAGCTCAGCATGCGCTTGCCGGGTTCCACCTTATTGGCTTCGCCACCGATCAGTCCATAGGCGTTGGGTTCGCCGGGTTTGGCACTGAAGTCGTCCATTTCGTTGTTCAACAGGAACCCCGCCCCGTCAACGGTGATGCCGGACCCGTAGCTGAAATTAATGGTGTAAGTATTGGAAACCGCGTTGCCCCAGCGGTCGACAACGGAGAAGTGGGTGGTTTCCGGGCTTTCATAGGCCTCAGGGTTACCGGCACTGATCTCGGTCGAAGGCCGGGCTTCGGCCGGATCAATGGTTTTACGCAACGCTTCGGCATAGGCCTTGCTGGTCAGGCCCTTTAGCGGCACCTCCACAAAGTCAGTATCTCCGAGGTATTCCGCGCGGTCGGCGTAGGCGAGCTTCATGGCTTCGGCCATGTGGTGAATACCGGCGGCGGAGTTATGACCGAACTCGGCCAGCGGGTAACCTTCAAGAATGTTCAGAATCTGCACAATGTGAGTGCCACCAGAGGAGGGCGGTGACATGGAATAGATATCATGTCCGCGGTAGGTGCCATGAACCGGCTGGCGGATTCTGGGGCGGTAGTTCTTCAGGTCCTGAAGGGTGATCAGGCCGTCGTGGCGTTCCATTTCCTGGACGATGAGTTGCGCGGTTTCGCCCTGATAGAAGCCATCGATGCCTTGATCGGCAATGCGCTGAAGGGTGTCGGCAAGCTCCGGTTGCCGAAATCGCTCGCCTGGTTGCCACGGAGAACCGTCCTCTTTATAGAAGGTTGCGAGAGTTGCCGGCCAGCGCTGCAGTCGTTCCCGCGCCTGTTCCAGGCCCTCGGTGAAGCGTGCGGGTACAATAAAGCCTTCCCGCGCGAGCTTGATCGCCGGGGCCAGGGCCTGTTCCAGCGACAGCGTGCCGTGGCGTTCAAGGGCCATCGCAAGGCCGGCGACGGTGCCGGGCACACCGGATGCCTTGTGGGTGAAGCGGCTGCGATTCTCGACCACGTTACCATCGTCGTCCTGGAACATGGTTTCGGTGGCAGCGGCCGGTGCTTTCTCCCGATAGTCGATGGCCTCAACCGCTTCGCCGTTGCCCGGAGCGTAGAGCATAAACCCGCCGCCGCCGATGTTGCCCGAGCGAGGCTGGGTAACCGCCAGGGCGAATCCCGCCGTAACGGCGGCATCCATCGCATTGCCGCCATTCTTCAGCACGTTCAATGCGACTTCCGTTGCCAGGGTGTGGCTGGTGGCCACCATGCCGTTCCTGGCCTGTACCGGGTGGTGGCGCTCTCCTTCCAGAATGGCCTCTGCGGTCACCGGCTGTAGAGGTAGCAGCAGCGCCAGGGCGATCATCATTCTCGCGGCCAGTGAGCGGCTCGCGACGGCTTTTCGGGTACGTACCTGTAGGGGGTGTCTGTCCATGTTTCTGTGCCTCGTTTCTGGTGCTCAGATAAGCTATCATAGCCGGTCATTTTTAAGGGTGTGAAATTGCGCGCCCGTGATCCCGGATCAGATTAAGGAAAGGCTTCCATGGAGCATACCTATCGTCTTGTGATTTCCTGCCCGGATCGGGTGGGGATTGTTGCCAAGGTCAGTAACTTTCTGTCGACCTACAATGGCTGGATTACAGAGGCGAGCCACCACTCCGACACCCAGACCGGGTGGTTCTTCATGCGGCATGAGATCAAGGCCAACTCGATCCCTTTCGGCCTGGACCAGTTCCGCACGGCCTTTGAGCCGATTGCCCGCGAGTTCAATATGAACTGGCACATTGCTGATTCGGCCCAGCCCAAGAAAGTGATCCTGATGTGCAGCAAGGAATCCCATTGCGTGGCGGATCTGCTCCATCGCTGGCACAGCCGCGAGATCAATGCCGAAATCGTGGCGGTTATTTCCAATCATGAAGACCTCCGGCGCATGGTGGAGTGGCATGAGATACCCTATCACCATATTCCGGTGAACCAGAACAACCGCGACGAGGCTTTCGGTGAAGTGGATGGCCTGATAGAAGGCTATGACGCCGATGTAGTGGTGCTTGCCCGGTATATGCAAATCCTGCCCGGTAGTCTGTGCGAGAAGTACCCGGGCAAGGTGATCAACATTCATCACAGCTTCCTGCCGTCGTTTGCGGGTGCCCGCCCATACCATCAGGCCTACAGCCGGGGTGTGAAGCTGATTGGCGCCACCTGCCACTATGTGACCCAGGATCTGGACGAAGGCCCCATCATCGAGCAGGACGTGGTCCGCATCAGCCACAGCGACTCCATTGAAGACATGGTTCGGCTGGGCAAGGATGTGGAGAAAAACGTGCTGTCACGGGGCTTGCGGGCACACATTGAAGACCGTGTGATTACCTACGAAAACAAGACTGTGGTTTTTGACTGACGGCCACCGCCATATCCCCCGCTAAGGGGTTGAATGTGGTAGTATTGGCCGCTTGTTAAAGAATAACTATGGGGCGCTCTGAACGGCCCTGAAACGACTTCCAGCAAATGCAAAGGAACCTTTCTCGATGGGTGAGTTAGCCAAAGAGATCCTGCCGGTAAATATTGAAGACGAGCTCAAGCAGTCCTATCTCGATTACGCCATGAGCGTCATCGTGGGGCGGGCACTTCCAGACGTGCGTGACGGCCTCAAGCCGGTGCATCGCCGCGTACTGTTTGCCATGTCCGAACTCAACAACGACTGGAACAAGGCCTACAAGAAATCCGCCCGTGTGGTGGGTGACGTCATCGGTAAGTATCACCCCCATGGTGACTCGGCCGTTTACGACACCATTGTTCGTATGGCCCAGCCGTTTTCCCTGCGCTACCCGCTGGTGGATGGTCAGGGTAACTTTGGTTCCATCGACGGCGACAACGCGGCTGCGATGCGTTACACCGAGATCCGCATGGAGAAGATTGCCCACTCCCTGCTGGCGGATCTGGACAAGGAAACTGTGGATTTCGTGGCCAACTATGATGGCACCGAACAGATTCCGGACGTACTGCCCACTCGGATTCCCAACCTGCTGGTAAACGGTTCCTCAGGCATTGCCGTGGGTATGGCCACCAATATTCCGCCCCATAACCTGACGGAAATTGTGAACGGCTGCCTGGCATTGATTGATAATCCGGATATGACCATCGACGACCTGATGGAGCATATTCCTGGGCCGGACTTCCCCACCCAGGGCATCATTAATGGTCGCGCCGGCATTGTTGAGGCCTACCGCACCGGCCGTGGGCGCATCTACATCCGTGCCCGCCATGAAATCGAGCACGACAAGAAAACCAACCGCGACGCCATCATTATTACCGAGCTGCCGTACCAGCTGAACAAAGCGCGGCTGATCGAGAAAATTGCGGAGCTGGTAAAAGAGAAGCGACTGGAAGGCATCTCCGAGCTGCGGGATGAGTCCAACAAGGAAGGTATCCGGGTAGTGATTGAGCTGCGTCGCGGTGAAAACCCGGACGTGGTCATTAATAACCTCTTTGCCCACACTCAGTTGCAGACGGTTTTCGGCATCAACATGGTCGCCCTGATCAACGGCGAGCCGAAAATCCTCAACCTCAAGGAAATGCTGGACGCATTTGTCCGGCATCGCCGCGAAGTGGTTACCCGCCGTACCATTTACGAACTGCGTAAAGCCCGCGAACGTGGCCATATCCTGGAAGGCCTCACGGTTGCTCTGGCGAACATCGATGAAATCATCGCGCTGATCAAGGCGTCTCCGGCTGCGGCCGAGGCGAAAGAGAAGCTGATGGCTCAGGGCTGGGCACCGGGTGACGTTCTGGCGATGCTTGAGCGGGCGGGCGAAGACGCATGTCGCCCCGATGATCTGCCGGAGATCTTTGGCCTGCGTAATGGTCTTTATCACCTGTCGCCAGAACAGGCTCAGGCGATCCTGGACCTGCGACTGCACCGCCTGACCGGTCTTGAGACTGAAAAGCTCCAGAATGAGTACAAGGACATTCTCGAGAAAATTGCCGACCTGCTGGAAATTCTGGGCGATCCGGACCGTCTGATGCAGGTTATCCGTGAAGAACTGGAAGCGGTGGTGACCGAGTTTGGCGATACCCGTCTGACCGAAATCACCAGCTCCAAGCGTGACCTGACCATCGCCGATCTGATCGACGAGGAAGATCTGGTGGTCACCATCTCCCACGGTGGTTATGCCAAGACTCAGGCCGTCGAAGATTATCAGGCCCAGCGCCGTGGTGGTCGTGGCAAGGCCGCTACGTCCATGAAAGACGAAGATTTTGTCGAGAAACTGCTGGTAGCGAACTCCCACGACACCATTCTGTGCTTCTCCAACCGGGGCAAGGTGTACTGGTTGCGGGTGTTCGAGATTCCCCGGGCCAGCCGCGCGTCCCGCGGTCGTCCGATGGTCAACATCCTGCCGCTGGAAGAAGGGGAGCGTATTACCACCTTCCTGCCGGTTCGTGACTATCCGGAAGACCAGTACGTGCTGATGGCCACTTCGGCGGGTGTGGTCAAGAAAACGCCGTTGCCGAATTTCTCCCGTCCGCGCAGCAATGGTCTGATTGCTCTGTCGCTTGACGAGGGTGACACCCTGATTGGTACGGCCATCACCAAGGGTGATGCGGAAGTCATGCTGTTCTCCTCGGCGGGCAAGGCCGTTCGCTTCAACGAGGAAGCGGTACGTCCGATGAGTCGTACGGCTCGTGGTGTGCGTGGCATTAGAATGCCGGAAGGGCATCATGTTGTGTCACTGATCATTCCGCAGGAAAACGCGGTTCTGCTGACGGCCAGTGAGAACGGCTACGGTAAGCGCACCACCTTCGACGAGTTCCCGACCTACAGCCGGGGCAGCCAGGGCGTTATCGCCATGCAGTGTTCCGAGCGTAACGGCAACCTGGTCACGGCGTTGCAGCTGTTTGAAGGCGACGAAATGATGCTGATCTCGGACAAAGGCACGCTTGTGCGTACCCGCACCGACGAAGTATCGGTTCTGAGCCGGAACACCCAGGGTGTTCGCCTGATCAAACTGAGCCAGGAAGACGAACGCCTCGTGGGTGTTGAGCGTATTGCCGAAACCGATGCCGAAGAGGTCGACGGTGAGGAAGGAAGTGATGAGCAGGGCGTATAATTTTTGTGCAGGCCCGGCAACCTTGCCGGAGCCTGTTTTGCGACAGGCACGGGAAGAGATGCTGGATTGGCGCGGCACCGGCATGTCCGTGATGGAGATGAGCCATCGCAGTGACGAGTTCGTGGAAATCGCCGAAACTGCCGAGAAAGACCTTCGGGAATTGGCCGGCGTTTCAGATGATTACGCCGTACTCTTCATGCAGGGTGGTGCGTCCAGCCAGTTCTCGACCATTCCACTGAACCTGTTGGGCGACAAGACGTCTGCGGACTACGTGAACACGGGTATCTGGTCGAAGAAAGCCATCGCCGAGGCCAGCCGTTATGGTCAGGTTAATGTCGTGGCAAGCAGCGAATCGAGTGGCTTTGCCAGCATTCCCGATCAGGATAGCTGGACTACGAGCACCGATGCGGCTTACCTGCATTACACGCCTAATGAAACCATCGGCGGATTGGAGTTCGACTTCGTGCCGGAGAGCGGTTCCGTGCCGTTGGTGGCGGATATGTCATCCACCATGCTGTCACGCCCGCTGGACATCTCGAAATTTGGCCTGATCTACGCCGGGGCCCAGAAGAACATCGGTCCATCCGGCCTGGTGGTCGTGATCATTCGCAAGGATCTGTTGGGCAAGGCGCTCAAGATCACGCCGACGATGATGAACTATCAGGTCATTGCGGATAATGACTCCATGTACAACACGCCGGCGACATACTCCTGGTACCTCGCAGGCCTGGTATTCAAATGGCTGAAAGAGCAGGGCGGTGTTACGGCTATGGGTGAGGTCAATCGTCGTAAAGCCAGCAAACTGTATGGTTTTATTGATGAGAACGACTTCTACGCCAACCCGATATCCCCGCGCTTCCGATCCTGGATGAATATACCGTTCACCCTTGCAGATGACGCGCTCAACAGTACTTTCCTGAAAGGTGCGAATGAGAGAGGGTTGCTGAACCTCAAGGGCCATCGCTCCGTGGGTGGCATGCGGGCCAGCGTCTACAACGCCATGCCAGAAGCCGGTGTCGATGCGTTGATTGATTACATGACCGTGTTTGCGAAGGAGCGGGGCTGATCATGAGCGATGAGCAGGCCCGTCTCGGGCAGTTGAGGGTCGATATTGATCGCCTGGATCAGGAAATCATGGACCTGATCAGCAAACGCGCGGAATGCGCCCAGGAAGTGGCTCGCGTGAAGATGGAAGCCAACCCGGGTGAGGATGTATTCTTCTACCGTCCGGAACGTGAAGCCCAGGTTTTGAGGCGTATAAAGGAGAGCAATCCCGGCCCGCTGTCCGGCGAGGAGATGGCCCGACTGTTCCGGGAGATCATGTCCGCGTGCCTGGCACTGGAAAAGCCGATGCACATCGCTTTCCTCGGGCCGATTGGCACCTTTACCCAGGCGGCGGCGCTCAAGCATTTTGGGCACTCCGTGGTCAGCGTGCCTTTGCCCGCCATCGATGCAGTGTTCCGTGAAGTGGAATCCGGCGCGGCCCACTATGGTGTGGTCCCGGTGGAAAATTCCACGGAAGGTATGATCAACCATACCCTTGATATGTTCATGTCCTCGCCGCTGAAGATCTGCGGCGAAGTGCAGTTGCGGATACACCACCACCTGATGGTGTCGCCAAAGCACCAGGGGCAGGACATTGTCCGCATTTATTCCCATCAGCAGTCGTTCGCCCAGTGCCGGCAGTGGCTGGATACCCATCGTTACGGTATTGAGCGGGTCACGGTCAGTAGTAATGCCGAAGCCGCGAGGCGCGCAGCGGAAGAGCCGGGCACAGCCGCGATCGCAGGAGACATGGCAGCGGAACTTTACGGCCTGGAAATGCTGGCGACCAGTATCGAAGACCGTCCGGACAACACCACCCGTTTCCTGATCATCGGCCGTGAGGAAGTGCCGGCCAGTGGTAACGATAAGTCGTCCATTCTGGTGTCCATGCGCAACAAGCCTGGTGCGTTGTATCAATTGCTTGAGCCGTTCCACAAACATGGTCTGAGCCTGACCCGTATCGAAACCCGCCCATCGCCCAGCGGCACCTGGGCCTACGTGTTCTACATCGATTTTGAGGGCCATGTGGAAGATGCGCAGGTCAGCAAGGTGCTGTCAGAGATCGATGAAGAGGCGGTCGAGTTGAAGCGCCTGGGGTCCTATCCTATTGGGGTCCTGTGACAGAAACGCAAATGACTGAGGAAGGTCGAAATGTCGATTGATTACCAAAGTCTGGCGGTCAAAGGCGTGCAGGCGCTATCCCCCTACCAGCCGGGCAAGCCCATTGATGAGCTGGCCAGGGAGTTGGGCCTGAAGCCCGACAACATCATCAAGCTGGCCAGCAACGAAAACCCTCTTGGGCCCAGCCCAAAGGCGCTGGCGGCGGTGAAGGGAGCCCTGGACGAGCTCTGTCGCTATCCCGATGGCAATGGGTTTGATCTCAAGCAGGCATTGTCGGCCCGATACGGCGTGGCGCCCGCTCAGATTACCCTTGGCAACGGTTCCAACGATGTCCTGGAGGTGATCACACGGTGCTTTGCAGATGCCTCTTCGGAAGTCGTGTTTTCCCAATATGCTTTTGCGGTATACCCGCTTGTTACCCAGGCGATCGGCGCCAAAGGTGTGTCGGTGCCCGCCAGGGACTATGGCCATGACCTCGACGCCATGGTGGAGGCGATAACAGATCGCACCGCGCTGGTGTTTGTGGCCAACCCCAACAACCCCACGGGCACGGTTCATGGCGCTGAGGCGATCGAGTCGTTTCTGGCCCGTATTCCCCCCAGGGTTCTGGTGGTTCTGGATGAAGCCTACTGTGAATACCTTCAGGGGGAGGGCTATGTGGATGGCCTGTCGTTGCTCAAGCGCTATCCGAACCTGATCGTTACCAGGACATTCTCCAAGGCTTGGGGGTTGGCATCGCTGCGAGCTGGCTACAGTGTTAGCTCGCCGGACATTGCCAATGTTATCAATCGTGTACGTCAGCCTTTTAATGTAGACTCTCTGGCTCTGGTAGCGGCGACGGCTGTGTTGAGCGATGAAGACTATCTGCGGCGCTCCTGTGAAGTGAATGCAGCCGGGATGAAACAGCTCGAGTCCGCTTTTAACGACATGGGGCTGGAATACATTCCGTCTGCCGGCAACTTTATTGCTGTGGATGTGGGCGATCAGGCGGCTGACATCAATCAGTCGCTACTGGAGCAGGGTGTGATTGTCAGGCCGATCGGCGGCTACGGCCTACCCAGGCATCTGCGGGTGTCGATTGGCTTGCCCGAAGAAAATGCACGGTTTATCGAAGCTTTGGCCCGTGCACTGGATACGTCCAGCGGACGGGGAGAGTAACGTGTCCGAGATTCAGCCACTGTTCCAGCGTGTTGCTGTTATTGGTCTTGGGCTGATTGGTGGTTCTCTGGCCAAAGCGATCCGCGACAATGGCCTCGCGGTTACCGTTGTGGGCGCTGACAAGCGCGCGGACGAATTGGCGCTTGGCACGGAATTAGGCGTTATTGATGAAGCTGCCGGGTCGGTTGCTGAGGCTGTGGCCGGCAGCGACCTTGTGGTGCTGGCGGTACCGGTTAAGGCAACGCGGGCAGTGCTGGCGGAAATCAGGCCCCATCTTGGCGAAAACGCCGTGTTGACGGACGTCGGCAGCACCAAGTCGAGTTTCGTCAACGATGTGCGAGAGGTGTTTGGCGACCTGCCCGCGAAAGTGATACCCGGCCACCCCATCGCCGGTTCTGAAAAAAGCGGCATCCGCGCGGCCAACCCTGAGTTGTTTGCCAATCACAAGGTTATACTCACGCCGGCGGAGAACGTTGGTCAGCCCGACCTGGAGAAGCTCAGGGCATTGTGGGAAGGCTGTGGTGCGACGGTTCTGACCATGTCTGTGGCCTATCACGACGAGGTGCTGGCAGCCACCAGTCATCTTCCTCATCTTATTGCTTTCTCACTGGTGGATACCCTGGCAGGCGAGGACGAAAATCTGGATATTTTCCGCTACGCAGCGGGCGGTTTCCGGGACTTCACCCGAATTGCAGCCAGCGACCCGGTGATGTGGCACGATATCTTTCTTTCCAACCGGGATGCGGTGTTGCGGGTCATTGATCATTTTACCCACGATCTGGATCAGCTCCGTACCGCCATCGCCGATCATGACAGTGCAACTCTGTTGCGGGTTTTCAGTCGCGCCAAGGCGGCGCGGGAACATTTTTCCAAGATGCTTTCAGGACAGGCTTACGTGACAAACAACAGTCAGAAACAGGTAACGTTCCGTCTTCAACCCGGCGGCCGG
The DNA here is from genome assembly GCF_028581595.1 of Marinobacter sp. DS40M6. NCBI lineage: Bacteria > Pseudomonadati > Pseudomonadota > Gammaproteobacteria > Pseudomonadales > Marinobacteraceae > Marinobacter > Marinobacter sp. DS40M6. The sequence continues at coordinate 235,959 of NZ_JAFCAE010000006.1, read as the reverse complement.
ATTTCCGGCGAGATACGCGTGCCGGGCGACAAATCCATTTCCCACCGATCCATCATGCTGGGTGCTCTTGCCGACGGTATCACGGAAGTGAAAGGCTTCCTTGAAGGCGAGGATAGCCTGGCAACCTTGCAGGCGTTCCGCGACATGGGGGTGACCATAGAAGGGCCGGACGCGGGGTTTGTCCGCATTCACGGCGTCGGTATCAATGGTCTCCAGGCGCCGCGCGGCCCTTTGTACCTGGGCAATTCTGGTACTGCCATGCGGCTGTTCTCGGGCTTGCTGGCCGCGCAGCCGTTTGACTCCGAGCTCACCGGCGACGAAAGCCTCTCCAAGCGTCCCATGGGGCGTGTGGCAGATCCGCTACGAGCAATGGGGGCGGTGATTGACACTGCCGAGGGCGGGCGGCCGCCTTTGAAAATCCGGGGTGGGCACGCGCTAACCGGCATTCATTATGAGATGCCGGTGGCCAGCGCCCAGGTTAAATCCTGCCTGTTACTCGCCGGTCTCTATGCCGAGGGCGTAACCTCCGTTACCGAGCCAGCTCCTACCCGGGATCATACTGAGCGCATGTTGGAAGGCTTTGGCTATCACGTGCATCGCGATACCGCGACGGCCAGCGTGACCGGTGGCGGTCGCTTGGCCGCCACCGCCATAGACGTGCCGGCGGATATCTCTTCGTCAGCGTTTTTCCTCGTTGCGGCGAGTATTGCCCCGGATTCCGACTTGACCATCCGCCACGTTGGCATGAACCCGACGAGAGTCGGCGTGATCAACATCCTGCGCATGATGGGGGCTAATATAGAAGTCCTCGAAGAGCGTGTGATTGGCGGGGAGCCGGTCGCTGATCTTCGCGTTCGTTCCGCCGAACTCAAGGGTATCGACATCCCTGAGGATCAGGTTCCGTTGGCAATCGACGAATTCCCCGTGCTGTTTATTGCCGCAGTCTGCGCTGAGGGCAGAACGGTTCTGCGCGGCGCCGAAGAGCTTCGCGTCAAGGAAAGTGATCGCATCCAGGTGATGGCAGACGGCCTGACCGCGCTTGGAGTGGAAACCACCGTGACTCCAGACGGTATTGTCATTGATGGTGGCCAGACGATGACCGCTGGAACCGTGAATAGCCATGGGGATCACCGCATTGCTATGGCGTTCTCCGTCGCCTCCCTGCGGGCTGAAGGGGACATCGAGGTGACCGATTGCGCCAACGTGTCCACCTCATTCCCGGGCTTTGTGGAGTTGGCAAAGCAGACTGGCATCAATATCGCCGCCGAAGGGGCTGAGTAATGGCTGAAAGCAAGGCACCGGTTATTACCGTGGACGGCCCTGGCGGTTCCGGTAAAGGCACCATTACCCAGATGCTCGCCCGCCGGTTGGGGTGGCACCTGTTGGACAGTGGCGCGCTGTATCGCCTCACGGCACTGGCTGCGGAGCGGCAGGGCGTGTCCCTGGATGATGAGCCGTCTCTGGTAAACGTCGCCGCCGGCCTCGATGTGGCGTTTGAGCCAACCCCACCAGGTGAGCCGGCAAAGGTACTGATGGCCGGTGTTGACGTCACCGCAGATATACGTACAGAGACCTGTGGAGACAATGCCTCGAAGGTGGCTGTCATGCAGCCTGTGCGCGACGCGCTGCTGCAGCGCCAGCGTGATTTCCAGAAGCCTCCCGGGCTGGTCGCGGACGGCCGTGACATGGGAACGGTGGTGTTCCCGGACGCGCCAGTGAAGATCTTCCTGACAGCCAGTGCCGAAGAGCGTGCGCAAAGACGCTACAGCCAGTTGAAGGACGCAGGGGTCGATGTTAATATTGACGCCCTTTTAAAGGAGATACGGGTGCGCGATGAGCGGGATATGAACCGCGCCGCCGCCCCGCTCAAGCCTGCAGACGATGCGCAAGTCATTGATTCGACGGGGTTGAGTATAGAAGAGGTGCTAGTCAGGGTTATGGCCGCAGCAGGTCAGGCCTGACTACACCTTTTTGTTGTTGAAATTCCGGATTCGGCGTTATCGGCCAGCCACTGGCTGGATCCGGATTGAAACTAACAGACCGTGTTGCTGGTAGCACGGAGTAAACTTGCGTTGATCACATAGGACACATAATGAGCGAGAGCTTTGCGGATCTTTTTGAAGAAAGCCTAAAAGAAATTGACATGCAACCAGGTTCCATCGTCCAGGGAACCGTTGTAGACGTCGATAACGACTGGGTCACCGTTAACGCCGGACTGAAGTCCGAAGGTGTTATCCCCGCCTCCCAGTTCCTCAATGAAAAAGGCGAGTTGGAAGTTGCTATCGGCGACGTTGTTGACGTAGCTCTCGACGCTGTGGAAGACGGCTTCGGTGAAACCCGTCTGTCCCGTGAGAAAGCCAAGCGCGCAGAAGCCTGGAAGGTACTTGAGAAGTCCTTCGAAGCTGAGGAAGTGGTTAAGGGTGTTATCAATGGTAAGGTCAAGGGTGGTTTCACCGTCGATCTGGCCGGCATCCGTGCCTTCCTGCCTGGTTCGCTGGTAGATGTTCGCCCGGTTCGCGATACCGCGCACCTGGAGAACAAAGAACTCGAATTCAAGGTTATCAAGCTCGACCAGAAGCGTAATAACGTGGTTGTTTCCCGCCGCGCCGTTCTGGAAGCTGAAAACAGTGCTGAGCGTGAAGCTCTGCTCGAAACCCTGACCGAAGGTCTGGAAATCAAGGGTATCGTCAAGAACCTGACCGACTACGGCGCGTTCGTAGATCTGGGCGGTGTTGACGGCCTGCTGCACATTACCGATATGGCCTGGAAGCGCATCAAGCATCCGAGCGAAATCGTCAATGTCGGTGACGAGATCAACGTCAAGGTTCTGAAGTTTGACCGTGAGCGCAACCGCGTATCACTGGGTCTGAAGCAGCTGGGCGAAGATCCCTGGGTCGATATCAAGGGTCGTTATCCGGAAGGTACCAAGGTTACTGCACGTGTAACCAACCTGACCGACTACGGCTGCTTCGCTGAGCTGGAAGAAGGCGTTGAAGGCCTGGTTCACGTGTCCGAAATGGACTGGACCAACAAGAACATCCATCCGTCCAAAGTCGTTCAGGTTGGCGACGAAGTGGGCGTGATGATTCTGGACATCGACGAAGAGCGTCGTCGTATCTCCCTGGGTATCAAGCAGTGTGTTGCTAACCCGTGGGAAGATTTCTCCAGCAAGTTCAACAAAGGCGACCGTATCTCCGGCAAGATCAAGTCAATCACTGACTTTGGTATCTTCATCGGCCTGGACGGCGGCATCGATGGTCTGGTTCACCTGTCAGACATCAGCTGGAACGAGACTGGCGAAGAAGCCGTCCGTGAATACAAGAAGGGCGACGAAGTTGAAACCGTTATCCTGTCTGTTGATCCCGAGCGTGAGCGCATCTCCCTGGGCATCAAGCAGCTGGAAAGCGATCCGTTCGCCGAGTTTGTACAGCTGAACGACAAGGGCTCCATCGTGAAGGGCACGGTATCTGCGGTTGACGCAAAAGCCGCTACCATCACCCTGAACGACGAAGTTGAAGCTGTACTGAAAGCCTCTGAAATCAGCCGTGACCGTGTTGAAGACGCACGCAACGCGCTGAACGAAGGCGACGAAGTTGAAGCGAAGATCATCAGCATCGACCGCAAGAACCGCGTTATCAACCTGTCTGTGAAGTCCAAGGACGTTGAAGATGACAAGCAGGCGCTGGAAGGTGTTCGCGCCAAAGCGGCTGAATCTTCCTCTGGTGCGACGACCATCGGTGATCTCATCAAGGAGCAGATGCAGCAGCAAAACGCCAACAAGGAATAACATTTCCGGTTGGTATGAAAAAAACGGGCTCTAAGAGCCCGTTTTTTTTGTGTTTTTTTCTGGTTTGGCTAAACTAGAGGCAAGGAGCTGGTAACCGGCTATCCGATAATAATGTGAAGAGGGATGAGCCCAATGACGAAGTCTGAACTGGTAGAGCTGATTGCGTCCAAGCAGACGCAGCTTTCAGTGAAGGATGTGGAACTGGCTGTGAAAACGATTATTGAACACATGTCCCAATCACTGGCGGATGGCCAGCGAATCGAGATCCGGGGTTTTGGTAGCTTTTCATTACACCATCGCGCAGCCAGAACCGGGCGTAACCCGAAAACCGGCGAAGCCGTGCAATTACCGGCCAAATTTGTTCCGCACTTCAAGCCAGGCAAGGAGTTGCGTGAGCAGGTAAACGATAGCCTTAAAAAAGGCTTCTGATTACCCTCTTGGGGAAAGACGTTAACCAGGTCCTGAGGTAAACAACCAGGTCCGTGTGGAGCATTGCGACTATGGCCGGATTTCAGAAGGTCCTTCTCATTCTGCTGGTATTGTTTCTGGTTCTGGTAGCACTTGTTTTCTCCCTGAATAATCAGATGGCAGTCTCCCTTAATTTCCTGCTCTTTGAGACTCAGCCTCACGGTGTTGCCGTCTGGATTATCCTGTCTTTTGTGATCGGCGCTTTGATCGGAGTTCTGATTACCATGCTTGCAACCGTTCGCACATCGGTTTCCCGCCGTAACCTCGAAAAACGACTTGCTCGTACCGAGCAGGCATTGGAGAAATCCAGGGCCCAGAACGACCGGACGCTTTAATGGATATAGTGCTTCAATGGCTGCTGTTAACGGTTGCGGTGGCCGCTGGCTGGTTTGTGGGGCGAATGGGCAGCACTAGGGAGCGCTCCAAAACGCCGATCTCCGATGAGGAATCCGTTAAGGATCGTCTGCAATTTCTGTTCACCAACTATTCCGATCAGGCGGTTGAGAACTTCGTTCAGTCTCTGGCTGTGAATAAGGAAACGGTGGGCCTGCACCTCTCTATCGGCGCCCATTTCCGCCACAAGGGCGAGACCGACCGGGCCATTCTGATTCACCAGAACCTCCTTGCCCGTCCGGAACTGCCGCCGCGTTACTCTCAACAGGTCACCTACGAACTGGCCATTGATTACCTGAACGCAGGCCTTCTGGACAGGGCAGAAGCGTTGCTTCATCAACTGATGGGCGACAGGGAGTACGGCCGTAAGTCTTCATTGCAATTGATCGAGCTGTACCAGCAGGAAAAGGAATGGGGTAAAGCAGGGCAGGTCGCCCGTACATTGACGACCGGCGACCACGATGCCCGCATGTACAAAATGCTGGCCTATATAACCTGCGAGCAGGCTGAGGATGCCCTCAAGCACGACGACCGCTGGATGGCTCAGAAGCTGTCCAAGGAAGCACTGGAGTACGATCGTTCCTGTGTCCGGGCCACGTTTATCATGATGAAGTTGCTCATTCGCCAGGGCAGCTACCGGGACGCGGCCAGCCAGAGCCTGAAAGTCTTCGATCAGAACCCTGAATTCGGCTCAGAAGCGGTGGACCGGCTGATGAAGCTTGAGCGCGAACACGGCGATGTTGGGCGTCTGGTCAAAAAACTTGGCAAGTTCTACGAAGCCTGGCCGAGCACGAGCTTGCTGCTGGCGCTGGTTGAAGCCGTAGAGCGAACCTCCGGCCGCATGGCTGCAATCGAGTTACTGCGCCGGGAACTGGAAGTCCGCCCCAGCGTCCGCGGTCTGCTGCGCCTGGTGGAACTGGCGGGCTATGAAAAAGGCATGACGACGGACGAAGGCCGTCTGGTCAGCCGCATCGGCCACTTGATACTCGCCAACCGCCCGGTATACCGATGTGTAAACTGCGGTTTCTCCGGTCAGCAATTGCATTGGCTGTGCCCCAGCTGCAAGCAGTGGGAAACCGTTCGCCCAATACAGGGCGTGGAAGCTGAGTAACCCGAAAACACGACATTCTGCAGGAAACTGACCGTGCAAACCCCCGATAATCCCCGAATCATCGTTGCCCTGGATTTCCCCTCCGATCAGCCCGCGTTGGCTATGGTTGATCAACTGGACCCTGCGAAGTGTCGCCTTAAAGTCGGCAAGGAGCTGTTTACCCGTTCAGGGCCGGCTCTGGTTCGTGACCTGCAGAACCGCGGCTTCGACGTTTTCCTGGATCTGAAGTTTCACGATATCCCGAACACAACGTCCGCAGCCGTAGCGGCCGCGGCGGATCTGGGTGTCTGGATGGTGAACGTACATGCCTCCGGCGGTGAGAAAATGATGACCGCTTGCCGCGACCGCCTGGAAAGCTTCGGCAAGGATCGGCCACTGCTGATTGCCGTTACTGTGCTGACCAGCATGGGGCCGGAGGATCTTGCCGGTATCGGTATCACGGATTCCCCGGAAGCCCAGGTATCCCGCCTGGCAACTCTGACCCGCAACTGCGGCCTGGACGGCGTCGTCTGCTCCGCACAGGAAGCGCCGGCGTTGAAAGCGGAGCAAGGCAAGGATTTCAAGTTGGTCACCCCGGGCATCCGTCCGCTGTCTGCCGACAAGGGCGACCAGCAACGCATCATGACGCCTACAGATGCCCTCAAAGCCGGTTCCGACTACCTGGTCATCGGCCGTCCGATTACGCAGGCTGCTGATCCTCTGGCTGCGTTGGAGGCTATTCACTCTGAGGTGGTTGGCCTTTAACTTTGGTTCTTGGTCTGATTCTTTTCTAGCCTGATAGTATGGTGCTTCGGTGCGGTGGTGGCTCCCTCCCAAAAAACGCTTCTAGTACATCCATGTACGCTTGGGCTCCGCCATCCATGGCTCCGCACATTTTTGGGAGGGAGCCACCACCGCACCGGTTTGAACTTTCAGATATCGCTGTTAGGCGATTTTTATTGATAGCTGTGGTTATCGATGTTGGAGTTGTAAGCATAGGGTGCACTGGCGCAGCGTAATCTGTTTCGATAACTCCAGAGGCTGAATCAGGCGGGGTAGGACTTCCTTCCCGAAAATGTGCGGAGCCATGGATGGCGGAGCCCAAGCGCACACGGACGTGCTTGTAGCGTTTTTCGGGAAGGAAGTCCTACCTCGCCGTGGCACCGCTACTAGCCGGCTAGGGTGCACCATACCAACAGGCTAGGGCCAAACCTAAACCCAAAGAACCAAAACGAAAAAAGCCGCTAATCCAGAGGACTAGCGGCTTTTCGGAATAGTGGCTCCCCGAGCTGGGCTCGAACCAGCGACAAACGGATTAACAGTCCGTTGCTCTACCAACTGAGCTATCGGGGAACGTCGTCGTGTGACGAGGCGCGTATATTAAGGTTACCCCAACGCCTCGTCAACCCCTTGCCAGGATTTTTAGCCCAGCGCTTTCTGCAAACGCTCAATGGCCTGCTTCAGCGTATCCAGGCTAGTGGCGAAGCTCAGGCGCATATGGCCCGGTGCACCGAAAGCGGAGCCCGGCACCAGAGCCACGCCGGCTTCCTTCAACAGCTTCTCGGCAAACTCTACGTCGTTACTGACACCCGAGTCTGCGTCAATGGCCGCCTGGAAACTCGGGAAGACATAGAAGGTCCCGTCACCGTGCAGGCATTCAACGCCCGGCAGGGCATTCAGGGCTTCTACCAGGTAGTCGTGACGTTCTTTGAACGCCGTGACCATTTCCTGCACGCAGGCCTGAGGACCGTCCAGCGCTGCCGTTGCGGCCGCCTGGGAAATCGATGCCGGGTTGGACGTGCTTTGGGACTGGATCTTCTTCATCGCGCCGATGATTTTTGCCGGGCCAGCGGCGTAGCCGATGCGCCAGCCGGTCATCGAGTAGGCCTTGGACACGCCATTGAGCACGAAAGTGCGATCGTACAGCTCCGGCGTGGCGTTCAGGATGTTGCAGAACGGCTGACCGGTCCACAGGATCGGCTCGTACATGTCGTCTGTGGCGATCATGATCTGCGGGTGCTTCTTCAGCACTTCGCCAATGGCCTTCAGCTCGTCCAGGCTGTAAGCCATGCCACTTGGGTTGGACGGGCTGTTGATCACGAACAGGCGGGTGCGCTCGGTGATGGCGTTTTCCAGCTGCTCCGGGGTGATCTTGAAGCGGGTGTCGGCGCTGGTTTCGATGATAACCGGTTTGCCTTCAGCCACCAGCACCATGTCCGGGTACGATACCCAGTACGGCGCCGGAATAATGGCTTCGTCGCCTTTGTTCAAAGTGGCCAGTGCGAGGTTGAAAAAGCTCTGCTTGCCACCACCACTTACCAGAATCTGGTTGGCTTCGTATTCCAGGCCGTTGTCTCGTTTGAACTTCGCAATGATCGCCTTTTTCAGTGCGGGCGTACCATCCACGGCGGTGTACTTGGTCTGGCCGTTGTTGATGGCTTCGATGGCCGCCTGTTTGATGTGATCCGGGGTATCGAAGTCCGGCTCGCCGGCACCCAGGCCAATAATGTCCTGGCCAGCAGCGCGAAGTTCCGCTGCCTTGTTGGTGACTGCGAGGGTGGGAGAGGGCTTGATCGCCTGTACTCGGCTGGAAAGTTGAAGGTCCAAACTTGCGCTCCTTAAAGCTGCGTCTGATAGGGCTCCGGCGGCTTCGGGGTAGTGGTTTCCACCATGTTCAGGCCGCCTTTGACGATTCAGATGGTATCATGAAGCCCGCGTGACGATAAGTTTCTCTGCAGATTGCACCTTTTGATATTCGCGGTGCAATGCGTTGCCCAGATCACTTTTGATTGAACGAAGGATGTCTCCAGACTATGGCCACTTCAGAAACCGGCGCGCTCATGAAAGACGGCGCCTTCAAGGTGGATTCCCCGTTTCAGCCAGCTGGGGATCAGCCCAAAGCCATTGATGGGCTGGTGGACGGTATCCACTCCGGCCTGGCACACCAGACGCTGTTGGGTGTGACCGGCTCGGGCAAGACCTTTACCATTGCCAACGTCATTCAGCAGGTGCAGCGGCCGACCATCATCATGGCCCACAACAAAACCCTGGCGGCCCAGTTGTACGGCGAGTTTCGTGAGTTCTTCCCGGACAACGCGGTGGAGTATTTCGTTTCCTATTACGACTACTACCAGCCCGAAGCCTATGTACCATCGTCCGATACGTTCATCGAAAAAGACGCCTCCATCAACGAACATATAGAGCAGATGCGTCTGTCGGCGACCAAGGCCCTGCTGGAGCGGCCGGATGCCATCATCGTTGCCACCGTATCCTCCATTTACGGCCTGGGTGATCCCCAGTCCTACCTGAAAATGATGTTGCACCTGGACCGGGGTGACCAGATCGACCAGCGTCACATCCTCCGGCGCCTCGCCGAGCTGCAGTACACCCGCAACGATGTCGAATTTCACCGGGCGAATTATCGGGTGCGGGGAGATGTGATCGATGTGTTTCCGGCAGAATCCGAGAAAGAAGCCATCCGCATTGAGTTGTTCGATGACGAGGTGGAAAACCTCAGTTACTTTGATCCCCTGACCGGTGAGGTTCTCCGGCGTGTGCCCCGTGTCACTATTTATCCGAAATCCCACTATGTCACGCCAAGACAGAAAGTGCTGGATGCCGTTGAGCGCATTAAGGTCGAGCTGGATGAGCGCCTGCAGCAACTCAGGGACAACAATCGCCTGGTGGAAGCGCAGCGTCTGGAAGAGCGCACCCGCTACGACATCGAAATGATGTTGGAGCTGGGCTACTGCAACGGCATCGAGAACTACTCCCGGTACTTGTCTGGTCGCCAGCCGGGCGAGGCGCCTCCGACGCTGTTCGATTATCTGCCAGCCAATGCGATGCTGGTGGTGGACGAATCCCACGTCACCATTCCTCAGATCGGCGCCATGTACAAGGGTGACCGTTCCCGTAAGGAAACTCTGGTGGAATACGGCTTTCGACTGCCGTCAGCACTGGACAACCGGCCCATGCGCTTTGATGAATGGGAGCGGATTGCACCGCAGATGCTGTTTGTCTCCGCCACCCCCGGCAACTACGAAGCCGAGCACGCAGGGCAGGTGGTTGAACAGGTGGTGCGGCCAACCGGCCTGCTGGACCCGGAAATCGAAGTTCGCCCGGCCTCTACCCAGGTGGACGATCTGCTCTCGGAAATCCGCTTGCGCACTGACGTCAACGAGCGGGTTCTGGTGACCACGCTCACCAAGCGTATGGCCGAAGATCTGACAGACTTCCTGATGGAGCATGATATCCGTGTGCGTTACCTGCATTCGGACATCGATACCGTAGAGCGTGTTGAGATCATCCGTGACCTGCGCCGGGGCGAGTTTGACGTACTGGTAGGCATCAACCTGCTGCGGGAAGGTCTGGATATGCCAGAAGTATCGTTGGTGGCTATCCTGGATGCCGACAAGGAAGGTTTCCTGCGTTCGGAACGTTCGCTGATCCAGACCATTGGGCGGGCTGCGCGTAACCTCCATGGCAAGGCGATTCTCTATGGCGATCGGATCACCGGTTCCATGCAGCGGGCGATCGACGAAACCGAACGCCGCCGAACGAAGCAGGCGGCCCATAACGAGGAGCATGGCATCACGCCGCAGGGTCTGAACAAGAAGATCGCGGATATCATGGAAGGCGCCGGTGGTGGCGGTGGTCGCGGTCGCCGTAAGGCCGAGCGTCCGGGCGAGAAGGCTGCCGAGGAGGCAGAGAAGTACCGTGCCAAGGCGGGTAACCGCTCTCCGGAAGAGGTTCTCAAGGAGATCACCCGCCTGGAGGACGATATGTACAAGGCCGCTGCGGATCTCGACTTCGAGACGGCTGCCAGGTTACGGGATGATATTTCCGAGCTTAAAGAGGCTGCCTTGCGGACTGGCTAACGCCTTGGTCCTACTATGACCGCTGCCTGCAACGGTTGGATCTTGCCGTAACGGGACATGCGGTCGAACACCCGGCGGTCTACCGGCAGGTATTGCTTGTCAGCGACGGTCTCACCAACGTCCGTGTCGATTTCCGGGTCGTGCAGGTATACAAACTGATCATCCATCGCACACACCGTCACCCAGTGGGGCACGCGGCTGCGATTCAGTTGCCAGGTGCTGATCAGGATCACCGGCACGCGGCCATCGTGGAGCGCAGCCTCCATACCATCCAGGGTGAGCGGGTCGTGATGGAGTTCGATGCCGGTCTGGCCGATGTCGTAGAGAAAGCCTTCGTGCACCAGCTCCAGAACCCGCTTCTTGTCGTCGTTGCGAACCGTGTCCTTGAATAGGGCACCTTCTTTGCTGATGTAGGCGCTGGCGTGGAACCCGCGATGCCAGGCCGCCAGTGCCAGGCCGTGGGGGCCGCAGCCGCCGTGGCCGGCGAGCATAAAGATGGTGGTGGCCTCACGCCAGAGTTTCAGTTCTTCCAGGGTGGTCATCGGCTGCTGTTCATCCAGGGCCGCCATGGCCATGATCAGGGCTGCCGGGCCGCAGGAGAATTCTGTGGTCTGGGGGTAATAGGGTACCGCCGGAAATTCCCGCGAAGGTTCGTAGAACAGGATGCGACGCTCGAAGCGCAGCGCGGTGCCGTGGTCTTCGTAGTAGTCCCGATAGGTGCCGAACTGGCGATAGCCCAGGCGTTGGTAGAGCCGTATCGCCGGGGAGTTGTCTTCCCGCACTTCGAGTCTCATCACGATGCGGCCGGCGTCGACCGCCGCAGCTTCCGCCTCACGAACCAATTGCTCGCCGATATTGCGGCCGCGTTCGGCTGGCGACACCGCGATGGAATAGATTCGCGCCAGCCGGGTGGCCGCGCTCATCAACACCAGGCAGTAGCCCACAAGTTCGTCGCCGGCCAATGCGACAATCAGGCGATCCCGCGGCATATCCAGGAAGCGCCGGAAGCTGCGCCGTGAGATCCGGTCTTCGGTGAAGCAGCGGTTCTCCAGCTTTACCAGTGCGTCCAGGTCATCGCTTGTGGCGTGACGAAAAGCGAGTGATGTCATAGTGAAAGAACTCTGGATAACTCAAATGTGGCGGCTTCGCCGGATTCAGCTTTGACGGCTATTATGAGTGAGTGCCGACGTTGCCGATAGCATGCAATCATGCGTAAAAGCACGCATTTCGTGCTAATTGTAGGCTAGAGCGTTCCGGCGTATTGTTGCGAGATTGTACAGGCACCGTCGACGCATGGTGGGCCTGTGTTCCCCAAGCTTCCGGCACTGCCTTCATGGAGGAATGCCACTGATGTCACGATTGTTGATTGTTGTTGACCGCGCCAAGGACTGGGCACCGTATTACCCCAGTGAAGACGTGCTGACTTTTGATCAGTATCTACAGTTTTCCGCGCCCACTTCCAGTCGGGTGCGGGTGATCAACCTGTGCCAGAGCGCCCGGTACCTCAGTCGTGGCTATTACTGTTCACTGCTGGCTGAGGCTCGTGGCCATCATGTGGTGCCGTCTGTGATGACGCTCAACGACCTCAGCCGCAAAGGGCTGTTCTCGCTGCAGTTGGATGAACTGGATGCGAGCGTGATCAATTGGCTTGAGGAAGCCGGGGCTGAGATCGAGCCCGCCGGTGACAATAACCACGCCACGCGGGAAGTGCGTGTCCGCACGTACTTCGGGCAGGCGGAACATGGGGATTTGAAGCCGGTTGCACGCGCGTTGTTTGATCGTTTCCCGTGCCCGGTTCTGGACGTGGTGTTCCGCCGTGGCAAAACCTGGCAGATAGCGTCCATGAAGCCAGGCTGTCCCGCCGACCTGAAAGGGAAAGAACAGGATGCATTCGCGGCGGCGTTTGACCGTTTCAGCAGCATGGTCTGGCGCAAGCCCCGTACCCGCCGTCGTTATCGGTTTGATCTTGCGATGCTGGTCAACGAGGACGAGGAAATGCCTCCCAGCGACAAAGAGGCGCTGGAGAAATTCGAGAAGGCTGGCCGTAAGCTGGGGATTAACGTGGAGCAGATCGGCCGCCGTGATTATATGCGGCTGCCGGAATACGACGGCCTGTTTATTCGCGAGACTACTGCCATCGATCATCACACCTATCGTTTCGCCCGCAAGGCCGAGGCCGAGGGCATGGTGGTGATCGACGACCCGGTGTCGATCCTGCGTTGTACCAACAAGGTCTATCTGGCGGATCTGTTGAAGAACAACAAGATCCCGACACCAAAAACCCTGATTCTGTCGAAAGATCAGAAAGACAGTGCTGAACAGGTGATTCGTGATCTGGGCTTTCCTGCCGTTATCAAGATTCCTGACGGTGCCTTTTCGCGGGGAGTCACCAAGGCGGAGGATGAAAAAACGCTGCGGGCGGGCCTGAAAGAGCTGTTCAAACAATCGGCACTGGTACTGGCCCAGGAGTACCTTTACACCGATTATGACTGGCGTATCGGGGTGCTTGGCGGCCGGGCCATCTATGCCTGTAAATACTACATGGTGGAGGGACACTGGCAGATCTACCAGCACGGTGGCGCGGAAGTGGACAGTGGTGGTTTCGATACCATGCCGACGTACGAGGTGCCCCGGAACGTCATCCAGGCAGCGCTCAACGCCACACGTCTGATCGGCAATGGCCTTTACGGTGTGGACATCAAACAGTCTGGTAACCGAGTGGCAGTCATTGAGGTAAACGACAACCCCAGCATTGATGCCGGGGTTGAGGATCGATTCCTGGGAGGGGAGTTATACACCCTGATCATGCAGGAGTTCCTGTCCCGCATGGAGGAAAAGCGGCGTCGCTAGACAGACGCCCTGTCAGTTCTCGGTATGGGCGTGCCATATCCTGAGGCTGCCGAACCACGCGTAGCGGCCAAGGTCCTCGCTGATCTGACGGGCGTCAGGAAGTGCCTCAGACTCAGGAATCTCCATAAACAGTTCCATATGGACCCGGTTGCGGAGGTAATGCAGCCGTAGCCGGTTGTTGGACGGCAGGTTTTCTATGTGTTGGTGAAGTACCTCGCGGATTTCCGCTCGAGCGGGCAGTTGCTCGGAGGTCTGGGGGTGGATTTCGTCGTTCTCGGCATCAATGTGGAAATTGATGTCGAGAATGTTGTCCAGGGCATTGCGCATGGCTTTTACCACCTGCATTCCTATCTGATGCCCTTCGGAGACACTGATCTCCGGCGACACCACGAGGTGCACATCCAGCAGGATGTCATGCCCCATGCGCCTGCTGCGAAGTTCATGCACGTTGCGCACGCCGTCGGTCTTACTGGCGATGTGTTTCAGTGCTTCGGTATCTTCCGGGGACAGGCCTGTATCGACGAGTTCTTTCACGCTGTCGCGGGTGAAGCGCCAACCGATGTGAATGATGATCCCGGAGATAATCACTGCCGCGAGAATGTCCAGCCACAGATAGCCCAGCATGGCGCCGATGGTCGAGAAGAGCACCACCACGGAGGAGAGGGCATCAGTGCGGCTGTGCCAGGCATTGGCGATGATCAGGTCCGAACGGATCGCTATGCCAACCCGGCGTGTGTAGCGATAGATCCATTCCTTGCTGGCAATGGAGATGACGGCTGCCACCAACACCGGCCATTCGGGAATGTTCACAGCGCCGCCATCAAGCAGTCGCAGGGTGTTATCCCAGGCCAGGGCCGCGCCAACGGCAATGAGGATGCTGCCGAGCACCATGGTGCCCATGGTTTCTATGCGTTGGTGGCCATAAGGATGGTCCTGGTCTGGCGCTTGACGGGACACCCGCATGACACCCAGTACGACCAGGTCCGATGCGACATCCGTAAAGGAATGAATGCCATCCACCAACAGCGCCTGGGAATGAAACAGCGTTCCGGCGATGACCTTGAGAATGCCCAGTACACCATCCAGTAGCATTCCGATAACGGTTACACGCGATGCTGCCCTGCGCTCCTGGGGGAGTCCCTTGGGTTCTTGGGAGGAAAAGGTCTGCTGGTCCGTCATTGAGGTTCTCCGTGGGCCTGATCGTCAGTATAACGAACCTGCCACTGTATGTTTTATGCACATGGGCGTAATCGCTGAATGACGTAACATTCTGTGACTGAACTGCCTGTCGTGACAGAAAAGGCTCCGTAACTATTTGATATTTATAAATAAATAAACTGATCAAAAAATGATCAATCTGTAGGCTGGCGCGAATATCAAGGGTTCGGCCGCGTTGCCCCGCGATTTTCAACAGGGTTATCCACAGATTCCGTGGAAAAGGTCACAAGAGCTTAACGCTACAGACATTTAGCCGTCATATTTAAGGTGTAGGGCGATGCTGTGGAAAACTTCCGGTATACTCCGCATCGTTCTCGATCAGGGAGATTGTGTATGTATGGCATTATGCGCGAACTGCTGTTCCGGCTGCCACCGGAGACTGCTCATAACCTGACGTTGTCGGGGCTCGATATGGCAGGAAAGCTCGGGTTGCTCCAGGCGCTCGTCAGCAAGCCGGAGCCGCTGCCAACCAAGGTGATGGGCCTGGAGTTTCCCAATCCCGTTGGGCTGGCTGCAGGGCTCGACAAGAACGCTGATCATCTGGATGCCCTGGGCGCATTGGGATTTGGGTTTATCGAAGTAGGCACTGTCACGCCTCTGGCTCAGCCCGGCAACCCGAAGCCGAGAATGTTCCGGCTCCCTGAGCACAGCGCCATTATCAATCGGATGGGTTTTAACAATCATGGCCTTGAGAACCTGCTGGATCAGGTGGACAAGCGTCGTTACGCCGGCGTACTGGGTATCAATGTCGGCAAGAACAAGGCCACACCCAACGAGGAATCCGAGTCAGATTATCGCAAAGGTATCGCGGCGGTGTATTCCCGCGCTGACTACATCACGGTGAACGTATCATCCCCCAATACGCCCGGCCTGCGGGATCTTCAGTTTGGCGACTCTCTAAAGGGCCTGATGCACGCCATCAAGGAGGAGCAGGCACGTTGTGAGAAGGAACATGGGCGCTACGTGCCGTTGGCGGTGAAGATCGCCCCGGATATGGACGACGACGGAGTGCGCTTTGTGGCCAACGCCCTGAAAGATTCGGGGCTGGACGGTGTCATAGCCACCAATACCACCATCAGCCGCGAGGCCGTTGCCGGGCATCGGTACGCGGAAGAAGCTGGGGGGCTCAGCGGGGCGCCGGTAAAGGCGTCTTCCACCCGGGTGATTCAGGCTCTGTATGCGGAACTGGGAGAGTCGTTACCGATTATCGGGGTAGGCGGCATTACCGACGGTGACAGCGCGGCTGAAAAAATTCGTGCCGGCGCAAAGTTAGTGCAGATTTATACCGGTTTTATCTATCGCGGTCCGGCGCTGATCCGGGAGTCGGTCGACGCGATTCGGCGTCTGACTTGATGCGGTGGTGAGAACGGTGTGCCATGAGGTGTGCCAGGAAGTGAGGCCAGAAATAAAGTGGGCCCGCTTAGCGGGCCCGTGCGGGGAATAAACCCCGTGGCGTTTCATCGCATGGTACGGGTCGGGAGGACCCGTTTGGGTTGCTCTGGGTACTGCGCCAAATTGTGTGTTGTTGAAAGATCAGATTAAAGATTCGGGGTGCTGACAAACAACGTTATGCCGTTACGTTTGCCAGTCTGTGGATGCCGGATACGCCGGTCATGCCCTCCCATTGATCTGTGCGGCCTTCTCGCCACCCGTTGAGCCATTCCTGGCGAACTTCCGGCTGTTCCAACGGGCAACTGTCTTTTGCTTTACCGGACACGCCGGCCAGGTAACCCCGTTTGAATGCACGAGCGTACATATCTCTTTTCTGTCTTTTCATGCCGTTCCTCACTGATGGATTAACAGAACAAGCGTGTACACATCTGCCGTGGCCGGGACTTGGGGCAACCCTTCCGGGGTAACCCACTATTGTCAGGTATGGCCAGAGCAGTCAGGATCCTGTTAACAGGGAGCCCTTTGTTGGCTCCCCGGAACGACGCGTCACCTACAAGGTAAGACTAAGCCAGCGCCCTTGTACACTATTTATTTCATCTATATGAAGCTTCTCTTATAGTTGTGTGACATAACAAGCCAGTGAAAACCTCGGAAAATGCGCTAATCCCACGACCTTAGCCGCCGTAGAAACGACTCAGGAGTCGAACGTGTCAGACCTTAACTTTTTCGTAACCTGCCCCAAGGGCCTGGAGTATTTGTTGGAGGACGAACTGCGTACCTTCGGCATGGACCCGGTCCGGAACGCACCGGCAGGTGTCTGGGCCAACGGCACCCTTGAAAGTGGCTATCGTGCCTGCCTGTGGTCGAGGCTCGCAAACCGGGTCATCCTTCATCTGGCGGACGTGGATGCCACCTCCGGTGACCAGATGCTGGGGGGTGTGACGGATCTGGAGTGGCAGCAGCATATTCCGATGAATGGCAGTTTTCGCGTCAACTTTGTGGGTCAGAACGAAGCCATCCGAAACACGCAATATGGTGCCCAGCGAGTGAAGGATGGCATTGTGGACCGTCTGCGCAGTGCCAGTGGTCAGCGGCCTTCCGTGGACGCCAAAAACCCGGATGTAACGGTATCCGCACGCCTGAATCGCGGCAAACTGTCGGTAGGCATCGACCTGAGCGGCGACAGCCTCCATAAGCGGGGCTACCGCACGGAAAAGGGGGCAGCGCCACTGAAGGAAAATCTGGCGGCGGCTCTGCTGACGAGATGCGGTTGGCCGGAACTGGCGAAAGCCGGCGGCGATTTCATCGACCCTATGTGTGGTTCCGGCACGCTGGTGATTGAGGCTGCCATGATGGCTCTGGATCTGGCGCCCGGCCGCAAGCGCGAACGTTTCGGTTTTGAGCGTTGGCTGGGCCACCAGCCGGACCTGTGGTTGTCACTGCGCCAGGAAGCCGAGAAGCGCGCCTATACCGGCAAGCAGGGCATTGAGGGGCGCGTTCCTGCCTTCCTGGGCTTTGACCAGGATCGAGGGGTGATACAAACCGCAGGGAACAACCTGCAACGGGCTGGCCTGGAAGGCATCGTAACCATCAAGCAGCGGGGAGTTGACCAGTTCAGCCACGAAGAGGCCTGGGCCGAGACCGGCCTGGCGCTGGTTAACCCTCCCTACGGCGAGCGCCTGAGCGAACGCAAGGAGCTGGGTGGTCTTTATCGCAGCCTGGGTGAAGCCGTTAAGGAAGCGTTGCCGGGCTGGCGGTTTGGCGTATTCACCGGTGCGCCCGAGTACGGCAAATCCATAGGCCTTCGTAGCTACAAGCAGTACCGACTCTACAACGGCAAGTTGCCGGCGCAGTTGCTGTTGTTCAACGTGGATGACGCCAGCGCCATGACACCGCGGGAGCCCGATGTACCTGGCGAGGTGACGCCTCGCATCGCCAATGAAGAGCGCGCTGCGATGCTGCGCAATCGCCTGAAGAAAAATATGAAGACCGTCGGCCAGTGGGCCCGCAAGCAGGGTATCGGCTGTTACCGCCTGTATGACGCCGATATGCCCGAGTTTGCACTCGCTATTGATGTCTACGAGGGTCGTGTCCACGTTCAGGAGTACGCTGCTCCCAAGTCAGTCGACGAGCGTTCCGCACGGGAACGGTTGGCCGAGGCTCTGGCGGTGATTCCTGACGCCATCGGTGTCGAGCGGGAAGACATGGTCTGCAAGCAACGACAGCGGCAGACAGGTACCAGCCAGTACGAAAAGCAGGCAGCCAGCGGAGAGTTTTTTAACGTTCACGAACATGGTTGTGTTCTGAAGGTGAACCTCAAAGATTATCTGGATACGGGCCTGTTCCTGGACCATCGACCAGTACGCAACTGGATTCAGCAGAATGCTGCGGGCAAGCGGTTCCTGAATCTTTTCTGTTATACCGGAGCGGCCACCGTGCACGCAGCGGTCGGCGGCGCGACCCGTTCACTGAGCCTGGACATGTCGAAAACCTATGTGAACTGGGCTCAGGAGAATCTCGCGCTTAACGGTGCCGATGCGTCCCATCACCGGGTGGAGCAGGCGGATTGCCTGGCGTGGCTGGCGGGCAAGCCAACCAGCGATCAGCGTTTTGACCTGATTTTTATGGACCCGCCCACCTTCTCGAATTCCGCCCGCATGGCCGGGGTACTGGATATTCAGAAAGACCATGGCCGGTTGATCCGCCAGGCGATGCAGCGGTTGACCTCAGAGGGCCTGCTGATTTTCTCGACCAACTTCCGGCGCTTCAAGCTGGATGAGAGCCTGGAAGAGGAGTTCGCCATTGAAGAAGTGACCCGGGACACCCTGGACCGGGATTTTCAGCGCAATGCTCGAATTCACCGGTGCTGGCAGGTCAGAACTCGTATTTAAAACCGGTTGAGAACTGGAAGGTGTTCGCGCCGGTTTCGGTGTCTTCAAATAACCGGCCACCTTCCAGGACGATGAAACCATTATCGATAACCTCGAAATCCAGGCCAAGCAGCCAGCTCACGCTGAAGGAACTGTCCGGATATTCGTCCGCGATTGAGGCGTAGGGCGAGTCATCGTCAGGATCGGCTTCCCGGGCCTTGCCCAGCGGAGTCAGAGTGGCAACCCCCTGGACGTGGGAAAACCCGAACTGGGCATAGGCGTTGGCGTAATCGGTGATCGGGTAATGGCCGCCGATGTACCAACTGGCGAAGTACTCGATGTCCAATTCCAGTTCGTTGTCGATTTCGGCGGTGGTGGTACCTGCACCTGCGCGGATCTCCACGTGAAAATACTCGGAAATATGCGTTCCAAGCACCATGGATCCTGTGGTTGACCAGGCTGTTTCGAGGGTGTTCTGGCCTACAGACCGGTGGTTGAGGCCGGTGGCCAGAATGCCGAAGTAGGTCATGCCTTCGCGGGGAGTTTTATCCTGTGCGCTGGCCATGCCCGGTGTGAGCAATGCTGCGGAAAGCGTGGCGGCCGTGAAGAGGTGTCGCAACAGCGTGTTCATTGTTATTGGGCTTCCTGGCGTTGTCGGATTCCGACAGATTCTGCCTTCTGTAACTGTTTGTTACGTCGACACAAGTCACAGTTCGCATTGCCAGCGACGTTGTAGGATGGGGTTCAGTCGAAGAAGCCTTCCTCACGTGCAATCAATAACAGTGCATAGACCCCGTTTTCGGGCAGTTGAGGTTCCAGGCCTTCGTCGGACAGCAGTTGCCTGCGTCGGTCGTCCAGCGCTTCCCGGGGCAGGGACGTGACCAGTTCTTCCATGCCCGCGATTTCGAAGGGCGCGTCCATGGCGACGGCAGTGAAGATCAGATCCACCAGGATTTCGTCCGGATCCATGCCGTCCACGTAAACCGTCTGGTCGGGCAGGTCCTGATGAAGCTCCTGGGCCAGTTCGATCAGGGGCACGCCCTGTTCTTCCAGGTAGAGCAGGTCGATATCGCCCAGGTCGGCGTCTTCCGGTATCCATTCGTCGGCCGGGGCGATGACGACGGTTTTCATCTGACCGTCTTCCAGTGACCAGGCCATGGCCACGGGGAACAGAACGTCGTCGGTCTGGCAGTATTCGATATCAAGAAAACGCGGTGCGGGCAAGGTACACTCTCCGGGTAGCCGGGCTGCGCGGGCAGCCGTTTTGTACGGATATGACGTCGGGCGCCATCATGCCATACTGGCGCCGCAATTATCAGTTTATCAGGGACATCATGGAACACGCTGAATTTAACACCAATCTGCTCGAATTTCTGAACGCATCACCGACCCCCTGGCACGCTGTAGCCAGTATGAAGCATCGTCTTGATCAGGCGGGTTTCAAGGCCCTGGATGAGAAAGAAGACTGGGAACTGGAAGCGGGGCAGGGCTATTACGCCATCCGTAACGGCTCATCCATCGTGGCGTTCCGCACTGGTCGCCGCGACCCCGCGGAAGCCGGTATTCGTATGGTGGGTGCCCACACCGACAGCCCCTGTCTGAAGGTGAAACCTAACCCGGAACTGCGCCGCAAGGGGTTTTTCCAGTTGGGTGTGGAAGTGTACGGCGGCGTGTTGCTGAATCCCTGGTTTGATCGTGACCTGTCCCTGGCGGGTCGGGTCACTTACGTGGATGAGTCCGGGTCGGTGAAAGACACACTGATCGATTTTCGCAAGGCCGTGGCGTATATACCCAGCCTCGCCATTCATCTGGACCGGGAAGCCAACAGCAATCGCACGGTTAATCCACAAACCGATCTTCCGCCGGTATTGATGCAAGTGCCGGAGGACGACACCACCCGCTTCACCGATCTGCTGACCGACCAATTGGCCACGGAGGCCCCAGGTGTCCGCGTTCGTAAAATTCTGGGCTATGAGCTTGGCTTCTACGACGCCCAGCCAGCATCGCTGGTGGGGCTGCGCGAGGACTTCATTGCATCGGCACGGCTGGATAACCTGCTGAGCTGTTACATAGGGCTGCAGGCTTTGATCGAATCTTCCGGAGACGAACCGGCGCTGCTGGTATGCAACGACCACGAGGAAGTGGGCAGCATGTCGGCGGAAGGGGCTCAGGGGCCGTTCCTGTCAGCGGTTCTGGATCGTTGGTGCGGTAAGGGTCGGGCGCGCGCGATTGCCCGCTCGATGATGATCTCGGCGGACAACGCTCATGGTATCCACCCCAACTACATGGACAGGCACGACGAGAACCACGGCCCGCTTCTGAACCAGGGGCCAGTGATCAAGGTCAACCATAACCAGCGTTACGCCACCAATAGCCGCTCAGCAGCGTTGTACCGCCACATCAGTGATGAGCTTGACCTGCCATATCAAACTTTTGTGGTGCGCAGTGACATGGGGTGTGGAAGCACGATTGGCCCGCTCACCGCCGGTAATCTTGGGGTGACAACGCTGGATATCGGTGTGCCACAGTTTGGCATGCACTCAATCCGGGAAATGGCAGGAACCAGAGATGGGGTGACGTTGTTCCGGGTGCTGCGGGACTTCATGCAGCGAGAGGAGGTGCTGTAAATGGCTCCCCGAGCTGGGCTCGAACCAGCGACAAACGGATTAACAGTCCGTTGCTCTACCAACTGAGCTATCGGGGAACAAAGTCGGAATGGCGCGCATAATAGGGGCTTTGCCCGGCGGCGTCAACCCCATGAATTGAAAGGTTAAATTTTGTACGACCACAATCTGTATTACAAGCCGCCCCTGTGGTTGCGCAATGGCCACGTCCAGTCTGTCTGGCCGACTCTGTTTCGCAAGGTGTCACTGACAGAGCCGGTCAGGGAATCGCTGCCAACAGACGACGATGACGAGCTACATCTGGATTGGTATCGCCAGGGGAACGACCGGTTGGCGGTGTTATCCCACGGCCTGGAAGGGCACAGTCAGCGTCCTTACATGCAGGGATTGGCGCGGGCGCTGTTGAACGACGGTTGGGATGTATTGGCCTGGAACTTTCGTTCGTGCGGCGGTGTGATGAACCATCAGCCCCGCTTTTACCACAGCGGCGCAACTGGCGACCTGGACAGGGTCGTGCAGCATGGACTTGCTCAGGGGTATGGAAAAGTGATGCTCTCGGGCTTCAGCATGGGCGGTAACCTCACTCTGCTATACCTCGGGCAGAAGTCAGAGCAGGTGGATAGCCGTATCTGCGGCGCTATCACCTACTCCGTACCCTGTGACCTGGCCGGCAGTGCCGATACGCTGGCCCGGCCCAGCCGGCGTATCTACATGCAACGTTTTCTGCGTGACCTTCACGCGAAGATGGAAGAGAAGTCGAAACGATTCCCGGGGCTGATCGATATTACCGGGTTCGAAAAGATTCGCAGTTTCCATGAGTTTGATGACCGCTACACCGCCCCGTTACACGGTTTCCGAGATGCCAGGGACTATTGGGAAAACTGTTCTGCCTTGTGGACTTTAAAGGACATCCGTGTGCCGGCGCTGATGGTTAACGCAGCCGATGACCCGTTCCTGTCCCGGCAATGTTTTCCGGAATCCCGTGCGCAACTGGGCGCTTACGTGCGGCTGGAAGCGCCCCGCTGGGGCGGCCATGTCGGCTTTGTTGAGTACGTTCAGGATGGCTATTACTGGTCGGAGCGGCGGGCTGTGGCGCATGCCCGCACGCTGGTGGCTTAAAGCAGGGCTATTCCCTGAGCATGGGTTCCAGTACTGGCCAGATGTTATCGAGCAACTGACCCTGCGCTTCTGCCGTTGGATGAATGCTATCGCCCTGCATCATGCCTTCCTGGTCATAGATACCTTCCAGGAAAAAGGGGAGTAGTTCGGTCTCGTACTGGTCAGCAAGTTCGGGGTAAATGTCCGCGAAGGCGCGGGTATATCGCTGACCGTAATTGGGCGGAATCTGCATGCCCACCAGCAGGGTTTCGGCGCCCGCCTCCTTTACCTGCTCAATCATCCGGGCCAGGTTCTGGCGGATAACGTTGGGCGGAAATCCCCGCAAGCCATCGTTACCACCGAGCTCGATGACAACAACGGCGGGTTCGTTCTTATCCAGAAGATCCGGCAGGCGGCGCAGACCGCCGTCGGTGGTTTCGCCGCTGATGCTGGCGTTCACCACCTGCCAGTGGTCCAGGCCCTCGCCCTCGAGCCGTTCCTGAAGCAGAGCCACCCAGGATTCCCCGGTTTGCACGCCGTAGGCTGCGCTGAGGCTGTCGCCAACGATCATCAGTGTGCTCTGGCTGGCCTGAGCCTGGGCACCAACACACATTAAAGCGAGAAAAACTATTGATCTCAGGCGTAAAAATACCGTATGCATAGAGGTCCTGTGTTCAAGACAACCGTTGTGGAGAGCTCGTGAGCGACTTAAGTGATCACAAACCGGATAACGTTAGCCCCATGCTGAAAGTCAGTAACCTGACGCACAAGGTCAGCCTGGAGACAGATACGTTGACGATCTTGCAGGGGGTCAGCCTGGAAATCAACCGGGGTGAATCCGTCGCAATTGTCGGGCGCTCCGGCTCCGGGAAAACCACGTTGTTGGGGCTGTTGGCCGGATTGGATACCCCATCTGATGGCACCGTTGAACTTGATGGTTCGGTGATCAGCAAGCTCAGTGAGGATGAACGCGCGAAACTCCGGTCCCGCCGTGTTGGCTTCGTGTTCCAGTCATTCCAGTTATTGCCGGCCCTAACCGCGCTGGAGAACGTTATGCTGCCACTGGAGCTGGGCGGTTTCGATTCTCCGAAAGCCAAAGCAAAGGAGTTACTGGAACGGGTCGGGCTTGGCGAACGGCTCTCTCACACCCCGAGGCAGCTTTCCGGTGGCGAACAGCAGCGGGTGGCCATTGCTCGCGCCTTTGCCTCCGAGCCGGCCATCCTGTTTGCCGACGAACCCACGGGCAATCTCGACAACCGCACTGGCGCTGACGTATCCGACCTGTTGATGACCCTGAATCGGGAGCAGGGCACAACATTGGTCATGGTGACCCACGACGAACGGCTTGCCGCCCGCTGTGGCCGACAATTCAATATTGAGGCCGGTGTATTGACCGAGCCCTCGACGGCCCCTCAGCCAGAAGCGGTGAACTGATGGCGGCTTCCAAGAAACTCATGTCGGTCAAACGTGACTGGCGCGAACGGGATGTTCGTGTGGTGCTCTCGGCGCTGATCATCGCGGTTGCCACGGTAGCAACCATTGCCTTGTTCGCCAGCCAGTTGCAGCGCACCCTGGTGTCGTCAGCCAGCTCTTTTCTTGCCGCGGATCGCCAACTGGAAGCGGAAAACGGCCGGCCGATTCCTGAGGGGTGGATGCAGGAAGCCGAGCAAAGAGGGCTGGAAACGGCCCGTATGGTCGAATTCTCCACGATGGTCTTTGGTGCCGGGAATTTCCAGCTGGTGTCGGTCAAGGCGGTGAACAACGAATACCCGCTGCGGGGCGAAGTGGAATACCAGGAGGGTGCGGAGGCACCGAGGCAAACGGTTGCTCATGGCCCTGCGCCGGGCGAGGTCTGGATCAACCCGCGTTTGCTGCGGCTCCTGGAGCTTGAACTGGGAGACACCCTGGAGGTTGGTAATCAGGGGCTGATCATTTCTGGCCTGCTGGTGCGTGAGCCGGACGGCGGCTTCAATATGTCCGCTCTGGCGCCGCGGGTAATGATGCACGTGGATGACGTTGGCGCCACCGGTGTGATTCAGGAGGGCAGTCGGGTTGAATACGTGTACCTGTTTGCCGGTGAAGAAGCGCTGCTCGACGATTACTACGGTTGGCTGCAGCCACGCCTGGAGCCCAGCCACGAGTGGGAGGGTGTGCGCGACGGCGAGACCTTCTCCCGCTCACTGGAGCGGGCTGAGCGTTTTCTGTTGCTGGGTGGCAGCCTGGCGGTGATGTTGGCGGCGGTCGCCGTGGCGGTCGCCAGCCGTCAGTACGCGTTATCGCAACGGGATACTGTCGCGCTGTTGAAAACCCTGGGGGTTCGCAGCCAGGGAATAGGCCGCCTGTACCTGCGTCGATTGGCTCTGTGGGGTATTGTTGGTGCCGTTGGCGGCCTGTTGGTGGCCTTACCTCTGTATTGGCTGCTGTCCAGCGTGTTGGGGGATGTGCTGGAGCGGCAGATAGACTACCAGATTGATCCCAATGCGTTGGCGCCGGCGTTGTTGACAGCGCTGGTGTCGCTGTTTGCCTTTGCGTATCCGCCCATCCGAAGGCTGCGGAATGTACCGGCGATGCGGGTGTTGCGAAGCCAGCCTGGCGAATCCGGCCGCGAAGCGATTCCCGACCTGGTGATTGCAGTCGTCGCAATCTTTGGCTTGGTATGGATGTATGCCAGGGAAGTGTCCCTGGTGTTGTCCCTGCTTGGTGGGCTTGCCTTGCTGCTCGGTACTCTGGGCCTGCTTGGGTGGTTGATGGTCACTACGCTGCGCCGCATCAGTGGTGGTGGGAACGCCTGGCGGCTGGCACTTGTGGGTCTGTACCGGCATCGCCGAGCCAGCCTGTCCCAGATTGCGGTCTTCGCCATGACGTTGATGCTGGCGGCTACGCTGATCCTTGTCAGAACGTCCCTGCTGGACGACTGGCAGTCGCAATTGCCTGAAGACACGCCCAATCACTTCCTGATCAACATCGCCCCGGAGGCGGTGGATGAGGTGGATGCATTCTGGGCGGAACGCGGGCACCCACTGGAGAAGCTGTATCCCATGGTCCGTGGCCGGCTTACCGAGTTGAATGGGAAGCCGGTGAAGGAAGCCGTGACCAAGGACGAGCGGGTCGGTGCCCTTAACCGCGAGTTAAACCTGACCTGGATGGAAGAATTGCCGGAGGACAACGGCATTGTTGCTGGCCAATGGTTCACGAACGGGCAGACCGACGGTGTCTCCATTGAAGCGGAGCTGGCTGGAAAGCTCGGTGTTGAGGTGGGGGATGAGCTTGGCTTCACCATTGGCTCAGAGAAGATCTCGGAAACCGTGACCAGTGTTCGTACGGTCCAGTGGGACAGCATGAAACCCAATTTCTACATGGCGTTTCCTCCGGGAGGTGGGCTGGAAGACATGCCCGCCACGTGGATTACGGCGTTCTATCTGCCGGCGGACCTGAAATCCCAGCTCAACGATTTTTCACGCCGGTTTCCCACGGTTTCCGTACTTGAAATCGACCATGTGATTGAGCGTATTCAGGAAATCGTACGGCAGGTTACCCAGGCTATCGAAGCGATATTGGCGTTGATCCTGGCCGCCGCTCTGGTTGTGATGGCTGCGGTAGTCAGTGCCACCATGCAGGATCGGCAACGGGAAGGTGCGCTGCTGCGGACTCTGGGCGGCCGACAGACACTGCTGGTAAGGAGTACCATGCTGGAATTCGCGTTGCTGGGATTCTTTGCCGGTATTCTCGGCGTTGCGGCTGCGGAAGGCGCCGTCTGGGCGTTGCAGTTCCGCATGTTTGAAGGCGAGTTCCGTTGGCACTGGCAGACCATACTGCCCATCCCACTGTTCAGTGCCCTGGTGTTGGCGCTGTTCGGTCGCTGGCAACTGAAGCCCGTATTGAGCGTATCGCCGATGCTCCTGCTCAGGCGACTTGAATAACAGAGGCGATTCCGGAGTTAACGGTAGTTGGAGAGAATTTCATCCAGTCTGCCGTTTTCCCGGAGGGCTTGGAGTTCCCGGTTAAACGCGTTGGCAAAAGGTGCCCACTCCTTCCGGAGCATCAGTCGGAAACCGTATTCGCTGAGCTTGGTCGAGGTAGTGGTGAACTCTCTCTGGAGCCCCTCGTTCCTCAGGATCCACTTGCCAACCAGGCGATCTGCGATCGCGGCGTCGAGATCTTCGCCATGGAGAACGTACAGGAACATGTCCCGGTCCTTGGAGACGTCAAAGCGCCTGATGTCTCCTGACTCAAAGTACGGTTCCAATGCGGGGTAATGGTAACCGAGGTGGGTTACCAGGGTTTTCGAAAGCAGATCCTCAGGCACTTCAAACTGAAACGCTGAGTCTTTCGGCACAAACAGGACTTCTTCAATATTCACCACGGGATCTGTGAAGACAAAATCCTCGGGGTTGTCAGTCCATTCCTTCGCCCGGGTGGTGCCGTCTATGTAGCCGTCCATCAGCATCTGATCGACCCGTTTGCGGGGAATTTTTTCGGCGACAACGCGATAATCCAACTGCTTAGCCACCAGGACAACCACGTCCCACATGATGCCGGACTGTTTGTCGCCTTCTGTGATCAGGTAAGGGGGGTAGCCATTCGGCGAGACGTTAAATCGGAATACGCGCTCTGCGTCCTGTGAGGGAGCTTCCTCGTTAGCGAATGCGGTTGCGCCGCAGAGGGACGTAAACAGGAGTGCCAGTGACGCAATAGAGATCAGGATGTGCCGACTGGATGAGTCTTTGCGCATAGATGCGAGGCTCTGTTTCAAGGAGATATTCTAATCCGGCTACATCCCTGCCAGCTACTGCGGAATTGTCACTGTTTATCCTGTCAATTTCAATGACATGATTTGAATGTTTTTGTAGCGTTGAGTGTCGGCCTGTATTCCCTGAAGGGCCTGAAACACCCGGCCTGAGCCGGGTGCCGGGCGTTACCCGATCAGGCCCAGGCGCGCTTCAGAACCGCGCGAGCATCTTCGAGGCTAACCTCTTTCGGATTGAACATCATGGCGCCGTCGTCCATGGCCATTTCGGCGATGGTATCAAGCTGGTGTTCCTCAACGCTGCCTGTTTCCTTGAGAGTGCGGGGCAGTTTGCAGCGTTTGTGGAGCTCGTCTCGCAGCTTGCGCAGGGCTGATATGCTGGCTTCCGCGCGGCGGCTGGCCGGTGTGGCGGAATAGACATCAGGCCCCTCGAGGTAGAGCAGTAACTCGCCTAGCGGTGCCCGGATCGACTCGAGGTTGTACTCCAGTACGTAAGGCAGGTACAGGCTCATACACAAACCATGGGGCAGGTGGCAGATGGCGCCGGTGGCGTGCCCGAGGGCGTGAACCAGTCCCACCATGGAGTTCGAGAAGGCGATCCCGGCCATGGTCGAGGCCTGCGCCAGCTCCAGTCGGCCATCGCTGTCCTTCGGGTTATCCATGACCTGCAACAGCGAGGTGCTGATCTTTTTAACTGCCGCTGTGGCATAGGCATCACTAAGCGGGTTCTTGGCCATGCAGGTAAAGGCTTCCGTGGCATGGGTCATGGCGTCCATGGCGGTGGCAGCCGTGATGTGGGGAGGCAGTGTCAGTGTCATCCTGGGGTCGATCACGGCCGCATTGGGCAGCAGGAATGACGAAGTGAAGGGGAGTTTCACCGATTTGGTTGTGTCAGTGATGACGGCTACCGACGTTACCTCCGAGCCTGTACCGGCGGTGGTAGGAACCACCAGGAACGGTTTCAGGGGATGTTTGATCACCCCCGCGCCACTGTAGGCGGCGATGTCATCTCCGCCTTCTGACACCAGAATGTTCACGGCCTTGGCGGTATCGATGGCAGAGCCACCACCCACCGCAATGATGGAGTCGCATTTCTCGCTACGATAGATGCCAGCAATGTCCCTGACCACGTCGGTGGACGAATCCGGCGGTACATCGTCGTAGATGCTGATAATTTCCAGCCCGCTTTCCTCGCAGGCCGCGACTACCGGGTCCAGAAGGCCGGCGGCCCTGACACCCTTGTCGGTTACGATCATCGGGCGCTTGGCGGCGAGGCCGGTGAGCTCGTAAGGAATATGCTCAAGAGCCGCTTTGCCGGCGATGACTTTGACCGGGCAGAAAAACTCGTAATATTGGTTCGTCATTATGCTCTTACCGTCTCGACAAAATGGGTTGCAACCTTGAGGTAGATACGGGCTGCGCTGAGGAGTTTCTCAGGCAGGTGAAGGTTTGAGGGGTATTCCTTTACCGCACGTTTCGCCACCAGCTTGGGCAGGATGAAGGTTTCAAGCCGATTGAGGACGCGGGTCATGCGAATGGCATAACTGATATCGCCATCCACCAGCATGCGGTCATTGGCGAACGCCACCGAGGTTTTCTCCTGGAACGAGAGCACCAGGAAGGCGTGAGCGATGTGCTTGAACTGAATGGACAGGTCCACCGGGCGAGGTGCGGAGTCCCCATGGTAATGAAAGCGGCCATTCCCGGTGTGTTCAACAATGAGTCGCGACCCGTCTGGCATCACCATCATTTCAAACAGGAAGCCATCGGGCAGGGCCCGGGCTTCCTTTTGCACCGCGGAATCAATTTCACTGACAGCCTGGAGCGCGCGCCCCATCACCTGGAACATCAGCTCCACATAAAGCCGCCGGGCCTGGAACACCATCGGCTGGATACGTTTCGCAAGCATGGCAATCGTCCGATTGTTGTTTAAGTACATCGATTTTTAGAGTTATTGCTCTAAAAGTCAATGCGGACGATGACGTCAGTTCTGCGTCAGTTGGGCCAGCTTGCGTTTTGCTTCCTCGGCCACCTCACCGCCGGCCTCTGCTGCGGTGCTGTAATACTGGATGGCTTCCTGGCGTTTACCCTGCTTGACAGCGACATCACCCAGCCGCAGGTAGGCGATTGATGTCGGCACAACCTGATTGGCCTGGCTCAGGTGTTCGCGGGCTTTGTCATAATTGTTCAGCTCCAGGGCATTCAGGCCGCTGTGAAGCTGGTAAGTGAACATCTCCGGATACAACGACGTGGCCTTGTCGAAGTCTGCGGCGGCTTTATCAAGGTTTTCTTTGGCCCGGTAGATGCGCCCACGAAGTGAGTAGAAAGCGGCTTCTTCCGGTTCTACCTTGATGGCCTCATTCACTTTGGCGAGTGCTTCGTCCAGCTTGTCGTTGCTGGCCAGTTTCATGGCTTCGTCATAGGCATCGTAAGCAGGCTGGCGGCTGCGCAGGAACGACAGCTTCTTCTCGTAGGTTTCTTCGCCGCGATAGCCGCCCGCGCCAATTTTATTGACCAGTTCCTGGTTTTCACGAACGCGTTTCTGTGACGGCGGGTGAGTGGCGAACATGCCTTCAATGAAACTTGTGTCACGGTCCTCAGAGAGCCGCACAAACACTTCCTGCAACTCCACCGCTGCCTGTGGGTCGTATCCGGCGGCTTTCATGTAACGAATGCCGTAGTGGTCGGACTCCAGCTCATCACCCTGGCTGTATTGGGCGAGTGCGAGTTGCGCCCCCATGGCCGCGCCGCCCATGATCAGGCCGGCCCATTCGTTATCAGAGAGGGCAAAACCCAACCCCGCCACGCCTGCGCTGATCAGCATGCCTTGCTGCATGCGCTGGACACTGTGGCGAGCGGCGGCGTGAACAATTTCATGGCCAAGGACTGATGCCAGCTGGGCTTCATCTTCCAACTCCATCAACAAGCCACGGTTGATGGCAATCTTGCCACCCGGGAGCGCCCAGGCATTGGGCACACTGCTGTTCAACACCACGAACTCGTAGGGCAGGTCGGGCCGATCACTGACCTTTGCCAGCTTCTGGCCTACCTGGCTGACGTACAGATTCAATTCCGGGTCGAGATAGAACTGGCCGCCCTGGGTTTGCTGAGTGGGCTTGTACTGCTCACTGCCAATGGAGAGTTCCTGGCTCTCGGGAATCAATGACAGCTGCTTTTCGCCGGTTACCGGGTTGACTGAACAACCGGCGAGGAAGGCCACCAGCACAAAAACGGAAAGATGTCGAAAGCCTTTGTGAACGTTCACGATAAACTCCTTGTTTGAATACCTGGGCAGACCCTGGCAGATATCCGCGGTCGCCATTGCTGGGCATTGGGATGTTTATACCATATCCCTGTGAGCGCCTGTGATACTACCCGTAAGAGCTTGTTGTGTGGAGGCTTTGTCGGCTTTGCGGTATGATCAAAGACTCCAATTCCCGTTTTATACCGCATCCGGAACGACTTCATGAGCAACTATCTGGAACTCATTGCCCTGGTCTGGTTTTTGATCTGCTGGCTGGGCTATTCCGAGTATTCCAGGCGCAAAGCCAATGATCGACCCTGCCTCTCCAACACTCTCGACCTTTATCGTGAAGACTGGATGCGCGTGATGCTTCGCCGGGATAACCGTATATCCGACGCCTCCGTGGTGGGTAACCTTGAGCGCAACGGTGCCTTTTTCGCGTCCAGTTGCCTGTTGATCCTGGCCGGTATCATCACGGCGCTGGGTTACACCCAAGAGGTCATGGAAGTGTTCAGTACCATGCCGTTTGGCACCTTGCCCAGCCGGGAAATCTGGGAAATGCGGATGGTCGTGTTGATGGTGATCTTCATCTACGCGTTCTTCAAGTTCACCTGGTCCATGCGGATGTACAACTTCGTCTCCGTGCTGATCGGCAGCGCACCGCTGACAACCGATACCAAGGCAAGTCCTGCTGCCCGGGAAGCCTTTGCAAAGAGCGCCGGAAGGGTTTGCAATCTTGCGGGCGATGCCTTCAACCTTGGGTTGCGCTCTTACTATTACGCATTGGCCGTGGTTTCCTGGTTTATCCACCCGCTGGTATTCATGGGTGCCTCTACCTTGATCGTCATCGTTCTGTACCGTCGGGAGTTCCGTTCTACCGCGCTGAGGGCGCTGCGAGACGGCAAGGTGTTCGAGGAGCCGCTGCCAAAGTCGGACACTGAGAAAGACTCCGGTAAAGAATCGGATAAAGAAACCCAACACTGACGTGATGAGCCGAACGTTATGAAAGACTCCATTGGGATGGATCGGGTGCGCCGGTTTATCGACACCCTGAACCAGGGGCGAGAACTGGGTTTGACGGTAACCGCGGTAAAAAATGGGCAGTTGACGCTGTGCCTGCCGTACAGTGACCGTATCATCGGTAACCCGGACACGGGAGTGATCCACGGTGGCGCCATCACGACATTGATGGATACGGCGTCTGGCTCCGCGACCCTGTGCGCCCTGGACGAATTCGAGCTATGCCCGACCCTGGACCTGCGAGTGGACTACATGCGCCCGGCCGAGCCCCGTAAACCGGTATATGCTCGGGCGGAAGCCTACAAGGTTACCCGCAACATTATTTTTACCCGTTGCGAGGCCTTCCAGGACCCCGGTGAGACCATCGCGAACTGCGTGGGCACCTTCATGCGGATCGGCAGGGAAGCAACCCCGAAATCCTTCCGCGATCTGATTACCGGAGGCGAAGAATGACCAACCCGGAAATCCTCCGCTATACCCAGGAAACCGGTGACTTCTCCCGCATGCTGGAAAGTATCCCTTACGCCCGGTTTATCGGCCTGGAGTGTGATCGCTATGGCGATGACCTGATCTTCCGCCTGCCGAAGAAGGAAGAAAACCTGGGCAATCCGATACTGCCGGCCATCCATGGCGGGGTGATTGGTGGCTTCATGGAGCTTTCTGCGTTGATTTACCTGATGATGTCCCAGGAAACCCTGCGCATGCCCCGCATTGTGGATTTTTCCCTGGATTACCTGCGTGCCGGCCTCGACCGCGAGACCTTTGCGGAATGTCAACTCACCCGCCAGGGCAACCGCGTAGCCAATGTGATGATCACTGCCTGGCAGAAGTCCCGCTCCCAGCCCATCGCGACCGCACGGGCGCACTTTCTTCTGGAAGACTGAATTCGTTGGATCGGGGTTGAAATGCCCCGGTCTAGCCCCATTTCTGGTTCTAACAACTCAGGCACTGGTGCAGGCAAGCAGTTGAGGATGGGCTTACGAAACACGCCTCGAGACGTCCCTGTGCGGCTCGGGCTCCGCCATCCATGGCTCCGCACGGTTTCGTAAGCCCATCCTCAACTGCTCGCCCGGGCTCCGTGCCAGAATCAGTATTACTCAATAGTCGGGTGGCGTGGGTTTGAAGCCCTGTCCAAAACCGTGCGGAGCCATGGATGGCGGAGCCGAGCGTACATGGACGTATTCACAGCGTGTTTTGGACAGGGCTTCGAACCCGCGCCGCTCCACCGAAGCAAACACAGCAGGAGACAAAACAAGCCATGACGGTTGAATCGCAAAAAGAGACCCTGGGTTTTCAGACCGAAGTTAAGCAGCTGCTTAACCTGATGATCCACTCCCTGTACTCCAACAAGGAAATTTTCCTTCGTGAGTTGATTTCCAACGCGTCGGATGCGGAAGACAAACTGCGTTTCGCTGCATTGAAAGACGACAGCCTGTTCGAGGGCGACCCGGAACTGAAAATCCGCCTCGACTTCGATGCAGAAAAGAACACCGTCACGCTGAGCGACAACGGTATTGGCATGAACCGGGACGATGTTATCCAGAACCTGGGCACCATCGCCAAGTCCGGCACTGCGGAGTTTCTCAAGCAGCTTTCCGGTGATGAGAAGAAGGACAGCAAGCTGATCGGTCAGTTTGGTGTCGGCTTCTATTCCTCATTCATCGTGGCCGATTCCGTGGAAGTGTTTACCCGCCGCGCCGGTGCACCGGTGGAAGAGGGCGTTCATTGGCAGTCTGCGGGTGATGGCCAGTTCACCATTGAGAATGTGGACCTGAACGAGCGCGGCACGCAGATCGTCCTGCACCTGAAGGATGACGCCAAGGAATTTGCCGACGGTTTCCGTCTGCGCAACCTGGTGAAGAAGTACTCCGACCACATTTCTTTCCCGGTGGTGATGAAGTCCGAATCTGAAGAAGAGGGTGAAAAGGGCGAGTATGAGACGGTCAACGACGCCACCGCCCTGTGGACGCTGTCTCGCAGTGAGATCAAGGACGAGGAGTACAAGGAGTTTTACAAGCACATTGCCCACGATTTCGAAGACCCGCTGACCTGGTCGCACAATAAGGTGGAAGGCAAGCTCGATTACACCAGCCTGCTGTATGTGCCTGGGCGTGCGCCGTTTGACCTGTATAACCGGGAAGCGCCCCGCGGCCTGAAGCTGTACGTGCAGCGCGTGTTCATCATGGACGACGCAGAGCAGTTCCTGCCGTTGTACCTGCGCTTCACCAAGGGTGTGATCGATTCCAACGACCTGTCACTGAACGTCTCCCGTGAGATCCTGCAGAACGACAGCACCGTTGAAAGCATCCGTACAGCGGTGACCAAGCGGGTTCTGG
Source organism: Marinobacter sp. DS40M6 (assembly GCF_028581595.1). NCBI lineage: Bacteria > Pseudomonadati > Pseudomonadota > Gammaproteobacteria > Pseudomonadales > Marinobacteraceae > Marinobacter > Marinobacter sp. DS40M6. Next base: position 201,945 of record NZ_JAFCAE010000006.1, on the reverse strand, counting down.
ATATGCTGTCCAAGCTGTCCAAGAAAGAGCCGGAGCAGTACCAGAAGTTCTGGAATGAATTTGGCACTGTGCTGAAGGAAGGCCCGGCGGAAGACTTCAGTAACCGCGAGAAAATCGGCGGCCTGCTGCGCTTTGCGTCCACCCATACCGGTGAGCAGGCGCAGACCGTGTCTCTGGATGAGTACATCGGCCGTATGAAGGAAGGCCAGAGCAAGATTTACTACATCACCGCCGACAACTTCATGGCCGCCAAGAGCAGTCCGCACCTGGAAGTGTTCCGCAAGAAAGGCATCGAGGTGCTGATCCTCTCTGACCGCATCGATGAGTGGATGATGGGCTACCTGAACGAGTACGACGGCAAACAGTTCCAGGACGTTGCCCGTGGTGATCTCGACCTTGGCGAAGTGGAAACTGAGGAAGACAAGAAGCACAAGGAAGAGGCTGCCGAGGAACACAAGAACCTGCTGGAGCGCATCAAGACCGCACTGGATGACCGGGTGCAGGAAGTGCGGGTAACCAACCGCCTGACTGATTCACCGGCCTGCCTGGTGGTTGGCGACTTCGATATGGGCGCGCAGATGAAGAAAATCATGGAAGCGGCGGGCCAGAAAGTGCCCGACAGCAAGCCGATTTTCGAGATCAACGTTGAGCATCCGCTGGTTCAGCGCCTTGAGAACGAGCAGGGCGAGGACCGCTTCAAGGAGCTGTCTGCCGTATTGCTGGACCAGGCCACATTGGCCAGTGGTGAACAACTGCAGGACCCGGGCGCGTATGTAAGCCGCCTGAACCGCCTGCTGCTTGAGCTTGCCAACTAAGGCCGCCTGATGCAGCAGATTATCGTGGACGTCGATATCAGCCCTGATGAGTGGATCAAGCTCTATCAGGGTTCGGCGACGGACGTCCACACCAGGGCCCGGGACGGGCGTTCCGTCCGCTTCCCGGCCCGTATTCTCTCCCGCTTTTACCTTCGTGACGGCGTCCAGGGCAGTTTCCGTATCCTGTTTGATGACCAGGGCAAGTTCGTCAGCGTGGAACGCTTGTAATTCCGGCCTACCAACGCCCTTAAAAGTTCTCTACAATTCCCACCCGTTTATTCCTTGATCAATTCGTGGAGCCCCAATGCGAATAATCCTTGCCCCAATGGAAGGGCTGGTTGATGCACCCATTCGAGAGACACTGACAGCCGTTGGTGGCATCGACCGGTGCGTAACGGAATTTATTCGCGTGACTCAGGGCATGCTGCCGCCCCGTATTTTCTACAAGTACGCCCCGGAACTGCACAACGGCTGCGAAACCCAGGTTGGCGTGCCGGTGGCCGTTCAACTGTTGGGCTCGGACCCCGTCCAGATGGGCCGGCATGGCGCCAAGGCGGTGGAGCTGGGCGCCACACAGGTTGATATCAATTTCGGTTGCCCCGCCAAGACTGTGAACAAGCACAAGGGTGGCTGTGTGCTCATGCGCGAGCCCGAATTGATGCAGCAGATTACGGAAGCGGTTCGTGCCGCCGTACCTGCCCATGTGCCGGTGACCGCGAAAATGCGTCTGGGGTACGATGACCGTTCCATGGGCGTTGCCTGTGGCCAGGCGCTGGAAGCGGCCGGCGCGTCCGAAATCGTGGTTCACGCCCGCAGTAAGGTGGATGGATACAAGCCGCCGGCTTACTGGGAAGATGTGGCCCGAGTCAGGGAAGCGGTTAATGCCCATGTGATCGCCAATGGCGAGATCTGGACCGTGGCGGATTACTGGCGCTGCCGGGAGGTCTCTGGCTGTGACGATGTGATGATTGGTCGTGGGCTGATCGCCCGACCGGATCTGGCACGGCGGATTCGTGCCAGTCAACGTAAGGAGTCGGTGGCGGATATGACCTGGCCCGAGGTGGTCAGGCTGGTAGAGGGCTACGCCGTTGCGCTGCAGGAACGCCTTGAAGACAGGTTCGTGACCGGCCGTATCAAACAATGGCTGAACTATCTGCGTGGCGGCTACGCGGAGGCCCAGTGGCTGTGGCCTGAAGCCAGAAAGATCCGTGACGTGGCACCCATGCTGGCTTGCCTGCGACAGCCCGTCCCGGTGACTGAAGCTGCATAGATCTGTTCACGTTTACTGCTCCGGAATTCCATTCTCCAGCTACACTGCTATGAAGTGACGCATCCATCGTATTGGTTACGGTACCGCCAAAAACCGTGGAGAGGGAGAAATGAACAACGCCTGCAAGAGCCTGGTTGCTGCCTTTCTGGCAAGCACCGTATCGCTGTCGGCTGCCGCCGACTCCGTCAAGGTCACCCCGCTTGGGAGCCATGATGGCGAATTCTGCGCCATGGACCGGGCGCTCATCTTTGAAGACCCCAATGGCACCCGTATTCTCTATGACGCCGGTCGAACCGTTGCGGGTGCCGATGATCCCCGATTAGGCAACATTGATGTGGTGCTGGTCTCCCACGTTCATGGCGACCATGTGGGGGATCGCCATATCCGCGACGTCAATCAGGGTAGCTGTGGTGGGCCGGAGGTTCCGGTGGTGGTGCTTCCCGAGTCCAATTCCGTGAACATCACCGCCGCCAAGAAGGCAAAGATCGTAACGGGTAGCGAAATGCCGGCGTTTTTCGCCAGCAAGCTCAAAAGCGTTGAGGGTAATCCAGAGGATTCACTGCTGGTGAGGTTCGGGGCTGAACGGGTGGTGGGCGGTGTGGCCATCACGACCGTGCCCGCCGTGCACAGTAACGGCCTGTCGCCGAGCTTTCTCACCGGCCCGCTGGCGGAATACCTGAAAGCGGCGGGCGTCGGCGCCAGTGTCGGACCGCCCACCGGCTACGTGCTCACGTTCACCAATGGCCTGGTGGTGTACCTGTCCGGCGATACCGGTATCACCGCTGAGCAGAAACTGGTTGTCAAAGACCACTACGGCGCCAGCCTTGTGGTTCTCAACATCGGTGACACCTACACCACGGGCCCGGAAGAGGCGGCCTACGTGGTAAATGACCTGATCACGCCAAACGCGGTGATCGCGTCCCACGCCAATGAGGCCGCCACACAGGATGGCATGGTCCGGGACGGAACGCGCACCAAACAGTTCATCAGCCTGTCCTCAATGCCCGTTCACGTTCCTCTTAGTGGCAAAACCATGAGCTTTGATGGTACTGCCCACTGCACCGACGGTTGTTGAAAGGAAGGCTGGCCGTAGCGGTCAGCCTTCCATTTCTGATGAGTATTGCCCCAGGGTGGCCAGGCTGTTCAACTTGGCACGTTTAACCATTGCGGCCTGGGCAGCTTCGCGGTTGGAGGAAATACCTGCCCAGGCTTTCTGGGTCGGCTCCTGCAGTGCCCGCCCGTAGGAAAAGCTGAGTGTCCAGGGCAGGGGCGGGCCACTGTTCATGGCGTTCAGGTTCAGGGTCGCTTCCGCCGGGGTCTGGCCACCGGACAGGAAGTTGATACCAGGCACCGCTGCCGGCACCACACGCCGGAACACTCCCAAGGTGTGTTTTGCCACGTCCTCTGGGCTTGCCTTCTGGCCATTGGCGTTGCCAGGCGTCACCATGCTGGGTTTGAGGATCATGGTCTCAAGCTCAACACGATGGCGTCGCAGGGCCTGAAATACCTCGTTGATAACGGCCTCGTTCACCTCCGCGCTTCGCTCGATGCTATGGTTGCCATCGATCAGCACTTCGGGTTCCACAATGGGCACCACGCCGCAGGACTGGCAGATGGCGGCATAGCGTGCCAAGACCTCGGCATTTGCCTCGATGGCAGCGCGACTGGGGTTGGTATCGGTGATGTGGTAAACGTTCCGCCACTTGGCAAACCGCGCACCGAGTTGTTTGTAGTCTTCAAGCCGTTGGGCTAGCCCATCCAGGCCCTCGGTAATCTCATCACCGGGTGCATTAATCATCGGGCCCTTGCCCTTATCCACCTTAATGCCGGGCACAATGCCCTGTTTTGCCGCCACAGAGGGTAGGCTGGCGCCATCGTCCGCGTGCTGTCGCAGGGTTTCCTCGAACAGGATCACACCACTGACGTACTCTCCCAGCCCCGGCGCAGCGAGAATCAGGTTGCGGTAGTGTCGTCGGTTTTCTTCGGTGGATTCCACACCAACCGCCTTGAACCGTTTGGCGATGGTTGGGTTGCTCTCGTCCGCCGCCAGAATGCCCTTACCTTCGCAGACCAGTTCACGGATGGTGCTTTCAAGCTGTTCCTGAGTGTTCATCCAAAACTCCCGTCGCTATGCCAGTGAACGTTTAAAACTCTGGTTTCAAACCCCGAGTGTTCAGTATAGATCTTCAGCAAGCAGATCACAGTTATCAACCGGTAACTCGCGGGAGATATGGTGATAAACAAAAACTATTACATTGGTACGAAAAAACAACCTGAACTAATAGTGAAAAATGGGAGTACATTGACTAGATTGGTAGCTGATTGGTTCAGTTTGTCAGTGCAACAACGATCAATGAAACAGTGAAATAGATGGTAGCAACCCACGGAGAGAGTGATATGAGCGGAAACGAAGGTAAATGCCCGGTTATGCACGGGGCCCGCACAAAGCTGCAGGACGAGGGGCCGGGTGTCAACGATTGGTGGCCGAACCAGCTGAACCTGGGTATTTTGCACCAGCACAACCCCAAGTCGAACCCGTTGGGGGAAGACTTCAACTACGCCGAAGAATTCAAGAAACTTGACCTGCCTGCGGTCAAAAAAGACATCGAAGCCGTATTGAAAGATTCACAGGACTGGTGGCCTGCAGATTACGGCCATTACGGTCCGTTCATGATCCGTATGGCATGGCACAGCGCCGGTACCTATCGAACCGGTGATGGCCGCGGTGGTGCCGGCACCGGCAACCAGCGTTTCGCGCCCATCAACAGCTGGCCTGACAATGGCAACCTGGACAAGGCTCGCCGCCTGCTATGGCCTGTCAAACAGAAGTATGGCAACAAGCTGTCCTGGGCCGACCTGTTTATCCTGACTGGCAACGTGTCCCTTGAGTCCATGGGCTTCAAGACCTTTGGTTTTGCCGGTGGTCGTGAGGACATTTTCCAGCCCGAGGAAGACATTTACTGGGGTGCGGAAAGGGAATGGCTGGCCACCAGCGACAAGCCGAACAGCCGTTATTCCGGTGATCGCGATCTGGAAAACCCCCTGGCTGCGGTACAGATGGGGTTGATCTACGTGAATCCGGAAGGCCCGGATGGGAACCCGGACCCGCTGGCATCGGCTCGTGACATTCGCGAGACCTTTGCTCGCATGGCGATGAATGACTATGAAACAGCAGCCCTGACTGCTGGCGGTCACACCTTTGGTAAGACCCACGGGGCCGGTGATCCCGACAAAGTTGGCCCAGAACCGGAAGCAGCGCCGATCGAAGAGATGGGCCTGGGCTGGAAGAGCAGCCATGGCAGCGGCAAGGGCCGTGATGCTATCACCAGTGGTCTCGAGGGCGCCTGGACGCCCAGCCCCACCCAGTGGGACATGAGCTATTTTGACGTGCTGTTTGGCTACGAGTGGGAACTGACCAAGAGCCCGGCCGGCGCCCAGCAGTGGCGGCCGAAAGGATTGACCGAGAAAGACATGGCGCCTGATGCGGAAGATCCGTCCAAGCGCGTGGGAATCATGATGTCCACCGCCGATATGGCGATGAAGCAGGACCCGGAATACCGCAAGATCTGCGAGCACTTCCATAAGAACCCGGAAGAGTTTGCGGACGCCTTTGCTCGCGCCTGGTTCAAGCTGACGCACCGCGATATGGGCCCGAAAGCCCGCTATCTCGGCCCGGAAGTGCCGGCAGAAGACCTGATCTGGCAGGACCCGGTGCCAGCGGTCGATCACGAACTGATCAATGCCCAGGACATTGCTGACCTTAAGAGCAAGATCCTGGGAGCGGGCCTGTCGGTCTCCGAGCTGGTTTACACCGCATGGTCTGCCGCGTCGACGTTCCGTGGCTCCGATCTGCGCGGTGGGGCCAACGGCGCCCGCATCCGCCTGGCTCCCCAGAAAGACTGGGAAGTAAACGAGCCACAGCAACTGGCGAAGGTGCTGCAGGCGCTTGAAGGCATCCAGAAGTCCTTTAACGATGCCCAGTCGGGCAACAAGAAGGTTTCCCTGGCTGACCTGATCGTGCTCGGCGGTAATGCCGCGGTTGAGAAGGCCGCCAAGGATGCAGGCCACAGCATCGACGTGCCGTTCTCACCGGGACGCACCGATGCAACCGATGACCAGACGGACGTTGAAGCCTTTGACTGGCTCAAGCCCGAAGCGGACGGCTTCCGCAACTATCGCCGCGCGGCGTTCACCGTTTCCGACGAGGAAATGTTGATCGACAAGGCGCAGTTGCTGAACCTGAGCGCACCGCAGATGACGGTACTGGTAGGTGGCTTGCGGGTACTGGGTGCCAATTACAAGCAATCGAAGCACGGTGTATTGACCAACTCGCCGGGCAAACTCACGAACGATTTCTTCGTGAACCTGACCGACCTTAACACCGAGTGGAAGCCAACATCGGCTGACGCGGACGTGTTTGAAGGGCGCGATCGCAAAACCGGCGACGTGAAGTGGACCGGTACGCGTGTGGACCTGATCTTCGGTTCCAACTCGCAGCTTCGCGCGGTGTCTGAGGTGTATGCCCAGGCAGACGCGAAGGAGAAGTTCGTCAAGGACTTTGTCACCGCCTGGAACAAGGTGATGAACGCGGATCGCTTCGATCTGTCGTGATTGAATGCCCGCACCAAAGTGCGGGCATTTCGATAGTAAAACGGCGTTTCAATGAAAGTTGAAACGCCGTTTTTTTATGCAAGTTCTGCTATTCAGAGCCCCTGGGCACCCCTGCGAAGCCAGTCATGCACAAACGCCAGCTTGTGGCGCGCGAAATCCGACAGAACAAAGGGGTACAGGTCAGACAGACCCATTGATCGGTTTACATGGTTCACGCCCATGGCGATGGACGCGGCGATATGGATCAAACGCTGGGCGTCTGGTTCTGAATAGGGATCCCAGTTCGGACCTGGCACTTCCGGAGAGGTTAAACCGGAGGCCACAAAGCTGTCGGTCAGGTCCGTCAGGTGTAACAGATGCGCCGCGGTTTCCGCCCAGTCTTCATGGGGATGGGCCGAGGCATAGCTGGTGAGGTAGAACTTTTTCCAGTCCTGCGGCGGGCCGTTCTCATAGTGGTGCTGAAGCGCGCCCGGGTAGCTGATGCGCTCGTCACCAAACATTGCGCGGAAGGCATCCAGGAAGTCCTCACGCAGGCTCAGACGCCACCAGAGCATGTGGGCAATCTCATGGCGCATGTGGCCAATCATCGTTCTGTAGGGCTCTTCCAGCGCCTCCCTGCGGGTGGTGCGCAGCACCGGGTCTGCTTCTGCGACACTGATGGTGACGACGCCCTGGGCGTGGCCCATTGGCACCGGAGTAGGGCCCTCGGCGAGCATATGGAACACCGGCCTTGCGCCGGGGTCTTCCGGGCGAAACCAGTGCCAGCGACCCAGATTATCGATCACCCAGCGTTTGGAGGCCTCGGTTTGGGCCCAGTTGGGGATGGCGTTAGCAATCGATGGGTCTGGTGCCAGCGCCGTCATTGCACAGGCGCGACAGAAAGCGCCTTGCTCCGGTGCGATCCAGTTGCAGCCAATCACGTCCCGGTTGGCGCAGAAGGGTGGCATCGGTAGAAATGCTCGCGCCTGGGGGTCGTAGGCCACAGGCGTACCGTCAGCCGTAGCAAGATTATCAAACCAGAGAGAGCCGGAACCGACGGGGTTGGCGAAAACGCGCATAAAGAAAGTCTTCCAGCGGAATGGACTTCGAGTATAGGAATTGACTGCGCCGGATGTCCAACGCTGCGTTGACGGGCTTGTCAGATATTTCACATGTGTAGTATATTTGATTCACATGTGAAGTAACTGGATGACTAATGGATAAACGGTTTTTCTATCTCCTGAACAAGGCCCGCCATCGAGTATACAAACACGCTGACCAGCGCAGCGAAGAAGCGCTGGGTATTTCGGTCACCCAGGTGGGGGCTCTGTTGCTGGTTGCGGGTGACGAGGGGTGTCTGCTGAAGGACCTGGCCCACAGCCTGCACCTGAACAGTTCCGCGCTGACGGGGCTGGCCGGGCGGATGGAGAACAAGAGCCTGTTGGAGAGACGCACCTGTGATAGGGATGGCCGTGCATCCCGCCTGTATCTCACCGATGTCGGGCGCGAGAAAATCGAGAGCGCCAAACCGCTAATCACGGAATTGAACAATCGTATGACCGAGGGTTTCAGTGACGAAGAAGTGACCGTCATCCTTAAGTTCCTCAATCATCTCGCCAACGATTTCTGACACCAGGGCAAGGTATTCGGCAAGTATCAGGAGAACTATCATGAGTGCCAGGGAGTCTTCATTACCCCCAACCAATAGAAAGGATGTGCCCGTCACAACGCCGGGTGGTCATCGAATCCAGCTTCGGGTATTTCCTGCGGCTCAGTCCAGTTCGGTCGTCATCGTAGCTGGCGCTATGGGTGTGGGGCAGCATTGCTACGAGAAATTCGCACGCTATCTGAGCAGCCAGGGCTTTACCGCGATAACCTTCGATTATTTCGGTATGGGCGCCTCCCAGAACAGCCATCTTCGGGATTGCCCGGTCAAGGTGACGGAGTGGGGGAGTGAAGACTGCCGGGCGGTTATCGACTTCGCCCGGCAGCATTACCCAGGGCAGCGTCTTCAATGGATTGGGCACAGCGTCGGCGGCCAGTTGCTGGGTATGACGCCGAACGTAAACGATCTGGATCACGCGGTTACCGTCGCCTGTGGCAGCGGCTATTGGCGTGAGAATTCACCACCTACCAAACGCATTGCCTGGTTTCTGTGGTATTTCATGGCACCTGTCAGTGTGCGGATGTTTGGCTATTTTCCCGGAAAGCGCCTGAACATCGTGGGTGACTTACCGCCCAATGTGATACGCCAGTGGCGGCAATGGTGCCTCGACCCCGAATACGCGGTGGGGAAAGAAGGCCGGGCACTGCGCGATCAGTTCGCTGCGGTAAAGGTACCCATTTCCGCCGTCGCCTTCTCTGATGACGAAATGATGTCCCGGCGGAATGTTGATTCACTGCACAGTTTCTACACTCACGCGGCTGTCACCATGCACCGAGTTAATCCGAAGGAGGTTGGCGAAAGTCGCATTGGCCATCTTGGGTGGTTCCGCGAGCAATATGAAACGTCGATCTGGCAAAACACGTTGCTGCCACTGCTTCGTTGATCGGGCAGAATGTTCACTCTGGCGGGCGCTTCAGTGCGCCGATTTTCGCGCCCGCCAGAATCGAGCGATGGTCGGTTTAACGCTTACGCCATGAACCAGGATCGACAGGGCGACCACCACCAGGGTCAGGTGAATCAACTCCAGGGCAATGTTTTCCGGTAGCCCATGTTGGATGGCGTACATCAGATAGTAGAGAGAACCAATGCCCCGCACACCGAACCAACCTGCGAGATTTCTCAACCGGATCGGCGCCTTGCTGCCGAGCAGGCCAAGGTGAACACTGATGGGGCGGGCGACGAAGAACAGAAAGGCGGCGAAACCAACCGCGCGCCAGCTCCATGAATCCCAGAACAGGGAACCGCCAATCAGCAGGACCAGAACGATTTCTGCCAGCCTCTCCAGATGTTCGTTGAATATCAGAGAGCTCTGATGCACATGGGCGATGGCCAGCGGCGCCTCGCCCGGATAGGTTTCTCCGGACGTTGCATCTGAATAGGACTGCTTAAGACCGGCCAGCTTCAGTTCGGTATGCCGCAATGCCACTGCCGCGCTGAATACCGCCAGAAATCCCCAGGCATTGACCAGCAGACTGATGCCATAGGCAAACGCAATCAGGCCCAGCCCAAGGAAACTTTCCAGAAACTCGGAGTGGGTGAACGTGGTGCGCAGTTTCTGAACCAGCCAGCCGACCAGGCAGCCGGCCACAATGCCGATGACGATTCCCGCGCCGCTGGCCCAGACAACATCAACCGCGAACCATCGCCACCCGACGTCTCCCAGATCATGCAAACCTAACAGTCCGAGCCCCAGCATCACGAAAGGAAAGGCGCTGCCGTCGTTCATTCCGGCTTCACTGGTTAGCGCAAACCGCAGCCGGTCAGGATCATCGGCATGCCGAACCTGTACTTCGGTGGCAAGCACCGGATCGGTGGGCGCCACTACGGCACCAAGCAGTACGGCTGCGCCTAGGGGCAGGGCCAGCCAGAAGTATCCAAACAGCGCCACAATACCCACGGTCAGCGACATTGACACAACCGCCAGTCTCAGGGGGTTGCGCCAGCGCCTGAAGGTCACCGGGGCGGGCATTTTAACGCCCGCGCAGTACAGCGAAATCAACACGGCTATTTCGGTCAGTAGTTCCAGCAGTGCGGATTCTTCAAGTGGGTTGAAGTGGAACAGTCCAAAGCCCATCGGGCCGACAACAAAACCGACCAGCAGGTACACAATGGCTGACGTGGCAGGCCCGTTTTTGATATAGGACGCCGTAAAGCCCACTAACAGAAGAAGGGCGCCCAGTAATAGAAACCAGGTAGCAGTGGTCATAGGTAACTCAGTAAGAGAGTGGTGAAGTAAAGGCCTCGCGGTAATCGAGATTCCTAACGATGCGCTCTTATCTGGAATTCTGCCAGCGGAAAGCCCCGAGTTTCCTATACGGTTCAGTAATTACCGATGCGGTCGCGGGTATCGGTGAATCGGGGGCTTGACCTAAACTAAGGTTTAGGTCTTATCGTCCATAACCACATCCACAATACAGCGAGGAGACCAATATCATGAGTCAGGACATTGAGGTGGGCGTTATCTATGGCAGCATCCGTGAGGCCCGGCGTAACAACCCTTATGGGGAGGTAACGGCATGAATACAGCGGTTAAGGAAGAGTCTATTTCCCTGAACGGAGCACGTGTTCTGGTGTTGGGGCGTTCCGAGGCGGTCCTGGAAGCGGTGCTGGGTGAACTCACGGCCCTGGGTATCGATGCCCAGGGCACGGCTGAGCCTGAGAAGGCAACGGAGCGTTACGACGCCCGGAATTATGATCTCATCGCTCTTGGGCGGGGTCTTCTTGGTGAAGCCGGCCAGTCCCTCAAAGCACAGTTCCGGGAGCGCAACGCCGATGTGCGCTTCCTGGATACCTACGCCCCCTTTGCGGTCTATGAGATTGCCACGGCTCTGGAGTGCTCGTACCCACCGAATGTGGACCTGGAGCCTTACCTGGCACGCATCGGTAGTGAGGGGCCCGTGGCACCGACCCTGGAGACTCTCAAAGAACTCCATGAGCGCCATCCGGACGCCATCCCGTTCGAGGCCATTGATGTACTGCTGGAGCGCGGCGTGAATATCGCCCCGGATGCCGTAGAAGACAAGCTGGTCCATGGCAGGCGCGGTGGTTACTGCTTTGAGCACAATGGCCTGTTCAAGAGAGTGCTTGAGGCCATCGGTTTCCACGTGGAAGGCCTTTCCGCCCGTGTACGCTGGAATGCAGCACCCGGCACCGCCCCGCAGCCATACTCTCACATGGCGCTAAGGGTTGTTGTGGACAACGTGCCGTGGCTGGTGGACGTGGGTTTTGGAGGCTGCGTACTCACGACGCCGCTCCGCATGGACACGATAGAACCCCAGGCCACTTCCCACGAGACATTCCGGCTGATCCCGTTCGGGCCGGGAATGCTGCTACAGATGTGGATAGACGAGCAATGGAAGCCCGTCTACGAGTTGTCTGGAGAACCCCGTCTGGAAGGTGACTACGAGGTTGCCAACTGGTACACCGCTGAGCACCCGGATTCACACTTCCGGAGAAACCTGATGGTGGCTCGCACCAGCACGGAGGCACGCTACACACTGCTGAATGGCCGCTATACGGTCCGTTATTCCGATGGCCGTACTCACCGGGAGGTCCTGGAGGCAGATGGTATAGAACGGGTGCTGGCGGATACATTCCAACTGCCGGTGCAACCGGACTGGCGCCCAATGATTGAGCGTGCTGCCTTGCTGACCGAGCGCTAGCATGGCCCCTGCTGAAATCAGTCCCCCGTGAGGGCCTGATTCACGGCCTGCGCTGCATGGATCGCCGTTGTGTCATACAGCGGGACGGGGGTATCGGTCTGCTTGATCAGCAGGCCGATTTCCGTGCATCCCAGGATGACCGCTTGCGCACCTTGCTCGGCCAGTGAGTTGATGACGGCCAGATACGCCTCCCGGGAAGGCGCCTGGATCTCGCCCTGGCAGAGTTCTTCGTAGATGACCCGATGAACCTCCGCCCGCTGGGGAGCATCCGGTGTGACCACCTCAATGCCAGCTGCTTCCAGGCGCTCGCGGTAGAAGGCCTGCTCCATGGTAAACCGTGTGCCCAGGAGCCCCACGCGCTGGATATTGTCCTGTGTCAGCACCTTCGCTGTGGCATCGGCAATGTGAAGCAGGGGGATGTTGATAGCCTCTTCAATCTCCGGCGCTACTTTGTGCATGGTGTTGGTGCCGATCATCAGAAAATCCGCTCCCGCGTTCTCCAGGGAAAGCGCTGCGCCGGAAAGAATTCTGGCGGTTGCCGGCCAGTCTCCCTGGTGTTGAAGCGCTTCAATTTCCGCGAAGTCCACGCTATAGAGCACCAGCTTTGCGGAATGCAATCCGCCCAGACGTGATTTCACGCCCTCATTGATCAGCCGGTAATAGGTTTGAGTGGATTCCCAACTCATACCGCCAAGAAGGCCAATGGTTTTCATAAAACGCTCCCTGTTCTAACAATGGTAGACACGATGAGACTAACAAATACGTCCGTAGCTGTATTGGATAGTTGAACATCTCAGGTATTCGGGGCAATGTGGAACTTCCCGAACATACGCATAGGAGCGGTGCCGTGAGTAATGTATTGGAGTCTGCCGAACAACGTTGCGACGCTATCGAGGCACCCTGCAGTGCAATTCAAACCATACTGAGCCCTCGCATCACGGATCTCGGTGGGTTTTCCGTGCGCCGCCTGCTACCGACTGCAAAACAGAAAATGGTTGGCCCCTGGATCTTTTTTGATGAAATGGGGCCGGCGGATTTTCCGGCGGGGCAGGGCATCAATGTGCGCCCGCATCCGCACATTGGCTTAGCAACCGTGACCTACCTGTTCGAGGGCGAGATTCTCCATCGGGATTCCATCGGCAGCCTCCAGCCCATCCGCCCCGGCGACATTAACCTGATGGTGGCCGGCCGTGGCATCACCCATTCTGAACGTGAACGCCCCAGCATCACAGTAGAGGATCACCGGCTGCATGGCCTGCAGCTCTGGCTGGCGCTGCCGGAAGACCACGAGGAGACAGAGCCAGCTTTCCATCATTATCCAAGTGACGATATCCCGGCGATCACCATCCAGGATGTCCCGGTACGGGTTATGATCGGTAGCGCCTATGGTGTGGTTTCGCCGGTGCGACAATTCAGCGACACCCTATATCTGGAAGCCTCCCTCAAGGCCGGGCAGACACTCGAGCTGCCCGATGCCCCCGAACGTGCTGTTTACGTGGCCCAGGGCGGCCTGACGGCTCATGGCTCCGAACTGCCAGCGCACAGTATGACTGTGTTTGCTCGTGAACCGGGTGTATCCGTCACCGCTACGGAAGACACCCGCATCGCGGTGATCGGCGGTGAACCGGTAGGCCGCCGGTTTATCGAATGGAACTTTGTATCGTCCCGGAAAGAACGAATCGAGCAGGCCAAGGACGATTGGCGGGCAGGGCGGTTTGATAAGGTGGTTGGGGATGAGACGGAGTTCATTCCTTACGAATAAAGCGCTTTCCTGTTCGGGTTATGGTTGAATGAAATTTGACCAGATAGGCAGTCGCGTGTCTGTGAAACAGGATTGCGGTCGGAGCAACTGTCATGAGCGAGGATGTGCTTTCCGGATTGCTTCGTCGTATTCGCCTGCGGGGAGCACTGTTCTTCCATGTTGAATGTGCAGGTACCTGGGTGATCGAGGCGCCCGCCTCGGTCTTGATTTCTGGCACCGTCCTGCCGGCCTCTGAGCACCTGATGGAATACCATGTTGTGCTGCATGGCACCTGTTGGGCAGGCATAACGGGGGAGCCATCGTTTGAAATGAACGCCGGGGATGTCATTCTCTTTCCCCATGGTGATGCCCATGTGATGTCCTGTGCTCCCGGACTCCGGGCGGAGCCCGACCTTCCATTCCTGATTGCAAATCTCAAACGGCGTGCCGGCTTACCGTTTATGGTGCACCAGCAGGACAACAAACGCGTGCGTCCGGCCACTCCTCATGACGAAACCGACATATCCCAGCCAGTTGCCACGCTGTTGTGCGGCTTTCTGGGATGCGATCTCGGCCCCTTCAATCCTTTGCTCACGTCATTACCACGGATTATCCATGCTCGGGCCAGCGAGTTGTCTGAAAACAGCTGGACCGGCCAGTTGGCCAGGCTTGCGCAAGCCGAATCTGGCGCGAGACGGCCTGGTGGTGAAGCCGTTCTGGAACGGATGAGTGAAATGATGTTTGTGGATCTTATCCGGCTTTACCTGAGCACGATGCCGAAAACGCAGACCGGATGGCTCGCGGCCTTGAAGGATCGGCACCTGAGCCGGGTTCTCAGCCTGATGCACAGCCAGCCGGCGGAAGCCTGGACCCTGGAAAAGCTCTCGAGTCATGCCGGCCTTTCGCGTTCGGCGCTGCAGGAGCGTTTCGTTGAACTGATTGGGCGGCCACCCATGCAGTATCTTCGATGCTGGCGGATGCAGGTGGCGTCCAACCTATTGGTTGAGAGTAACGCCAAGCTGGCCACCATCGCCCATAAAGTGGGTTACGAATCGGAAGAAGCGTTCAGTCGCTCGTTCAAGCGTGCCGTTGGACAAGCCCCGGCGACCTGGCGCCGGGAGAGGTCGTTCCATGAACTCCGGTAGATCAGTCATGCTTGCCGGGCGGAGGATCATTTTGCCCGAACCGGAATACCTCCACTATGGTCATGTGAGCTGCGTGCCCGGTTTTACTCAGGGAAGAGAGTAGGTTCGTCGCCACGACAACCTCATACCTCCACGAAATCCGGGAGAACGATCATGGAAGCAACTCAAGTTTTTGATGAAAACAAACTCAATGCCTTTGTCGGGCAGGTTCTTGGAGACCTTGGTGGCGCCTACAGCGCCGCCCTGGTCAAGATGGGTGATCGGCTAGGCCTGTATCGGGAGCTACAAAGTGGCGGGCCGGCAACCTCGTTTGAGCTCGCCGAGAGAACCGGCTATTCCGAGCGCTATCTACGGGAATGGCTGGCCCATCAGGCGGCCTCGACTTACCTGGACTACAACCAGGCAACCAGGCGTTTCCGATTGCCTCCGGAGCAGGCGATGGTATTCGCAGATGAGAACAGCCCGGTTTATATGATCGGGGGCTTCGAAAATGCCTTTACTACGTTCGAGAACGAACCAAAGGTGCGCGCTGCGTTCCGCACAGGTGAAGGCGTTGCCTGGGGTGACCAGGCTCAATGTATGTTCTGTGCCGTTGCCAAGTTCTTTCGCCCAGGCTACGTGCACAACCTGGTTCAGAGCTGGTTGCCCGCCCTGGACGGTGTGGTAGAGAAGCTGCAGCGCGGAGCCAGGGTTGCCGATCTTGGCTGCGGCCATGGCCACTCCACCCTGTTGATGGCAGCGGCGTTTCCCAACTCGACGTTTGTGGGGTTCGACTTCCATGGGGGCTCCATTGACGCTGCCAATGCACACCGTGAAGAACACGGCCTTGACCCCGGCCGAGTGCGCTTTGAACAGGCGACGGCGAGTGATTTCGAGGAAGGCGATTTCGATCTGGTAACCTGTTTTGATGCCCTGCACGACATGGGAGACCCAGCGGGTACGGCCGCCCATGTGTTCGAAAAACTCAAACCGGATGGCACCTGGATGGTGGTTGAACCAATGGCCGCCGACGAACTCAGTGATAACTTCAACCCGGTTGGACGGCTGTTCTACGCAGCATCCACCAGTATCTGTGTGCCCACAGCCCTGGCACAGAAGACCGGTCTCGCGCTCGGCGCTCAGGCGGGAGAGCGAAAGCTGACGGAAGTAATCAAAGAAGGCGGTTTCCAAAAGGTTCGCAGAGCGGCGGAAACTCCGTTCAACATTGTTCTGGAAGCGCGCGCCTGAACTCGGTGCATGAGGTTCCAGGGGAAATATCGCCTGGAACCTCTTCGCGAACCGCAATTTTGTTCAATACCCGCTTCGGTGTTCGGGGCAAACTCCGCTCATAACCTGAACGGAGAATACCATCCATGAGCCTTTCCCTGATTCTGCCCATGTCCGCGTTTGCGTTGGCGGCGTCCATTTCCCCGGGGCCGGTCAACCTTGTTTGTCTGAGCAGTGGCACCCGCTATCCGGTTTCCCGGGGGCTGATCTTCGTAACCGGGGCAACCCTGGGCTTCATCGCACTGTTCGTTGCCGTGGGGCTGGGGCTCTATTCGCTGCTGACCATGGTGCCGATGCTGGAGACGTTGTTGCGATGGGGCGGTGTCGCATTCCTGCTTTATCTGAGTATAAAGCTGGCCATGGACAGCGGTCAGCTACCGGAAAAAGGTGTTGATAAGGCGCCGGGCTTCGGTACCGGGGCAATCATGCAGTGGCTGAACCCCAAAGCCTGGCTGGCCTCGGCGTCTGGCATCGGCGCCTATACCAGCGCCAACGACTTGAACCAGATCCTGTTGTTTGCGTCGCTCTACCTGCCGATTTGTTGGTTGTCCCTGGCGTGCTGGGTGTATGCGGGGGCTTTCCTGCGGCGATACGTGCAGCGGCCTGCGGTGCTGGTGACCATCAACCGGACTTTGGCTTTATTGCTTGCGATCAGTTGCCTGTATCTGGTGACTGGTTGAGGACTGTCGATACTGATTCGGCGTTGCCGCCATCAGCCGTTTGAACGTGCGCTGGAAATGAGGCTGGTCGGCGAAGCCTGCGTTCAGTGCCGCCTCGGCGATAGGGGTGCCGTTGGCGAGCTCAAGGCGCCCTAGCTGGATGCGGCGGTTGAGAAGATAGGCGTGGGGCGTAAGCCCGAAATATTGACGGAACGCCCGGATCAGGTGGCCAGCGCTGTAACCGGAAATTTCACAGAGCGTATCCAGCGATACGTCTTCTGCCATGTGGTTGTCCAGATAGCGCGCCAACTCAGTCAGGGTATCCGGCGCCTTTGGTTGCTGAACCACCGGTTGCCGGGCCAACTCATGCATCAGGTCTGACAGGAACTCCACCACTTCGGTCTGCTTGTCGAGAAGGTCACGCTGAGCATCCAGAAGACACTCTGCCATGCGGCAGTAGCGTTCATACCAGATGGGCTCCGAGAGGGTTGCAGTGGCAATGTCCTGCCAGTGTGGGGTTGGCAGCAGCCCGGCCCGAAACCGCAGATCCGTCAGCCATCCGGTATCCACATACAGCATCAGGTAGGCCCGGGGCTGGTTGTCGATGGGATTGCAGGAATGAACCCACTCCGGGTTCATCAGTACCAGATCACCAGCGCGAACATGGAAAAGATCCTCCCGATACTGATAGGTGCTTTCGCCGCCGGTAATAGCGCCAATGGACCATTGCGTATGGCTGTGAGGGGCATAACAGACTTGGCGTCCGTCGCTGACCTTGCGTAATTCCACATGGGGCAGTCGGGCATCGCGCCAGAAAATGGGTTTACTCACGGTGGTGTTGGTCATGCCCGCCATCATATCCTCAGTGAGTTTACGTGCCCCTGGGCGCAAACATAATGATGGCCATGCCCGTTAAAGCCACAGCCGTGCCCACCAGATCCCAGACCGTTGGCCGAACGCCATCCACGGCCCATAGCCAAAGAATCGCCATAAAGATATAAACACCACCATAGGCTGCGTACACCCGGCCAGCCGCCGTCGGGTGCAGCGATAACAACCAGGCGAACGCGGCCAGGCTCAGGGCGCCGGGGATCAGCAGCCAGATGGTCTTGCCTTCCCGCAGCCACAGATAGGGCAGGTAGCAGCCGACGATCTCGGCCAGGGCGGTCACTAAAAAGAGGCCGACGGTTTTCAATTCTGGCATCACGCTGCGGTTTCCCGTTCAGTATCAGTCGGCGGCTTTCTCCGCGTTCATTTAGCCATGCTTCCGCTTGTACAGCCTGAGTATACCTCGAACCGTTACATCCAGCTGGCTGCCGGATGTGTAATCGCCCCGTACCACGTAGTTGGCCCGCTCTTCGGAGATAAGCTTTTCGATCTTATTCTGGGTTTTGCCGTCGTCCCATTTGTCACCATCGAACACCGCAAGACTGCACCCGCCCTGCGCCTTCACCATTTTCATTGCCGGGATATCGGTGTCACCGTCGCCAAAATAGATCATATGGTCGAAGGGGACAGGGCGTTCACCGGGTTCGATGTATTCGTTAATGGTGACGTTGTCCCAGCTGTTCTCGATGCCCTTGTTGATGCGGAACAGGTACTGGGTTTTAGTGGTGTAGTCGATGGCTACGGCAGGCCATTTTGCATGCCCGGTGGCCTCATCATAGTGATAACGGCACCCGAAAATTTTCTTGAAATGCTTTGCCACCGGCGTGCCGCGAATCATCTCCTCCAGCCCGCTGGAGACAATGTAATGGCTCAGGGCGATACCCTGGTCGCTGGCGAAGCGGTTGATGGCGTCAAACCAGTCCACGACCCCGGGGAACAGGGGGATGGACTTTCCGTAGGCTTGTAGCCTCTCCGGTTTCAGCTCATCCTGCTTGCTCTCATCGCGGGCGCGCTTGGCCAGTTCGCCGAGGTAGGTGAGTATCTCATCGCCGTCCCGCTCACGGTTCTTGCGATTCACTTCCGGCCAGAAGTCGGAATGCTCGTTCAAACCCAAGGCCGGCATCAGGCCGTGTTCGGCGCAGTTGCCTTTGGCAAGGGTGCCGTCGAAGTCATAGATCAGAGCGCATTGCATTGTCTTTGTGCCTTCTTTCCATGGATGACATCAGCGTAGCCGGTTATTACAAACGACGCCCGGCCAGTCGATTTTTCTGGGCGCGGACGGCCTCTGTCAGAAAATCCATCAGCGCATGAATCCTCACCACGCCTCGCAGGTCCGGATGCATCAGAAACCACAGGCCGTATTCCAGCTCTGGAATGGGGTCGGTGAGTTGAACGATGTCCGGGTCCTCGTCCGCGAGATAGCAGGGCATCACGGCCAGCCCCATGCGGGAGCGAATGGCGCTGAGGATGCTCACCAGGGTATCCACACGGTAAACACAGGCCTGCTTCAGCGCGTGGTTATCCATCCACTGGTCCACGGAGGAATCCTGAAGCCTCGGCCCGGCGCCAATCCAGGGCTCACTGGCAAGGGCCTCTATGGAGGTTCCCGGCGTCAGGCCGAGGTCTTTGTGAGCATAGACAGCCTGGCCGAGGGTGGTCAGTGGCCGGCCAATCAGGTTTTCCGGTGGACGGTTGGAGGGACGTATAGCCACGTCCGCCTCCCGACGTGTGAGATTGAACAACTGGTTGGACACCGCAACATCCAACACAATGCCTGGGTATTTGTGCCGGAACTGCGTGAACAACGGTGCCAGCACGCCCATCAGCAGAGAGTCCGTTGTGGTGGTCCAGATTTCGCCACTGGGCTCCAGGTCACGGCCGGCCACCTTGCGCTCGGCGGCCAGGGCGGCCTCGTCCATGACCTTTGCCGTGTCTGCGAGTTCTTCCCCTGCCAGTGTTGGCCGATAACCTGTGCGGCCTCTCTCAAAGAGGATCACCCCAAGGCGCTGCTCAACATCGCCTAGCCGCCGGAACACCGTAGCGTGGCTCACGCCCAACGCCCGCGACGCGCCTGAGAGCGAGCCAGAAGTAGCAATGGCGAGCACCAGTTCAAAGTCATTCCACGCCAGATTGCTCCGTGTTCTCGCGGAGGCGGTGGGCGATTTTTTGGGTTGTTTATCTGTTCGTTTTTGCAAAGTCTGTTCTCGATTCTAGGGAATAGTTTGCAGTTTAGAACAAGTTTAGCATGTACCTGAACTCATACGACAACCAGTGCGATCCGCCACAAGGTGCGGCGCCAGGGAGGATAGAGACATGTTGATCTCAGCAGAAAAGACCTACCTTAGCGGTGGCAATTCGCTGGCTTTCCGCGAGCCGGCAGACGGTAATGCAAAAGAGTTGCACCGGAGCAGCATACCGCTCAGATATCGCGATGGGATGGGAGGCGTCAATCTTGAGCAAGTGAAGCGGGATCAGCGCAGGGCGCGTCGAGACCTCATGCGGGCGATGATCCGGGGCCTGAACCGGCTGCTACGTCTGCACTAGAAGAACGCTCCGGCTGCGGCACGCCAACCGGTGCTGATCGTTCAGTGTTGCTATAGTCATATAACAAGCACTGATACCGGAGCGCGAAATGACCCAGAATATGGAATTGATCGAGCGGATTGAGCGTATGCGCGATCTCAATCCGCTGGATGCCGCTGAAGAGCTGATGCAGTCACCCGTGGACGATATTCAGTTCATCCTTTCGCGATTGCCTGCGGAACAGGCACAGGTCATCGCTTCACATCTGGGGGATCTGTCCGCACCGGAAGAAGCGGCGACCCGCGCAGTGCTTTCCGGCATGGAAGAAACCGTCGGCGAACTGATGACGCCGGTAACAGCAACATTACCGGACAGCTACACCGTGGCGGAGGCGCTGACCTTCATGGTGAAAAGCGCCGATGTTTCGGAGATTAGCTACATTTTCGTGACGGATAATGACTGCCTGGTGGGTGTGGTCGGCATGCGGGACCTGATTCTGGCCAAACCCTCTGAGGCGCTCGCTACCATTATGGTGCGAGAGCCGTTTGCGTTCCAGGAAGGCACGCTGGTGAAGGATGCAGTCAGTGAAGTGCTCTACCGACACTACCGCATGTACCCGGTGGTGGACGAGCAGCAGCATGTGGTGGGCGAGGTGCGGGGTTGGAAGCTCTACGAACGCATCGCATCGGAACTCAGCGCCCAGGCCGGTTCCCAATACGGTGTGGCAAAGGAAGAACAGATCAACACACCGGTGCTGGCGGCGTTTCGCATGCGCCACCCCTGGCTGCAGGTGAATCTGATTACCGCGTTCGCTGCTGCCTTCGTAGTCGGCATGTTCGAGAGCACTATCGCCCAGATTGTTGCCTTAGCAGCCTTCCTGCCGGTTCTTGCCGGGCAGAGCGGCAACACCGGCTGTCAGGCGCTGGCCATTACCCTGAGGGGCATCACCCTGGGGCAGATCAATGACTATCCGATCCGGCGATTGCTGCGCAAGGAAGTTCTACTGGGCGCACTCAATGGCGCTGCCGTCGGCGTCATTGCCGGTATTGCCATGTTTGCTTACGCCTTGTCCACCGATTCGGCCAACCCGGCCATGCTCGGCCTCGTAATCTTTATTGCCATGGTGGGCGCTTGCATGGGCAGCGGCATCTTCGGGGTGGCGGTGCCGTTGGTGCTCAAACGGTTCGGCGCCGACCCGGCCACCGCCAGCAGCATCTTTTTGACAACCTTCACCGACATTATCGGCATGGGCCTGATGCTGTTCCTTGCAACCTCGTTGGTGCTGTAACCACGTTGCCTGACAACAGGCTCGCTTTTCATCACTATGCGGGTTCTTTGAAGAGTTCCTTTCAAGCGGGAAAAGCACGCCAGCTTCACGTTTACGGATGCCGTATTTCTTGAACTAGCGCAGCTGACTGTCCTTGCTGCCACGGCGATTGATACCACCATGAGACGTTTCGTGTTTTTCAAGACTAGACTGACACGCAACGCAAAGTTGAACCCCGGGAATCGCTTTGCGGCGCGCTTCCGGAATCGCACTGTCACACTCCTCGCAATGGGTGGCACTCTCGCCGCTCACCAGTTGGCTGCGTGCGCGCTGCACCTCGTCGTCTACGCTCGCGTCGATCTGATCCTGAACGGCGCCATCCCGGGACCAACCACCTGCCATAGTGCTCTCCCATCTTTGCAAAAGTCGTGTAAAACTGCGTCTGACCCGTTTCGTACGGTGCGCTAGTCTGGAAAACTGCTCGTACTCTCAATGGCTTTGAATCACTGTCAATCATTTTCCAGCTTCTGCGCGGCTGCCCGCTATCGTCATAATCGCCGTGCCAGCTACATTCTGTTATTAAAAAAGAAAGGTGCCTTTGTGTCCACCAGCGTCCAGATAAGCGACATTAACCTTACCTACCCAACTGAGTCAGGCACCGTCGCGGTGCTCAACAACGCTTCACTCACAATCCCGCCCGGCGACACACTGGCGATTACCGGCCCCTCCGGAAGCGGGAAAACCTCGCTGCTTCTGTTGCTATCCGGGCTCCAGCGCCCGACCAGTGGAGAGATCCTCGTAGGCAACCAGCGCCTGGGCGAGATGGATGCCAACGCATTGGCCGACTGGCGCAGCGAACACCTGGGCATCATCTTTCAGTCCTTTCATTTATTGCCGGGCTTGACGGCACTTGGGAACGTTAGTCTGCCGCTGGAAATCGCCGGGCAGTTGGATGCCCGCGAGCAGGCCCTTTCGATGCTGGAGGCGGTCGGCCTTACCCACCGGCTGCAGCATTATCCAGGACAGCTTTCCGGGGGTGAGCAACAGCGTGTCGCGATCGCACGGGCACTGGTGCACCAGCCAAGTCTGCTGCTGGGCGATGAGCCCACCGGCAACCTGGACCATGCTACCGGCGAAAAAGTGCTCTCACTGCTGTTCGACCTCCACAAGGAAAGCAAATCCACCCTGGTGCTGGTAACCCACGACGAACGTGTCGCGGAGCGCTGTCAGCACCGGGTCCGGATGGATGGTGGGCGCCTTTATGAAGCGTAATGCTCAGACAAAGCCGCTGTGGATGCTCAAATTCGCGATCACCGATCTGCGATCGCGCATCTCTGCGCTCAAGGTCTTTCTCGCCTGCCTTATCCTCGGCGTTACCCTGGTGGCCGCTACGGCCAGCCTCTACCGGGTGATCGAGCTGAGCCTGCTGGCGGATACCCGCATGTTATTGGGTGGCGATGTGGAGCTCGATGCCAGTGAGCCGTTACCAAGTGACGTGATCGATTGGGTAGGGCGCACCGGGACTCTTTCGCTGGTTCGGGAGTTCGACACGATTGTCAGTGGCGAAAGCGGTGACGGCTTCTTTCGCGCCGAGATCCTGATTCCGGATGCGGCCTATCCGCTCTACGGTGAGCTGCAGCTAACGCCGGATCAGTCGCGTGCCGAGCTAACCGCACGCAAGGATGGCCGATGGGGCGCCGTAATTGACCCCTTGCTGGCCGAGCGCCTGGGCCAGACTATAGGAGACCAGATTGAGATAGGCGCAGCCACGTTTCGCATCAGCGGCCTGATCCAGAAACAGCCGGATCGCCGCCTGAACGCCAACTGGCGTGGCCTGCCCATCATGATTTCCGAACAGGCGGTCGAGGCGACGGAACTGATCCGGCCAGGCAGCCGCGTGGACTACGAATACCGGGTGAAGACCGACCAGAATCTGGATACGTGGCTGGCGGACTTCGAACAGGCATTCCCGGAACCAAATTGGGACACCACCACCTTCGCCGAGCGCAGCCAACGCATCGCCGAACGGCTGGACCAGATTGCCACAGCGCTCATCCTGATTGCCTTTACCACGCTGTTTATTGGTGGCCTCGGTGTCGCCAACAGCATACACGCCTACCTGGATGAAAAACTGGGCACCATCGCCACCCTGCAGACGCTGGGCCTGCGCCGCAAACCATTGGTGGCCATCTACCTGTTGCAGATCGGATTGCTGGGCAGCCTGGCTGGCCTGATCGGAGGCGGAATCGGACTGGGGTTCTCTGCGGTGGCGATATCCCTGGCCGGCGACGCCTACGCGCTGTCCGGGCCCGAAGGGGCAGGGGGCTGGTTATCCCTGTGGTTTGTTCCCTTGCTGCTGAGCTGGCTGTTTGCGGTACTTACGGCCTACGTCTTCGCGCTGCCGGCCCTGGCCAGGGCCCTTGCCGCGTCGCCGGCTGGGCTGTTCCGGGGGCAGGTACAGGCCGCCCGTAACGAACCCCGCACATGGCGGGTCGCGAGTTATGTGCTGCTGGCGATCTATATCAGCGCCACTCTGTTCTGGTTGCCGTCGCCGCAACTGGGATTCCTGTTTCTGCTGGCGGTGGTCGTACTCTGGGCCTTGCTGGAGGGCATCATCAAAGGGCTGCGGCGAGGCGCCAAAGCGCTGGAAAACAGTGGCTTTGCTGACCGCAAGTTCGCCCGGCGGCTGGCGCTCGCCAACCTCCACCGGCCGGATTCGCCACTGCGGGCAACGTTGTTGTCGCTCGGCACCGCGTTGACCCTGGTGGTGGCTTGCACCCTGATGGTCACCACCCTTCTGAGAGCACTGGAAACCACGATCCCGGCGGAATCCCCCGCGCTGATCCTCTATGAAGTGTTCCCGGACCAGATGGAACCGCTCACGTCAGGCCTTGAATCGCTGGACCCGTCCAGCAGGACGGAGCTTCTGCCACTGGTTCGCGCCCGAATGGCCGCCATCAATAAAGAGCCCATCGCAGACGCGCTCGCTGACGACCCCCGAGCCAGGCGCGAAGCCATGGGTGACGAATACAAGCTCACCTACCTGGCGGGAAATCCGGAAGGCCTTGAGCTGGTAAAAGGCAATTGGTGGAGCACTCCGGCCCCGGAAGGGCAGCCCGCCTACATGGCGATGGAAGACCGCGAAGCCAACGCACTCGGGCTAACGGTGGGCGACCGGATTGAGTTCACGGCACAGGACCAGCCGATTGCCGTCGAAATCCGGGCCATATACCGCCAGAAAGGCTTACAGACCCGGTTCTGGTTTGAAGGTGTTCTGCAGCAAGGCGCCCTGGATGGATTGATCAGCCTGTACGTCGGCGCGGTCTACCAGAGCGACCCCGCCGCCAAGGAATCGCAGCAATGGCTGGCCAGCAACATCCCCAACGTGATCACACTGCGCACGGCGGACTGGCTTGAAACGGCGGGAGACCTGCTCAACAAGGCAGCCGCTGGCCTTGCGGCGGTTGCGTCCGTCAGCCTGCTGGCGAGCCTGTTGGTGTTGTCCAGCGTGGTCAGCGTCAGCCGCAGGCGCCAACTCTACGAGGCCAACCTGCTGCATTGTCTCGGTGCCAGGCACCAGGCCATCCGGAACTCCATGCTGCTGGAAACCGGCTTGCTGACCTTGCTGGCGACGGTGTTCGCCACCGGGCTGGGTTCGCTGATCGCGCTGCCGGTGGCAGACCTGGCGCTGAAACTGCCAGCGGGAGATCTGTGGTGGATCGGCGCATTGGTGGCCGGCGTCGTCAGCGCGCTGGCGTTGCTAGGAGGATTGCTGCCTACGTTGAGGGCGATGCGGCTGAATCCGGCGGTTCTGTTGCGGGATGGGTAATTGACTGGTTACATCGCCCTCGCGAACAACCCAAAGGGCAGGGCCTTCAACACATAACTGAGCGGTGTCCAGGGCCACCAGGGCACATAGGCGCGGCGTACCTCGGAATCGATCGCTTTCACCAGAGCTTTTACGCCGGTTTCCAGATCCACCCGGAAGGGGGCGTTCTTGGTATCGCGGTTGATGTCGGTGAGGATGTAGCCCGGCATGATGTTGCTGACGTTGATGGGCTTGCCCTTGGTGTCCAGTTGCAGGCCTTCAGCCAGTGACGCTACGGCGGCCTTGGTGGCTGCGTAGACGTTGATAGGGCCACGGAAGCCGCGAACACCGCTGACTGACGACATCAGTACCAGATGCCCACTGTTCTGTTCCCGGAAAATCTCCATCGCCGCCTCGCTCTGGGCAATGGCGGCGATGAAGTTGGTTTCCGCCGTCTGCCGGTTGGCGGCAAAGTGCCCGCGCCCAATTGGCTGGGAGCTGCCAATACCTGCATTCACCACCACGCGGTCAAGGCCGCCCAGCTCTTCCCGAAAGCCCCGGAATACCTCGAACACCTGCTCGTAGTCGCACACGTCCAGGCCGCGGACCAGCACCCGAATATCGGGGTAGGCCTGCTGTAATTCCCGCTGTAACGCCTCCAGCTTATCCGCCCGCCGCGCACAGAGCGCAAGATTGCAGCCCTTGGCGGCCCATTCGCGGGCCATGCCTTCACCGAGGCCGGTGCTGGCACCGGTAATCAGAATGTTCTTTCTCATTGGTTATGCCTTGGCTGGTTCAAGTTGTTTGAGATCAGCCTAGCATGATTGGTTGAGTTTGGAATTGGGTGACGCGCCTTAATCTACGGTTCCCGTTAGCCCCGACTCATGCAGCGCCTTGCCAATCGCCTGATAGGCTCTTTCCGCTTCCGACAGTGCTGCATAATCGCGTGCGCAAACCGCGACGATAACCGCCTCATCGGGCGCCTGAGGGTTGAGCAGGCCGATATCACAGGAGCGGGCCACCTGGGTGCCGGTTTTATGGGCGAAGTGGGTGCCTGCCGGCAAGCCTCCTGCAATACGATGATCCCCCGTGGTGATTTCGGACAGATAACCCAGCAATTGGTCCGTGTGGGCGTCATTCAGAAGTTCGCCCCTGACCAGTTGCTCCAGCAATGCCCCGAAGGCTTCGAGACTGCCTGAGTTGATTCCCCGCTGGTAATAGCGCTCAAAGGCTTCACGCACGCCTTTGGCATCCGCCTCTCTTGCAGTAATGTTGAGTTTTTCCAGCAACATATCGTACCGCGCCTGGTAGGTGCGGGCGGTTTTCAGATCGATGAAATCACGATTGGTCAGCACCGATACACTGGGGTGAACTTCCCTGTATGCGTCGTAGCGCACCTGAAGGATCGTGGTAATCGGCCCCAGCCCTTCGGGAACCAGCCGTGCCACATCCTCTCCGAATGATTTCTCGCCAAGAAAACGTATCAACATGTCGGTTGCTGTGCTGTCACTGTCGACAATAGAGCGTCTGTTGAGCTCTTCCAGGCTGTAACGGGCACCGGGGTCCACCCAGAGCAGATCTCCAGTGCCATCCACATAATCTGCAGCCCGGAGTGTGAGTTTCTGCTCCAGATCCAGGCCTTCGTTCTCGGCACGTTGCATCAACACGATGGCCAGCGGAATTTTGACGGTAGAGGCCAAGTACCAGTCCTGGTCGATGTTATGAGAAACCTTCTGACCCGTACCCAGATGACGGATGTAGACCCCGAGATCGCCAGAGAAGGTTCGGTCAATGCGTTCGATTTCTTTCTGCAGAGTCGGGGACCAGTCATCGGCCTGGGCCACAGAACCCAGGCTGAGAACGAAGAGGGCCAACAGTGCCGCACCGGCCTGCGAGAAGATAGGTTGCAGATTCATGGGGCTCCCTGTTTGCGCCGGGTTACAAATGCTAAGGGTTCCAATGCTGCGTGCACAGTCCGACGGCTGTCAACGAACCGCCAGTTACGATCCGGTAGCCTTCAAGCGATCTTCATCTATTACCGCTAAACCTGATATGCGAAGGTTGCGTTTATACGGAAAGAACCCAACTGCGGCGCAGGGAGTATCCGAAATGGCGAGCAAAGGCGAACGTATTGACGGTCTGGATGCCCTTCGGGGCTTTGCCATCTTCGGTATCCTGCTGATTAATATTCAGGTGTTCTCGGGCTGGGGGTTCGTCTCCGCTGACACAAGGCAAGCGTTAACCTGGTCGGAATGGGACGAACCCATTGCCACCTGGCTGGACATCCTGGTGCGGGCCAAGTTCTACAGCCTGTTCTCCCTGCTGTTTGGTTACAGCTTCATGATGCTGGCCCAGCGGGTACAGCAAAGCCCCGTCCGCTATCACTTGCGGCGAATGCTGGGGCTGCTGGTTATTGGCACCGCCCATTCTCTGTTCCTATCCCCGTGGGACATCCTCATGCTGTACGGGGTAATGGGGCTTTTCCTGGGGGCCTTCCTGAACGTTCGCGCTCCAACGCTGGCTGCCTGCGGCGTTGCCCTGCTGATAGTCACGGCTGTAACACTCTGGTTCGCGCCCCAGTTGGGGTTGGCGCATCTCGGAAGCGGCACTTCACTGCGCCTGCTGCAGGACAATGTGCCAGCCCTGAGTGGGGGGAGTTACCTGGAGGTGGTGGAAGCCAATGCCTACCTCAGCGCGAGCGTGTTTCTGGATCGGATTGAACACCTGCGCCCCCTACGGGTGATGGCGATGTTTCTATTTGGCGCCGCTGCTGCCCGCCTGCACCTGGCGGAGCGCAATTCGGGCCATGTCCGGCTATTGATTGTGGTGGCACTGGTTGGCCTGGTGGTCGGCACAGCCCTGGCCATGGCCGAGGTTAAACTGGGTGAAGAGAGCCTGGCCGACAGGGTTGTGAATTTGCTGGGTAGGGTAGGCGCTCCACCGTTGCTTGCCATGGGCTATGGTGCCGTTCTGCTGCTTTGGTGGCGGGGCAGGGGACGCTTGACCGGGGCGGTTCGCTCGGCCCTTGCGCCAACCGGTCGTATGGCACTCACCAACTACATTCTGCAGTCCGCCGTCTGCATCTGCGTGTTCTATGGCATGTGGGGCGACCGCTTCGCCTCACTCTCGCTCGCAGCGCTGATGCTGTATTCAACGGTATTTTTCATCGCCCAGATGATCTTCAGCGCCGTCTGGCTGCGGCTGTTCACCCAAGGGCCCCTGGAATGGCTCTGGCGCTGGCAGATGAAGCGCAAGCGGCCGAGGTTGCTCCGAGCAGAGGCATAGAAATAGAAATAGAAATAGAAATCAAGCCTCGTCCTTCAACGCCAGGCTGACCAGCTTGTGAACCACGGGCGACACCAGCATGATGGTGGGAAAGGCGACGACAAACGCAAAAAGCCAGGCATTCAGCCAGATTGAAACGATATTGCTGGTCCACCCCACGTTAAAAACGCTGATCACCAGCGACATGATGCAGGACATCAACAGTGACATGAAAAACGAAAATACGATTCTGTGATATTTGCGGTCAATCATTCTTTATCTCTTCAATACATTGGTAGAGCCCGGCAAGGGTTCCCCAGGGCAGTTCAGACTCTCTATCGTTTTTTCCTTCAGCCAGATCGTCTCACCCTGATACGGATGTTTTCTCCAGTCTTCTGTCACCTCAATACAAAAGCCGGGCAAATCAGGCAGGCGTTTGATAAAGGTTTTTGGATAACCTTCGGGCTTTTCACCAATGATGGCAGAATCCGAGTTCTTCAGATCGACGGCTGATTGCTGCGATGCACAACCAATAAGGCCTATGCCCAAAAGTATGGTGAAAATGCACTTCATAGCGTGGACCCATTCAGGCCTTTCACATAAACATGAGTCGTCTTTGTATGCTCGAAACCGATAGACGGGTAAAACCCATGGGACTCCGAACGACTCACATTGGATCGTACCACAACCCGTGACAGCCCTTTGGCGCGGGACCAGTCTTCAACAGCCTGAACGAGCAAGCGCCCAACACCCGTCCGTCGAACATTGGCGCTCACAACCAGCCCAGTGATCTCAGAGGTAAACAGCTCACGGATAGAAATACGCCTCTCGGCGACCGCCCACCCAACCACTGCGGCATCTGAAATAGCCACCCATATCTGATGGCTCGGGGATTCCAACAACGCCTCTAGCCATGCCCCAGTCTGAGATTCGTTGGAGGAATACCCCCATTCCAGAACAAGGTGGTGTATGCCCGAGAGGTGTTCAGCTGTTCCTTGCTGGATCGAGATATCCATATTCATTCAAAAGACCTGCTACCAGAGTTCATCGTTACCTCCCAACCCGTAGGTAAAAAGGACCGGATGAGGTTGTTTGTCGTGTTATACCTGCGTTTCATTCGGAATCCGTTCCAACAGGTCGGTAACGCCAACATCCATGCCTGCCTGCGACAGCAACGTTGAAACTTGCCCGCGATGGTGGGTTTGATGGTTAAAGAAATGGAGAACCAGGCTCGAATACCGCTTGTTGGCGGAAACACCTTTCATGTTGCGATAACTGAGAACAACATCCAGGTCGCCTTCGGAGAGATGGGATATCCAGTCGATAATCTGGCGATCCAGCCAGATCCGGTGTTCTTTTAAACGCCCCAGATCGTCAAAGAGGATCTGATCCAGGCTGGCAGGATTGTCGAGCTCGGCGACCGACTGAAACGAATCCACGCAGGATGGATGGGTCACAAACCGTTTGAGCCACACGGTGTCCGCCACAACGATGTGATTGAGCGTTCCCAGAATGGAGCCGAAGAAGGCCCCACGGTCCTTGGCTAACTCCGAGGCGGAGAGGCGACCAGCCGCTTCATAGACCTTTGCGTTCATCCACTGATTGTAAGCGGCCAATAATTGGAAATGTTCTTTCAGACTCATCGGGGCTTCTCTTTGGTGGAGGGTGTCACTTCAAGTACACTGCTCTCATTTTATGCCCGCATACCGAGCCTCACAACGAAAGAAAGCGCTCGAGGCGTACCCGCTCGTCCTGCAACGCTGGCTTGAACGCTGTGTCGTCTGGGGCATGCCCGCGCACATACCCTGGCTCCAGCTCCAATTGCCCATCACGTACGGCAGCATTTGCCCAGCCTATGACATGACCGCGCCACAGCATAGGTAGGGCATAGTAACCACGTACCCGCTTGGGCGCCGGAGTGTAGGCCTCAAAACGGTAGGCCCAGCCCCAGAAACGCTCAAAGCGACCGCGGTCCCAAACTAAAGGGTCGAAGGGCGCCAGTAGGCGCAGGTGGTCATCCAGCACATCGTCACCCGCAAAGCGGCGGCTGCCAGGATTCTCGCCGATGGGCCAAAACCAGCGACAGCCATCCACGGTCGCCTGGGGCAGGCGAGCCTTTGCACGCGCGAGTGCTTCACGACGACGCTCGCGCCACTGCGGGACCGCTGAAGAGCTCACGCTCGTTACCAGGCGGCTGAGCGTAGCCGCAGGCAGCGGGGCATACTTTGCGACTGCTACGTCGACCAATGCGTCCAGTGTGGTATCCGGGTTCACCGCGTCGTGCTCATCAGCGAGCGGCGGCGCATAAAGGCGTACCCCGGCTTCGCGCTTTGCCACACGCAGCAGCCCACGATAATGCATGCCGTCCAGGAGCTGCGTACTGGCACGGCTATTACCGCCGAACCAATTCTTAGTGGTGCCATGCTCGAAGGCTGAGTCCACCTCGCGCGGGTGAACGACACCACGGCTTTGCACAAATTCCTGCACCGCCTGCGCCTGTTCCCAGCGTGAGCGTGGCCACTCGGTGCGCGCCGTGCGCGGGTGCATAAGGCGCTGCGTGGTGCGGGGCAGAACCCCGTAGTTGATAAAGAAATCTTCCTCGACCGCCAGGCGCGGGTAGCGAGCCTCCAGGTCACCCGCCTGGTAGTCGATAACACGATGGCGGAGCGTCAAATCCTGCGCCCGTGCCGGCGCTCGTATTGGGTCGAGCTGGACAAAACCCAGTTTATTGATCGCACGTGACAAAGTGGTCGGCTTGAAGAGACTGCGCGAGATGGCGTAGCGGCGCAAATGATCCATGGTGAGGGGAGCGGTCATAGTAATCAGTTGCCTTACTTGTCCGGCTGAATCGAGATGTGCCGGTCCGGCGGCGGCAGTTTGGGTAGCATGGCTTCCGCATCAACCGTGTGGGTAGCGAAAAAAGCTTCCGCCGCTTCAATCAGAGCCGCCTCGGTTTTGAGGATACCAAGATAGACCGGCCATTCGGCGTCGATCAGTTCCGTGCTGTAAAAGTTCGGATCGACTTCCACCAACTTTGCAAGAAACCGGAACTCCATTTCGTTCATGACGGCGTAATCGCAGCGTTTGTTCAGAAACATGCCCAGCATCTGTTGGGCATTGTAAGAGTCATGGCGGGCCAGGTTGGTACCAATCCGCCGCTCAAGTTGATCACTGTAGACAAACCATTTTCGCAGACAGATGCTGCCATCAAGATCATCGAAGGAGGCCGGTTGCCGGCCAGGTTGTGCGAACAGACGATCACGCCAGGTTAACACCGGTCCGACGGCGTGCATCCGGCTTGGTAGCGGCATCCACAACGGGTTGGCAAAAACCGCGTTGGCTTGTCCTTTTTCCAGGGCCCAGGCCTGGCGCTTGCGCGGCATCGGGCGAAAACCGGCTGTAATACCGGCTTCCAGGCTGAACTCATTGATCACCTCGACCAGAATGCCCTTGTTAAGGTTGTCACCGTAATAAAACGGCAGAAAACCCTCGTCCGACCCCATAATTTCGAGCGTTTGGGAAGAAACTGGAAGGCACCAGAATGCCACGATGATCAGCAAGCCTACTCTCATGAAAACTCCTCTTATGCTCCGATCCTAGGCTAGGAGCGCCTACTGTACCGGGGTAAGTCCACATTGAGAAATTCGCACGCGAGTTTCGTCTCGGCGAGCGGGTCGAGCTCATCGTCTATCAGGATACTAAGAAGTTGCTGTCAATCCTCACGCGGTTCGTGAAAGTCGCGAACGAGTAGAGACCAAACGATCGAGGCTGACTGATCCGATTCGGGCGCAAAGTGCAGAATGAGATGCTCGCGGGCATTGGCCTTGAGGGGCTTCCAGATCGGATTACCGCGCCGACGGCCCGTGTATCCGAGGAAGTTTCGGCCTTGGCCACCGAAGGCGAGAAGCTGGATCAGAAAGCCGGCAATGCAGCCGATAAAATTCGGAAACTATAGCAGTCCATTGAAGCCTTCCGCGATTCACTTGCGGAAATAATAGTGGCATCGACAATCCTGCCTTCACGCAATATCAGGCCGTTTTTCTCCAAATGCTTGTTTACCTCTTTGACCAGTACCTTGCCAAGGCTGGGCTGCTCCAGTAAATGACGGAAGTTGAGAATGGCGTTCTCGTCCGGCAAACGGTCCAGTCTCAGATCAGCGAAGTGCCGCATGGATTCGATCTCGTACAGAGCGTCTTCCATCGCCAGGTCGCTCAGGTTATAGAGCAACTGCATGCAGTGGGCTCGCTGCATCGCAGACAACGGGTACGGAGGTCGTCCTTTCGGGCCCTTGGGGTAATAACGAGCTACCTTCCTCTCTAACTGCTTCTAGGGAATCAATTTGTCCATTCGCTCCAGAAAAATTTTTGCGGCGGCTCTTCTGCTTCTTAGTCTGGTACTCGGTTTCGGAGAAGGTGATCTGGTCCATGGTGGCAACGAATCCTGTGCAGTTGACGATGTTCGTTATATCGCTGATTTTGGGGACTAATTCTGAAACTCTCTAAGTAACTGCAATGTGGGGATAAGATCTGCACAGAAGGGATATCAACCTCAAGCGAAATGCTTTCCAATAGAAGCACTAAAATAAGAGTTGGAGCACTCAAAAATGAATAAGTTTAAAACCTATTTCGTAATGCTAGTGTTGGGATATTTTATGAGCATGGCTACAAATACCGCGCTCGCATCTTCCGATATAAAAATTGGAGTAATGCAGCCATTGAGTGGGGTATATGCTGGACCGGGCCAGTCTGGGCTTGATGGTTTTTTGCTTGCACTGAAACCATATACGAATAACTCTCATCAAAATTCAATCGAAGTAATTACACTTGACACGGAAGCCAAGCCTGCGCGAGCTCCGGAATTAGCAACATCCCTACTTATGCAACACAAAGCAGATTTCATTTTTGGGCCAGCTCACTCTGGCGTAGCAATGGGGATGATCAAGGTGCTGCGAGGCAAGGATACCGTGATGATTATTCCGAATGCCGGCGCTGCCGCCGCCACCGGATCGCTTTGTTCGCCGAACATTTTCAGGACCTCCTTTTCTTCTTGGCAGCCGTCCTACCCCATGGGTAAGGTTGCTCTCGATAAGGGCTACAAGGACGTGTACCTAATTAGCTGGAATTACGGTATGGGTCGAGAAAGCTTGGAAGCCTTCGAAGAGTCCTTTGAGGCTGGTGGCGGCAACGTAGTTAAGAAGGTATTGATGCCTTTTCCATCCACCAACTTTCAGCCACACATCAGTGACATCGCCGCCCAAGATCCCGATGCCGTATTCGTATTCTTTGCGGGCGGCGGCGCAGCCAAGTTTGTCAAAGACTACGATGCGATGGGCTTGCGCGGCAAAATCCCGCTGTTAGGTTCGGGCTTTCTCACCGAGGGCACGTTGGAAGCTCAAGGCGAAGCAGCCGAGGGCGTGCTTACAACCCTCCACTATGCCGAGCAGTTGGATGTGCCAAAAAACCTGGAGTTTAGAGAGACCTTCCATACCGAGTATGGCCACTATCCGGACATCTACGCAGTCCAAGGCTATGACGCAGGCCAAGCTATCATCAAAACCATCAACCTGCTTGACGGAGACGTCAGCGACAAACAGGCGGTGATCAACACCATGGAAAAACTGACCATCAACAGTCCGCGCGGTGACTTCACTTTCTCCCGGGCCCATAACCCAGTGCAGAACATCTATCTGCGGGAAGTGAAAAACGGCGTGAACGTAGTGGCCAGCGTGGCAGCGGAAGCTCTGGAAGATCCGGCACGAGGCTGTAAGCTCTGATCCGCCTGTAAAACACACCCCGGCCCGCCAACAACGGACCAGGGTGTCTCATGAAAAACACCCTCTCGGACCCGGCATGGGTCCGCTGCAACATCGCTGGGTACCTCTATGACGACCGAACTCTTCTTCGTGCAACTTATCAACGGGATTCAGTACGGCTTGCTACTGTTCCTGATTGCCTCCGGACTGACGCTGGTGTTTGGCGTTATGGGCATCCTGAACCTGGCCCATGGTTCCATGTACATGGTGGGCGCGTACCTAGTGTGGTACTTCGTCACCGTCACCGGCAGCTTCACCGTTTCGGCGGTGATCTCGGCCATCATCGCGCTGACTCTGGGCATCCTGATCGAGCGGGTGCTGATACAGCGGCTGTATAATCGCAACCACTTGGACCAGGTGCTGCTGACCATCGGCATGATCTTCGTGTTCAATTCGTTGCAGAGCATCCTGTTCGGTAACGATCCCTACGGCGTGGCCGTGCCCGGCGCGCTGGGCGGGGGTATTCCGTTTACCGACAACTCCAGCTATCCCATCTACCGCATATTCGCAGCCCTGATCTGCGTAGCCATCGCCGGCGCGCTGTATTACGTGGTGCGCAGCACCCGGCTGGGCATGCTGATCCGAGCTGGGGAGTCCAACCGGGAGATGGTGGAAGCCCTGGGCGTCAACATTAAAAGCCTCTACACCATCGTGTTTGCTATCGGCGTCATGCTGGCGGCTGTCTCCGGCATCATCGCCGCGCCCATGCGCTCGATCGTGCCGGGCATGGGCGAGAGCGTTCTGATTACCTGTTTTGTAGTGGTGGTCATCGGTGGCATGGGCTCGATCACGGGTGCATTCGTGGGCGCCTTGCTGGTGGGCCTGATCAGCACTTTCTCATCAGTGCTGATGCCGAGCATGTCCAACATGATTATCTACATCTTTATGATCCTGGTGCTGCTGGTAAAGCCCCAGGGCCTGTTCGCGAAGTAGTAAGCGGGAGCCGATCATGATTTTCGAGAAACGCACCGAGCGAATCCTCGTTCCGATGTTCTTCGTGGTGACTCTGTTCGTGCCACTGTTCCTGGAGTCCAACTCCTTTTTCGTGGATAAGGTGACGACCATCATCATTCTATCCATCTTCGTGATGTCCCTGGACTTCCTGGTAGGCCGTGTCGGCCTGATTACCCTGGGCCACGCGCTGTTTTACGGTCTGGGTGGCTACCTGTTTGTCATCCTGTCACCGGAATACGAAGCGGTGAACTTCTGGGTCTACAGCTTCTATATCTGCGGCTTAGCGGCCTTGATCGCTCTGGTGACCGGCGCCGTGGTGCTCCGGACCACGGGTATTTACTTCATTATGATCACCCTGGCGATCTCCCAGATGATGTTCTATTACTTCTTCGACTCGCTGGACTTCGGCGGTGACGACGGTGTGTTCATCTTCATGAAGCCCGAGACCAGCATCTTTGGCCTCAGTTTCCTGAACCTGGATGACCCGCAGCACTTCTACTACTTGGCGCTGTTCTCCCTCTTCAACACCCTGGTGTTCTTCAAGGTGCTGCTGCGTTCGCGCTTCGGCCGAATCGTCGAGGCCACCAAGCAGAATCCGGACCGCACCGAAGCCCTGGGCTACAACATCTTCGCTTTCCGGATCACGTGCTATGTGATTGGCAGCACCCTGGGCGCTTACGCCGGCTTCCTGTTCGCCTTGCAGTATGGCTTCGTGAATCCGTCCTTCCTGGCCTGGGAGATGTCGGGCACGGCGCTGGTCATGTCCATCTTGGGCGGTCTGGGCACCATCTACGGCGCCATCCTCGGCACCTTCGCCTATGAGGGCTTGCAGTACTTCTTCGAGCACCTGACCGAGGAATGGCTGTTGTTCATGGGCTCCGCCATCATCCTGATGGTCATGCTGCTGCGCAAAGGCATTGCTGGCTACCTCGAAAAGCTTCTGGAGAAATAACCATGGCTAACGACATCGTTCTGGAAACCGAAGCCCTGAGCAAATACTGGGGCGGCATCAAGGCCCTCAACGACATCAGTTTGCAGTTCCGGGACCAGCAGCTGCACGGCGTGGTCGGCCCCAACGGCGCTGGCAAGAGTACTCTGCTGAACATGCTTTGCGGCACCCTGAAGCCCACCTCCGGCTGTATCTTCCACAAGGGCCAGCGCATCGATACCCTGAAGCCTTGGAAATTCGTCCGGCGTGGTATCGGCCGGAGCTTCCAGAAGACCAACATCTACCCGGAAGTGACCTGCCTGGAGAACTGCGCCATTTCGGCCCAGCGCCGCTTTGGCGGCAACTTCAACCTGTTTGTCTCCCGTCACGGCAACGAGCTAGTGCGCAAGGCAGCCGAGCAGGCCCTGGCGCAGGTGGGCCTCGAGGACCGGACCCACACTATTGCCGCCGAGACCTCCTATGGCGAGCAGCGCCAGCTGGAAATCGCCATGGTGCTGGCGACCGAACCCTGCATCCTGTTGCTGGACGAACCCATGGCCGGAATGGGTCACGAGGAGTCCCAGCGCATCATCGAGTTGCTCAAGAAGCTCAAAAAAACCTACTGCATCGTACTGGTGGAGCACGACATGGATGCCATTTTCGAGCTCTCAGACCAACTCACAGTACTGGATAACGGCTGTCACCTGATAACCGGCACGGTAGATGAGGTAAGGGCCGACCCGCAAGTGAAAGAAGCGTATCTGGGAGCGGAAGAGGACGATGCAAAGGAGCGGGTAGCATGAGTACGGCACTGCTGGAAATCAAGAACATCAATACCCTGTATGGGCGCAGCCACATCCTGCACGACCTCTCGTTTCGGCTCGACAAGGGCCATTCATTGAGCCTGATGGGCCGCAACGGCATGGGCAAGACCACCACCCTTAAGTCCATTCTTGGCATCGTGCCGCCCCGTAGTGGCCACGTGTATTTCGATGGCGAAGACATCGGCAGGCTGCCTACCTGGAAACGCATGCGCCGGGACATCGCCTACGTGCCTGAGGGGCGGGGCATTTTCCACAACCTGACGGTGAAGGAACATCTGCAGATGGCGGCCCGTCCCGGCAGTAATGGCCAAGCCAGCTGGGACTACGATAGGGTGATGGAAACCTTTCCGCGCTTGCAGGAACGGTTGTCCAACCTGGGCACCGAACTGTCCGGGGGCGAACAGCAGATGCTGGCCATCGGCCGAGCCTTGGTCACCAACCCGCGCCTGATGATCTTGGACGAGGCCACTGAAGGTCTGGCACCACTTATTCGCCAGGATATCTGGAACGTCATTGCCACTATTCGGGAGTCCGATATCTCCACTCTGGTGGTGGACAAGAACATCACGGCGCTCAAAAAATTGTGTGACCGTCACGTGGTCCTGGTCAAGGGAAGAGTGCACTTCGACGGCAGCTCGGCAGAACTTGACCGGAACCTGGAAAAGGTTGAAAGGGCATTGAGTTTATAGATTTACAAGAAACGGATAAGAATAGTCATCTATCGGATAGTTAACATTGCTCAAATTGGCGATTCTTGGTTTTCAATAAAATGGAGAAATAAAACCATGAACTATCGAAATTCTTCGCTGACATTTATGATCGCGTCCAGCCTCGGAGCCGTACCTGCAACCTACGCGGTTGATCTCGGTACCTACAACGACACCTCCTTCAGCGTCGCGGGATTCCTCAAGGCGGAGGGCATCTTCGAGGATCCCGAAAATGGTGATAGCCGCATTTTTGGTCGCGCCAACCAAAGCCGATTCAACTTGAAAACCGTAACCCAAAAGCAGGGACACACCGTGATAGGCTTCATAGAGGGAGACTTCTATGGGGGCGTCTATCCGGGCGAGAACAGCGACTGG
The DNA here is from genome assembly GCF_028581595.1 of Marinobacter sp. DS40M6. Taxonomy (NCBI): domain Bacteria; kingdom Pseudomonadati; phylum Pseudomonadota; class Gammaproteobacteria; order Pseudomonadales; family Marinobacteraceae; genus Marinobacter; species Marinobacter sp. DS40M6. The sequence continues at coordinate 163,781 of NZ_JAFCAE010000006.1, read as the reverse complement.
CGTTTGCGCCACGCTTTTATCAAGATTGATAACACCACTGTTGGTCAGACTTGGACCGGCCAGTTCTGGGCTGTGGCCTTCACCGACTACCTCGACTTCTTGGGTGGCCCACGTGGCACCCTGGCCGGTTTGAACTTTCGTACTACTCTAGCCAGTTACGAGTTCCAGGGCCTGCGGGTAACTGCTCAGGATCCGGTATACGCTGATGCTGATATTCCTGATCTCGCCATCAATTACAACCTCAATCTGGAGGGTGGTCACAGGATTATCCTGACCGCCAGTGGCCGGGAAGTGGACAACGGGGATTTCGTCGCCGGCGCTGCCGTCGGCACCAAAGTCATGCTGGGTCGCCATAGTCTGAACCTCAATGCCCACTATGGTGAAGGTCTGGGCGCCTTTACAGGCGTAGGCGTGAACGGTTCCCTGTCCGACGACGTCGAAAATGGAGATGCTGTGAGCCAAGCCGGCCTGAATGCTGGTTTTCGCTATGTCTTCAACGATCAGTGGCGCGCCAATGTGGCTTACACCAAAGTCGAGGTGGACGACCAGGCAGAGACCGATTACGAGGGCCAACGCGTGAACTTGATTCATAACATCATTCCAGAGTTGGAAGTCGGGGTTGAATGGCGGAAGTATAACCTGGCTTTTGGCCCGCTGGCTCCGGAAGGGCAGCAGGTCGAAGTCATGGCCAAGTACGCGTTCTGAATTGATCGTTCAGAATTAGCGTTTTTGCTGTATCGAACTGCATCGAGCAGGGAGCGGGGCGCCCCCTGTTCCTCTCGACTTGGCCGGGTTTATTTCTTCAGCTCATCCAGAGATGATCGCTGCTCAGTAATCAAAAATAGATTTCGGTGCTGTCAAATTAACTAACGTCGAACCAAGTTGTGACCTTCCCGCCTTTGTCATGCCGCAGCCACTTTCCAATCCGAGAACGCACCTACAGTGAGTTTCCAGTAGTGCCCTGCACCGATCAAGTAACGGTCGAGACTAAACAACGTGTAATATGCAGCCCTGCGCCTGTTGGGGCGATTTGAATCAACGCATCGGCCTCTCCCGCACACCGGGGGTGGCTGATGCGATAGCTCCGCTTTGTTACTAGCATACTGGGCGCTGTTATGAATGACCTCCGGCACCATATCTCGGTGTGCGACTCCATAGATCCTCGATTTATCGGACAGAAAGAAGGTAACGGTGGGAGCCTTCAAGGGGCATCAACTCCCATTGACCAGCCACTGACTAATGATGAGGAATCTCCGTCATTGGAGGCCGGAGCCACATCCTTGATGTCCCACCGGTCAAACTTTCGTTTTCCCGTCCAATGATGACGGTCCGTAAAGCCTATAATGGCCGTCGCAGGCCTGGAGCAAGAGGTTCGGAAACCGCTAGTGAGCCAGGTGAGGGCCAACCGGAAATCATTACCGACGAGCCGACTATTCAGGGTAACTTGCCGGCGGGCAGATTTGATGCCGTTGACGATCAAAGTAATGATTCGCATCTTTATACTCGTAACTTTGACGCGTTTCCCGCAATGATTGAGTTGCTCGAAAATAGAGGATGCCGATTGCTGTTTGGGGGTATCAGGAAGCTGCCGGTGTTGAAAGACTACTCAAAACGCCTGCTGGCGGTCGGAAACCCCCGGTGCTTGTCGTATCGAGTATTGAACTACGCAAGCCGAAATTACGCACTCTTGGAAGTGGATAAGCCGGATATTAACAAAGGACTATCAATCCTCCTCTTAGAGCAGCCGAGGCCAGACTTTACCTGGCATGCAACTGTCGCGGAGTTGGAACAACGGCTCATCAAGAAGTCGTTGCGCTGGCCAACAACCTATCTGGACGAGACGTTTTCTGGTGCTTACAGGCGAATATCGCACCATGGAGTGCGAGCAAGAGAAACAATGGTTAGCAAAGTAGCGTATCAGGATGTAAAGGCCATTTGTTACTGGTCCTAGAAAATCTTAGCAGAGTTATTGTGAACTGACTGTCAGGCTACTTCGGGAACGTAATCGACCCTTCGGTCCGGTCATTATATGAACGGTCCGAAAATAGAGTTACGGAGACTCTGAAAAAGTTGCGTTCAGCAACCTGATGATTGGATAAAAATAGATGCTGGTGCAAGGCCGTTCAGATTGTCGCCTAGCACTTAGCGGGCAACCGCTGGGCTGGTTGGGGAGAAAGCTCAATCTGTATCAAAACACGCAAGGCAAGCGTCTCATCATTTGTGGTCGACCGAAAAAATCGGTGTTGTAGACAGTAAGTCAGCATCCGGGAGCAAGTTCGTTGGCGTGCGCTTCAATCCAGCTTTGGCATAGAGCCCTTCGGTGAAATCGCGATCTCGATGTTGTAGACGGCGTGATCAGAATTGGCGCTCAGGTCTGTTACTGGGTCCCCTTGTGTCATCAGTGTCCGCTGAAGGCCTGCTGTCTCCGGAGGAGCGAGAAGTTCCATGTCTCACCGGAAGCTTATGAGCTGGCCCGGTAATCCGCGTGATGTTGCATATTGATCTGGCGGAAATCTGGTTAATGTGTAACTTACGTTTGCCCTAATGATTAGCTTACGATTTACTGTTACTGAATCATCGATAGCAGGGCAGTGACATGGATCAGAAAACCCCTCGAGATCAGTTTCTTTTCGCTAATGCCCGGGTAGCGAGGCGCTGGCGCAAGTTGTTGGATGAACGCCTGAATGACCTGGGGGTTACGCAGGCGCGCTGGTCCACCATGGTCTGCCTTCAGCGTAGTGGTGGATTGACCCAGCGGGAGTTAACCCACCTGATGGCCGTCGAGAATCCGACATTGGTCCGCCTGCTTGACAGCCTCGAGGAGCAGGGTCTCATTGAACGCCGGCCCAACATGCGTGATCGGCGGACCAAGCTGCTTTATCTCACCAATGCCGGCGAGCGTTTTATGAGCACATTAAATGAGCGGGCGAGTGTGTTGCGGCACGAGATGCTGAAAAACATTGAAAACACAGACCTGGAAGTTGCCCTGCGTGTTCTTGAACGGGTTATGGAGAATTCTGCCAACCTCAAAAATATTTGAGTCCGAGGCATTTTTCAGGTTCGAGCGAAAAAATTAGAGCCGGGGCGTTCCTCAAATTACAACGGTGCAGGACAATTCCACCACGGCTAGCGGTCAATAATTATCCGTGTTAGTTTTAGTTTGCACTGAACAATTTGAACGAGCAGCCGTCTCATCATTTTTGGCCGATCACCGAAAAGGTCAGTCAGCACCCGGGAGCAAGTTCTTTTGCAGCCGGTTTAACCCGACTTTGGCAGAGGGAACTTCCTTGAAATCTCGATGTTGCAGAAAATGTTATCGGAATTGGTGCTCAGGTCTGTTGCTGGGGTTCTTTGTGACATCAGCTTCCGCTGGAGGCCTGCTGTCCCTGAAAGTGGAAAACGATGCGTTTTCCGCCGGCGGCGATGGTCAATATACCAACGGCGCAGAGGTAATCTGGGCCTTCGAGCCGGCTGATCAACATTGGACCCGCCGTCTTGCGGATTTTATTCCGGGCTGGTCTGCCAGTAGTCTTGCCGGTGTAACTTACCGGTTTGGCCAACAGATCTATACGCCGGAAGACATAGAGGTGGAAGCGCTTATTGAAGATGACCGTCCCTATGCCGGCCTTTTGTTTGGCGGGATTTCGCTACTGAACGAAAGAAAGCTCGGCGGCTTGCGTTTGGCAGAAAGTTTGTATATCGACGTGGGCATCGTAGGACCGGCTTCTGGTGCCGAAATGGTCCAACGAAATACCCATGAACTTATTGCGTCAGCCAAGCCGAGGGGGTGGGACAACCAGGTTGATAACGAGCCAGTCATCAATTTCGGTTACGAACGTGCCTGGTTTGTTCAGCAGGATTTCGCTGAGCTGACCGTTGAATACGGACCGTCTGCCGGGTTTGCGCTCGGCAACCTGTATACCTACGCTTCCAGTGGCCTTGGATTTCGTTTGGGGGAGGGTCTTGATCGTAGTTTCGGCATTCCGTCAGTCGCCCCTGCACAAGGCGGACAATCTTCATTTCGGCCTAATCGGGGCTTTAGCTGGTACGTCTTCGCTGCCGTTGAAGGGCGCTATATGGCACACAACCTGTTTTTAGACGGCAACAGTTTCGAGGACAGCCACTCGGTTGATAGCCGCGAATGGGTTGGCGACGCTCAGGTAGGTGCGGCATTGACCTGGGATCGCTGGCAGATCGCCTACACCTACGTGTGGCGCAGCGAAGAATTCGAGGAAAAGGACGGCTTCGATCAGTTTGGATCGATCGTTCTGTCTACCTGGTTGTAAGTAAAGGCATGGATCGAACGGTCTTTGAGTCTTTTGTCCATTCAGAGGTTAGTTATATGCAGGCAGAGAAGAGTTTGATGGCGCGTCTATTTGTTGCAAATGCAATGGAGGTGCTGCTGGGCCGGGATCCGCGTTAGATGATGGAGGATGTCATTACCGCGACCAATACGATCAATGCCATTGCACCCCTGCAGGCGTACCCGCCGGGCGGCCTGGGGATTTTTTGGTTTGACTCCCCGACATTGTTGCCGCCGAGCAAGAACTTGTGGCCAGAAACGCTGAAATCGGAGTTACCCATGCCGCCTTCCTGCCGACGATTTCGTTTACCGAGCTGCTGGGTCAACAAAGTGCCACCGGCGGCGATCTGTTCCAGGGATCCGCATCTACCTGGCAACTGGGGGTGGCGTTGGTCGGGCTATTGCTGGACTTCGGGCGCGCCGAGGCATTAGTCAATCAGGCGGAGGCACGTCAGCGCCAGGCTCTGATTGCCTACCGTCAAGCCATTCAGACGGTATTTCAGGAGGTGCTCGACGCCCTAGTAGGGCTGCGCGGCTCCGACGAGTGCCTGCAAACGCGGGCTCGACAAGTAGCAGCCCTGCGCAACACTACTGAACGTGCCCGGCTGCGTTTTGAAGGCGGTGCTTCCAGCTACCCGGAGGTCCTGGACGCTGAACGACGCTGGTTCACGACCGAGCTCGACCTTGTAGCAACGAAACGCGACCGTTTGCGTTCGATGGTTAATCTCTATCGTGCCATGGGCGGCGTCTTCGGGGTGCTATTAACCGCGCAAACTGAGGCCAAAGAAACGGTTGATTAAGCGGTCAATACACCAGAACATGGAGAGTTGTGATGAGCGGCAGGAATTGGTGGGGAAAGCACACAATCAAAACTCTCCTGAGGGCTGGGTGGGTGCGTGGCCTGACCGCTTTAGTTGTCGTTGGCTTGGCAGCGTGGGTCAGGTGGTCTAAGCAGCCGGAAGAGTCGAGGCGGTTGAGATTAACATTGCCACCAAAACAGTCGGCCGGGTCAGGGATTTTCTGGCCGGTGAAGGAGAGTTTTTGAGAGCCGGCGATGAACTGGCGAGAATGGTACAACTGTCCTGGAGGCACAGCGCAGCGAGGCTCAAGCGCGTTTGCAGCGTCCGGATGGGCACAGAGCCAGTGGCCCAGAGGGAAGCTGAGAAGCAGGCTGTCGAGGCGCTCATTGCCCAGAGGTGAGAAGAGCTCGGCGCAGCGCATCGGCGCCTGGCGAGTAGCGAAGAACTTGCAGCCAAAGATGCCGTCCAGTGCATCATGCTTGCCTCGCCCAACACGCATTTCGTGGTGCTGGCCCAGGCGATCCTCTATCGTGGCGCGGGCTTCACCCCCGTCTGACCACAATTCCTGGCTATCGCCGTTGTCGGGGCCGCCCTTTTCGGATTTGCTCTCGCACGTTTCCGGCGGCCCCTTAACACCATGGCGTGATCAGTGCTTGGAAAAGCGCCAAGACGCGTTCAAGTGTACTGGCCCTTGGCAGGGCACGCCTGGCGAAGACCGTGCTCAATCAAGCCTGAGCTTGTAGGAATGCGACGCGACCGTTTAAAGTACGCGTTTAATCCGTATCGCATTTTGTTGGAGGACTGGCAGGGCCCGCACGGGCCCTCTGACTATGAAAATACTCACTGAATCAGACGCGCGCTTTATTGAACGCATGGGCCAGTTAGCCCAAGCAGAGGGGCTTTCCCGCATAGCAGGACAAATCTGGGCGGTCCTCATCGTGTCTGATGACCCGGTCAGTTCGTCAGAGTTGGTGGGTCTGTTGCGTGTCAGTAAGGCCAGCGTGAGTACAAATACCTGCTTTCTTGAACGGTTGGGCATTGTCGAACGTCGTTCAGCGTTAGGTGAACGGCAATATTTTTTCTCAATCCGTCCCAACCCTTATACTGCTTTCCTAGAAGGTCAGATTAAAAGATATGCGACCGCAAAATCGGTCGTCGCGGAAGCCAAGTCGACGATTACGAATGACCGCACTCGCGCCAAGCTTGCCGATCTGGAAAAGTTCTACGGCATGTATTACCAGAGCTTGAGCGATCTGTTGGAACATTTAAATGTTCAAGCCTCTGAGGATGAAAAATAGGGCATCGGGATGACCCTGTCAGTGCGGCGTATCGCCCTTGACAGAGGCAGACTGCCGTTCTTCCCGTCAACGGCAACGCCGAACATAGGTTCGCGGAGATGGCAGGTACGGTAGTGTGTTCAGTATTGTACGCGGTTCTCCCGGATTTTTTAGGTTTCAAGTTACAATCCGATTATCAGGAAATGGCTGCGAGGCGAGAGAATGAATGGGCCACGTTATTTATCTGTTCAAAAAGTCCAGCCCTGAGGCCGGCCTTATATCGGGTTTAATCAGTTTTGTGTTTAAGGCGACACATACCTGAGGTGAAGTTCATTCGGAGCGATTTCTATTGTCAGTTCCGTGTTTATGTCGATCACTAAGTTTACTACTCCATTAACAACTCCGCCGAATAGGCGGCAAAGAAGTCCGGTTCCGAAACTAAAAATTGCGGACTCTTCTTCAAGCAAACCCACCCACAGTTGCTTCACCCAAGAGGCAGGTCAGAAGCAATATCGGTTCAACGTTTCGTTGGTCGATAACTAGTTGCCCATCATCAAGGAAACTCATCGGGCCGGAAAGCTTCAGTCCATCGATTGGAAAACTGCGGAGGTTGTCCTCAAGGCGGGTATTGGCTAAACCACTCAGTCTGACATTCTGATACGGTGCATCAAGGTATACATCCGGCTCGGTCTCGAAAGTCAGCTCGCCATCTTTTTGAACAATTACGCCATTAATGAGATCGTCTCGGTTTTCGCCCTGGCAACGCATGCGCAAGACGAGAGGGCCTATGTCAAACTCTTGAGAGGCCTTTAAATCACTGGTTGCAAGTGCTGCCAGCAGTTGATTGCTCAGATCGACCCAGATGTTGCTGGGTGTGGTAAGCAGACCGAAGGACGCAACTTCACGCGTACTCGCATGCTGCCATCTTCGGCAACTGTTGGTTCACCCGCTATCTCAACATTCAGGTTTGCCGTCAGAAAGATAAATTTTTTGAACTCATCGCAAACTGAGGCACCTACTTTACAGCCAATCTGCCCGTTGTCCTCCAGAACCCCGCTACTGATCTCCGTGATGGTAAGCTTCATGGCATTTTCAGGGATTCCGCTAATCGCTTCAGGCTCTGCGGGATCCAGTTTCAGGTTAGTATTTACATCCCTGTCCGGGAGGTTTTTTCAGCGGCAGAGGTACGGATGCTCTGGTTATATCTATGGCAATAAATCGGTTTTCAAGCGATTGCCCGTCTGACGAAAGATCCCCAAGGCTCCTTCCCGGGTCGGCATACTGGCTAAGAAGTCTGGTGCACAGGGGGCACCCTGTTGATTGGTAATACCATCGGTCGGCACGTAACGGTAGGTTGTGCCTGGTTCCCAACTTTCAAGCGGTATGGCTCTTAGTTCACGGCCGTGTTGGCCGCCCTTTGCACGAGGCCGAAGTGTGCTTCGCCCAACCGAAGCTCAAGTATCACGCAATGTATTCGGACTTTTTGTCCGGGCAGATTCACTTTGATTGCAACCAGTTCAAATTCAGCTTGCCGATGGAATTATGTCGGGAACCGAACTCCTCCGCCAACCATGAAAATTATCGTCTGGCCATGCGACAGCGTGAAACCATGCTTGCGCAACTTCAGTCCGATAAACTGAGCTACCAGACCCGCCTGACGAAGGTGATGTTGTCCCGACCGCCCGGAACGCTCAGTGAAGACGAAGCGGCAGCCTCTTTATTCATGAGCAAACGCACCCTGGCACGCAAACTCAAGCGCGAAGGCCGCAGTTTCCGAAAAATTCGCGACGAGATTCTGTCCCAGCAGGCAGCGACCTACTTGCATGACAGCCAACTGTCAATCGAGGCCATTGCCGCGTTGATGAACTATCACGACAGTGCCAATTTCAGACGCGCCTTCAAGCGCTGGTGTGACCCGTCCTCTGAGCAATTCAGGCAAAATGTCAGATCACAAACAGTGCATCCGTATGATTAGTGATCATAAACAGAGGCTACTTGCGTTTGTGAAGCCAGAACCTATGCCTGAACCCCTTTATTGATCACACCGTCCATAGCGATTTGCCAAATCAAATCACCAATGGCGTCGAGTGAATGAGCCCCGTTCGGGTCGAACCAGGTTGCAACCCAGTTGAGCGCCCCAAGGCCGATCAGGCGGAGCAATCGGCCGTCAACATTCTTCCGGATCACGCCCTGTTCAATCATTGTTTCGAGGATCTCAGCCCACAGGGACTCGTATTGGTCACGCAGTTCGATGATTTCCTCGCGAGCCTCCGGGCCGAGCGCTCGCCATTCAAACAGCAGCACGTAAACCGCGTCCGAATCTAGCAACAGGGCCCGCAGATGCGCTTTGATACAAAGACGCAATCGCTCAACTGGATCATCCGAACTGGCGTAAGCCGACTCGACCTCTGCGGTAACTAGGTCGACTCCCCGGCGCATCAGCTCGACAAGGAGCGCTTCCTTGGTACTGTAACGATAATACAGACTTCCGGGTAGCATATTGCAGGCATCGGCAATCTCCTTGAGCGAGGTCCTTTCGAATCCGCTCTCACGAAAAAGCCGGGCTGCGTTAGACAAAATATTGCCCTGATCGCCCAGTTTGCTTGTAGGAGTAATCTGTCTGTCAACCATGGCTTAAACATCTCCTCAGCAAGCCAGTTTTTTATTCATCAGAGCGGCCGCCACCAGACTCGTTTCACTGATGGTACGCCATTACACCGGCGGCGAGCCATTTCCCTCAACAGATTCTTGACTTTTGGTTGGTTAACCAACCAAAATCCAGAAACGAATGTTATTCGGCAGAAAGTGACATGGCAATGACTTATGAAAATCAGCTGTTTCCCATCATTCCCGCCCCTGTGTGGAATGCAAACCGGAGTGCGCAGATCTGATGACGGATTCGAACAGAGTTCAGCATAGTGATGCTGTGTCGACGGCGTGGCAGTTCACCGAACAGGTTCCTCACGGCAGGGATCTGGGTATGCAGGTTGTCTCTGTGAACGGAAACCAGGTATGCATGCGCCTGACCCCTGAGTCTTGGATGTTCGCCGAAGATAGTAGCGAAGAGATCTGCACCAGCGTGCTCTACTCGCTGGCAGACTCGGCCAGTGGACTGGCGGTATTCGCAGAAGCCCGGGAGTTGTCGCCCACTGCCACGCTGGATTTGCGCATGGATTATTTGCGCCCTGCCATTGGCGACCGGGCCCTGTTAGCGGTGGCCACCTGTCGTCATTTAACGGACGAGGTCGCGTTCATCCATTGCGACATCCTCAGCGAGAGCGATAGTGCACTGTTAGCGACGGCAAACGCCACCTTCATGCGCAACACCCAGGGCCAGCGATTCCAGGCCGGTGGACGAAAAAAGGAGGGCGCATGAGCACGACTGGCGATTCGGCACAACCCATCTCAGGCCCTACCGAAAGCGGGAAAGAATGTTCCGACTGGGGAGCCCTGCTGGAGCGCATTCCCTACGCACGGCATCTTGAGCTTGAGGTTCAACGCTATGACGCAGGTCTTGTGGTTCATATGCCATGTCGTGAGGCCCTGATTGGCAACTTTATGCTCCCCGCCCTCCATGGCGGAGTTATTGGTGCACTGATCGAACTCATTGCGCGGGTCGCTGCGCAAAGCCAGGATACAGAGACACGTTGCCCACGCATTCTCGACAGCCACATCAATTACCTCCGCTCCGCGCAGGCCCGATCGACTTTCGCCAGCGCCGAGATCGTCCGGCAAGGCAGGCGGACCAGCCTGGTCCGGGTGACCTGCTGGCAGGGCGATAAGAGCAAACTGATCGCCAGCGGTCAGGTTCAGTTGTTGCTCCCGACGATGGCGGACAAACAAGCAGACCTTCATGAACAATAAGCACAACAGACCTGAACGCGAGGAATTCCAGGCGCCGGATGGCGCGGAGATCGCCCTGTGGCGCTGGTGGCAATCCAAAGCGCGCCCCACGGTGCACTGGGCCCATGCCACGGGTTTCCATGGTCGCCTGTACCACCCCCTGCTTGACGAGCTTGCCACGGACGTCAATGTCCTGGCCTGGGACATGCGGGGGCATGGGGCCAGCGCCGGTGCGACGAACGTGTCGACATTCCGGGGCTGGGAAACCTATTATCGCGACATGACCGCTCTGCTGGAAAGCCTGGACGAGCCGGTCTGGCTCGCCGGCCATTCCATCGGTGCCACCACCAGCATCATGGCCGCTGCCCGACGGTCAGACAAAGTGCTGGGCCTGATTCTGGCGGAGCCGGTGATCATGGATCCGGGGCAGGGCCTGAAGCTGTGGCTGGCCAAACTGCTACGCCAGTCACATCGGTTGTCACTGGCCGCCGGAGCCGCACGTCGGCGCAGGGTATTCGATTCGCACGCTGCTGCGCTGGACAACTATCGTGGCCGCGGTGGCTTCAAGACCTGGCCCGAAGCGTGGCTGGAAGCCTACATCCAACACGCTTTCCTGCCGCAGGACGATCAAGTTCGCCTGGCGTGTGCGCCGGAGTGGGAGAGCACCACCTTTGCCCATACCGAACACAACCCCTGGCCCGGTATTCGTCAGTTGCGGTGCCCGGTTATCGCGCTGGCGGCGGAACGCGGGTCAACCTTCTCACCGGCGGCGCGAAAACGCCTGCAGACCCTGCTGCCTTCGGCTGACGTCAGGGTTATTGAAGGTACGACCCATTTTCTGCCCATGGAGCAGACGGAAACCGTTCGCGATGCCATCCTGCAACTTGCTTTGTCCGGACACCGCGAGAGCTGATACCCACACCTTGATTTTGCCAATCGGGACACCTGCCATGCGCTGTATGCTGACACTGTTTATCTCGCTGCTCATTCTGTCTGGTTGTCAGCAGTCTTCGGAACCGCCCCCAGAGGCCCACGCCCCTATCCCCTGGGTAAAAACAGTTGAACTGAAGGATGCTGGCCCAACAGCGCAGAGATTTTCAGGGACCCTGCGAGGCCGCCACGAAGTTCCTCAGGCCTTTCAGATCGCCGGTCGGATTCAACATCGTTACATCGATCCCGGTCAGCGCGTGGAAAAAGGCGACTTACTGTTCAAGCTCGATACACGAGACCTTTTAGCAACGGCGGAGGGAGCCGCCGCGGATCTGAAGCGTGCAGAAGCCGCCCTGGCAATTGCCACCAATGAGCTCCAGCGCCAGCAGCAACTTGTGGGGCGTCAGTTTGTCAGCGAACAAACTCTGCAACGCCTTGAATTGGCAGAGCGTGAGGCGCGCAGCCAGGTGGAAACGGCTTCTGCACGCAATCAGCAGGCTCAGAATGCCTTGGGGTATGCGGAACTAAAAGCCGCTAATGCGGGCGTGGTCACTGAGGTCATCGTTGAACCCGGCCAGGTTGTGGGTGTGGGACAAACCCTTGCCGTTCTGGCTGAAGATCAATCGCTGGAAGTCGAGGTTTTTTTACCAGAGGGCAGTAATCCCCCCGAACGCGGTTATCTTCCTTTACCTAATGGCGAACAGCTTGCTGTGAGTCTGAAAGAGATTGCCGGGGCTGCCGACCCCCGAAGCCGGAGCTGGCGTGCCCGATACAGCCTGGAGGGCCCCTACCCCTCGTCTTTAACCCTGGGTTCGGTGGTGAGTGTGCGGTTATCACAGAAGCAAACCGCGTCCAGCCATCGCGTACCGCTGGGTGCCCTCGATGAGAGAGGGCAAGCGCCGCAGATCTGGTTGATCTCCGACGGCACGGTGAAGCCCCTTGCGGTCGAGGTTATTGATTTGGGCGAGGAGTATGCGCAGATCAAGGCCGATATCAACGTGGGAACGCTTATCGTCGCATTAGGGACACACCTGCTCACGCCTGGCATGGCGGTGCGGGAGCTGACTCAATGAGCTTACCGAATCTTTCCGCGCTGGCAGTGCGCGAGCGTTCGGTCACCCTCTTTTTTCTTTTGCTGTCCGTTGTTACCGGTTTCTACGCGTTCTCGTCCCTTGGCCGGGCGGAAGACCCTGCGTTCACCGTCCGGGCGATGGTGGTTTCTGTCGTCTGGCCAGGAGCAACCCCCGAGGTGCTGCAGAATCAGGTCGTGGATCGTCTGGAAAAGCGAATTCAGGAGGTGGCGTATTCCGATACCATTGAAACAACCATCCGGCCCGGGCAGGCCGCCATGCTTATCCGATTCCAGGATTCTACGCCCAGCAAAAAAGTGCCGGACCTCTTCTATCAAGTCCGCAAACGAATGCTCGATGAGAGGCCCAACCTGCCCCGGGGTGTGATCGGCCCCATCGTCAACGATGATTTCGCGGATGTGTATTTCTCCCTGCTGGCCCTGACGGCACCCGGGATGCCGATGCGTGAACTGACCCGAGAGGCAGAATCGATACGGGATCGCTTGCAACGGCTGCCCGGCTTGCAAAAAGCACAGCTCTTGGCGGAGCGTCCTGAGCGGGTGTATCTCGAATTTGATCAGGACCGGCTCAACAACCTCGGTTTGTCGGCAGAAGAGGTGTTGCAGGCGATAGAGGCCAACAACCGTCTTCAGCCTCTTGGCTTTGTTGATATTGCCGGCCCGCGGGTTTATGTCCGCAGCAACATCGACCTGTCTGACATTGAACGCCTCACCTCAGTACCTCTGCGTATCGGAGACCAGCATATCACCGTGTCTGATCTGGCCGAGGTGCGTTTAGGTTATGAAGATCCTTTGAACTACATCGTCCGCTCCAACGGTGAGGATGCGATCCTCCTGGGTGTGGTCATGCGTGCGGGTGAAAATGGCCTGGAATTTGGCGAGCGGCTGCGCGAGTTTGTCAGAGCTGAACAGGCCAGACTGCCCCTGGGAATGTCAATACAGACCCTGACCGATCAGGCGGAAGCGATTACTCAGGCGGTTGATCTTTTTCAGGTCAAGTTTCTGGTTGCGTTGGTCGTGGTGATGGGGGTCAGCATACTGGCGATCGGTCTGCGCGCGGGTTTGGTGGTGGGCATTGCGATTCCTGTGACCCTTGGCCTGACCTTTTTATTGATGAAAATGGCGGGCATTAACCTGGACCGCATCACCCTGGGTGCCTTGATTATCGCACTGGGCCTGTTAGTGGACGATGCGATCATCGCCATTGAAATGATGATTGTGAAGATGGAGAGCGGCTGGGACCGGGTGCGGGCAGCCAGTCATGCCTGGAGCATAACAGCCGCGCCCATGCTCTTTGGCACGCTGGTGACGGTGGCCGGATTTGTCCCCATCGGATTTGCCCAGTCCGGGGTGGGAGAATACACCGGCAACATCTTCTGGGTGCTGGCTTTTTCGTTGTTAATTTCCTGGGTGGTGGCGGTAACCTTTACGCCTTATCTGGGCGTCAAACTCTTGCCCGATTACACCGGGCATACGGGCCAGGACCTCTACCAAAGCGCGTTTTATCAGCGGTTGCGCGGGGTGATCACAGCGTGTGTACAGTACCGGAAAACCGTCGTTTTTATCACAGTGGGTTTGCTGGCGATCAGTGCTTTCGGGATGGCAACCCAGGTGCAGAAGCAATTTTTTCCCAGTTCTGATCGCCCCGAAGTTCTGATCAGTGTCTACGCTCCGCAGGGGAGCGCTATCGCCACCACGGATCAAAGTGTCAGACGCCTGGAAGCGATTCTGATGGACATGCCGGAGGTGAAAAGCCTTTCTGCTTACATCGGTGCCGGTGCGCCCCGATTCTTCGTATCGGCCAACCCCGAGCAGCCGGACCCGGCATTTGCCAAGTTGATTGCCATTGGGCAGGACGTTGAAGGGCGCGATCGCATCATCTCGGCACTGGAAGCCAGAGTCGCGGCGGGTGAATTTCCGGAGGCACGAGTGCGTGTAACGCGTTTGCTGTACGGTCCCCCGGTGGTCTGGCCGGTCAGTTTTCGTGTGCTGGGTCCGGAAGCCGATCAGCTCAGAGAGATCGCGCACCAGATCCGGACTCTCATGACCGGGCATCCGAACATCGTCATGCCGCATCTCGAATGGGATGAGCGCGTACCCACGCTCTATCTTGATATGGACCCGGAAAATCTGGGTTGGATGGGCCTGACCCCGGCGGAAGTTGCCCGGCAACTGCAGTTCCAACTTCGCGGAGTGGCCGTCACCGAACTGCGCCAGGGCATAAGGAGCGTTCAACTGGTGGCGCGTAATGCCCGTGGCGAAGTGATCATGCCGGAAGATCTTGAGATCAAAACCCGCGACGGCCGCAAACTTTCCGTACAGCAACTGGGCAAGTGGCAGGTTCGTTACGAGGACCCCGTCATAAAGCGTTACAACCGTGACCCCTTCCTGGCCGTTCAGGCCGATGTAGAAGGTGCCCAGCCACCGGATGTCACCAAGGAAATCTGGAGTGCGATGATCGCCCTGCGTGAACAGTTGCCGGAGGGTTACCGTATTGAAATCGGCGGTACGGTGGAACAATCAGCCAAAGCCAATGCGTCCATCCAGACATTACAACCGGTGATGTTGGCGTTGATGCTGATCTTAATCATGCTTCAGATGCGTTCATTTATCGGCACATTGACCGTTCTCGCCACCGCGCCACTGGGTCTGATTGGGGCTGTGCTGGCTTTGCTGCTGTTTAATCAACCCTTTGGCTTTACCGCGTTGCTGGGACTGATTGGCCTGGGCGGCATCCTGATGCGAAATACCATGATTCTGACCCAACAGGTGCAGGACAACTTCAAAGCAGGGATGGTTGCCCGGGAAGCCGTGGTCGAGGCGGCAGTCCAACGCGCCCGCCCTGTGGTGCTCACTGCCCTGGCGGCCGTTCTGGCGTTTGTACCTCTGACCTTTGACCTGTTCTGGGGGCCGCTGGCTTATGTCCTTATCGGGGGCGTAGCGGTCGGCACTCTGATCACGCTATTGTTTGTGCCGGCGCTTTATGCCCTCTGGTTTCGTTTAAAGAGCGAAAACTGATGAAGGTCGGAATAGCGTCAAGTTTTGTTAGCAAGTACTTTTCAATTAGGTCTGCCAGGGAGGTGTTTGAATTCTGAGATAATCCTCGCATACGATCTGTCGTCACACTCCTTTTCTTAATATCTAGTCGCCCCGCCTGCCCATGCGGGGAGTTATACTGATGCCCAGCCAGCCAGCCAGCCAGCCAGCCAGCCAGCCAAGCGAGTAGGCCGAGGGGGATAATGAATAGACGGCGCTTCCGTAAACGCAGCATGCTCCCATAAAGGAGCATGCTTTGGAAGTTCGCTGCAGGCTTTCATAAAGTTACCAACTCTTTAATGATGCCACGCTGCCGCAAGAATTCGAAGCTCTGACAGAGCGTCTTCCATCGCCGGGTGGCTCAGGTTATAGAACAATTGCATGCAGTGGACTCGCTGCATCGCGGACAACGGATACGGAGGTCGTCCTTTCGGGCCTTTGGGGTAATAACGGGCTACCTTCTTCTCCAGCTGCTTCCAGTAAATCAATTTGCCCGTTCGCTCCAGAAAGATTTCGCGGCGGGGTTTCCGCTTCTTGGTCTGGTACTCTGCTTTGGAGAAGGTGATCTGGTCGATGGTGGCAACGAATTCTGTGCAGTTGATGATGTCCGTATTATCGCTGATTTTGGGGACTAATTCTGAGACTTCTTAACACGCTGATGCTGTTTGTGTTTTTCTGGTGTCAGACAATATCCCGATAACACTATTGGGATGTTAGGATACTTTGTTTGTCATAACTTGAATCAGTTACTCCACCTCCTCAATATACCCGGGCGGGCACGCCCCAAGCCAATTTGTCCAGGAATATGGCCAAAGTTGAGCTATTGATTCCCAACCTTCCCAGGCAAAGCCGGTCGTTGAGTCGAATTGATCAATTTGTGGTTAGTTCATGAGATTCAGACAATAGACAGTGGTCCCGGTTAGGGCGCCGGGTGAGTTAAAGGTGACGGGATGTTCGAGTGACTTATCCGAAAGAGGCAAGACCTCGATAGAGGTCCCGACAAATGACAAAACCCGGAAAGTGTCGGCCAAATCGCAGCAGCCATTGTCGGCCGCTGTGAATTAGTCGGCGCGCCATGTAAATGAGGTCTTGCATCATCATCTTTAGGCGACGGCGTTCGGCTGGGTGGCGCATTCGGGCCGGTGAGTCTCTGGCCCATCCAGCGCAGCAGGTTGTATACCATTGTGGCGAAAGCTATTGCCAGGTTGTTGGTGTGGAGCTTGCCCGAAGGTAGACACTCCAGGTCCAGGTCGGTCTTGAATTCACTGTAGAACTGTTCACTGATGGCGTGGTAGCTACACAGTGCCATGACTTGCTGCTCGTTGGCGATGTCGGCTGGTAAGGTCGCGATCCAGCCTTCGAGGCTAACGTCCGGTTCCAGATACAGCTGTCCACTGGCGTCGCTGATGTGCACGGTCTCCTTGAGGACTCGGCGGAACCCGAGCTCGTCCGAAACTTCTTCTGACAGTACCGCTTCCATCTTGTCGTCACGGTCCAGGTTCCAGGCGCAACAGAATGGGCTTGTCCGTGGGTGTCCGGGCCTGAGGCAGAATTCGCCGGAGCGTGTCTAGGAAACCGTTGTTGGCATGCTGGCTGCCAGGGCGCAGCTCGCAACCCAGGCACCAGCCCCCCGCCCCTGGGAAGCGGCTATCGGGAGATGGCCGTCATCCCCCTTGTTGACGCCTTCCTTATGGGACTGCCTGTTGTCCTTGGGAAAGGCATCCACATTCAGCGCGACATGGCCCAGCCTCAAGGGCGATATCGGGGCTTCGACGGACTGAATAAACTCAACGATGGCCTCAACCAATACGGGCGTCAACGCCTGTCCATCCTCATCAATTCGCTGTGGCAACTGCGGAGATGGATGTGATTGCAGAAGCCGGACAATGAATGCAGTAATAGGATTTCGATCTCTGACTAATTTAGAGAATATTAACGCGAACCATCGTTGTTTATCTCCATGTTGGGTCTTTGTCCCTTGCCTTGGTGAGGGACCTTTTTAAGAGTCTCGACTCGGTAGTCTTATACGTTGATAACTACAAGTTTGGTTCATTCTCTATTAATTGAGAAGTCGTGAGGTATATATGTCAGACCGCATAAAAGAGAAAATCGAGTCAATGCTTGTCACGGATTCGGAGAAAGGAATTTATAAGCTACGGAGGGATGCCTTCACTGATGAGGAAATTTTTGAGCTAGAAATGAAGTATATTTTTGAAGGTAACTGGGTATATCTTGCCCACGAAAGCCAAATTCCAAAAAATAACGATTTCTTTACGACCTACATTGGTCGACAGCCGGTGATTATAACGCGAGACAAAGCCGGCAATCTTGATGCCTTCCTCAATGTTTGTACTCACAGAGGAGCGATGCTCTGTCGGACGAAGAAAGGTAACAAATCCGTTATGACATGCCCCTTTCATGGCTGGAGTTTTAGTAATTCGGGGAAATTGCTCAAAGTTAAGGACGAAAAAGATTCGGGATATCCTGATTCATTCAACTGTGAAGGCGAACTGAACCTCAAAAAGGTTGCGAAGTTCGAGTCTTACCGTGGATTCCTTTTTGGAAGTCTGAATCCTGATGTGCAAGAGTTGAAAGATTATCTGGGTGAATCTACAAAAATAATCGATATGATCATCAACCAATCGGAAGATGGTATTGAAGTTCTACGAGGTGCTTCCACTTATACGTTCGATGGTAACTGGAAGATGCAGGCAGAAAATGGTGCAGATGGATATCATGTTTCGGCTGTCCACTGGAACTACGTTGCTGCAGTTGCAAGAAGAAAACAGGGTCTATCTAAAACTGATGCAAAGACTTTGGATCTTAGTACTTGGAATAAGCAAAAAGGAGGATTTTACGCCTTCGAGAATGGGCACATATTATTATGGATGCAAGTGCCGAATCCAGAAGATAGACCATTGGCTGAAAAAAGACAAGAGCTCTCCAGAAAGTATGGTGAGAATAGGGCGGATTGGATGATTTCCAATATGAGGAACTTAGGAATTTATCCAAATGTTTTCTTAATGGATCAAACGAGTACTCAAATTCGTCACTTTCGCCCAATCTCACCGACTAAAACTGAAGTGACGATATATTGCTTTGCGCCTAAGAACGAAAGTGAAGGTGCGCGTACTCTACGTATTCGACAATACGAAGATTTCTTTAATGCTACTGGTATGGCAACACCGGATGATCTAGAGCAGTTTCGTTCCTGTCAGAACGGTTTTCAAGCTTCCGAGGTGCCTTGGAATGATCTTAGTCGAGGGGCTAAGCATTGGATTGATGGGCAAGATGAAGCGGCGAAAGATATTGATCTATTTCCGCTGCTAAGTGGTGCTAAAAGCGAGGATGAGGGGCTGTTTGTAGTTCAGCATGAACATTGGGCTAATACGTTAAAAAACATACCTGATGAGGAAGGGCGAATTATTTATAAAAGATGAAATTATCTGGAGAGATGTTATGACTTTTTATTACGAAAAAGTTTGTGGATTTTTATATTCCGAAGCCCGCTGTTTGGATGATAAAGATTTTGAATTCTGGATTCGGCATTATGATAAGAGTGTCGAGTTTTGGATGCCCTCTTGGGATGATGATGGTAATCTTACAAGTAACCCAAGAACCGAAATTTCACTGATGTACTATGATAGCCGTGACGGCCTCGAGGATCGAGTATTTCGTATCCAGACCGATCGGTCGGGAGCAAGCAGTGAGCCCGATCCCAGGACGCTTCATTCGATAAGCAATATAGAGATAATTGATGCTAGTAAAGAATCATGTAGTGTTCGGTATAACTGGATAACAAAAAGTTTTAGATATAATAAAGTAGATACATATTTCGGTGTCACGTTCGTTGAGTTGATTGTTAATAGTGACGAGAATTATGCAATCTCAAGAAAGAAAGTAATATTGAAAAATGACTATATAGATCATGTGCTGGACATCTACCATGTGTGAGTTGTCTACAAATTTATGGTCTGAACTTCTCACGGTCGTCCTTCCTGGTTAACCGTTTGATGAAAAGGTAGTAAAGAATGTATAAGGTAGCGCTCAATTTTGAGGACGGCTTCACTCGATTTATTACAACCTTACCAATGGAAGCAGTGGCAGACGCGGCGTACCGATCCGGAATCAATATTCCGCTCGATTGCCGTGACGGGGCATGTGGCACCTGTAAATGCCACTGTGAGTCCGGCAGCTACGAGATGGGTGGGTATATCGAGGATGCGCTCTCTGATCAGGAGGCTAGGCGCGGATATGTTTTGACCTGCCAGATGATTCCGGAGTCGGATTGCGTCGTCACAGTACCGGCTTCCTCTGAGGTTTGTATAAGGAGTCAGCAGGCCGATTTACGCGCCAAGCTTTTTGACATCAATCGCTTGTCAGAATCAACTTTGTCATTCACCGTTGCCAGTGATGAGCTGCGTGCCATGCACTTTTTGCCGGGACAGTATGTCAAAGTGCTGGTGCCGGGAACTGATCAGTGGCGTGCCTACTCCTTCAGTTCCTTAATCAACCAAGCTGATGGGTCGGTGTCCTTTCTCATCCGTGTAGTACCCGAAGGTCTGATGAGTACCTATATGACAGAAAAGGCCAGGGTAGGTGACAACATCACGCTGTGCGGTCCGTTCGGCAGCTTCTACCTGCGTGACATCCAGCGCACCGTACTGATGCTGGCTGGTGGCACCGGCCTCGCACCCTTCCTGGCGATGCTGGAAAAGATCCAGCGGGATGGCTGTGCACACCCGATCCATCTGATTTACGGCGTCACTCACGATGCTGACTTGGTTGACATGGATAAGCTGGAATCCTTCGCAAACGCCATCGATAACTTCACATTCAGTTCCTGCGTTGCCTCTAAAAATAGCAGCTGGCCACAGAAGGGCTATGTCACCGACTATATAGAACCCGGACACCTGCATGATGGCGATGTGGACATCTACCTCTGTGGCCCGCCGCCGATGGTAGAAGCGGTGGACTGCTATATGCAGGAAAAAGGTATTCAGCCAGCCAGCTTCCACTATGAAAAATTTGCGGCAAGTAAATGAGGATAGCTAAATGAGAGTTGAACGTTTTGAAAACCGCGTCGTTGTGGTGACCGGTGCTGCCCAAGGTATTGGTCGTGCTGTTGCCCTTCAGATGGCTGCCGAAAAAGCTAGCCTGCTGCTGGTGGATCGCTCCGAGTTCGTCAAAGAGGTGGCCGAGGAGGCCCTGGACGCTGGCGCGGCAAGCGTCCAGATAAGCGTCGTTGATCTGGAACGGTACGCGGATGCCTGCAAGGCAGTCGATTTGGCGGTAAGTCATTTTGGCCGCATCGACATATTGATCAATAACGTTGGCGGTACGATCTGGGTCCAGCCCTATGAAGTCTACGAGGAAGTGCAGATCGAAGCCGAGATTCGTCGCTCCTTGTTTCCGACCCTTTGGTGTTCCCATGCAGTTTTGGCACAGATGCAAAAGCAGCAAAGTGGAGTGATCGTGAACGTGTCATCCCTTGCAACCCGAAGTACTAACCGTGTGCCCTATGCGGCGGCCAAGGGTGGCGTAAACGCTTTGACCGTGTGTATGGCGTTTGAAAATGCCAAATATGGAATCCGTGTCAATGCAGTAGCACCCGGTGGTACTGATGTTGGCCCGCGGCGGATTCCTCGTAATAGTGAAGCCATGAGCCAATTGGAGAAGGGGTGGTATCAGGCTATCGTTGATGAGGCTACCGAAACGAGCTTCATGAAGCGCTACAGCGTACCGGAAGAGCAGGCCAATGCCATACTTTTCCTGGCGTCTGACGAGGCTTCCTATATCACAGGTACGGTGCTGCCGGTGGGTGGCGGGTATCAGGGGTAACCTAACCCTTTGCTCCAATTAAGAAGTTCGCACTGATTACGCCGGTGGTTGAGTAGTGCGCCTTTGCCTCAAGTTAGGAAGATAGTTTCGAACTAACTATGGAGAAATGCTTGGGAGCGGCTGACGGCACGTTTGAAATGTAACGTTGGGCTCCTCAAGGAGATCTGATTTGAGGGTGAGCCATGGCCGGATTTCAGGTGTCTAATCGCACAACGGGAGACCGCTTTACCTGCCAGGAGGGCCAGAGTGTGCTCAAGGCTATGGAGCAGAGGGGTCTGAAGTGTGTTCCTGTGGGCTGTCGGGGTGGTGGTTGCGGATTTTGTAAGATCCAAGTTCTGGAAGGGCACTTCGAGTGCGGCAAGATGAGCAGGCGGCATGCCCCGCCCGAAGCCGTTGAAAAAGGCGAAGTTCTAGCCTGCCGGATCTATCCTCTGACGGATCTAATCATTGAGTGTATGCCTCTTCCTGAGAGGACACTTGCGAAGCAAACAACAAAACTGTTGAGGTGATTGCCATGAAAAAGGGTGTCATGCGTCCCGGCCACGTCCAGATCCGCGTTCTCGATATGGGCGAAGCCATTGAGCATTATACGGGCTTGATGGGTCTGATTCAAACCGATCGCGACGACCAGGGGCGGGTGTATCTGAAGGCCTGGTCTGAAGTGGACAAGTTCTCCGTGGTCCTGCGCGAAGCGGACGAGCCTGGCTGCGACTTCATGGGCTTCAAGGTGGTTGACGAAGAGGTCCTGGTCCAGCTGGAAAAAGACCTGGTGGATTACGGCGTTGACGTTGAGCAGGTACCGGCAGAGGAGTTGAAGGATTGCGGTCGTCGTGTTCGCTTCACGGTGCCTTCCGGCCACGCCTTCGAGCTGTATGCCGATAAGCTCTATACGGGTAAATGGGGTCTTTCCAGTGTTAATCCGGAGGCCTGGCCGCGTGGTCTGAGGGGCATGAAAGCCGTGCGCTTTGACCACTGTCTGTTTTACGGTCCTGAGCTGGCGGCGACTTACGATGTTTTTGTCAATGTCCTGGGCTTCGATCTGGTCGAGCAAGTATTGGATCCGGAAGGCACACGGGTGGCGCAGTTCCTGACCGTCTCCATGAAAGAGCACGACGTGGCGTTTATCCATCACGAGGAGAAGGGCAAGTTCCACCACGTCTCTTTCCACCTGGAAACCTGGGAAGACGTCCTGAGGGCGGCGGACCTGATCACCATGACCGATACGTCCATCGATATCGGTCCGACCCGTCACGGTCTGACCCACGGCAAGACCATCTATTTCTTCGACCCGTCCGGCAACCGCAACGAAGTGTTCTGTGGCGGTGATTACTTCTACCCGGATCACAAGCCGGTCACCTGGAAGACGGAAGAGCTTGGCAAAGCGATTTTCTACCACGACCGGGCACTGAACGAACGGTTCATGACGGTGCTGACCTAACCCAATACTGGCTTCACGGGAATGAGCAGCAATGAAAGACATAAAACACTACATCAACGGACAGTACGTTGGGTCGGCCAGCGGCAAGCTCTTCGACAACATCAATCCGACTAACGGCCTGTTGATCAGCAAGGTTCACGAAGCCGGCCGCGAGGAGGTGGATGCTGCCGTCAAGGCCGCGAAATCGGCCCTGGGTGGCCCTTGGGGCAAGATGACGCTGGAGCAACGGACCGGCATCCTGCACAAGGTGGCCGACGGCATCAACGCACGGTTTGACGAGTTCCTGGAAGCGGAATGCCTGGATACCGGCAAGCCCAGATCCCTGGCGAGCCACATCGACATCCCCCGGGGCGCAGCCAACTTCAAAGTGTTCGCGGACATGATCAAGAACGTGCCCACGGAATCCTTCGAAATGCCCACGCCGGACGGCACCGGCGCGCTGAACTACGCCGTACGCCGCCCCAAGGGCGTGATCGGGGTGATCAGCCCCTGGAACCTGCCATTGCTGCTGATGACTTGGAAAGTCGGGCCTGCTCTGGCCTGTGGCAACACCGTGGTGGTCAAGCCCTCCGAGGAAACCCCCACCACCACCGCCCTGCTAGGCGAAGTGATGAAAGACTCTGGCGTACCGGACGGGGTGTTCAACGTGGTTCACGGCTTCGGTGGGGATTCCGCCGGGGCTTTCCTCACCGAGCATCCGTTGGTGGATGGTTTCACCTTTACCGGCGAGACCGGCACCGGCGAAGTCATCATGAAGGCTGCCGCCAAGGGCATCCGGGATATCTCCCTGGAGCTGGGTGGCAAGAACGCCGGCCTGGTGTTCGCCGACTGCGATATGGACAAGGCCATCGAGGGAACCATGCGCTCAGCCTTCGCCAACTGTGGCCAGGTTTGCCTGGGCACCGAGCGGGTTTACGTCGAGCGTTCCATCTTCGACGAGTTCGTTGGCCGACTGAAAGAAGCCGCAGAAGGCATGAAGATTGGTCCGCCGGATGATGCCGAGGCGGATATGGGGCCACTGGTCAGCCTCAAACACCGGGAAAAGGTTCTGTCCTATTACCAGAAAGCCGTTGATGACGGTGCCATGGTAGTGACCGGTGGTGGCGTTCCCGATATGCCGGAGGAGCTGGTCGGTGGTGCCTGGGTTCAGCCCACCATCTGGACCGGTTTGCCGGAAAGTTCGACGGTGATTACCGATGAAATCTTCGGCCCCTGTGTCCACCTGTGCCCGTTCGACACCGAAGAGGAAGCTATCGAACTGGCCAACAGCCTTCCTTACGGACTGGCATCAGCAATCTGGAGCGAGAACATTACCCGCGCTCACCGAGTCGCAGGCCAGGTTGAGGCAGGCATTATCTGGGTCAACAGCTGGTTCCTGCGAGATTTGCGCACACCCTTCGGTGGCAGCAAGCAGTCCGGTATTGGCCGTGAGGGCGGTGTGCACTCCCTGGAGTTCTACACCGAAATGAAAAACATCTGCGTGAAACTGTGAGCCGATTATGACTGCACCTGAAAACAGCCCGGAAATCGGGCGTGAGATAACCGCTGCCGGCTACCGCACCAACGTGCATGACCATGGTGCCGCCAATGGCAACAGTGATGTTCCGGTCATGATGATTCACGGCTCCGGCCCCGGCGTGACCGCCTGGGCGAACTGGCGCCTGGTGATTCCGGAGCTGGCGAAGCACCGCCGTGTGGTGGCTCCGGACATGCTCGGCTTCGGGTACACCGAGCGCCCTGAAGACAACACCTATAATCGGGAACGCTGGGTGGCTCATGCTATTGGCGTTATGGATGCATTGGATCTGCAACAGGTGGATCTGGTGGGTAACTCCTTTGGCGGCGGCCTGGCCCTGGCCCTGGCTATTGAGCACCCGGAGCGGATTCGTCGTCTGGTGCTGATGGGTCCGGCAGGTGTTAGTTTTCCCATCACCGAAGGGTTGGATGAAGTCTGGGGTTACGAGCCTTCCCTCGAAAACATGCGCCGCCTGATGGATGTGTTTGCCTTTAACAAAGGCCTGCTCACCGACGAACTGGCGGAGATGCGCTATCAGGCCAGCATCCGCCCCGGTTTCCAGGAATCCTTTGCCGCCATGTTCCCGGCACCGCGTCAGCGTTGGGTCGACAATCTGGCCAGCGAGGAGAAGGACATTCGTGCGTTGCCCCACGAGACTCTGATTCTTCATGGCCGCGAAGATGAAGTGATTCCCCTGAAGGCATCACTCAGGCTGGCAGAACTGATTGACCGCGCCCAGCTTCACGTGTTTGGCCGTTGCGGCCACTGGACCCAGATTGAACATGCCAGCCGGTTTGCCCGGCTGGTGAACGACTTTCTGACCGAGGCCGATCAAGCGGCTTCAGGAGCAGAATAATGGAACAGACACGTATACAGGCGCTGGGTGACGAGCTTTACCAGGCCATGCTCAGCCGGGAAGCAGTTGCACCGCTGACCGGCCGTGGCGAAGACATCACCATTGACGATGCCTACCACATTTCCCTGCGCATGCTGGAACGCCGCCTGGCGGATGGCGCCTCGATTATCGGCAAGAAGATCGGCGTGACCAGCAAGGCGGTTCAGAACATGCTCAATGTTCACCAGCCGGATTTCGGCTATCTGACCGACGACATGGTGTTCAACAGTGGCGAAGTCGTGCCCATCAGCGACCGGCTGATCGCACCCCGCGCCGAGGGCGAAATTGCCTTCATCCTGAAGAAAGACCTGAGCGGCCCCGGGATTACCAATGCCGACGTACTCGCAGCCACAGAGTGTGTGATGCCCTGTTTCGAGATTGTCGATTCCCGCATCCAGGACTGGAAGATCGCCATCCAGGACACCGTGGCGGATAACGCGTCCTGTGGTCTGTTTGTGTTGGGCGATCAGGCGGTTTCTCCCCGCAAGGTGGACCTGGTGACCTGCGGCATGGTGGTGGAAAAGAACGGCAGCGTGCTGAGCGCCGGAGCCGGTGCTGCGGCCTTGGGTTCCCCGGTGAACTGCGTGACCTGGCTGGCTAACACCCTGGGCGAGTTCGGCATCACCCTGAAAGCCGGTGAGGTCATCCTGTCCGGTTCCCTGGTACCGCTTGAGCCGGTCAAGGCCGGTGATTACATGCGCGTGGACATCGGTGGTATCGGCAGTGCTTCCGTGCGCTTCGCCTGACCCGGATTGAAGAGGACAACATCATGAGCAACAAAATCAAAGCGGCGATCATCGGTTCGGGCAACATCGGCACCGACCTGATGATCAAGATCCTGCGCACCGCCGAACACATCGAGATGGGGGTGATGGTGGGGATTGATCCCGAATCGGATGGTTTAGCCCGTGCCAAACGCATGGGCGTGGCCACCACCGCCGAAGGTGTGGAAGGTCTGGTGCAAATGCCCGAGTTCGCCGACATCGGCATTGTGTTTGATGCCACGTCGGCCGGCGCCCACGTTCACAATGACAAACTGCTGAGGGAACACAAACCCGACATCCGCGTGGTTGACCTGACCCCGGCGGCCATCGGCCCCTACTGCGTGCCAGTGGTTAACCTGGAGGAACATCTGGGGGAGGGCAACGTCAACATGGTCACCTGCGGTGGCCAGGCCACCATTCCCATGGTCGCTGCGGTGTCCCGTGTTGCCAGGGCCCACTACGCCGAGATCGTCGCCTCGATTTCCAGTAAATCTGCCGGCCCAGGCACCCGCGCCAACATCGACGAGTTTACCGAAACCACCTCGAAGGCGATTGAAGTGGTGGGCGGCGCCGGCAAGGGCAAGGCCATCATCATCCTGAACCCGGCCGAACCACCTTTGCTGATGCGGGACACCGTCTACGTGCTGTCCGAAGCTGCCGACCAAACGGAAGTGGAAGCCTCCGTGGATGAGATGGTTAAGGCCGTCAACCGTTATGTACCCGGTTATCGCCTCAAGCAGAAAGTGCAGTTTGATGTGATTCCCGAAGACGAGCCCATGAACGTTCCGGGTCTGGGTAAGTTCAGCGGCCTGAAGACCTCCATCTTCCTGGAAGTGGAAGGCGCCGCCCATTACCTGCCGGCCTACGCCGGCAACCTGGACATCATGACCTCCGCGGCTCTTGGTACCGCCGAGCGCATCGCCGAATCGCTGGTCAACTGAGGAGGAACGAACCATGACCTTTAATCCCGGTAAAAAGCTCTACATCTCCGACGTGACCCTGCGGGACGGCAGCCACGCGATTCGCCACCAGTACTCCATCCAGAACGTGCAGGACATTGCTCGTGCCCTGGACAAGGCGAAAGTCGACAGTATAGAAGTGGCCCACGGCGACGGCTTACAGGGCTCCAGCTTCAACTACGGCTTCGGCGCCCACACTGACCTGGAGTGGATCGAAGCGGTGGCGGACGTGGTCACCCACTCGAAGATCGCCACCTTGTTACTGCCCGGTATCGGAACCGTCCACGACCTGGACAATGCCTACAGCGCTGGCGCAAGAATCGTCAGAGTGGCCACCCACTGCACCGAAGCAGATGTGTCAAAGCAGCACATTGAACACGCTCGCAAGCTCGGCATGGACACCGTCGGCTTTCTGATGATGAGCCACATGCAGACCCCGCAGGGGCTCGCCGAACAGGCCAAGCTGATGGAAGACTACGGTGCCACCTGCCTGTACGTGGTGGACTCCGGCGGCGCCATGAACATGAACGACATCCGGGACCGCTTCCGGGCGCTCAAGGATGTTCTCAAGCCGGAAACCGAAACCGGCATTCATGCCCACCACAACCTGGCGCTGGGTGTGGCCAACTCCATCGTGGCAGTGGAAGAGGGCTGTGACCGGGTTGATGCTTCCCTGGCGGGTATGGGCGCCGGCGCGGGCAATGCCCCGCTGGAAGTGTGCATCGCCGCCTTCGACAAGATGGGGTGGGAGCACGGTACCGACGTGTACGCGCTGATGAACGCGGCGGACGACATTGTACGCCCGCTGCAGGACCGTCCCGTCAGAGTGGACCGTGAAACCCTGGCCCTGGGCTACGCCGGCGTTTACTCAAGCTTCCTGCGCCACTCCGAAGTGGCGGCGAAGAAGTATGGTCTTAAGACCGTAGACATTCTGGTGGAGCTGGGCAAACGCCGCATGGTGGGTGGCCAGGAAGACATGATTGTGGATGTGGCGCTGGATCTTCTGGCGGCGCGGAAGGAGCAGAATGCATGAGCAAGACATTAAGTCGAGAGCAGGTGCTGGCACTGGCCGAGCACGTGGAAAACGCCGAACTGCAGGCCCAGGACATCACCAAGGTTACCAATGACTATCCCGATATGACCTTCGAGGATGCCTACGACGTGCAGTGGGAAATCCGTCGTCGCAAGGAAGAGCGAGGCAACAAGATCGTGGGCATGAAAATGGGCCTCACATCCTGGGCAAAGATGGCCCAGATGGGTGTCGAAACCCCCATTTACGGCTTCCTGGCGGACTATTTCAGCGTGCCGGATGGCGGTGTGGTCGACACCAAGGAGCTGATCCACCCGAAAATTGAAGCAGAGATTGCCTTCGTTACCAAGGCGCCCCTGAAAGGCCCCGGCTGCCATATCGGCCAGGTGCTGGCAGCAACGGACTTCGTGATTCCTGCCGTGGAAGTTATTGACTCCCGCTACGAGAACTTCAAGTTCGACCTGGTAAGTGTCGTGGCGGACAACGCCTCATCAACCCGGTTTATCACTGGCGGCCAGATGGCCGATGTGGCGGACGTGGATTTGAAAACCCTGGGTGTGGTGGTCGAGAAGAACGGTGAAGTTGTCGATGTAGGTGCGGGCGCTGCCGTGCTTGGTCATCCGGCGTCCAGCGTGGCGATGCTGGCCAACCTGCTGGCAGAACGGGGTGAACATATCCCAGCGGGCACCTTCATCATGACGGGCGGTATCACCGCAGCGATCGCCGTGGAGCCTGGTGACAATATCACCGTACGCTACCAGGGGCTGGGAACTGTTTCTGGCCGATTTGTATAAACAAGGAGGCTCTATGCCCATTGCCCAACTTTATATTATTGAAGGCAGAACCGACGAGCAAAAGGAAACTCTTATCCAGGAAGTGAGTGAGGCTATGGCCCGTTCCTTGGATGCGCCAATGGATCGTATCCGGGTGATGATCACGGAAATGCCCAAGCAGCATTTCGGCATTGGTGGCCAATCTGCAAAGAAACTGGAGCGTTAAGCCCCGGCAATTACTGCGAAATTTTCTTCGGAGAAGTAACGTGAACAAATCGCTACGTCAGCCTCATCAGCAAACTAATCCTCCAGAGATTGAGCGACAGGCAGATAAGATCTCACTCACCCTGCACTGCGTCGAGCCCCCGCAGACCGAGTTGACGGAAGCCCAGAACCAGTTTGATCTCGCTATTGATCGCCTTAACTAGGTGTTTACGTCGCATGAGCCAAGAGCATTGACTGGGCGATTGGATGTCCGGCGACATTATATCGTGCAGTTCCCCGTCATTGCAGGCCTTGCGCGCCTACTTTCGACGGGTTGAAGTCACGGGTCAGGCTCAAGGCTATGATTCTACGCTTTCTTACGGTAGCCGCGAGAAAACCACTGACGCCATATCAGGCCCTGAAGATGATGAGCCTTATGTATAATCAGGACTCCTTTTGACTCCGTCATCACCTACTGCAATGGATTTTGGGCTCGAATAGGCTAAAATTTCCTAAAATCACAATGACAAAAATCAAAAATAGGATAAATAAGATGACTAAGTTGCTAGCTAATGTTTTAAGTCAGGCGACGGTTTTCGAATTCGCTCATCCGGAAGTGGTCTCGGAATTTGTAAACAAAAAAATTGGCCGTCACACAATTGAAGTAATGAATAGCCAAAAATCTCTATCACGTTTGAGTTTTACAGAAATTTCTGGGCTTGGGCTATCCTCTATTTCCTATGGTGGTGAGGTAAAAATCAAAAGTCCGGAGCTAGAAGATGCATTTCACTTGCAAATAATAACGGAAGGCGAGTGCAAGATCACTTTTAAGGACGAAAAAGTTCTTTTGAAGAAAGGTGACGCAATAATATTAAATCCGCATGAATTAATAATACTTGACTATTCTCATGACTGCGAAAAGCTAATCATTAATGTACCTGAAAGCGAATTTCAGTCTGCTGTCATTGGTGATCTGGGGCATATTCCGAAATCAGGTATTCGTTTCAAACGACTTCCAGTAAGCCTTTTTTGTTTCCCGTCATTGGTGAAACTCTTTGAGTCTGTATTTCTGGAGGTTGAGAATTGTGACTCTGACCTTTTTTGTGTTTTTGATCCATACAAAGAAATTATGGTAAAGAAAATTTTGCGAACATTTCAAGGAAATTTTAATATATATGAGAAGTCTGTGAATGCTCATCCCTGCATGGAAAAAATTACTCAATATATAGATAATAATCTGAAGAATGATATTAGCTTAGATGAGTTATGTTTTATATCAAAGGTTAGCGTTCGTTCAATTTATAATATGTTCTCTGCCTCATTTTCAACAACTCCTAGAAGTTATATAAAAAACAGAAAGCTTCAGAAGGTTAGGGAGGAATTGCTAGGTGGCCGCGCGAAAAATGTTACTGAGGTTGCGTTCGATTACGGATTTATGCACTTAGGGAGACTGTCTTGTGATTATAAGAAGCTATTTGGTGAGTTGCCTTCTGAAACCCGAAGGGCGTTACTGCTAAACGATACAAAAGTAAGCGAACATTATGGTATTCCCCCCAACAAAATAGAGACGCCCCATTAGTTAGTGCACTTACCCCGATACGCATGACACACTCCAGCCTCAAACGGAGGCCATTTCAAAGGCCTCTGGGCTGACGCCTCCCAGGTGGGTATGACGCCGGACTCGGTTGTAAAACACTTCGATGTAGTCGAACACATCTGCTTTGGCCAGGTCACGGGTTTTGTAGATCCGTTTGCGGATCCGTTCCTTTTTCAGGCTGCTGAAGAAGGATTCCGCCACCGCATTATCCCAGCAATTACCCCGACGGCTCATGCTGGGATCCAGGTTATGGGCTAGACAGAAACGATGCCAGTCATCACTGCCGTATTGGCTGCCCTGATCCGAATGCACCAACACTTTTTCCTTCGGTCGCCGACGCCAAACGGCCATCAGCAGCGCATCCACCACCAAGCTACGGTGCAGGGTGGGTTTCATCGACCAGCCCACCACGCGGCGTGAGAACAGGTCGACCACCACCGCCAGATACAACCAGCCTTGCCAGGTGCGGAGATAGGTAATGTCGGTTACCCAGGCTTTGTCCGGGTGACTCACCGTGAATTCGCGCTGAAGCTTGTTCGGGGTAAGGATCGACGGCCTCCCGGCGATCACCCTGGGCGCTTTATAGCCTCGCAGTGCTTTGATTTTATGCTCTTTCATCAACCGGGCGACTCGGTTCTTGCCGCAGGTTTCGCCAGCCTCCCGAAGGTCCAGAAACACTCGTGGCGCGCCGTACACGCCAGAGCTGCCTTGATAAGATGCCAGGATCTGCGCTAGCAGCCGCTGGTCATCAATCGCTCGGTCAGACAAGGGCTTATGCAGCCAATGATAGAATCCGCTGCGAGCCACCTGGAGCACGCGACACATGGTCATGGTGTCGAATTGGTGTCGGTGATCGTTGATGAACCGGTACTTTACTCGGGCTCTCTGGCAAAGTACCGAGCGGCCTTTTTTAGGATATCCCGCTCTTCTTCAACCCGGCGCATCTGAGCACGCAGCCTGAGAATCTCGCTCTTGGCTTCGACCAACTCGGCGGCTTGTTCATCAGACTTATCCGGTTTCACGGCCTTAACCCATTTGTAGAGGCTGTGAGCCGAGACTCCCAGTCGTTGCGACACTTCGGCGACGGTATAGCCCCGTTCCAGCACTTGTCGAACCGCTTCGTTCTTGAATTCCGGGGGGTAACGTTGGCTGCTCATGACAGTTCCTCCTATGCTCTAATCATAGGCTAGGAGTGTCTAGTGGACCGGGGTAAGTCCAATCATAGGCTAGGAGTGTCTAGTGGACCGGGGTAAGTCCAGCCTCTTTTTAGGAATGTCCGCAGTAACGGGGTAGGAACCCCCCGTCTCACGGTCGACAATCATAAAGCGTTGTTCTCTAGGCGTAATGTGTGAGAACTGCACAACTTTTTTCGGGGCTTTTGGTCTAGATGACATTTGGATACTTGAAACCTAAAAGATAAAACTTGTTTTATAAAAAACAATAAAAACAAGGTTTTGAAGGATTATTCTTATGTATCCGCTAGTATAGTGCGTTTAACCCGTTCAGCAACTAAGATCTTACGAAGTGATGGGGAAGTGGAATAGTAATAAAAAGCCCCCGAAGAACAAGGTTTCGGGGGTCAAAGATTGTAAATCTGTTAAAGCTATCAAGTAACCAGTTTATATGGCTATGAACACTTACTATCGCCACAAGACAGGCAAGTTGCACACCCATCCATCACAATCACCGCCTTGGTGCTGCACTTGCCGCACATGGTGGCGTTGGGCGGGTAGTCGCCGGCTTTGTCGTCGTTCGTGGCCGTGGTGTGGCTGGCTTCGAATTCGGCGCGTTTTTCGGCGAGGATGCGTTTGGTGACTTCGCTCATTTCCTCGCTTTCAATCAGGCCGATGGCCTTGAGGTGCTTCTCGATCACGGCGCCGATTTCGGCGACGAGAGAGGGCATGAATACGCCGCCTTTCTTGAAGTAGCCGCCGTTGGGGTCGTACACGCTGCGCAGTTCTTCCACCAGGAACGTCACGTCGCCGCCTTTGCGGAACACGGCGGAGACAACGCGGGTGAGGGCGATAACCCACTGGAAGTGTTCCATCGACTTGGAGTTGATGAATACTTCGTACGGCTGCCGGCTTTCGTGGTCGGTGCCTTCGTTGAGCAGGATGTCATTAATGGTGATGTACATCGCGTGCTCGGCCACCGGCGGCTTGATCTTGTAGGTGGTGCCCAGCAGGAAGTCCGGCCGTTCGATGTATTCGTTCATCTCAACCGGTTTGTTTTCCGGCTGCGCGGCTGGCTGTGCTGCTTCTGGGTCGGCTTTCTTTACGCGGTAGCCGACGATTTTGTTGCTGATTTTAACGGTCATGTTCGTTGTCCTGTGTCGGTTCCCGGGATCAGTATTTGCCGTAGGTGCCTTCTTTAAGCGCATCAAACAGGTTGGCGGCGTTATGGAGCTCGCCGTCGTACTCCACCTGTTCGTTGCCCTTGAGGGTTACCTTGCTGCCGTCGTCCAGGGTGAATTCGTACAGTGTGTTTTCCAGGTCTTTCTCCTGAACCAGTACGCCCTGGAAGGCTTCCGGGTTAAAGCGGAAGGTGGTGCAACCCTTCAGGCCCTTGTCGTAGGCGTACATGTAGATGTCTTTGAAGTCCGGATACGCGAAATCCTGGGGCACGTTGGCGGTCTTGGAGATGGACGAGTCCACCCACAGTTGGGCCGCGGCCTGGATGTCCACGTGCTGCGCCGGCGTCACGTCTTCAGACGTGGTGAAGTACTGGGGCAGGCGCTTGTCTTCTTCTTCGGAGAAGGGCATGGCACCGGGGTTAACCAGGTGGCGGTAAGCCAGCAGCTCGAAGGAGAATACGTCGACTTTTTCCTTGGTCTTGCGCCCTTCGCGGATGATGTTGCGCGCGTAGTGGTGCGAGAAGCTGGGCTCGATGCCGTTACTGGCGTTGTTGGCCAGTGACAGGCTGATGGTGCCGGTGGGCGCGATGGAGGTGTGGTGCGTGAAGCGGCCACCTTTCTCGGCCAGCTGCTCGATCAGCTCCGGCTCTACGCCGGCGATCTGCTGCATGTACTTGCTGTACTTGGCGTGCAGTACCTTGCCCTTGAGCTTGTCGCCCAGCTTGTAGCCGTCCTGGGACAGCTGCGGGCACTTGGTCAGCATCTTGGGGGTAACTTCAAACTCGTCGTTCATGATCGGCGCCGGGCCTTTCTCGTCGGCCAGGGCCAGGGACTGGCGCCAGCCTTCCACGGCCATTTCACGTACGACTTCTTCGGTAAACTGCACGGATTCGGACGAGCCGTACGGCATGCGCAGCATGGCGAGGGTGGAGCCCAGGCCGAGGATGCCCATGCCGTGGCGGCGCTTGTAGGTAATTTCGTGGCGCTGCTCTTCCAGCGGCAGGCCGTTGATTTCCACTACGTTGTCCAGCATGCGGGTGAAGATGCCAACGACTTTACGGTACTTCTCATAGTTGAAGCTGGCCTTGTCGGTGAACGGGTAGTCCACGAACATGGTCAGGTTCACAGAGCCCAGCAGGCAGCTGCCGTAGGGGGGCAGGGGCTGTTCGCCACAGGGGTTGGTGGCGCGGATGTCTTCGCAGAACCAGTTGTTGTTCATCTGGTTGACCTTGTCGATCAGGATGAACCCCGGCTCGGCGTAGTCATAGGTGCTGGTCATGATGGTGTCCCAGATGAACTGGGCTTTCAGGGTACGGTAGATGCGGCACGCAACCTTACCTTCGCCATTGACCACGTAACCTTTCTGGATCGGGAAGTCGCGGTACACGAACTGGGTGGTGTCGGACAGGTCCAGGCCTTCGTCTTCCGCTTCTTTCTCGGTGACGGGGAACGACAGGTGCCAGTCGTCACCATTGCGCACGGCTTCGATGAAGTCTTCGGTGATCAGCAGCGACAGGTTGAACTGGCGCAGGCGGCCGTCTTCACGCTTGGCCTGGATGAAGTCGATGACGTCCGGGTGGTGTACGTCGAAGGTGGCCATCTGCGCGCCACGGCGGCCACCGGCAGAAGACACGGTGAAGCACATGCGGTCGAAGATATCCATGAACGACAGCGGGCCGGAGGTGGTGGCACCCGCACCGGCAACGTAGGCACCGCGGGGGCGCAGGGTGGAGAATTCATAACCAATACCACAACCGGCTTTGAGGGTGAGGCCGGCTTCGTGGTTTTTCTCCAGGATGTCGTTCATGGAGTCCTGAACGGAGCCAGACACGGTGCAGTTGATGGTGGACGTGGCTGGTTTGTGGGCTTCCGCACCGGCGTTGGAGGTAATGCGGCCAGCGGGGATGGCACCGTGGCGCAGGGCCCAGACGAATTCTTTCTTGTGCTTGGCACGGTTGGCTTTGTTTTCCACTTCGGCAAGGGCAGTGGCAACACGCTCGTAGGTTGCTTCGATGTCCTTATCGACGGGTTCGCCGGTCTTGGTTTTGAGTTGGTACTTGCTGTTCCAGATGTCCAGCGAAGCTTCCTGCATTGGAATTGTTGTTATCACTGCCTGTGCTTTAGCGTTCATTGCCACCCTCGGATGTCCGGTATGTCTTTTGATGGCCGTTGCAAACCGCAGCCGGCCATACCCCATGTGTCGTTAAGATGTCTCAGCCTGGAAGGCCGTTATGCTTCAGATCCGGTGAAACACTAGATCTGGTGTTTTTCTAACCTGCTGCCCGCCTTGGAAAGGGCGTAACAGCGGGTTTTCAGGAAAGATGGTCACCCGCGTGGTTTACTGGCGCGCCGTTTGTGGTGAGCGGGCCGATCAAACCCTATATATGGGTGAATATGAGATGAGTATAACAGGATATAGTGGTCTGTGAATAAGAAGACAACTATAGATTGCGGCTCATAGCGAAAGAAAATCAATGGATGAATGCTTGAATATCCTGAAATGCCCGCAGAAACGCCGCGTTGAGGCATTTTACTTGAAACCACTAGATGTTGTGGTCAAAAACTGCGCAGCGAAAAATCTGAAAAAAGGTTCATAAAGTCAGTTAAATGTGACCGATGCACGTACCCGTTTTGTACCTGTCGCTAAAGTAGTGATGTGGAGTCGTAAGAGGTAGTGGCCCACAGGAAGTGAAAACTACTATAAAAGGAACATAATAATGAAAGGCCTGAAACGAACACTGCTTGCGCTGGGCGTCGCAGGGTTGCCTGCTGCCGCAATGGCAGACATTGTGATGCTGGAGGACAGCGCAATGGGGAACATTACCGGCCAGGCCGGTGTGGTCATTGAGTTGGAAGACCAGACAACGGGAAACATCACCGGTCAGGGAGGCATATCCATTGAGCTTGAAACCAAGATCAATATGGATCGCTTCATCTACACCGATGAAGGCTCGCTAACGGTCAGTGATATCAGTATTGGCGGTGCGGAACGGACAGACTTCTTTGGTTTCAATGGCCTGGGTGGGCCGGATTCCAATGATCTTCTGGACAACATCCGTATCGATATTGATGTGCTCGCCGACGGCGATGCGGCCATCAATATCCGCCCGCAATTCTTCAATGCCATAGATTTCCGTGTGACCTCCGGTGCGTGGGAATTGTGGGGGCAGGGCGCCCAGAACACGGCACTGATGGACAACCTGTTCATCGAGGGTGTGCTGGGGCGTGGTTCTATCCACATTGATACAGACACCGACATCATGCGGCTACGTTCGGCGTTCGCTATTGAAGTGATGGATTTCGATGTGCCGTTTGCGGCCGTGGGCATTCGTGGCCTTTCATTGACCGGTGCGGACTACGACCAGACCTTCCCGAGCGTGTTGGATCTGTTCGCGGAAGTGGACCTGTACATCTACAACGGCCAGCGTGCAGACGGTGGTTCCTCCCTGGCGATCGATATGCCCAGCTTTGCGGCGGACATCGGAATGCAGGAGGTGATTGTGGGGCAGGCCTCGATCGGCCAGATCTTTATTGATGACCTGGCGATCACCAATACCCAGATGCGGGTGTACGGTCACTAGTGACCAAACTGTCTACGGGGCATGCAAGGTGCCCCGTAGACGAGTTTGCCGGCGAGCGTGATCAGCCCAACAACAAACTGTCGTCGTCCACTTCCAGCCCGCGCTGCTTCTCGAACAGTTCCAGCAGGTCTTTCACTTCCAGTCCTTCCCGGTCCTGGCCGGCGATATCGAACACCACCTGGCCCTGATGCAGCATCACTGTGCGGTCGCCCACTTCCAGCGCCTGTTTCATGCTGTGGGTGACCATCAGCGCGGTGAGCTTCTGTTCTTCGATGATCTGTGTGGTCAGGTCCAGCACGAAGGAGGCGGTTTTCGGGTCCAGCGCGGCGGTGTGTTCGTCCAGCAACAGGATGGCGGAGGGTGTCAGGCTGGCCATCAACAGGCTTACGGCCTGGCGCTGGCCGCCGGAAAGCAGGCCCATCTTGTCGCCCAGACGATTTTCCAGGCCCAGGTTGAGGGAGGCCAGGCTGGATTTGAACTGGTCCATGTAGCGGGCTTTTACGGCTGCGCTCAGCCCACGGCGCTGGCCACGTTTGATGGCCAGGGCGAGGTTTTCCTCGATGGTCAGGCCTTCACAGGTGCCGGCCAGCGGGTCCTGGAATACGCGGGCTACCCGGCCGGCACGCTTGTGGGTGGGCAGCTTTGTCACGTCCTGGTTGTCGACGATGATGTTGCCGCTGTCCACCATCACCTCACCGGCGAGGGCGTTGAGGAAGGTGGACTTGCCGGCGCCGTTGCTGCCAATCACGGTGACGAATTCGCCCTGGTTGACGGTCAGGCTCATGCCTCGCAGGGCCGGGTTTTCCAGCGGCGTGCCCTTGCCGAAGGTGAGGGTCAGGTCGGTTGCTGTAATCATGCTTCCTCCTCAGGCCTTTTTGCGGGTAAACCGCGCGGCAACGGACGTGCGAACACCGGGCAGCACAATGGCCAGGGTGACCAGCACGGCGGTGATCAGGTTCAGGTCCTGGGCCTGTAGCCCCAGGAAGTCAGCGTTCAGCGCCAGGGCAATGGCCAGGCGGTAGACGATGGCGCCGATAACACAGGCAATCAGGGCTCGGAGAACTGTGGACGGCGTAAGCACGGCTTCACCACCGATCAGTGAGGCCAGGCCGATCACGATCACGCCCACACCCATGGTGACGTCTGCAGCGCCCTGGCTCTGGGCGAACAGGGCACCGGCGAGGCCTACCAAGCCGTTAGAGACGGCAACCCCCAGCACAATCATGGCACCGGTGGCGATACCTTGTGCACGGGCCATTCGCGGGTTTGCGCCGGTGGCGCGCATGGCCAGCCCGGTTTCGGATTTCATGAAACGCCACAGCAACAACAGGCTTACCATCACCACGATGATGAACAATAGTACCGGCACCTGATGGTAGGCCAGGCCAAGGTCGTACCAGGGTGTGAGCACGGTTTCCTCGGTGAGCAGGGCAATGTTGGGCCGGCCCATGATGCGCAGGTTCACGGAATACAGCGCGATCATCGTGAGGATGGACGCCAGCAGGTTGAGAATGTTGAGTTTGACGTTCAGCAATGCGGTTACCGCACCGGCACCCATGCCGGCGATAACGGCAGCGCCGGTGGCCAGCCAGGGGTTAACGCCTTCAATGATAAGGACTGCTGCCACGGCGGCGCCCAGGGGAAAACTGCCGTCCACGGTCAGGTCCGGGAAGTCCAGTACGCGAAACGAAAGGTAGATACCGAAGGCGACCAGCCCGTAGATCAGGCCGGTTTCGATGGCGCCATAAAAGGCAATGTTACTAAGCATGGGATAGGGTCACCGTAAATGAAAACGGGCAGCCCTTGTGAGGCTGCCCGCTAACAGTGGGTTACTTGTCGCTGTTTACGACTTTTTTCGCGTCGCTGATCAGGTCGTCGGACAGGGTAATGCCCATGCGCTCTGCGGCAGCGGGGTTCACGAACAGTTCCAGGGTGTCCACGGATTCCACATCCATGTCACCGGGGTTGGCACCTTCCAGGATGCGGGCCACCATGGCGCCGGTCTGGCGGCCGTGGTCGTAGTAGTCGAAGCCAAGGGCAGCAACGGCGCCACGGCCGACGGTGGCGGTGTCAGCGGCGAAGACCGGAATGCTGGCACGCTCGCCCACGGAGATGACGGCTTCCACGGCGCTGATCACGGTGTTATCGGTGGTCAGGTAGATGGCGTCTGCTTTGCCCACCAGGGAGCGGGCAGCACCGAGCACTTCCGAGGTCTTGGTGGCGGCGGCTTTAACCAGTTCCATGTCACGGGCCTGCAGTCGCTCTTCAAGCAGCTCCACCAGAGCCACTGCGTTGGCTTCGCCGGGGTTGTAGACGGTGCCGATGCGTTTGGCGTCTGGCACCACCCGCTCGAGCAGGTCGAGGTGGCGTTCGATGGGCAGCATGTCGGTCACGCCGGTGATGTTGGCTCCCGGAGCCTTCAGGCTTTTCACCAGCTTGGCGCCGACTGGGTCAGTCACCGCTGAGAAGACCACTGGAGTCTCGCGAGCGGCGGCGGCCATGGTCTGGGCCGACGGCGTGGCGATGGCGACGATCACGTCCGGGCCTTCACCCACGAATTTGCGGGCAATCTGTGACGCGATGGCGGCGTTGCCCTGGGCGCTTTCGTGCATGATACGAACCTGTTCGCCGTCGTTATATCCCTGTGCTTCCAGTTCGTCCCTGATGCCCTGGTAGACAGCATCCAGTGCCGGATGCTCCACAATCTGGGTGATGGCGACTACTCGCTGTTCGTCGCTCTGTGCCATGGCGGGTGCAATGGCCGCCATTGCCAGTAGGGCGGTGCCGATCAGCGTACGCAGAATCTTGTTAGCCATAAACCGGTCTCCGGGTCTGTTCAGACTGTTTGGGCGCGCCGGGAGATCGAACGCGCGTTTTATAATGGGGCGGGAGTTTATCACAGGCTATTGGATTGATGGGTAAGGGAAGGTACCTTTTACAGGGATTTGCGCGGCAGTATGCCGGCCAAAAGTACATGTGAAGTGGAATAGTTTTAGTTCCGTCACGTTTTGACGGTGACGGCTGTGGTGAAATAGGCTACTAAAGTCTAATGCAGTGCAGCCCTTACATAATAAAAACACCGATAACTCAAAAATAACACAACGCAAGGAAGGTCCATGGACACTACTGACAAACTCCCCCTGGATATGGTTTATCACTGGGAACACGCCAAGGCGGATTCCCTGTACATGACTCAGCCCATTGGCGACGGCAAGGTTGTCGAATACACCTGGAAGCGTGCGGTGGATGAAGCCCGCCGGATGGCCTCGTACCTGAAATCCCTGAACCTGCCGGAAAAGAGCCGGGTCGGGATCATATCCAAGAACTGCGCGCAGTGGATTATGTCGGACTGGGCCATCTGGATGGCCGGACACATTTCCGTGCCGCTGTACCCGACCCTGAATGCGGATACGGTGAACTACATCCTTAACCACAGCGAATGCGACGTTCTGTTTGTCGGTAAGCTGGACGACTGGGACCAGATGAAGTCCGGCGTGCCGGAGTCCGTGCGTTGTATTTCCTACCCACTGAGCCCGCCCAACGACTTTGAAACCTGGGACGACCTTGTGGGCAAGTACCCGCCACTGGAAGAGAACACCCAGCGGGATGTGGATGAACTGGCCACCATTGTGTACACCTCTGGCAGCACCGGCCGGCCGAAGGGCGTTATGCTGAGCTTTCGTAATATGGCATTTGCGGCCGCCGGTGGCACCCAGGTGCTGGGCGTTGGCGCGGAAGAGCGCATGCTGTCCTACCTGCCGCTGGCGCACGTTTTCGAGCGCACGTTTGTGGAGCTGGGCTCGCTGTACTCCGGTTTCCAGCTGTTCTTTGCCGAGTCGCTGGATACCTTTGTCCAGGATCTGCAGCGGGCACAGCCGACGCTGTTCCTGTCAGTCCCCCGCCTGTGGGTGAAGTTCCAGCACGGCGTTCTTCAGAAGCTGCCCAAGGAGAAGCTGGAAAAGCTGCTGAAGGTTCCGCTGCTGAACAAGGTGATCAAGAAGAAGGTGCTCAAAGGGCTGGGCCTGAACAAGGTCAAACTGGCTGGCAGTGGCTCCGCACCTCTTTCCAACGATGTGCTGGACTGGTACCGCAACCTGGGGCTGGAACTGCTGGAAGGCTACGGCATGTCCGAGAACTTTGCCTATTCCCACATGAACAAGCCTGGCCGTTCCCGCACCGGCTACGTGGGTGAAGCACTGCCCGGCGTGGAAATGAAGATCAGCGACGAGGGCGAAGTGCTGGTGAAAAGCCCGGCCACGATGATGGGGTACTACAAGGACGAAGAGAAAACCCGCGAAACGTTCTCAGAGGACGGTTTCCTGAAAACCGGCGACAAGGGCGAAATCGACGAGATGGGACGCCTGAAGTTGACCGGCCGCATCAAGGAAATCTTCAAGACCAGCAAGGGTAAGTACATCGCCCCCGCACCGATCGAGAACCGCCTGATGTCTCATGAGGCCATCGAAATGGTGTGTGTTTCCGGGGCCAACCAGACGCAACCCCACGCGCTGGTGATGCTGGGCGAGGAGATTCGTCCGAAGATGGCTGATGAAGCATTCCGCAAGGACATCGAGGCCAGCTTCAAGCAGTTGATTACAGACGTGAACAAGACCGTGGACCCTCACGAGCAACTGGCGTTCATTACCGTGGTCAGCGATGAATGGTCCATCGAGAACAGCTTCCTGACCCCGACACTGAAGCTGAAGCGTAATGTGGTGGAGGATGCGTATCAGGAAAATGTGGACTCCTGGTACGCAAAACGTGAGCCGGTCATCTGGCAGTAGAGAAAACCGACGTAAGTCGCATAGGGAAAGCGCTGAAACGGGCATAAACTGAAGACATATTCAGGAGGGAATATGACTCAGTTAGCCCGGTTTCAGAAACGCATTTATGACATGATTCCGCTCTCGGAAGCATTGGGTGTGGAGCTGGTTTCCTATGACGGCCATGCGTTGTTGGTCAGTGCTCCGCTGGCCCCCAACCACAACCACCAGGGGACCGGCTTCGGGGGGAGTGTCTACTCGGTTGCAGTGATTTCCGCCTGGGGGTTGGTTGAGCTGGTATTGACCGACCTGGGATTGGCCGGAAAGGTGGTGATCCAGGTAGGTGAAATTGAGCACATTGAACCGGTAGACACGAACTTCTTCGCCCTGTGCCGCCTTCCCGGCGGTGAAGTCCCTGACCGATTCCGAAAAAGCCTGGCCCGCCACGGCAAGGGCAGGCTTTCCCTGATTGCTGAAGTGTACTGCGGCGAACCCACCACGGAACCCGTCA
This sequence comes from Marinobacter sp. DS40M6, assembly GCF_028581595.1. Taxonomy (NCBI): domain Bacteria; kingdom Pseudomonadati; phylum Pseudomonadota; class Gammaproteobacteria; order Pseudomonadales; family Marinobacteraceae; genus Marinobacter; species Marinobacter sp. DS40M6. Next base: position 122,277 of record NZ_JAFCAE010000006.1, on the reverse strand, counting down.
GAGAACCCGTTGCGGTTTTCCAGGGCCGTTTTGTGGTTCAGGGCGCGCATTCCCGTTCGGTGATCTAAGCGGACTTCCCGGCTGCCGCTTGAAGGCGGCGAACGTCAGCTAATGGCCCGGGTGTCGGAAATGGACTTGCTCATGAGGATGATCGGAATGATGCCGGCCAGCACGATAATCAATGCCGGCAGGGCGCTGTGGGCGAGCTTCTCGTCCGAGGCAAACTGGTACACGTAGGTGGCCAGGGTTTCAAAATTAAAGGGCCGCAGGATTAACGTCGCCGGCAGCTCCTTCATACAGTCCACGAACACCACCAACGCCGCCGTAATCAAGGTGCCCCGCAACATCGGCAGGTGAACCTTCAGCAGTGTGTTGCCCGGTGTATGGCCCAGGGACCGGGAGGCCATGTCCATACTGGGTGTAATTTTCTGCAGGGCACTTTCCACGCTGCCAGCGGAGACCGCCAGGAAGCGAACGGTATAGGCGAACACCAGCGCAAATGCGGTACCACTAAGCAGCAGCCCACTGCTGACCCCGAAGTTGTCCCTCAGGATGCCATCCACCCAGTTGTCAAAACCGGCCAGCGGCACAATCACACCCACTGCGAGCACGGCCCCGGGCATGGCGTAGCCCAGGCTGGACAGCCGCATCATCACGCGCATGCCCCGGGTATCGTGCAGGCGGCGGCTGTAGGCGAGGGTGACGCCAATGATCAGCGTGGTCAGCGCGGCGGTTCCCGAGAGAAACAGGCTGTTGAGCGTGTTGCGGACGAAGTCCGGGTTCCAGCTTTCGTCGAAGTACTCCCAGGCATAGTGGCCAAGAGTGGCTGCCGGCAGCAGGAAACCGAAGATCACCGGAACGGCGCAGACGGCCACGCACACCCACTGGCGCGGGCGTGAGAGGGTAAAGCGACGGATTGGCTCGCGGTTGTCCCGCGCTGCGAATTGTTGCTGTTTGCGCCGGGAATAGCGCTCCAGGGTCACCAGGATAACGACGAAGGCCAGCATGGTGGTGGCAATCTGCGCGGCGCCTCCCAGGTTCCCCAGGTTCATCCAGGTGTCGAACAGCCCGGCGGTCAGGGTTTGTACCGCAAAGAAATCCACCGTACCGAAGTCGTTCAGGGTTTCCATCAGTACCAGCGACAGGCCAACCGCTACGGCAGGCCGGGCAATCGGCAGCACAACCCGGAAGAAGGTGCTGATGGCGGAATGCCCCAGGCTACGGCTGACCGCAAACAGGGAAGGGGATTGCTCCAGGAACGCGGCCCGTGCCAGCAGGTACACATAAGGGTAGAGCACCAGGCCGATCATCAGGGTGGCGCCTTCCAGGCTGCGGATTTCGGGGAACCAGTAGTCGGCGGCGTTGTGCCAGCCAAACCAGTCCCGCATGGCGGTCTGAACCGGCCCGGCGTAATCCAGAAGGCTGGTATAGACATAAGCGATGACATAGGCAGGCACCGCAAAGGGTAGCAGCATGGCCCATTCAAAAAACTTGCGACCGGGAAAGTCGCACATGGTGACCGCCCAGGCGCTGGCGAGGCCGATAACCAGCGTGATGAAAGCCACGCCGGCCATGAGTTGGAGTGTGGTAACCAGATAGCGGGGAAGCGTGGTGTCCAGCAGGTGAGGCCAGATATTCTCTTCCGGAAACAGCGCCAGGATAAGCACCGACAGTACCGGAAGCGCCACGATGGCGGTGGTCACTGCGGCGGTGATCAGCCAGCGTTTCGAGGTCCGTTTTGCCAGCAGGGGGTATCTCGCCCCGGTCTGTTCAATGGCCTCGGACATAGGTTTCCTTTGGGTGAATTGGGAATAGGGTGCGGATTGTACAAAAAAGCCGGGACCTGAGTCCCGGCTTTTTCAATACAAGGATGGTTTAGTTGTCGTAATCGACGCGATCAACCATCTTCACCGCTGCGCTGCGGTTCTCCGCGATTTCCTGGAGAGACAGGTCGTCCGGGTTAATCTCACCCCATTCGGCCACCATGCCGGAGGGCTTTACGTCGGGGTTGGCCGGGTATTCGGTGTTGGCCTCGGCGTAAATCTGCTGTGCCTTGGGCTCTGACAGGAACTCCATCAGGCGGATGGCGTTGTCACGGTTGGGCGCACTTTTGGTCAGGGCGATACCGCTGATGTTGATGTGAGTGCCACGGCCAGCTGCGTTGGGGAATACCAGACGTACGGACTCAGCGGCCTCGCGCTGGTTCTCGTCGTTCAGCATGTTGCCGTAGTAATAGCTGTTACCGATGGCAATGTCGCACTCGCCGGCATGGATGGCCTTGATCTGGTCGCGGTCGCCGCCCTGGGGCTTGCGTGCCAGGTTGTCTTTCAGGCCTTCCAGCCACTCTTCAGTGGCTTCTTCGCCATGGTGGGCGATCATGGAGGAGAACAGGGCAATGTTGTAAGGGTGCTTGCCGCTGCGGGTACAGATGCGGTCATCCCACTTTTCATCCGCCAGTTGCTCGTAGGTAGTGATCTCGCCTTCTTCAACACGTTCCTTTGAGGCATAGATCAGCCGGCCGCGGGTGGTGAGGGCGAACCACTTGCCGTCAGGATGACGAAGGTTCTGCGGGACGTTACTCTGCAGGGTTTCGTTTTCAATGCCTTCAACGAGGTCGCGCTCAACCAGCTCGTTGATGCGGGAGATATCCACCGTCATCACCAGGTCCGCGGGGCTGTTGCGTCCTTCACGCTCCAGTCGCTCTGCCAGGCCTTTCTTGGCGAAGACGACGTTGGTTTCGATACCGGTTTCTTCCTGGAACGCATTCAGCAGCGGTTCCAGCAGGTAAGCCTGGCGGTAGGAGTAGATGTTGACCTCGCCGTCAGCGCTGGCCTGCAGGGGCAGCGCGCAGGTTGCTGCGATGGCAGTCGCCGCAAGTTTCATTTTCATGGTAGGTATTCCTTTATGGTTTTGGGTAAGGGGTGATCTTTATACGTGTAGTGAGACGTAATGGTAGTTAACAATGCCAACTATTCTTATTTGTGTTGCGCTGAGTGTCAATACACCGTTGCCAACTTATCGCGGAAATGGTGTTATGCTTCGGAAGACTATAAAAACTATGTAAAAAGTGGTGGGCATACAGACTATGGTTGGGAATGATCGAAGAGTGCACGGTCGCACAGCAATGAGTGCGAAGGTTCGGGTTACCCATGAAGAACTTGGTGAATTCGTGTTCTCAACCAGGGACATTTCCGATGGCGGCGTTTTTATTGTTGTCGACACCGAACCCTTCGCACCGTCGATCGGTGACAGTGTTCAGGTTCAGGTGCAGGGCCTTCCGGTGCCTGCTCCCGTGCTGGATATGGTGGTGGTACGTAAGACCAACGACGGTTTTGGTCTACAGTTTGCGGATCAATAGACGGTGCTCACCTGAATGATATTCAACAGATTTTTCCTCCCTATGCGGCTTATCGTCGCCGTTCTGCCAGTTGTCCTGAGTGGGTGCGCATCCTATTACACCCACTACGCGGTGTTTCCCGCTGAGAATTCGGCTGGCGAAGATCGCCAGGTAAAATTGACGTGGCAGACTGCCGAATACCCCGGCTGGTGGGTGGCGGATAACCGGTCCACACCCATTACCGTCGAAACCCAATGCAGCGCCCGTGAATGGCGTCTGGTGGATGACAGCCATGAAGACGCCGCCGACCAATCCTGCGGCGAGGGTATCCGGGCCTGCGGTAACGAAGGGCTGGACCGTGTTGCCCGCACGGGTGCGTCGGCAGCTGGCAAGCGCTGCATGACGATAAATGCGGACGATCCGGCGGCACGCGTCACCGATATTGGTTCGTCACTGGATCTGCTGGTGTCCTGTGAGCCCGTCAAGACCGTTCGGGGTAGTGGCGATGATGCCGACAACATCGACTATATCCGGGCTTCAACGGTGCCTTACACTATCTATAGCCGCAAATCCCCCCGTGGATCACTTCACGCCCGGCCGCCGGAACTGGATGATTCGGTTTGTGACGACGAATAGCCGGGCAACGACTTGTCAGTAATGTGAATGGTGTCACGTTGCTACATTTTGTTTCCTGATGATAGTTTCGGTTACTCCCTGTCGCGTTCCGGTTACTTCACACTACATAAATGTAATGGACTCTTTCTGAGCGGGCGTCACAATAGTGATTATCGATTCGTGCACGTGTTAGAGGTGTCCCGTGGGAGTCCGTCAAAAGAAAATTGCTGTACACGATCTGGAGATTGGCATGTTTGTGTCCGATCTCGATCGCCCGTGGCATCAGACGCCTTTCCCCATCCAGGGCTTTCACATCCGCTCCCAGAACGACGTGCGTTCGCTGGTGACTCACTGCAAGTGGGTGATTATCGATGAGGCCGAGGTTCGCGAGGCCATCGATCAGAGCAAACCCGGAAATCGCATCTTCAGGCGCCCGAGCAAACGCTCAGGGCATGATCGAGATTCGGTACAGTTGCCGCCTCTCAATATCAAGGAGCCGGTCAAGTACGACTCCGTAACGACCATGCGCAGAGAACTGAAGGTGTCCAAGAAGCTGATGATCGATGCGGAAGCGTCGCTGAATCAGGTTTTCGAGGCCATTCGTCAGCATGAAACGCCGGACCTTCGGGGGGTGGCTGTCGTCACCCAGAAAATGGTTTCCAGCGTTGTTCGCAATCCCGATGCCATGCTGTGGCTCAGCCGCACCCGTCACCATGACAACTATACGTATCGGCACTCCCTGAATACGGCAGTATGGGCGCTGGTCTGTGGTCGTCAGTTGGGTCTGAATGAAGGCCTTCTCAATCACCTTGGGCTGGGCTGCCTGCTGTCTCAGGTTGGCAAGCTGGACCTTCCAGCCCGCATTCTTGCCAATGAGGGCAAGCTGGATTCCGAGGACTTCTCCGTGTATCGCACTTACGTGGAGCGCGGTGTTGCGAAGCTTGCGGACAGCGGTTTATCCCGTGCGGTTCTCAGTGTTGTGCAGGGCCACCGCGAACGGCATAACGGATCCGGTTTCCCGGAAGGTGTCCGGGGCGACCGGATTCCACTGCTGGCCAAGGTGGCGGGGCTGTCGGAGTATTTCGAGACACTGATTGGCCCGCGGACTTCGGCGGAGCCCATGACGCCGGCCCGCGCGGTGACGCTGTTGTATGAAATGCGCAACATTGAATTCCAGGAGGACCTGGTGGAGCAGTTTATCCAGGCCATTGGCATTTACCCCACCGGCAGCCTGGTTGAGCTTAACGATGGCCAGCGCGGTATTGTGGTTTCCCATGCGCCGGAGCGTCGGTTGTGGCCGAAGGTTATGGTGATGACGGACTGCTATCACCGGCCGTTGAAGTCCGCCCGGATCGTGGACCTTGCAAAATACAATGAAGGGCGTGGCGCGCATGACACCCTGACCGTGGCCGAGTGCCTGCCCCATGGCACGGAAGGGTTGAATCCGGAGCACTACGACGTCACTGGTGCGGAGTCCCGCTGGAACCTGTCACGCATTGTCGGCGCCTGATACGGCTCGGGTTATCGAGCAATTATTGAATAAGTACCCTGAGCTGTTTCTTCACCCATCGGTAGGTACCTTCGGGGCGGAAGTTCACCAACAGCTCGGATTCTCCTCCGGATTCACCCGCAACAAAATACTCCACAGACGCTGACTGCCAATCGAAAGAGTGCACCACCACATCCTGATCGCGGGTGCTGATGGCTTCGATGGTATCCAGTTGCGGCTGATCGGCTATCTTGCGTACCCGCACGGTTTTGATGGCGGTGTCCGATGCGGGGAATTCTGCCACATAATCGTCCAGGTAATAACGGTTGGCCAGTTTGGTGCTGATGGTGTCCAGTTCCCGCGTGAGATAACCCTCGGCGTCCTCGGCATCCACATCCTCCAGGCTGCGAACGGCGTTGAGGATGCGATCGCGCTTGCTTTGCAGGTCCTCCCGATACTCGACGTCTTCGTCACGGTCCTCTTCTTCGTCCGGGCGAGGGTCCGCGTTGGCGATTTCCTCTTCGGTGGGTGGGTCTTCACAAAGCTCATCGTCGGCTGGGTAGAAGCAGATGCTTTGCAGCAACTGGTTGGCGGGAGACGGCGAGTTGCCGCCTTCGGCGAAGTCGCTTTCAGGAACATTGAAGTCGATCGGCGCGTCCAGGTCGGGTAGCGCGGCATTCAGTTGCGTAATAACCCGCTCCCGTATGTCGATGCCCTGGCCATTGGAGAGGTTCAGGCTCCAGTTGAGCGCCAGTAGAAACCGCGTCATGTTGATCAGGGTAACTTCATCCTGGATCAGTTGCTGTTCTGTCAGTCGGTGGTTCTGCAGTCCTTCGTCGGTGGTGCCTGGTATCTCCAGCGCGGTTCGCAGGTCCGGGAAGAATTCCAGAGGGGTGACAATGGACCGCGCGGGAATCCCATCCGCCAGTTGCAGGTTGCCGACGCGAAGGCTGATCCGTTCGCCGGGGTAGTAGTTGAAGCGTCCGTTGGCGTCAGTGGTGCCGTTGCGGCTGGCTGTGGAATAGGTAAGCCCGGAGATACCCGCCGGCATGAGCTGCCCCGTGCGTGAGCCATCATCTCCGCCGCTGCCGTCGCCACCGAAGCACCCGGCCAGTAGGACCGTTAATGCGAGCGGGCAAATCAGAGACGGTAATGCAGATGTGTAGTGAACGGATCTCATGGTGGCGCGTACATTCCCTGGCGTTCGGTCGGTGGTGCAAGACCTTTTGTAAGTTGTTGTAACCGGCATTATAAGGACGGCATTGGTGCCATATCGGGAAACCTGTCGCAGTTTGGGGTTTTAGTCGGTATAGCAGGATTGCGCCGAACTACTTGAATTTCACTTTCCGGGCCTCCAGTTATAGCTTTTGTTTTTTCTATTCCACTATTGGGCGCGGCAGCAGCATTGTCGGTGGCCCCTGCAGCTCTGGATTCACTATGACCAACGCACTTGAAATCGAAGGTCTGGTCAAGACCTATGGCGACGGCTTCCAGGCCCTGAAAGGGATTGACCTGCATGTCGCCGAAGGTGACTTTTTTGCCTTGCTAGGACCCAACGGGGCGGGGAAGTCCACCACCCTTGGCATTGTTTGCTCACTGGTGAATAAAAGCGCGGGCAAGGTTCGGGTATTCGGATCTGACATCGACACCCATCTATCGGACGCCAAACTGAACCTGGGTGTTGTGCCCCAGGAGTTCAACTTTAACCAGTTTGAGAAGGTGTTCGACATTGTGACCACCCAGGCGGGCTATTACGGTATTCCTCTGAAGAAGGCATCGGAGTCCGCAGAAAAGTACCTGCGCCAGCTTGGGCTCTGGGATAAGCGCAATACGCCGGCCATGATGCTGTCGGGGGGCATGAAGCGGCGGCTGATGATTGCCCGGGCGCTGGTGCACGAACCCAAGCTGCTGATCCTGGATGAGCCCACGGCCGGGGTGGATATCGAGTTGCGCCGCTCCATGTGGACGTTCCTGGAAGAGATGAACCGACAGGGCACCACCATCATCCTGACCACCCACTACCTGGAGGAAGCGGAAGCCCTGTGCCGCAATATTGCCATCATCGACCACGGCAAGATCCTGCGTCACACCAGCAAGCGAGCGTTGTTGCAGCAGTTGAGCTCTGAAACCTTCGTGCTGGACACCGCCGAGCCGTTGACGGAAGCACCGGTGCTCGACGGTTTCTTCAGTCACATGGATGACGAGGGCGCCCTGGTGGTGGATGTGGAAAAGGGCCAGAGTCTGAACGGCATGTTCATCCAGCTGGAAGAGCAGGGCGTTCGCGTGGTCAGCATGCGCACCAAGGCCAACCGACTCGAAGAGCTGTTTATCCGCATGGTTGAGGACAACAACCCCCGTAACGCCACCCAGGGAGAAACCGCATGAGAACGGATGCGATGCTGACCGCGTATAAAACCATCGTCACCCGTGAAATCCGTCGCTTCATGCGGATATGGCCACAAACCCTGTTGCCACCGGCGGTCACCATGACGCTGTACTTTATTATTTTCGGCAACCTCATTGGCTCGCGCATCGGGGTGATGGGCGGCTTCGATTATATGGCGTTCATTGTTCCAGGGCTGATCATGATGTCGGTGATCACCAGTTCCTACGCCAACGTGGTGTCGTCGTTTTTCTCCATGAAGTTCCAGCGCAGCATTGAGGAGTTGCTGGTGTCACCTGTGCCCAACTGGGTGATCCTCGCCGGCTATGTTACAGGTGGTATGTCCCGGGGGTTGGGCATTGGGTTGATCGTAACGCTGCTGTCACTGGGCTTTACGCAGTTGTCGATCCATCATCTGCCGATGGTGATCCTGACGGTGTTCCTGACATCGGCGCTGTTTTCGTTGGGTGGTTTCATCAACGCCATGCTGGCGACTAAGTTTGATGATATTTCCATTGTGCCGACCTTTGTTCTGACACCGCTGACTTACCTGGGCGGAGTGTTCTACTCGATCGACATGCTGCCGGGGTTCTGGCAAGGGGTGTCGATGATCAACCCGATACTCTACATGGTGAATGCCTTCCGCTACGGTATTCTGGGCGTGTCGGATGTTAATCCCTACGTCGCCCTTGGTATGATTCTGCTGTTTATTGCCATTCTGTCTGCCATTTCCCTGCGCATGTTGGCGCGCGGTAAGGGCATACGTCACTGATGAACGTTTCCCAGGATTGATCATGGCCCTTAATGATGCCCCGCTGGGCAAATCCAGCGACTACCCGGATGCCTACGATCCGCAATTGTTGTTTCCCGTGGCACGGGAGGAAAACCGTCGCCGCATCGGCCTGGAGGATGGCCGCTGGCCCTGGTTCGGGGAAGACTTGTGGCAGGCCTGGGAGATTTCCTGGTTGCGCACCGGGGGCGTGCCCGCAGTCGCCTGGGCGGAAATTCGGGTGCCTTCGGCGTCGCCGTCGATTATTGAGTCCAAGTCTCTCAAGCTGTACCTGAATTCCCTGAACCAGACGGTGTTTTCCTCCGCCGATCAGGTTCGGGATGTGATTGCCCGTGACCTGTCGAGCGCAAGCGGTGCGGCGGTCAATGTAGACCTGCACAGTGTTGATCAGGGAGCGAGAGCGGTCGGTCGGCCGGAAGGCTTCGTGCTGATCGACGACGAGGATGTGGAATCCGTGGGCTACGACTACAACCCGGACAGCCTACAGGCGACGGGTGATGTGGTGTCGGAGAAACTGTGCTCGCACCTGCTGAAAAGCAATTGCCCCGTCACCGGCCAACCGGACTGGGCAACGGTGCTGATCGATTACACCGGCCCGGCGATGGACCGGGCAGGGCTGCTGCAATACATCGTGAGTTTTCGCCAGAAGCAGGACTTTCATGAGCATTGTGTGGAAACGATGTTTACCGACCTGATGGCCCGTTGTCAGCCGCAGAAGCTGTCGGTGTGCGCCCGTTATACGCGAAGGGGTGGTCTGGATATCAACCCCTGGCGCAGTACCGACCCGGAAGAGGCGGTAGGGCCACGGTTGATCAGGCAGTAGGTGTAAAGGCGGGAACGGTCAGGAATCCTCTTCCTGGCGCAGTCGCTCAGCGGCATCCTCGAGCGCAGACAGGATGGACTCCCGTTCCCGTTCGGTGATTTTTTCCGAATCCAGGTACATGGCAAAGCCGCTGCGTTCGTGCTCAAGGAAACTGCGGTTGGGGCCCATGTCGCGGCGGAAATCCACCACTTCGTAGATGGAGACCGGGCGGCCGAAGCCTTTAACCGTGATCTCGCCCTTGTCGCGGCACATGATGCGGTCCTTGATCAGCGAGAAGGTTTCGTAGGAGATCAGGATTTCACCGGGTTCAGCCAGGGATTCCAGGCGGCTGGCCAGGTTCACTTCCTTGCCGATGATGGTGTAGTCCATGCGGTTCTCGGCGCCGAAGTTGCCAACGGTGGTGTAGCCTGTGCTGATGCCCATGCGGATTTCCAGCGGTGTCTTGATACCCTGGCTGCGCCATTTCTGCCGCATGATTTTCATGTGTTTACGCATTTCCACCGCCATGGACACGCAGGCGAAGGCGTCTTCTTTCTGGCCCCGGCTGGTGGGGTCACCGAAGAAAATCATGATGGAATCGCCAACGAACTTATCGATGGTGCCGCCGTATTTGAGGGCCACTTCCGACATTTCGTTGAAGTAGTGGTTCAGCAGTTCCGTCAGTGCTTCCGGCTCCATCTCTTCGGACAGTTCTGTAAAACCCTTGATGTCGGAGAAGAAGACGGCCAGTTTCTTGCGTTGTGTTTCCAGCCGCACGTCTCTTTCACCGGTAAAGATGGACTGCCACACCTGCGGTGACAGATACTTGGAGAGTTTGTGGGACAGGGCAATGGATTGTTCCCGCTGATTCTGGATCTGGGTTTTTGCCATCATCAGCGCGCGGGCCTGCTGGTGGGAATAGAACGCAGTCACACAGATATAAAGGCCGGTGGCACTGATCGCGATAATGCTGGTGATCATCGGCGACTGCAGTGACTCGGCGGGGCCCACGATGGCAACGCCGATGGCGCCGCAGGCGGCCATGATCATGGTGCCTAGCAGCCACTGGCGGATGCCGCCCACAATCAGGCAACTGAACATCAGCATCAGTGCCACGGCGACCGAGGGTATCGCAATCAATCCAATGCAGCCGACGAATCCACCCCCGATGGCGCAATCCGTTAACAGCATTTTCTGGCGAATACGGGATGAGTTACGGAGAAACGTTCGTCGGGTAAGTTGATGGGCAATGTGTGGCCAGGTCAGGGCGCCTGAAAGCAGCCACAGCATCCACAGGCCGAAGACGTCTTGCAGTACGCCTGACACAATAATGCCGGCGGTCGCCGTATACGCCAGTATCCTGCCGTTGTAATCCGGCATGGGCGGGATGGCAATTGGATGGTTCTGCGCGTCAAGCACGGCGGCCTTGCTGGCATTGGTACTGGCGTTACGCAGGTCAATCGGTGCGCTCATCATTCAGAAACGGATCCGCCCGACGAGCATATCTCTGAACATCACCCAATCGCCCATCAGGCTGTACAGTGGGTGTTTGAAGGTGGCAGGTCGGTTTTTCTCGAAGCCATAGTGGCCAACCCAGGCAAACCCGTAGCCGATGACGGGCAGGAGCAACAGATAGAGGAACTTGGCCGTTACAATGGCGTAGAGTGTAACGAGGATAACCAGTAGGCTGCCGACGAAGTGAAGCCTGCGGCAGTTTACATCGCTATGTTCTTCAAGGTAGTACGGATAGAAGTCCGCGAAATTGCGGAATGTTTGCTGTTGGCTCATAGGGCGTCTACCGGCTCGCTTATCGTTTTTAAGGTAGATAGTACTGTCTGATAGTGGAAAGTACTTAGACTAAAGACTAACAGTAAACCATCTGTCCCACAATTCATACGGTCGTTTGGCCCGAACTGACGTATTGAAATCAACCACAGCGAGGCGATATGACAGCAGTAATGGAAGCCCTGTTAAAACGATCTTCAGAGCCACGCCTGGAGGCGCCAGCACCGGACCCGGCAACGCTTGAAAATGCCTTTGCCTGCGCCGCGAGGGCGCCGGACCATGCGCTGCTTCGGCCCTGGCGGTACCTGATTATTGAGGGAGACGAGGCATTGAACGCCCTGGGTGAATTGTTTGCCGCCACCTGTGGCGACGGCGCCTCGGAAAAGGAGCGGCAAAAACGCTGCAAGAAGGCACTGCGGGCGCCTATGGTGATCGTTGGCATTGCGTCTTACCAGTCCCATCCCAAGGTACCGGAGATCGAGCAGTCCATGTCGGCCGCGGTGGGGATGGGGTATTTGTTGTTGGCTCTGGAGTCCGCCGGGTTTGGAGGCATGTGGCGTACCGGTGCCATGGCGCACGATCCAGCTATCAAGCGAGGCTTGGGGCTGCAGGACAATGAGATCATAACCGGATTTCTGTATACCGGCAGTGTCAGTGCGAACAAGCCCAGCATACCCAGGCCTGAACCCAAAGAGTTTGTCAGGCGCTGGCCCCACTAGTTGCCGCCCCGTTGCCCCCGCCCCCGGCGCGGGGGAAATCCCTTGCCGCTTTCCGCCCTCAATTTACGATTCGAATAAGCCGATACCTGCCTCAGCCCGCACACCACAACATCTCCTGAAAACTGGCATTGCGATTGCTTTTACCTCTGCAAGAACGCACAAACGGCAAAACGACCAACGCCGTGTGCAGGAATCGGAGGCACTATGGCAATTTCCCTGGACAAAGCATTAGGCATTCATCAGCACGCCCTGGAAGGCAGGGTAAAGCGTGCGGAGGTGTTGGCCAACAACCTCGCCAACGCAGATACCCCGGGCTATAAGGCGCGGGATGTGGACTTTCAGGCGATGATGCAGAAGGCCCAGGACAGCATGAGTGGTTTCGGCATGACCCGTACCCACGAGTCCCATATGGACACCTCGCCCATGGGCGCCGACAGCGAATTGCTCTATCGGGTACCGCACCAGCCGTCCGTGGATGGCAACACGGTGGATGCCCAGCAGGAGCAAACCCGTTTCATGCGTAATGCCATGGATTACCAGGCCAGTTTCCAGTTCCTGGACGGAAAGGTTTCAGGCATCAAAAAGGCACTCTCTGGCCAGTAAAACTGGGCGCAGCCATTAATTGAGGAGCACCATCATGTCTCTGGGTAATATTTTCGACATCGCCGGTTCCGGTATGACAGCCCAGTCGCTGCGGCTGAACACCACTGCGTCCAACATCGCCAATGCCGAGACGGCCAGTTCCAGTACGGATCAGACCTATCGCGCCCGCAAGCCTGTTTTCGCGGCGATACAGCAGTCCATGCTGAATCCGTCTCAGCAGAGCATGGCGTTTGGCAGCGACAATGGCCCGGGGGCAGGCGTTCGGGTTGAAGGCATCGTCGAGAGTGACGCCGAGTTGCAGATGCGCTACGAGCCTGATCATCCCGCCGCGAACGAGGATGGGTACGTGTTCTACCCCAACGTCAACGTGGTTGAAGAAATGGCGGACATGATGTCGTCGTCGCGCAGCTTCCAGATGAATGTGGACATTATGAACAGCGCCAAATCCATGATGCAGCGTATCCTGACCCTGGGTCAGCAGTAACCGAGCGAGGATTGAATCATGAGCGTAGTGAAAAACACGACAGACGCTTCGGATGTGCTGAGCCAGTATCGAGTGCAGCAGGATCAGGCCAAGAGCGGAAGTGAGCTGGGCAAGAACGAGTTCATGGAATTGATGATCGCTCAGCTCAAAAACCAGAACCCTCTTGAACCTCAGGACAACGGCGAGTTCATCTCCCAGCTGGCGCAGTTCAGCTCCCTGGAGGAAATGCAGAGCCTGTCCGGCAGTGTCGACGATATGGCCAGCCAGTTCCGCTCCACCCAGGCACTGCAGGCCTCTGCAATGGTCGGGCGTACGGTCTTGGCACCGTCATCCATTGGCGTGCTTGGCGCGGACGGTGAGATATCCGGCAACGTTTCCGTTCCGGCAACCACATCCGGGCTGAGAATCACCATTGAGAATGAGTCCGGTGAGCAGGTTCGGCAGATTGATATGGGTGAGCAGCAGCCTGGCCAGACAGCGTTCAGCTGGGACGGCAAGGATGGCAACGGCAACAGTTTGCCACCCGGACGCTACAAGGTGGTGGCAGAGGCTTCATACCCGGGCGGGCTTGAACAATTGGGCACCATGGTCAGCGCCAATGTCGACAGTGTGTCGTTGGGGCAGGGTGGCAGCATTACCCTGAACCTGGCGGGGATGGGCTCGATCGCTCTGCAAGATGTTCAGCAAATTAATTGAAACCGGTGAAACAGTAAGAGGTGAAGTATGGCTTTCAATACAGGTCTTAGCGGCTTAAGGGCGTCATCGGTTGATCTGGATGTCACCGGTAACAACATTGCCAATGCGAGCACAGTAGGCTTCAAGAGCAGCCAGGCGCAGTTTGGCGACTTGTATGCCAGTGGTTTCCTGAGTGCCGGCACCAATCCGATCGGGGACGGTGTACGGGTACAGGATGTGAAACAGAATTTTGGGCAGGGCAATATCAGTTTCACCGATAACGGCCTCGACCTTGCCATCAACGGTGACGGCTTCTTTGTGCTGAACAACGGCGGTGAAGTGCGGTATTCCCGTGCCGGCCAGTTCGGTATCGACAAGGACGGCTTTGTCACCAACAACCAGAACATGCGGGTTCAGGGTTTCGTCGCCGATGATGACGGTAATCTCTCCGGTATTCGTGGTGACCTGCAGATTGAAACCGATAACCTGGCACCCCGCCGTACGACCAGCCTGCGCTCGGACCTGAACCTGGATTCCCGGGAAACCGTGTTGGAACGCCGAGTTGCCGATATGGGTGATTACACGGCTCCCGCCGGGTCCACCGGTTTTCCGTCTGAAACCTTCGAAATCACCTACGCAGATGGCAGCGTGGTGAGCGTGCCCATCAACGCAGCGGGATCGACTGATTTCTCAGCGGCTGACGTCGTGGATGTGCTCAATGGGCAGGACGGTCTCTCTGCCTCCGCAACCACTACCTATGAGGGGATGTCCGAAGCGGATTTGAACGCCGCCATTGCGGCTGGCAACTTCAGCTTTGACCTTGCGGTAGGCGGGGTTACTGTGCCCGTGGATACGACGGGTGTGACCGATGCCGCTTCGCTGGTCAGTGCGATCAACAACGCCCAGGCGCCGACGATCTCGGCGTCACTCACAGGCGGTAACCTGAGGCTGATCGACAACCGCGGCAACAACGTCACCGCCGGTTTTACCAGCGACGGCCCGAACCAGGCGCCGGAGACAACCGTTGGCACGGTGAGGCCACAGGCCGATCGTGAGATTACCGATATTGCGTCAACCAGCGGTGCCACGAACCTCACGGATTCATGGAACGCGCGCAACATTGAGATCACCAACCAGTTCAATCCGTTGGATCAGCGTACCTACAATCACGCAACATCGACCACCGTTTACGACAGCCTGGGCAACTCTCACGAGATGACCCAGTTCTATGTGAAGCAACCCGCCCCAGGTAATGGTGTGGGTGTGAGTGAATGGTCCGTATACCTGCAGATCGACGGTGAGTTCGTGGCCGGAACCGATCAGAACCCGTACCAGGCTCGCTTTGATCAGGACGGCGAGTTGCAGTCCGTGAACGGTGATCCCAACGGCGAGATTCTGATCAGTGACTGGACGCCGAAAGATGCCGACGGCACTCCGAACGGCGCAGATGGCCCTCCAGGACCGGGTGATAATATCACCACGCCAATTCCAGAGCCGCCGACCACTTCGGCCTTCGTGCTGGACCTTGGCAATACCACCCAGTACGGGAGTAACTTTGGGGTAAACGACCAGCGTCAGAACGGGTATGCCACCGGCAGGCTGTCGGGTCTGGATGTGTCGGACCAGGGTGTTCTGTTTGCCCGGTACACCAACGGTCAATCCCAGTCCCTGGGACAGGTAGCGTTGGCTTCATTCAACAATACCAACGGTCTGTCGCCGGTGGGCGAAACCACCTGGGTTGAAACCTTCGAGTCCGGCCAGCCGATTATCGGTGCGCCTGATACCGGAACCCTGGGGTCGATCAAAGCCAGCTCCATCGAGGAGTCCAACGTGGACCTGTCGGCGGAACTGGTAAACCTGATCATTGCCCAGCGTAATTACCAGGCCAACGCCAAGACGATCGAGACCTCCGACGCCGTTACCCAGACGGTGATCAACCTCCGCTAATCCTGAAATGTGAACATGGCACAACTCCTGCTAGAACATAGGAAAGACTGGAAACAGTCAATATTCCGGCAGGAGTTTTCCCATGGACAAAGCCCTCTATATAGGAATGTCCGGCGCCAAGCAGAACATGCTGTCCCAGCGCGCCCACGCCAATAACCTGGCAAACGTCAGTACCACCGGTTTCAAGGCGGATTTCGCCCAGGCCCGCAGTATGCCGGTTTTTGGTGAGCATCATCCCACCCGTGCCTATGCCATGGCCGAGAGGCCTGGAACAGACCTTTCCGCCGGTGCATTGATGGACACTGGCCGCAAGCTGGATGTCGCCGTTGAAGGTGATGGCTGGCTGGCCGTGCAGAATCAGCAGGGCGAGGAAGTATTCACCCGTTCCGGCAGCATGCAGATCGACGTCAATGGCCTGATGCGTCTCTCCAGCGGAGAGATGGTCATGGGTAATGGCGGACCGGTGGCACTGCCGCCGTTCGATAACGTGCAGATTGGCGCGGACGGAACCATTTCCGTGGTTCCTGTTGGCGGTCCGCCGGACCAGTTGGTTGAGGTGGATCGACTGAAGCTGGTGAACCCACCCCGGGACACGCTGGAAAAAGGTGCAGATGGCTTTATCCGTCGCAAGGCGGACCAGGCGCTGGATGGTCCAGAGCCGCCTGATGCCAATATGCGCGTCGCGTCGGGGTTTCTGGAAAGCTCTAACGTGAACGCCGTGGAGGAGATGATCTCCAACCTGCAGTTGTCCCGTCAGTATGAGATGCAGGTAAAGATAATGACCACCGCCAACGAGAATGCCGAGGCGTCGGCACGACTGTTGCAGAACCTTTGATAAATCCTATGAACATCGCCCGGGTGAGCGCAGAAGCGGCAAAAATCGGCCGCATTGAAGACGCCCCCGGCAAGGAGTAGACGACATGCATCCAGCACTTTGGGTCAGCAAAACCGGGTTGAGCGCGCAGGACACCAATATGTCCACGATCTCAAACAACCTGGCCAACGTGAACACCACCGGTTTCAAACGCGACCGCGCGGTGTTTCAGGATCTGCTGTACCAGATCGACCGGCAACCCGGTGGTCTGAATACCCAGAACTCGGAGCTGCCGTCCGGTCTCCAGCTGGGTACCGGTGTTCGCATCGTCGGCACCTCCAAGCAGTTTTCCCAGGGCAACCTGGAAGTCACCGAGCAGCCCCTGGACATGGCGGTGAACGGCCGTGGGTTCATGCAGATTCTGCTTCCAGACGGGCAGATTGCCTATACCCGTGATGGTCAGTTCCAGCTGAACTCCAACGGCGACATCGTCAACCCCGACGGTTACACCCTGGAGCCGAACATCAACGTTCCGGAGAACGCCACCAATATCACTATCGGCAAGGACGGCACAGTAACGGCGGTTACCGATGACCAGGCGGCCCCGGTCAACCTGGGCGAAATTACTTTGGTTGATTTCATCAACCCTCAGGGCCTGCAGGCAATCGGTAACAACCTGTTCAAAGCAACCAATGCCAGTGGTGATCCCGCCGAGGGTGAGCCTGGTATCGGCGGCCTGGGCACACTGGAGCAGGGCATGGTGGAGGCCTCCAACGTGGAAGTGGTGGAAGAGTTGGTGAATATGATCACCACCCAGCGCGCCTATGAAATGAACTCAAAAGTGGTCTCCGCAACCGACCAGATGCTGCAGTTCATCACCAACAACATTGGTTAACCGGTAGCGGACGGCAGGAAGGGGGAATCATGACACCCATTATTACCAACAACAGAACGACCAGACATCACGGCGGCACCTTTGCGCTGGTGGCGATCCTGGTTGTCCTTCAGGGGTGTACCGCCATGAGCCGGCCACGGGCTGTTCCGGATGATCCGCAATACGCGCCAGTCCGCGCGGAAGCGATGATGCAGCGGGACCCGGAATCCGGCGCTATCTACCAGTCCTCACGGAACTACAGTCTCTATGGCGATACCGTGGCTTTGAACGTCGGTGACATCCTTACGGTGACCCTCGAAGAGTCGACCCGCGCCAGCAAGAACGCTGAAAGCAGCATTACCAAAGACAATGAGATTTCCATTCTGGACCCGCGCATTCTGGGCCGAAGCAATCTTGACCTGGGCACCGACATTGATCTGGAACGTGATTTTGAAGGCCAGGCGGAAGCGGACCAGAGCAACAGCCTGAATGGCAATATCACCGTAACCGTCACGGAAGTCCTGCCAAATGGCGTTCTCCATATCCGTGGCGAGAAATGGCTGTCCCTGACCAACGGTGATGAGTATATCCGCCTGACTGGTCTTGTTCGGCCGGAGGATATCTCGCCGGACAACACCGTGGCGTCCAATCGTATTGCTGATGCCCGTATTGCCTACGGCGGTACCGGTGATTTCGACCAGGCTAACCAGATGGGCTGGCTGGCGAGGTTCTTCAACAGTGAGTGGTTCCCGCTATGAAAATGCTGAGGCTTGGGATACTGATGATTGCGCTCTCCGTGATCGCAGCGCCGGTGCTGGCGGACCGCCTGAAGGATCTGGCGCGCATCAAGGGTGTGCGTAACAACCAACTGGTCGGCTACGGGCTGGTGGTTGGCCTGGACGGTACTGGTGATAAAGCGCCGTTTACCAACCAGACCTTTCGCAACATGATGACCCAGTTCGGCATTACCCTGCCGCCGGGCGTGAACCCCAATCTTGCCAATGTGGCTGCGGTTACCATTACTGCGAATCTGCCGCCCTTCGCCAAGCCAGGCCAGGAACTGGACATCACAGTGTCGTCCATCGGCAATGCCGACAGCCTGCGTGGCGGTACCCTGTTGATGTCGCCGTTAAAGGGGGCCGACAATCAGGTCTATGCCATGGCTCAGGGTAGCCTGGTGGTGGGTGGCTTCGGTGCCCAGGGCGCCGACGGTTCGCGGATTACCGTAAACGTTCCCAGCGTTGGTCGGATTCCCAATGGCGCCACCATCGAGCGGGAGGTAATGTCGCCCTTTACCCGTGGCGATACCATCACCTTCAACCTGTTGCGAGCTGACTTCACGACGGCTCGCCGGGTGGTGGAAGCGATTAATGGTCATTTGGGCCCGGACATGGCGTATGCCCACGATGCGACCTCGGTCTCCGTCAAGGCGCCGAGGGACCCATCCCAGCGCGTAAGCTTTCTGTCGATTCTGGAAAACATTGAGGTTAATCCGGCGGAAGACGCTGCCAAGGTGGTGATCAACAGCCGCACCGGCACCATTGTGGTGGGGCAGAACGTCAAGGTCAGCCCGGCGGCGGTGACCCACGGTAACCTGACCGTCACCATTGAAGAGAATCCCGAAGCCAATCAGCCAAACCCGTTCACCGATGGTGAAACGGTGATCGAGCCCAATACCCAGATCGCCATTACCGAAGACCCGGCCCGGATGTTCCAGTTTGGCCCGGCGGTCACCCTGAACGAGATTGTCCAGGCCGTGAACCAGGTAGGTGCGGCGCCCGGTGACGTAATGGCGGTGCTCGAAGCCCTCAAACAGGCCGGTGCCTTGCGCGCTGAGCTGATTGTGATTTAGGGGGCGTGATGCAGGATTCCAGTCTCCAGAAGGCCCAGGTTTATACCGATTTCGGCGGCCTGAACGCGTTGAAGGCCCAGGCCAGGACCGACAAGGAAGCGGCGCTTGAGGAAGTGGCGAAGCAGTTTGAAGGCCTGTTCCTGTCGGAAATGGTCAAAGCGATGCGCAAGGCCGGTGATGTGTTTGCGGAGGGCAACTACCTCAACAGCCAGCAGTCGGAGTTCTATCGAGAGATGTTCGACAGCCAGTTGAGCCTGACGCTATCGCAAAAGCAGGGCACCGGTATATCCGATGCCCTGGTGCGCCAGCTTAGCCGGCAGATTCCTGGTATGGATGAGAAGGGTGAGCCGATGGCGGCCCATAAGACCGCGCTGGCGGATTATGACCGTAGTATGCCGGTACTTTCGCCGCGCCTGCCTGAGCAGATGGACAAGGTAAATCAGGTGGCTGACACCGCCCGCAAAGAGCCTGCACAGGAAGTCAGCACCGTCATGCCAAGCCGGTTCGACTCACCGGAACAGTTTGTTCGTGAACTCCTGCCCGTCGCGGAAAAGGTAGCGGCGCAAAGCGGCATCAACCCGAGGTTGATGATTGCACAGGCAGCACTGGAGACCGGTTGGGGCAGACACATGATTGAAGGCGACGGTGGTTCTCCCAGCTTTAACCTGTTCGGTATCAAGGCAGACACCCGCTGGCAGGGTGAATCAGTGAACATTGCCACCACGGAATTCCGCGAAGGCGTGCCGATGAACGAACGGGCCGCGTTCCGGGCCTACCCGGACTATGAATCCAGCTTCCGGGATTATGTCTCGTTCCTCGAATCCAATCCCCGTTATCGGGATGTGCTGGCGGCCGCGGATGACCCCGAGTTGTTTGCAAACCGGCTTCAGGAAGCGGGCTATGCCACCGATCCGAACTACGGTGCCAAGATTCGCCGCATTATGAATAATGACTCCATGGCAACGTTGTCCATGGGTACGCGTGGGGCTGAGGAGTAAGCATTATGGCAGGGCTTATCAATATTGGTCTGACCGGTATCCTCGGACACCAGGCGGCGCTGAACACCACCGGTAACAACATCACCAATGCCAACACGCCGGGCTACAGCCGTCAGGAGGTGCAATTTGAAACCCAGTCGGCGCAACGCACCGGCGCGGGCTCTATCGGCACTGGTGTCAGCATCACCAACATCCGTCGCCTGGCGAACGAATATCTGACGCAACAGGTGCGTGAAGACAGCTCTTTGTTCGGTGAGCAGGAAGCACTGAACTCGGAGTTGTCCCGCCTGGACAACCTGCTTGGCGGCGAAACAACCGGCTTGAGCAATGCCCTGAACAATTTCTTCGCGAGCCTGCAGAATGCTGCAGAAGATCCGGCCTCGTTGCCCCAGCGCCAATTGGTGTTGAGCGAGGCGCAACAGGTGGTGAACCGATTTGAAGCCCTGAATCAGGAGTTCATTCAACAGCGGGAATCCGTCAAGACCCAGATGGAGCAGGGCGTCAAGGACGCCAATACGCTGTTGAAAAGCATTGCACAGCTGAACCTGGCGATCTCCGAATCCCCCGGCTTGGCCCAGGGCCGTGAACCCAACGAGCTGCTGGACAAGCGCGACGAAAAACTGCGTGAGTTGTCTGAACTGGTCAACATCAGTGTGGTGCAAGCAGAAGGTAGCCAGGTGAATGTCTCGCTGCGCAATGGGCAGGCGTTGGTGGTTGGTGACAGGGCGGCACAACTGGGAACCCGCGATAACGCGGAAGACCCGACCAGATTGGAATTCACCCTGACGACCGGTGGCCGGACCCTGAACGTGGACAGCCAAATCAACGGTGGCAAACTCGGCGGCTTGCAACGGTTTGAGTCAGAGGCCCTGCAGCCTGCCTTCGCCGAACTCGGCCGGGTTGCGATTGCCTTGTCCGAAACCCTCAATCATCAGCATGAAATTGGCATGGACCTTGAGGGTGACCTGGGTGGCCTGTTTTTCAGTGACGTCAACTCCCAGGCGGCCCAACGCGGCCGGGTAATTGCCAATACCAGTAACGGAGCTCCGCGGGACGCTCAGCTTGCGGTCGAAATTATCGACAGTTCCCAGCTTCCCGCGGGCAGTTGGTCGTTGCGGTTTGGTGGCGACGGTCGGGATTTCGAGTTGGTGGATCGTGCCACGGGTGAGGTGGTTAACCAAGGCCGCCTGCCGGACCCTGTTCAGTCCGAAATATCCATGCCGGGGTTCAATATCCGTATCGAAGGGGGCACCTTCAATGCCGGTGACAGCTTCCTGATCGAGCCGACCCGGAACGCGGCGGCCAATATCGGCCTGGAACTCGATCGTGAAGAGGACCTTGCATTTGCAAGCCCGGTAAGGGCGGAAGGTTCTGCCAGCAATACCGGCGATGCCACGATCAACCAGGGCAAGATGCTGGATGTCAGGGATCCGTTTACCAATTCGTTGCTGAGCAATTTCCGACAGGACGGACAACTGGACCCACCGCTGGATATTCAGTTCCGGGACGATGGTGGCCAGTTGGTCTATGACATTGTCGACGCCAATACGAACACGGTGCTGCAGGCCGGTGATGCCGCGGCCGTGCCTCCGGTCAATGTGTTCCAGTCAGGCCAGTCCAATAAGCTGTTCACTGAGGATCCGCGTTCGCCGGACTATTTCGGCTTTCAGTTCGAGATCTCCGGCAACCCGAGGCCCGGGGATTCGTTCAGCATCAATTACAACTCCAACGGTGTATCGGACAACCGCAATGCTGAGTTCCTGGCGGCGTTGGGAACCGAGAATACCCTTAACAGCGGTAGCCAGAGTTTTGCTGAAGGCTACGCAGGGTTGGTGGAAGCTGTTGGTGTGAAAACCCGACAGAGCCAGCTGGATAAAGACGCCGGTAGCACGCTACTGGAGCAGTCCACCAATCAGCGGGAATCCGTCTCTGGCGTCAACCTGGACGAAGAGGCCGGCAAGCTGATCCAGTATCAGGCGGCTTACAACGCGTCCGCCCAGGTGGTGAGCGTGGCTCAGGATTTGTTCAATACCCTGTTACAGAGTTTCCGGTAACAGTGCGAGGTGATGTGACATGATCAGAATTTCATCACAACAGATATTCTCCGGCGGTATAAACCGGCTGCAGGAACTGAATAGCAGCCTGAACCAGACCCAGGAGCAGATTTCGACGGGCAAGCGGGTCAATAAACCGTCAGACGACCCGGTTGCGGCGGCGCGTATCCTGAAGCTTGATCAGGAGCTGTCCCGGATCGAGACCTATCAGCGCAACGCTGGGCTCGCAGAAAACCGGTTGCAGCAGGAGGAAAGCGCGTTGGCCAGTTCGGTGGATGTTATCCAGCGGATACGGGAGCTGACCGTCCAGGCTGGTAACGGCTCGCTGTCACCAAATGATCGCAAATCCATCTCCTCGGAAATGAAAGAGCGCATCGGGCAGCTGGCCAACATCGCCAATACCCGTGATGCGTCCGGCGAGTACATTTTCAGTGGCTTTCAGGGTTCCACCGCGGCTTTTGGGAAAGACGCATCCGGCAGTTGGGTGTACCAGGGTGATGAGGGCCAGCGGGTGCTGGAGATCGACGATGGCGTAACGGTGCCTATCAGCGATCATGGTAAAGGCATCTACTCTTCGGTTCCCGCAGCAGTGTTTGCCGAGAGTGACCCTGGCAATGCGGCCGCCGCTCGAATCGATGGTATTCAGGTGATCAATGATGGCGCACTGTCGGCGGTTTCACCGGACGATATCACCATTACCGTTGATACCGTTGCGGGAACGGTCAGTGCTGTGAATAGCCGCACCGGCGATCCCCTGACTGTGACTCCGGCGGCGTATACCAGTGGTGAGTCCTTCGAAGTTGCCGGTGTGCAGGCGACGATTACCGATGCGGGCGATGGCGATGAGTTCACCCTTCGCGCGGGGGAGAGGCAGTCGGTTTTTGCCACCATCGAAAACCTGATTGACGGCCTCGATAACATCGACAAAGGTTCGCCGGCCGGGCAGGCGGCCTATGACGACCTGATCGCAGCGTCTTTGCAGAACCTGGACAATGCCCAGGAAAGCATTGTGCAGAAGCAAACGGAAATCGGCGGGCGCCTGAACGCCGTGGACTCTACCAAATCGTTCCTGGAAGACTCGTCTGTGTACAGTGAGGACATCCGTTCGCAACTGCGTGACGTGGACTACGCCGAAGCTATCAGCAACCTGAGCTTCCAGAGCTTCGTGCTGCAGGCTGCACAGCAGTCGTTTGCTCAGGTCTCTCAGCTGTCGTTGTTCGATCGCTTGTAAAAAGCCTGCCGGAACAAGGAAGTCCGGCACTTGTTATTGCTTTCAGATTCAACCTCAGTATAATCCCCAGCACTCTCCGATGGCGGCGTGGTGAAATTGGTAGACACGACGGATTCAAAATCCGTTGGGGTAAAACCCGTGGCGGTTCGAGTCCGCCCGCCGCTACCATTTACGATCCGCACAGTGCGGTGTAAACAGTCCATCCAATGAACGTCTCCGATTTTCACTTTGATCTACCGGATGAGCTTATCGCCCGGTATCCCCTCAAAGAGCGCAGTGCGTCCCGGTTGCTCAGTCTCGATGGGCTGTCCGGTGACACCAGGCACTTACGGTTTACCGATCTTCCAGGCCTGCTTCAGCCGGGCGACCTACTGGTCTTCAACGACACGCGAGTGATTCCAGCGCGCCTTTTTGGCCGCAAGGAAACCGGCGGTCAGGTGGAAGTGCTGGTTGAGCGTGTACTTGGAGAGCACGACATTCTCGCTCACGTACGGGCCTCCAAAGCTCTAAAAGAAGGCCAGAAAGTGCTGCTTGAAGATGGCACACCGCTACGGATGAGCGGAAGGGATGATGCGTTGTTTCACCTGCATTGTGACAGCGACGAACCCGTCCTTGAGGTTCTTGAGCGGATCGGTCATATGCCGCTGCCTCCCTACGTGGATCGCCCGGATGAATCCTCGGACCGCGAACGCTACCAAACGGTGTACGCCCGGGAAGCCGGTGCGGTGGCGGCTCCGACCGCCGGCCTGCATTTTGATGACCGGATTCTGGCCGAGCTTGAATCGCGGGGCATTGAAACCGCGTTTGTAACCCTGCATGTGGGCGCTGGCACATTCCAGCCGGTGCGTGTGGAGGGTATTGAAGATCATGTGATGCACAGTGAAGTGGCCCATGTATCGCAAGAAACGGTTGATGCGGTGAATGCAGCCCGAGCCCGGGGAGGTCGTGTCGTAGCCGTTGGTACCACCTCTGTGCGGTCCCTGGAATCCGCCAGTCGCGGCGGTGTGGTTCGACCTTTTCAGGGCGAAACCGATATTTTTATTTACCCCGGCTATCGTTTCCAGGCCGTGGACGCCATGGTGACGAATTTTCACTTACCGGAGTCAACGCTGATCATGCTGGTCAGCGCGTTTGCCGGTTATCAGAACGTGATGTCGGCCTATCAAGCGGCTGTCGACGAGCGTTACCGCTTTTTCAGTTACGGTGATGCGATGTTTATCACAGCGCAGGAGCCAAGCCTGGGCGCCCTCTCTTCCTGTTCAGGGAAGGGCAGCCAGAATCCGGAGAACGATGATGAGTGACCAGTGTTATATGTCCTTTGAAAAACTCGGGGAAGATGGCCGTGCACGACGCGGACGCCTGACGTTTCCCCGGGGTACGGTGGAAACCCCGGCTTTCATGCCGGTGGGCACCTACGGCACCGTCAAGGGTATGCTGCCGAGGGACATCAAGGATATTGGGGCCGAGATCATCCTTGGCAACACCTTCCACCTGATGCTGCGGCCGGGTACGGAAGTGGTGAAGGCCCATGGCGATTTGCATGACTTTACCCAGTGGCAAGGCCCGATCCTCACAGATTCCGGCGGATTCCAGGTGTTCAGCCTGGGCGAGATGCGCAAAATCACCGAAGCGGGCGTGACATTCCGTTCGCCAATCGATGGTTCACCGGTAGAGCTGTCACCGGAGATCGCCATGCAGGTGCAGCGCGATCTCGGGTCGGACATTGTGATGATTTTTGACGAGTGTACGCCGTACCCGGCCACCGAGAAGCAGGCGAGTGAGTCCATGGAGCTGTCCCTGCGTTGGGCTGCCCGGAGCAAACAGGCACACGCCGGTAATCCGGCCGCGCTGTTCGGCATCGTTCAGGGAGGGATGTACGAATCGCTGCGGGACCGCTCACTGGAAGGGCTGACGGAGATCGGATTCGACGGCTACGCCATAGGTGGATTGTCGGTGGGCGAGCCCAAAGAGGATATGATCCGTATCCTGGATCATCTGCCACCCAAAATGCCGGAAGACCGCCCCCGTTACCTGATGGGCGTAGGGCGGCCCGAGGATCTTGTGGAAGCAGTGCGCCGCGGCGTAGACATGTTTGACTGCGTAATGCCCACGAGAAACGCGCGCAACGGTTACCTGTTTACCTCCACCGGCATCATCAAGATCCGCAACGCCAGGCACCGGCACGATACCGCGCCGCTGGACGATCAATGCGACTGCTACACCTGCGAGAACTTTTCGAGAAGTTATCTGCATCACCTCGATAAATGTGGAGAAATGCTCGGCTCGCAACTCAATACTATCCACAATCTGCGGTACTACCAGAACGTGATGGCTGGATTGCGTGGCGCAATTGAAGCAGGTACATTGTCGGACTTTATTAGCGACTTCTATGCCCGCCGCGGTGAAACCGTGCCTCCAATGGCGCAGTGACTGCGGGATAAGCCGATTCTGAACCGCTACCTGAACTTTTCTTAAAAACGGAGATAGTCAATGAAATCAATCAAGTTACTTGTTGCTGCACTCTTTGCTGCGATGCCGGCACTGGCCATGGCACAGGATGCGGGTGCCCAGGGTATGGGAGTGATGGGGCAGGTGATCTTCTTTGCCGGCTTTATCCTGATTTTCTATTTCCTGATCTGGCGTCCCCAGTCCAAGCGTGCGAAAGAGCACAAGGCGCTGATGGCTGGCCTGAACAAAGGCGATGAAGTGGTTACCTCCGGCGGTGTGGCCGGCAAGATCACCAAGGTTTCCGATGACTTTATCGTGGTTGAAATCGCTGACAACGTAGAGATCAAGGTTCAGAAAGTTGCTGTTGCAGCGGCACTTCCGAAAGGAACTCTGAAGGACATCTGATCGACCGGTTTTCGACTCAGGTCTGAATTTGCCAAGCTGAAACATCACAGCCGGCCGACTGGCCGGCTTAAAGGGACCCCATGCTGAACAAGTATCCGCTCTGGAAAAACCTGGTTATCGTGATCGCGCTGGTGATCGGGTTCGTCTATGCCTTGCCTAACGTCTTTCCTGACGACTTTGCCGTACAGATCACCGGTGCCCGGAGCAGTACCGAAGTCGATCAGCGGATTCTCGACAGGGCTGTTGATGCACTCGAAACCAAGGGGATCCAGGTCAAGGAATCCGAGTTGCAGGAGCGCGACGCCCTGATTCGCCTGAACGACGCCGAATCCCAGCTGAGGGCTCGGCCGGTAGTGCAGGAGGCGCTTGGAAGGGATTATCTGGTAGCCCTGAATATGGCGCCGTCAACACCGGGATGGCTGGAAAGCCTGGGTGCGGGCCCGATGAAGCTCGGCCTCGACCTGCGGGGTGGTGTTCACTTCCTGTTGGAAGTGGATATGGAAACCGCCGTCGACCAGCGCCTCGAAGCCATGTCTGGTCAGATCAAGCGCGAATTGCGTGAAGAGCGTGTGCGCTACCGCGGTGGCGATGTGGAAGGCAACCGTTCCATTGTTCTGAGTTTCCGTGACCAAAGTTCCCGCAGCGAAGCGTTTGACCTGATCCGTGACCAGTACAACCAGTTCCTGCTCGATGAGCAGACAGAGGAAGGTGAGTACCTGCTGGTGCTGTCCATGTCGGAAGCCGAAGTGAAGTCCATACAGGACTACGCACTGGAGCAGAACCTGACCACCATCCGTAACCGGGTCAACGAACTTGGCGTGGCGGAGCCTCTGGTGCAGCGCCAGGGTGCGGACCGCATCATTGTGGAATTGCCTGGTGTGCAGGATACCGCTGCGGCAAAGCGTGTACTGGGTGCTACTGCCAACCTGGAGTTCCGTCTTGAGGCCCGCCAGGATGCGTCATCAGCTGATATCGAGACGTTCCCGTTCCGTGACAACCCTAACCGTGAAGCCCGTCTTGAGCGGGAAGTGATCGTCACCGGTGACAATGTCTCTAACGCACAGCAGGCCTTCGACGAGAACGGCCAGCCACAGGTCAACATCACCATGGACTCGGTGGGCGGCGATCTGATGAACCGTGCAACCCGCAACGCCATTGGGCGTCGCATGGCGGTCCTGTTTATCGAATACCGGACAGAGACGGAAGAAGTGGTTGTGGATGGTGAAACCCGCACGATCGACAACCGCGTTGTCGAAAAGGGCATCATCAGCCTGGCGACGATCCAGTCTGCGCTGGGAAGCAGTTTCCGGATTACCGGGCTGGATTCCATCCCGGAAGCGGCGGAGTTGGCATTGCTGCTGCGAGCCGGTTCGTTGGCTGCGCCAATGTACTTTGTTCAGGAGCGGACGATTGGTCCCAGCCTTGGGCAGAAGAACATTGATGCCGGCATGATGTCGGTCCTGCTCGGCTTTGTGTTGGTTCTCTGCTACATGGTGGTGTACTACCGTGGCTTTGGTGTGATCGCCAACATTGCATTGACGCTTAACCTGATGCTGCTGATCGCCTGCATGTCGATTCTCTCAGCAACCCTGACGCTGCCGGGTATTGCCGGTATCGTGCTGACGGTGGGTATGGCGGTTGACGCCAACGTGCTTATCTTCGAGCGTATAAAGGAAGAGTTGAAATCGGGCATACCGCCACAGTCGGCGATAAACTCCGGTTATTCCCGGGCCTTCGTTTCGATTTTTGATGCCAATATCACCACCCTGTTGGTGGCGGTGATCCTGTTCGCCATGGGGTCCGGCCCGGTGAAAGGGTTCGCGGTGACACTGTCGATCGGTATTCTTACGTCGATGTTCTCCGGGCTGATGGTCAGTCGCAGCATTGTAAATCTTGTATACGGCGGTCGACAGGTTGAAAAGCTGTCGATTGGGGGGAAACTGGCCAATGTCTGAAGTTGAGAAGAAACCTATCGATTTTATGGGCTTTCGGAAGATTGCTTCCGTTGTGTCCATTGCGCTGATTGTTGCTTCCATTGCGTTGCTGGCAGTGCGCGGCCTGAACCTCGGGCTGGACTTTACCGGTGGTACCTCCGTTGAGCTGGAATACCAGCAGGCGCCCGCTCTGGACAATGTTCGCCAGACGTTGGAGGGTGCAGGATATGAGCAGTTTGTGGTCCAGAACTTTGGTTCGGACACCACGGTGCTGGTGCGGATGGCGGAGTCCGAGAACGACAAGTTGGCCGCTGAAGTCACGGCCGCGTTGTCGGCTGGTGGTAATGAGCTTGAACTGGTGAGCTCCGAATTTGTCGGCTCCCAGGTTGGCGACGAGCTGAAGGAAGACAGTGGTCTGGGAATGCTCATTGCGCTGGCAGTGGTGCTGATTTACGTCGGTATGCGGTTCCAGTTCAAGTTCGGTATTGCCTCTGTTGTGCCACTGGCCCACGACGTCATCATTGTTCTGGGTGTGTTTGCCCTGTTCCAGTGGACGTTCGACCTCAGTGTGCTTGCAGCGTTGCTTGCGGTTATCGGTTATTCCCTTAACGATACCATCGTGGTGGCGGACCGGATTCGCGAGAATTTCCGCAAGATGCGTGAAGGGGGCTCCGAGCACATCATCAACGAGTCCATTCATCAGACCATCAGCCGGACCATCAACACGTCCGGTACGACATTGGTGGTGCTGTTCGCCCTGTACTTCCTGGGTGGTGAAGCGATCAACAACTTTGCGCTGGCTCTCATCATCGGTGTGGTGGTGGGTACATACTCATCCATCTATGTGTCAGCAAACCTGCTGGTTGCCCTGGGTGTGGCACGGGAGGACCTGATCGTTCCGCCGAAGGAAGGTCTTGCTGGGCAGGAAGAGGAAGAAGAGCAGCCGCCCGAGTGGTTGAACCGGATGTAAGTCGGTCAGCCACAAAAAAGCCGCAACACCAAATGGGGTTGCGGCTTTTTTTATGCCTGGCCGTTGGCCTTTATGTCTAGCGAGGCAGTCGGCCCCGGAACGGGTGAAGTGTCTTGAGTACTTCACGGAACAGCTTGGGGTTTGCGACGATCAACTGCTTTGCTTTCTCCGTTGAGGGGTTGCCGGAGAAATCGCCGGTCAGAGCGCCGGACTCCAGTGCCAGCGTGACGCCGATGGCCAGGTCAGCCGGCTCAGGACGGAAAATGACAGCGGCGTCCAGATGGCCGGAAGCAACCCGGGCGATATCAAGGGCCACGCAACCTGTGGTTCGGAACATGCTGCTGTCACGGGCCAGCAAGGATGCCATCTCGCCCCACATCAGTGGGTCGTCAGAAGAGCGGGTCTGGTCGAGAAGATTGCTGACCACGGCTGCACGGTCGGCATGCTTGACGTCGCTGGTGCGCACCCGCCGACTGTTTAGTGCAGCACCGTGGCCGCGACTGGCAGAGTATTCCTCACCGGTGACCGGATTGATCAGCAGCAGGTTCTCGGTGCGGTTGTTTTTCTTTTGCAGCAACGCAACGGCGAAGTCAGGAATGCCGCGCAAAAAATTCTCACGTCCGAGTACCGGGAAAATGTGCCAGCTCTTGTCGTTACCGTCGGCGTCCGCCTCATTCAAAGGAGCGATGGCGTGGTCCTTGTAGGCTTTGTCGAGCTGTTCGGAAAAATTGTCGTAAATGGACTGTTCGACCCGCTCCAGTTGCCTGCGGCGGTCTTCGCTGTCGCCGTTGGGTTCCTGGCGTTCGAAGTGTGCTTTCAGATAGTCGGACCCCTGACGCGCGACGCGCAGGGCCATTTTGATTGCTGGTTGCATCTGAGTGTTCATTATCCGGGTGTGTGAAGGCCGCATAGCATATCAAAAACTGACCCGCCTTGTATGTTTTTCCACTCCGCAATGTCACGGATGGCGCTGTATCAGGGCATGTCCGGAGAGGCGGGGAAGGGGGTAGATCTGCTATCATGCGCACCTTTCCAGTTTTTACAGAGATTCTACCGCCATGCACAAGCCAGCTAAGCCCCTGGAGGGCCCTGACACCTACAACGACCAGATCCGGATTGTCCTGGTTGAGACGTCCCATTCCGGTAACATCGGTGCGGTCGCCAGGGCCATGAAAAACATGGGGCTGGGAAACCTGTGGCTGGTAAATCCAGCGTCCTTTCCTGATGAGGCCTCCTACGCCCGTGCAGCGGGCGCCTCCGATATTCTCGACAAGGCCACGGTAGTTTCGACTCTGGAC
Source organism: Marinobacter sp. DS40M6 (assembly GCF_028581595.1). NCBI lineage: Bacteria > Pseudomonadati > Pseudomonadota > Gammaproteobacteria > Pseudomonadales > Marinobacteraceae > Marinobacter > Marinobacter sp. DS40M6. The sequence continues at coordinate 91,770 of NZ_JAFCAE010000006.1, read as the reverse complement.
GAAGCTATTGCCGATTGTGTGTGCGTTATGGGTACCAGCGCGAGGGGGCGAAAGGTCCCCTGGCCGGTTATCGCTCCACCAGACGCCGCGGCCAAGGCTTCGCAGCAGTCAGAAGCGGGGCAGGTGGCGCTGGTCTTTGGGCGTGAGAACCATGGGCTGAGCAATGAAGAGTTGCAGCGTTGTCATTTCCACATTCATATCCCGTCAAATCCCGATTACAGTTCCCTGAATCTGGCCATGGCGGTTCAGGTAATGTGCTATGAATTGCGTATGCATTATCTGAAAGGCCTTGAAGGTGGCGACGGCAGCCCATATCTCAAGCCTATGATGGCGCCCGGCGATGAAGGTTGGGATGTGCCGCCCGCGCCTGTCCGCGATGTTGAGGGTTTTTTCAGTCATCTTGAACAGGTGCTTGTGGATGTCGACTTTCACCGCCGGGACAATCCCCGTCAGTTGATGACGCGGCTGCGGCGGCTGTTCCAGCGTGCCGGGCTGGATCAGATGGAGATCAATATCCTTCGGGGAATACTGACCGCCGTACAGAAATCGGCTGGTGCTGCGGATACCGCAAAAAATACGTCAAAGGCTGATTCAACGGCCGGTGAACAGGAATAGGGTTATGTTTGAACGTCTAAGGGAAGATGTGAACAGCGTGTTTCATCGTGATCCCGCCGCTCGCAATACTTTCGAAGTGCTGACCAACTACCCGGGTTTGCACGCGCTCCTGTGCCACCGGTTCTCCCATTGGCTTTGGGGTCTTGGCCTGAAGTGGATCGCACGAACGTTTTCTTCGATCGCCCGTTGGCTGACCGGCATCGAAATTCATCCAGGTGCCACGATCGGGCGGCGTTTCTTTATAGATCACGGCATGGGTGTTGTCATTGGTGAGACCACGGTAATCGGTGACGACGTCACGCTTTATCAGGGCGTTACCCTGGGAGGGACGAGTTGGAACAAGGGTAAGCGCCATCCGACGCTGGGTGACGGTGTTGTGGTGGGTGCCGGTGCCAAGATCCTCGGGCCGTTTACGGTGGGCGAGGGCGCCAAGATTGGCTCCAACTCCGTGGTGACCAAAGAGGTTCCGCCTGGCGCGACGGTTGTCGGTATTCCTGGTCGGGTTGTGGTGAAGCGCAAAGGGGAAGATGACGCCCGGCGCAAGGAAATGGAAGAACGCATGGGCTTCGATGCCTATGGTGTGACCGAGGAAATGCCGGACCCGGTAGCCCGGGCCATGCGCAGCCTGCTGGATCATATGCATGCTGTGGATGACCGCATTGAGAATATGTGCAAAGCGCTTCGCAAGGTGAACAGTGAATACCAGAACGGCGAGTTGCCGCCGCTGCAGGAGGAGGATTTTGACTGCGTGCGGGACGACGAGCCGTCGCAACGGTGAATACTTGACTGTTTTGGTAGGTCAATTCATACTCGGCGTTGTTAAAGCCGAATCAATCCCTGACCGGGGCTGACGTTATGAGACTGACCACCAAAGGCCGCTATGCGGTGACGGCAATGCTGGATCTCGCCCTTCATGGGGATCAGGGGCCGGTGAGTCTGGCTGACATTTCTGCCCGGCAGGAGATTTCCCTCTCGTATCTCGAGCAGTTATTTTCCCGCCTTCGCCGTCACAAACTGGTGACGAGTATCCGGGGCCCTGGCGGTGGTTATCGCCTGAGCCGTGAGGCAGACTCCGTCTTTATTGCGGAAGTTGTCGACGCGGTCAGCGAATCCCTGGATACCACCCGTTGCGGCAACAAGGGTGATTGCCAGAATGGCGAGAAATGCCTGACCCACCACCTGTGGTCTGATCTCAGTGATCAGATTCATCAGTTCCTCAGTGATATCAGTCTTGGGGACCTGATGCGCAAACGGGAGATTCAGGTGGTTGCCGATCGGCAGAACAGGCGCCATTCAGACGGCGACTCACAGACGATTAACACCGAGCGCCTTACGGATCAGGCGCCGGCCTGAACGACTATCCTGAAACTTCTATGAAAAAGCCCGTCTATCTGGATTATGCGGCCACCACGCCCGTAGACCCTGTCGTTGCCGAAGAAATGGTCAAATACCTGACACCTGATGGTGTGTTTGGCAACCCTGCATCACGCTCCCATGGCTTTGGCTGGCAGGCCGAAGCCGCCGTTGAAGGTGCCCGCCGGCAGGTGGCAAGCCTGATACATGCAGACCCACGTGAGATTGTGTGGACGTCCGGCGCTACCGAGTCCGACAACCTCGCCATCAAGGGTGCTGTTACAGGCAAGAACAATCCGCACATTGTGACATCGATGATTGAACACAAGGCGGTGCTTGATACCTGCAAGTGGCTTGAAGGGCAGGGTGTTGAGGTGACCTGGCTCAAACCGGGCGCGGACGGGCGGGTGTCCTGTCAACAGGTTGAAGATGCGCTCCGGGACAATACCGCTTTGGTCAGCCTGATGATGGTCAACAATGAACTGGGTAGCCAAACGGATATCGCGACCATCGGTACCATGCTTCGCGAACGCGGTGTGCTGTTTCATGTGGACGCGGCGCAGGCGGCTGGCAAGACCGAGGTGGATGTGGGAGCCATGCCAGTGGACCTGTTGTCTTTGTCGGGGCACAAGGTTTACGGGCCCAAGGGTATTGGCGCCCTCTATGTGCGGCGTTCTCCGGACGTGCGAATTGAATCGCAGATTCATGGCGGTGGTCATGAGCGGGGCATGCGTTCTGGCACACTACCTACGCACCAAATCGTCGGCATGGGCAAAGCCTTTGATCTGGCCGGCGAAAAACTCGAGCAGGAGAAGGCGCGGCTGGAATCCCTGCGGAAGCGTTTCATGTCGGGCCTTGAAGGTCTTGAGGGCGTGACGCTTAACGGCAGTGCCGAACATCGGGTGCCGGGTATCATCAACCTCTCGTTTGCCGGTGTCGATGCGGAATCCCTGATGCTGGGATTGCGTGAATTGGCGGTTTCGTCTGGTTCGGCCTGTTCTTCGGCCACTATTGAGCCTTCGTTTGTACTCAAGGGCATTGGGCTGGATGATGAGCAGGCGCATCGAGCTCTCCGGTTTTCCTTTGGACGCTTTTCGACGGAAGAGGAGGCAGACTTCGCAGCGGCGCAAATCGTTGACGTTGTTACCCGTCTCCGTTCAGTGCGGTAGGCAGTTGCCTCCGGACTGCGTATAATCCCAACCCTGAAATTTTTCTGAACCTGAATGGAGATAGATCATGTCAAATGAGCGCACGCTCTCGATTATCAAGCCCGATGCAGTCGCAAAAAATGTGATCGGCGAAATCTACACACGCTTCGAAAAAGCGGGCCTGACCATCGTCGCTGCGAAAATGATGCACCTGACCCAGGAGCAGGCAGAAGGGTTCTACGCCGAGCACAAGGAGCGCCCGTTTTTCAATGATCTGGTTGCGTTCATGACCTCCGGCCCTGTGGTTGTTCAGGTTCTGGAAGGCAATGGTGCTATCCTGAAGAATCGTGACCTGATGGGAGCAACCAACCCCAAGGAAGCGGAAGCAGGCACCATTCGTGCCGACTTTGCATCTTCAATTGACGCAAACGCTGTTCATGGTTCAGATTCCGCCGCGTCAGCTGAGCGCGAAATTGCGTATTTCTTTAATGACAGTGAGATCTGCCCGCGCGGCTGATCAGGCTGTATCGGGCCGGACATACGTCCGGCCCGTATTGGTTATTTGATTGAGGTTATGAAATGACAGCTGTTGCTGAGAAAACCAACCTTCTGGGAATGCCCAAGGCCAAAATGGAGGCCTTTTTTGAATCCCTGGGGGAGAAACGTTTCCGCGCAACACAGGTGCTGCAATGGATTCACCAGCGCGGGGCCGATGACTTCGATCAAATGACCAATATGAGTCGGGTGCTGCGGGAAAAGCTGAAGGCCGTTGCGGAAATTCGTGGGCCGGAGGTGGTGTACGACGAGTCCTCCAAAGACGGTACCCGCAAATGGGTCATGCGCATGGACAACGGCAACAGTGTTGAAACCGTGCTCATACCTGACGGCGAGCGCGGCACGCTGTGCGTATCGTCGCAGATTGGCTGCAGCCTCGATTGCACGTTTTGTTCAACGGGCAAGCGTGGATTTAACCGCAATCTTACCGCTGCCGAAATCATCGGGCAGGTCTGGGTTGCGCGTAAGGCGTTCATGCCATTTGAACCCGGCCCGGACCGCCCGATTACCAATGTGGTAATGATGGGGATGGGTGAACCGTTGCTGAACTTCGACAACGTTGTCGATGCCATGAACCTGATGATGGAGGACCTGGCGTACGGCATTTCCAAGCGACGTGTCACCGTCAGCACCTCTGGGGTGGTTCCGGCACTGGACAAATTGGGTGAAGTTACCGATGTTTCACTGGCCATTTCGCTCCATGCGCCCAATGATGAGTTGCGTAACCAGTTGGTGCCGTTGAATAAAAAGTACCCTATTGCGGAGTTGCTGGCAGCGACGCGTCGTTATCTTGCACGTCTGCCTGACAAGCGGAAGGCAACCATTGAGTACACGGTCATCGAAGGCGTTAATGATCAGCCTGAGCACGCCAGGGAACTCGCTGTTGTTCTTCGCGGCCTGCCGTGCAAGATTAACCTGATCCCGTTCAATCCGTTTCCCGAGAGCGATTTTCGCCGTCCCAGTAACAACGCGACCCGCCGTTTCCAGGCAGTCCTGAACGAGGCCGGCTTTATCGCCACGGTGAGAACCACTCGCGGTGATGATATCGATGCAGCCTGTGGTCAGCTGGTAGGGATGGTGGAAGACCGCACCAAGCGTAGTCAGCGTTATATCCAGGTGCAGCAGGTCAGTCCGTAAACCCGGTGCCGATATGCACCTTCCAATTCAAGAGGAATTGCCGACTGTGACATTTATTCCAGTGAAAAGGATGCGAGCCGCGCTTGTCGTGGTATTGCTGGCGATGTTTGTCGCAGGGTGTGTGACCAATACCGATAGCCGGTTTGCCCGCGAGGCAGATCGCGACAAGGCCGTCAGGAATTATGTCCAGTTGGGTACCGCCTACATCGGCCAGGATAATCTCGAAAGGGCCCGGCATCACCTTGAACGAGCACTAGAATTGTCTCCCGATGACCCCGGGGCGCTGGCAGCCATGGGGCTGATCTATAACGCCGAGGGCGAACCGGAACTGGCTGAGCGGTCGTTCCGGGAGTCACTCGATAGTGATCAGGGCTATACCCGCGGGCGGGTTTATTACGGTGCCTTCCTGTACGGTGCGGGCCGATTCGAGGACTCCCGTGAACAGTTTCTGGCCGCGTCGAGGGATACGTCCTACAACGACAGGGCATCCGTGTTTTTTAACCTAGGATTGACGGAAGAGAGAATTGGCAACCTTGAGGGCGCCACGACGGCGTACCGGCGCGCCGTTGAATTATCCCGTGGTGATGCAAAGTCACTGCTTGCGCTGTCACGGACGTTGGTCGAATCCGGAGAGCTCCAGGCCGCCTCTCGTCACTACAGCCGCCTGATGACGTTGATGCAACGGAACCAGAATCTCCGCCATTCTCCGGAAAGTCTTTTTACCGGCATCCGCATTGCCCGGCATCAGGGCGACAGGAACCGGGAATCGAGTCTTGCGCTCCAACTGAAGAACAATTTTCCAAACTCTGTCGAATACCAACAATACAGGGTGATGACATCCAATGGACAGTGATGACGCACAACAACCGTCGGGCCTGAGTGAGCCTACGGGCCAGTTGCTCAAACGTGCGCGTGAGCAGAAGGGGCTCAGTGTTTCCGCCGTGGCCGATGCCCAGCACCTTCGCCCGGCGATAATACAGGCGATAGAGGACGGGCATTATGAACAGATCGACAGTGAACTGTTCCTTAAAGGCTATGTCAGAACCTACGCACGACAGGTTGACCTTGATCCGGATGCGGTGATCGCGACGCTGGATGAGGAGCTCGAACCGCTACGACAGCAAAAAGTGCAGGCAGAAGAAGCGAATCCGCTGATTGATATCGAGCGTCGCAGGCGGCGCAAGCGCCGCGTTGCAAAGTTTCTGCTTCTCCTGCTGGCCATAGCAGTAATTGCCTTTCTCGCATTGCGCTTTATGGGCGAGTTGGACGGTATAACAGGCGACACGACGGAACCGGCTGTGTCCTCGGAAACGGCTGCTCCCGCGCAGCCTGAACCATCCGAAGAGACGGTGTCGGTGGACGATACTGTCGATACCGAGTTAGCCGAGCCTGAAACCGAGGAAGAGGCCGATAGGCTATCCGCGCCGGTTGATGAAGCGTCGATCGTTGAGGACAATAGCGAGTTGGCAGAGCTGCCTGAGGACCCTCAGGTGAATGAGCAGATCTCTGGCTCTCCGGCCCCGACGGTTGAAGACGATTCCGCTCCGGCTGCGCAACCTGCTGTCGATGAGATTGATGAGAGCCAGGTTCCGGTGGTGACCAGTGAGCCGGAGCCAGCGTTTCAGGAGAGCGCCCAGCCAACGGCTGCCGTCGGCAGCGCTCGCCTGGAAATGACATTCAGCGATGAGTGCTGGGTTCAGGTAACCGATTCGGCGGGCAATCGCCTGGTGGGATCCCTGCAACGGGATGGTGACAGGATTAATGTATCAGGCAGGCTGCCCATCGACGTTGTTGTCGGCGCAGTCGATGCCATCGAATCTATAAGATTTGATGGCCAACCGATTGACCTTTCCGGTTATCGGGTCGTCAACAACCGAGCAGAATTCTCGCTGGATATCTGAACGTTTCGAACCCTCTTTTGCGGTTAGCAGGCTATATGAATCACGAATCTCCGATCAAAAGACGCAAATCACGCCAGATAATGGTAGGCGATGTTCCCGTGGGTGGCGATGCGCCTATTGCTGTCCAGAGCATGACCAACACCAACACCTGTGACGTGGATGCAACCGTTGGCCAGATCCGCGCCCTGCAGGAAGCTGGAGCGGACATTGTGCGGGTATCCGTGCCTACAATGGATGCTGCGGAAGCGTTCGGCAAGATTCGCTCAATGGTGTCGGTACCATTGGTGGCTGACATCCATTTCGATCACCGAATTGCTCTGCGGGTGGCGGAACTGGGTGTTGATTGTCTTCGTATCAACCCGGGTAATATCGGTCGGGATGACCGTGTCAGCGCCGTGATCAGCGCCGCGCGGGATGGCAATATCCCGATTCGTATTGGCGTCAACGCAGGCTCGCTGGAAAAGGCACTGCAACGTAAGTACGGGGAACCGACACCCGAGGCTCTGGTTGAGTCGGCCATGCGCCATATCGACATTCTCGACCGTCATGATTTTCAGGACTTCAAGGTGAGCCTGAAGGCCTCAGAGGTCTTCATGACGGTGGCGGCATATCGTCAGATTGCTGCACAGATAGAACAACCCCTGCATCTGGGTATTACCGAGGCTGGTGGCTTTCGCTCCGGGACAGTGAAGTCCTCTGTTGGCCTGGGCATGCTGCTGATGGACGGCATTGGGGATACCATCAGAGTGTCGCTCGCGGCAGACCCGGTGCAGGAGATCAAGGTCGGCTACGATATTCTCAAAAGCTTGCGCCTGCGCAGCCGGGGTATCAACTTCGTCGCGTGCCCAAGCTGCTCACGCCAGAATTTCGATGTCATCCAGACCATGAATGACCTTGAGGCTCGTCTGGAAGATGTCAACGAGTCCCTGGATGTTGCCATCATTGGCTGTATTGTAAACGGGCCGGGCGAGGCCAAGGTTGCTGACCTGGGCTTGACCGGCGGTAGCCCCAAGAACCTGTTCTACGCGTCGGGCAAGCCCAATCAGAAGCTCGACAATGCCAACCTGACCGACGACCTGGAACGGCTGATCCGTGAGGAAGTGGCGCGTCGCAAGGAAAAGGAAGAAGCGATCATTACCCGCTCGGCCGACTGAGAGCAGATCGTCAAATCACCGACACAGATAAGGTAGTAACTTGGCTAAGATCCAGGCAATCCGCGGGATGAACGATATCCTGCCAGAGCAGACGCCGGTGTGGCAGTTTGTGGAAGACACGGTCAGGAAAGTGCTTTCCCAGTACGGTTATCAGGAAATTCGCATGCCGGTGGTTGAGCAGACGGACCTGTTCAAGCGCTCTATTGGCGAAGTGACGGATATCGTTGAGAAAGAGATGTACACCTTTGAGGATCGCAACGGTGACAGCCTGACCCTGCGCCCCGAAGGTACGGCCGGCTGCGTGCGTGCCGCCGAAGAACACGGTCTGCTTTTTAATCAGACCCGCCGGCTTTGGTACACCGGCCCCATGTTTCGTCATGAGCGCCCCCAAAAAGGCCGTTACCGTCAGTTCCACCAGATCGGCGTGGAATGTTTTGGCATGACCGGCCCGGATATTGATGCTGAGCTCCTCGTGTTGACGGCCAGGCTCTGGCGCGCGCTAGGACTGAGTGAACACACCCGCCTGGAAATCAATTCCATAGGTACGTCTGCTGCCCGTCGGGAATACCGCGAGGCGCTGGTCGCGTACCTCTCGGATTACCGGGAGCAGTTGGACGAAGACAGCCAACGGCGTCTTGGCTCGAACCCGCTACGCATTCTGGACAGCAAGAACCCGGATACCCAGAGACTTCTGGTGGACGCGCCTCGTCTGGATGATTACCTCGACGACGAGTCTCGGGATCATTTTCGGCAACTGCGCTCGTTGCTGGACGCGGCTGGCATTGAGTATACGGTGAATCCAAAGCTGGTTCGCGGGCTCGACTATTATGGCAAAACTGTATTCGAGTGGATTACCGACAGCCTGGGTGCCCAGGGGACGATATGCGCCGGTGGTCGCTATGATGGGCTGGTGGAGCAATTGGGAGGCAAGCCCACGGTTGCGGTCGGTTTCGCCATGGGGCTCGAACGACTGATCCTGCTGCTGGAAACGCTTAACCTTGTGCCAGACAGTGCCAATGGCAATGTCGATGTGTATGTTGCGGCTATGGGTGAATCCACCGTGGCACCCGCATTGGCGCTGGGTGAATCCCTTCGTGACGCTTTGCCGGGCGTAACGGTTATGGGGCACTGTGGCGGCGGCAGTTTCAAGAGTCAGATGAAAAAGGCTGATCGCAGTGGCGCCCGTTACGCGGTCATTCTGGGTGAGAATGAGGTTGCCAACGGGACGGTCGGCCTTAAGCCGTTACGGTCAGACGAGGGGCAACTAGACGTTGCTCAGGGTGATCTGGCCGCGACGCTTGAAGAATTGCTTGGCCGCTGATGGCGCGCCGACGAGTTACAGCATAATAATCATCTATTGCAGGAGTCATCATGGCTGAAATGCGTACTGAGGAAGAAACGGTCCAGGCAATCAAGGACTGGTGGAAGAAGAATGGCAGCTCGCTCCTGATTGGCGTCGGTGCGGCGCTTGCGATTGTTTTCGGGTGGCAGGCCTGGCAGAACCATCAAATGCAGCAGCGTACGGAAGCGGCTTCCCAGTTTGCCGAGCTGATCAATGCCTATAGCGATGAGACAGATGAAAATCGCGCAGATACCGTTGCCTACGTGGCCGAGAACCTGCGAGAAGAATACAGCGACAGCGCCTTCGCTGTTTATGGCATGTTGATGCTTGCTCGCCAACAGGTTATGGACCAGGGCGATCCGGAAGGGGCGATCGAATCCCTGACCTGGGCGCAGGAAAAAGCCGGCGAAAGCGGAGCGTTGGCAATGGTTATTCGCAACCGCCTGGCCCGCGCCCAGTTCGCGGCGGAGCAGTACGAAGAGGCTTTGGCAACCATTGAGGGTACGGACAATACCGGCAGTTTCGGCGCTATTTTTACCGAGCTTAAAGGCGATATCCTGCTAGCCCAGGGTAATCGTGAGGGGGCTCGTGAAGCGTATCTGGCGGCCCGTGAAATGAACCAGCAGGGTCGTAGCGGCATTCTTGAGCTCAAGCTATCCGACCTTGGTGTTGAGGAGGGAGCCTGATGCCCTGGTTGGTTAACGGGCATACCAGACTCCTTTCGCTTGCGGGTATGCTGACACTGGCTGTCCTTGCAGGATGTAGTACCAGCGACACCTTTGAGCAACCTGCACCGGTTCCGGAGATTTCATCCAGTGTCGGGCTTGAGCCTGTCTGGAGTATGGGTGTTGGGGACGGGCATGATGACAACTTCCTGTACCTCGCCCCTCTGAACACCGGAGACCGTTTGTATGCGGCATCAGCCGATGGCGAGGTTTATGCCGTCGGCTCCGAAAACGGCGAGGTGTTCTGGTTCCGGGATCTTGACGAGGAAATCAGTGCCGGCGTTGGTGGCGATCAGGGAAACCTGTACCTGGTCACCCGTGATGCTGAGCTGATGGCCCTGTCGCGCGAAGATGGTTCTGCGCTTTGGCGGCAGCCTTTGCCCAACGAAGTGTTGGCGTCCCCCCAGTCCAACGGACGCCTGGTGGTGACACAGACCATTGATGGCAAGGTGCTGGCGTTTGATACCGCCTCCGGGGAGCAGGCATGGCAATACGACAGTGATGTCCCGGTCCTGTCAATACGTGCAGCGGCGTCGCCGCTTGTCGGGGCAGACCTTGTGCTGGCTTCACTGGCCAACGGGAAGCTCATGGCGATCTCCACTGAGACCGGCCAGCCCGTTTGGCAGTATGAAGTCGGCCAGCCGCAGGGCCGTACCGAGCTTGAACGGCTTGTTGATGTGGCCGGTGAGCCGCTGATTCTAGAGAGCGCAGCGATGATTGTGGGCTATCAGGGCAAGCTTGCGCTGGTTGACCTGCAAACCGGACAGGAAATCTGGAGTCGTCCCGCCTCCAGCCTGCAGTCACCAATGATCGGCAACGGTAATATTTTTGTCGCGGGTGCCAACGGCGATATCACGGCCTACCGCGGTTCCGACCGTCGCGAGCTGTGGGTTCAGGACCGGTTATCCTGGCGGCAGCCAACGCAGCCGGTTGTCTATGAGGATTACCTGTTGATAGGTGATTTCGAGGGCTACATTCATATGTTGTCGTTGGAAGACGGCAGCCTGGTGGGTCAGCTTGAATTTGACGACGAGGGCCTGCGGGTGCCTTTCCAGCGCCTGCAGAACGGTAACCTTCTTGTGTATGGCAATAGCGGTAAACTGTCGGTATTGAAACTCCGGACGCTCGACTGAGTGCTCCTTTCCGGCCCTATCGCTGTGAAGCGCGGGCCCTGTTTAATGTGTAGCGAAAGACTATGACCCCTGTAATTGCTCTTGTCGGGCGCCCCAACGTGGGCAAATCGACACTGTTTAATCAAATGACGCGGTCCCGGGATGCGCTTGTAGCGGATTTCCCCGGTTTAACCCGTGATCGTAAATACGGTGAGGGCAATTACGAAGGGCAGCGCTTTATCGTGATTGATACCGGTGGCCTGACCGGGGGTGAGGAAGGCCTGGACGCTGAAATGGCCCGCCAGTCCATGCAGGCTGTCGAGGAAGCTGACATTGTCCTGTTTCTGGTAGATGGCAAGGCTGGCCTCAATGGCGGCGACGAACTGATTGCTGCCCATCTTCGGAAAACCGGCAAGCGGGCGCATCTGGTGGTCAACAAGACGGATGGCCAGGACCCCGACATCGCCGCTTCCGATTTCTATGGCCTGGGCTTCGAGTCCACCTATCTGATTGCTGCCTCTCACAACCGGGGCATTCGCTCCATGCTGGAAGAGTTGCTGCCGTCCGAGGAAGAGCGTGAAGGACAGGACCGTGCCGATCGTTATCCGGGCATACGCATTGGTATTGTCGGGCGACCGAACGTGGGCAAGTCAACATTGGTCAACCGCATGCTCGGAGAGGACCGGGTGATCGTCTATGACATGCCCGGCACCACCCGGGATAGCGTTTACATCCCGTTTGAACGCATGGATAACCAGTACACACTGATCGATACGGCCGGTGTGCGCCGGCGCAAGAATGTCAGTGAGGTGGTGGAGAAGTTTTCCATCATCAAGACCCTCCAGGCTATCGATGACGCCCATGTGGTCATCCTGGTTATCGACGCCCGGGAAGGTCTGGTGGACCAGGATCTTCATCTGATTGGCTTTGTTCTGGATGCCGGCCGTTCCCTGGTGATTGCGGTCAACAAATGGGACGGCATGGACCCGGACGACCGGACCAAGGTAAAAGAGCAGGTTCAGCGCCGCCTGGCCTTTCTTGATTATGCTGACAAGCACTACATATCTGCCCTTCACGGCTCCGGTGTGGGCGTCATGTACGATTCGGTTCACGCCTGCTATGAGTCAGCGATGGCCAAGTGGCCGACCAATCGCCTGACGGCCATCCTCCAGGATGCTACCGCCCAACATCAGCCGCCGCTTGTGCAGGGGCGTCGAATAAAGCTGCGGTACGCCCACCAGGGTGGGTCCAACCCTCCAGTGATTGTGGTGCATGGAAATCAGACTGACGCGTTGCCAGGGGCTTACAAACGCTATCTGGAGAATACCTTCCGTAAAGTGCTGAAGGTCAATGGTTCTCCCATTCGCTTCGAGTTCCGTTCCAGTGAAAACCCGTTCGCTAATAAGGTTAGCCGGCTTACGCCGCGTCAGAAGGTCAAACAGGACAATGACCTGAAGAAAGGGCGGCCGGTACGGAAGAAAGCGCGAATGAAGAGCAAGAAACGCTGAAACGATCCGACCGTCGGGGCAGCGCCAGGCAGTCGGTGCTGCATCAAAGGGCGCGATGGTTGGTCTTTAGCCACTCCTGAAACTCGTTTTCGGGCATCGGCCTGCTGTAGAAATAGCCTTGTGAATAGTCACAGCCTTCCTGTTGCAGGAAGTGTGTCTGGGCTTCTTCTTCCACGCCTTCTGCAATTACACTCAAGCCAAGACTGTGGGCCATGTTGATGATGGCCTTCACCAGCGAGGCGTCCTCCCGCTCCTTCATCACGTCCTGAACAAAGGATTTGTCGATTTTCAGGGTATCGAAAGGGTGGCTCTTGAGGTAGCTGAGCGCCGAATAGCCGGTACCGAAGTCATCAACTGACAGGCGAATGCCGGATTGATCGAGTTGCCGCAGGATATCGGCGGTTTCTATGGTGTTATCAAGGATCAGTCGCTCAGTGATTTCCAGTTCCAGTTGCTGGGGGGGCAAACCGCTGGCTTTGAGAGCATTCATGACGGTGTCGACAAAGCCCGGATCCCTGAATTGCCTGGGAGATACGTTGACTGAAATGCCGATGTCCGTACCAGTGGACTCTTTCCAGCGTATGGCCGCCAGGCAGGCTTCCCGTAACACCCATTCACCAATCGGCGTTATCAGGCCGGTTTCTTCCGCCAGGGGTATAAACCGGTCGGGCATGACCATACCCATACCGGGGTTATTCCAGCGCAGCAGGGCTTCGGCAGAGCACAGTTGTCCGGACTCAGTGCGAACAATGGGCTGGTAGTAGAGCTCAAACTCTTTTTGCTCCAGGGCCCGGCGCATCAGCGATTCCATCTGCAGCCGTTCATGGGAGACTTCCGTCATTTCCGGAGCAAAGAGAGCATAGGCACTTTTACCCTTGTGTTTGGCCTGGTACATGGCGGCATCGGCGTGTTGAAGCAGGGTGCCGCTGTTATCGGAGTCGTTCGGGAAAACGGAGATACCGATACTGGTGGTTACGAACACTTCCTGGCCATTCAGCAAGTAAGGAGGGGCAAAGGTCTTGAGGATACGCTCTGCCACCTGTGACGTCGCCTCGGGGCCCGTCAGGCCGGGCAATATCACCAGAAACTCATCACCACCAAGCCTGGCGACGGTGCTGGTACCTCGAAGGCAGCTGGAAATCCGTCGTGCGGCCTCTATCAGGAGGTTGTCACCGGCGTCGTGCCCAAGGGTATCGTTAATGTGCTTGAAGTTGTCCAGGTCGAGAAACATCACGCCAACCAGGGAGCTTTCGCGTCTTGCCTGGGCCAGGGCCAGTTTCAGGCGATCCAGGGCGAGCATCCGGTTGGGAAGCCCGGTCAGGATGTCGTAGTTAGCCTGTCTGAGCAGTTGTTGCTCGTAGCGCTTGCGAATGCTGATATCTTCGCCAAGAATCAGGTAGCCGGTGGCTTCGCCCTTGGAATTCTTGATGGGGGTTACGATCAGTTGTTCCCAGAAGCGCTCACCGTTCTTGCGAACGCTGTTGATTTCCCCCTGCCAGACCCCCACGCGTTGGACCTGAAGTCGGATGGATTGCCACAGTTGGCGGTTTTCTCGATGGGCCTGTGCATCCTCGGATAGCACGCCCGGGTGTTTTCCGGCGATGGTGGCAGCGTCGTAGCCGGTGAGCTGGCTGAATTTCTGGTTGGCGTATTCGATACGCCACTGGCGATCACAAATCAGCACCGATGACGGGCTTTGCTCAATCGCCTTGGAGAATTTTCGGATTTCCTGGGCATCGCGCTCCTGTCGCTCGAGGTCATCGTTGAGACGTTCCCGCATCTGGTTGATGGCAACGGTGACCTGGGCCAGTTCGTCATTTCGATTCAGTTGGGTGTCCGGTCGGTCCAGTTCAAGCGGGTCTGACAGGTTGTTGAGTGAGAAATTGCGGGCGTAGTTGGCCATGGTGGTCAGGTGCCGCGCAATGAAGTGCTGGAAAATCCAGATGATCAGGATCGAAACGAAAAAGGTCTTCAGGAACTGGGTGGTCAGCACCACTACGACTTTTTGGCGCATGTCCGAGAACACCCGCTTCAGATCGGCGGTGATGGTCAACTGACCCAAACTGAACATTTCATCACCCTGGTGGGTGAGCTTGAACGTATGGCTGATTGTCTGGGCGTTGCGAGGGATTTCGCCCATGACCAGTTCGGAATCCGGTTCAATTTTGAGGCGTAGGTGAACGATGTCTGGCAGGCTGAGTATGCCTTCGAGCTGGGTCTGTAGGAGTTTCTGATCCAGCGCCCATAGGCTGCGGGCCAGACTGGAGGTATAGCCGGTTTCGACAACCATCATGCGCCTGTCGATCTGCGACAGGTCCTTCCGGTAATCCGAGTATATCTGGATAGCTGAAGAGATGAGCGTGAACAACGAGCTGAACAACAGGATGTATGCGAGCAGCCTGAAGGACAGGGGAGACCCGGTTCGAAATCGTTGCAGGCGAGTCAACAGTTTTTGCATGTCCTATACTTCGGCCACCCTGGCAGGTTTCAATGAGCATGGTCAGACGGTGTTCTCAGGACTATAGCAGCAGTTTCTTGCAAATGCCTCGCAAATACAGGAAAAATCGGGAGAAATGTGTCACTGTTCAGGATTTGTTAATGTCTTGGGAGCGGGCGGTGATCGGGGGTGTTGGACGCCTGCGCATGCAGGGCTGATCGATTGGGAGTGCAGAGTGGACCTGCAAAGAAAAAGAAGCTGAAAAAATGGCGTCCCCTAGGGGGTTCGAACCCCTGTTGCCGCCGTGAAAGGGCGGAGTCCTAGGCCACTAGACGAAGGGGACGCATCGCTTCAAAAGCTTGCCTCGTCGAGGTGGCGCGTATATTAAGTAAGGCGATACGAGCTGTCAAACGGTTTTTAAAAAAAATAATAGCTTTCGCGAGCACAGCAAGTTGGTCGAGGAAGCTGCCCTGAGCCTTTCCGAGGACCGCCTCAGTACCTTACCGAATCCGCCAGGGCTGGGCCCAATTCAGGATATTGGAAATGGAACCCTTCGGCTTCGAGTCTTTCGGGTATGGCCATTTGGC
The DNA here is from genome assembly GCF_028581595.1 of Marinobacter sp. DS40M6. NCBI lineage: Bacteria > Pseudomonadati > Pseudomonadota > Gammaproteobacteria > Pseudomonadales > Marinobacteraceae > Marinobacter > Marinobacter sp. DS40M6. Next base: position 76,196 of record NZ_JAFCAE010000006.1, on the reverse strand, counting down.
CGGTCAGTAACAACCGGGACATTTCGCCCAGCGCCAACTTAAGGACCGGACTTGGTGCCGGGAAAATGGCCGGCCGGCCCAAAACGCCGGCAAGACACTTTGTAAACTGCCGGTTGGTGACCGGGTTGGGGCTCACGACGTTGTAGGGGCCGTTGGCCTTGTCGGATTCGAGCATCCAGACAAGCGCTGCGACCACGTCATCCCGGTGAACCCATGGCATGAACTGTTCGCCGTCGCCAAGTCGTCCCCCAAGACCCAGGCGGAAGGGTAGAAGCATGCGCTGCAGGAAACCGCCACCCGGGCCAGCAACAATCCCCGTCCGCGACAGGCATACGCGAACGCCGTCAGCCTCCAGGCTCAGAGCTTCCTGTTCCCAGTCACGGCACATGCGATGAGTGAATTCGTCATGGGGCAACGTTTGCTCAGTCACGCGTTCACGGCCCTGGTCGCCGTAGAAACCCACCGCAGAACCGGACACCAGCACGCTCGGGAGTGATTGCCAGCTCCTTATCACGTTCGCCAGGAGGCTAGTAAGGCCGATACGGCTGTCCCGCAGTTCCTGTTTGCGGCGATCGGACCACCGTTTATCGGCGATGCCTTCGCCAGCCAGGTTGATAACCGCACCGAACCCCGGGTGGCCTCGTAGCAGCTCGAGATCTCCCAACGCCTCTACACGTCCACAAAGAGCCTGAACGTTTGCCGTGGACTGTCTGCTGAAGACGGTTGGGGCGTAGCCTTTGCTGATCAGTTGTTGGCACAATGATTGGCCGATGAATCCGGTGCCTCCGGTGATCAGAATCCGATTATCCATTGCTGCTCGCTCCTGGGTCGGTTAATGGTCGGCTATTGATAGTTGTCGGTGATGGGTTATGCCGGCTGTTTGTGGCTGTCGAGTTCGTGGATCACAACGTCACGAATGGCTTTCCCCAGTTCGGGGTTCTCACCGATGGGTGGTGCAAGCGTAATGCTGACCTCGTGTTGGCTTTGTAGCCCCTCGATCATCGCGGGAACGTCTTTTCTGAGATGACGGCCCGCCGCCAGGAACAGCGGCACGACGGTATACTGTCGGACGCCTTCACTTGCTCCCTCGCTGATAACCGTATCCAGGGAGGGCTCTGCCAGTTCCATATAGGCAATGCGGGACCCGGGTACAGATTCAAGTGTCGGGGTTGCCAATGCTTCGAACGTCCGGCACCAGCGCTCATCGCTGCTTCCATGGGCAAGTAGGATTATTCGGGGAGCTTCTCCGTTCATAGTATCTCCTGGTATGAATAAAAGCTGGGATAGTAATCTAAAGTGTAGCAGCCGCAGGCCTGCCACTGTGCTGCTCGATGACGATAGGATGGGTATATGTTCGATTGGAAAGAGATTCTGGATTTCTGGTTTGGTGAACTTGATGAGCACGGCCTGCCGGACAGCTTTCACAGGAATCGCTGGTTCCGTTCCACGCGTGCCTTCGACCAGGAAATCCGGCGACGCTTCCTGTCGATGGTCCTTTTTGCGTCAGAGGACGGTCTGCGGCACTGGCGCAAGACGGCCGGTGGGGCTCTTGCAGAGATCATCCTGCTGGATCAGTTCACACGGAATATACATCGGGGCGGAGCGCTGGCGTTTTCCAATGACCGGTTGTCTGTAAAGCTCTGTAAGGCAGCGATGCGTGATGGACAGGACATGGAATTGCCCCCGGTAAAGCGGGGCTTCCTCTATATGCCGCTGCAGCACTCGGAAAAACGTGAGGATCAGGATCTGTCTGTGGAGTGTTACTCACAATTGGCCGCCGCCACCGATGGCATTGTCGGAGATTTTATGGAGAGTTTTCTACAATCCGCCCGTGACCATCGGGATATCATCCACCAATTCGGCCGTTTTCCACACCGCAACCAGGCACTGAAACGCTCCTCGAGCCCGGAGGAGCAAGCCTACCTGACCAACGGTAAGCGCTTCGGCCAATAAATGCCTTCAAATCCGTTCAACAGGCCGGAACTGCCAAGCCCATCAAGGTTTCATGGCGCCTTATGCGGCAGAATTTACAAAAACTAACAAGAATCAGGCTTCGCTGCACAGGTCTCAGGGCCATTGCAGGCGGCCGGCGATCGAAACAAGGAAAACCAGCCATGGGGCAGTTACAGAACCCCGCACTCCAGGCGAACAGTGAACTGCCGGAGAACCGATTACTTCGGCAGTCGATTCGCTACAGGGGGCGCAAGACCTTACGTGTAAAAAGCGAGCTACGGCGTCTTAAAATCCTGGAGGCGACCCTTCGTATTGCAGCTCGTGACGGTTTGCGAGGCATAAAGCATCGAGCTGTTGCGAGGGAAGCGAAAGTGCCTCTGGCCGCCACCACCTATTACTTTCGCGATATTCATGAATTGATCAGTGACTCATTCATGCTCTTCGCTGAAAAAGCCCGGGACAATCTTGATGGCTTTTATGACACCATCAATCTGGTGCTGGATACCACCCCTGCAGAAACCCTTCGGCGCAATGGTCCCCAACGCAAGGAATTGGCTGCGCGTTTGTCGGTAATATCGACGGCCTACCTCCATGAGCAGTTTACTAAGCGAAGGCAGCAGATGCTGGCGGAGCAGGTGTTCCTTATGGAGGCGCTAAGGGATGACCGTCTTGCGGGCCTGGCAAGAAGCTATCGTGAAGCCTGGACCGCAGGCCTGCGGCAGATACTGAAGCGGCTGGATTCGCCATCACCGGAGAGAGACGCAACGCTGCTGGTGAATGTCACTCTGGGTATGGGATATGATTCTTTACTCAACGATCAGCGTGTGGATTACGCTGCACTGTCTGAGACCGTTGCGCGCGTGATCGGGTTGGCGTTAGGCGAACAGGAGATCGTACCGGTCTGAATATGGGGATGAAAAAGGTCCTGAAAAAAGAGTTGACGAACCAGGATGAATCCGTAGAATACGCGTCCGTTGATCAAGCGGGAATAGCTCAGTTGGTAGAGCACAACCTTGCCAAGGTTGGGGTCGCGAGTTCGAATCTCGTTTCCCGCTCCAGATTCCAAAAACCCGGTCTTTTCGAAAGGAAAGGCCGGGTTTTTCATTTTTAGCCTGCAAGCCACAGTCTTCACACCCTGTTCTCGGTTATACTGCCAGGTCATATTGGATGCCTTGTCGTCAGTGTTTCGGGAGCGCCCATGCAGGTACATTCGTTGTATGTCTATCCGGTCAAATCCCTGGCCGGAATCCAGGTTTCTTCATTCCTTCTGGACGAGTTCGGTCCGGCCGATGACCGTCGCTGGATGATCGTTGATTCCGAGCGCGAGTTCGTTACCCAGCGAAGCAATCCGGAACTCGCCATGATCAAAACCCGGTTGGACTCAGGGCAGGTCTTTGTCGATATACCGGGGGAGGGCGAGTTTCCATTGTTGCCGGACACTGAGGAGTGTCGTGTCAGGGTCTGGCGGGACTGGGCGAAAGCGGTGTACGGAGAGGACAAGGCATCTGCTGCATTGTCCCGCTACTGTGGCCAGAAATTTCGCTTTGTGTATATGCCCGAGGAAACCTTCCGCCGCGTTGATGCGAGCCGGGTTACCGAGTATCGTCGGGTCAGCTTTGCCGATGGTTTTCCATTCCTGATCACCAATCTTGCGTCCCTTGAAGAGCTGAACTCGCGCCTTGATTCGGCCATCGATATGCGAAGGTTCCGGCCGAACATTGTTGTTGAGGGCGCGGGGGCCTGGGATGAGGACAACTGGACATCTGCACGCATCGGGGAAACGGCATTCACGCTGGTAAAGCCCTGTTCCCGCTGTGTTATGACCACCGTGGACCCGGACCAAGGCGTAAAGTCCGTAGATCTGCAGCCTTTAAGGATGCTTGGAACCTATCGGCGAACCTCTGACGGCGTCATTTTCGGAATGAACGCCATTCATGAATCGGACGGGACCATCCGGGTCGGCGATCCGATTACTCTGCAAACGACTGCCACAACGGAGAATCAGTAACGTGCCATTGTTAACGCTGGATGCCGTATCCCTTGCTTTTGGCATGCAGCCATTGCTCGACCAAGCCTCTATGACCATCGAGGCGGGTGAACGTGTGTGTCTTCTTGGCAGGAATGGCGAGGGAAAATCCACACTACTGAAGATCGTCAGCGGTGAGGTAACGGCGGACGGCGGTGTTGTCCGGCTGGACGACGGTGCGGTGTTGTCAGTGCTGCCCCAGAATCTCCCCGTCAATGATACTCGAACCGCGTATGAGGCCGTTTCCGGTGCTTTCCCGGAGACCGGGGAATTGCTCGCGGAATTTCATCGGTTGTCCCAGACTGCGGATGAAGCCAGCCTGGACCGACTGATGAAAGTACAGGAGCGCCTTGAGGCGCTGGATGGCTGGCGTCTGGACCAGAAAGTCGGCGCCATCCTCGAGCAATACGGCATCGACCCGGAGCAGCGTCTGAACACGCTCTCCGGCGGTTGGCAGCGACGCGTCCTGTTGGCGCGTGCCCTGGTGACCGAGCCGGATATCCTGTTACTGGATGAGCCTACCAACCACCTGGATGTGCCCGCCATTGCCTGGCTGGAAGAGGCCCTTGGTCAATTCCGTGGCGCGATTCTGTTTGTCAGCCACGACCGCGCGTTTATACGCCGCATGGCCACGCGCATCGTGGAACTGGACCGCGGGCATCTGGTGAGTTTTGCCGCTACGTACGACCGCTATCTGGACCTGAAGGAAAAGGCTCTGGAGGAGGAAGATCGCCAGAATGCGTTGTTCGACAAGCGGCTAAAACAGGAAGAGGCGTGGATACGCCAGGGGATCAAGGCTCGTAGGACCCGCAATATGGGCCGGGTGAGGGCGCTAAAGGCCATGCGTGAAGAACGCCAGCAACGTCGCGAACGCGGTGGAACTGCGAGCTTTTCGGTGGAAGACGCCGCCCGTTCCGGGAAACTGGTGGTGGAAGCCAGTGATGCCGGATTTGCCTATCCTGATGGTACCGCGGTCATTCGCGACATGAACATGACGGTCCTCAGGGGCGATAAGATTGGCCTCGTTGGTGAAAATGGCACTGGGAAGACCACCCTGGTCCGGCTAATGCTGGGAGACCTGAAGCCCACAGATGGCCGAATTCGCCTCGGCACCAATTTGCAGATCGCCTACTTCGACCAGCTCCGGGGTGAGCTCGATCTTGAACGCAATGCGCTGGATAACCTGTCCGAGGGGCGGGAGTTCATCGAAATTAACGGCCAGAGCAAGCACGTACTGGGATATCTGCAGGAATTTTTGTTCAGCCCGGAACGGGCGCGGTCCCCTGTGCGTGTCTTTTCCGGGGGTGAGCGTGCGCGTCTTCTTCTTGCCAAGCTCTTCAGTAAGCCTGCCAATATCCTGGTGCTGGATGAGCCGACCAATGATCTGGACGTGGAGACCCTGGAGTTACTTGAATCCCGGCTGGTGGAATTTGCCGGTACTGTGATCGTTATCAGCCACGACCGCGAGTTCCTCGATAACGTCGCTACTGATACGGTGTTCCTGGACGGCTCTGGCAGAGTCGCGGAGTTTGTCGGTGGGTATACCGATTGGCGGAGGCAGGGTGGCCGGTTCCCTTCTGAGGGGGTAAGCCGAAAGGCCACCAAGCCGCCAAAGAACCAGAGCCCAGTGCCGGAAAAGAAGCCGGAAACGCCCGCAGTGGCAGACACCAAAAAAACAAAACCCGTAAAACTCAGCTACAAACTGAAGCTTGAACTGGAAAAACTTCCGGGCCAGATTGAAGAGCTGGAGGCGGAACTGGAAAAGCTTCGGGCACAGATTTCCGATCCGGAATTCTACTCCGGGCCCGCTGAGAGCGTCTCCACGACCCTGGCGGACCTCGGGGACAAGGAAGCCCACCTGGAGAAGGTCATCGAGCGCTGGATGGAGCTGGAAGAACAGGCGAATCAATGAATGTAACGTACCACTTCAAATTTGAAGACAAGCGTTCCGAGACGTTTAAAGTAACGGACCGGCCAGCTGAGCCGGTGGGCAACCTGCCGAGCTGGACAAGGTTGGAGCACTGCCAATGCGCCAACTGCCCGCTGAAAGCATCGGAGTCGCCACGATGTCCCGCCGCCGTTGAAATGCTTCCGGTTGTGAATGCCTTTCAGGCAGAGGACGCCTACCAGAAGGTGACTGTGGAGGTTACAGACGACCGCAGGCGTTATTCCAAGGACACCACGCTTGAGGAGTCCCTGAGGTCATTGCTGGGGCTGAAAATGGCGACAAGCGGGTGTCCGGTGTTGTCCGAACTGAAGTCGATGGCCGTGCATCACTTGCCGTTTGCCAGCAACGATGAATTCATCATGAGGAGTGTGTCTCACTACCTTTTGCAGCAGTACCTGGCGAAACGTAACCACAAGGAGCCAGACTGGGAACTGAAAGGGCTGGTGGAGAGAAATCAACGCCTGCAGTTGGTCAACCAGGCGTTATGGCAGCGGATTCATTCGGTGTGCGAGGGGGACAGTAACCTGAAGGCATTGCTGAACTTCTTCTCAATGGCCTCCAGTGTGAGCTTTTCCCTGGAAAGTCAGCTTCGAAAACTGGAAGCAAAAATGAAGGGCGACGGCGCCGACTAGGGCGCCGCGGCCATCGTCCGGCTACTGGATGCGGATCGCAAGGACATCGCAGACGGTGCCATGCAACACACCGTTGGCGGTTGATCCGAGAAGCAACTGGAACCCTTTGCGGCCGTGGCTTCCCACGATGACCAGGTCCACACTCTGCTCTTCAGACAGCCGATGGATTTCGGATTCAGGGCGCCCCACCGTCACTATCTGATTGTCTTTGCCAACATTGTACTTTTCACCGTACCCGGCAAGCTGTTCCTTTGCCGCCTTGTCCAGTTGATCCTGAAGTTCCGTCAGGTCCATCGGAATGTCGCCCCCATAGGCGTAGCCAACAGGCTCCACTACGTGCACAAGCATCAACTCAGCACTATGGGCTTTGCTTATTTCGACGGCCTTATTGAGTACCTGGGGGGCCTCTTCGGTCAGATCGATTGCCACCAGTATCTTCTTATAGATCGACATCGCATCGCTCCTTCGCGGATGGGGTCAAACTCTTGGTGTGCCAAAGCAGTACCTTGTCCCATAAGTGTAAACCAACACTGACAGGTATCAATGACTGACTGGAAAGGTGACAAAAGGAGAGTTGGCTGGGGCTACAATCTGCCCCAGTCGGAGTGGACGTCAGGCGTTTTCGCGCAACAGGCCAATGGTTGTTTCCAGGCCCCGGAGAATGCCTTTGGAATAGCGGTCGATCACAAACGCAACGTTGTTGTCGTTATAGTTAATATAGGAGCCCCGAATGAACTCCCACTTGGAGGTCAGGTCGTCCAGAGCGGCTTTTAGTGGGCCTTGGGCACCGCCTTTGGTGATCTGTGACAGGAAGGCGTCAAACTGCTTTGCCTGCTCGTCAAGAGGGATGTCGTTGGAGGAGCCCTGGAAGGTTTGCGATACCGAGGAATGGGTGCGGGCGGAGTACTTGGCCATCATCTGTGCCATAGTGACTGCCGCCGAGCGTGCGGCTTCAACTCTCTGGGCAGTTGCGACTTCGGCGCTTTCCCGGGCAACCGCGTACATCTCTGAAGCCACCTGGTTCATCGATAACGCCTGGTTCGCCATATCGGACACCAGGCGCAGGTCGGGATAACCGGTGTTGCGCACGTCGTTGATGTTGCTCCGCATCAGATCCTTGAATTTGTCGAACTCCACGTTGAGGCTTTCAACCTGTTCTCCGGACAATACGCCGGCGGTGCTGTCGGCGACCGAATTCATGGATTCGTTGGCGGCATTGATACTGGCGACAATCTCGTTCAGGGTTTCGGTATCGCCGCTTGCGCTGAACCGATAGTAGGCGTCGAGTGCCATGTAGTTATTGACCCGGAAGTTATGCAGGTCCGAAAGAAAGCCGTCGCCTTCCTGGGCGCGGACCGTAAAGGAGGTGATCAGTAACAGCACGAGCGCCGTTACCAGGGAACGTACCCGCAAGCGAGCGTCTTTCATCGGATGGGTCTCCGTTAAGGCTGTTTTATTATTGTGGACTAAAGTCTTAGGCTGAAGGTAAAGTAACTCCGCCGACCAATCAAGTTGTTTTGGGGGGCGCTACGGGAGTAAATGTAAACAAATTTAAAATTTACGTGATAAACCTACCGTTTCGCATCAATACCTCGAACTACATACTTGATAAACAACAATTCCATTCGCCTCCTGATGCCGTTCGGCTGTCCATTTCGAGGCTGGTCGGGTTGATTCTTCCAGAAACAAATTGACAAACGAGCCGTTTTTTTTCATCGTGTCACACCACGATTCAAACGACTGTATGAATTTTTGGATCGCTTGATCGGGTATTGATTGAAAACAGTGACCGAAATCTCGCTGCATCAGCGGTCGTCTTGCGAAGCGCTTGTGCGGCTGTTTCAGCAGTTCCAAACACAGACTGGAGATCAGTTGATGATTTACGAAGGTAAAGCCATCACGGTTAAAGAGATCGAAGGCGGGATCGCTCAGTTGAACTTTGACTTGCAGGGCGAGTCAGTGAACAAGTTCAACCGTCTCACGATTGAAGAGCTCCGCGCCGCGACTGACAAACTGGAAGCGCAGAAGGGCCTGAAAGGCCTGGTTGTGACCAGTTCCAAGGACAGCTTTATTGTTGGCGCCGACATTACGGAATTCACCGACCTGTTTGCCGGGCCGGAAGAAGACCTCGTTGCCAACAACCTCAAGGCCAATGAAGTATTCAGCGCGATTGAAGATCTGCCTTTCCCCACCGTAACGGCGATCAACGGTATGGCGTTGGGTGGCGGCTTTGAAATGTGTCTTGCCACGGACTACCGGGTGATGGACAAGAAGGCCAAAGTAGGTCTTCCGGAAGTAAAGCTGGGCATTTTCCCAGGTTTCGGTGGCACTGTGCGTCTGTCCCGTCTGGTCGGTGTTGACTACGCGGTTGAATGGATCTGCGGCGGCACTGAGAACCGTGCCGACAAAGCCCTTAAAGTCGGTGCAGTTGATGCCGTACTTGAGGGTGAGAAGCTGGTAGATGCGGCCATCAGCATTATCAACCAGTGCAACGACGGCAAGCTGGATTACCAGGCGCGTCGTGAAGAGAAGAAGGGCAAGATCAAGCTGAACGCCATGGAAAGCATGATGGCTTTCGAGATCTCCAAGGCGTACGTTGCCGGCCAGGCTGGCAAGAACTATCCGGCACCGGTCGAGGCGATCAAGGTCATGCAGAAGCATGCCGGCCTTACCCGTGACAAAGCGATCGAGGTTGAGGCTAAAGGCTTCGCCAAGATGGCCAAAACCAACGTGGCAGCCTGCCTGGTTGGCCTGTTCCTGAACGACCAGGAGCTGAAGAAAAAGGCCAAGGCCTGGGAGAAGGAAGCCAATGACGTGAAACTGGCGGCCGTTCTGGGCGCTGGCATCATGGGTGGCGGTGTGGCTTACCAGTCCGCATTGAAGGGTACGCCCATCATCATGAAGGACATCGCCCAGGAAGGCATCGCTCTGGGTCTTAAAGAGGCCAAGAAGCTTCTTTCCAAGCGCGTTGACAAGGGTAAAATGGACGCCAGCAAGATGGCTGACGTTCTGAACAGCATCACGCCGACACTCAACTACGGCGACTTCAAGAACGTCGATTTGGTTGTTGAGGCCGTTGTTGAGAACCCGAAGGTTAAAGACGCTGTTCTGCGTGAGACCGAAGACAATGTTCGTGAAGACGCGATCCTGACGTCCAATACCTCCACCATTTCCATCGATCTTCTGGCCAAGAACCTGAAGCGTCCGGAAAACTTCTGCGGCATGCACTTCTTTAACCCGGTGCACATGATGCCCCTGGTTGAGGTTATCCGTGGTGAGAAGACCAGTGACAAGGCTATTGCCACCACAGTGGCCTACGCCAAGGCCATGGGTAAGACCCCGATTGTGGTCAACGATTGCCCAGGCTTCCTGGTCAACCGTGTGCTGTTCCCGTACTTCGGTGGTTTTGTGAACCTGGTACGTGACGGCGCGGATTTCCAGCACGTCGATAAGGTCATGGAGAAGTTCGGTTGGCCGATGGGCCCTGCCTATCTGCTGGACGTGGTTGGCATGGACACCGGCAAGCACGCTGGCGAAGTCATGGCTGACGGCTTCCCGGACCGCATGAAGCACGAAGGTACTACCGCCATTGACGTGATGTTCGATAACAACCGATACGGACAGAAGAACGACAAGGGCTTCTATAAGTACGAACTGGACCGCAAGGGCAAGCAGAAGAAGGTTGTCGACGAAGAAACCTACAAGCTGCTTGAGCCGGTTGTTCAGGGTAAGAACGATTTCAGCGACGAGGACATCATCGCACGTATGATGCTGCCTCTGTGCCTCGAAACCGTTCGCTGCCTGGAAGACGGCATTGTTGAAGACCCGGCAGACGCCGATATGGGCCTGATTTTCGGTATCGGCTTCCCGCCGTTCCGTGGTGGTGCCCTGCGTTATATCGACGACATGGGTGTCGACAAGTTCGTCGAGCTGGCAGACAAGTTTGCAGATCTTGGTCCCCTGTACCATCCGACCGAGAAGCTGCGTGAAATGGCCAAGACTGGCGAAAAGTTCTTTGGCTAACCCTGAACGAGATTTCCGAACGGAGAAAGATCTATGAGCCTTAATCCGAGAGACGTTGTCGTCGTCGATTGCGTGCGGACTCCGATGGGGCGTGCCAAAAACGGCTGCTTCCGCAATGTTCGTGCGGAGACCCTGTCGGCTGCGCTTATCGAAGCACTGTTTGAGCGCAACCCGAAGCTCGACCCGAAAGAAGTTGAAGATGTGATCTGGGGCTGTGTAAACCAGACCAAAGAGCAGGGCTTCAACGTGGCGCGTCAGATTTCATTGCTGACCCGCATCCCTCATGAGTCTGCTGCGCAGACCGTGAACCGTCTGTGTGGTTCTGCCATGAGCGCGATCCACACCGCCGCCCAGGCGATCCAGACTGGCAACGGCGATGTGTTCTTCGTGGGTGGTGTTGAGCACATGGGTCACATTCCCATGACCGACGGTTTTGACCACAACCCGGCTGCGTCCAAGTACTCTGCCAAAGCGTCCAATATGATGGGCCTGACCGCAGAAATGCTCGCCAAGATGCACGGCATCACCCGTGAGCAGCAGGACGAGTTTGGCGCACGTTCACATCGCCTGGCGCATGAAGCCACTCAGGAAGGCCGCTTCAAGAACGAAATCGTTCCGATTGAAGGTCATGACGAGAACGGCTTTAAAGTGCTGATCGAGGAAGACGAGACCATTCGTCCCGAAACCACCGCTGAATCGCTGGGTCAGCTGAAGCCAGCGTTCGATCCGAAAAACGGTACAGTGACTGCAGGTACGTCCTCGCAGCTGACTGACGGTGCCGCAGCCATGGTGCTGATGTCCGCAGAGCGTGCTGAAGCTTTGGGCCTGAAGCCGGTTGCCAGGATTCGCAGCATGGCTGTTGCCGGTTGTGATCCCGCGATCATGGGTTACGGCCCGGTTCCGGCCACCAAGAAGGCGTTGAAGCGCGCAGGCCTGAAAGTCGAAGATATCGACTTCTGGGAACTGAACGAAGCCTTTGCGGGTCAGTCCCTGCCGGTCCTGAAAGACCTGAAGCTGTTGGGTGTAATGGAAGAGAAAGTAAACCTGAATGGTGGCGCGATTGCCCTTGGGCATCCGCTGGGTTGTTCCGGTGCACGTATCTCTACAACCCTGCTGAATGTCATGCAGGCCAAAGGCGGTAAGCTTGGTGTTTCCACCATGTGTATCGGCCTGGGGCAGGGCATTGCAACGGTATGGGAGCGTCTCTGATTCATTGAGCAGAATCAGTAACGCTGTCTCAGGAGGCCCGGCAAACGCCGGGCTTTCCTGTCTCTGACTGGAGAAAAAGGCGCCTGGAAATAAAAGAATGGGTTGTCTTGCTTTTCTTGACCCTGTAAAACAATGCACCTATACACTTGTGGCGGCTATGGACTGTTTTCTAGCCGACTGATTTTACAGCGAGTTTCCGGTTTGCTGATTTTTTAACCGATTATCGCCAAGGACACAGATCTCCGATATGGGTAAAAGCCTCGTTATTGTCGAGTCGCCAGCGAAAGCGAAGACCATCAACAAATACCTGGGGTCTGACTTCATTGTGAAGTCCAGCGTCGGGCACATTCGCGACCTTCCGGTCAGCGGTAGCGGCTCAACGTCAGATCCGAAAGAACGTGCCAGGCAGGCCGCGTTGACCCGCAAGATGAGCCCGGAAGAGAAGGTGGTTCACAAGAAACGGAAGTCCAGGGAGCAACTGGTTGCCCGCATGGGGGTAGATCCTGACCAGGACTGGAGCGCCCGATACGAGATACTGCCCGGCAAGGAAAAGGTTGTCAGCGAACTCAAGCGGTTGGCAAAGTCCGCCGATCATATCTATCTCGCGACGGATTTGGACCGTGAAGGGGAGGCGATCGCCTGGCACCTCCAGCAGACCATTGGGGGCGAACCCGAAAAATATCGCCGCGTGGTGTTCAATGAGATAACCAAGCGCGCAATCCAGGAGGCCTTCAAGGATCCGGGGAATCTCGATAACAACCGCGTTAACGCGCAGCAGGCGCGTCGATTCCTCGACCGGGTCGTCGGCTATATGGTATCGCCATTGCTGTGGGCCAAGATAGCACGCGGCCTTTCGGCCGGTCGGGTTCAGTCGGTTGCAGTCCGGCTTATCGTCGAACGCGAAAGGGAAATCCGCAAGTTCATTCCCGAAGAGTTTTGGCAGTTGCATGCTGACCTGGCTTCGAAGCAGGCCGAGCAGCCCGTTCGTTTTGAAGTGACCCGATACGACGATAAAGCCTATCGTCCAGTCAGTGAGAAACAGAGTGTCGAACATGTTGACCGCCTGAAAGATGGCACGTTCAAGGTGGCCAAACGAGAGGACAAGCCGACGCGCTCACGTCCCTCCGCCCCCTTTATTACGTCCACGCTGCAGCAGGCGGCCAGCAACCGGATGGGGTTCAGCGTCAAGAAAACCATGATGCTGGCCCAGCGCCTTTATGAAGCCGGCTTCATTACCTACATGCGTACCGACTCGACCAACCTGAGCCAGGACGCCGTGAGCGGTTGCCGCGAATTTGTCAAAAAGCAGTTCGGTGATAAATTCCTGCCGGAGAAACCAAGGGTATACGGTAGCAAAGAGGGCGCCCAGGAGGCCCACGAGGCCATCCGTCCGACCGATGTGAGTCGTAGGCCAGCCGATATAAGCGGCCTGGAGAAAGATGCTGAGAAGCTCTACGACCTGATCTGGCGCCAGTTTATTGCCTGCCAGATGGCTGATGCTGAATTCCTGAGCACGTCCATTGTGGTTGCCAACGGTGATTACGAGCTTCGTACGCGGGGGCGGATCATCAAGTTTGAGGGTTTCCTCAAAGTGGCGCCCCAGTCGGCCAAGAAAGATGAAGATATCGCGCTTCCTGACATCAAGGTTGACGAAACCCTGGCACTGAAGAAGCTCGATCCCAGCCAGCATTTCACCAAGCCGTCGCCGCGCTATACCGAGGCGAGCCTGGTCAAGGAGCTGGAGAAGCAGGGTATTGGGCGGCCATCCACCTACGCATCGATTATCTCCACCATTCAGGATCGCGGCTACGTCCGTTTGCAGAATCGCCGCTTCTACGCTGAAAAAATGGGCGAGATCGTCACCGAACGGTTGTCGGAATCCTTTCCGAACCTGATGGACTTTGACTTCACCGCCAAAATGGAAGGGGAGCTGGATGACATCGCCGGTGGCGAGGTGGACTGGAAAAAGGTGCTCAATGATTTCTATGGTCGTTTCCGTCAGCAACTGGAAACCGCCGAGAGTGGCGAAGACGGAAGCATGCGGGCGAATACCCCGACCGAGACCGACATTCCGTGCCCCACCTGTAGCCGCCCCATGCAGATCCGCGTGGCCAGTACCGGCGTTTTCCTGGGATGCTCAGGGTACTCCCTGCCGCCTAAAGAACGGTGCAAAACGACCATCAACCTGGTGTCCGGTGACGAGGTTGTCAGTGCGGACGAAGATGTCGATGGCGAAGGTGAAACCCGTCTGCTCCGCAAGAAGCGGCGTTGCCCGAAATGCGGAACGGCCATGGACAGTTACCTGGTGGACGAAGGTCGCAAACTCCATGTGTGCGGTAACAACCCGGATTGTTCCGGCTATGAAGTGGAGAAGGGTACGTTCCGAATCAAGGGTTATGAAGGTCCAACCCTGGAGTGCGACAAGTGCGGCTCCGAAATGCAGCTTAAAACCGGGCGTTTTGGGAAATACTTCGGCTGTACCAATACCGAATGCAAGAACACACGCAAGCTGCTGAAAAGCGGCGAGCCTGCGCCTCCCAAGATGGATCCGGTGCCGATGCCTGAGCTGCAGTGCCAGAAGGTTGAAGACACCTATGTGCTGCGTGATGGCGCTTCCGGATTGTTCCTGGCTGCCAGCAAGTTTCCCAAAAATCGGGAGACGCGTCCGCCACTGGTTATGGAGATCAAACCTCACCGCAAGGAAATTGATCCCAAGTACGGTTACTTGATGGATGCTCCGGAGCGTGACCCGGAAGGTAATCCGACGGTTATCCGTTACAGCCGGAAGAGCAAGGAGCAGTATGTGATGTCGGAAAAGGACGGCAAAGCGACAGGCTGGTCTGCGTGGTTTGTGAACGGCAAATGGCAGCCGAAAGAGAAGTGACTATAGGATGACTGGCAGGTTGGGCTCGACACCTATCCTGCCAGTTGTTTGAAAGCGAACCTCAGGGTTTCTTGCGTAGCCGTTGTATCAGTGAAGACGTATCCCAGCGGCTTCCCCCCATCTGCTGAACATCTCCATAGAACTGGTCAACGAGTGCGGCGACCGGAATCCTTGAGCCGTTTTTTCGCGCCTCTTCGAGGCAGATTGCCAGATCCTTGCGCATCCAGTTGACAGCGAAGCCGTGCTCGAACTCCCCATCAATCATGGTGCCTGAGCGATTTTCCATCTGCCACGATTGAGCTGCTCCTTTTGAGATCACGTCGACGACCTTGCGGACATCCAGTTCCGCCTGTTCGGCAAAGTGAAGGGCTTCCGAGAGGCCCTGAACCAGTCCGGCGATGGCGATCTGGTTGACCATCTTCGTCTTCTGGCCGCTGCCGATCGGTCCCATGTGGTTCAGGGCTTTGGCGTAATGCTCCATCAGCGGTTTCGCTTGCGAAAAAGGGTCGGCCTCCCCGCCACACATAATGGTAAGCTGGCCGTTTTCCGCACCCTGCTGACCACCGGATACCGGGGCGTCAATGAACTCAAGGTTGCGGGCGCTGGCAAGCTGGCCCAGTTGCTCTGCAATGCCTGCCGAAGCAGTTGTATGGTCGACCAGCACGGCGCCGGGCTTGGCGTTGGCAATGATGCCCTCAGGGCCTTCATAGACTTTTTCCAGATCTATATCGGCACCCACACAGGTAAATACGAAGTCTGCGTCAGCAACGGCGGCGGCGATAGAGTCGCAGGCCTTGCCTTTATATTGGCTCGCCCAGCTCTCTGCTTTGGCGTGAGTGCGGTTCCATACCTGGACTGTAAGGCCGGCGTTTGCCAGGTGGCCTGCCATTGGATAGCCCATTACGCCGAGACCGATAAATGCGGCAGTTACGTTCATCACTGTTTCTCCAGACGTGGTTGGTGTTAGCGCGAAGTAGGCATCAATCATTGCAGAATGTGAGGGCACAAAAAAGGCCGCTGATGCAGCGGCCTTTCGATTTCGGCTATCCGGGAGCTACTTCTTGGGGTAGCTTCTTGCTTCGGAGCCTGTGTAGAGCTGTCGCGGCCGGCCAATGCGGTAGTCGCCGCTGACCATTTCGTTCCAGTGTGAGAACCAGCCAATGGTCCGCGAAAGGGCGAATATAACCGTAAACATGGACGTCGGAATGCCGATGGCCTTGAGGATCAGGCCGGAGTAGAAGTCCACGTTCGGGTAGAGTTTGCGCTGGACGAAATACTCGTCTTCAAGGGCAATCTTCTCGAGACGCTGTGCGATCTTCAGGAGAGGGTCGTTCTCCAGGCCGAGCTCAGTCAGAACTTCATGCGCAGTTTCGGCCATTACCTTGGCGCGCGGGTCAAAGTTCTTGTAGACCCGGTGACCAAAGCCCATCAGGCGGAATGGGTCGTCCTTGTCCTTCGCCTTGGCGATGAATTTCTCGATGTTGGACTCGTCCCCGATTTCCGCGAGCATGTCCAGAACTGCTTCGTTGGCGCCGCCGTGTGCAGGACCCCACAGCGCTGCAATACCGGAGGCAATACACGCGTAGGGGTTGGCGCCGGTTGAGCCGGCCAGGCGAACGGTTGAGGTGGACGCGTTCTGTTCGTGATCGGCATGCAGGATGAAAATCTTGTCCATCGCCTTGGCGAGGATCGGGTTTGGCTTGTATTCCTCACAGGGAACACCAAACATCATCTGCAGGAAATTCTCAGAATAGGTCAGGTCGTTGCGGGGATACATGAACGGCTGACCAATGCTGTACTTGTAACACCAGGCCGCAATGGTCGGCATTTTGGCGATCAGTCGGTGAGCAGTGATTTCACGCTGCTCGACGTTGGTGACATCCATCTGGTCGTGATAGAAAGCCGACAGGGCTCCAACGACGCCGCACATAATGGCCATCGGATGCGCATCACGGCGGAAACCCTGGAAGAAGTTGCGCATCTGGTCGTGCAACATCGTGTGGTTTTTGATGGTGTCGTGGAAGCGCTTGTTCTCTTCCGCTGTCGGAAGCTCGCCGTTAAGCAGGAGGTAGCAGACTTCCAGGTAGTCGGAGTTTTCTGCCAATTCCTCGATTGGGTAGCCTCGGTGCAGGAGAACGCCCTTGGCTCCGTCGATGTAGGTGATCTGGGATTCGCAGGCTGCGGTGGATACAAATCCAGGGTCGTACGTAAAGACGCCTTCCTGGACGAGGCTTCTCACGTCAATGACGTCAGGGCCGACGGTGCCTGAGTAAACCGGTAGCTCAATGGACTTGTCACCCACCGAAAGCGTGGCTTTCCTGTCGGTCATGGTGCTCTCCTATTTATCAGCATTTGGAAGCGCTAGAAGGCGCGTATTATCGCAAAACTGGCGGCAAAATATAGGGCGTTGGCTTTTTTTGTCAATGGAAGAGGCAATAAAACCCATTATTTGACGCCTGCTGTAAATCAGGGAAATCCGGAATACGGCTGCTTTCGAGGTTTAATTGATTTTGTCAATCCTCTTTATAGCGAGTCCCAGGGCCTGATTTAACGGGCCCTGACAGAGTTGCGCGTTTGTAATTGAAAAGGGTACTCCTTATAATCCGTAGCCCGGAATCGGGGATATAACAGGCCGCAGCGTCAGATATCAAAAGAGCGCATGCCGGTTTTTCTCCCTCCTGAACATATCGTGTGCCGGATCCGTTCAGCATACCGATCCTTACATACCAACCATCCGCATCCGGTTTTTTCCGGCCCCGCGGAACCAAGAGAGAGTGTGAGAGCGCTGTGAATAGCAAACGACCAGTAAATCTCGATCTCGGCAAGTTTCATTTTCCGCTGCCAGCCATCACGTCCATACTGCATCGCGTCAGTGGCATCATCATTTTTGTGGGTGTTGCTTTCATGTTGTACGGGCTTCAGCTTTCCCTTTCCGGGGAAGAAGGCTTCAGTCGGGTTAGTGGCTTGCTGGACAGCTTCCTTGCGAAGCTGATTACCTGGGGCATTCTGTCTGCCTTGCTGTACCACCTGGTTGCGGGTATCAAGCACCTGCTGATGGATATGGGCATCGGCGAAGAGCTGGAAAGTGGCCGGCTCGCGGCGAAAGCCACAGTCGTCATCTCCGTTATTCTCATCCTTCTGGCAGGAGTCTGGGTATGGTAAACAGCGTCACGAATCTCGGACGTAGCGGTGTTTTCGACTGGATGATCCAGCGTGTTACCGCCTACGTGCTTGCTCTGTATACAGTTTTTCTTTTCGGGTTCATCCTGACCACTGACGTTAATTACGACAGCTGGTCGGCGCTTTTCGACCAGACCTGGTTCCGCATCTTCACCCTGCTTGCACTGCTCTCAATCGGCGCGCACGCCTGGGTTGGGCTCTGGACAGTGACAACGGATTACATCAAGGCGACCCTGCCGCGCTTCCTGGTACAGGCACTTTGCGGTCTGGCCATGTTCGTGTATTTGGTCTGGGGCATTCAGATTCTTTGGGGGCTTTAATTAATGGCTAATATCAAGACCATGTCTTATGACGCGATTGTTATCGGTGGCGGCGGTGCCGGTATGCGTGCCGCCCTTCAGCTGACAGAATCCGGCGTCAATACCGCATGTATCACCAAGGTATTTCCGACCCGTTCCCACACTGTATCTGCCCAGGGCGGTATTACCTGCGCCATCGCCAGTGCCGACCCCAATGATGACTGGCGCTGGCACATGTACGACACCGTCAAGGGTTCCGACTATATCGGTGACCAGGACGCGATTGAGTACATGTGTTCCGTGGGCCCCCAGGCTGTGTTCGAGCTGGAACACATGGGGCTGCCGTTCTCCCGTACCGAGCAGGGCCGTATTTATCAGCGTCCGTTTGGTGGTCAGTCCAAGGGGCCGGACAATCCTGCCCAGGCGGCGCGTACCTGTGCTGCTGCGGACCGTACCGGTCACGCGCTCCTGCACACGCTCTATCAGGCGAACCTCAAGGGCGGAACCACCTTCCTGAACGAGTGGTACGCCGTTGATCTGGTGAAGAACAGTAAAAACGAAGTGGTTGGTGTCGTCGCCATCGAAATCGAGACTGGCGAAGTGGCTTACATCAAGTCCAAGGCAACCGTTCTTGCCACTGGCGGTGCAGGTCGTATCTACGCCTCCACCACCAACGCCCTGATCAATACCGGCGACGGTATTGGTATGGCGCTCCGTGCCGGTTTCCCGATGCAGGACATGGAGATGTGGCAGTTCCACCCCACGGGCATTCATGGCGCCGGTACTCTGGTAACAGAAGGTTGTCGAGGTGAGGGCGGTTACCTGATCAATTCCGAGGGTGAACGTTTCATGGAGCGTTACGCTCCGAACGCCAAAGACCTGGCTGGTCGCGACGTGGTTGCCCGCTCCATGGTGATTGAGATCCTGGAAGGCCGTGGATGCGGTCCGGACAAGGATCACGTTCTATTGAAGCTGGACCACCTTGGTGAAGAAACACTGAACCTGCGCCTGCCGGGTATTTGTGAGCTTTCACGCACCTTTGCGCACGTGGACCCGGTTAAAGAGCCGGTGCCGGTTGTGCCAACCTGTCACTACATGATGGGCGGGATTCCCACCAACGTAGGTGGTCAGGCCCTGACTCAGGATGAAAACGGCAATGACACGCCTATTCCCGGGTTGTTTGCCTGCGGTGAAGCAGCTTGTGTATCCGTTCATGGTGCCAACCGTCTTGGCGGTAACTCCCTGCTGGATCTGGTCGTCTTCGGCCGTGCTGCTGGCTTGCACATTGAAGAGCAGCTTCGTGGCGGCTTTGAGGTGGACGGCGCCAGTGAGGAAGACATCAAGAACGCGATGGCGCGCCTTGATCGCCTGAACAGCGCCTCGGAAGGCGAGAGCGTTGCCGAAGTGCGCAAGGATCTGCAGAACTGCATGCAGCTTTACTTCGGTGTGTTCCGTGACGGCAAGAGCATGGAAGAAGGTCTTGAGAAGCTGGAAGCGATTGGTAAGCGCGTACGCAATACCAGGCTCGCGGATACCAGCAATGCCTTCAACACCGCGCGTATCGAAGCCCTTGAGCTTGATAACCTTTATGAAGTTGCACTTGCAACGGCTGTTTCAGCCTACGAGCGCAAGGAAAGTCGCGGTGCTCATGCCCGTAACGACTTTACTGAGCGTGATGATGAAAACTGGCTGAAGCATTCGCTGTACTTCCCGCTGGACAAGCGTGTTGGAAAGCGTGATGTAAACTTCGCTCCGAAAACGGTGGATACATTCCAGCCGAAGATCCGGACTTACTAAGGGGGATTGTGCAATGTTAGTAAGCCTGTACCGCTACAACCCGGAAACCGACAATGCGCCCTATATGCAGGACGTAGAGCTGGATATACCGGAAGGAAAGGACCTGATGGTTCTGGATGTCCTTAACCTGGTCAAGGAGCAAGACCCCTCAATGGCCTATCGCCGTTCCTGTCGGGAAGGCGTCTGTGGGTCCGATGGTATGAACATGAATGGCAAGAACGGTCTTGCCTGCATCACGCCGCTGTCGGAAGTGCTCAAGAACAACAAGCTGGTTGTTCGCCCACTTCCGGGCCTGCCGGTGATTCGTGACCTGGTTGTGGACATGAGCCTGTTCTACAAGCAGTACGAGAAGGTTATGCCGTACCTGGTCAACGACAATCCGGCGCCCGCCATTGAGCGTTACCAGTCACCGGAAGACCGGGAAAAGCTGGACGGCCTGTACGAGTGTATTCTCTGTGCCTGCTGTTCCACGGCTTGCCCCTCATTCTGGTGGAATCCGGACAAGTTCGTTGGCCCGGCCGGATTGCTGCAAGCCTACCGGTTCCTGGCCGACAGCCGGGATACTGCACAGGAGGAGCGTCTTGCCAATCTGGATGATCCGTTCAGCGTATTCCGCTGTCGGGGCATCATGAACTGTGTCAGCGTTTGTCCGAAAGGCCTTAACCCAACACGGGCGATCGGCCACATTCGGAACCTTCTGCTTCAGCGGGCGACGTAAGCAGAATCTGAAACAAACGCTATACTGTGCTGACAAGGCTCGCACCCGGAAGGGCCCGCAACGACGCGGGCCCTTCAACCAAAGGCTTATAGTCAAAAGTCTTAGCAGGGTGCACACTACGCAGGCCGTCACGGGAGCTTAAAAGGTTCCTGACGGATTGCTGAGTATAATAACCACCGGGGAACGGAAAACATCCTTGTTGGATGTGGTGGCCAAAGTCGATCCCGTAAAAACCCGTATTGACTCAGATATACCCCTGGCCGACCATAGCCAGCTCCCCGCACCAGCCCAAGGTGAGCTATTCAAAATGCACGAAAGCATAATGGAGCAGTTGTGGCAGACTTCCCACCTACAAGGAGGGAATCTCGCCTATGTTGAACAGCTTTTCGAAACCTACCTGACAGACCCCAATGCCGTTCCCGAAGAATGGCGCAGCTATTTCGATAAACTTCCCAGTGTGGATGGCTACAAAGGCCGTGATATAGATCATTCGTCCATCCGCCAGCAGTTTGAACACATATCCCGTAACCAGCGCTTTCTAGCCAGCAGCGGCGTACCTGCCAGTGCAACGGTTGATGCCGACAAAAAGCAGATCCGTGTCCTCCAGTTGATCAATGCCTTCCGTTTTCGTGGCCACCAGGAAGCAAAGCTGGATCCCCTCGGTGTATGGAACCGTCCACAGGTTGAAGATCTCGATCCATCCTTTCACGAACTATCGGAAGCGGACTACGACCTCGAGTTTCAGACCGGCTCGCTGAACTTTGGCTCCGAGACAATGAAGCTTCGGGACATCGTTGGTGGTCTTCGGCAGACGTACTGTGAAAGCATCGGTGCGGAATATATGCACGTTGTGGACACTCGTATCAAACGCTGGTTCCAGCAACGCATGGAGCCGGTACGCTCGCGTCCCAACTACGAGTCTGGAACCCGTAAGCATTTGCTGGAACGGTTAACCGCAGCGGAAGGCCTCGAAAAGTATCTGGGTTCCCGCTATCCGGGCGTAAAACGGTTTGGGCTTGAAGGTGGCGAGAGCCTGATTCCCTGTCTGGATGAGCTGATCCAGCGGGCAGGCAGCTACGGCGCGAAGGAAATCGTGTTGGGCATGGCCCACCGGGGCAGGTTGAATGTTCTGGTTAATACACTCGGCAAGAACCCGAAAGAACTGTTTGACGAGTTTGAAGGCAAGAAACTCGCTGATTCCGGTTCTGGTGACGTTAAATACCATCAGGGTTTCTCTTCCAACGTGATGACCGAAGGTGGCGAAATCCACCTTGCGCTGGCGTTTAACCCGTCGCACCTTGAGATCGTGTCTCCGGTGGTTGAAGGCTCAGTCCGTGCCCGCCAGACCCGGCGCAACGACCCTAACGGCACCCAGTGTGTGCCCATCATCATGCACGGTGACGCAGCGTTCGCCGGGCAGGGTGTGGTTATGGAAACCTTCCAGATGTCCCAGACCCGGGGCTATGGTGTTGGCGGTACTATTCATATCGTCATCAACAACCAGGTCGGTTTTACCACCAGCAAGCAGGAAGATGCCCGTTCCACGGAATACTGCACCGATGTGGCCAAGATGATTCAGGCCCCGATCCTGCACGTGAACGCGGACGATCCCGAGGCGGTCATGTTCGTGACCCAGATGGCCATGGATTACCGCCACGAGTTCAAGAACGATGTGGTGATCGATCTGGTGTGCTATCGCCGCCGCGGACACAATGAGGCAGATGAGCCGGCCGCAACACAGCCGGTGATGTACGAAAAGATTCGCAAGCTGACAACCACCCGCAACCTCTATGCGGAAAAACTGGTTGCTGACGGTGTGATCACTGAGGACGAAGCCAAACAGATCGAACTGGACTACCGGGACGAGTTGGATAAGGGCGACCACGTGGTCAAGTCCCTGGTCAAGGAGCCCAACAAGGATCTGTATGTCGACTGGACGCCGTACCTGGGGCATGAGTGGACTGCCAAGTGCAAATCCAGTGTCGCCCTCAAGACGATCCAGAAACTGGGTAAGAAACTGACTCACGTGCCGGAAGGCTTCAGTGTTCAACGCCAGGTGTCCAAGATTGTCAGCGACCGGGAAAAAATGACCGCCGGCGCGCTACCGATCAACTGGGGCTACGGTGAAGTGATGGCCTACGCCACGCTTCTGAACGAAGGGCACCCCATCCGGATTACCGGCCAGGACGTTGGTCGCGGCACCTTCTCTCACCGCCACGCGGTACTGCACAACCAGAAGGACGGTGCCCACCATATTGCGCTGGAGCACATTGCCGAGAACCAGCCGAAGTTTGAAATCTACGACTCACTGCTCTCAGAAGAGGCGGTGATGGCGTTCGAGTATGGTTATTCCACCACGGCGCCCAATGGTCTTGTGGTCTGGGAAGCCCAGTTTGGTGACTTCGCCAATGGCGCCCAGGTGGTGATTGACCAGTTCCTGACCAGTGGTGAGCACAAGTGGGGGCGTCTGTGCGGCCTCACGCTGCTGTTGCCTCATGGCTATGAAGGCCAGGGTCCGGAGCACAGTTCGGCAAGGTTGGAGCGTTTCCTGCAGTTGTCCGCGGAACACAACATCCAGGTTTGCGTGCCAACCACGCCATCCCAGGTGTTCCACATGCTGCGTCGTCAGGTCAAGCGTCCGCTGCGTAAACCTTTGGTTGCGATTACGCCAAAGAGCCTGTTGCGTCATAAGGAAGCTACCTCGGAACTGGACGACCTGACATCGGGTACCTTCAAGACGGTACTGCCGGAGAAAGAACCCTCCGACCCGAAAAAGGTCACTCGTCTGATTCTGTGCAGCGGTAAGGTCTACTTCGACCTGTTGGAGCGCAAGAAAGCGGACGAGCGGGATGACGTTGCTATTGTTCGTATCGAACAGCTATACCCATTCCCGGGTGACGATCTGGACGAGCTCCTGAGCCAGCACAGCAAGCTCAAGCACGTGGTCTGGTGCCAGGAAGAGCCCATGAACCAGGGGGCCTGGTATTGCAGCCAGCATCATATGCGTAATGCGCTGCATCGTCATAATCCCAAGCTGTATCTTCAGTATGCCGGTCGTGACGCCTCCGCTGCTCCGGCTTGTGGCCATATGTCGGTTCACATTGAAGAGCAGAAAAAACTGGTTAACGACGCGTTTGAAATCTGACGAGCTACCGAACTAAGGATCCGAGATGTCAACTGAAATAAAAGCCCCCGTATTCCCAGAGTCGGTCGCAGAAGGGACAGTCGCGACCTGGCATAAGCAGCCTGGCGAAGCCTGTTCACGTGACGAACTGATTGTCGATATTGAAACCGACAAGGTCGTACTCGAGGTGGTAGCTCCGGCGGATGGTGTTATCGAGGAAGTACTCAAGGGCGAAGGCGACACCGTAGAAAGTGGTGAAGTCGTCGGTAAGTTCAAGGAAGGCGCGGCTGGTGATTCCAAGCCTGCAGCCAAAGATGACAGCAAGAAAGAAGAAAGTAAGCCCGAAGCGACTTCGGAAAAGTCCTCCGAAGCACCAGCCAGGTCATCTGGCGAAGCCATCCTCAGCCCGGCAGCGCGGAAGCTGGCGGAAGAGAATAGCGTTGATCCAGACGCCGTCGAAGGTACCGGAAAAGACGGTCGTGTAACAAAAGAAGATGTTCAAAATCATATAGATGCTGGTAAATCTTCAGGGTCTTCTTCAACTCCTGCATCGAAGCCGGCCGGCGATATGCCGCAGGTGGATGTTGGTTCCGGCGAGCGTCCGGAGAAGCGGGTTCCCATGACGCGTCTGCGTGCCAGTATCGCGAAACGACTGGTCAATGCTCAGCAGACCGCGGCCATGCTCACCACGTTCAACGAAGTGAACATGGGGCCGGTCATGGAGCTGCGCAAGCAATACAAGGAAAGCTTCGAGAAGCGCCATGGGGTCAAGCTCGGTTTCATGTCCTTCTTTACCAAGGCAGCGACCGAAGCGCTGAAACGCTTCCCTGCGGTTAACGCCTCCATCGACGGTAACGACATGGTTTACCATGGTTACCAGGATATCGGTATTGCTGTGTCAAGTGATCGCGGCCTCGTTGTGCCTGTGGTTCGTGACACCGACGCGCTCGGCCTGGCCGACATTGAGAAGAAGATCGTCGAGTACGGAACCAAGGCCAAAGACGGCAAGCTCGGTATCGAGGATATGACCGGTGGCACCTTTACCATCACCAACGGTGGTATCTTCGGTTCACTGATCTCCACGCCGATCCTTAACCCGCCACAGACGGCCATTCTGGGTATGCACAAGATCCAGGAGCGTCCGATGGCAGTGAACGGCAAGGTCGAGATTCAGCCGATGATGTATCTGGCGCTTTCCTACGACCACCGCATGATCGATGGCAAGGAAGCAGTGCAGTTCCTGGTGGCTATCAAGGAAATGCTTGAAGACCCAGCGCGCATTCTGCTGGACGTCTGAGCTGACACTTAACGAATTGGAAAACGGGATAAAACATGTCTGACAAGTACGACGTAATCGTCATTGGCGCTGGCCCGGGCGGCTATGTTGCCGCCATCAAAGCGGCTCAGCTGGGCCTGAAAACCGCGTGCATCGAGTCCTGGACCGATAAAGAAGGCAAGAACCGTCTAGGCGGTACCTGCCTGAATGTGGGCTGCATTCCATCCAAGGCGTTGCTGGAGATTTCCCATAAATATGAGGAAGCCAGCCACGATTTTGCCGAGCAGGGCATTATCGCCAAGGAAGTCGGCTTCGACATCGCCAAGATGATGAAGCGCAAAGAAGGCATCGTGGACCAGTTGACCGGTGGCATCGGCGGCCTGTTCAAGTCTAATGGCGTTACACCGATCTATGGCCACGGGAAACTGTTGGCCAACCGTAACGTGGAAGTGACCGACAAGGATGGCAAGAAAAAAACCTACGAGGCGGAGAACGTGATTATCGCCACGGGTTCACGTCCCATCCAGATTCCACCTGCGCCGTTCGATGGCACGCACATCGTGGACTCTGAGGGCGCTCTGGAATTCACTGAGGTTCCCAAGCGTCTCGGCGTTATCGGGGCAGGTGTTATCGGTCTCGAACTGGGCAGCGTATGGGCTCGCCTGGGGGCAGAGGTAACCGTACTTGAAGCGGTTGACACCTTCCTGCCAGTCGTTGACCAGCAGGTTGCCAAGGATGCACTGAAACAGTTCCAGAAGCAGGGGCTTAACGTTGTGCTGGGCGCACGTATGACCGGTGCGGAAGTCAAGCGCAAACTGGTTAATGTGACCTATGAAGATTCGAAGGGTAAGCAGGAAGCCAAGTTTGACAAGCTGATCGTCGCCGTTGGCCGTCGCCCATATACCGATAACCTGCTGTCTGAAGACTCCGGTGTTAAGTTGGACGAACGCGGTTTCATCTTCGTGGATGACAACTGCAAAACCGAAGCGCCCGGTGTCTGGGCGGTTGGTGACGTGGTTCGTGGTCCGATGCTGGCCCACAAGGCGTCCGAAGAAGGCGTTATGGTTGCTGAGCGTATTGCCGGGCACAAGCCGCAGGTTAACTACGACTGCATCCCGAACGTGATCTACACGTCGCCGGAAGTTGCCTGGGTCGGGAAGACCGAGCAGGAGATGAAAGCGGAAGGTGAGGAGTACAATGTGGGTACTTTCCCATTCGCCGCCAATGGTCGAGCCATGGCAGCGAATGCGGCGTCCGGCATGGTCAAGATCATCGCCGACGCGAAAACCGACCGTATTGTCGGTTTCCACGTGGTGGGTCCCCAGGCCTCTGAAATCGTTGCTCAGGGCGTCATCGCCATGGAGTTTGGTTCCAGTGCCGAAGATCTCGCCCTGACCTGTTTTGCACATCCGACTCTGTCCGAGTCCGTGCATGAAGCGGCTCTGGGTGTTGCCGGCGGAGCGATTCACATCGCCAACCGTCGCAAAAAGAAGTAACGCGAGCCAGGAAACAGGGGCGCCAATGACGGCGCCCCGCTGCTATTAAAACGGCTGGTTTTCGGTCGCGTTAAGGATGCGCTGAGGTGATCCCCGGCGCATCAAACCGAATTCGCACTGCGCGGGTTCAATTTCCGTATGTGGTTATCCTCCATCAGAAAGCGGGACATTAACTATGAATTTGCATGAATATCAGGGCAAACAGCTTTTCGCTGAATATGGCCTGCCAGTATCCAAGGGCATTGCCTGCGATACCCCCAAAGACGCAGTGGCCGCTGCTGACGAAATCGGCGGCGACGCCTGGGTAGTAAAAGCTCAGGTTCACGCTGGTGGCCGCGGCAAGGCCGGCGGTGTAAAACTGGTCAAGAGCAAGGACGATATCCGCGCCTTCGCTGAGAACTGGCTTGGCAAGAATCTGGTGACCTACCAGACCGACGAAAACGGCCAGCCAGTCAGCAAGATTCTTGTTGAGTCCCTTACCGATATCGACCAGGAACTCTACCTGGGCGCGGTTGTTGATCGCGGTACTCGTCGTATCGTGTTCATGGCTTCCACCGAAGGTGGTGTTGAAATCGAAAAGGTTGCCGAAGAAACTCCTGAGAAAATTCTCAAGGCCGAAGTCGACCCGCTGGTTGGCGCACAGCCATACCAGGGCCGTGAGCTGGCGTTCAAGCTCGGTCTGGAAGGCAAGCAGATTGGTCAGTTCACCAAGATTTTCCTGGGCCTGGCGAAACTGTTCGAGGAGTGCGATCTGGCGCTGGTTGAGATTAACCCGCTGGTTATCACTCCAGCCGGTGACCTGCACTGCCTGGACGCCAAGATTGGCGTTGATGGTAACGCGCTGTACCGTCAGAAGAAGATCCACGAGATGCACGATCCCTCCCAGGAAGATTCCCGGGAAGCGGAAGCTGCCAAGTGGGAGCTCAACTACGTGGCGCTGGATGGCAACATCGGCTGCATGGTAAATGGCGCTGGATTGGCCATGGGTACCATGGACATCATCAAGCTGTCCGGTGGCCAGCCTGCGAACTTCCTGGACGTTGGCGGCGGTGCCACCAAGGAACGTGTTTCCGAAGCGTTCAAGATCATCCTGTCTGACGACAACGTGAAAGCGGTACTGGTCAATATCTTCGGCGGCATTGTTCGCTGTGACATGATTGCCGAAGGCATCATCGGCGCCGTAAAAGATGTTGGCGTCAAGGTTCCTGTGGTTGTGCGTCTGGAAGGCAACAACGCCGAGAAGGGCACTAAAGTACTCGCTGACAGTGGCCTGAACATCATTGCCGCCACCAGTCTGTCGAATGCGGCAGAGCAAGTCGTTAAAGCCGCGGGGGGTAAATAATGAGCATCCTGATCAACAAAGACACCAAGGTTATCTGCCAGGGCTTTACCGGCGCACAGGGTACGTTCCACTCTGAGCAGGCCATCGAATATGGCACCAAAATGGTTGGTGGCGTAAGCCCCGGTAAGGGCGGCACCGAACACCTGGGCCTGCCGGTGTTCAACACCGTGCGTGAAGCGGTCGAGAAGACGGGCGCCGAAGCCACCGTAATCTATGTTCCTGCGCCGTTCTGTAAAGACGCCATCGTTGAAGCCGCTGACGCTGGTATCCAACTGATCGTCTGCATCACCGAAGGCATCCCGACCATCGACATGCTCTATGCGAAAGAGTACGTCGATCGCAAGGGTGTTCGCATGATCGGGCCGAACTGCCCGGGTGTGATCACGCCAGGCGAGAGCAAAATCGGTATCATGCCGGGCCACATCCACAAGCCGGGCAAAGTGGGCATCGTGTCCCGCTCTGGTACCCTGACGTACGAAGCGGTCAAGCAAACCACCGACTTCGGTTACGGCCAGTCTACCTGCGTTGGCATCGGTGGTGACCCGATTCCGGGCTCCAACTTCATCGATATCCTGCAGCTGCTACAGGACGATCCGCAGACAGAAGCCATCGTGATGATCGGCGAGATCGGCGGAACCGCTGAGGAAGAAGCGGCTGCGTTCATCAAGGACAACGTCAGCAAGCCGGTGGTGTCTTACATCGCGGGTGTGACGGCGCCTCCTGGTAAGCGTATGGGCCACGCCGGTGCGATTATCTCCGGTGGTAAGGGTACGGCGGATGAGAAATTCGCGGCTCTGAACGACGCCGGTGTCAAAACTGTGCGCAGCCTGGCTGAAATCGGCAAGGCGCTGAAGGAAGTGACTGGCTGGTAAACTACCGCCGGTGAATGAAAGCCCCCGGGTCTGTTTTGCGGACTGCCGGGGGCTTTTTGTTTTCTGGCGTCAGCGCAGGTTTTTCAATGCCTTCTTAACGCGGGCCACACATAAGACTATAATGCCCGGTCAGCCTGCAATATGATGGCTGTTCCCTATAAATAAAAGGAGTTCATGCTTTGAGTTCTGTCGATTCCCAGCAACGGATTTTGTCCGGCATGCGTCCCACCGGCAAGTTGCACCTCGGCCATTATCACGGTGTTCTGAAGAACTGGGTGAAACTCCAGCATGAATTCGAATGCTTCTTCTTCGTTGCCGACTGGCACGCGTTAACCACCAACTATGATGATCCCAGCGGCATTGAGGATAGCGTCTGGGATATGGTGATCGACTGGCTCGCGGCAGGCGTCAATCCCGGGTCCTCAACGATGTTCATCCAGTCCAAGGTGCCGGAACACGCGGAGCTTCATCTTTTACTGTCGATGATTACCCCATTGGGCTGGCTTGAGCGTGTACCCACGTACAAGGATCAGCAGGAAAAACTCCGCGAGAAAGACCTGGCTACCTACGGCTTTCTCGGCTATCCGCTGCTGCAGAGCGCGGACATTCTGATGTATCGGGCCGGTCGGGTACCCGTGGGTGCAGACCAGGTGTCCCACGTGGAAATCACGCGCGAAGTCGCTCGCCGCTTCAATCACATCTACGGCCGTGAGCCGGGATTTGAAGAGCAGGCAGAGGGCGCCATCGTCAAGATGGGCAAGAAAAACGCAAAGCTTTACCGCACCCTGAAGAAGCGTTACCAGGAAGAGGGCGATATGGAAGCCCTGGAAACGGCGCGGGCATTGCTTAAGGAGCAGCAGAACATCTCCCTGGGCGATCGTGAGCGGCTGTACGGTTATATCGAAGGTGGCGGTAAGGTGATCCTTCCAGAGCCCCAGCCCCTGTTGACTCCGGAATCGAAGATGCCAGGACTGGACGGCCAGAAAATGTCCAAGTCCTACAACAACTATATCGGTTTGCGCGAAGAGCCTGACAGCGTCGCCCAGAAAATCCGCACCATGCAGACCGACCCCCAGCGGGTACGGCGTACCGATCCGGGCGAACCGGAGAAGTGTCCGGTTTGGGGGCTTCATCAGGTTTATTCCGATGCGGATACCCAGGAATGGGTGCAAACCGGCTGCCGCTCGGCGGGCATTGGTTGCCTGGAATGCAAGAAGCCGCTGATTGACTCGATTATTGAAGAGCAGCGGCCCCTGCATGAACGTGCTCGTGAATATGAAGGCAATCCGGACCTGGTTCACGCCATTATTGAAGAAGGCTGCGAGCATGCCAGGGATGCCGCGAGGGATACCCTTGAGGAAGTTCGGACAGCCATGGGCCTGAACTACCGCTGAGCCCCGACGCTGACAATTCCGGAGAGACCATGACAGAGGACACCACAGGCAATACGACGGCGGATGAGGGGGCTGAGGCGCCCGTTGAGCAGGCGCCACTTGCCCGTGTCTCCGGTAAGCCGGTGGTTGATCTGCCTCGTGACCTGTATATACCTCCCGATGCTCTTGCGGTCTTCCTTGAGGCCTTTGAGGGGCCATTGGATCTGTTGCTGTATCTGATCCGACGTCAGAACATGGACATCCTCGACATTGATGTCAGTGAGATTACCAAGCAGTACATGGATTACATCGGCGCCGTTGAAGCCATGCGGTTCGAGCTGGCCGCAGAGTATCTGGTTATGGCAGCGACCCTGGCGGAGATAAAATCCAGGATGCTGCTGCCGCGACAGGAATCCGAGGACGAAGAGGACATCGATCCGCGAGCGGAGCTGATACGCAGGCTCCAGCAGTATGAGCGCTTCAAGCAGGCCGCGGAAGATATTGACGACTTGCCACGGCTTGAACGGGACAATTTCGTTGCCTCTGCAGCGTTGCCCCGGATGCCTTCCAGTCAGCCCCATCCGGACGTGGAACTGCGGGAAATACTGTTTGCGTTGCAGGGCGTGCTCAAGCGTGCAGACCTGTTTACCAGCCACCACGTGGAGAGGGAGCGTTTATCCACCCGTGAACGTATGTCGGCAATATTGTCGGTCCTGCGGGATGACCAGTTCGTGACATTCGAAAGTCTGTTCACTCCAGAGGAGGGACGATTGGGGGTCGTGGTGAGTTTTCTGGCGACCCTGGAACTGGTCAAGGAGCAATTGATCGAAGTGGTCCAGGCCGAGGTGCTGGGGCCGATCCATGTCAGGGCGAGAGCGGTATGAACGAGGACAATCTCCGGAAAATACAGGCCATAACCGAAGCTGCATTGCTGGCAGCGGGAAAACCCTTATCGGTCGACCAGTTACGGGATCTTTTCGAAGAAGGTGAGCGCCCGGCCCGTCAGATAATGGAGCATGTACTGGTCTTGCTGGAGCAGTCTTGCCAGGGGCGGGGATTCGAGCTGAAGAAAACCGCCAGTGGTTACCGTCTTCAGGTGCGGGAAGAGTTTGCTCCGTGGGTGGGGCGTTTATTCGAAGAAAAGCCCCAGAGGTACTCCCGAGCACTGCTGGAGACGTTGGCGCTGGTTGCCTATCGCCAGCCCATAACCCGCGGTGAGATTGAGGATATTCGGGGCGTCACCGTCAGCAGCAACATTGTCCGTACGCTGCTTGAGCGGGAGTGGGTGAGGGTAGTCGGGCACCGCGACGTGCCGGGTAGGCCTGCTATGTATGCCACCACCCGTCAGTTTCTGGACTATTTCAATCTGGAAGGTCTGGACCAGATGCCGCCCTTGTCAGAAATCCGGGATCTGGAAGAGATCGGTCGGGAAATCGAAAAGAACATGCAGGCCGAGATCGAATTTGAATCTCCGGCCCGGAATACTGGTGACGATGGGGATGACTCAAATCCCGATAACGCGCCAGGACAAACACTTCACTGATGCCACCGGCGTCAGTCACTCTTTAAGGATAGATCCATGGCGGCCAATCGCCCCAGAAAACCCGAACAGCGGCAGCCGGATGAAACCACCGTTTCCGGCCCGGAGCGCATACAGAAGCTACTGGCACGAGCCGGTGTGGGATCGCGTCGGGAAGTCGAGTCCTGGATCGAAGCCGGTCGCCTGAGCATCAATGGGAATCCGGTTGAGCCGGGGCAGAAAGTCACGGTTGATGATCGCATTGAGCTGGATGGCAAGCGCCTGGACATTGCGGCCGGGGCCGAGGTGGTCAGGCGTGTACTCATCTACAACAAACCGGAAGGTGAGGTTACCACGCGACGCGACCCGGAAGGACGACCGACGGTATTCGACAGTCTTCCCCGGCTCCGCGATCACCGTTGGATTGCCATTGGGCGACTCGACATCAATACCACCGGTCTGGTGCTGTTCACCACCGACGGGGAACTTGCCAACCGTCTGATGCATCCGTCGCGCCAGATTGATCGAGAGTACGCGGTCAGGGTATTTGGCGAAGTGGATGAGGCGATGATCAAAAGATTGTCTGAGGGCGTGCTGCTCGACGACGGTATGGCGAAGTTTTCGGACATCAGCGAGGCCGGAGGAAAGGGAATCAACCAATGGTTCCATGTGACGCTTCTGGAAGGCCGTAATCGTGAAGTACGCAGGCTTTGGGAATCCCAGGGTGTGAGGGTCAGCCGCTTGAAGCGTGTGCGCTACGGGCCGATTTTCCTGCCAAGCCGCCTGACGGTTGGTAAGTGGGAAGAGCTGGATCAGAAAGCCGTGGATTCGCTGAGCAAAGCCGTCGATTTGAAGCCTGTGGACATTCCGGCCAAGACGCCGTCTGAGCAAAAGACCCTTGATCGTAAGCGTCGTAAGCAGGCCGGGGCAGGTCCGCGTAAATCAGGCGGCGCGCGATGGCAGGTTGATAGTACTGGCCCGTCGACGGGCCGGAAGTCATCAGGCAAGCCACCGGCAAAGTCTGGAAAACGCTGATCAGTTGCTGATAGCGGCGAAAACCCGTGTGCAATTGCGGCCATGGGCTTTCGCCCGATACAACGCTTCGTCGGCGCGGGCGAGCCACTGGTCGGCGGTCTCGTCTGCCAGTCTCATGGCTACGCCGCAGCTCGCTGTAACCGTTACATTGGTATCCCCGCAGTTCACCACAATGGTGTTGATGAATTCGCGAATACGGTCGCCAACGTCACGAGCGTTCGCCTCGTCGGTATGGGCCAGCAGGATGGCGAACTCTTCCCCACCAAAGCGGTACACACTGTCGGAGTTTCTGACAGCCTTCTCGAGTTCGGCGGCCGCCAGTTTCAGCATGTGATCACCCACGACATGGCCGTACTGGTCATTCACCTGCTTGAAATGATCCAGATCGCACAGGATCAGTGAATACTGCTCTCCATGCCTGTCGCCAAGACAACTGGCACGGGACAGCGCCTCGTCCATAGCACGCTTGTTGGGAACACCGGTCAGGCAATCCGTCAGTGACGCCTGTTCGATGGCAATAAACTGGCAGGCATTGCGAATGGGGCAGATGGTGGCCGCAAGCATCAGCTCTATGCCTTCGAGCTCCTGTTCCGTGAATTTCTGTCGACGGCTGAGAGAGAGCGTGCCATAGAAACCGCCTTCGAGATTGAGCCGATAATCACAGCTGTGGGGGCCGCCTTTGCCAGTCACATAGACAAAATCCCTTGAACCGATGGTATGCCGATAAGTCAGGCAGTCGTAAGGAACTACGCTGGCGATCTCTTCAGCCAGAATCGCCAGTTGGGTTTCCAGGCTGAGTGTCGTGGACAGTCTTCGGGTCAGCCTTGTGAGCACATCCGGAGATTCATTCCAGTCGCGATGCGCCTGTCTCAGGGCCGCGAGTTTTTGAGGTTGTGGTCCAGACTTGTTGATCGACGGAATCTGTTTCACTTAAAGCTGCCTGTAAAGGTATTTTCTCTGGTTAAGCATAATTGGGGCCAAAAATAAATTAGTGCCCAATAACAGTCAGATATAGCGATTTTGTTCTCGATTTTCCAAGGATTAAAACAGACTTGATGGCGAGCACGTCAAATTTCCGGCATACGTTTGCCGGCATGACCAGATCGTTAAAATGTCCGACAAGGGGATTGGGCTCACGGGTGCCTGTGGTAAACTTCTGCGCTTATTCTTTGCTGCCAGTAGCGAGTGAGCGACCAACTTTATGAGGTTTCAGGCCCCCGAAAGTCTTTCCGAACAGATAGCCCAGCACCTGGGGCAGCGCATTGTGACCGGCGACCTGAGGCCGGGCGAGCGGATCCAGGAACTCAAGGTTGCCGGTGAGCTGAATGTCAGTCGCGGTTCCGTGCGCGAGGCGTTGTTGATTCTCCAACGCCGTCATCTGGTGGATATCTTTCCTCGGCGTGGTGCCGTGGTGTCCCGTTTGACTCCGGAGCTGGTCAACAGCCTCTATGATATCTACATTGATTTGCTGTGCATGCTAGGGCGGAAGGTACTTGAGCGTTGGTCCGGCAGTGAACTGTCTGGCGTTATGGGTCAGGTGCAGGAGCTTCAGGCGGTCATTGATGCACTCAATTCCTCCGGCGGAGATGCTGCCGAGCAGGTCATTGATGCCGGATTCGGAGTAATGCGCTACGCCTATGGGTTGGTGAAAAATCCGTTCCTTGAGGAAACCCTGGAAAACTTCCGGCCTGCGATCAGCCGGACCTATTTCGTCGCACTGGAGAACTTCCGCGATGAACTGGCGGAAACCGGGCGGTTTTTCCGGCAACTTGCGGACGCAGCGGTGCGTGACGACGCCGCCGGCCTTGAAACCGCCATCTGTGAGTTTGGCGAACATCAGCGTGAACAGGTACTGAGTATTCTCAGGGAAGAGGTGAGCGCCTGATATGCGCCTGAAGTCCATCAAGTTATCCGGTTTCAAATCTTTCGTTGACCCGACCACGGTGCCGTTTCCCTCTAACATGACGGCGGTCGTGGGCCCTAACGGTTGTGGCAAGTCCAATATCATCGATGCGGTTCGCTGGGTGATGGGGGAAAGCTCGGCCAAGTATCTGCGTGGCGAGTCCATGTCGGACGTTATCTTCAACGGTTCCAGTGCGCGTAAACCGGTTGGCCAGGCCTCCATAGAACTGGTGTTCGACAACAGCGACGGTTCGGCGCCCGGCGAGTTCGTACGTTTCAATGAAATTTCGGTACGCCGCCGTGTTTCCCGCGAGGGGCAGTCGGAATACTTCCTGAACGGCTCCAAATGCCGGCGCCGTGACATTACCGATCTTTTCCTCGGGACCGGGCTGGGCCCCCGCAGCTACGCCATCATCGAGCAGGGGATGATCTCGCGGTTGATCGAGGCCAAGCCGGAAGAGTTGCGGGTGTATATCGAGGAAGCGGCGGGTATCTCCAAGTACAAGGAGCGCCGCAAGGAAACCGAAAGCCGCATCCGCCGGACCCAGGAGAATCTGGAACGCCTGACGGATCTTCGGGACGAACTTGGCAGGCAGCTGCAACACCTTGAGCGTCAGGCTCAGTCGGCGGAAAAGTACAAAGCCTACAAACAGGAAGAGCGCCAGAAAAAGGCCGAGCTGACGGTGTTGCGCTGGCAGTCCCTGGACACCGATCTTCAGACTTGGCGCACTCGCATCCGGGATACCGAGCTCGAGCTCGAGAAGCAGCTGTCTGAACGTGTCAGCCTGGAAACAGCTCTGGAATCCCTGCGGGACGGGCATCAGGAACGTAACGAACATTTCAATCGGGCGCAGGCGCGTTACTACGAAGCCGGTGCCGATATTGCCCGCATTGAGCAGAGCCTTGAGCACCAACGAGAGCGCAGCCGCCAGACGGCCGCGGAACTGGACCAGGCCATGGCCAATCAGCGCGAACTGGCTCGGGAACTGGAACAGGATGAAGAGAAACTGGCGGGCATTCAGGAAGAACTGGATATGTTGGAGCCCGAACAGGAGGCGCTGGTCCTGAAATCGGAGGAATCCGGAGAAAAGCTCCAGAGTGCCGAGGATGCCATGAGCGAATGGCAGCACAACTGGGAGGATTTCAGTTCCCGTTCAGCGGATGCGCGCCGACAGGCGGAACTGGCCCAGTCCAGTATCCGTTCCCAGGAAAATGCCATTGAACAACTGCGCACCCGTCAACAACGGCTTCGTGAAGAACAGGATTTGCTTGAAGGGCAGGTTGATCGGGCGGAACTGGACGACCTGCTGGAGCAGCAGGAAACCCTGGAGCTTCAGAGGGAGGAAGCCTCGGAGCGAATCAACGTTGTCCAGGACGAACTCCAGGAGGCACGCCACCACCAGCGGGACGCAGAGCAGGCTGCCACAGAGGCGCGCCAGCAGGTCCAGAGTCTGAGGGCTTCGCTTGAATCCCAGCAGGCCTTGTTGGATGAACAGATGGGCAGCCAGGACGACACCCTGCAGGCGTTTCTCAGTGAATACAGCCTTAGCGACAGCCCACGACTGGCCACGCAGCTTCGTATCGACGATGGCTGGGAATTTGCGGTAGAGCAGGTAATTGGGCGTTTCAGCCAGGGGCTGAGCGTACCGGGGCTGGGAGCAGTGCATGCCAACATGGCTGATGCTCCCCGAGGTTTGGCCCTGGTGAATAGTGACTCCAGCGCCAATGGTCCATCAACGGGGCTCGCAAGCAAAGTATCCGGTGCCGGGGGCATGGCATCCTTACTGGCGCTTGTTGATACCGCGGAGTCCATGGAGGACGCGCTGGAACGGCGGAAAGGTTTGGCGCCGGGCAGGAGTGTCATTACCCCCGCGGGTGCCTGGTTGTCCGCTGACTGGGTGTTGATGCCCGATTCCGACGCGGCCCAGATTGGCGTAATCGAACGCCAGAAGAAAGTCACCGCACTGACAGCAGAGCTGGAGCAGGCGGAAGCCTCCCTGGAAGCCGCCACCGATAATCTGGACCGGTTGCTGGAACAGTCAGAACGGGCGGAAGCTGCCAGGGACGATGCCCAGGGCCGGCTGGCGGATGCTGATCGGGAACTCGCCACCCTGTCATCCAAGATCAGTGGTCTGAAGGCGCGTGCGGAACAGATTGATGCGAGGCTTCAACGCATTCGTGACGATCTTGCTGACGTGTCCATGAATCTCGAGGAGCAGCAGGGACAACTGCTGGAAACCCGCGAGGAGTGGCAGCAGGCCCTGGCATCGACGGAAGACAGCGATGAAGAGAAGGAGCGGCTGCTTGAGCGTCGGGACGTGTTGCGTGAAAACCTTGACCGGCTTCGCCAGGAGGCTCGGCACGATCGCGATCACGCCCACCAGTTACAACTCCAGCTTCAGTCTTTGAACAGCCAGCGCGATGGCTTGCGCCAGACCATTGATCGAATGCAATTGCAGAAAGAGCGTCTGGACGAGCGACTCGACATTCTCCGTGAAAGCCGCGAAAACGCCGAAGAGCCTATCGAAGATCTGAAAATGCAGCTGGAAGGCCTGCTGGACAGGCGCTTGGCTGAAGAGGAAAAGTTGGGTGCTGCCCGAGACGCGCTTGAAGAAATTGATCAGGAGGTGCGTGATCGGGAGCAAAGTCGCAGCCGCATAGAACATACCATCCAGGACGTCCGTGCCAGCCTCGAGAAGCTGAAAATGGAATCCCAGGCACTGGAGATTCGCGCAGGCAATCATCTGGAGCAGCTCGAGGAACTGGATGTCCGCCTGCAGGAAGTGCTGTCCACGTTGCCTGAAGATGCCAGCGAGCAAGCCTGGGCCGAAGACCTCGAGAAAATCGGGTCCCGGATTCAGCGTCTGGGTGCCATCAACCTTGCGGCCATCGAGGAGTATCAGGTTCAGAGTGAGCGTAAGACCTATCTGGACAGTCAGCATGAAGATCTGATGGAAGCGCTGGAGACCCTGGATAACGCCATACGCAAGATCGATCGCGAAACCCGGCAGCGCTTCAAGGAGACGTTCGATCAGGTCAATGGGGGGCTTCAGGCGCTGTTCCCGAAAGTGTTCGGCGGCGGCAATGCGTACCTTGAACTTACGGGTGAGGACCTGCTGGAAACAGGGGTTGCCATCATGGCAAGGCCGCCGGGCAAGAAAAACAGCACCATTCATTTGCTCTCCGGCGGGGAGAAAGCACTGACGGCCATTGCATTAGTGTTCTCCATCTTCCAGCTTAATCCGGCCCCGTTCTGTATGCTGGATGAGGTGGATGCTCCGTTGGACGACGCCAACGTGGGGCGGTACGCCAACATGGTCAAGGAAATGTCAAAACAGGTACAGTTCATCTACATTACCCACAACAAGATCGCCATGGAAATGGCCGACCAACTGATGGGGGTCACGATGCATGAGCCAGGATGCTCACGGCTGGTATCGGTAGATGTTGACGAGGCTGCCGCGTTGGCTGAAGCATGATGACATGTCGCTGGCGGACAGGCGGTCAAGGTTCGTGCAAAAATGACAAAACTGCCATCTGGCCTGTGTTTGCGTTGTATTCATTACAGGCTTTTCTTAGAGTAGCAACGATATCTGATCTGCAAACAGGACAGCACCACTATGTCTCTTAGGGAATGGTTAATTGCCATCGGTACCCTGGTTATACTCGGTATTGTGATTGATGGCCTGCGCCGGATGAGGCGCGCCCGTAAGGAATCAATCGCGATATCCTCTGGCATGGGCGCGGACGATCTCGACGATTCCCCGTTGGACCAGGACTACAACCCTGAGCTCCCAAATGGTGGGGCGCGAACCATTTCACGGGACACGCTGGAAGAACGCGGCTACGTCAAACCGGAAAAGAGCCGTTTCGCCAAGCCCAAGCCCAAACCGACCAGGCCGGTGGTCAGCAGCGCGGCCGCGACGGCCAAGGATGACTCCGAAGAGCTGACTGCAGAACGTGAACCGGAACCGGAAAACCTGGCCGCCAGTGAACCCAGTGACGTTGACTACGATTCTGACATCGGTTGGGGGGCCGTAGACGAGGAGCCGGAAACCGACATAGCGGATTCTGGCCCGGACCACGAAGAGGTTCCCCCCACGGTAACCACCGAGGTCGAGGAAGACACGGCAAGGCGGGAAGCCACAGCACGGCAATCCGGGCAGCCCCTCGCCGGAGCCAACCGGCCGGAGGCCCGGGAAGTGGTGGTTATCAATGTGTTGGCGAAAAGTGAGCAGAATTTCGAGGGCACCAAACTCAAGGCGCTGTTCGAAGCTTGTGGCCTGGAACATGGCGACATGGATATCTACCATCGCCACGAACAGTCAGATACCACTAGCCCGGTGCAGTTCAGCGTGGCCAGTGCTGTTGAGCCCGGTACCTTCAAGCCCGAGGATATGCCAGCCCTGTCGACGCCGGGTATCAGCTTCTTTATGAGCATGCCCGGGCCTACCAATTCCATGCAGGCCTTTGAGTTCATGCTGGAAACGGCGCAGTGCGTGGTGCGCAATCTTGGCGGTGAACTGAAGGACGAGCGCCGCAGCGTGATGACCCCGCAAACCATTGAACACTGCCGCCAACGCATCCGCGAATTTGAACGTAAACAACGATCCCCCAGACAATGACCAAAGCCTCTCCCGACGTTATCAGCCGGGCCGGAGAACTCCGGGATATCATCACTGAGTATAACTATCAGTACTATGTTCTGGACGATCCCCGGGTTCCGGATGCCGAGTACGACCGCCTGTTTCGGGAATTACAGGACCTCGAAGCGCAATACCCCGATATTGTGACGCCTGATACCCCCACTCGCCGGGTGGGGGCATCGGTGGAAACCACCTTTGAGGAAGTTGTCCATCGTATCCCCATGCTTTCCCTGGACAACGCGTTCAGTGATGAAGAACTGAGGGACTTTGACCGCCGGGTGAGAGATCGGCTCAAGACCGAAGATGACATTGAGTATGTCTGCGAGCCCAAGCTGGATGGGCTGGCGGTTAGTCTTCATTACGAATCTGGCGTGCTGACCCGGGCCGCTACACGCGGTGATGGCTATACAGGTGAGGATATCACCGCCAACATCCGTACCATCCCGTCGGTGCCCCTGAGACTTCGTGGTGACAACGTCCCTGAGCTGGTGGAGGTCCGGGGAGAGGTGTATATGCCCCGGGAAGGGTTCGAAACCCTGAACAAACGTCTGGCGGACAAAGGAGAGAAGACGTTTGTTAACCCCCGTAATGCTGCCGCCGGCAGTCTGAGACAGAAAAAGCCCACCGTGACGGCCCGACGTCCACTCGAATTGTGCGCCTACAGTGTCGCGCTTGAGGACGAAAGCCGGCTGCCCGCCACCCATTGGGAAGGGCTGCAACAGGTTGGTGCCTGGGGTTTCCGGATCAACCCTGAGATGCGTCGGGCGACCGGCGCGGAGGACTGTCTGCAGGCTTACAATGAGCTGATGGATAAGCGTGCCAGCCTACCTTATGAAATCGATGGCATTGTCTTCAAGGTAAACAGCCTGGCATTGCAGCGGCAGTTGGGGTTTGTCTCCCGAGCCCCCCGATGGGCCATTGCCCAGAAATTTCCGGCGCAGGAAGAGCTGACGGTCATTGAAGACGTGGAATTTCAGGTCGGCCGTACCGGCGCGATTACGCCAGTCGCCCGGCTCAAGCCGGTATTTGTGGGAGGCGTCACCGTAAGCAATGCCACTTTGCATAATATGGACGAAATCCAACGACTGGGTGTCCGTATCGGAGACACCGTGTTCGTTCGACGGGCGGGGGATGTGATTCCCCAGGTGGTCAAGGTTGTGGCCGAACGTCGCCCTGACAATACCCGTGAAGTCCAGCTTCCGGACGCCTGCCCGGTATGCCAGTCTGACATTGTGCAGATCGAGGGCGAGGTAGTGGCCCGCTGTTCTGGCGGGCTGTTCTGTCCGGCACAGCGCAAGGAGGCCATCCGGCACTATGCATCCCGAAAGGCGCTTGACATAGAAGGGCTGGGGGACAAGTGGATTGATATTCTGGTGGACAGGGAACTGGTCACCACGGTTGCGGATCTGTACCTGTTAAAGAAAGCCGATTTGACGGGCCTTGAACGTATGGGTGATAAATCCGCGGGTAATCTGATCGATGCCATTGATCGCTCCCGCCACCCGGTCCTTTGGAAATTCCTGTATGCCCTTGGTATCCGGGAGGTGGGCGAGGCGACCGCCAAGGCCCTGGCCAGCCACTTTGGCACCCTGGAAGCCATTGGTGAGGCTGACGAGGATGCCCTGCAGTCGGTGTCTGACGTTGGGCCCATTGTCGCCGGCCACATTCGTAGTTTCTTCGACCAGACCCACAACCAGGAAACCATTCAGGCCCTGAAAGACGCTGGGGTTCAATGGCAGACCGAAGAGATCACCGCCAGTGAAAAGCCGCTGAAGGGAGAGACCTGGGTACTGACGGGGTCACTGTCCGACATGACGAGGGATGACGCCAAGGCAAAATTGGAGTCCCTTGGGGCCAAAGTAGCGGGAAGCGTCTCCGGCAAGACCTCCTGTGTTGTTGCCGGCGAAGCCGCCGGTTCGAAGCTGACGAAGGCCGAGAATTTAGGAGTCCCGGTGATGGACGAGTCCGCCTTCGTCGAATTTCTTGGCACCCACGGCCTGGAATAAACCTCTCGCCACGGCGCACACGATGGTTTGTCCGTGGCCAGAATCTGAGAACTCGCGCAGATCCTGCCTCCGTGAAATTGATTACCATGAGCTTGTTCTGTAACGGTGTGTAAAGCACCTATAAAAACAATGCTCTGAAACGGACTTTTTCATGCGCGCCGATTCGCTCTCTTGCCTTTCCTGTGCTCTTCGCTGTTTTCCTCGCGGGGGCTGTCTTGCCCTGCTGTCACTGATCCTGGTTGTCATTGGCGGTTGCAAGACCGAACAGGACGCCGAAGACCCCTACATTCTGGGAACACCGCCGGACGAAGCTTATCTGGGCGTTGAATACGCCTACAATTTTGGCGCTTTCGACAGCGACGATATTCTCGATTATTCACTCACCAATGCACCGTCCTGGCTGGCGCTGGAGGACACCAGCAACAAGGCACGCCAGGGCGTCATCATGCGGGGCGTTCCGGGGCTGACCGGTGGCTCGAGAGGCCGTGATGACCTCGGCACTACGGAGAACATCACTCTGGTTGGCAATGATGGCCGTGCGGCCGGTACACAGCCATTTGACATTGAGGTCCGGGAAAACGTGCTCAGCCTGGCCATCGACGATTTTACCGAGGGAGAGGCGTTCGAGGCGCCGGAGGAACGGGATAATCGGTGCGAGGCTCCGGAGATCGGAGAAATCGGTCGACAGACATATGAGGTGAACGAGTACGACGATGATGGCGCCGTCGTTAAAACCGTTCAACGCACCAGTGCCACCTATCCCGTTCTTGTGCGCGTGCTGCTTGATCAGCCTTCTGTCACCCGTGTGTCGGTGGCCTTTGAGCTGGACTCCAGCTTTAATCCACAACGCTGTGACGAGGATATTGATCCCCCTCATCAGCGTTGTGAAAATGGCGCCGCCAACGACAACGAGGCGATCATCGGCAAGGACATTGTGGGTTTGGGGACGCAGAGCGAACCGACCTTACCAGTGCCTTCCTATCTTCAGTATCAGCCAGACGATGATGGGTTCCTGTCCAAGGGGGTGATTACTCTGGAGCCCGGAATCACCGAATGTTACATCCGCCTGGAAGTTATCGAGGACACCGAGGCCGAACCCCTGGAAACCCTGAACATCCGACTGACCGAGGTGCGGTCCGGCCTCGCCGGGCTTGGCAGTTCCAATTCCGGTGTCAGGGAATTACTGCGGATTGCGGACAATGAGCCAACAGTGCGCCTGGAAACCGAGGCCGGCGGTACCCGCGATGCGCTTAATGTCGGCGATGTTCGCGAGTATGTTGCTTTAATCAGCGGTGAACGGGCCGGCGCTTATAGCGTGAAACTTGGAGAGGATGATGACTCCGATGTGATTCTGGGCGAGGATTTCCTTGTGGAAGTCCGGGACGGGGATGGCGAGTGGGTGGAAGGGGATCTTCTGACCTTTGCCGAGGGCGTTGAGGAAATGCGCTTTCGTATCCGCATTCCCGACGACTACACCAACGGCCAGCTGGAAAACGATCGTTTTCTTCTTTTGGGTCTGGACGAACGTTATCAGTCCGGAAGGGAGAATTTCGCGGCCTCTGCGGATGCCGACAAACTGCGGGTGAACATCAACGAACTGACTTCACCGATTGAGGTGGGCAACAGTGCGGCCTTTGTTCCCACTGACACGGCCTTCGGGCACAACGGTCGTCTTTTCATTGCAGGCTATCGTATCGATGATGGTGACCGTCCCTGGGTGCGTATCGTCACGCAGAAAGGGGAAGTAACGGAACAGCCGTTGTCAGAGGCCGCTATTGCCCAGGGTGGGGAACCGGTTATCGGTTTTGTCGAACGTAACTTTAAGGAAGGAGATGACGACGTTACCCGCTATGAATTCGTCGTGTCGTTCGGCAGTGAACAGACACCGGACGGTGCCCCTGGCGGCAACGGTGTGGATGTTCATACCCTGCTTTACTTCTTCGACACCGCTCAGGATCCGGACAGTTATGTACCGGTTTGGGGCATTGTGACCGGCACATCCGGTG
The DNA here is from genome assembly GCF_028581595.1 of Marinobacter sp. DS40M6. Classification (NCBI taxonomy): domain Bacteria; kingdom Pseudomonadati; phylum Pseudomonadota; class Gammaproteobacteria; order Pseudomonadales; family Marinobacteraceae; genus Marinobacter; species Marinobacter sp. DS40M6. The sequence goes on along the minus strand of NZ_JAFCAE010000006.1, from coordinate 32,930 downwards.
ATGATTTTCCCCGGTGGACCGGGATTGATGAGGACGGTGGTTACGTCGTGAACGCCGGGGAAACCGATGGCCAGTGGACGAACGAAAACGCTGCTGGTGGTGTGGACAGTTTTCTCCAGAGAATCGACACTACCGTTGACGGCAACTCGGTTGTGCCGGTGGTTGCCTGGATACGACAGGTCGGGTCAGCAGGGCATGATGAGTCGGTTGTAGGAGGCAGTACGTCCACCAGCAGTCCGTTGCTGATCGGGGATTCCTCAGGCGCGGTGAGTGGCCAACCCCAACTTGGCGGAAAAGACGCGTTCTTTTATATTGCCTCCAGCGCAGACAGTACAATTAACGTCAGGCAGCGTGGAACCGCTGGCAACGAAGATCTCTCCGACGGCATCTACGGGACCAACAATGTCTGGTTGGTGGGCCAGAGTACCGGCAACTATAGCGTCGAGTCTGGCGATGGAAACCGCTCACTGAAGCGCCGTCAGATCAACAGCCAGGCCGGGTTTGCATTGTCCTATACGGCGTTGGGAGATGTCACTCGCGCCTTTACGTTCAATGACTTGGATGATGCATCCACTGAGTCTCTACGTGCGGTGCGCACTTACGACCGGGACATTCTGGTTGCAGGAAGTACCAACGGTAATTTCAGCGAAAGCGAGGGAAACAGCCAGACTCATCCGATCCTGGCGAGAATTTCACTGGAAGAAAACAGCGATGATGACACTGACAGCAGCCGGGAATGGAGAACTCAGTTGCCACTGGTTGGTGCTGAGGGTGAAATAGAACGGCTGGAAAACTACCGCGATGACGAAATAACGGCCCTGGTCAAAATCGTCAGTGGTGCCTCTGAGACCTGGGAGGTTCGGCTGTTTACTGGAGAGGGGCTGCCGTTGCATTAATCGAATGCGGGCGATGTGCCCACTGCTATACGCTACCCTCGTGCCGGCTGGCGTTGGCGTACAACTTCAGGTAATCGGTGCTGGTGACGATACCTGCTGACTGGCCCCTCTCATCAACCACCAGGGCCGCATTCAGTTGGTGAGCGAGCATCAGCCTTGCCAACTGGTGGGCATCGGTCTCGGGCGACGAGGTCAGGAAGGCCGGTAGTTCGATATTCACGAAGCTCGCGCTCATGGCGTTTGCATCGGTCTCGTGGAGCCAGGCTAGCAACCAGCGTAGATCCACGAGCCCTGCTACGTTACCGTCTGCGGTAATCACGAGATGGTTGACGCCGTTTTCATCCATGGCTTCCATCGCGTCAGCAACGCTTGCGGTGGCTGGCAGAGAGTGCAGGGCGGGGGTGCAGATCTGGGATACCGGCAGGTAGGCCCGTCGCTCTTTGGGTTCACCGGACGCTGCGGCACCGTATTCCTCAATGGCACGCTGCCGTCCGGAGCGGGCGGCAAGCTGGAACTCGGCGTCGGTTGCCTCACTGTGCTGAACATCGATATTGTGGGATTCGCTCAGTTCTGTAACGTCACCTACGCGGCGGCCCCGGAATATCTCCGGCAGGCGTGTCCCAACGGGTCTGCCGGGTTCACTGACATGAATGGACATAATGATCTGCTCCGGTTACAACAGGGCCTTCTCCGGTTATCGGCAGACAATTGGATTTCTTCAGGCGCTAATAGTTTCCTGCTCCGTTATTTCCACGCGGTGGCAGCGGCCCGTCGCGACCCGTTTTGCCAGGGATCCGGGGAGGCAGACAGGCTGCCCGGAGAGCCGGTCGGCAAGGTACTCTGCGAGCAGGGGAGCGTAACTCAACCCCTTGCTGCCCAAGCCGGTAAACAGGTTGATGCCTTCCAGTGGTTGCCCATAAGCGTCCACTAGTGGACCAGCGACCGGCTGATAATCATGGGTTGTGCATCGAAACCCGACTTTGCCATCGAGTTTCGCCGGATCAACGTCGCCTGAATCCCTGTCTACCGAGCCTGGAACCATCGCATCCAGCATCGATAGGTTATCCCGGTGGCTTTCGGTGGAAAGGGTTGGCGATGAGTCATGAAGATCGAAGGTGGCACCCGCCAGTGTCATGCCACCGTGGGCGGGATTGAGATACCCTGATCCACATACCACTACATCAGGGCAATTCACCGCCTTCGCAGGCAAGTGGGTTACTTGCCCTCGAATCGCGCGAAAACGGAAGCTGCCCTTCAGCGGAATCAGGTCCGGTGTCTGATGGCCGGCGCATATCACCACCCTGTCGACCACAACATCCTGCTCGCCGTTACCTGCGATATGCCATTTGCCGTTGCAGGGAGTAAGTCGGTGGACGTCAAACCCAAAACATTGAAAAATCCGCTCGTGCTCTATCAATGCCCGGCAAAGGCCGCCGGGCTCAAGCCATCCACTGCGAGGGAACCAGAGACCTCCCCGAGTCAGGGGAATGCCGGCAAGCTCAGACGCCTGTTCCGGGCTGATCTGCTGCAATACGGCGCTTGGATAGTCGTTGCGGGCGATGAAGCGGTTCTGACGGTCTTGCTCGCTATCACTGTGCGCCAGTTGAACAAGCCCGGAAGGATGCCAGTGCTCCCCGCCGAACTGTTGATAGTAACGTTGACTGAACAGCAACGATGAGAGACCGAGCTTTGCCTGATCGTTGAACTCAATGCCCAGTTTGACATACAGCGCACCCTGGATATTGCCAGAGGCGGCTGTTCCAGCCTCTTGAGCCTGGTCAATCACCGTGACATGCAATCCCCGCTCCGCCAGATTCCGGGCGAGCAGGCTGCCGGCAACCCCGGCGCCGATGATGGCAATGGATTCAACATCATTCGCGGCTGGTGGTGTTCCGGGGCTGGTGGCATCACCCAGTGTGCCGGTCAACATGTCCCATTTCTGGCCAAATCCGGGTGCTTTTCGCATGGCGAAGCCAGCAGCAATCAGCCGTCTCCGCACCTCGCCAACGGATGTAAAGGTGGCGATCGTCGCGCCGGGCTTGCTGTGGCCCGGCATCGCGTCGATGATTTCACTCGTCCACATGCCCGGATTTTTAGCGGGCGCGAAACCGTCCAGGAACCAGGCATCGGCCTGAAAATCCAGCTCACGCCATGCATCGGCTACGTCGCCGAAAAACAGGGTCAGCCTGACGTGACCGCCGGCGAGTACCAGGCGATGGGTACCGGTGATGGGGGCAGGATACTGTTCAAGCAGTTGGTCAGCGTAGACCTTGAGCTCCGGCCACATCGTAAGTGCTCGGGCAAGGTCCTCCGGAGTCAACGGGTGGCGTTCGGCGGAGACGAAATGCAGGCAGCCGTTGCGTGGTGTGGCTGTCTCATTCCAGGCTTGCCAGGCTGCGAGGAAATTCAGGCCAGTGCCAAACCCAGTTTCCGCGATGACGAAGGAGGAGGCTGCGGGCAATAAGGAGAAACGTTCGCGAAGCCGGTTCTGGCCGATAAACACATACCGCGCTTCTTCAAGGCCGTTCTCGCTGCAGAAGTAAACATCGCCAAAGCGGCGACAGCGGGGTGCGCCACTGCTCCAATCAATGTCTGCGGTTTCAATGGACGGTAGCCTGGGGTCAGTCACAATCATCGTATCCGGTCAGTAGGCTTGATGGGCTACTCTGCCGCGGTATCGGTTTGCCGGACCGAAACGCTACGGATAATGACGGGTTCCTGGGGTACATCCGCCATGCCTCGGGATCTCACCGTTTTCTTGCTGGCGATGGCATCCACAACACCCATTCCCCCTGTCACCTTGCCAAATACCGCGTAGCCCGGGCCGCGGACACCTGCGTTCAGGAAATCGTTGTCGGTCAGGTTGATAAAAAACTGGGACGTGGCGGAGTCCGGTGAGCTTGTGCGGGCCATGGCGATGGTTCCGCGAAGGTTTTTGGCGGTTGGCCTGGCTTCGTTCCGGATGGGGCTACGGGTCTGCTTCTGGTTTAGATCCTGATCAAAACCGCCGCCCTGGATCATGAAACCTGGAATGACCCTATGGAACAGCGTTCCCTCGTAGAACCCGTTTTTGGCATAGGCAATAAAATTCTCAACGGTCTCGGGAGCGATGTCCGGGCGCAGAGTCACCTCAATGGCACCTTCGCTGGTTTCAATAATCACCTGGGGCAGCTCATTCTGTTGCCCTTCTGCCGCCAGGCAGTTGCCGATACCCAGCATGAAGGTTACAGATAGAGCGATTTGCATCACATAACGAAACGGTTTTACGAAATTTGTCATTCTATAATGGCTCACGTAGTTAGTTCAGGGAATAGTAGGTAGCTTCGGGAATGTTTGCTGCGATACTGTTCCCATGAATCCAGTCTGTTGCAGGATGTTAGCAGATAATACTTGTCAAGTCGGGCATATTCCCTGCGGAGTTCATGACTATCAGCTAACCTTTTATCGCATCAGTGGCATTGATGCACTCTGACCGGGCCAGGTTGTACGGCAATCACTGTGAAGCTATTGGAGGCATACCTTGAAAATCCGTCAGGGCTTCGAAGAAAAATCCCGTCTCGGTCGGTTGCTGATAAACCGGGGATACCTTTCCGAAATTCAGTTGGAAGAGGGCCTGCGCCTACAGCATGAGACCGGTCAGCGGCTCGGCGAGGTGTTTATACAGTCCGGCTGGATTACCGAGCGCGAGTTGCATCGGGTTCTCAAGCACCAATCCCGTTACCGCAACGCGGCTGCACTGGTCACTATGGCGGTATTGCCTTTTCAGCCATTGGTCAGTTTTGCCGCTGGCAGCACCACGAATGATTCACGAGACGTTACGGACGCCGCGCAATTGTACGAGCGTGCCGGTTTGGCGCCGCTTAATGACGACGAGATGGCCGGCGTGTCGGGGCAGGGTGATCAATCCTTGTTGGATCGTATCGCCACGGTATCTGCCATGACCGGAAGTAACGACGGGACAGGAGAGGTTGATCCGGATGTCATCGAAGGCCTGAAACTAACAGCGAACATTTTCGTGCCGGTGCTGAACTTCCTGGATTCTGATCTTACGATATCCGGTGTGCATTATCGGGATGATGTTCCCCGTTACACGGTTCGTGACGATGGCGGACTCACCCTGGCGTTCCCGGAAAGGATCGAACAGATCCGCATGGACAATATACGGGTCAGCGGCAGTCAGGGACCGTCCATGGGGAACATTGCCCTCGACAATATCCGCTTCCATCCCGATTCACAGATGACGATCTATACTCGCTGATGGGATGCGTTGGGCTCCGACGTTTGCGGAGCCCAGAAGCCGTCAGGCGCTCGCCAGAACGGTACGGTGTGATACGGCCTTTTGCTCGCCCTGAGCACCGTAGAGGGTCTGGTGCCCGGAAACGCCGCGGAATATATCAGTAAGACGTGAAAGGCGCTTCTGGAGGTGACTGACAACCCGCCCATTATTGCTATTCAACTGGTGACAGGTCTTAAGGCGTTCGTCGGCCTCCCGCCACAAGTCGTAAACATCTGACAGGCCGGCGCTGAGAATAAACCGTGAGGGTGCTCCGTTTTCAGGTCGAAACCCCATCGACACCAGAAGGCGGATTTTGAGTTTGGCCCGTTCACGAATCTGACCCAACAGAGTGTTTTTCTCGCCAGTCAGTGATTCGAGTTTACGGATATCAGATGTGGAAAGGCAGGCTTTTTCCTGCTGCAGGACGTCCGCCAGGGATTCGAGTTGACGGATATCCTGAGATAAAAGGTCTTTCAGTTCATCAATTGCGGCCATGATCTACTCACCCGAAAATGCTTTCATCCATCTCAAGCATTTTCTGGGCCAGTTTCTCCGCATCAACCTTGTAGGAGCCGCTTTCAAGGGCAGAGCGGATCTGCTCGATACGGTCATCGTCCATTTCCGGATAACTGCCGAGCTTTTGTTCGAGCTGTTTCAGGTTCTTCGCCTGGCTGCTCAAATTGACATTTTCGCCACGGGCGCCTTGCGCCTGGGTCTTTGCCTGCTCAGCTGTAGAGGGCTGAGTGCTCTGGGTAGCGGAAGATTTATCGGCCGTGGTTTTCTGGGTGTTGACCTGGCCTGGGCCTATTCCATTAAAGTCAACTGACATAACGTTACCTGCTTAACTGGTCGGCCGCGTTGGGCGGCTCCAAAATTTCATACCTGTCTATCGGCATGGCCTGACGTTTCTTTAGCGATTTTTGCAAGAGTTAAATGACACTCTTGTCATCTTTCAAAAAAAAACCGGCAACAGATTGCCGTTTCCGGTGAATCAATGCCGGGAACGAGGTTACATGGGAATCTCGACATGCCCGGGAGCAGTCACACGGGCACGCACGGTGCGGGAGGACGAGAGGTTCTCAACCAGAACCTGTTCTCCAATCCCGGCACTGGCCAGGGCTTTACCCCTTGAGTTTACCGAAAAATTGCCGCTGCGGGCGCTGATGATAACATGGTCTCCGCGTTCGATCGCTGCCGGAGCCAGCACCAAATCCGGTGTAAATACGGTACCGGCGTTCACGCCGCGGCGCATTTCCATGCCCACTAACTGGTCGACATTGGTTATTGCGCCCCGTCGAATCGAATTCACCACCACGTTATCCGACTGTATTGCCGCTTTCGTCAGTCGTTCGCCGCGCCCCAAGGGGCGGGCGGCGACCATGGCTTCACCGGTTATCGTGACGGATACCGGAAGGAACATGCGCCAGGGGCGCTCGCCCTCGCAGGAAACCAGTAGCGAGGGTTGGGTGGTCCTCCAGGGGTCGCCGCTGAACGATACGCTGAGTGGGGTATCACAGGTTGCGAGCGAGAGGCGTGCGTCGAGTTGGCCGGTATCGTGGGAAACCGTAAAGCCTTCGTTTGCCTGAGCCTCTGAAAATGCCTCCAGAAATTGTTCCGCGCTGCTTTGAATTTGTTCGGACGTGGTCGTGGAGGCCATTGCCGGGCCGGCTGTTACGGTGAATAACAATATGATGGCGAAATTGGTAATGCGCATACGCGGCAGTTTGTCCTATGCTGTCATTAACCGGGTAAAGCCCCGAGTTCAGGAATATCCTAATGATTTCCGGATTCGGCCGTTAAGCCTATCGAGTGAGTCAATAAACCGGCACATAGCCGGTTCCACGCGACTTTTTAGAATAACGCAGCAAGATGCGTGCCGGCAGCAAGACGTTTCGAGTGGGAGATATAAACGATGGCAGGGGTATTGGACAGTGTAAATCAGCGCACCCAGCTGGTGGGCCAGAATCGTCTGGAGCTTCTGTTATTTCGCCTTCGTGGCCGGCAGATGTACGGCATCAACGTCTTCAAGGTCAAGGAAGTGTTGCAGTGCCCCAGGCTGTCATCGTTGCCGAACAGTCGCCCTATGGTTCGGGGCGTGGCCCATATTCGTGGCGAGACTATCCCAATCATTGACCTAGGTATGTCAATCCGGCTTCCCGGTATTCCCAAGGAAGAGATGGCCACCAGCTTCGTGATCATTACTGAGTACAACCGAAAAACCCAGGGTTTCCTGGTGGCTGGTGTCGACCGCATCGTGAATATGAACTGGGAAGACATCCTGCCGCCACCCAAGGGTGCGGGCAAAGACGTTTACCTCACAGCGGTAACGCACTTTGAAGACAAGCTGATAGAGGTCATCGATGTTGAAAAGATCCTGTCTGAAGTGTCGCCGTTTGAGGAAGATGTCACCGAAGAGGTTCGCAATCGCAGTTCAGAGCGGGTGCCTGGCCATCTGCCGGTGCTGGTTGTAGACGATTCGGCTGTGGCGCGACGCCAGATTGAGCGATGTCTCACTGCCATTGGTATGGGAGTGGTGACCAAGAATGATGGCAGGCAGGCCCTGGATTATCTGAAAGAGATTACGGCAGATGGCTCTCGCGCCGCCGATCACCTGTGTTTGATCATATCCGATGTCGAAATGCCGGAAATGGACGGGTACACTCTGGTCACCAAGTGTAAAAATGAGCCTGCAATCAAGGATGTATTTATCATGCTGCACACGTCCCTGAGTGGCGTGTTTAACAAGGCGATGGTGCAGAAGGTGGGCGCTGACGATTTCATGGCTAAATTCAGCCCCGATGAGCTGGCTGAAAGAGTCATGGAAATTGTCGACCGCGAGCAGTGACGCTCCTCCGTTACTTCCGACTCACTCGATAATGAGATCCAATGAAAGCTGAAATAACGCCACAGGAATACGAGGCCTTTAAATCATTCCTGCAGGATGCGTGTGGCATTTTGCTCGGGGAGAACAAGCAGTATTTGGTAAAAAGCCGTTTGCGGCGGATCATGGAAGAGAACGAGCTGAGAACCCTGGGTGATTTGCTGGATCGCGTGAAGAGAACCGGTCGCAGCAGTTTGAAGGAAGTCGTGATCGACGCGATGACGACGAATGAAACCCTCTGGTTTCGGGACAATCACCCGTTCCGCATCCTGCAGGAAAAGCTGCTGCCGGAATTTGGCGACAGAAAATCAGCGCAGTCACTTCGTATCTGGTCTGCAGCCTGTTCGACAGGCCAGGAGCCCTATTCGGTAGCGATGATTATTGAAGAATTTCGTCGCCAGCGGCCGGGTAGGCTGCGGGATGTGAAGATCACCGCCACCGACATCTCCAAAAGCGTTCTAGAGGTTGCGCGCCGTGGCGAGTACGAGATGATTGCCATTGGCCGGGGCCTGTCACCCGAGCGGCAAAAGCAGTTTTTTACTCCTGCCATGAATGGCAGTTGGCAGATCCGACCGCAAATCAAGAGCATGGTGGAGTTCAGGGAGCTGAACCTGCTTGAACGCTACATGCTCGGGAAGTTTGACATTGTTATGTGCCGGAACGTACTGATCTACTTTTCGGCAGAGCTTAAAAAGGACATCCTGACCCGTATCCATGCCACTCTCAATCCCGGTGGTTACCTGATACTGGGAGCATCGGAATCGCTGAACGGGTTGCCTCATCTCTACGAAATGGTGCAGTGCCACCCAGGGATCATCTACCGCAAGAAATAGGCCCACCCAATGCCGATCAATGTATGGATACTGGTCGCCGCCCAGGCGCTTGCCATGTGTACAGCGCCTTTCATCGTCTTTATCGGAAGCATTCACGGACGTCTTCTGGCGCCATCACCTGAGTGGGCAACCTTGCCCGTGGGCCTTGTGGTAGTTGGAACGGTCCTGGCTATAAAGCCTGCTACGTGGCTGATGGAACGCCTGGGGCGCAAGCCGGTTATGTTGCTTGGCACGCTGGCGGGTGTGGTGTCCGGGTTGTTCGGTGCGTTGGCAGCCTGGAGTGCGAGTTTCCCGTTCTTGTGCGCTGCGGCGGTTGTGGGCGGAACCGGGCTGGCGGTGGTTCACCAATACCGCTTTGCGGCCATGGAGTCGGTAGCGCCCGAGATGGCTGGCTCCGCAGCAGCCAGGGTGCTTCTAGGCGGCCTCGTAGCGGCGTGGCTGGGGCCGGAAATTGCGCTTTTGGGAGGTGGAGGCCAAGCCGAGCACCCTTTCATGGGCGGCTGGCTTGCATTGAGTGCCGTGCAGGTGGTTGCCATGGTCGTACTGGTTTTCGGATACCGCGCCAGCGGGGAGCGAGTACGGGAAGCCTTGGGGGAGGGCGGTCGCCCGATGTCTGACATCCTGAGGCAACCGGTCATTTGGGCGGCGATCAGTTCCGCTGCCATCGGTTATGCCCTCATGAGCTTTATCATGACGGCAACACCACTGAGTATGACGGAAGTGGCCGACCACCCGCTTGAAGATGCCAAGTGGGTCATTCAGATTCACATCATGGCCATGTACTTGCCGTCGCTGATCAGTGGCTGGTTCATTCGTGTGGTGGGTATTCCAAGGATGATGGGCCTGGGATTGCTCGCCTATCTGGGGTGTGTGGCCCTGGCGTTCAGCGGTATCAGCTTTCACCACTACCTGTTTGCACTCATCCTGTTGGGAGTAGGCTGGAACTTCCTGTTTGTCGGCGGCACCACGCTATTACCGCAGGGATATCGCGATGAGGAGCGGTTCCGTGTTCAGGGGCTCAACGACCTGATGGTATTCGGCTCGCAGGCGACAGCTGCACTGAGTGCTGGTGCGGTATTGGCGGCGTTTGACTGGAATGGACTGTTGCTGATTGCCATACCGTTCCTGGTGTTACACGGTGTCTTGATGGCCGTTTGGCTGATGAGCCGGCCCCAGAACAGAGGCCGGCATCCCGCTTGAGTGTTTATACCAGGTTGTAGACGAAGACGATGGCTACAGCAACGGGTGTGAAGTAACGCAGTACGCGATACCAGAGCGAGAATGTGCCCGCTGACATGCCCAGTTCGCTTTCCAGCGCCTGTCGAGACATTGTCCAGCCGACAAACACGGCGACCAGCAGTCCGCCCAGGGGCAACAGGATATTAGCGGTCAGGAAGTCCAGAAGGTCGAAGATGGTTTTGCCTTCGAACATCGCAAACATGCCCAGCGGTGTCACGTCCGACCACAGGTTTAGCGAAAGCACGGAGGCCACACCCAATAACCAGCACACGATGCCTGCCCCGACGGTACTCACCGTGCGGTTCATACCTTTCTGTTCCTCAAGCCATTCAACAATCGGCTCCAGCAGGGAAATGCCGGATGTCCAGGCGGCAAAGATCAGCAACACGAAGAACAGGGTACCGAAGAGGCTGCCCATGGGCATTTGGCCGAACGCCAGTGGCAGGGTTTGGAAAATCAGGCCGGGGCCGGCGCCTGGCTCAAGGCCATTGGCGAATACGATCGGGAAGATAGCCAGCCCGGCTAACAAGGCCACGGCGGTATCCATGATCGAGACGGTCACGGAGGTTTTGGCGATGGAGATGTTTTTGGGCAGATAGGAGCCGTAGGCCATCATGACACCCATGCCGAGGCTGAGCGTGAAAAACGCGTGGCCCAGGGCAACCAAAACGCCCGAAGTGGTGAGCTTTGAGAAGTCAGGCTGGAACAGGAAGGCGACGGCCTGACCAAAGTGGCCAGTGGTCATCGCATAGCCCACGACAATCAGCAGGAGCACGAACAGGGCTGGCATCAGAATACTGACAGCGCGTTCAAGCCCGGAACGTACGCCTCGTGCAACCACAATCATGACCAACGCCATGAACAGGGTGTGCCACAGAAGCAGCTTCATCGGGTCGCCCAACAGGCCGGAGAAGATGGCACCTATGGACTCTGCCGACTGGCCAGCCAACTGGCCCGTGGCGGCGGTGCCCACATAGGAAATCGCCCATCCGCCGATCACAGAATAGAACGATAGAATCAGGAACCCCGCCAGAACCCCGACGGCAGCCACCCAGCGCCAAGCGGGTTTCAGGCCTTCCTGGCTGGTTATGGCCCGCATGCTGTTGACGGGGCTGAGACCACCACGGCGACCGACTAGTACTTCAGCCATCATGATCGGAAGACCCACCGCCGCAATGCACAGCAGATAAACCAGAACAAAGGCACCACCGCCGTTTTCACCGGTGATGTATGGGAATTTCCAGATATTACCCAGGCCCACCGCTGAGCCTGTTGCGGCAAGTATGAATGCCAGGCGCGAGGACCACAGCCCACGCTTCGCTGTCGCCTGGCCCATGGCACCGCCTTCAGCGGATGAAGAAGCATTACTCATTGTATTCTCCTGCTTACTGTTTTTGTTTTCGGGGGAGTGAGTGGCGGCGGTTTAGCCACCATCAACGGGATTTATGCCGGAATCGCTCCTCTGCGAGTTGATCGGCGATCTGCCCGGTGGGCAGGCCATCGCGATCCGAGCGCTGGAAGATCTCCTCCAGGGTATTGGCTATGGAATCGACGTGTTTGCGAACGGCCTGGGGGTCGGGGCCCTTGCGCTCGTAACACACGTCGATAATGCCGCCAGCGTTGATTACAAAGTCTGGGGCATAGAGCACTCCACGTTCGAACAGTGCCTGATCATGAGCCGGGGTGGCCAACTGATTGTTAGCGGCGCCGGCCACGATGGTGGCCTGTAGCTTACGAATGGAGTGATCATTCAGGACGGCGCCCATGGCACAGGGCGCAACCACGTCTACCGGCAGGTAGAGGATTTCGTCGGCGGTAGCAGGCGTCGCGCCCAACTCGGCAACTGCGCGATCCATCTGATCCTGGTGGACGTCGTAGACCCAAAGCTTCGCGCCTGCTTCTTTGAGGTGTCGGGCCAGGCGGTAACCAACGTTGCCAATGCCCTGTACCGCCACATTCAACCCCTCCAGGTCGCTGCGGCCAAGCTTGTGCTTAACGGCAGCATTAATGCCCACGAAGGTGCCCCAGGCGGTAGCGGGAGAGGGGTCGCCGTTGCTGGGCCTGCCATCAAACCCCGGGCGTTCGCTGATACCAGCCACATTGGATGTTTTGCGGCCCATAACCTGGAGGTCGGCTACGCTGGTGCCCGAATCCTCGGCAGCGATATAAAGTCCGCCGAGCTGTTCCAGGAAGCGGCCCATGGATTCGAGCAAGGCTTCGGTTTTGTGCTGGCGTGGATCGCCGATGATGACGGACTTGCCGCCGCCGAGATCAAGGTTGGCCAGCGCCGACTTGTAGGTCATTCCTCGTGACAGGCGGAGCACGTCTGTCAGAGCCTCGTCGTCGCTGGCGTACGGATACATTCGGCATCCGCCTAGAGCGGGTCCACGAGAGGTATTGTGTACGGCGATAATGGCGCGCAGCCCGGTCTCCGGATCGCAGCAAAACGTCAGATGTTCGTGGTGGTCGAATTCAGGATGGGTAAATACAGTCATTGTTTGGATTCCTTTTGCTCCGGGTTGTTCTTGCACAGGGGGTCGCCCTTAGTTACGGAGGCCGGCGGGTAGATTGCGGGCGCTACCGAAACTCAATCGCTATCGGGTGTTGGACGCGATTAACTGCCGGTCAGATTTGGTAATTGCACGAGTGTGGATAGTCGTGAAAGATCCGGTCGGAGCGATCGGGATGCACAAAACGTCAGAGAAAGGAAAGGAGCTGTAGGGTGTTGCAGGGTGTGGGCGCATGGGCCCATGCTCAGGGACTGTTTTACCAGTGACATGCTGAAATCCTCTTCCACCAGGCCGGATCACGGCTTCCGTGGTCAATATTGTTGTTGTGCCCCGGCAGATAGGCCGGTTGGCATGATTTCATGTGTTGATACCCTTTTGGGGCTCAACGAGAGAAGACTAGATAGCTTTTACATCGTCGTCAATGGTTGAAATTCATGCATTTTTTGGTGATTTTGAAAATTCCAGCGGTAACAGGCAGATACATCTACTTTACGTAAACGTAAATATTTTGGGCGCCCCAATTCAGCAACAGTTTCCCTAATGTGTCTCACTGGAACCCTGATGTGATTCCAGTGATAGCATTGGTGACATTCGCTTCGTCACTTGATCAGTTTCTGAACTTCCCGGAAACGTGGGTGCTCGCAGTCCCGCATCCACTCAAAAGCCACCATCTCAAGCGTTACGATAACGGCCCCGGCCTGCTGCATTCGTTCCAGGGCAGCATCCCGGTCGTTGTCATGGCGTGAGCCGGTCGCGTTTTCCACCACCCATACACGAAAACCCGCAGCAAGGAGGGATAGGGCGGTTTGCAACAGGCATACATGCGCTTCGCAACCGCCAATAACCACCTGTTTCCGGTTATCGGCAATGGCCTCAACCAGCCCTCCACCGCAGGCATCAAAGTGAGTCTTGGATAAGGTTTGATCAGCTAGAGCACTGATTTGTTCGTCGTTGTGTCCAAGCTTCTCCGGGATCTGTTCCGTGGCAATCACCGGCACATCAAGCAGCTTGGCAATCTGCGCAAGTCTAACGCTCTCTGCCAGCATTAAATTTCCGTGGCTGATGACAGGCATGAGTTTTTTCTGGAGGTCAATCAGTACCAGCGTGGATTCGTCGGCTTTCATCATCATAACGGGTCGCCCCCGAGCGGTGTTTAGGGTATTGGGTAACTATGCCAGTATCGCACAGGCGGCCATCAGGTTTCTGTGGTCGCTGTGGTTGGTCAGAAAAGGATTTGAAAATTGGAGTTGCCAAACCGGAACAAAACCATTAGAGTTTGCGCCCTCAAATGAGCGACGACGTTGCTGATTTGGAACGAATTATTTAAAGAGTATTGGAGAGGTGGCCGAGTGGCTGAAGGCGCACGCCTGGAAAGTGTGTATACGTTAATAGCGTATCGAGGGTTCGAATCCCTCCCTCTCCGCCAATATAAAGCCCTGATTTTCTAGCAGAAGATCAGGGCTTTTTTATTTTTGGGGCAGAATTGGGGCAGAAATCGGGGTTTGTTGTCCGCTTTTGTCCGTGTTGTAACCGAGCATTTTGGACACCTGGTCCGCCATATTCGGGGTGTCGGAATGGATCCAGCGGCCGTAGTGCTTTTTCACCATGGTGGTGTCTGTGTGGCCGAGTTGGCGGGCTACCCATTCCAGGCTGACGAAGTTAGAGAGCATCTGGCTGGCAAAGGTGTGGCGGCATTGGTTGGGGCCACGGTGGCGGACCTTTGCGCGGAGAAGGTGGCCTTTGAACCAACGCCGCAGGCTGGCATCGCTCCAGGGCAGGTTGCTCAATCCATTCCGGAACACCAGGCGCAGTGTGTCTTCTTTCACGGTGACGTTGTCGCGCTGCTTTACCTGGATGATCACTGGCGGAAGTAGAAAGGTGGCGGCCTGCTGGCGTTTTAGCCAGGCCTTTGCCGGCTCGATCAATTCCACTCTCCGAATTCTCGCCCGCTCTTTGGGCACCTTATACTGCCCGCTCACGCGTGCGCGTCGCACGTGAATAACCCAGTCCACCGTATCCACGTCATCCCACGAAAGTGCAATCAGCTCCGAGAGCGACAGCCCGCACCAGCACGCGAACATCACCATGTTGATGTCCTGTTGGCGCATGGTCTTTACCGATTGAATCCTTTCCAGCTCTTTGACCGAGAAGGGGTCTGCGTAGTCGTACACCTGGTCCCGCTCGATGTTGGGGATTCTGTCCAGCGGGTTGGTGCGGATGACGCCATCATCGAATGCGGCGGACCACACGCCACGAACGATGGTGAATATGTCGTTCACCGACTTCGGGCTGAGCCCTTTCTGAAGCAGTCCGGCCTGGAAGAGTTCGATTTCAGATTTGCTGATATCCGTAATCCGCCGGCGGGGCCAGTGATCGGTGACGTGCTTGGACTTCGATTTGTAGATGCGAAAGGTACTTGTGGCTTTCTTCTTTTCCTGAACGGCCAGCCAGTTGGTGACTCCATCCGTGACCAGCCGGGCCATGTCTGGCCCACCCCAGCCGGAGAACAGAGCCGCATTGGATGAGTTGGGGAAG
This sequence comes from Marinobacter sp. DS40M6, assembly GCF_028581595.1. NCBI lineage: Bacteria > Pseudomonadati > Pseudomonadota > Gammaproteobacteria > Pseudomonadales > Marinobacteraceae > Marinobacter > Marinobacter sp. DS40M6. The sequence continues at coordinate 17,760 of NZ_JAFCAE010000006.1, read as the reverse complement.
TGGCTGGCGTAGTCGAACCGGCCTTCCTTAATCTCCGTTAAGATTACCCGGCGCTTGTTCTCGGCATAGGTTATGTTGGCCTTGGTGATTCTGGCCACCCCTGGTACCGGTTCACGGCAGCGTTTGCCGGCGAACATGAAGGATATCCGTAGCTGCTTGCCGTGGATTTCAATGCCCCGCGGCAGCTGGTCAACGCCTTTTGGTAGTGTCACACCTTGCCCTCAAACCAGTTCTCGATTTCTGACGGGTTGTATACGACACGGCGGAGCGGGTCAAACCTCCAGTGTTTATCTTCCAGCCAGACGCCCCGTTCGCGGTACTTGCGGGCCATCTCAGGTGTGATTCCGAACAGCGGGAATAACAGGCGATCACGTACCCATTTACCGCGCTGGACGGGAATGTGTTGGAGTTTCTCTGCGGCGGCCATTTCGGTTACCTCGTGGTGTCGATGAAGCTGGACTCTAATCTGCCCTTCATAGGATTCAGCGCTTTCAGGATTCGATCACGTTGCTGGCTCAGATACTCCAGGCGCTGGGAAACTTCGCCGGGTGTAAGCTTCTGTCCGTTGACGGTCAGAACGCCACGATTGCCAGCACGCATCGTGGCGGTTATGGCTTCGTTGACCTGGTCCAGGCATTCATTGAGGCAGCGGGCCATCTCTTGCATCTCTATTCCCGACTGAATCAGGTAACCTGTGACCAACATGTATTGGTCCTCAGAGAGTGGCGCTCCGGCTCGATCAAGGCAGTCACTGAGCTGTCTTGAAAGTTTTGTGGAATCAATCATCATCACCATCCTGTTCAGGAGACTGCGGGCTTTCTACCCATCCATTCGCAACGCAAAGGGCCTCGTTGATCTGTTGAACAAGGGTCTTGTCGGCAGAGTCAGGCAATTCCAGATTGCCTACTTTATCTTGGCCAAGTTGAACCCAAGCGGCTCCGTTCTCCATACAGAGCGAAATCATCATGTTCTCAGGGATGTGTTCGCACACCCTCTCGGCTACTTCCTGCAGGCTGTTATCTCCAGGTTGGGGAGTGGTTGCGCCGATTAGCTGCTTACCGGCCCGGGCCAAATCTTCTGCGAATATCCCGATGCCATTTGGGTCTAGACGCTCTATTGTTTGCTCAGCCCAATCGATCAAATCACCATCCGGCCTCTCGGCGCTGGGGTTCTCGGCACTTGATGTAGCGTGGCCATTGCCAATTATTTTCTCTAAGTCGCTCAGTACTTGTTTAAAGGTTTCGTCTAAAGCCTCAACCATGGTCAGCTTGCAGCCAGGAATGTTAATCGTAGATTCCTTTTCGGTGTTCGAATCAACTTCGGTATGTTTTCCTTTCCATGCTCGAAGCGCACCGATGGTCAGTGTCGGATAAAATCCAGCCACATCCGATGGCCACGTTGGGATGATCTCTGAGTCTTTCATGCCTGTGGTATTAGCTACTGTCAGGGCGGCCTCGATCCACTTTTCAAGATCAGTCATGGCTATCAGCTCCTACGGTTTGCCCGTTGATAGTGAGGTCGATTGGAAGGCCTTTCTTCTCTGCCCATATGGCCAGGTCGGCAGGGGTGGCTGCTGTTACGTCGGATTCGTGGGCGCTCGCGTGACCTCCAAGCACGTGGGCGCCATATAGACGGTAGCTTTTGGATCTATCCCGGCGGCTGGTTTGTGCGTTGGTGCTCTGAACTCTGAATAGAGCGGTTACGCCTGGGCCATACCGCACGACCTTCCCCATCATTGGGTGGGCATTATCTTCCAGGTGCTCGATAGCCTGATTCGGGGAGGACTGGCGCCAGTCTGGCCAGGTTCTTGATTCATTCTTGCTCTGCTTGGCTTCCAGAGCGGCGGCGATTTGCTCCGGTGTGTGGCCGGCCCTCCATGCGCCGTCTAGCGCCAGTAGCACAATGTCGATCCACTCGGTTACGTCGCTTGGGTTTTTGTAAACCTCCGTGACTTCCTTGCTGATGTGATCCAGAAGGCCCCTGGTACGAACACCGGGGCCAAAGGTCCTTTCTGAAAAGGCTTTCTGGCGGTGCAGGTGCTTGATCAAATCATAGGTTGTGGGTGGAATCCGGAGGGATTCGTTTGGCAGGAGATGTGGCACCTCAACAGCGTCAGAAGTGTCAGACTTCAACCAGTCTTGAATCGCCCGAAGGCTCCGCATGGATGCCAGATTCAGATCCTCTATCCGGAGGACGTGTTCGATATCCTGCCTTGCTGTTTTAGCGTCCATTCTGGATCTCCAATTCAAATTCGGGGTTGATGGCATACCGGTCCATCGCCACTTCATGGATGACACCTTCCTTGGCCAGTCGCATGCAGCGGTGGGCGCTGATGGTGCGGCCATTGCGGCTGTCCTTATCTGACAGCCCCTCGATGGCGGCCCGGCGGACCTTGGTGTGGATTCGCAGATAGGCGCCGTCCTGCAGGGCGCTGATGACGTCTCTCATGGCCTTGTCATCTGAGCGCCTGCTGATGGCTTGGGGGCTTTCGCCGATGTCGTTCATAGGTGTGCTCCTGGTACGCCCATGGCTATACTGATCTCGTCTATTACCCTTTGAAGAAACCGGTGGTATTCGTTATGTGTGGGCGGTTCAATGTGTCTGATGACCCTCTGGTGCAGGGGCTTTTGGAAGGCCTGGGGATGCCTGGCCTTTACCCCCGGCCACAGCGCAACGTAGCGCCTGGTGGGGTGGCGGAGTTCGTGCTGGATACCGGCGATGGCCGGCAGCTGGTGGACGGTCTTTGGTCGCTGCTGATTGAGCCCCGGCCAGATGGCACGGGCTACCGACCGAACCCCAAATTCAAAACGTTCAACGCACGCTCTGACCGGCTGACGAGCAGCCCGCTTTGGAAGCGTGTGTATCCGAAGCAGCGCTGTATCGTGCCTATGTCGGCGTTTCACGAATGGCGCAATGGGCAGGTGTACAACATTCACCCGGAGGGTGAGGCCATTGCGATGGCGGGCCTGTGGCAGCGGTACCGGAACGGTGACGATGAGGTGTTGGCCTTTACGACGATCACACTGCCGCCCCATGAGCGCTTTGCCCATATCCACGATAAGAGCATTCCGCTGATGTTGCGGCCGGCGGATTTCGATGCGTGGCTGGATCCGCACTTTCATAACGTGGATGCGTTTCAGGGGCTGATGCGCAGCCACATTCCGGCGCCGTTGGTTTGTCAGCCGGTGCGGAGCCCGAAGGACCTGGAGCCGTTTGGGGAGGCTGAGGTTATTCCCGCCGATTAAGTACCGGGCAAACAGGTTCCAGGCCAGCTTGAAGCGCACACGTTTGATTTCCTCCCACACCGCAAGGCGGGTTTTGTGGCACATGCGAAAGGCTGGGCCGTGGAGGGCTTTGCCCTGGTTGGCTTTGCCGACGAGGGCGCAGGCCTGTTGGTGGGCGCGGACCAGGTTGTTTAGGCGGGTGGTTATCATTTTGCCGCCTCCGGGTATTGGTCCCAGGTGCGGCCGTCCAGTTCGCGACCATTTACCTTTTTGCCGCGAGGGTAGACATAGTGAAGGCGGGCTCGCTCGTGCCCTTTAGCCAATGCCTCCGATCGACGATCACCTTCTGGATATGCAAGGCTGCCTGGCTCATACAACGTGCCGTCATTAGCCAAAACCATGGCACCGAAGAAGTTAAACTGGCCAGAGGAATTCAGCCCACATTTTGGCCCCCACTCTCCCCACTGCTTGAATAGGAAAGGTATTCGAGTCGCCAGACACTGGTCACGAAGAGTTCTAGGCCAGTCCGGGTGCATCGGCCTGGCGCCAAACCCAGACTCGCCACCTGCAACAACCCAGTTAATATTGCCTTTAACCCTACAGGGGTACGGCAACGTGGATAGGTCAATAGGACCAAGCAACGGCTCCGCACTGATCCACCTTATGGCAGCCTGTGTATCCAGTAGTACTGGGATTCTCTCGTTGGCTGTCGCCTGATTTTCAACGCTTACCCCAATCCATACGTTGTCTAAAGGCATTGTTCGGTGTCTGGGCCCTAAGTAGGGGGCCGCACGCAGCGAACCGACGTTTTCATAGATTTCGTATTCAGCCCATCCAATCCGCTCAGCAAGATCATTGCTCATCAGGTATTGGTGCATCCGTTCTGGCCGTTTCGTTAGAATCTGAAAAGTATGTCGTGGTGCCAGAGCCATGATGGCGAACACCTTGTCAATCACACTTTCTGGAACGTTGGGGTGAAATAGGTCGCTCATGCTGTTCACAAAGATCATGCGTGGCTTAGTCCACCGCAGCGGCTCATACATCTTGTGATCAACCACCGTCACCGTGCCATTCCATTGGCCACCCTTGGCGATCAGCCCTTCATAGGGTTCTCCTGGGCCCTTGAATCGATTGGCCACTGTTTCTGCGTAGCAGTTTCTGCAACCCTCGCTAACCCGTGAGCAGCCTCTGATCGGGTTCCAGGTGGATTCGGTCCACTCAATTCCAGTTCTAATCCCCATTGGCGCAGGCTCCATTGATGACCTCTAAGCCAAGCAACTCCTGAATCGCGCACCGGGGCGCCGGTCGATTCCGAACCGGTACCGGTGAGATAAGAGGGTCACACTCGTAGCTGTTACAGATCTCTGTAGCGAATACCTCAGAACAATGAAGCGCGCACGATCCGAAAGGTGTGCGGTTCTTCTTGGTGTGTGAGTACGGGTCCGGTTCGAATGGGCAATGCTCGTCGTAGTCAAAGCCGATCCCCGTAAAATTCACGCAGCTCACGCAGGCCTGGGGCATGGTCATGAAAGGTTCGAGTTGAAATGGACTGTGATTCACGCCGTGGCCTCCAGGTGCTTCTGGTCAACGGACAAGGCAACGCGGATCGGCTGGACCCAAACCTTCTCCGGACTGAGCACGAAGGTTTCACCAGTCCAGGCAAGCAACAGGGTTTCGCCCATGGTCTCTCCGATGGCTGCCGCAGCATTGGCAGGAACTGCATTGCCGATCTGTTCCCGCCAGGTGCTGTCCGATCTGCCGTGGAGGGCCAGGTATTCCTCTGGCTCGATGATGGATTGCAGGGCGGCCAGTTCGAGCGTGGTGAATGGCCGGTGCCAGGTGCCATCCAGTGAGGTGATCTCGGCAACCAGGCGTTCAGTGGGTGCGGGTAGACCTGGTTCGGGATTCGGTACCGCATCTGTGGTGCGTGGATCGGCAACGGTCCAGCGTCCGTTGTCGTGGCCAGCCGCTGCTGAAACGGCGCCGGCTGGAGAGTTCCAGGGCACAACGCCATAGTGGCCGGCTGTCAGGTAGTGGTCACCTTTCTTGCGAACAAAGCCCGGGCGGGGATCCGCGACTGCGAAAGCGCCTTCACCGGTAGTGCTGGCTGCGATAACAGAACCGCTGGATTCGTCGTATCTGGTTACCCGGTATTTGCTTCGGGCAGCTGGCTGACCACCACGGCGAGGATCCGCAACACTGAACCGGCCCTGGCCAGGTGATCGCTGGCCGGTGACAACGCCCGCTGTCTCGTCCCAGCGGAGCACGCCGAACTGGCTGTACTGCTGGCCTTCGTATCGTGGGTCGGCAACGCTGAAGGCGCCGTTTGTGGGGCTGCTGCGGCCCGCTATGGTGCCTGTGGGTTCGTCCCATTGGCGAACACCCATGTAGCCTGGGCGATACTCTGGAACAACCAGGTAGTCGCGTAGGTAGCCGTTTTCAATCTCCAGCCGGTTCAGGCTTCTCCAGTCTTTACCCGCCTCAACGAAGGCCAGGCGCACCCATGTCTTCCATTGCAGGCTGGGTATGCGGTGCATGGGGCCGGCAGATTCCAGGCCTGGTAACGGCATGGCACCCAGTATGTCGCCGACAGCGCGAAGCGTTTTCTTCGGGGGTTCGTAGAGGAAGGGCGGCACCTTCTCTTCGTGCCTGGCGACCAGCAGGAACCGGCGCCGGCTTTGTGCCAGGCCGCCGATTTCTCCGCAGTCGTGGGTTGTTTCGGCCACCGCGTATCCGTAGGACCTCAGCAGCTGGGTGATCTGGTCCAGAAGGTGGCGGCCACGGTTGGCTATGCGCGGCACGTTCTCGAAGATCATCAGTTCTGCCGGGTCATCCTTCCAGGCTTCCAGCGACAGCCAGATGCCACGCAAGGTGAGTTCGTTCAGGGCCTGGTACTTGGCGCTGTTGCTCAGGTTCTGCGATAGCAGGCCGCTGAATCCTTTGCAGGGTGCTGACAGGAAGACGATGTGGGGCCGTTGGCCGCCGGCAGCGTTCTGGATATCTGCCGGGGTGGCTTCCTGCCAGCCTTCTGGTGGTGGACAACCATGGAACGCCTGGTACTGTTCGGCGCTCATCAGATCCCTGACTGTGCCCGGGCAACCGGTCAATGACTCAAAGTTGGCGATGGCCACCGCATCGATATCGATGCCGCCGATGCAGCTGAATTCACCTTCCATGCTGCCAACGCGAGGATTGGCCTTGTTGAAGCCTTTGGCGCCACTGCCGAGGCCGCAGAACAGGTGAAAGTGCCGGATCTCAACGCGGGTCATTTGCGGCTCCTTTCGTGGGTGGAGCCCCATACGTCGATGATCTCAATGATCTGTTCCTGGGTGAGGTAGCGTTCCAGGTGGTGGCCTGGCCCCAGAGTTCCGAGAAGCGCGATAACAGCTTCACTGTTGTCGATATCAATGCTGCAGATCACATCGCGCATGTTGCAGACGAAGTTGTTGTTCCAGAGGGACAGCAGGAGGGCGCTGGCCGCACGGCCACCGCCGGTGTCGCCCCGGGCGATCTGGTAGAGTTTGGTTGCGTCGGCCTGGGGATTGTTCTGGTACCGGGCGGCGGCTCTCTGGCGTTTCTTGTCCTCAATGGCCTGGAGCTCTTCCAAGGTGCAGCGAACGGTAACGTTGCCCTCGTAGATTGGATCCTGAATTGTTTCCATGGTGCTGTTCTCCTCGTTGGCATCTGGCAGGGCTCTGGTTAAAAGCCCTCTCAGATGCGCCCCGTGGGGCGCGTTGTGGGTTTATTTCGGGTCGAACATGCCGACATAGGTTTTCACTGGCGTATCTTCGAAGCCGGTGCGGAGCTTCTCTTCAAGCTCTTTGGCCATTTCTTCCTGCTGGGTTTCCAGGCGGACGATGCGCAGTGCGATCTTCGGGGTTTCGCCGGTGATCAGGCTGAGGCGCAACGTAAAGGGCCGTTCTGTCAGGCCGTGGTAGGGCTCGCAATCGAACTTGAGAAAGCCTGGCAGGTTGTCCCGGTTCTTTGCTTCCACCTCTGCCATGGCGCTTTTGCGTTGGCTGAAGGTCTGGGTTTCCGAGGTGGCTTCGGCGTTGGTTCCGATGGTGATTTTGCGGATGGATGACACAGCTGGGCCGATGGGGATAATGACTGAACCATCTTCGGACAGCGCTTCCAGGTGGTCGCGCCAGTCTTCCATCCATTCGGCCAGGGTTTTCTGGTCCAGCTGCTTGCCATTGATTTGCAGCAGTTCGCGGAAGGCTTCGGTTTGCTGAAGCTCAAGCTTGGCGGTGTGATCGCCGTGGCCAGGCTCGACGATGTCACCCAGGTTGAAGAAAACCTTGGCTGTCATCTCCTCTGCGTTCACGAAGCAAGGCACGTTATCCAGCTGCTTCTCCTGGCTGTACTGCTCTGTTGTCGCGGTTGCGAACTCGACGAATTCGGCGATCAGTTTGGTGGCCATGCTGCCCCGGTACCGGCGGCGTTGTTCCAGGTACTGTTCCAGATCAGCAATTTTCACCCCCTCAGGAATGGCGACCACTGAGCCATCAGCCTGAGCGTTCAGCAGCTCCTGGATCTGCTCGCACTGCACGATCTTGGTGTATTCGTGCAGAGCACTGTTGTCTTGCATTACATCCGATGACATGGCTTATTCCTTCTCATCCTGTGGGTTTGGGATTTCTCCGCGCTTGGTGAACATCTGCCCCTGGTTCTCCGGGAACTGGGTGATGCGGCCACCGGGGTTCACGTGCATGACGCTTTCGGTGGTGTTCTCCTGGCTGTAGCTGCCGTTCATTTCCGGCACCTTGTAGCTCAGCTTGTGCTTGATCTGGACACGCGGGGTGTTACCCACCTTGCCCATGGTGAATTTGAGGGTGACTTCGCCGGCCTTGTTCTGGTCGACAACGCCGGCCGCCACATCGCCCAGTGCTCGGGCGACCTTCTCGGCGAACACGCCGGCGTCCAGGTCGTGGATGAATTCGGGCAGGTCTGTGCCCCTGTTCTGGTTGCTCACTGGATTTTCTCCGGTTGGTTGGCGATGATCAGGCCGATGCGTTCGACCTCTTTACCCACCAGGCGAGTGAGGCCACGGCGGGTTGGGTAAAGGCTTTCTGCGTTCAATAGTTCGTGACACAGGTGCAGCGCCTGCAGCGGGTTGGCTGCGGTGGCGTTGGTGATCTCCAGCCGCAGTTCCAGATCGGACAGGGCCATGAGCGGTGCCAGTTGGTGCGTTTTGGTCATGCAGGCGCGTGGCATTAGTGGTGCTCCTGTTCGGCCATCAGTTCATCCGCGCTATTCTCGAAGGCTCGGCGGCGCAGATCCTTGATGATCAGGCACAGTTCCTGGTGGCTGATGCCTGGAGCCGTAGCGCCGGCGGCCTTGCGGATATCCTTCAGCCAGCGGAGCGCTTCAGCGTGCGCCGATCCCTGCTTGGCGATCAGCCGCGTGGCCTCTTCCAAGTGGCGAACGGTTTTGTCGAAGTGCACCGTCAGTTCACCAAGGGCCTGTTCGAGCTCTTCCACGGTGGCACTGGGCTTGAGGGCGTTCATTCCTGCTTGCCTCCCCATGCAGCGATCACCGGCGCCATCTGGCTGTAGGTGACGATTTCGCGGATGTTTACCTGGCAGGCCACGATGAAGTTGGCCAGGTGCCGAACGGCGAAGTTGGTTTCGCGCTCGAGGAAGCCCAGTTCATTCAGGTCCAGGTGATACTGGCTCGGGCTCCATAGGGACAGCAGAAAGTTGCCTACCCGTGCTGCGTCGTTGGTTTCCTGCATGGCCACGGAAAACAGGTGCTGCAGAGCACGATGGACGGTGGTTGCGCGGGTGTTCAGGTCCAGCCATGCCAGGCGGCCGTCCAGGGCCTGCTGGTTCGATCCATTGGCTGTCGTGGAGGCAAAGCCTGGCTGTTGCCCCGGCGAACCTGACGACAAAGTAGGTGCGGTTTTGTTGGCGGCGGATGCTTGCTGTGTGTTCATTGGTTTGCGTCCTTTCGATGGTTGCGGTTTTGGTCAGCCAGATGACGAGCAGGCTGCAGATCAGTAACGCGAGTGTTGCTGCCATTGGTGTCCTCCTATGCGCTGCGCAGGGTGTGTTTGGTGCGGTTGATGATGTTGCGCACCTGAGCCGGTTCGTTCTGGTACTGAGCCACGGTGCGCTCGGCACGGATGCGCGCCTCTGCCTGGTTGCCGGCAGGAAACAGCTTGGCGTGGCTGTTCAGGGCCTGTTTGAGCTCGCCGGGTTTGCCGTTCAGCAGGCGTGTCCAGATGAGTTGCCAGCTGATAAGCAGTTCGGCGGCGGTTGGTTTGGCTTGGTTTTGCATCAGTGCGAGGCTCCATTAGCAGCACAGTTGTTGGCGGTTTCGCGGGTTATTTGCACTTCAAATTCGTCGGCCAGCCACTTCAGACCCTGCTGGGTGACGTGGGCCCTGGCGTATATCTGCGGGCCCAGCGTTGGGTGCTTGAATTCCTTGAGCTCAGTGGTGAACAGGCCCTGGTCCACGTATTGGCGGTAAGGCAGGTTCTGCTTGGTCAGCACCTTGCGGTGACGAAGGGCTGAGAACAGCTTCTGTGGCCCAAGGTTGAGCATTCGAGCGGCTTCGTAGAGCGGTGTGGTTTTCATGCAGCCCCCAGCCAGTCGTTCAGATCCATTTCGAGCCGGCCAGGCCCGCGAGGGCCGAGGCGGACGGACGTGCTGCGGTTGGCCCCACGGCGGTAAACGTCGGAATCGGGCAGGGTGGTGCTTACCCAGCTGCTGGCGAGTATGAGAAAGGCTGCGGCGATGTGGCGGGACTTAGCCGCAGCTACAACAAAACCATCCCTGCAGGCACGAGCAATGGCCAGGCACCGGGAGTTGGCGTTGAACTTGAGCATGACGTTGGATACAAGCTTTTTGGCGCCAGGTGTGCCGTGGCCACGCAGGATACCTATGGCCGCGTTCTCTTTGCCTTCACTCATCCACGCGAGGGTTTCGAGCTCTGCCGGGGTCAGGCGGCCGTCTTTGTTGACGGCGGTGAATTCAATTGCGGTGAAGGTCTGCATTTAGATCGCCTTAATTAGATTAAGATTAAGGCAAACTTAACCCCGGTTGTGGGAATAGTCAAGGGAATTTAGAAAAACTTAATCCGGGTTGGGTTAAGCCTTTTCGAGGTCGGGTTTTATGGCGAGGATGGTATCAACGAGATCATCTGGCGATATATCGGTAATCTTTTGCCCGTCGCTGGTGTGTTTCGCGATGGCCTGGCGGATAATGGCGATACTGGGTTTCTTTAGGTCGTAGCAATCCCGGAAGTCTTTGTCCTGGAGTTCTTCAAGTATTTCAGAGTAGGCATACCATTCCTCCTCTTCCTCTTCAGTCATCTCGTGGCTTGCTATCGCGCTGTTGGCTTCTGGAGCAGTGATTCCTTTAGGGACTGATAAACCGAAGTAGCGGAAGAATTCTTTCTGGATTTGTGTGGCTGGCCGCTTAGCCCACTGATCAGCTTTCTCAGGATCTTTAAGCAGCCGTTCTATTTCAATCAACGCAATGGACTGGTGTTTAAGGGGTAAGCCTGAAACTTTGAAAAACCTCAGAATCTCAAGCTCTTTAGGTTCGGGAAGCTCTGAAAGACCGATAAGACTGGATGCCTGGCCCTTTGTTATAGATCGGCCGGGCATCCTTGTACCATCATCCTTTAGCCGCTTTAGTTGGGCATCTGTTACGGGATCGTGGTACCAGGAAGGCACCGGAATGTCACCTTTTTCAACCTGCTTCCAGTGTTCATATAGGAAGTTGTATGGGTCTGGTTTAGGGTCGCGGCTGTTTTTTCGCTTGGCTGAAGTCGATGTTGTCGCGATTCTATTGGACGAACTCCTATGCTTTCGGCGACTTTTGCCTTTTCCAGAACCGAAAAGGGCCACGAGAACAATCAGGATTATCAACGGGATTAAAAGGTCCATTTTCCTTACCGCCCTTGTTTGCCAGATATCAGCGCCTGTTATTGAGCGTTCTTATAAAACTGGTGAGGTGGGATATGGCTTGGTCGGTGAGAACCTTATTTGCATGGGCTTTCCGAATAGCCTCAACCAGTTGCTCTATATCATCTGAATCCTCAGTGTCTCGAGCATAATAAACTTTCGTATTCTCTGACTTCATGTACTCATTTCGGTTCTCAGTCACAGATGAGATACGTTTTCCGCCTTCACCACTTTTTATCCAGAGGTAGCGATACCCACTGATTTCACTCAGCGCGAAGAGGTTGTCTTTACTGATCTGGCCTGAACGTTTCCACCTGGCTACAGCTTGTTCCGACACGTCGCAATATTCCGCTATGCGAACCTGCTTTGCGTCGCCGTCCTTGATGGCCTCATTAAGCCGATTAAGAAAATCTTCATGTTTGTCCATGGCGCAAAAGTAAATTCTTACCTTGTCAATGCACAGCAACGGGGTTAAGCTCGACTTAATTAAATTAAGTAATGTGAGACCGGGCCGATGCACCTGAACACGATCTTCGAAAAACTCAAAGCCCACCCAAACATAAAAACTAAGCGCAAAGTTGCTGAAATCTGTGGCATTTCTCCGCCTGCATTGAACTACTGGAAGCGGGTCCCTTCCGAACATTGCATCGAATTGGAGCGCGCATCCGATGGTGCCGTTACCCGTTATCAAATGCGGCCAGATGTGTTCGGTGTTGCCCCTGATCATTCCAAAGAAAACTCTGTCGCATAAGTAACCATATAGTTAGTGCTGAGGGGCTCTTTGCATGTCGTATTCTCGTTACTTCCCTGGGCCTTTTGAGCTCTCGAATACCTTTGTTACCCCTTCTCTTGAGGGGCGGCTATGACGCTTGATGATCTGATCTCCCAGTTTTCAGAGCTTGGCCTGCAGTGCACCGCCATTGAGCGGTTTGGCGACCTGGTGCGATGTAAGGCAGACGGTGACAAGGGTAAGGCTAAATCTGGCTGGTATTTGGTATTTGAGAATTTCCGCCACGATGGCAGCGTTTTCTATACGGGTGTTGTGGGCAACTTCCGGTTGGGGGAGAAGCGCAACCTGAAGCCCCAGGGCATTCGGCTATCTCCTGAAGAACAACAGGCTCTGAAGAAACAACGCCGGGAGGCGGAAGCCCAGCGCAAACGCCAGCAGAAGTGGGACGCCGACAAGGCCGCGACCAAAGCGCAGCGGGCCTGGCAACGGCTGAGCCCCACGGGGGAATCTCCATACCTGGAGCGCAAGGGGCTGAAGGGCGTTGGCGTTCGCTACGGCAAAGGCGGCGCATTCGTTGTGCCAATGGTGAACATGGCCGGCGAGCTTCGGGCCCTACAGGTTATCTATCCGGAGAAGCACCCGGAGAAGGGAAGGGATAAGGATTACTGGCCTTATGGAATGCAGAAAGAGGGCTTGTTTCACCAGATCGGTGATGTGAAGCGCTCGAAGAACCGGCCTATCGCCATTGTTGAGGGATACGCCACCGGTGAGTCCGTCCACGAAGCCACCGGTTATCCTGTTTTTGTGGCGTTCGACACGGGCAACTTACTGCCTGTCGCGCAAGCGGTTCGCGGGGTGTATGCCCGCAATCCCATCGTGTTCTGCGCTGACGATGACCATAAAACAAAGCGCCCCAATGGTGACCCATGGAACCCAGGCGTTGAGAAGGCCCGTGAGGCAGCACTGAAGCTCAATGGGTATGTGGTCAAGCCCGTTTTCAAGGATGAGGAAAAGCGCGGTACCGACTTTGATGACCTACGGCAGGCGGAAGGTGTGTCTGCGGTGCGCAGCCAGGTTCGGGGGGTGTTGGCGGCGTGCGATAAGGTGGACTGGCGCAGCGAATTCCTCTTTACCCGTGACGGTACCCTCAAACCTGACATCTTCAACGTCTCCCTGATCCTGCAGCATGACCAGGCCTGGGAGGGCGTGCTGGGCTACTGTGATTTTTCCTACCGGATAGTGAAGCGCAAGGCGCCGCCGTTTGACCAGGGGCGCTCTGGTGAGTGGACGGATTCCGATACGGCCCAGCTGCGGATCTGGCTGGCTCAGAACTACCAATTAACCCCGCGTTCCGCTGACGCGCACGATGCTGTTCTGGTTGCGGCCAAGATGCGGAGCTTTCACCCGGTTCGGGAATACCTTGAATCCTTGGAATGGGATGGCCAGCGACGGCTGGGCACCTGGTTGCAGGATTACTTGGGCGTTGTTGATACGGACTATGCCACGGCGGTTGGGGTGAAGTTTCTGATTGCTGCGGTAGCTCGGGTGATGCGACCACCAGTGAAGGCGGATTGTGTGCTGATCCTTGAGGGTGACCAGGGCCTTGGGAAGTCTACCGCTTTGAGTGTGCTGGGGGGAGAGTGGTTCAGTGATTCGCCCTTCGGGATCGGTGACAAGGACGGTTTCACGTTGCTGCAGGGGGTGTGGATCTGTGAGTTGGCGGAGCTCGATAGCTTCAACAAAGTAGAGAGTACGCGAGCGAAGCAGTTCTTCGGCAGCATGGAGGACCGCTTCAGGCCGGCATATGGCCGATGTGCCGAGACGTTCCCTAGGCAGTGTGTCTTCAGCGGTACCACGAATCAGGACAGCTACCTGAGAGATGCCACGGGTAACCGGCGCTACTGGCCGGTGAAGGCCACACGCATTGAGGACCGGCATCTGAGGGAGGACCGGGATCAGATATGGGCGGAAGCGATGGTGATGTACCAGCGCGGCGTTCCCTGGTGGCCGGCTGACGATGAAAAGCACCTGTTCGAAGCGGAGCAGGAGGACCGGTTTGACAGCGATGTTTGGGAGGACACCATCTATGCGTGGTTGAAGGACCCAGTGAGAACCAACCATGTGCGGCTGGTGGAGGTGATGGAACAGGCTCTCCAGTTGGAACCGGCACAACAGAAGCCGCCAGAGCAAAGGCGGGTTGCCAACATCCTGACGAGGCTGGGGTGGCGAAAAACACGGCCAAGGATCAATGGGGAGCGGAGGCCTGTCTACGAAATGCCGGATAAATGGCGTAATTCGCGGGAGAAAGAGCCTTTTTAGCCTGAATTTACGTGGGGTGGTCATACCGGTCACCCCACTTTCTTTGTGGGGTGACCAGCTGAAAGCCTTGTCATTACTGGGCTGGTCACCCCGGTCATACCGGTCACCCCTGTTCGCGCACACACGTGGGGGTTTTGTTTCCGGTTTCGGTATTCCCCCTATGAGTCTTTACCAAGTGGGGTGACCGGTATGACCAGTATGACCAGGCCAGTGATAGTGCGGAGTTTGAGCGGTCACCCCACCTTGTATGTGGGGTGACCAGGGATGACCAGTAACCAACGGGGTGATAACAAGATGCTGGAGGATACGAAAACACGGCTTGCAGAGTGGGGTGCCTGGGTGCGCAGCGGCGGTGCCAGTACCGGTTACGCGAAACTGGACCTGACTGCAAAACCGGGGGGCTGTGATGTGCCGGATGATGAGGCCCTGGCCGTTGACCGGGCGGTGGCGTGCCTGAAGCAGAAGGAACCGGAGATGGGGCGGGCCCTGGTGGGCTACTACGTGAGGCGATGGGATTATTCGATGGTGGGTGTGGATCTGGGGCAGGGGCGCGAGAAGGTGAGGGTGATCCTGCGTAGCGCGGAAGCCTGGATTGATGGGAGGCTTTTTGACTAAATCAGATGAAAGTTAAATCAATTAGGTTGACTTCGTGCATGCACGGATATAGTCTAAATCCCGTAAGGTCACAAAGTTGTGTCCATACCGAAAGAGCCCTGAAAAAACCCGGTCAGCGATGGCCGGGTTTTTTTATGGGCAGGTTTCTAGCCCAGGCGTTTGCAGTGGTCGCATTTGGACTTGCCGCCGGTTCCAGGGACCTTGTTCTCTTTCTCAATGTTGTTGCCTTCTGTGCACTTGTTGTTGTCGTGATAGACGGTAGTGCCGGGTTTCTTCGAGTGGAATGGATTTACTCTCATATCAAGCTCCTTTTGGGATGATGTCATGTCGTTGTACATGACACTTTGAGCGTAGTAGTGAATCCCGGTTCTGACCATTGTTGTTGCGATTGGCCCGCCAAGTTTGGCGGGCTTTTTTTTGGAGGTGGCATGGCTTACAAACTTGGTTCCCGTTCTCTGAGCCGGCTGGCCGGCCTCCACGATGACCTGGTTTCAGTGGTTGAGCGTGCGATTCAGATCACGAAAGTCGACTTCACTGTTCTGGAAGGCCAGCGCACCAAATCCCGCCAGAAAGAACTGTTCGAATCGGGTGCATCCAGCACGATGAACAGCCGGCACCTGACCGGCCACGCGGTGGACCTGGGTGCCTGGGTAACCGGTGGTGTGCGCTGGGACTGGCCGCTGTACCACAAGATTGCAGATGCCATGAAGCAGGCTGCGGATGAACTTGGAGTACCCATTGAGTGGGGCGGTGACTGGGAGTCGTTCCCCGATGGCCCGCATTTTCAGTTGCCCTGGAAAGAATATCCCTCTTCCTGACCGTGAACCCTGAAAGCTATGGATAGAAAAATGCTTGAGAAAAACATCGCAATTTTGCTCTCCAAGATCGTGGAGTACTGGGACGCAATTCTGGCGGTGTTTGCCGGGATCGTGGGTGGTGGGCTTGCTTACCTTGCGGAGGTTAAGAACGGCACTCAAAAGTGGGATATCTGCGCATTCCTGCTTGCGATCGCGTCTGCTGGTTTCTTCGCGTTTGTGACCTACATGATCTGCATCGAGCTCTTCACATGGTCGCCAGGTTTGAGCGTTGCTGCATCGGGAATGATTGCCCACCTTGGCGCGGAGAAGGTGAAGCAGCTGCTGACCCAGTTCTTCACCAGTAAGCTGAAATGATCTTTGAAGCCGCCAGAGCCAAGGTAACCGCCTACGCCATGCCCATCATCGGCACTCTGTTGGTGGTGGCCGGCCTGGCCTTCTGGTGGTTGTGGGCTGACCGTGAGTCCCTGCTGGAAAAGAACGCAGCCCAGGCACAGGCCCTGAGTAACGCCGCACACGCCAACCGGGAGAACCTGAGCACGATTAAGGCGCAGAAGAAAGATCTTGATTGGCGATCGCAAAAGGCCATTGAGCGCCAGGAGAGGGCACAACAGCGTGACGAGCAGCTGGCCCAAACCCAATCCGAACTTGAGAAGGCGATGAAAGATGCTCCGGACTGCGTTGATCAGCCTTGGCCTGATGCTGTTTTTAACATCATGCGCCGAAACACGGTATCTGACCCGGACAGAGAGGGTGCTGGTGAAAGTGCCCGCTGAATACCTGGTGGATACGCAGATCCCGGGCCCGCCTCGGCTTATCGAGGAATGCCCTGCCTATGTTGAGGTCCTGAAGGACACCATTGGTGAATGCAACGACGATAAGGCCGATGCGCGGGACCATAACGCGAAGGCTGAGGCCGCTGAATAATGCCCAATAATCAGGCGCACGATCCAAGGGTGGTAGACCCGCTTGATAGGGTGGCTGCGGCTGTTGGGTTGAGTGTGGCTGCACTGGAGTCATCGCAGCAAGTTACGATTCTTGAGCAAAGTAATTTTGACGGTGGTGTGCCTAACAATTGGCTTGTATCCACAGAGAAGGGTGGATCAATAGATTTTTCTCAAGGTTTCGCGAGGGCTCAATACCCTATTACAGCGGGGAACTCTGGTAATCACGTAAACATCTCAGTTCCTGTTCCATACGGCATCTACGAGTTGTATATACGTGGAATTTTCAGAATGCCGGGGAACATGGGTGGCTGTAAGTTCGTAAAGCCACAAGGTATTGATAATGACCCTGCCGGCTACGCCAATACGACATTTGGTACACAAAACAATACTGGTTTAATGGCTGCCGTAACCTATGGAGACGGCACTACAACCGGCAATGATGTAGCTCAGACTATTGAATTTGATGGGCCCCCACACTCTCTGGGTAGGAACACTGAAGCAACCATACTTACTCCTCAAAACGCGGCCTTTGGAGGTGCAGCTGGGTGGGGTTCTGACTGGCATTTCATGGAGTTTTATATTCTTTACAATTCCGGAACGACGGCTCAGAACGAAACCCCTAATGGAAAATATTTGGTCAGGATTGACGGGGATGTATACGTAGACGCCTCCGGCCTTTTCAACCGACATTACAACAACGGCCCGATCGACAAAGTGGTTATGTTCAACGCAGCCCAGAATGACAACAACCCGTTTACTGTTGACTGCAAGTTCTTCGCGCTATCCACAGGAGGTTTCGCGCCATGGCCATCGTAAAAGGCACTGGCGGCTTTCTGGACCTAGCAGCGAATCTGATTCCTGATGGTACCTACACAGTCGCGGTTTGGTACAAAACCGCTAATGCTGCTGGGTTTGAGAGCTTTTTCTATTACGCAAACACAGCCTCTAACACTGTGAGGATTGACAACTGGGGCGGGACAATCCGCCACAGGGTTGATCAGGCGTTTGGGTCTGGCGCTGAAGAAGCTGCCGGCTCAGTAGCTGACACTTGGCAGTGCGTTATTGGCTCGATGTCGGTTTCTGACGGCGTACCACGTTTGGTAACTGATTCCGCCGCTGTAGATGCCGGGGGTGGTACTGGGGCATTTCAAACACCAGCGTCACCGGCTCTTCGCATTTTTGGCCGCCTTGATGG
>NZ_JAFCAE010000005.1:0-371916 GCF_028581595.1 Marinobacter sp. DS40M6 | reverse complement strand
GGACAAGGAACAGATCTACGTCCACGCCCAGAAAGACCTGGACCTGCTGACGGAAAACAACCGCACCGAAGTCATCAAAAATGACAGCCACCTGACCGTGGACCGCCATCGCAAGGCCCACATCAAGGGCAATGACCACGCCACCGTGGACGGTGAGAAACGGGAACAAACCGGCAAGGACCACAGCTTCAACGTCACCGGCACCCTGCACCTGAAAGCCGGCACCGCCTGGCTCAGCGACTCCGGTACCGAACTGCACATCAAGGCCGGCCAGAAAGCCGTCATCGAAGCGGGTGCCGAAATCACCCTCAAGGCCGGCGGCAGTTTCGTAAAGATCGATCCCAGCGGTGTCGCCATGGGCGGCGCCGCCATCAAGCTGAATGCCGGTGGATCGCCGGGTAAGGGCAGTGGGCAGAAGGTTCAGGTGCCGGAAATGCCGGGGTTGGTGGAGAAGAATGGTGGGGCTGTTGCGGCTGAAGAACTGCTGGAGACACCCCAAAGACCGATGGCCAAGCCCGACCAGATACGCGCCATCAAAAATGCCGCGAACCAGGGTAAGGGTATCTGCCAGGTTTGCTCGCCAGAATCGCAAGGGGCGGTCTGATGGGTAAGCTGGCTGAATTTC
Source organism: Marinobacter sp. DS40M6 (assembly GCF_028581595.1). Classification (NCBI taxonomy): domain Bacteria; kingdom Pseudomonadati; phylum Pseudomonadota; class Gammaproteobacteria; order Pseudomonadales; family Marinobacteraceae; genus Marinobacter; species Marinobacter sp. DS40M6. The sequence continues at coordinate 371,291 of NZ_JAFCAE010000005.1, read as the reverse complement.
CCGATAAGGGCAGAACGTTCATTCTTGTCGACGGTGCAAAAGTGAATGATTTGTCCCAGATTATTTATCGTGAACTAGAAACACCTCATTGCGATGCGCTCTACAGGGAAACTGAGCTTGCTGACCTTTTGGAAATTTCACCATGGCTGGTTGAAACGGGAATAGACAGCTCTCTGGCACTTAGATGTTTCGAAGAGTGGAAGTCTCAGGGTGTAGCGATCGCAATGCAGTCTGACTGCAATTTTGAAGGGGTCATGGACCATTTGCGTGGATTGCTTATGGCCAGGTTGGTGACGGGGGATGACGTTGTGTTCCGATTCTATGATCCTGAAATCGCGCGGCATCTGTTGAAGCTGGATTCATCAGGTGAAGATGTGAGGCGATTGATGGGGCCTTGTAGCCTGTTCGCCATTCAGGATCGTCGCACGGGTGAGTGGGAGTTCTTTCACAATGACCAACCCAATAGTGAGCAACAGGCTGAGATGTTCAGCATTCGTGAGGAACACCAGGTTGCGATGGAGAGAGCAGCGGAAGAGACGGCCCTCAGGAAGCTCGAGCTTCACGTTGCAAACTACTTTCCCCATTTGCTTCAGAAAACGAATGCAGATGGGCAGGATTGGGGGGCAGTCTCTGCGCTAGTCGACGGAGCAAAAGCGCGGGGATTGTACAGTACCCGCGGTATCGCCCTGTATATCAACACAATCGGCTGGCTTGGGCACCATGCATTCGAAGGCAGTGAAGTACAGACTCTGTGGAAAGAGAATTCCGCAGTACCAGGCAAAGCCATAGCGCGAATTGCAGAATTCGCCGAGAAAAAGTCTACGGAGGGACTGGTCCATGGGTAGTGCTAACAGCTCAGCGTTTTTACAGGGTGCTGATGACATCGACTCAGCGGCACAAATGTGCCCTCTCAAGCTCAAAACCGTTGCATTGTATCCGGTGCGCTGGGCGATCAGTCAGGAAGAGGTTACTTTGCCCCCCAACTTCTGCCCACCTTCCGTGGCGCTTGGAACCACTCATTACTGTGTTCGAAAACTGACACCCGGTTGGGTCTACATGTTCTCCGAAGTTTTCGGAACGCTACATGAGTACCGGGTCAATGAGCAGGGCCTGATAACCGAAGTACAGCCCGGTGTGAACTCTGTACTGCTTCCAGATGTCGATGCTGAAAGTGCTTTGCCCGCTATACATCACCCGGCTGGAGGAAAGGTGCTCCTGAAATTCGTGCAGCATCGATGGACTGTGCGTTTGCAGGAACTTGTACGAACAGATGCACAGGTCCGCGACGAGCATATGCAGCCGTTTGACTTGAGCGGGCTTCCGGAAAAGCGTGAAGGTGCAAATATCAGTGAAACCGAAGCCATAAACGGAGTGGTTGAAGATTTTCGGCCAGAACCAATGGATTTCGAGTGGAGCCTGACGGATTTCGCGCAAGGAATCAGCGAGTCGGATTTGCAGGGGCAGTGCAAGAAAGAAACCGAGTTCTCATACTGCGTTGCCCTTGAAGATGAAATCGGTATCGCCTCCGAGCTGGGCCAATTGCACGCCCTTCATGTAAATCTGATTATGAATTACGCGGAGGAGAACGCCTACCCCTACACCACCTCCCAGATGGTGGATGCGCTCATCGCCCGTGAGGCCAGCAAAAAGGAAACGCCTGAAGACCAACAGGAAGTCACCGAGGAACTGAAAGAACGAATTCGTTCAGGGGAAAAAGACGCATTCGTTGAAAGCTACCACAAACAGCTTGAAGAGTATGACCAGGCCCGGGCATCGGTATTCGACGACTGGAAGCGGTGGATTGACTCCGTCCAGTTGGCTAGGAAACTGGAGTTCAACGACTGTTACTGCGCGGAAGGGTTCGAGGCGGTTGAGCAGGAACTGGCGGATATACTGGATGGCTATGTCGGTGCAGAAAAGGGCAAGGAAGACGCCGAGCGGTGGTTGGAAGCAGACGAAGGCGAAGCCGGCACTGTCGGTAACATGCTCAGTACCGTGCTGTTCCTGGCATCTGCCACCAACGGTATTGCCCAGAAACTGAAAGACCTTCCCGGTTTTGATTATGGTCGCCTGAAGATCGTCGACAGTATCTTCGACATGCCGGCGCATGTGCGAGTGAGCACTGCCACTGATGTTCTGATGCTGGAATTTGCCGCCCCCGCCGCAAAGATGGGAACCTGGGCGAAAGACCCTCAGACTTGGCCGCAGTGGAAAAAATGGACCAAGGCCGTCCAGAAACGCTATGGCATAGATGTTCATCGACAGGGAATCACCCTGAATACCGCGACGGACCTGCTCACGGCGGTCCACCGCAAATCACTGGAAGCTGCTGGCCATAACCTGTCTGAACTGACAATGACGCCACTGGCCGCCGGCATGGCGGATGCCAGGATCAGGAATTACCTGCGTGGCACCATGATCGACGTGTTCCACCTGACCCCGGATTTCAAGGACAATCCCTTTGGCTGGCTTCATACCCGGCTGGACCCGGTGGTTGAAAGCATTAAACAGAACCGGGGTAAGTTTATCGGCGCCGTAACCTTCTTTCACGCGATTAACGTAGTAAGCCTGTTTTCCGGACTGGACAAAACCCAGCAGGACGTGATTTTGGGCGACCGATCCGTCATTGATCGGTGGGGGTATTTTTTATCTGGCCTTTGGAGCATCGGCGAAGGCGTGGTCAACCTCAGCGGGTTGTTGGTCAGAGAAGAGTTCGTCAGGGCTCAGAGGGCGAACCTGTCAGTAGCTGGGGCCAGGGTATCGGTGGCTCTTAGCGGTGCAAAAGCTGTTCGAATATTGTCTAAAGGTACAAAGGTCATCGCGAGAGCGACTGTTAAGTACCTTCCCTATGTGGGTGTTTTACTCACAATAGGTTTGGAAGGGCAGAGGGGCTACAGGGCTTTGAACACGGGCCATTCCACGATGGCGGCCCTGTCCGGGGTTCAGATCGGACTGAGCATCGGTATAACTTATTTGGCTTCTCTGGCAGTGGCGGGTGCGGTTACCGGGGCAGGTGTGGCCGTTGTGCTCGTAGTGGGAGGGGTTCTGATTGCGGTGTCTTTTGTTATCAGCGTGGTACAGCTATACATCGCCCGGTCCCGGATCGAGGATTTTCTGTCACTGTCCTTCTGGGGCAATGCTCCTACGTTGCGTTACTGGGATGAACAGTCCAGGCCGTCGAGCGCGGAACTGCTAGAGGAAAGCCGAGCGGTTATTTCTCAGGATGAAGGCGTCGATGTCAGGCGTTATTTTGAAGCGGAACTGGATGCGTTTTATTACATGCTGTTTTCTCCCATTGTTAGGGTGACCGAGCATATCGGTCGACATTGGGATATAAACCGGGGTGAGCATCAGGTCATGTCGGAAATGACCTCCTTTGTGGTGTATTTTCCTGGTTATAGTGCGGGGACCTGCACGTATTCCATCAAGCTGTTCGAGGTGAACACGAACTGGTTCGGAGACAGTGAACCGAGGGAAATTACCCGCCTGTTTGACAGCATGAAGCGGCTAGGCGGCCCTCCGGAGGGTTTGCTGTATCGGTTTGACCACTACAACCACAACAAATGTGACCAGCTTGAAATGCTGATTGAGTATGAGAAGGACGGCCGCAAAGTCACGGGTGAAAACGGGCTCCGTATTATCCTGAATGGAAACGATGTAGAGGAACTGGGTGTCGATGAAAGACTCGCCTTTGAAGTGTGATTTTCCGGAAACGGACCTGGAACAAGAGCTGGAAAAAAAGCTATACCGCACTCATGGTGGTCGGCTTGCCAGCCCACCGGCCCGGAAAGTGGTGGGGGTGTCCGATTCCTCGGAGGACATGGAGTATGGTGTCGCCTACTTCAGCGAAAGGTTCATGGACATCCGGTCGGCCTTCTTGATCTTTAGGCGGTTCCAATTGTCTGTCATAAATCTGTTCATGGCAGTCGTGCTGGTGTTGGGCTGGATTGTTAGCCTGTTCTATTCGAAGGCACTGCTGGCGGTATTGGTCGCTTTCGGGCCCGTTTGGGTAGCCATCTACCTATTTGAGATCTTCTTTCCGCTTACATTACCGATCCGGATCGACCGGAAGGAGGGCTTTGTGTACGTAGGGCACCGGGGCACCTTCTACCGGATCCCTTGGGACGAGCTTGAAGTAGCCTTTTCCTACAACTGGCAGTATCTGGGCTCCGGTGTTGTGTGGGAGCGGCAGTACTACGCCCACCTGTTCATGCGTGAAAAGCATTACTTTTGCGGAAAGCCCCCCAAGATGCCTCTGCAGCGCAAAAAGATATCTTCCGGGTTTAAGGAAGAGGATATGTATCGGAAATGGAACTTTATTGTCAGATACTACAACGAAGGGGTCGTTGAAGAGGACGCTGATAATCTTGTTATGGCGAATTACGACTCATATCGCAAGGATATACCCTCTAAGTCAATGGCAGCACGTGTCGTCGACACGTTATTGCTAATAACTTTTATGCCCACAATGTATTGGTGGGCGTTTTCACCCTTCAAGTACAAATGGCCGAAAGAGATTGAAGCAATATTTGGGAAGATTAACTACTACTGATTCTCCGCTATTTGCATTGGCTGATTCTGGCTTATATAGGTTTCAACTACGACGATCAGCTCGACAGCCATCTTTCTTGTAAAGCGTAACTATAGTCCCGTATACGGAGATTAAAAAATGAAGAAAGGACTCCTACTCCTCCTCTGCCTCCTAATTACCCCCATCACCCAGGCCGGTACCTACCGCTGGGTCGATGAAAACGGCCAGACCCACTTCGGGGACCGACCGCCGGTGAATGCAGCCTCTGATGAAGTAGAGCTAAAAGCCCCCGCACCGTCTTCGGATGCCGATGCCCGCGCGCGCAAGGAGCGGATGAATGAATTCCTCGAGCAAACCGAGCAGGAGCGGGCTGAGCGCAATGAAGCGAAAGCCAAGCAGGAGGCGAAAGCGGCAAAGCATGAGGCTCTTTGTGAGTCCTTACGGGCACGGTTGAAGCATCTTAAGAGCGTTTCACGTATGTACCGGCTGAACAAGGAGGGCGAGCGGGTGTTTGTCGACGATGAGGAGAATGAGCGTATCCGCCAGGAGTTTCGTGCGAAGGTACAGAGTGAATGCGGCGCCTGATTCCGTTTTGGTTTGCTTTCGCCCTCTTTACCGCGTTCAACGCCTATGCAGAACCACCGGAACTGGCGCTGGCCGGTGTCTACGACGAAGGCGTTGCCCTCGATGATTATTGGGTAAGCGAGAAACTGGACGGTGTACGGGCCTATTGGGACGGTGAGCGGTTCTGGTCCCGGGGTGGCAACGAGTATCGGGCGCCTGACTGGTTTACTGAGGGCTTTCCCGATGTGCCCATGGACGGCGAACTCTGGATGGGGCGAGGCCGGTTTGCGGAGCTGTCCGGCGCGGTGCGCCGGCTGGAACCGGTCGATCCCAGTTGGCGCCAGATCCGGTTTATGGTGTTTGACCTTCCGGCGCTCGATCAGCCCTTTGCTGAACGTGTTGCGGCTATGGAAGCGTTGGTGCAGCCATCACCGTCGCCATTCCTGGCCATGGTCGTGCAACGTAAGGCCACGGATCATGAGCGTTTGATGTCGGCGCTGGACAAGGTGGTGTCCGAGGGCGGCGAGGGTTTGATGCTGCGTCGCGGCGGCAGCCTTCATTCAACTGGCCGTTCAGATGATCTGTTGAAGGTGAAGCGTTACGATGATGCCGAGGCGGTCGTGGTAGCGCATCTTGCCGGCAGCGGAAAATACGAAGGCATGCTTGGATCAGTTCTAGTAAGGCGGAATGATGGCCGCCAGTTCCACATTGGTACCGGATTCAGTGATGAGCAACGGGAAGATCCGCCGCCGGTTGGGGCTACCATTACCTATAAATATTACGGCTTCACGTCGACAGGCCTTCCCAGATTTGCCAGTTTTCTGCGGATTCGCAATGACGAACCCGAGGCGCCGTGATCCTGGGGCGCTCAATTACGAGGTCTTCATCTACCGCCCCATACCTTGTGCTACAGTGGTTTTAACCGTGGTCGTTCTATATCTTTCCATGGTTGCTGAATGCCAGCTCTGTCAGGGCAACCCTGATGCCGGTAGTCAGTGGACAATGTGAATCGTTACCGAAAGCCGAAATAGCAGTACGACATACTGATAAGGAGGCAACAAATGGAAGCGAAATCCAGTCAGAACGAGTACGAGCAGGTCAGGCAAGATTTGCAGCAACTTCGCGAAGATCTCTCCAAGCTCACCAAAGCCGTTGCTGATGGGCAAAAGAGCAATATCAGCAGCCTTCGTGATGAAATTCGCCGGGAAAGCCGTGAGGCCTTTGATCAGGTCCGGCAACGCGGTGATGAGGCCTTCAACCGTGCCCGGGATGCGAGCAGTAAAGCGGTGCACGATGTTGAGCACAAAATCGAGGAGCGGCCGTTCCTGAGTGTTGTGCTCATGTTCCTCGCAGGCTTGTTGGTTGGCCGGTTGCTGGACCGCTGATCATGCCCGATTCCGCCTGGTTACAGGGCGTCTTGCGCAAGGCAGTCGCGGCCATCATAGGTTTTATGCTGGCCTTTGTGTTGCTGGTCGCCCTGTTGATTACCGGTTTTTACATGCTCGTCAATGCCGCCATGCTGGCTTTATCGCCCGTGATGGGGGAGGCCGGCGCCATGGCGGTGACGGGCATGTCCTGCCTGTTGTTGCTGGCGTTGTTTTTCTATCGAATGACTCGTCCGGCTACGTCCAAGAAAACCGCCAGTGCCGCCGGTGAGGGTGATGACCAGTCTTCCACGTCACCAATCGATGCCATCAGAGACCTTGTCCGCAACAATCCACTGGAAGCGGTGTTTGCGGCATTTACTCTTGGTGTGGTGGAGCAGGGTGATCCTCGCCTGAAGTCACTGCTGTTGCAGGGCGGCATGGTCCTGATGAAGGAAGCTGAGGCCGAGCAGGCCCGAGACAAAGACAAAACGGACTCACGGGAAAGTGGCACGGACGCGCCAGTCACATGATCGTCACCTGAGCGTAACCCCCCGCGCCGACAATAGCCGTGCAGTACCATTCATTGCACAGGGAGCTTGTTATGAAGTTACGCACGTTACTGGTTATGGCATTACTGATGTCTCTATTCTCTGCCGCCCATGCGGCACCGGATTGGCATGGCAAGGAGGATCGTTGGACTCCGCCAGGCCTTGAAAAATGGCACGACAAGTGGCCGGATCTGAAGGACAGACATCACCGGGGTAAACGCGAGGTCCATCTGGGGCCGCGCCCGTTCTGGCTGGTGGAAGACATGGATGAGGGGCGCCTGAAAGACCGGCTCCAGTCCTGCCGCGCCGACAAAATCCGTCCTACGGATTTCTCCATCGGCCATCGGGGTGCGCCGTTGCAGTTCCCGGAACACACGCTTGAATCCTATGTTGCGGCCGCCCAGATGGGGGCTGGCATCCTGGAGTGCGATGTTGCCTTTACCAAGGATCGGGAGCTGGTTTGCCGTCACGCACAGAATGATCTCCATACCACCACCAACATCGTGACGATTCCGGAACTGAACGCCAAGTGTACGCAGCCGTTTGTCCCGGCGGACCCGGCAAGTGGCACTGAGGCGCAGGCAGAATGCCGCACCAGCGATATCACGCTGGAGGAGTTCAAGTCACTGGAAGGCAAGATGGACGCCTTCAACCCCATGGCAACCACGCCGGAGGAGTACCTGGAAGGCACGGCAGACTGGCGCACGGAGCTTTACAGCAGTCGCGGCACCCTGTTGACCCATAAAGAGAGCATCGAACTCTTTAAACGACTGGGTGTGAAGTTCACGCCGGAACTGAAAACGCCGGTGGTTGAGATGCCCTATGAGGGCGACTACAGCCAGGAAGATTACGCCCGCCAGATGATTCAGGATTACGTTGAAGCCGGCGTGAACCCGAGGGATGTCTGGCCGCAGTCGTTCCTGCTGGATGATGTACTGTTCTGGGTCAATGAAACGCCGCGGTTTGGACGACAGGCTGTGTTTCTGGATCAGGAGCCGCTGACACCGGAGAATTCCTCCCTGGCGTGGATGGAAAGCCTGTCTGCGCAAGGCGTGAATATCCTGGCCCCCGCATTGTGGAAAATGTTGACCCTGGATGGCCACCAGCAGATCGTGCCGTCGGACTACGCTGAAAACGCCAAGGCAGCGGGGCTGGATATGATCGCCTGGACGGTCGAGCGTAGTGGTCCGTTGGCCAATGGCGGGGGTTGGTATCACCAGACCATCACCGACGCCATCAATAACGACGGCGACGTGTTCAATGTGATTGACGTGCTGGCCCGGGAGGTTGGGGTGATTGGTATCTTCTCGGACTGGCCGGCCACCACCACTTTCTACGCCAACTGCATGGGGCTTGCCGGCCGGGGCCATTGAAGGTCAGTTGCCTCGACGCCGTAAACTGGTGAAAATTCAGCCAATCGTTAATGCCGTTATCGGAGTAGACTGGTGATAACTCATCAAACGGTAGCGGTTGTGCATGGATACAGACACCAGTCCGGTGTGGCAAAGACACGCCTCGGCCATCCTCAGCGGGTTCCTTGGGGACTGGCTTGAGGCGCGAAACAACCCTTTGGCGGTGCCCATGGAGTTCTTCCACGGGCGCTCGCCCATTGACTTGTCGGCACCCGCAGTGGAGTCGCCCGGTTCGACACTGTGCCTGTCCATACATGGTTTGATGGAACTGGAGACGGTTTGGGACCTTCCGGGGCAAGCCGATACTCACTACGGGTCCCTACTGGCTGACGAAGGACGCTCCATCACACCGCTTACCCTTCGCTACAACACCGGCCGACCGATTTATCGCAATGGCGAAGACCTTGCCGAGCTTCTGGAAACCCTGATCCGCCGTTGGCCGGTGCCAGTTGAGCGAATTATTCTGATGGGCCACAGTATGGGCGGGTTGCTGATTCGCAGTGCCTGCCATCATGGTCAGTATCTAGCTCACCGCTGGGTTGAGAAACTCACCGACTGTGTCTACATCGGTTCGCCACACGATGGTTCCTGGCTGGCAAAAGGCGCGAAGGCCACAGCCGACCTGATGAACCGGGCACCACGGGATTACCTGCGCGTGGTGGGTGAGGTGATCGATCTGCGCAGTGAGGGTATTCGCAATCTGTCCCGCGGGGAGGTTGTTCATGGGAATGAGGGCGAACCTCCTCTGCTACCCGGAACCCGGCATTACGTTGTCTGTGGCCTGCTGGCGCGATCCCGTCAACATCCGATCAACGCCCTGTTTGGAGATGCGCTGGTGCATGAATCCAGTGCTCGTGGCCATGAGCGGAGGGGCTGGACACTCAGTGGTGTCGCCAGCTTCCCCGGCGTTGACCATATCCGTCTGGCCCATCACCCGGATGTGGCCAGCCAACTGAAGGAGTGGCTGTTATGAGCGAACATAATCGCAATTGGTGGGCTGGCGTTGCCGATATAACAGCCAGTGGCCTCAATCACGGCGCTCTCAAAGTGGAGCGTATTCATCTGTCGATTGCGGATGAAACCTTCAATATTCTGCAACGGGTGCCGATTGCCCGGCCCTGGAGTGAGGCTGTTCGCTCCATCCACCACGGCATTTCCCGTCTCTCCTATCGCAGCGTTTCGCTGGCGGCTGCCAGTCTTGAAGCATCCGTGAAATACATCAATGCGCCGAAAAATTGCAAAGCTGACATTAACTAACATGAAAATGAGGTGAACAGACCGTATTGTGCATTTAACCCACATCCCGCCAATTTGTAGGTAGCCTGAGTTCAGGTAATCGGTATGACGCTTTACCGGTTAATCCAACAGGAAATCAATCATTTCCGAACTCAGAAGGATGGATGCGATATGAGCTATAAATCCGGTTTTGCCTATGTAACGGTTCTGGCCTCGGCCATGCTGGCCGCCCCGGTTGTATCAGCCCAGGACAACACCGATCGCGACAGCTCCGGTGTATATCTGAGCGGCAGTTATGGTGGCTACAAAGCCCATGGTGGCGAGTTTGATGATGAAAACGATCTGTTCGGCGTGGGGCTGGGCTACCAGTTCAACCAGTTCTTCGCCCTGGAAGCCGAGTACATTGATTTCGGCAACTTTGGCGACGATGACGTCGATGGCAAGTTGAAGGGTACTTCCCTTGGCCTGATCGGGCGGCTGCCTTTGACAGATACCTTTGGTGTTTATGCTAAGGCTGGCGCATTTGCTTCGTCGTTCGATGTAGACGCGTTTGACGAAAGTGAGACCTACGATGAGGTCAATCCATTTGTCGGTGCCGGTGTTGATTTCCGGGTCACCGAACAGTTGACGGCGTTTGCGGAATACAACCGCTACAACGTTGATATCGACGAAGACGACTTCAATGGCCAGGTCACCAATGACGGGCCGGACTTCGATACCGGTCGTGTTGGTATGCGTTTCCAGTTCTAACGTAAGTACCTGAAAAACCCGGGGCGGTTCTGGCCCCGGGCTTTTTATCAGCTTCTCTGCAATACCTACCGTATTACTGAACGTTTTCCAGCTCGCCAAACCGCTCTGCGAACAGCGCTGACGACAGGTAGCGCTCGGCGGAATCCGGCAGAACCACCACGATATTCTTGCCCTTGAATTCCGGCAGCTTTCCGATTCTGACCGCAGCCACAACCGCTGCACCACAGGATATACCACAGAGGATGCCTTCCTCCTGCATCAACCGGTGCGCCATGTCCATGGCGTCCTGATTGCTGACTTTTTCCACCCGGTCCACCAGGTCCATGTCCAGGTTGCCCGGAATGAAGCCGGCGCCAATGCCCTGGATCTTGTGGGGTGCTGGTGTTTGGTCCTGACCGCCGCGGGCCTGAGTGATGATTGGCGAGTCTTCCGGCTCCACGGCAACGGTGGTGATGGCCTTGCCTTTGGTATTGCGGATGTAACGGGTTACGCCGGTCAGGGTGCCGCCGGTACCAACCCCGGACACGAATATGTCGATGGCACCGTCGGTATCGTTCCAGATTTCGGGCCCGGTGGTGTCCTCGTGGATGCGGGGGTTGGCCGGGTTCTCGAACTGCTGTGGCATGAAGCAGTTGTCCGGGTCTTCAGCAACGATCTCTTCGGCCTTGGCGATGGCGCCTTTCATGCCCTTCGCCGGCTCCGTAAGCACCAGTTCCGCCCCCATGGCCTTCAGTACTTTGCGGCGCTCCAGGCTCATGGATGACGGCATGGTCAGTTTCAGCTTGTAGCCTCTCGCAGCAGCGACGAAAGCCAGCGCGATGCCAGTGTTACCGCTGGTGGGCTCGACGATCGTCATGCCGGGTTTGAGAGCGCCACGCTTTTCCGCATCCCAGATCATGGCGGAACCGATCCGGCACTTCACGGAATAGGCCGGGTTGCGCCCTTCAATCTTGGCCCAGATGGTGGCCCCTTCGTTGACCCGATTAAGCTTGACCAGCGGGGTATTGCCGATCGACAGCGAGTTGTCTTCGTAGATCTTAGCCATGGTGTCGTCTCCTTTGCGTTTTCCCTGTCGCAAAAGGATAGCATCAGCTAGCCCCGTCTGGCTGCCTGATCTTCAGTGGTCAGAGCTTCCAGGCGGTTGCGGCCGTTTTGCTTGGCGAGATACAGCGCCTTGTCTGCCAGCCGAAGGAATTCTGCCGGCACCGTGTCCTTGCTGGGTGTGCCAGTGGCCAGGCCGATGCTTACAGTAAAGCGGATCTGTTCGTCGTCGCAGCAGGTGGTTAGCCCCGCCAGACCCTCGCGGAATGCTTCCAGCCGCGAAACCAGCTCATCACGGTCGCTGAAGCTGGTGAACATCACAAACTCCTCACCGCCGAACCGGGTAAGGCGGTCTGTGTCACGCCGAAAGTGAGAGCGCATGGTATCTGCCAGCGCCACCAGACAACGGTCGCCCGCGTCGTGGCCGTAGGTGTCGTTGATTTCCTTGAAATGGTCCGCGTCCACCATCGCCACGGCAAAGCCGGCTCCGTGTCGTTGACACCAATGGAAGCTCTTGCTGAACTCACGGTCGAAATAGCTGCGATTGCCGATCTGGGTCAGGTCGTCCGTTACGCTGAGATGCGCAAGGCGGTCATTGGCCGCAGCGAGTTCATGATTCAGACGCCCGAGTTTGCGGTTCCAATAGAACAGCAACCCCAAGAGCACCACGGCACCCATGATGAGCTGGAATACCAGGGTGTAGTCGACGGTCTGTTCCAGTTTGAGTCCTGCCCATTGTTGTTCAATGGTTTTAAGCTCCGCTTCCGTCAGGCTGGACACCAATTTTTGCATGATGTTGAAGAGTTCGGGCTGGTCATTCCGGGTGGCGACCCCCAGGGTCCAGTCTGCGGGAATTCGCCCGAGCACTTTCAGGTCCGCCAAACCCAGCTCCTGCATGTTGTAGCTGGCGGTGGACAGAGTGCCAAGGTACCCCGCCAGCTTCCGTTCCTGAACCATGCGCAGTCCGGTTTGTTCGCTGGGCACTTCCACCAGATTGAGGCCGGGATTGGTTGTCCTCAGCAGTTCCAGAAAAGCGTAGTCCTTTACCACGCCGACCGGCCGGTCCCCCATGTCGTCCAGTGTATTGATGTAGGGGGCTTCCACACGTCCCAGAAGCACGCTGGGAATCTGGATATAGGGTTTTGTGAAATTCAGGTATTCAAGCCGCTCCGGTGTTTCCATGGCCATGGAAAGCATGTCGCAGTGTCGGTTTTTGACTGCCTTTATGGACTCGGACCAGCTGTCTACGGGAAGAGGGGTGAATGTGATATTGGAACGATTCGCAAACAGGGCGAAGATGTCGGCGGAAATACCGAGGTGTTTATCGTTTTCGCTGAGGCCCTCCAGTGGCAGCCAGTCAGGGTCTACGCAGATGGTCAGTTGTCGGTTGCGGTCGGCCAGCCAGGCCTGTTCGGCATCGGAGAACGTTAACGGGCCGGTGGCCGGTGTCCGGTTACGACGGGCGGAAGCGCCAAGCCAGCGATTCTCGATAGTGCGCATTTCCGTTGGGCTGATGGCCTCCAATGCGGCGTCCATTATAGAGGCGAGCGGCTCAAGAGCGGGACGCACGCCAAAGCGCAGGTCTTCTCCCGGCATGCCATCAAGGGTCATTTCGCCGGCAATATTCACTCCGGCAATGCGAAGCTCCCTCACCCAGTAGTTTCCGTTTGGCAGGGCTGCCAAGGCAACATCGACGGAGCCCTCAGCCAGAGCCCGGAACATGGCCTGCTGGGAGGTGAAAGCGAACACATTGTCGCCCAATGCCTCACGAAGGGGTCCCTCGTAGTAAATACCTGAACCAATAGCGACCTTCAGTCCCTGCAAGTCTGCTGGCGAGCTGAATGCCAGATTCTTATCCAGAGTGAAGGCGACGTTGGGAATGGTATGGTAGGGCCGGGTGAACCGTATGAACGCTTCGCGTTCGTCGGTTTTCGAGATATTGGCCATGATATCAATGTCACGGTCCATAAACTGGGGGTACAGTTCCGACCATTGCCCGGGCACCGGTACGATTTGCAGGCCGGTCAGATCCGATATCCGGTTCAGCACGTCAACGGACAGTCCTTGCAACGCGTCTGCGTCGTGAAAGCTGAAGGGCGCATAGTCACTCATAAAGCCCACCCGTACCGGGCCGACCTCACTGATGTAGTGCTGATGGGCATCACTCAGGGTAAAACCCGACGATTCAGCAATGCTGGTCCCGCCGTATTCCTGCCACCGCTTGAACAGTTCCTCAATGCGCTTATCGGGAATGGCAGCCAGGCCGCTGCTGACCACGTCAAACAACTCATCGTTTGATTTCAGAACGCCAAGTCGAAAGTCTTCTTTCGACCATTCTCCCAACGGTGCGGGGCCAGCAATCTCCAAAAACCGGAAGCCGGCCTCGTTAGCGTAATAGTTCAGGGTCAGTTCAGGACCGATGATGCCGTCCACCCAGCCGAAGGCCAGTGCCCGGACCAGGCCAGGAATGGAATCGTAGGTGACGAGCGACAAGCCCGCCGTTTCAAGTGCATCGCGGAAATAGGCGTCACGCACAACGCCAATACGGTAGTCATTGAGGGATCCCGGGGAATCAATGTCTTTGAGCGGGTTGGCTGGGTCATGCATCAGATGCATCTGGCGAATGTGGTACGGCTCGGTAAACTGTATGGTTCTGGCGCGGCCGTCGTTGTATGAAATTCCTTCGATAACGTCGATGTCGCCGCGCTGGAATGCACCGAACACTTCGGGCCAACTGCCTGCCCGAAACTCAATGTCCAATCCTGACTGGCTAGCCACCTCCCGGACTATATCGATAGAGAAGCCGGAGGCTGTGCGGCCCGCCATGGACGTGTAAGGTTTGTTGTCGGCCACAATGCCAACGGAGATGGGTTCTTTTACAGAGGGCCAGGCAGGCATCGATAGGAAGGTGAGCGCCAGTACACCGAAAATGCTAGCAAGCAGTGTGATCAGAGATGGCCTTTGCCAGGCAATTACAGCGCTCATCGGGTGATTCACAATTCTGTGGTGATTAACTAGTGAGTGTAGTCGTTGGCGGGTTATTTGCCCAATGACGAGGTGATTCGTGGCCTGCGATTGCTGGTGCGTGATGGTAGGATGTCGCCACCTCAGTACGTTATGGGAACGACCATGGGCCTTTTGTTTGAACAGATCGACAGCCAACCCTCATCATTGGGAGAGATCACGCTTCGCCGCCGTCGCATTCCGGCGCTGGGTGACCGGGATATCTATGAGGTGAAGCTGGGTGAAGAGTTTCTCATGTCCAGCATGTTTGTGGACGCGGAAGTAGCCCTGGCGGACCTGGGCCTGAACGCCGTCGAGGGCGAACAGCTTAAGGTGGTGGTCGGCGGCCTGGGGCTGGGCTACACCGCAGAAGCGGCCCTCAAACATGAGCGCGTGAGCGAGCTGCTGGTCGTGGATGCCCTAGACACCGTCATCCACTGGCATCAGCAGGAAAAGGTTCCGTTGGGTAAAGTGTTGAATGCCGACCCACGTTGTCGCTATGTGTTGGGCAGTTTCTTCGATCTGGCGGTATCGGAATCCGGTTTCGATACCGAAACCCCGGGCAGGGTGTTTGACGCCATCCTGCTGGACATTGACCACTCCCCCAGGGCCCTCCTGAATGAGTCCAATGCCAGCTTCTACAATGCTGAAAGCTTAGGCGGAATGGCGGCCCATCTGCGCCCTGGCGGCGTTTTCGCCATGTGGTCCAACGACCCGCCGGACGAGCCGTTCATGGACGTGTTGCGAACTCTGTTCACGGATGTGGATGCGAAGGTGGTGTCGTTCTACAACCCGTTCCAGAATCGGGAGTCCACCAACACGGTGTTCCTGGCCAGAAAGCCGCTCAGTTGACCGAGCGGCCGGTGTAGCTGGAGAAATCCGGCCTTTGCGGCTGGTGCTGATCATCCGTCATATAGGCGGATGTCAGGATGAACTCTGCGGTGGCCCGGTTGCAGGCGACGGGAATGTTCCACAATGCAGCAATGCGTAGCAGGGCCTTGATGTCCGGGTCGTGTGGCTGGGGTTCCAGCGGGTCCCAGAAGAACACCAGCAGGTCAATTTCCCCTTCCGCGATCTTGGCGCCAATTTGCTGGTCGCCTCCGAGCGGGCCACTGAGCAGGCAATGGATGTCGTCCCGGCCCAGGTTTTCCTTGAGCAACCGGCCAGTGGTGCCGGAGGCGTAGAGTCGGAGGGAGGCAAAGCGTGTCTGGTTGTCGGCGACCCAGTCCACCAGTTCTCTCTTTTTGTTGTCGTGGGCGACCAGAGCGACGGATTTAACGGCCATTTGCGGTAAAGTCTCCTTTGTGGGGTGTGTCCGGTATAGGGCTCCAGTGTTTCATATTCGTGATAAACGCGGAACAGGAAATAGGTGTTATGTCGACAGATCACGCCATCAACTGGGCAGAGACGCCCGCCGCCGTGTGGCGCCGCCACCGTCAGGGTCTGAGGGCCATTCGGCGGCTCGACCCGGTGGGTTGGGCCGACCTGACCGGCATCGAGCGACAGCAGGCTGCCCTGGCCCGTAACACCGAGCGCTTCCTGGCCGGTGAACCCTCGAACAATACGCTGCTCTGGGGAGCCCGGGGCACCGGCAAATCATCGCTGATCAAGGCGCTGCTTAACCGGTATCGGGAGCAGGGGCTACGGATGATCGAGGTGGACAAGGACGATCTGGTGAACCTGCCGGAGATCGTCGACGACATCGCTGAATTGCCTTGGCGGTTCGTGATCTTCTGCGATGATCTATCGTTTGAAGTAGGTGAGTCGGGTTACAAGGCGTTGAAAAGTGTGCTGGAAGGCTCGCTCGAGCTGCCGCCTGAGAACGTCAGGGTGTACGCCACCTCCAACCGCCGGCACCTGATGCCGGAATTCATGGACGATAACCTGAAAAGCGAGATGCGCGGCGGCGAACTCCATCCGGCGGAGGCCATCGAGGAGCAGGTATCCCTGGCGGACCGGTTTGGGCTGCAGTTGTCGTTCTATGGTTTTCCCCAGGATGTATACCTGCAGGCCATTGATGCCCTGTTTCCCCAAGTGAGTGATCGCGAGGCGTTGCATCTTGAGGCCATTCGCTTTGCCACCAGCCGTGGTGCCCGTAACGGCCGCACGGCGCAGCAGTTCTACCGCCAGTTTGCCGGCGACCCGGATGCCTTTGGCCAGTAGGCAACTGGTTACTGCCGCCGCGCCAGCCTGATGAACCGGTGGTGAATCATCCGCACGCCGATGAACACCAGGCCCAGCACAACCGGTATGGCAATGCCCAGAACCATCGAGGTGTTGACGTCGAATCCGGCGTCATCGGCGGACTCCAGCGCCAGCTTCAGCAGTGCCAGCAGGTAGTAGCTGATGACCACCACGGAAAACCCTTCCACTGTGTGCTGCATCATCAACTGGATTTTTGAGCGCCGGTCCATGGAGCTCAACAACTGTTGGTTCTGGCTCTGGATGGCCAGCTCCACCCGTGTACGCACCATGTCCGAGGCCCGGTCCACTCTGCGCGACAGGTCCTCCAGGCGTTCCTTCACCGATTCGCAGGTTTCCACCGCCGGTGTCAGCCGCCGGGTCATGAACTCGGTGATGGTGAGGTGTCCCGACAGCTCATCTTCCCGCAGCTCTTCCAGGCGGGTCAGCACCAGCTGGTGATAGGCCCGTGTCGCCGAGAAGCGAAAGGTGGCATGGGCGCGGAAGGCTTCGATGCGAGCCGCAATGTTGGTCAGAACCGCCAATACCTCACGTTCGTCGATGCCCTGGTTGTCCGCCAGGGACTGGGTTATCACCGCCAGTTGCTGGTCCATGTCGTTCAGCGAGGGTGTCATCTCCCGTGCCAGTGGCAGCGACAGCAATGACATCAGGCGATAGGTTTCGATTTCCATCAGGCGTTGGGTCAGCCGGCCGAGCTGGCTGTCGGACATGTCCCGGTTGAGAACCATGAAGCGCCCAAACCCATCGCTATGAAGTCGGAAGGTGCCCCACACCCGGGCCTTCCCTTCCCAGGGGCTGCTGCCCACCAGTCGTTCTCCCTCGAACCAGTGGCGGATTTGCGCCAGGTCGGTTTCCGGGCCGTTTGAGGCTTGCTGCAGGTCAATATGAAAGGCGGCCACAACGGTGCCGGTGAGCTTCTCGAGCCATCCCTTGGGCAGCGACGAGATGCCGGTATCCTGGAAGGGCTGATGGTCGTCCCCAATACCCAGATTGATAAACGTGTAGGAGGCAAACTCCATGTGCATTTCACGTCGGATACGCAGGGAGCCAAAGGTGGCCTCGTAGCAGCTGACGTCCTCCCGCGGCTCGGGTTGCCCCAGCATGATATGCAGGTCCTGCCAATGGCGGAACTGGTCGGCCCGCTGCTCCGGGGTGGTTATCAGGGCAATGTGGGTAACCTGTGCCGGGCATGGCAGCACGTGGAACGGGCGGGAATGGAGCTCGTTGTAGAGCTCTGCCCGAAGAGGGTGCAGATCCAGCTGTGTGAGCGGCGGGTTCAAGGCTTGGTCCTTTGACGACGATTGAGGGGCCTACAACGGAACAATAAAGGCTCGCGGGTCGTTCCGAAAGACGACTTGTGGCTTACGACTCTGGTCGCGGGCGGGACGGCAAAAGCACTGTAAAACGCACGCCACCGGTATCGTCGCTGGCCATCACCTGGCCGTTGTGGTGCTCGGCAATCAACCTGACGATCAACAGGCCCTGGCCCAGGTGTCCTTCCTGATGGCCGGTTCGCACGGACACGAAGGGGCTGAAAATGTCACTGGCGAGGTTCTCCGGCAGAGCGGAACCTTCATTGAACACGCTCAGTTCCAGTTGTCGGGCGTTCTGCGTCAGCCGTATTTCAATGTTTCCCTGCTCTGGTGTGAAATCCCGGGCATTGTCCACCAGTTTGTCCAGAAGCTGCACCAGCAATTCCGGGGAACCGTGGCATAGACAACCGTTGGCCGGTCCGATGTAGTGAATACGGTGGTCGGGGTCCAGTTCCTGATAGGCGAGGGTGGTCTGGGAGGCGACTTCGGCCAGGTCAAAGGTTTCCTTTTCGGCGTGGTCAAAGCTTTGCTCCAGCCGGGCTGCCTCGCTCATCCCTTGTAGTATCTGGCTGAGACGATCCGTGGCGGAGCGGGCTCGTTCGATGTAACTGGCCTGATCAGCCGGGTCTGTGGTTTGCCCCAGATTCTCCAGGGAAGACCGCACCACCGCCACGGGGGTTTTCAGTTCGTGGGACAGGCGCCGGGAGAAGCTCTCCAGATAGTCTGTGTAGCCCTGAAGGCGGTCCACCATTTGGCTGAATTGTCGTGACAGGTCGCCCAGTTCGTCCTTCGCTTTTGCGGGTGGCAGCGTGCCCAATACGCGGCCGTCGTCGTCAATGCTGGCGCTGACCGCCCGCTGCAGCCGGGTAATGCGCCAGGACAGCCAACTGGCGTAACCCAGTAGAACCAGCATCAGGCCGATGATCAATAACACGCTGCGGGAAATGACCGAACCAAGGGTGCTGCCGGACAACGCCAGCAATTGGTCCAGTGATTCTTCCAGCACTAGCATCCGGCCATCGCCCAATGATTGTTTCACCAGCATGTAGGTGTCGCCGTCCCGGTGACGAACCAGCCCCTGTGATGGCAGTTCCCCGGCGTCCATGCGATGGGTTTCCGCATTTAGTTGTGAAGGCTCGGGCTGGTAGAAGCTCACCAGTGCCCGCAGGCCGTTGAGGCTGATGCGTTCCAGGATCTGCAGTGGGCTGAGGCTGTCGAATTCGGCCTCGTCGGTTTCGGAGTCGCGTGTCTGGCGAGCAATCACCCAGCCGTCCGGCTCCAGAACCCAGGTGCCCTGGCCCGGAGCAATCATGGCCGCAAGTCGGTTTTCGAGTTGTGGCATTCGGGTGACGATGTGCGCTGAGGTGGGGCCAGCAGAGACGCGCCCATCACCGGTGGCTACCGGCTTCTCCGTAGGCCATGTCACCTGGAAACCAAGGCGGGACGAGGGTGCCGGACGCGGCATTCTCAATTCAGCCTGGTAGCCGTTGCTGACCGCCTGCCAGTAGCCGCTGATGCGATAGTCGGTTGCCCCTTCGCGCTCCGGGTCAATCGCATTGATGGCCCCTGGCGCCTGTGTTCGGATCAGGCGCCGCGTCGTGTGCTTATCGCCGATAACCTGGAGTTGGATCTGGTCATGGGGTTGGCGGGGTTTGCCGGGGTTGAAGAAGTCAGCGGTTCTGCCGCTGACACGAATCAGGAGGTAGAGATGGGTTTGATCGACGGCTGCCTGCCAGGATAACTCGGGTCCGTCTTTGTCGATGGCCTGTTGTGTGCCTTGCCACTGCTGTCGGGATTCTTCCTCATCATATCCGGGCCAGTCGTCGCCGTAGCCATCCAGATTCGGGCTGCGGGACAGGAGGTCAGCGTAGATAACGTTGGTACCCGCAGCAACCGTTGGGGTCCCGGCAAGTTGTTCTGCTGCAAAACCGGCCGTGCGTCCGGCCTGGCTCTGCAATTGACGAGCGGCCTGGTCACGCAGGGCCTGGTCCAGCTCCAGCACGAACTGCAGGCCCGCCCAGGGAATCAGCAGCATCAACAGGCTGGCAATGAAGAGTTGGCGCTTAAGGGTCAAAACTCAGGCCTCATGGGCGTTCCAGCGGTAACCCATGCCGTAGGCGGTGTGAATGCCATCGAAGGCGTCGTCGATTTGCAGGAACTTGCGGCGTATACGTTTGATATGTGAGGTCACCGTATTGTCGTCCAGTACTGTGCTGGCGGCTTCCATCAGCTGGTCGCGGCTGCGAACGTGGCCCGGGTGCTGAACCAGGGAATGCAGCATCCAGAATTCGGTGACGGTCAGGTCGATGGGCTGGTCATTCCATTCTGCCGTCATGCGGTCCACGTTTAATGCCAGGCGGCCACGGTGCACCACTTCATCCGGTTGCTTCAGGGCCTCGGCCCAGGCATCTGCCCTGCGCAGCAGAGCGGTAACCCGGGCCAGCAGGTGGTCCATGCTCATATCCTTGGTGACATAGTCATCGGCACCCAGTCGCAGGCCGTGAACGGAATCGATGTCGCTGTCGCGGGCGGTCAGGAAGATGATCGGCAGGGTTTTGGACAGGCTGCGCAGGTCCTGGCACAGGGTAAAGCCGCCCTCGGGCTCATCGCCCAGTCCCACGTCGATAATGGCCAGGTCCGGCAGGGCGGTGCGCAATACCTGGAAGGCACTGTTGCGGTCACCATAGGCAGACACCCGGTATCCCCGGCGCTCGAACGCGTCACGGTAGTTTTCCCGGATGGCGGGTTCATCTTCAATCAGCACGATGTGTCGCTTCATAGCCTGCAACCATTCCCCTGTTTGTACGGGTTCCTATTTAACCATGGCCTGTGGCCAGAACAAGGTAAAGCAGAGGGTTTGCCACAATTCATCATTTTTTCATCGCCGGATCGCCAGATTGTGGCACCGGATCGCCGCTTCCATGGGCTGAAATAGTCGCCAGTTGCCACCAGGCGTGCTTTTTCAACCACAGTGATACAAGGAAGCGAAACAATGCTGTTGACCAACCTGGGACCCTATTCATCAACCTCCCCGAATGGCGGGCGGCAGATTGCCGGTAGTATCACAGGGAGCAAGATCTCCCCTCGGCTGCGACGCTGGCTGGAGGGCATTTCCCTGTGGCTGGCAGTGCTGCTTTTCCTGTTTGTACACCCGGTGTACGCAGAGGCCTCCGAAACCGGACGCGAAGGCGCCGGTGAGTTTCATTTTGTCGATGATGCCGGCCAGCGACTGGGCTCGGCAACCCTGTTGAACACAGACTACAACGTAACTGTCAGCGGTCTTATCGCCGACACCCGCTTGCGCCAGAGCTTCCGTAATACCAGTCAGCAGTGGCGGGAAGGCGTGTTCGTGTTCCCGTTGCCGGAAAATGCGAACGTATACGGCATGACCATGACCGCTGGCGAGCGGGTGATTGTCGGCGAGATTCACGAAAAGCAGGAGGCCAAACGCCAGTACGCCAAGGCGAAGGAGGAAGGCCGTAAGGTCGCCCGTGTAGACCAGCAACGGCCCAACCTGTTCACCACCCGTATGGCGAATATCCCCCCCGGAGAAACCATCACGGTTGAACTCAACTACCAGCAGGCGGTGCGTTACCAGTCCGGCGAGTTCGAACTGCGCCTGCCCACCACGCTGACACCGCGCTACATGCCTGGCCAGGCACTGGACAACGAGCCGGCGCAGTGGTCGGGTGGTTGGGCGACGCCCACCACGGCAGTGCCGGATGCCGACCAGATCAGCCCGTTCACGGTGCGGCCCGACGATGTGGGCCCGGATAGCCATCGCGCAACCATTGCCCTGGAAATCAACGCCGGCCTACCGGTAAGCCGTGTGTCGAGCCCCAGTCATCGAGTGACCAGTACCTGGAACGGCAACACCGTGGATGTGGCGCCGGAATCCCGAGCTGTGCTTATGGACCGTGATCTTATCGTGCGCTGGGCGCCTGCCCGGGGTATGGAGCCCGCAGCCGCCGTTTTCCAGGAGCAGTGGCAGGGTGAGGACTACCTGCTGGCGTTAGTGGTGCCCGGCGTCAATGGAAAACAGCGCCTGCCAAGGGAGCTGGTGTTCGTGATCGACACCTCTGGTTCCATGGCTGGCGAGTCCATCCGTCAGGCCCGGCAGGCGTTGTTGCGGGGGCTGGAGACACTCGATGCCGATGATCGTTTCAACGTTATCCAGTTCAACAGTCAGACCCACTCACTGTTTATGGAGGCGGTTCCCGCCAGTGGCAACAACCTTGCCCGGGCACGTCGTTACGTGAAAGGGCTGAACGCCGATGGTGGCACCGAGATGGCCTCGGCTCTGGATGCCGCGCTTGAGATGACCGGTGATGGTGGCGAGGAGTCCCGCGCCAGGGTCAGGCAGGTGGTGTTTATTACCGATGGAGCTGTCGGTAATGAAAGCGCGCTCTTCGGGAAAATTCGTGATGGGCTGGGCAGCAGTCGGCTGTTCACCGTAGGCATCGGTTCTGCCCCCAACATGCACTTCATGCGTGAAGCTGCACGCTATGGCCGCGGTACCTACACCGCCATCAGTGACCTGTCGGACGTGGCCCGCCCGCTGGACGAGCTGTTCGGTAAGATGGAGGCGCCGGTGTTGACCGATATCGCAGTGAGTTGGCCGGGCCAGGCCGCTGCAACCGAAGCCTTCCCTGACCGAATTGGCGATCTGTTCAGGGGGGAGCCCATGGTGCAGGTTGTGCGCGGCCTGCCGGCTGAAGGCGCACTCGACGTTTCCGGGCGTCTTCCGGATGGCAGTCAATGGCAACAGTCGTTGAGCCTCGAACAGGCCGCCAACGGCAAGGGCCTGCATCGTCATTGGGCAAAACAGAAAATCGATAGCCTGATGGACAGTGGGCTGACCGGCCAGATTGATGATGACGCGCGCCAGCATGTGATCCGTTTGGGGCTGGAACATCAGTTGATGACAAAGTACACCAGCTTCCTGGCCCAGGACAAAACCCCGTCCAGACCGTCTCAGGAGGCGCTGGAAACCGACAGCGTGCCCACACTGCTGCCCGCCGGGAGCCAGGGCACGATGTTGCGATACCCCCAGACTGCAACCATGTCTCCACTGCTGATCGCCATTGGCCTGATTGGGCTGATGTTCTCGGCCGCGATCACGCTCCTGAAGCGGAGGGTATACCCATGAACCGATTGATTCTCCTGTTGGCGACGACGTTCGCGACTGTCCTGGCGGTCGGCCTGTGGATTCCGTTCAAGGCCCTGGTGGCGCAGGAGCTTCTGGAGCTGGCCTGGGCTGAAAGCCAGGCGCGGCAGCAGGAAACCCGGCCCTGGCCCTGGGCAGACACCTGGCCAGTGGCCCGCCTGATGGTGCCTGAAACCGGCCAGTCACTGATCGTGCTGGACGGCGCGCACGGTGAAAGCCTGGCCTTTGGGCCGGGGCAGGTGGTGGGCAACGACGGCCGGGCGGGCCCGGTAGTAATTGCGGGCCACCGCGATACGCATTTCCGGGGGCTACAGCATCTGGAAACCGGCAGCCGGGTAAAGTTGCAGGATCGCGATGGCGACTGGCGTTCATTCCGGGTGGACCGTATTCGCGTTGTCGATAGCCGGCACGAGCAAATCAATACCGCACAACTGCCCAGGGATTCGCTGTTGCTGGTGACCTGTTATCCCTTCGATGGCCTTGAGAACAACGGTCCGCTACGCTATGTGGTGGAGGCCACAGCCGAGCCCCTGGTGACGGCCAATAAAGCCGATAACGCCCTGGCCCGGGAGGCTGTTGCCGGAACCTGATTTTGGCGTACACTTGTGCGCCAAAAATTGCATCAGGGTTGTCGTTAATGGGAATGCCAAGAAAACTGCTGGCCTGGCTGATGGTGCCGGTCATCTGTCTGTTTGCACTGGTTCTGTATGTCGCCCGGCCATTCAATCCGGACAACAACCGCTTGCTGGCACGAACGATTGCCCGCGTCGGTCGTTTGCTCCTGGGCATGGAGCGCCCTCTGGAAGGGGCCGACAACATGCCGCAGGACCGGCCCACGGTCGTTATTGCCAATCACCAGCACAACGATGACCTGTTCGTGATGGGGGATTTGCTGCCGCCCCGCACCGTCACGGTAGGCAAGTCGTCGCTGATATGGATCCCGTTTTTTGGCCAGGTGTTCTGGCTCGGAGGCAATGTCATCCTCAACCGGGGACGCTCCCACAAGGCTGTTGCGGTGATGCAGGCGACCAGCGAAGCGATCAGCCGTGACCGCAAGAGCCTCTGGGTCTTTCCAGAGGGTACCCGCAGCCGCGGCCGGGGCCTGCAATCATTCAAGAAAGGGGCTTTTCACGCCGCCATTGCCTCCGGTGCGCCCATCACCATGGTCTGCGCCAGCCAGTACTATGATCGTACCCTGGGGTGGTCCGGCCGCCGCGAACCGGTGGCTATCCGGGTGCTTCCGCCGGTTGAAACCGCAGGACTCACGGTTGCGGATATTCCCCAGTTGATGGCCCAGTGCCGCCAGCAAATGGAAGCGGCCATCGCGGACCTCGAACCTACCGCCTGAACGTGTCCCACGAAACTGCCCGCCTCCCTGCGGAAGTGCTTGAAGCGCCGGGTAAAACAGGGCAGTCTTTCGGGGACTGTTTCGCTGCTCGGAGATGCATGCAATGAATCTGATTCTGTTCCTGATTATTGGTGGTGTGGCCGGTTGGCTGGCCGGCCTGATCATGAAGGGCCGAGGCTTCGGCGTACTGGCTAACATCGGTATCGGTATTGTCGGGTCCGTTCTGGGCGGTTTCGTTTTCCGCCTGCTGGGCCTGGCTGCGCAGGGCGCCATTGGTGAACTGGTTACCGCCACAGTGGGTGCCGTGTTGCTGCTGGCGGTTGTCAGCGCGATCAAGAAGGCCTGATCATGATCGTACCTGTCTCTGCCGTTTTCGCAGCCGTTCTCGGGCTGTTGCTGCTGGTGTTGTCGGGAATGGTTTCCCGTTTCCGCCTGAAATATAAAAAGAGCCTGGGTGTCACCGACGACCGGGACTTCCAGGCGGCTGTCCGCGCCCAGGCGAACCTGGTGGAATACGCCCCCTTGGGGCTGGTGATGCTTGCGATTGCCGAGTTGAACGGTGTTCCCAGCGGGCTGGTGTACTGGACCGGAATGGCCTTTGTGGTGGGGCGTGTGTTGCATGCCTTCGGCATGATCAATGGCCGGGGCGGCCCCCATATTGCCCGTATGGCAGGCATTCTGTTGACCTGGATTGGCATCCTCGCCATTGCCGTGTTGCTACTCTGGAACGTGTTCCAGGTTTACGGCTGAGTCTCCTGCGGGGGCGACGCAGCCCCCGGATCTTCTATTTGCAAGGCCGGGCTCCTAGAGCGCCCGCGCCATTTCCATGGTGACGTATTCCAGTTCCAGCCGGCGGTTGGCGGCGTGGTCTTCCGGCCGCGCCAGCGGGCGATCGCTGCCCCAGCCGCTCACCAGAATCTGGCTTTCCCTGACGCCCTCGCGAATCAGTACTTTCGCCGCGCTGCTGGCCCGCAGGCGGGACAGGAAATGGTTGTATTCACTAACGCCGAAATTATCGGCATGGCCATGGATCCGCACCGTAGCGCCCGGGTTGTGTCGCAGGTAGAGCGCGTGCTGGCGCAGAATGGTCAGGTCCTGCTCATCCAGTCGATGCTTGTTGAAACCGTAATGGAACCGCAGCCGATGAGGTTTGCGGGGTGTGCCGTCCGATGCCAGTGAGGGCATTGGCAGGCCTGATTCGATGGCCGCTCTGGCAAGTAGATCCGGATTGTCCAGTATGAGTACAGTCATGGCAGTTTCCTTGGTTGCACGTCCTGTTTTTCTTGTTGTCCCGGCAACTATTGGCTGTGGCCGGGACAACGGCAATTGGCGATTGGTCGAAACCCATACTCCGTGCTCGTTTCGAGCATCGTGCGATTCGCCCCTTTGCGGCTGCCCTGATTGAATGTCATTTGTATGACCATCGTGTGACAACCGCAGAGTAGCCTGTTTGTGGTGCCGCGCACAGTTTGTTTTGCCCGTGGCCGGCTAAACCGCTTCAGGATTCATTACAACGCGAAAAACTGGCCATGCTGTGGTAAAAAGCACCTCTCAAGAGACAAATTATGATGAATTGTGACGGCCCATGCTGATTATCCCCGCCGAAAACACCGTGAACTGGAAGCGCCCGCCCTGGGTTACCCTCGGGCTGATCACGACTTGCCTGCTGGTATTCTTCTTTTACCAGGGCGACGACAACCGGCTGATTGAAGAAGCGGTTGAGCAGTATCTGGAATCGGACCTGAAGTCTTTGGAAGCCCCGGTATACGAGGACTACCTCGAGCGCCAGATTGAGTTTGAAGACAATCAGAATCGGGTCTACGACCTGCAGAACTTCCAGCAACTGCAAGAAGAGGGCGGGGACTTGTGGGTTGCCTACAGCCTGCTGGCGGACCATGAGTTTTACCAGTACATGCTGCAGAACCGGGACAGGCTCTGGGCGCCGGCCGAGCGCCGCCTATGGCTGAAGCAGCGGGGGGACATTCAGACCCAACTGATGGACAGGCTCAGCGCCAATCAGCTGGGGCTGGTGCCAGCGGAATTTTCCCTCTACACGCTGATTACCTACCAATTCCTCCACGGCGGCTGGGGCCATATTATTGGCAACCTGGTGTTCCTGTTCCTGCTGGGGTTCACCGTCGAGAAGGCCCTGGGGGCAGGGCGTTTCCTGCTGGCATACCTGTTGTGTGGCGCTCTGTCGGGTGTGGTGTTCACCGCGTTTTCCATGGGCAGTCACATACCCCTGGTGGGTGCATCCGGGTCTATCTCCGGGCTCATGGGCATGTACGTGGCCATCTACGGGTTGCAGAGAATCCGCTTCTTCTATTTCGTTGGTGTGTACTTCAATTATTTTCGCGCCCCGGCGTTGGCGATCCTGCCCGTGTGGTTGGGCAAGGAAATCTACGATTACTGGTTCGCCGGAGCCACGGGCATTGCCTACATGGCCCACGCGGGTGGCCTGGTGGCCGGCGCGGGTATGGTCTGGCTGCTGGGCAAGAGCTGGTTGCAGGTGAAGGAAGAGTTTTTCGAACCAGAGGAAGATGAGCAGGACGAGCGTTTCACCACCGGCTACAGTCAGGCCATGGCCAGCCTCGGCCGCATGGATTTCGACCTGGCCCGGCGCCAGTTCGAGGCGCTGAGAGAGCACTACCCGGACCGCACTATCCTGTTGGAGCACTTATATCAGCTGGCGAAACTGCGCCCGGACCTGCCGCAATATCGCGAGCGGACGCAGGAATTGATGAACGAGTCCCTTAGCCGGCGCCAGCCCGAGCGGATGGTCGAAATCTGGCAGGAGTACCTGGGCAAAGGCGAGGGCCATGCCCCGCTCGACGCAGAGGACCACAACCGGGTGTTGTTCACCTGCCTTCGTAATGACGACCTGAAAGCCGCGGAGAAAGCCTTCGAACGCCTGCGCAGTGCCGGTGATCAGCTCCTGGCCAGCGAAGCCTGCCGCTTGCTGGCCGAGGAGTTCGAAAAGCGCGAGATGACGCCCAAGGCTCGCCACTACAGGCAGTTGTTACAAGAAGGCTAGCTCACGGTTGGACGGCCGATTGTTGGGGAGACTTTTCCAAAACACGCTGTGAATACATCCATGTACGCTCGGCTCCGCCATCCATGGCTACGCACGGTTTTGGAAAAGCCTCCCCAACAATCAGCCTGACTCCCTTACTCCTGAACTGCGAAAGAAGCCTTCGGGCCTTTCAATGGCTCCCGGTTCTCAACCTGCTGCAGGTACACATCGACCTGCTCGTGCAAAGGATGGTTCAGACAGCGTTTCTTGACGAAATTCAGGAACGCCGACGCTTTTTCCCACTGCCCCAGACCATTCGCCAGCGCCTGAGCGACCAGCAGATAGGCCGGTGCCAGTTCCTCGCTGTCCGGGAAACGCTTGTGGAAGTCCTGCAGTAACTTCAGCGCCGGTTTGAAATGCCCGCGCTGATACAGGCAACGGGCGCAGCGCACTGACAGCTCGGGGTCCTCCAGCCGGAACCCTGGCTCCACAGTTTCTATAGCCGCCAACAACGCCGCTATACCCTCGCCGTCGTTCCGTTCCGCCAGCATGTTCAGCAATCGGGGGTGATACCGATACAGCTCCGGAATATCATTACGGGCGGTCAGCAGCTGATGCAACTGCCCTAACCGAAAGGCGTTCTGGGAATCCCGTTTCAGGGCTTCCTTGAGCATCGACTGGACCCGGTCGTAGTTGCCGTCCTTCAGATTCATGTCAATGTCGGCGTCAAACCGATGGGTGCGGTCGCGGTTCTGCATTTCGCCGGCGTTTTCGTCATCCTGCAGATCGCTGGCAAAGCCCAGCTCCTCCTGGTACTGGAACAGCAGGTAACCCAGCATGTGAAACAGGATCAGCGTAAAGGTGCTGTTGAGAAAACCCGCCAGTGTACGGGCAACACCCGGAGCGAAGTGGGTGAGGGCGAAATCCTGGGCTGCCCCGGACGCCAGGGTCAGCAGGATCAGGTAGCCATACAGCAGGAAATAGGGCGTGCCGATGCGCGAGATCAGCACCGCCAGGTTCATGGGGTTCACCGCGGCCATGACCGAGCGCTCCATGGCCAGCACCATGATGCTGGCGGGCAGGGCCAGTATCACGAAGGCCACGGCCAGGAACATCAACAGCGGCCCGCCAACCATGGCAGCGGCCGCTACCATGCCGCCCATAAGCGCAAACACCAGTAGCTGCAGGATCACAATGTCAAACCCGCTGCCGGTAAATGCCACTGCTACCGGAGGCGGTTTCATATGACCCTCGGCGGTGTGGCTGATAACGGCATAGGTATACTTCAGCAGTGCCAGGGCCAGCACCAGCGTGATGATCAGGCCGATGAGATTGCCGCTGACGACCAAGGGCACCAGCGTACAAATGGCAATAACCATCAGCGGATCGGTGTGGAACGGGTAGCGGAAGAAAGCACCGATCCGGTTCCAGAATGGCACGGCCTCCGTGGCGGCACCGAGATAGCGCATGGCACGGCTGCAGTGGGGGCACAAGGCGTGTTGTTTTCGGGTGTCCGCATCCGGCATGCAACGGGTGCAGTAGTGTATCTGGCAGTCACCGCAATGCCATTTTGCGGGTTCGCCGGGGTGGTAATGGCAGTCGTGTTTCACAATGGGCCCGGTTCTGGTACATCGAGGGTTTGAGAGGCAATGATGGCAGAAGGTCGGGTAGACTGTCACCGAATTTGCAGCGTACCAGTGTGGGTGGCATCGCATTAACGGAGGTTTCTTGGAGCAGGCGGCGGATCTGAACGCAGTCGGGCCGGACAGCACGGGTCGCAACGACAACCGGTACACCTGGCGGGGTATTCTGTCCCTGGCCCTCAAACACAAGCCGCGGCTGGTGAGAGCGAATATGCTCGCCATACTGGCCACGGTGGTCAGCGTGCCTATTCCCCTGCTGTTGCCGGTACTGGTGGACGAAGTGCTGCTTGATGAGGCCGGCCCGGTGCTGCCCGTGATGCAGGCGATGCTGCCCGAAGCATGGCACCTGCCAGTGGTTTACATCGGCCTGATGGTGGTAGCAGCGTTTCTGCTAAGGTCGTTGTCGCTCACCTTCAACGTGCTCCAGTCCCGTGAGTTCTCCAAGATTTCCAAGGATGTGGTGTTTCGTATCCGTTCCCGGCTGCTGGGTCGGCTGCAGCGGGTGGCCATGTCGGAGTACGAAACCCGTGGCTCGGGCGGCATCACCAGTCATTTCATCACCGACCTGGACACCATCGATCAGTTCCTGGGTACCACCATCAGCCGTTTCCTGGTGGCGAGCCTGACCGTCACCGGAACCGCCATCGTGCTGATGTGGGTTCACTGGCAATTGGGGCTACTGATCCTGCTGTTCAATCCTCTGGTGATCTTCGCCACCATGCTCATTGGCAAGCGGGTCAAGGAGCTCAAACGTCAGGAGAATAGCGCCTACGAGGATTTTCAGGGCGACCTGACGGAAACCCTGGACGCGATCCACCAGCTCAGGGCGGCTAACCGGGAACAGCACTACCTGCGCCAGCTGATCAGCCGCGCCCGCACGGTTCGCGACCACGCCATACAGTTTGAATGGCGCAGCGACGCCGCCACCCGCGCCAGCTTTGCGCTGTTCCAGTTTGGTGTCGACACCTTCCGCGCGGCGGCGATGGTGACGGTCCTGTTCAGCGACCTGAGCATCGGCATGATGTTCGCCATCTTCGGCTACCTGTGGTTTATGCTCACGCCGGTACAGGAAATGCTGAATATGCAGTACGCCTGGTTCGCCGCCAATGCGGCGTTGGGGCGAATCAACCGCTTGCTGGAGCTGGAGGAGGAGCCCCGTTACCCGGCGCTGGAAAACCCCTTCAGGGATCGTCACACCGTTGGCCTGACTCTGAAGGACATCCACTTCAGCTACGGTGAGGAATCCGTGCTCAAGGGCATTGACCTTCACCTTGAACCGGGAGAGAAAGTCGCGGTTGTGGGCGCCAGTGGCGGCGGAAAATCCACTCTGGTACAGGTCATTCTGGGGATGTACACACCGCAGCAGGGGCAGGTGCTGCTGGGTGGTGTGCCGGTCCAGCGCATCGGGCTCCCGTGTCTGCGGGAGAACGTGGCCACCGTGCTGCAGCACCCGGCCCTGTTCAACGACACCGTGCGACAGAACCTCACCCTGGGCCGGGACAAGACCGACGCCGAACTGTGGCAGGCCCTGGCCATCGCGCAACTGGACGGGACCGTGGCGGACATGCCTCAGCAACTGGATACCATGATTGGCCGCCAGGGGGTGCGTTTGTCCGGTGGCCAGCGCCAGCGGCTGGCCATTGCCCGTATGGTGTTGTCGGATCCCTCCGTGGTGATCCTGGATGAGGCCACCTCCGCCCTGGACGCCGAAACCGAGTTTCAGCTGCATCAGGATCTGGAGGCTTTCCTGCGTCAACGCACCACCCTGATCATTGCCCATCGTCTGAGTGCCGTGAAACAGGCCGACCGTGTTTACGTTTTCGAGGACGGCTTCATCACCGAGGAAGGGCATCATGACGAGCTGATCGCCCGCCAGGGGCTCTATGCTCAGCTTTATGGGGATCGTCAGGCCTGAGGGCGATAGGGGTATTCACCGCCGCAATATCGAACATTCACGGAACCGCAGTTGAAGTCTGGTCAATCGGTGCAATAGTTATAGGAGACTTTCAAAATCAGGGTCTTTGCATCAGTCTATTGCCATCCGCGGTCAGTACGCTGATGCAAAGGCTACTGCTAAGCCTTCCGAAATCTTCGGATCATCAAAAGGAGGCACCTCATGTCGAAACAAAGCCTGAGTAAAGACAGTCTCAATACCCTTTCCAGCCTGGAGGCTGGCGGCAAGACCTATCACTATTACAGCCTGCCCAAGGCTGCCGACACCCTTGGCAACATCGACAAGTTGCCGTTTTCCCTGAAGGTGTTGCTGGAAAATCTGCTGCGCAACGAAGACGACGCCACCGTGGACCGGGGCCATATCGATGCGATGGTTCATTGGATGAAAGACCGTAAATCCGATACCGAAATCCAGTTTCGTCCTGCCCGTGTGCTGATGCAGGACTTCACCGGTGTCCCCGGTGTGGTGGATCTGGCGGCCATGCGAGAAGCGGTCAAGGCAGCCGGCAAGGACCCGGCAATGATCAATCCGCTGTCGCCGGTGGATCTGGTGATCGACCACTCGGTGATGGTGGACAAGTACGGTGACCCATCAGCCTTCAAGGACAACGTTACCATCGAGATGGAACGCAATCAGGAACGCTATGAGTTCCTGCGTTGGGGCCAGCAGGCGTTCGACAATTTCCGCGTGGTGCCGCCTGGGACCGGTATCTGTCACCAGGTGAACCTGGAGTATCTGGGTAAGACCGTGTGGAGCAAGGACCAGGACGGAAAAACCATCGCCTACCCGGACACCCTGGTGGGAACAGACTCACACACCACCATGATCAACGGCCTTGGCATCCTCGGCTGGGGTGTGGGTGGTATCGAAGCGGAAGCGGCCATGCTGGGCCAGCCTGTGTCCATGCTGATTCCGGAAGTGGTCGGCTTCAAGATTACCGGCAAGCTGCGCGAAGGCATTACCGCAACGGATCTGGTACTGACCGTCACCGAAATGCTGCGCAAGAAAGGTGTCGTGGGTAAATTCGTGGAATTCTACGGTGACGGCCTGAAAGACATGCCCGTCGCGGACCGTGCCACCATTGCCAACATGGCGCCGGAATACGGGGCTACCTGTGGTTTCTTCCCGGTGGACGAGCAAACCATCAAATACATGCAGCTGACCGGCCGCGAAGACGACCAGCTTGAGCTGGTGGAAGCCTATGCGAAAGCCCAGGGCCTCTGGCGCCAGCCCGGCCAGGAGCCGGTGTACACCGACACCCTGGAACTTGATATGGGTGACGTCGAGGCCAGCCTCGCCGGCCCCAAGCGCCCGCAGGACCGGGTTGCCCTGAAGAACATGAAGGCCTCGTTTGAACTGCTGATGGAAACCGCCGAAGGCCCGTCAGAGTCCCGCGAAGGCAAACTGGAATCGGAAGGCGGGCAGACCGCCGTTGGTGTCCAGGACAGCTACGAACACGCCGCCAGTCAGCCGCTGGAAATGAACGGTGAAAAGACACGGCTGGACCCCGGCGCGGTGGTCATCGCAGCAATCACCTCCTGCACCAATACGTCCAACCCCAGCGTGATGATGGCTGCGGGCCTGATTGCCCAGAAAGCGGTCGCAAGGGGGCTGGATACCAAACCCTGGGTGAAAACCTCCCTGGCACCGGGCTCCAAGGTGGTGACCGATTACCTGAAGGTGGGTGGTTTCCAGGACGACCTCAACAAGCTTGGTTTCAACCTGGTGGGTTATGGTTGCACCACCTGTATCGGTAACTCCGGCCCGTTGCCGGATGCCGTTGAGAAGGCCATTGCCGATGGTGATCTTACCGTGGCCTCGGTGCTTTCCGGTAACCGTAACTTCGAGGGTCGGGTGCACCCACTGGTGAAAACCAACTGGTTGGCCTCACCACCGCTGGTAGTGGCCTATGCCCTGGCAGGCAACGTGCGCCTGGATCTTTCCAAGGATCCTCTGGGCGAAGACAAAAACGGGAAGCCTGTGTACCTGAAGGACCTGTGGCCGAGCCAGCAGGAAATCGCCGAAGCGGTCGAGAAGGTGAAAACCGACATGTTCCATAAGGAGTATGCGGAAGTCTTTGACGGCGATGCCACCTGGAAGGCCATCAAGGTACCGGAAAGCAAGGTGTACGAGTGGTCCGACAAGTCCACCTACATCCAGCACCCGCCGTTCTTCCAAGGCCTGAAGGAAGAGCCGGACGCCATCGATGATATCAAGGACGCGAACATTCTGGCGCTGTTGGGTGACTCCGTCACCACCGACCATATTTCACCGGCCGGGTCGTTCAAAGCCGACAGCCCGGCGGGGAAATACCTGCAGGAGCGGGGTGTGGAACCGAAAGATTTCAACTCCTACGGTTCGCGCCGGGGCAACCACGAAGTGATGATGCGTGGCACCTTCGCCAACGTGCGCATCCGGAACGAGATGCTGGACGGCGTTGAGGGTGGATTCACCAAACACATCCCCACTGGCGAGCAGATGCCGATCTACGATGCGGCCATGAAGTATCAGGAAGAGGACACCCCCCTGGTGGTCATTGCCGGCAAGGAATACGGCACTGGCTCCAGCCGTGACTGGGCTGCGAAAGGTACCCGCTTGCTGGGCGTGAAGGCCGTGGTTGCCGAGTCCTACGAGCGTATCCACCGCTCCAACCTGATCGGTATGGGCGTGATGCCGCTGCAGTTCAAGGACGGGGTCGACCGCAAGAGCCTGAAGCTGACGGGCGAGGAAACCATCAGCATCAAGGGCCTGTCCGGTGACATCAAGCCGGGTCAGACACTCGAAATGACGGTGACCTATCCGGACGGCAAGACCGAGACCTGTGAACTACTGTCCCGGATCGACACCGCCAACGAAGCGGTTTATTACCGCCACGGCGGTATCCTGCACTACGTCGTGCGGGAGATGCTCAAGTCGGCGTGACTGTTTGGTCTGGCGTTGGTCTGGCAGGGCAACCTGCCGGGCCTCTCAATACTCAGTTACCCATTACCCCGCCACTGGCAGTTCCAGCCAGAACGTAGCCCCCTCGCCCGGAACGGATTCATAGTCCACCGTGCCCTTCATACGCGCCATCAGCTCCCGTGTGATGGCCAGACCGAGCCCGGTTCCGCCACTGGCTCTTCGGTCCGACGAATCAGCTTGTGAGAATTTCTTAAAAATATGCTCCCGAAAATGCGGGGCGACGCCCTCACCATGGTCTCTGATACACAGCCGAACCGACTCTCCGCGCTGGCTGGCGAAAATGTCGACGGAGGACCCTGCCGGAGAAAACTTGATGGCGTTGGACAACAGGTTGGTGATGGCCTGGTTCAGGCGCTGACGATCCACATGAACTGTCACGGCTGGCAGTTCAGCCACCTGAAGATGAATGTCTCGCTGTTGGGCAAAGGTTGCGATGTTTTCAACACTCTCGTGAACAAGATTTTGCAGAGCATGGTGTTCGCTACGGAAGGGCATTTTGCCGGCCACAAGCTTTTCCATATCGAGTAAGTCGTTGATCAGGAACGTAAGCTGTTGGCTGTTCCGATAGGCGATGTGCGCCAGTTTCGAGGCCTTCTCCGGCAGCTCGCCGACGGCATTGTTGGCCAGTAGCCCGAGGGAGCCGGAAATCGAGGTCAGTGGGGTGCGAAGCTCGTGGCTGACAGTGGAAATGAACTCGTTCTTCAGGTGGTCGACTTTCTTCCGCTCTGAAATGTCCTCGGTGATCAGCCAGACAACGGGTTCGTTGCCGTAATCGTCCAGTTGCAGCCCGTGGAGCATGACGGGGGCCAGTTCCTGCCCTGGCGTCATGAAGTAGCCTTCGAGGCCGCTGAGTCTGGCATGTTCCCGAAGGGTTTCCTGAACCCCGGGCCTGTTGGCCAGCGGCTCTCCATGGACATCAAGCGGTTGGTCGAAGAAATCCAGTGACTGGACGGATCTGCCAAACTGGTTTTCGAACGTTGGGTTTGCCCGGAGCAGTCGATTGGAGGTGACACTGAACAGCCCGATGCCCATGGGGGCCAGTTCGAAGAGTCCCCAGAGCCGCCGCTGCATTTCGCGATCCCGTGACATCAGGCTGGTGAGCCAGAAAACAGCACCGCTGACAATGACCAGCATCGCGAACAGGCTGCCACGAAATATCCAGGGCTGACTGGGGTGGTTTGGCCAGCCCCCGACTGGTTCGGCAAACACCACCCAGGTAGCGCCTCTCATGCGAATCGTGCTGGTGACTGGATCTTCCCATTGAAAGGGGCGTGTGGAGAAAAAAACCGACTGAGTGTCATTAACGTCGGCCGACGACGAGATCGCTACATTGAAGTCGTCTTGCAACGTATCCAGCCCTATCGACGAGTACAGTTTCTGAAGGTCCAGTATCACTGAAATAACCCCCCAGAAATCGCCCGAGGCCTGTTCGAATATGGGAACACGCCCCGCCAGCCCCTGCCCGCCCTGAACCAGATCAATAGGGCCGGTGAACACCACGCGACGGGTGTTGAGCAGCATCTTGATCTGATCTTGCGACAAGCTCTGTGCGGTCAGGTCGAGACCGATCGCAGCCTCATTGCCGGCCAGTGGGTAGACATGGCGAATCACGAAATCCGGAGCCAGTCCGATGTTTCGGAGTTCCGGTGCAAGGCTGAAGATGACCGAAGCCAGTTCCCGGAAGCGTTGGCCGTCGATATCGGGTTGTATCGCGACGTTGGCGGCCAGTCCCCACACGGTCTGGATGTTCTGCAGTATGGCACTTTGCAGCTTGAGGCTTATCTCATCCGTTTTTTCCTGCCACTGCTGACGGACATCGTTGCGGTGGCTGGAAGAGCTGGATGCATCAAGGGAAACCGCGACTACAATGACCAACAGCAGAACGCCCAGCCTTGAAGCCCAGATCAAACGATGAAACACGTTAGCCCGCGTTTGTGCCGCCACTATCGATTACTCGTCACTCTCATCGGGTTTGTCACTCTCATCGGGTTTGATGTCCAGCCAGAACGTCGAGCCGTATCCCTCGGTGGATTTGAACCCCACGCCGCCGCCCATTTGCGACATGATCTCCCGGGTAATGGCCAGCCCGAGGCCCGTACCGCCACGGCCTCGGGTATCGGAGCTGTCAGCCTGGGCGAACTTTTCGAATATCCTGGCTCGGAAGGCTTCCGGTATGCCTGTGCCATAGTCCGTGACTTCGATGCGAAAAAGGCCGTCATGAAGGTGTGTCAGTATGACAACCTCGGCCTCCGGCGGAGAAAACTTGATGGCGTTGGACAGCAGGTTGTCGAGTGCCTGGCCCAGGCGCCGGGCATCGATAGCGGCTTTGACCCAGGGATGGTGATTTTCGAACCGAAGTGAGATTTGCCGATCAACCGCGTAGGTTGATGTTCGATCCAGGCTGTCCTGAATGATCGCGCTGATGTTCTCGCTGTGCATCCGCAGTTCCATTTTTCCGGAGACCAGCTTTTCCATATCCAGCAGATCATCAATCAGATGCTTTAGTTGGTCGCTGTTGCGGGCTGCGATAGCCACCATGGCTTTGACTTTTTCAGGTAGATGGCCAAAAACCCCGCCCGCGATCAACCCAAGGGAGCCTGATATGGACGTCAGGGGAGTTCGTAGTTCATGGCTCACGGTGGAGATGAACTCGTTTTTCATTCGGTCAACCTTGCGGCGCTCTGATATATCCTCAACCAGCGACCACACCAGTGGTTCGTTGTCGGCACGCTCCACCAGAACGCCCTGGAAGAGAATCGGGAACCGGGTGCCATCCTTGCGGATAAACTCCTGCTCCACGGGGCCGAACCGCCCGTGTTCTTTCAAATCAGTGATGGCCTGCTGCGTTTGCTCGGCGTAGTCCTCGGGAGTGACGTCCCAGTAGTTCAGTGCCAGGAACTCGGCGTGTGAGTAACCGCTGTACTCCAACAGTGCCGCGTTAACATCAAAGTTCTGTCCGCTTCTGAAACTGGTCAGAAGAATGCCAATCGGTGACAGTTCGAATAAGGTACGCAGCAGTTGCTCTCGTTCCGCGAGTGCAAGCTGCGAGCGCTTCTTTTCATCGACGTTGGCGAGAAACCCATGCCAGATGACGCTACCGTCCGGGCGCCGTTCCGGCGTGGCCCGGCCCTCGACCCAAATCCAGTTCCCATCCGGAGCTCTGACCCGAAACTCGGACTCCCAAACCGCCAGTGCCTCCTGGGAACGGTCGATGGAAGCGGCTACATATTCAATGTCGTCGGGGTGTATGGCATCAAAGGCAATGCTGGCATCCTCTATAACAGCCTCCGGAGAAACGCCGTAAATATCACGTATGCCGTCGCTGCTGTAGAGGAACCTCGACTCACCATCCTGGAGTACCTGATACTGATAAAGCATTCCAGGCACGTTTTCGGACAGCTTTCGCAGCGTATCCTCATGGGAATGTTGCTGGAGAAGGGCTGCCATCCACTGTGCCAGCCACACGATAAACAGGCGATCCAGATCCGTGAACGGTCTGGATCTTGGCGATACCGAGGAAAAATTAAGCGTGCCGAAGAGCTTGCCATCAAACTCTATGGGCGCCGCAATATAGCTCTCAAGGCCCATTTGGGCATAGCAGGACTGGTGGCGATAGCGGGAGTCGCCCATATGGCTGATCGCCAGATGGTCGCCTTTTGCGAGCATCAGTGCGCAATAGGTTTGCTCCACCGGTAGTGACAGGCCGGCCTCCAGTGGAGAGTCGTCCGGCGCTCTGAACCAGCGAACCGTATAGACATCGGTGGTGATTTCGCTGACGATGCCGGTTTCCAGTTCAAGGTGTTGGCGCCCCAGATCCAGGGCCATGTCTATTTTTTGTTCCAGGGGCGCGGAGGCGTCCACCGTCAGGTTGTTCAGTGCACTCAGAATCCGGGTCTTCTCGAGCTGTTCCTGGCGGGATTTACTCGCTTCGAAGTCATTGATCTCTTCATCGACACATCGGGCCAGCTCTTCCAAAAGCATGCGTTGATCGCCGTCGAGCGATCGTGGCCGGGTGTCTATGATGCAGAGAGTGCCCAGGCGATAACCTTCATGGCTGCGGAGTTGAGCACCGGCGTAGAAGCGAATGTGTGGCGGGCCGGTAACGAGCGGGTTATCGGCAAATCGTGAATCCTCGTGGGTGTCCTCGACAATGAACAGACGATCACTGAGGATGGCGTGGCCGCAGAAAGAGATGTCCCTGGGGGTCTCCCTGGCCTCCAGCCCCTGACAGGATTTGAACCATTGCCGTTTTTCGTCGACCAGTGACACCAGGGCAATGGGGACGTCGAAGGCCAGTTTGGCCATGCGAGTAAAGCGATCAAATCGCTCCTCTGGTGACGTATCGAGCAGGTGAGTTCGCTTCAGCGCGAGAAGCCGTACCGCCTCATTCAATGGGCTTTCGGGTGCTATCACGAGTCTGTTTCCTCATCAGCGACGGTCGACAATGCCTCACCGGATCCGGATGTGGGCATATCGACCCAGAAATGCGCGCCCTGATCATTGTAGTAGCCAACCTCTGCATGCATCAGCGTTGCCAGTTCGGCACAAATGGCAAGCCCCAGCCCCGTACCCTTTACCGAACGAGTAGTACCGGTTTCGGCTTGTGCGAATCGTTTGAACACGCTGTCGGCAAAAGAATCCGGTACTCCAGAGCCCTGATCACTAACGGTGATTCTCACGTATTCCGGTGAGTGGAGCTGGGCTTTTATCCTGACCACTCCGTTCTTGGGCGAGAACTTGATGGCGTTGCTGACGTAGTTGTCCAGAATCTGCCTCAGCCGGTGCTTGTCACAGAGTAGATGTGGTAGCTCACCGCTGTCTGACATCAACCGGACCTGATGTTCAGCAGCCATAGTGTTGTTGTCCTCAACGGTGCCGTAAAGTATCGGTTGGATCGCTTCGCTTTGAATTCGCACTTTGAGACTGCCATCGGACAGTTTGTTGAAGTCGAGCAAATCCGCCACCAGCAGTTGCAGGCGCTCGCCATTTCTCAGGGCGAGGTTTGCCATGCTCTGGCTTTTTTCGCTGAGTGGTCCGGTGGTGCCGGAAGAGAGCAGCTTCAGAGCGCCAGTCAGTGACGTCAGGGGCGTACGAAGTTCGTGGCTGACCGAGGACATGAAATGATCTTTGAGCCTGTCCAGGCCGTCACGTTCCTCCAGAAGTCGATTGAAGGCCACGGCCAGGTTGCTGACCTCCGGAATGCCGGACTCGCCCAACCGCATGGCAGAATCCGGTTGTTCAGCCATGTGCTTTATACGCGTCGTCATTCGGTCCAGTGGCGACATGGTGCTCTTGACCAGCAGGTAGCTTAACGCGGCGATCACCAGTGTGATCAGCAGGCTGATGCTGAAGAACTGGAGAAAGGATTGTCGGGCGGGTGTTGTTGCCTGATCATAGGGAACAGCGCGGACGAAGACCCACCCCAGCCGTTGCAGGTGATTGGTGGCGTATATCAGGGGCTGACCATCCTGGCCGTTGACCTGTCCGAACGTGATGCCGGATAGCGCTGCGTCTGTCAGCGCATCTGCGCCAGGAGGCGGCAGGGGTTCGATGTTCTGGGAGCCCTTGCCGGAATCCACGTACAGAAAGTTTTCCGTGTCGATGATTTTCTCGATACCCTGGGATCCATACAAACCCATGTTGCGTTTTTCGGGTAATAGAGTGGTCTTGCCCAGATCCAGGGTGCCGCCTGCGAATCCAAGCAAGTCCCCTTCATCCGTTTCGATGGGTGCCAGAAAGGAGAGCAGGGGCCTGCCAGTGGTTCGCCCGATAATAGGCTTGCTGACAATAGGCTTTCGTTTCTCCAGGGCTTCCTGGAAGTGAGGGCGATCCAGATAGCAGGTGCCAATACGATTTGGGACGTAGACATTTTCTGCCACGGCACATCCGTTCTCATCAAAAATGAGAAGCGCCGCCGGAAACAGATCCTGGATTGCCGTTTGGCGATTCAGCGCTATCTCCAAGGCAGCCTGGTCCGGAAGGTCGTCGTCGGCAAATTGCGAGGCGAACGCTGACAGAGAATTCAGTCGAAGCTGAAGCTTCTGGTCGACCTGCTCCGATGTTCTTGCAGCTTCGAGAATCTGGCGGTGGGTGAGCAGGTCTTCAAAGTCCTGTACCACGGCCTGATAGGCGATCGCAATAATGGCCAGGACGGTTACAAGACTGCCTCCGCCAATAATGATCGCTACGCGACTACTAAGGGAGAGCGATTTGCCTGATCGCAATGAAGTGCCTCTCTGTTGCGTTTTTCCGGATAATGTTCTGTGATGAAAGAAGATTAGCCTAGTTGAACCGGTTATATTAGTAAAAAATCGAGGCCTCAGACCTTTTATGGGAAAAGATCCAAAAGCGGATATCGCGGATAAACTCGCACAATTGCGACTCAGCTTCCGTGGTAAGGCGGAGGGGGAACTCGATCAGTTGAGCGAAGTCGCTGCGAGGGTAACCGGGGGGGCTCAGGGGCAGCGACTGCGGCGTGAAGATGTGATGTCGGCCTACCAACTGCTTCATCGTCTGGCCGGTTCTGCCGGAACCTTCGGGTATGCGGTATTGGGGGCGGAGGCACGAAGGCTGGAACAACGCCTTAAGCCATTGGTGGAAAAATACCCGGTGCAAGCCGACGGTGACCCAGAGGTTCCCGGCGAGGAAACTCCACAGGTTATCGATACTCTGACGCAGGCAGGGCACTTGCGTTCTTTGTTGGATGAAACGTCGGTGTCGACAACCCGCAGTACCAACGATCCTGAGCACTTAAATGATCATTACAGTCTGACGGCCGCAGATATTC
Source organism: Marinobacter sp. DS40M6 (assembly GCF_028581595.1). Lineage (NCBI taxonomy): Bacteria > Pseudomonadati > Pseudomonadota > Gammaproteobacteria > Pseudomonadales > Marinobacteraceae > Marinobacter > Marinobacter sp. DS40M6. The sequence goes on along the minus strand of NZ_JAFCAE010000005.1, from coordinate 330,451 downwards.
AGGTTGTCCTGTGTGGATTATCGGAAGGTTCGCAGGTTTTTCTGGAGTACGCACTCTCAAATTACGGTTTTTCGATATCGCGCCAGGCGGTCTCCACCCTCTCCCTTAGCGGAATGTCGGGAGTGACCCTTGTGGTGACCGGTGAGGACGCGCTTTCTGAGGTGTCCGCGGCGCTCGATAAGAAGACAGGGAGCGCCAGCTTACTGAAACCACCGCTCATTTGTATCGGACGCAGGGATGATTTCCGAAACCGGTATGCCCTGGCGGATGCCGGGGCAGATGCACTTATTACGGAACCGGTTGATGCAACCGTACTGACGGAAAGCATCGAGCGTTTGGTCAGTGAGCAGAGCCGGACGGTTTCCGGGAAAATCCTGATTCTGGATGACGATGAAGATCTTGCTGGGCACTACCGGGCGGTGCTGGAAGGAGCGGGCTTTAATGTCCGCGCCATCAGTAATCCCGAGACGGTGTTGTCGGAACTTTCGGAATTCTCACCTGACATAATGCTGCTGGACGTTCGCATGGGAGATTACTCCGGGCCGACGGTGGCAAAGCTGGTTCGTTTTGATCCCGAATGGGTAAGCCTGCCGATCATCTACCTGTCGTCTGAGCAGGATAAGCAGGTTCAGCTCGAAGCCATGGCAAAAGGGGCGGATGAGTTCCTGACCAAGCCCGTGTCCGACAGCTATCTTGTACGCGCCGCCCAGATCCGCTGCTATCGCGCCCGCCAACTGAACGAGCTGCTGATACGGGACAGCCTTACGGGCCTGTTGAAACATTCGTATATAAAGCAGGAAATTGATAAGGAACAGGCCCGCTGCAAGCGACTGTCGCAGTCTTCGGTTGTCGCCATGCTGGACCTGGATCATTTCAAGAAAGTGAATGATCAGTACGGGCACAGAATGGGCGATATTGTCATTAAGGCACTTGCCAGCCTCCTCAGGCAACGATTGCGTTCCACCGACATGATCGGCCGGTATGGCGGGGAGGAGTTTGTGGTGGTTTTGCCGGAGTGCTCGATACAGGAAGGGCGGTTGGTGATGACTCAGATCTGCGAGGCATTCTCTGACCTGTCGTTCAACAATGATGGTGCTAGCCTGTCGGTTACCCTCAGCGTGGGTATTGCCGCGCTGGATGCTTTTGAGTCCGGTAGTGATGCGCTCAACGCAGCGGATCAGGCCCTTTATGAGCGAAAGAAAGGGGGCCGTAACGGCGTGACGACTTTCCATCAGGGATGAAGCATAACGTTATGAAGGCACTTATTCTGGAAGATGACACATTGCTGGCGGATCTGCTGGAAACGGTGGTCGGCGGGCTTTACCCGGGTATTGATATTTTCGTAACGGCGTCGGTCAGGGGGGCTCTGGCACATTGGTCCCAACACGGTTCTGACCTGATGATCATCGACTGGAATCTGCCGGATGGCTCGGGCCTTGAGGTTATTCGCGCTGCCCGTGAGAAGAGCAGCAAGACCGCCATTGTCATGATCTCCGGCCGGGCTGACAGGGATTCGGTTCTGAAAGCCGCACGCTACGGCATCAATGGCTATATCAGCAAACCGTTCAGTGTGGAGATGGTGCACGAAAGGCTGACAGCACTGGTGGACCCGGCAGACTTTGATCGGGAGTCTCAACCTGATCTGGAGCACCTGCTGCAGACGTCGGTGGAGTCCGTTATTCAGCTGCCCTCCGCCATTGATACGGCTCGGGTTCTCGAATTGATGGCGCGAAAACAGGATATCTCCCCATCGCAGCTCGCGGAGCGGTGGCATGGCGAGGTTGCGTTGACAACCCGTCTGCTTGACGTGGCCAACAGCGCCTCGTTCCAGAAAACCGGTGAGCCGGTCCGCAGTCTGCGTGACGGGATTGCCACCATGGGTGTGGATATGGCCTTGCGGCACGCGATGGCCATGTCGCTGGATATATGCGGCCAGTTGCGCGATACCCGTTTGGCGGAAAGAGCGACTGTCTTTCTCGAAACCGCCGAGAAGGTAGCCCAGGAAGCCGTACGAATTGCGTTACGTATCGGAATCGATCAATCCGATGTGCACACGGCGGCCCTGCTCAGCCGGGTCGGCGAACTGGCGGTGCTCAAGGTGATGCAGCAATGCCTGGATCGCAAAGGCCAGGTTTCTGATGAACAGATTGAAAGCGGGTTAACGGCCTGGGCTCAGAGTTATGGGAATCGTCTCAAAGTGCAGTGGCATCTGCCTTTGCAGTTGAGAGAGCTGATTGGCGCAGTTCATTTTCTGCCGCGTGATGCCACGAGCGATTCAAAACTGGTTATGCGTGCCTCCGCCTTGATAGCGGATGGGCAGAATCAGGGCGAGGAATGTTTGCGCTTGCTGCGCAGACTGGGGGTGGATAACCATGAGAGAGGTACAGACGATGGCTAGCCCGGTCGGAGAGCTTCAGCGAATTCTTTATGTGGAGGACGATGCCGACATCAGGGCCGTGGCGGAGCTGGCACTGGAAACCGTTGGGGGGTTTTCAGTAAAGAGCTGCAGCTCCGGTCAGGAGGCGCTTGTTGAGGGTCCGGATTTTGACCCCGAACTGATCCTGCTGGATGTTATGATGCCGGGTATGGATGGCCCGACTACGTTTCAGGCGTTACGGGAAATTCCGGCATTGAGCGCGACACCTGTGGTGTTCATGACCGCTAAGGTGCAAACTGAAGAGGTGGCGTTCTACAGGGAATTGGGAGCGGTTGACGTGATACCCAAACCGTTCGACCCCATGACTCTTGCCGATCAGATACGTGAAATATGGACGTCCAAGGTGTGAACATGGTTGCGAAAGAATCGCCAGAGGAACTGAAACACAAGCTGAATCTGGAAACGTCCCGGATTAATTGGCATGACCTGCAGGTGTATTATGCCCGTGGTCATGTCGTGAAAGTGGTCCCGGAACTGGACCTGCTGGATGTGGCGGCAGAACTGTCAGCGGACAACAAGGCCCAGTTTGAGCGTTGGTTGGCCGATAACAAAGTGGGCGATGTCGCTCCGGATCTTGCCCGCCACTGGTATGACGAGAACACGGAACTCTGGGCAGTGGTGATTGCGCCCTGGGTGCTGGTGCAGGACAGGTCCGGGCATGTACTTCACTGAAACTCCTGGAATAAGGCCGTGAAACTGCATTACTTTCATGGGCGTGGCCCGCTACGGGCATTGGTTATGGTCCGGGAACAGCGCCGGGTTGAATTGTTCATCAAACCCGTCGGTGAGGACATCTGGGCGTTGGTGGCACTCAGTGGTTCGGTGGACGGCCAACCAGAAAAACATCGCTGCCAGGGCCCCTATCGTTCCATTTCCCAGGCGGAAGCGGTGTTGCGCAGTGTTGCGGGCGCGCTGATGGGGCAGGATTACCAGCCCCAACCCAACGACTATGTGGTCTGGTCGGTGATGGCCCAGCGCCTAGCGCGCACCATTCGAACCGATCGCGATGCCAGTGCAGGCAAGTTTCATTTTGATCCCGATCAGTACGAACCTATCGGCTGATCTTCTCCTCCCCAATACACTTTTTTCGAGGACTTCATGCTGACCGGCGCACTGCTGATCCTGGCACCGCTTTTCCTGGGTTTTGCCCTGGCACTTGAGAACCGCCATCTGATGACGGCCATTCACTACGGCGTTGAAGGGCTGGTGTACTTTATCCTGGCACTCTTGGGGCTGAGCCTCGGGCAGATGGAAGGCGTTGGTGGCCAGTTGGCCAATATGGCGTCCCAGGTTGCCGTGCTCGTGGTGGTACTGTTTGTGGCCAACATGGCGGGGCTGTGGCTGTTTCACCGTTGGCAGCCGATGGCAGCGCGGGAGGATCATGTGGACCAGCCTCGTGGCTATCGTCGCCTTTTCCTGGCGGGGTTGAAGCCACTGTTGGCGGTTGTGGTGGGTGGTTTGGCCGGTTTCTACTGGCTGCCGGATATGCCCATGGCCGAAGACGTGGCGACCTGGTCGCTAATGTTGCTGCTGTTTCTGATTGGCCTGCAACTGCGCAATGCCGGCCTGTCCCTTCGTCGGCTGCTGCTCAACCGACAGGGGTTGGGCATTGCGTTAGCGCTGGCCGGGAGCTCTCTGCTCGCTGGTTTCGCAATGGTGCCTTTGCTGGACGCCGCCTGGCATGAGTCGTTGGCACTGGCGTCCGGGTTTGGCTGGTATTCCCTGTCCGGTATTGTGATTGGCGATGCCCTGGGGCCGTCCTGGGGCGGTGTCGCCTTTCTCAATGATGTGATCCGGGAGATTATTGCGCTTGCGATTATTCCGCTGTTAATTGGCCAGCGACCGGCCATGGCCATCGGCTATGGGGGGGCGACTGCCATGGACTTCACCCTGCCTGTGATTCGCAGCAGTGGCGGCCTGGACTGCGTGCCCGTGGCGATTGCGTCGGGGTTTATCCTGTCGTTCCTGTCTCCCATCCTGATGGCCGTGTTCCTGTCCATGGGAGGGTGATGTTTCAGAGCAGGAACTTTCTGACGTCGATCTTGTAGTCTTCCGGGTCCACGGAACGCAGAATCCGGTCCTGGGTACCCGGTTTCGCCAGGTTCAGGGTGTCAACGGTGATGGGCATGCGAAAACGGGTGTCATACATCACGCGCAGCACGGGCAATCGCTGGTCCTCGTCGTTGGTCTCGATGACGACACCGAGCCGGCCGCTTTCCAGAAGCACTAGTGAGCCAATGGGGTAGAGCCCCACACAACGAATAAACTCTTTCACCAGGGCGGCGTCCAGATGGCTGCCGCTCCACTCCAGCAGTTTCTTCAGGCCCTGGGTCGGGGTCATGCCCTTGTGATAGACGCGGTCTGAGGTAATGGCGTCGTACACATCGGTAATGGCCACCATACGACCGTACACGGAGATTTCCTCGCCTTTCAGACCCTCGGGGTAGCCACTGCCGTCCAGGCGCTCATGGTGCTCTGCGGCAGTAACGATGGCCAGTTCGCCAATACCCTCTGTTGCCTTGAGAATATCCCGCGAATGCCTCGCATGGGCTTTCATGACCTCAAACTCTTCTGGCGTTAGCCGTCCCGGCTTGTGGAGAATGTCGTCCGGCGTCAGGATTTTGCCGATGTCATGGAGCAGTGCACCAACAATGGTTTGGTGTAGCGCCTCCGAAGGCAGCTTGCGGTAGTTGCCAAACAGGGACATCAGCACGCTGAGATTGACCGAATGCTCCAGCAGATAGTTATCCTTCTCACGGATACGGCCCAGGCAACTGAGGGCATTGGCGTTGCGCAAGATAGAGCTCTGGAGCTCGTCAGCCAGTTGGTGAATGGGGGCTATGTCGATGGCCCCTTCAAGCTTCACGCTGTTCATCAGGTTGCCGACCAGCCCCTGAGCCTGGTTGTGCACCTGCTGGGCGAACACCATTTCCTCGGCCACTGCTACCCGTTTGAAAACGCCGGGAGTCTGTTCGCCGGCGCGCTGCAGCGCGGACTCGTTGCGGCGATCGACTTCGTGGGCTGGTTCCGAATCCTGGGAATCCAGGCCCTTGGAGACATCGATGTAGACGTAGTCCACCCCCATCCGGCGGATTTTTTCAACGGTGTCCTCTTTTTTGATCACGCCGCGACGGCGCTGGGTGTTGTGAGGAATCCAGTCGTTGTTCAGGTCGGTGATGTACATGCCGACCTTGAGCGCGGAGACGGGGATGCGTTTGATCATCGCGGCTGGAAGAACGTTCTCAGGCTGTTGTCATAGGTTGTAGCCAGTACGTTCTCCAGCGGTAGTTGTTTCACCTCGGCGATTTTCTCGGCAACAAATGGTATGTAGAAAGGTGCATTTTCCTTGCCGCGATAGGGAACCGGGGTCAGGAACGGTGAATCCGTCTCCAGCAGGATCTGCTCGATGGGTGCCATACGCACAATGTCACGCACGTTTTCGGCTTTGTTGAAGGTGGTGATGCCGTTAAAGCCCAGGCACCAGCCTTCGTCCAATGCGTATTGCGCCAGCCCCGGGCCTGACGTGAAACTGTGGATGACGCCGCGGCGCTTAAGAGTACCTTCGAACTCCTTCAGGATGTCGATGGTGTCGTCATCGGCCTCGCGGCTGTGGATGACCACGGGCCGGTCGGTGTCACAGGCGATCTGCAACTGGCGGCGGAACACGTCACGCTGAACGTCCCGGTCTGCGTTGTCGTAAAAGTAGTCCAGGCCAATTTCGCCCACTGCCACGATCTTGTCGTCGCCAGCGTGCGCGCGGATTTCCGCCTCGGCGGCATCGGAATACTGTTCGGCATCGTGGGGGTGTACCCCTTGCGTGCCATACACCCAGGGGGCTGTTTGGCTCAGTTCACGCACGGTAGCCAGATTGTCCGGTGACACAGCGATGGTGATCACACGTTCGATATTGACCCGCTGCGCTTCGGCCAGGGTTTCCGCCAGGGGGCGATCCTTGAGGTAATCCAGATGGCAGTGGGTTTCGATAATCGGTTGATCGAAAACGGGAATGTCGCGACGTTTCTTGCTCATTGGCGGTTACTTCACTCCATCGCAACCAAAGCGTTGGCTGCTATCCTGAGAACTTTGTCACAGTAGTTTATCAGCTTGTTCGATTGTTGACCTACATTGCTGTCATAGGGAGAAGTGCATGCACATCATTGTTGTTGGTGCCGGCGTGGTTGGCGTAACCACGGCGTATGAGCTGCAAAGCCGGGGCCATCAGGTAACCGTGCTGGAACGTCACAGCGCGGCTGGGAATGAAACCAGCAAAGGCAACGCCGCCCAGCGCTCCTACGGGGTGGTCTATCCATGGGCAGACCCATCCATGGTGTTGAAGGCCATCCCCTGGTTATTCAAGAAGGACGGCCCGCTGAAAATGTCGGTGCCGCCATCCATGGAAACCTTGCGGTTTATGTTCGCAACGCTGCGCTACGCCTGGTCGCCTGGCCTGTTTGGCCTGAACAAGCGCGCCATGATACGCCTTGGTATTCATAGCCGTGAACGCTTCCTGGCCCTTGAAAAGGAGCTTGATCTGCCGTTCGACGGCGGCCACCAGGGCCTGCTTCACCTTGCCAGCACCCCGGAAACCCTGGAAAACTACCGCGAAACCCAGCGGTTGCTCGACGAACTGGGTATCCCCTCCCGATTGCTCACTCCTGAACAGGTTCGCGAAGCAGAGCCCGGCATGATCGGGGATGGCCCACTCTACGGCGCCCTGAGCTATGACACGGATGGCACCGGTGATTGTCATCTGTTCTCCCGTGAACTGGCCAAGGCCTGCGAAACGAAGGGGGTGCAGTTCCGCTACAACACGGAAACCGAACATTTGGTGGCTGATGATCGGCGGGTAACGGGGGTGACCATCCGCAAGGACGATGGCACATCGGAAACCCTTGAGGCAGACGCTGTGGTTGTCAGTGCCGGTTGCTGGTCGGGGCATCTTACCCGTCCCCTGGGGCTTGAGTTGCCGATCTACCCGGTGAAGGGCTACAGCTTTACGGTGCCCTTGAAAGACCCTGGCCGCGCGCCGGTGTCGACCATCCACGATGACAACTACAAAGTGGTCTCGACCCGTCTGGGAGAGAGACTACGCGCCTCCGGCTTTGTGGAATTGGACGACTTCAACCGCGACATTCCGGAAGCCCGGCTGGCGACCATTCGAAAGTCCGTGGAATCCCGTTTTCCCGGTTGCGCCGATCTGGAGGCCGCCGAGACCTGGACCGGTTTTCGCCCCATGACTCCGGACGGTCCTGCCATCATCGGTCGAGGCCCCCGGGAGAACCTGTTCCTCAACACCGGGCACGGCACCTTTGGCTGGACCCTGTCGGCGGGCAGCGCTTCGGTGATTTCCCAGTTGATTGATGGGGAGGCGCCGTCGGTGTGCCTGGATGCTTTTCGGCCTGGGCGATTTTCCGAGTGACGTTACCTTCGGCGGCGAGTTCACATCACCGCGCTGACGCTTTTTATCGGCGCTGGCAGCGCTTGAACGATTGGCTGGCGCAGCATCGTGAGTTCTGGCAACCGGCGCCATTCGCTGACCCGAGCCCGGCCTGGACGAAGAACTGGCCGGCATTGGCGGACCGGGTTGCCCGGCTCTCTGACAGCGACTGTGTGCAATGGGACGATGATCCTGTCGCGCTGGCTGAATGGGTGGCCGTGGAGCTGCCTTCTTTCCGGGAGTTCGGTGAGCTGACCGACATTCAGCCACTTGCCATCGAATCCGCCGATCAGAACACCTTGCCTGAGGTCCGGGCAACGGATATGCCCGGGCGTAAGCGGCTTCAGGCCGGTGCCTTTGCAAGCGCTATCCAACCCTTGAAGCACAGCGTACTGGACTGGTGTTGCGGCAAGGGCCACCTGGCCAGAACCCTGGCACCCCTGTGCGGGGGTGACGTAACCGGGTTTGAATGGAACGCGACCCTGGTGGACGATGGCAACCTCCTGGCCGGAAAGTTCGGGGATGCGGTTACCCTGCAGTGCCAGGATGTCATGGCCGAGAACCTGACGATGCCGCCCGACGCTCACGGTGTTGCCCTTCACGCTTGTGGTGACCTTCATCGCAGGCTGATGCGTAAGGTGGCTGGCGAGGGCCTGCCAAGGGTGAGCGTTTCACCTTGCTGCTACCACCTGACGGAAGCGTTGGACTACCAGCCTCTTTCCAGGCGCGTCCGGGCTTCAAAAAATGGCTTGGAGCTGACCCGCAACGAGCTGCGACTGGCCGTCAGGGAAACCGTGACCGCACCGAAGCGTGTGCGTGAGCAAACCCGCAGGATCAGTCGTTGGCGTCTCGGGTTCGATGGTCTTCAACGGCAGCTTCGCGGCGTGGATGCCTACCTGCCGGTGCCGTCGCACCCGACGCGGCTGACGAACGGCGATTTTGCCACCTTCTGTCGCTGGGCAGCCGGCAATAGGGGGCTGGAACTACCCGGGGACACAGACTTTGGTGTCTGGGAACGTTATGGCGAGCGGCGACGGCAGGAAGTGCGCCGCCACGAGCTGGTGCGCCACCTGTTTCGGCGGCCACTGGAGCTTTGGGTGGTGCTGGATTATTCAATGTTTCTTGAGGAACAGGGGTATGACGTTCGGCTGGGGACCTTCTGCGAGCGCCAGCTGACGCCCCGCAATCTGCTGATCGACGCCGAAAAAAGGTCTGTGGACTGCTAAATGGCTCAGGGCTTTCGGTACACTACATCTTCCACGCAGCCGTCCCGAAAATACACGTAGGTCAGTTCATAAAGGGCGCCATAGTATTTCGTCTGGTATACCCAGGTTTCCTGGGGTGTGGGGTAGGTTTCCGGAGGTCGGCCAAAGGCTTCTAGAACATGCTCTTTGGTCATGCCTTTCACCACCTGTTCCCGCACCAGATAGCGCCGCAGGTCGGTGGAGTTAATAAAGCGGCAGGTGTCTTCACTGATCGCCTCCTGTGTGCTTTTTTCCGGTTCTTCCACTGTTTCATCACGCTTGGGTGACGGCGGGAGGTTCTGGCCAAAATTGCCGCCAATCCGGTTGTCACGGATGGTGATTTCCTCGGAGTCTTCCCCGCAGGGCTGGTCCGAAAAGCGAGTATCACCACCGGCATCGCACCGGTAAACCTGGGGCCACGCAGCAGCGGGTATACCCCATGTGAGAATAAAGACGAACAACATTCGCTTCACGGCATTCTCTCGCGAGCATGAAATTAAGGGCGCCTGCCCGCCAATAAAAAAGGCGCCCGAAGGCGCCTTTTCGTTGAGCTGATCTGCACAGGATGTCTGTACAGGATCAACGTCGACGCTTAACGGCGAACCTGAATGCGAGCCTCAACCCGACGGTTCTCCGCGCGGCCAGCAGCGGTCTCGTTACTGGCAACCGGCTCGGACTCACCGTAACCAACGGCATTCACACGGTCCTCACTGATGCCCAGGGCATCGGTCAGCCGGGTGGCAACTGCCTCGGCACGGCGCTGGGACAGGAAGCGGTTGTATTCCGCCTCGCCAATGCTGTCACTGTGACCGGCGATTTCCACGTTGGTTTCCGGATACTCGAGCATGAAATTGGCGACGCGGCGAATTTCATTGTCGAAGGCATTGCCGATCACCGAACTGTTGGTCGGGAACTGTACGTTCAGCTCGATGGTTTCGACGGTTTCTGTCACGCCTTCACAACCCATGGCATCCACGTCTGCGCCTGCAGTCGTGCCGGGGCACTGGTCCGCGCTGTTCACCACGCCATCGTTGTCGCTGTCCAGTTCACAACCACGGCTGTTGACGCTGGCGCCCGCCGGTGTGTTGGGGCACTGGTCCATGCTGTTGGCGACGCCGTCACCGTCGTTGTCACGCTCACAACCATTGCTGTCAACGTTCACACCTGCAGGTGTTCCGGCGCACTGATCGCGGTTATCCGGCACGCCATCGTTGTCGCTGTCTGCGGCTTTGCGTGGTGAGGGCTTTGAGTCCGCGACGGTGCGAGAGAAGGCAAAGCTCAGGCCAAGGGTTGCCTGGGTATCGAAGGTGCTTTCGTCAATGCCATGGAACTCGCGCAGGTCCGCGCGAATGGAAACGCTGTCACTGACGTTGTAACGGAAGCCCGCCCCGACGTTGACGCGGGTTTCGTCATGATTGGAACCGGCTGTCTGGTAGCTCAGCACATCGTCGCCGAAGTCCGCGTGGCCGGCACCAGCCGAGACATACGGATTCCAGGCTTCATCCTGGCCGGCAAAGTAATAGAGGCCGTCCAGTCGATATTCTTCAAAGTCGCTACTGCCATTGACGTACTTACGATCGGCATCCGCCTTGGAATAGACGCCTTCCACGGCCCAGTTGGGGTGGAAGCGAAATTCCGCGCCAATGCCCAGGGTGCCGGTTTCACTGAGGTCGCGCTTGTCGTCAAACAGCTGGAAGCCGGCAAACGGGTTCAGGTAAATGGTTTGCTCGCGTTCGGCGAGTGCGGGGGTCGCAAGGGATGTCGTCAGGGCCGCAATGGCCAGTGGGCGCATGATATTCATGCAGAACCTCCTGTTCAATTATCGTTGTAAAAAGTACTCATGTCGTACTTTCGCATAAAGCATTGCTGCAGCGTACTTACGTGAAATTTAAGTCAGGGGATTCAAAAAAACAAAAAAAGAGGGCCAGTGTTACGTCCGCAATTGTACTCAGGCCCTTGATGACATGGCGGTAAAATACAGGTGGGCACTTTTTTTGCTGAAATTCAGGGTGTCACCGTTGTCGAAAGCGACTTCGAAGGACCGTTCGTCCTCCCCCGTCACTGAGCCCGGCCCGAAGATGGCATGGCTGAGACGGTTTCTTGCCCAGAGCGGTGTCGTCTCCTCGGCCGTTGCTTCCGTACTTGTCTGCAATGTGACGCCTTGAAGGTGCGCATAGCGAAGACCGGTCGACGTCAGTGGTACGGTGGCTGTCAGTGCGTCAGCGCTGTCGCAGGAACGCCCGCCCAGCCACTGGCCAAACTCTTGGGACAGTGGAAAGCACAACTCATCGACAAACCGGCTTGGGCCCTGGTCGCCGTCAAGGTGTCTTTTTTCTCCGAATGGCCGGGTGATCAGGTGTAGCTGCTCCCGGGTTCGGGTCATGGCCACATAGAGCAGGCGGCGTTCACTTTCCAGGAAGGCCTTGGGGTCGTCCTGGGCTCGGGGGCTGTAGGGCAGGTACTTCTCCTGCAGTCCCGGCAGTATAACGGTCGACCATTCCAGGCCCTTGGTTCGGTGGATGGTGGAGAGCAAGGCGCCGCCATGGCGATTTTCACCCGCCTGTTTCTTCAGAGCCTTGAGGTGTTCCAGCGCGCCGTCAATGCTGACATCGAGTCCCGAGAGGTACAGCCGGAAGCCCCGGATGGTCTCGATGCGTTCGTCCGCGGTTTCATGGGTCAGTGCCAGGCTGCGAATGCCCTCGTAGAGTTCGGTTTCCTCCGCATAGCGGGATATCAGATCTGCCACTGAGCCTTTGAAGCGCTCCAGCTGTGCCAGTGTTTCCCCCAGCTTGCGGAGCTTTTTGGCCGCCATGGGGGCCAGTGCGTCAAAGTCCATGGCCAGCAGCCGCTCGTGCCAGCCCTCGCCGAACCCAGCCAGAAAGCGTGCCAGCTGTTCGAGCTCGGGCTCCTTGAGGCCCACATGGGGGAAACGCAGCAATTGCCGGGCAATATCAAGCCGGTCTTCATCAGGCAGATTGCGAATCCGGCCCGACACCACCATCAACAGGCTGGTGATGGCCTGAACCTCGCGACTGAACAGGGCTCCCTTTCCGGCGTCGATACGGTAGGGCACTTGTCGCGCGAGCAATTTCAATTCGATAGGAACACTCTGGCTCCACACCCTGAACAGGATCGCCGTGTTGGCAAGTGCTTCGTCGTCCATGGGTTGCAGTAGTTTCAGGACGAGATCACTGTCGTTTTCCTGCTGGTGCAGGGTGATGCCGGTCTCAGGTGTGGTTGGATGGGAATGGCAGAGCACATCCTTGCGACCGGTGTTGTGACAGATCAGGTGATTGGCCAGCAGAGCCACCTGATGGCCATACCGGAAGGTATAGCTCAGGGTCTGCTCCAGTGGGCTTTCAAACTCTTCGCTGAAACGCCTGAGTATAAAATCGGGTCTGGCGCCCCGGAATTCGTAAATCGTCTGATCCGGATCGCCCACGACAGTCACCCGTGCCCGGTCACCGGCCACGTATCTGAGCAGTAGATGCTGGATTTCGTTGGTGTCCTGATACTCATCCACCAGTACCAGGTCCATTTTGTTGCCGACCAGGCGCTGTAAGGGCGGGTTCTGGTGAATGGCCATCACCGGTTCGTAGAGCATGTCGGCGTAGCTGATGCGGCTCTGGGATTTGCGCCACTGTTCAAAGCTGTGGAACAGGTCGATCAGGTAGCGGTGTTTGTCGGAATAGCCGAGTTCCTCAAAGACGATGTCCACCGGGGACAGGGTGGTTTTCACCAGGTCGATGAAGTTAACGGCGGTTTCGACAAAGTCTTTCTTGTTACGGCGGATCTCGTCGGCTAGGTCCTCGGGCGCCAATCGCCGTGTAAGCTGCCAGGCCTGATAGCTGATTTCCTGGTCGGTGAGGATCTTGTCGGAAAACCCGGGCAGGAAACCCTCCCGCACGAACCGCTTGTAAAGCCGTAGCCCCATGGCGTGGTAGGTGCGAATTTCAGGTGTCGCCAGGCCCAAGTTACGTGTTACGTCCTGAAGTTTGTGCTCGAAGTCCACCCGCGCAGCGCGGTTGAACATCAACACCAGCATACGGTTCGGATCATGTCCCTGTTCTAGCAGATAGCGGATGCGCCAGGCCAGAGTGGACGTTTTTCCACTGCCCGCCACGGCGGTGATTACCGCATGTTCAAAACCTGCGGTGATGATGGCCCTTTGCTCATCAGTGAGGTAATCGGGCAGATTGGAGGTTTCAGGTATTTGGGGTGGGGGCGACATGCTGTGTATTGTACCCGGCGACTGGTAGTGCTGATACTGGTGCCGCATAATCCTGATAACTTTTGCTTTTCTGCTCGTCGGGATTGACCGCATATTGGGTGCAGGAGGGTTTGGGGGTTCTCTTCCAAAACACGCTCAAGCACGTCCATGTGGCGCTTGGGCTCCGCCATCCATGGCTCCGCACAGTTTTGGAAGAGAACCCCCAAACCCTCCCTCTGAATTTGGAGAATGATGTTATGGCTACAACTGCAGAACCGGTGAACGTGCTGGGTGAGAAGTTGGAAATTTGTGGTACAGATCCGGAAACCGGGTTTTATCGGGATGGGTGTTGCAACACTGGCCCGGATGACCTGGGGGCCCACGTTGTCTGTGCAGTCGTCACAGATGATTTTCTGGAATATTCAAGTGCTCAGGGTAACGATCTGAGTACACCAAGACCTGAATTTGGTTTCCCCGGTTTGAAAGAAGGGGATTCCTGGTGCCTGTGTGCATCCCGCTGGCAGGAGGCGTTTGAGGCCGATAGTGCGCCGCGTGTGAAGCTGCGTGCGACGCATCGTTCGGCGCTGAAGTATTCGAAGCTGGAAGATCTCAAGCGTCACTCCGTGGATTTGAGCTGAGTGAATGGTTGATCAAACCGGGTTGAACGGGCCTGATCTGGCCGGGTGGCAGGAGCTGCAAGCCGGGTTGCGGGCTTCCGGACATCGGCGGTTGGTGGTTCTGGAAGGCGATCGGGCAGCCTCTCTTACGTGGCTGCGGGAACTTCTTCCAGTATTGTCGATAGCGCCCGGCGTCTGGACCGGGCCGGTTGAGGATCAGCCGGAATCCTCGCTGACTTCGATCAAACCGGTCGAGGGACGTCGCTGGCTGGGACAGGAGCTGGCTTGCGTGGTCTGGGATGGCTGGCGGGGGAATCCACCAGACGGTTTTGCGGCGTTGTCGGGAACCCTCGCGGCCGGTGGTCTGTTTTTCTGGCTGATGCCGAAGCTGGAAGAATGGGGCGATTTCGACGATCCGGATTACCGGCGCACCGGATTGGACGGAGCCGGTCAGCATTCGTTTGCGGCTCGTCTGGCCGGAGTTGTGGCCGGTAATCCCGATAGTATTCGTATCACCCCGTCTGTTGACCCTCAGCCGCCACTGCCAACGGCTGAACCACCCCGCGATGCCTTCCGGGTAGGCGCCACCGATGACCAGCGTGCGCTTGTGGAAGAAGTTGTTCAAACGGGGCTGGGGCGGCGTCGGCGACCGCTGGTGGTGACGGCGGACCGGGGGCGGGGTAAGTCTGCGGCACTGGGCCTGTCGGCGGTTCGTCTTCTGAATGAAGGGCGGCGGCGCGTGGTTGTGACGGCGCCCGGGCCGGATGCGGTGAAAACGTTGTTTCACCACGCCCGCCTGGCCAGCGGGCAGGCCTCTGATCCTGACATGGGCACGGGCGATGTTGCGGTGGGCGATCAGGGGCGGCTGGAATACTGGCCCCTGGACCGGCTGCTTGCTGAAAAGCCGGAGGCCGAAGTGGTGATGGTGGATGAAGCCGCCGCCGTACCGGCAGATCTGCTCAAGCGGATACTGCTGGGTTGGCCCAGGGTGATTTACGCTTCCACGGTGCACGGTTATGAAGGTTCCGGTAGAGGCTTTGCCATCCGTTTTCGCTCGGTGCTGGATGCCGAAACGCCTCACTGGCGCAACACATCGCTTACGGCGCCCATACGATGGTCTGCCTCTGACCCCCTGGAGCCGTTGACGCGTCGGATGTTTTTGCTGGATGCCCAGGCACCACCCGTCAGTGATGACGAAGTGAATATCGCCGTTGAACGCTGGAACCCGGGTACCGCAGAAGACAATGAATTGGAGGAGGCCTTCGGTTTGCTGGTGGATGCCCACTACCGAACCTCACCCGGTGACTTGCGCCAGTGGATGGACGATCCGGCCGCGGTGAGTTGGCGTCTGACCCGGGGTGGTGTTCTGGTCGGCGTGCTATGGGCAACGGTGGAAGGGGGGCTGGACAGCGAGCTTGCAGAGCAGGTCATGTTGGGCAAGCGCCGCTTGCGGGGGCATCTCTTGCCCCAGTCCCTGGCGACCCACAGTGGATTTGCCAAAGCAGCCTGCCAGAGTCTGTTGCGCATCGTGCGGATTGCCGTGAGTGCCGAGGTTCGCGGTGAGGGGCTGGGGCAGACACTGGTGGCGGCTGCAAATGATTATGCGTGCAAGCAGGGGCTGGACGGTATCGGTACCAGTTTCGGCGGTAACGCCGGGTTGTTGTCGTTCTGGCAGCGGTGCGGGTTGGAGCCGGTTCGTCTCGGGCTGAAGCGCGAAGCCAGCAGCGGCGAGTATCCCCTGCAGTTGCTGGCCGGGGTGTCTGCGCAAGGTAAGGCGCTGACAGATCATTTGCGTGGCAGGTTGACGGAGCACTGGCTCACCCTCGTGCCGCGCAACTGGATAGACGCAGAGCCGGAGTTGATTCTGCGGATAACCTGCGGCCTTCCCGCTGACAGACCGCTCAATGAGGATGATTTCAGGGACCTGCACAGTTTTGCCCATGGCTATCGGGGCTTCGATCTGGCCTTGCCGGTACTGAGACGGCTGTCATTGCAAGCAGGCGTCGTCAACGGGATGGCTGACGAACGTTCGCGCTCCCTCTGGGCCAGGGCGGTGCTACAGGGTTGGTCGTGGCTCGAGTTGCAGGCGAACGGTGAATGCGTGGGCCGGGAGGCAGGCGAAGCGGAATTGCGCTCTCTGGTGGGCGATATTTTGCAGAACCGGCCGGACTTGTGAACCGCTCGCTTTCATTGCCGCCGACGACTGACCAGAATATCCGCAAAAATAAATCAACAGAGACTGAATCACCATGGCCCAGGGAACCGGCACCATCCTCGTGAGATTTCTGGCCGTCCTGGTCGCAAGCGCGCTGATGACAGCGTGTGCGACGAGCACAGATCCATCCAACCTTGAGCAGCGTCGTGCGTCGGTGGCGGATACGCCCTTGATGGCGGCGGTCAGCAACGGAAACCTTGAACAAACCAAGTCGCTTGCAGCCTCTGGCATGTCTTTGAACACACTGACTGAGGCCGGCACGCCGCTCTCGGCGGCGGTCAGGGCAGGCGAGGACCGAATTGTCTGGTTCCTGCTCAGCGAAGGTGCAGCGCCGGACCTGGCCACGGCAAGTGGTGTCACGCCACTGATGATCGCCTCAGGGGATGGCCATCGGCGGATCGTGCAACTGTTGTTGTCGGCCGGCGCCAGCGTAAATGCATCTGACGGCGAGGGTACAACGCCGGTGATCCGCGCAGCCCGTAACGGTCATCTTTCCGTGGTGAAAGTACTGTTGGCCGCCGGGGCGAACGTCAATGTGAATCAGGGTGGCCACTCGCTGCTGATGCACATTGTCGAAGGCGGGGATTTACTGACCGCCGAGATGCTGCTGGCGGCGGGTGCAGACGTCAACTATCGCGGTAGCGATGGGCGAACGGCTCTGGATCTGGCGCGTGCCAGCAACAACCGGGATATCGAGATGTTGCTGATCCAGGCCGGCGCCGAGCTATGATCCAGGCCGGCGCCGAGCTATGATGCGGGCTTGCGGCCCGTTCAGCTCAGTGCCATGGGGTCGTTGCTGTCGTCCAGTTCCGGCTCGAAGTGTTCTTCAACCACTGTGTCGGGCACGTCGCTGACGCTCGGGAATGACCAGGTGGGCTTGTGATCCTTGTCGATCAGCCTGGCTCTGATACCCTCCCGCAAATCTGGCCGCTGGGTGCAGCGGGCGGCCATGGTGTATTCCATCCGGAAGACGTCCTTCAGTGACATTTGCTGTGCCTTCTTTAGCTGGGTCCAGACCAGCCAGGCGGTAACCGGGCAGCCGCCGCGCAGGTTTTTCACACAGCCTTGCCACCAGTCGCTGTCGATCTCCGCCGCCAGGAGATTTTCAACAATGGCCGGGAGTTCATCGCCTGCGCTCAGCCTGGCGATGTCCTGTTCATGGCGCGCCAGTTCACTGGTTGGCAGCGCCCTGTAGTCCGGATGCTCAAGTTGCTTGACGAGCCGGAACAGGCGGTTGTCATCAGCCGCTGATTCACCGGTCCAGCGCTCCTCCTTCAACCGCTCTATCAATGATTCCACCTGATCTGGCAGGATGGCCATATCGGCCAGGCCAACCCTCAACGCGTCAGAGACGTTCAGCCGCGCTCCGGTCAGCCCCATGAACAGACCGATGCGGCCTGGCAGCCGATTGAGGAACCAGCTTGCACCAACATCGGGAAACAGGCCGATGGTGATCTCCGGCATGGCCAATGTGACATCGGGCGTTACCAGGCGGTAGCGGCAAGCGGAGAAAATGCCAAGCCCCCCGCCCATCACCACGCCGTGGCCAATGGCGATCACCGGTTTGGGGAAGCAGTGAATGGTATAGTCCAGGCGATACTCGCTGGCAAAGAACTCGGCCGGTGCGTCCGGATCTTCGTCGCCGGACAGGGCGCCATAAAGTTCGCGGATATTACCGCCTGCGCAGAAGGCACGTTCACCGGCGCCGCGGAATATAACCAGGCTGATGTGGTCAGCTTCGGCCCACTGATCCAGTACGGCCTGGGTTTCGTGGATCATCGACGCGGACAGGGCGTTCAGAGTGGCCGGTGAATCCAGGGTGATCAGGCCGATGTTGCCTTCCCTGCACGCGATTTCCTGAACCTGAATGGGCATGTCGACTTCTCCGCATCGAATGGGGTGATTATTGATCCATCACATTTGAGCTTTGTTCTTGCTGTGCTATAAATTCGTGCAACTTGCGCACCGGCAGAATCCTGTCGGGCTATAAAACGATGAGAGGGTAAAACCAATGAGACTGAAATACCACACCCTGGCTGCTGCCGTGTTCGTGTTGGGGGCTGCCGCTCCCGCCGTTACCATAGCCGCTGGTGATGCTGAGGCCGGTAAAGCCAAGGCCGCCGTGTGCGCAGCCTGCCATGGCAAGAATGGCATCGCGGCCATTCCGGGTTACCCCAACCTGGCAGGACAGAACGAACAATACCTCGTGTCTTCGCTCAAGGCGTACAAGAACAAGCAGCGCAACGGTGGCCAGGCCGCCATCATGCAGGGCCAGGCGGCGGGCCTCAGCGATGAGGACATTGCCAACCTGGCCGCTTATTACGCCAGCCTTCCGGCGGATGGTGGGGAATAATCCCCATCATCGTCAGGGTGTGGCGGGCGTTGCTTCGCTGATAATCCGGTAACTGGGTTCGTAAGCACCGGAACCGGGCAGTTTCATCCGGTCCTGGGCGACGAACTCTTTCAGCATCGCTTCCAGGGGTGCCAGTAGCTCCGGATCGCCGGAAATTTCAAATGGCCCCTTGGCTTGCACGTGGCGTATGCCGCTTTCCTTGACGTTGCCGGCAACGATGCCACTGAACGCCTTGCGCAGATTCGCGGCAATCAGGTGAACCGGCTGGTGACGGTGTAGCGCCAGTGCCCGCATGCTTTTATGGGTGGGCTCGAACGGCATCTGGAACACCGGGTCGATCTTCAGCATCCAGTTGAAATAGTAGGCGTCCTGCATGGCCCGGCGGAAGGTTTCCACGTCCTTCATGCCCTGTTTCATCGTGCGGGCGACTTTGTCCGGGTCGTCGATGATGATTTCGTACTTGCTGGCGGCTTCATCGCCCAGCGCGTTGCGAATGAACTGGTCGATCATCTCGAAGTATTCCGCGTTTTCCTGCTGGCCGGTAAAGACGACCGGGAAGGGCAGGTCGGCGTTGTCCGGGTGCAGCAGGATGCCGAGCAGATAGAGTATTTCCTCGGCGGTACCCACACCACCGGGGAACACAATCACGCCGTGGCCCGTCCGAACGAAGGCTTCGAGGCGTTTCTCGATATCCGGCATGATCACCAGCTCGTTGACGATCGGGTTTGGCGCTTCGGCACCGATGATGCCCGGTTCCGTCAGGCCAATGTAACGGCCGTTCTTCACCCGCTGTTTGGCATGGCCAATGGTGGCGCCTTTCATCGGGCCTTTCATGGCGCCGGGGCCGCAACCGGTGCAAATGCTCAATCCTCGCAAACCAAGCTGGTGGCCCACTTCCTTGCTGTACTGATATTCGCGCTCGTTGATGGAGTGGCCACCCCAGCACACCACCAGGTCCGGATGACGCCCTGCCTGTAATACACGGGCGTTACGGAGGATGTGAAAAATCAGGTTGGTGATGCCTTCCGGGTCGTCCCGGCGAAGACCGACCGCGGACTGGGGGATTGAGTAGGAATAGATAATATCCCGCAATACCGAAAACAGGTGTTCGCGGATGGCGCGCAGCATTTGCCCGTCCACGAAGGCGTGGGCGGGTGCATTGACCAGCTCCAGTTTCAGACCCCGTGGCTGTGGCACCAGGCGAACGTCAAAATCCGCATGGGCTTCCATCAGGGTTTTACAGTCGTCGGTTTCAACACCGGTATTGAGCACGGCCAGGGCGCATTGCCGGAAAAGCCGATACAGCCCTCCTTCGCTTCGGTCCTTGAGCCGGTTGACTTCAAAGTTGGAGAGGATTTCCAGGCTGCCTTCTGGAGATACCAGGGCATTGATGGTGGATTCGGTCATGAACGCAAAAGCTCCTGAATGTTCTGCGGGCCCCTGGCGTCAGGGCGATGCCTTTTTATATGAGTATAGCGAGTATCGGGAATGCCTGATTTTGAGGCAAACGGCGAAACCGTTACACTAAGCGCTTTACTGTAATTACGCTACCCGACAGACGTCCGATTTATGAAACTCCTTATACGCCCCGCCGCCGAAGTGGCCATCAAGAGCAAACCCGTTCGCCGGCAACAGATGCGGCACCTGCGGCAGAATATTCGCAAACTGCTGGCACGCCTGGACGACGATATCCACGTTGAGGGTTCCTGGGACAGGGTTGATGTGGCCATCCCGGATGGGCGCGGCCTTGCGGGCCCGGTGATTGATGAGTTGGGCCGTATTCCGGGCATTTCGACCATCCAGGAGATAGGTGTATTTCCCTGGATAAGTATGGACGACGTGGCGGAGCAGGCAGTAGCAGCCTACGCAGACCGTATCCGCGGAAAAACCTTTGCGGTTCGGGTTCGCCGCCACGGTAATCACGGGTTTCGCTCGATTGATTTGGAGCGCTTTGTCGGCTCCGCCCTGTTTGAGGCTTCCGAGCCCGAGGGCGTAAACCTTCGCAACCCGGATATTGAAGTGCGTATTGAGGTCCATGAGGATCACTATCACATTGCGCATCGCAAACATCGTGGTGCCGGCGGCTACCCATTGGGCGCGGTGGAAACGGTGATGACATTGGTGTCCGGTGGTTATGACTCCTCGGTGGCGGCCTACCTGATGATGCGTCGGGGGCTTCGCTCCCACTTCCTGTTTTTCAGCCTGGGCGGTCCCGCCCATGAAATTGGCGTGCGCCAGGTGGTGCATTACCTGTGGGATCGTTACGGCGCTTCCCATGGTGCCAAGTTCATTTCCGTACCCTTTGAAGGCGTGGTCGCTGAAATCATGCGTTCAGTCAACCAGCGACATTGGGGGGTGGTGCTCAAGCGCCAGATGCTGAAAGCTGCCTCAGACATTGCAGCCGCCAATAACGCCGCGGGGCTGGTGACCGGTGATGCCGTGGCGCAGGTGTCCAGCCAGACCCTGTCAAACCTCAACGTGGTGGACCGGGCCAGTAACGAGGTGGTACTGCGGCCGCTGATTTCCATGGACAAGGAAACCATTATCAACATCGCCCGGGACATCGGTACTGAGCCATTTGCTCGTACCATGCCGGAGTACTGCGGTGTGATTTCCCGTAAGCCGGCCACCCGCGCCAAGCTGCATCGGGTGGAGGAAGATGAAGCCGCTATGGACACCCGGGTTTTGGAGCAGGCCATCGCCAGCCGTCAGGACACGCCGGTCAACCGCCTTCTGGAAACCACCCGGACGCCAGAAGAGGTTGAGCTTGTACATACACCGGCTGTGAACGATGTGATTATTGACGTGCGCCACCCGTCAGAAGGGGAGCAGTCACCCCTGCAGCTCACCAGCAATCAGGTGGTGGAGATACCGTTCTACGAACTGAATGAGCGAATCCAATCGATGCCGGACGACAAGCAGTACCTGCTGTACTGTGACCGCGGCACCATGAGCCGCATGCATGCCTGCCACCTGAAAGCCGAGGGCCACACCAATATCAAGGTGTATGCCCCGGCGAACTGAGGTGGTTACCCTTCCAGCCCCTTGAAGAACTGCTGCACGTTGGCACTCAGGGCTTCCAGGTCATAGCCGCCTTCCTGCACAACCAGTGTGGGAAGACCGGTGCGACGGATGTCGGAACCGAGGCGACAGAAGCCTTCCGAAGACACTGATACCTTGGCCTGGGGGTCGTTGTGGTAGATGTCGAATCCCAGGGTAAGTATCAGCACGTCTGGCTGGAACAGTCGAATGGCGGCCAGTGCCTCATCCAGTTTGGCGAAGAAATCTTCCTCCGAGGAGCCGTGGGGCATCGGTAGGTTGATGTTGTAGCCAAGTCCCTCGCCTTCACCGCGCTCGTCCTCATAGCCACTGACCACCGGGTAGAAATTGGTGGGGTCGCCATGAATCGAGACATAGAGAACATCGCTGCGGTCATAGAAGATTTCCTGGATGCCCTGGCCGTGGTGCATGTCGGTGTCCAGTATGGCGATCCTGGGATAACGGGGTTTCAAATGTTCTGCGGCAATCGCGGCATTGTTGAGGTAGCAGAAGCCGCCGGCGGCGTCCTTTCGGGCGTGGTGGCCCGGTGGGCGACACACCGCATAGGCATGGCGCTCGCCGGCAACCAGGGCGTCAGCGGCGCCGAGCGCTGTCTGGGCCGACCAGTAGGCGGCATCCCAGGTGTTGGCTCCGATGGGGCAGCTGCCATCGGCCTGGTAGCGTGCAGCTTCCGCCAGGATGCCTTTGAGGGCGTTTGGTGATCGGACGAAGATGTTGGAAATCACTTCGTCACCCCAGTCTTCCATCTTTGCCCAGCGCCGGTGGGCAGACTCCAAAAAGCGCAGATAGCCCAGATCGTGGACCTTTGAAATTGCACCGGCACCCTGGTCTGCCGGCTGCAACACCGGAATGCCCATGGCCTTCAGGCCTTCCAGCATTTGAGCGGTGCGATCAGGAACTTCCTGGGGCTGACGCATCTGGCCGCGGGTGAAGTAGGTCTTGGGAAGATGTTGGTCCTGCGCGGGATGAAAAAACGCCTTCATGTTCCTGCCTCCTGATAATGACATGGTTCGAGTATAGGCCCCCGCCGGCGCTGGTCAAAACACCATGGTCTGACTTTACAGTGGCGGTTTCTGCATCCACTATGAGAGACATATCACACTGACGCAAACCCCAATTTATACAATCCGAGAACATTGTGAAAAGGAGCCGAGATGATCGAGTCACCACTGCTTCCCAAGCTGACTGGCTACATCGGCGGTCGCTGGTCTGAATCGCCGGACGGTAACACCTTCGATGTCTATAACCCGGCCACGGGTGAGGTGGTTGCCAGTGTGGCATCGATGTCCGAAAGTGAAGTGTACAAGGCCGTTGAAGCGGGCAAGTCTGCGCTTCGTTTAACCAGTCCCTATTCCATCGAAACCCGTCGCAAGTGGCTGGAAGATATTCGTGATGCACTCAGGGCCAATAAAGAGGAAGTGGGCCGCATTCTGTGCATGGAGCACGGCAAGCCGTTGAAGGAAGCTCAGGGTGAGGTCGATTACGCCGCCGGGTTCTTCGATTACTGCTCCAAACACATTCAGGCGCTGGACGCCCATACCATTCCCGAAAAGCCGAAAGACTGTACCTGGACAGTGCACTACCGCCCGGTTGGTGTTACCGGCCTGATCACGCCCTGGAACTTTCCCATTGGCATGATCGCCAAGAAGTTGTCTGCCGCCCTGGCGGCCGGGTGCCCGTCGGTGATCAAGCCGGCCAGTGAGACGCCGCTGACGATGATTGCGCTGTTCGCGCTGATGGACAAACACGTCGACCTGCCAGACGGCATGGTCAACCTGGTTATGGGCAAGGCCAGTGTGATCGGCAAGGTGCTTTGCGAAAGCCCCGACGTGCCCATGCTCAGCTTCACCGGCTCTACCGAAGTGGGCCGCAAGCTGATACTGGATACGGCAGATCAGGTGAAGAAACTGGCCCTGGAATTGGGTGGCAACGCACCGTTTATTGTCTTTGACGATGCGGACCTGGATGCCGCTGCTGATAACCTGATCGCCAACAAGTTCCGGGGCGGCGGCCAGACCTGTGTCTGCGCCAACCGGATTTTCGTTCACGAGAAAGTGGTGGATGAATTCGGTCAGAAACTTGCCGACCGGGTCAATCGCATGACCGTGGGTAATGGTTTGACGGAAGACGTTGACCTCGGCCCGCTGATCAACAAAGCCGGGTTTGATAAGGTGAAGCGCCACGTGGAAGACGCCCTTGAGCGGGGTGGTGAACTGGTGGCAGGCAAAATGCCGGCAGACCTTGGGGATGGCCACCTGTTCTTCCCGCCGACGGTCATTTCCGGGGTGACCCGGGACATGTGCTGCTCCCGCGAGGAAACCTTCGGGCCGCTGGTGCCCATGGCCACTTTCCGCACTGAGGACGAGGTTATCGATGCCGGTAACGACACCGAATTTGGCCTGGCGTCATACGTGTTCACGGCCGACGCGGAGCGCGCCCAGCGGGTGGCCGCCGGGCTGCGTTTTGGTCATTGCGGCTGGAACACCGGTACCGGACCCACGCCGGAAGCGCCGTTCGGGGGCATGAAGGCGTCCGGCACTGGTCGCGAAGGCGGCCTGGAAGGCCTGTTCGAATTCGTCGAGGCCCAGACCGTTCCGCGCGGGTTTTAAGGTTCCGGCGTCAACAGGACCTTAACGGAATCATCCACCAGGGTGGAATCGAGATAACCGATACTGCCCAGGGTGGATGACACCACACTCTTCATGCTGTTCGCCGAGGATACCTCCCTTGGCGGATGGCCCTTTCCGGTCAGAACCTGCCGCGACCAGAACGACTTCAGCCAGGCGTCATTGCGCTCGGTGATCAGGTCATTGAACTCATCCCGCATGCTGTTGCCCGCTGGAAGCTGGAACGCGACCACGCGCTGGCCGTCAGGCATTCGTGAGCTGCGGTTCAGGTAGATGTCCTTCACCTGTTGCACGGTGATGGAATCCGGGCCACCGTGGTGGCCGATGATCACCAATTCCGCCCGCGAGACACTGCTCAACAGGCACAACGCAATGAGCAATGCAGGCACGGATACGCGTCGAATCGCCATGGTGTCCCTCCTGATCAAAATGCGGCATCAAGCCGGACAGTGTATACGTCAGTGCTGTCGAATCGACCGCCGGGATTGCCGGCCAGGGCATCCAGTTGGTTGCCAATCAGGCCCCCAGTGGTTTTGCCAAAGCCCCGGGCGTGGGTCCAGTCCACCTTCATGGCAACCGAGGTGGTCATGTCCCAGCGGAAGCCCAGGCTATAGGCCTGGCGGCGCACGTCCAGTACCTCCAGTGGCGTGCCGTCACGCTCGTAGTTGTCCTGGCTTTCGACCCAGGAAGCCGTTACATAGGGCGTGACTTCCTTTACCCGGTAGCCAAGCGTGATGTAGGCGGAGTCGGTGTCCTGGTAAAATCCGTCCACCTCAACCCGTGTCAGTTCCGACATCAGCAGCCAGCTGCCATCGTCGTAGGACAGGCCCAATCCCATGAACTCGGTTTTTTCTTCGTCACCAAGCGGTGGTGTTCCGCCGATGGTGGCTTCTGCATGGGCGTACACGCCACGGAAGGTCCAGAGGTAATTGGTCCAGTTGGCGGTCAGGCCGGTTATGTTGCGTAGTTCCACATTGACGGTCTGGCCAAGGGAGGCGGCATCATCGTCAAGGTGTCCTGCAAAGGCGCGTGTCTGAATGGATGAGCCAGAGAGGTTGATGGTATAGGCCGCATCGGCGCCCAGATAGCTGCGAACCGGCACCGGGTCGTAGACTGCTTCGGGTGGTCGCGCCCAGGGCTGACCATAGCCAATCTCCAGGGTCTCGGATTCCATAAACAGCGGCAGGCGCATTTTACCGGCCCGCAGTTCAGAGCCATTGCTGAATTGTTGTCGCAGGTAGCCCCATTCCAGTTCCGTGTCCCAGTCTTCGCTACCACGGGACACCAGTTGCAATACCGCGTCGGTGTTGCGGCTCAGTGAAAAGGTGCTCTGCAGGCCGAACAGGCTGAGGGTTTCAAGGTCGGATTGTTCCGTTGCCTCGTCGTAGCCGGCGTCATTATTGGCGCGGGTATAGCCGGTGCTGAAAAAACCGTTAAGGCGAACCTTTTCCAGGCTCGATTCGGTCATCTGCTTCTGCATGGAATCCAGCCGTTGTTCCAGCTGGTCAATTCGCTGGCTGTCATCGGCCATAGTGGGAAACGACAGGGTGGCGGTCAGTGCAAGGGCGGAAAAGGCAAAACGGGGGGTAAAACGGGCAGTGCTTCGGTATACGGAGTACATCGTACATCATCTCCTTTGATGTCTGGTCGCAAGATGCGGGCGCCTTCCTGGCTTCAGGGGACTTATGTCTTGCCCCTGCAATTTGTCTGGTGCGGGAAAACGGTGACCAGCAGAGGAACAGGAAGTTCTTCCGGGCAACCCGCGGTGGCGAGTATACCCAAGTTGACGCCAGTTTCATAAAAAGTGTTCACATTTTCTGTATCGGTACCTTACATGTGTGCGGATAATCCCAGCTCACCCGCATCCGGCAAACCCTCCTTTCTCCTGTTATAATTCCGCACCTGTTCATTTAACCAGTAGCGACCGGATCTCTATGGATGTCTCCCACATTATCGACGCCCTGAACGACGCCCAGCGCGAGGCTGTAACGGCCCAGAATGATCATTTGCTGGTGCTGGCAGGTGCGGGCAGTGGCAAAACCCGGGTGCTCGTGCACCGGATTGCCTGGCTCATGCAGGTGGACAAAGTACCGCCGACGGGCATCCTGGCGGTGACCTTCACCAACAAAGCGGCGAAGGAAATGCGCTACCGCATTGAGCAGATGATGAATATTCCGGCTCGGGGCCTCTGGTTTGGCACCTTTCACGGCATTGCCCACCGGTTGCTCCGGGCCCATTACCAGGACGCCGGCCTGCCAGAGAACTTCCAGGTGCTGGACAGCGACGACCAGCTGCGGCTGATCAAGCGCGTGATGCGTGAGCTGCAGATTGATGAAAGCCGCTGGCCGCCGAAGCAGGCCCAGTGGTTTATCAACGGCCAGAAAGACGAAGGGTTACGGGCGGAACACATCCAGGAAAATCCGGGCGATCATTT
Source organism: Marinobacter sp. DS40M6 (assembly GCF_028581595.1). NCBI lineage: Bacteria > Pseudomonadati > Pseudomonadota > Gammaproteobacteria > Pseudomonadales > Marinobacteraceae > Marinobacter > Marinobacter sp. DS40M6. The sequence goes on along the minus strand of NZ_JAFCAE010000005.1, from coordinate 303,817 downwards.
CACGGCCACAATGCTGACGGTTTACCGCCAGTACGAAAAGCTCTGCAACCTAAGCGGCTTGGTGGATTTTGGCGAGCTGTTGCTACGCTCCCACGAACTCTGGCTGTACCGTCCGGAACTACTGAGCCATTATCAGAGCCGTTTCCAGCAGATTCTGGTGGACGAATTTCAGGACACCAATACCATCCAGTACGCCTGGCTGCAGATCCTGGCCGGGAACCGGGTGCCGCTAACGGTGGTGGGCGACGACGACCAGTCCATCTACGGCTGGCGAGGCGCGAAAATCGAAAACATCCAGCAGTACCAGCGGGACTTTCCCAACGCCCGGATGGTGCGATTGGAACAGAATTACCGCTCCACTCAACTGATCCTGAAAGCCGCCAACGCGGTGATTGCCAACAACCAGGGCCGGTTGGGCAAGGAACTCTGGACCGACGGCCCGGATGGCGAGCCCATCAGTTTGTATGCGGCCTTCAACGAGCAGGACGAAGCCAACTACATCGCCGACACCATTGGTAGCTGGGTCAACGAGGGCAACCTGCGCAGCGAGTCGGCCATTCTTTACCGATCCAATGCCCAGTCCCGGGTGCTGGAAGAATCCCTGATCCGTCAGGGCATTCCCTACCGGGTCTACGGCGGTCTGCGATTCTACGACCGCCAGGAAATCCGCAACGCCATCGCCTACCTGCGACTGGTGCATTATCGTCGGGATGATGCAGCCTTCGAGCGCGTGGTGAACATTCCCGCTCGCGGTATCGGCGCCAAGAGCCTGGCGGACATGCGCGCGTTCGCCACTGAACGCAGTGTCTCCTTGTGGGAGTCTGCCGAGCGTTTGCTGGAAGCCGGCCAGGTCAAGGGCCGCGCCAAAACCGGTCTGCAATCCTTCATGGGCATCATCGAACGCCTGACGGAGATGGTGGACGATGCATCATTGCATGGTCTGATGAAGACAACCCTGGAGCTAAGTGGTCTCAAGGATTACCACGCCAGCGAAAAGGGTGAGAAGGGGCAGGCGCGGGTGGAGAACCTGGAAGAACTGGTGAATGCCCTGTCGGATTATGAGGTGGAAGAGGGCGTTGATCCGCTGTCGGAATTCATCGCCCAGGCAGCGCTGGACGCCGGCGAGGCTCAGGCGGAAGCGAATGAGGACTGCGTGCAGCTTATGACCCTTCATTCCGCCAAGGGCCTGGAGTTTCCGCTGGTATTCCTGGCCGGTGTGGAGGAAGGCCTGTTTCCCCACAGTATGTCGTTGGAAGAACCGGGGCGGATGGAAGAAGAGCGGCGCCTGGCCTATGTGGGCATTACCCGGGCCATGCAAAAGCTGGTGCTCACTTACGCGGAGTCCCGCCGCTTGTACGGCCAGGAAAAATTCCACGCGTTGTCGCGGTTTGTTCGTGAGATTCCCGGTGACTGCATCCAGGAAGTGCGGCTGCGGAATACGGTCAGCCGCCCGGCCATGATGGCCCGGCCCAATGAGGGCCTGTTCAGCCAGGAACCTGACGTTGGCACGGGTTTCAGCCTGGGCCAGCGGGTACGCCATCCCAAGTTTGGTGAAGGTATCGTGATGAACTCCGAGGGTTCTGGTCACCATACCCGGGTGCAGGTGAACTTTGATGAGGGGGCCAAGTGGTTGGTTTTGGCCTATGCGCCGTTGGAGGCCTGCTGAGATCGGGAGTCGGCGTTGTTTGACAAAGCTGATAGTTCGGGAGTTGGCCCAGGCATGGGGCGGCCTTTTCAGAAAAGCGCTCGAGCCATTTTTGGTCGCAAAGCGAACATTCAGATGATGCGATGACGGCTGGAATTGCGGCTTACCGAAGCGCAACGTAGGTGCGTCCGACAACAGCCACTGGTTATACCGCATCCGCAAGTGCGGCAACGGCTGCAATAATTTTATCCCTTCTCAGCTCGTATTCACTACTCACTGGCTCTTGGCTACGAGTAGCCATAAAAAAAAGCTCCGATGAGATATTCTTCAGTAAGTTAACCACGCTAGAAGATGGCCCAAGTCGGTTATTCACCGCCCAACGGTCAATCGCACTGGAGGACAGTCCGAAGAGCTTTTCATCAAGATCCAGTCTTGAGTTGACCATGTCCAGAACATGTCTTTGAGTCGCCATTCGGCTAACAAACTCATCCATTTAAATTTACCTCATGGCATAGTTCTTCGATCCAAGATCGGCAGCGCTTCAACTCCGGCAATAGAATCGCCAGATCGATATCACCAATACTGTCCCCGGCACCTCTCGTGGAAAGCAGTCGGGCCTGCATTAGCAAAGAGTAAACATTCTCATCAATATCCAGACTTCTTGGGCCAAGCCTTCTCGCCGAATCCCTTCCGAAGGTTGGGCTGTCCGTCCTCGAAAGCGAATAACAGGTTGCGATATTTCGCAAAGCTAGAAAAATCGTTGAAAGTTCAAACACGAGACTCGGCGTGCCTTTCTGGACAGACTGGAATGAGGACTCAAATACATCTCGAAATTTCAAGCAATCGGCTACCGCTCCCGAGTATCTAGACGGCGACCCCAAGCTTCTAAGAAAGTCAGTCCCGTCAGCGGCGTAAATCAGGCGGCTCTCAAGAGACAGATGCCAGGCGAATGCATTACCCGCTTCCCAGAGTTCAAGCATTCTCGCATACGAATAAATCGAAAACTTCTCAGGATCAAGGCGAGAATCCCGGCCTTCCACAAGCGCCAGCAGGTCGACATCTGAGTCAACAGAAATATCACCGCGACAGATTGAGCCAAAAGCGTAGATATGCATTATCGACGACTAAAACGTTTAACTAGAATCGACACCAAGCAGGCAAGCATTACATACCTCAAAGCCGCGATACCTGCTAATAGCAGGCCTGAAAACCCATCTGGCCTAGCGACGCCAAGGAATACTTGCGGAGCATTTTTTACTGCCTCAACGTAACTGTTCAGTGAGGCTGGATCCTTTAAGAAATAAACCTCGCCTAGTGCAATAGCTAATATTACCAAAAGCAATGTTCTAAGCAGCTTTATGAAGCTTTCACCATTCCCCCAAAACGCATCAAGCAATACAAAATCAAACCATTCTAAGAAAGCCTTAATTCGCGTTACACCTGGATAATGCTTTCGGTAATAGGCCTCACGAGACCGCCAAGCTTTATACAAATGAACACGGCCGGCCTCGAGCTCAATTCTAATTGCCTTGTTTGCAGCAACTGAATTTCCAATTTGATGAAAATTCACCCTAAGCATTCTGGCAAATTTCTGCTGAAGGTTTTCCTGTCCGGGGCATCCTGTATCAAGAATCTCGGGCTCTACTTGCGTTTGGGAAAACTCTGCGTAATCAAACACGCAGCCCTCAAATTTGCTACCTCTTAGGTTTGAATTAGTGAACTTGCACCCAACAAATTTGCAAGAATCAAAAATACACTTATGCAAGTATGCTGAGTCAAACTGCGAGTAGCTAAAATCACAATCTGTGAAGCGTTTCTTCTTGGCAACCAAACGTTCAAATTGTTTATTTTTCAGGTTTACGCCTTTAAGGTCATGGGCGATAGCTTGGTCTGAGATAATTTCCCTGCCCGTTGGGCGAAAGTGATCATTCATGCCGTAAGACTCATCCTTCATACGGTGTAACGTTGGAACTGTGCAGCGCAGACGAAGCGCAGCGTAGTTTGCGTCCTAACCAGCGACTTGTTACGCATCGGCTGGCCAGCCTTCATTTAGCTGAAAGGCTTCCCTCATGGAGAGCCCCTCGTACCATTTAATTTGGTCTTCCTCGACGCAGGCATGAGGGAAGCATTTCAAAGAAGCAGGTGCGCAATGAACTGCCCATGGATTGAAATACAATGTACTGCTCCTGTTTGCCAAAGCAGAGGCATGTAAGTCATTGAATATCCAAACCGCGCTTACACGCGTGTAGATGGGACCACTTTTACCCAGCCAGACACCGTTGGGCGCTCTCCTCATCTCAGGCTCTGCTTTTGATCCGGGTTTGACTATGTATTGCTCTTGTCCAAAAAGAGCCTGGAGCTCGTCGATACGGTCCAAGTCAAAAGAATCCAGATTGATTGCAACGACCAATGGCTTTTCTAGCTGACCGTATTTGCTTCCTTTGGCCCTCACGGCATCTCTAATTGGACTCCACGCATCAACCCAACCTCCCCCAATTCCACTACAGCCAACCAAATTACCGCTCATGCCCCGACGCTCAGGAGAGATTGGATTGGGCCGAACTTGTAGGTCCCACCCATCATGACTCCAAGTAAAGGGCTCTAGCGAATCGAATCCGCTCTCTGAAATTTCTTGCGCGACTACATCCGGATCAAGCCTATCGAGCCAGTTGTGAATTGCCTTTACTAGCTTCTTTCCACTAGGTGGACTTTTAGGACTCCCATCGTCAGTAATTACGATCATGAAATTTTGATGAGGACAAGCTGATAACGTGTCTAGGACAGCTCCTCTACGGGCTTCACCACCTCTATCCAGCTCATTATTCTCTGATGCCAATCTGGCCTCTAAGTAAAATTCGCGACCTGTTTTGTCTTTCACCAAAAAATCAGGTCTAAAAGAGCTACCATTCGGTAGTTTAGGGTGGGGAGTAAGCTCAAAGCCCTGACTTATTAGTGCTTCATGCAAAAAAAGCTCAAATGATGCTGATCTAAAGTGAACATCGTCACCTGACCGCAGTCGACTAGCCAAGTCATTCAGTTCTTTAGCAGGATATCTTGAAGCGAAACATTCCAATAAGCCTCTGACTTGTTCCATTGCAGGCCGAGAGGATCGATTGTAAAAAGCAAAATCAGTTTCAAGATTTTTTTTCGGGGAGCTATCAGTTCGCTGAATATTGTCGAAAATCGGAACACGACGACTTCTTCCAATAGCGAGCGCTAGAATTTCCCGCAGCGCTTTTGTCCTTCTTTTCTTTTTTACTATTCCCATATCGACCCGATACAAGTATGTGCGTAACAGCGACTAGGCCAAGTACTTTATCATTGCAGAATTTTGACTACGTCATTATCACTGACTTTGAACCATCAATCGCGCTGAGCACGAATGATAAAACAATAGCTTAGCCGAGCGTGACCATCTTCGCCATGCAATCATTCGGCGTTTGCAATATGCTCCGCCAATCATACTGGATGAAATGGATCAGATTAGCTTCTAGGCTCCGGAGAAGAGCCCTGGCTCGAATGTTCGCTTTTGTTTGGAGCTTGGGAAGCTCGGCTTGGTCCAAAAGCAGACATTCGATAATTGGCCAGAGGCAGTCTCTTTTGATGCATAAGAACTGGTCGTGAAGCCATAAAATTGCAGCCTCATTGGAGCGAACCTTTTTAACGGGCTGAGATGGGTTACTTAGGGTGGCCTCGATAGTGCTGCAAAGATCACAGTGTTCGCTTTACCTGTCGATTAAGCCGCCGCCTGGAAAGGAGCCCATAGGAACACTAACGGTGCGCTCATGGAGTTCGATGGATTTCACGAGTCGATATGTCAAGATGCAACGGTGCTTCTGGGGGATCTAGATCTCTCATTGGTGGTTCTAAGTCTTCGATATCTATAATGTGAGGAAACTCTGGATCGCAACTGCTACCTTTGTTTTCGCATGCCTCGATTCGTGACTTAGCTTCTTCGAGTTGGCTTTTGTACCTGACCAGACGCTCAATGTTCCGCTGAACACGCTCCTGGTCCTGACGTGACAGATCAGTCAGCCTCAGAACCTCATGGCACGTCGGGTTACTGCACCCTGAAAGTCTGCGCAATAAGGATTCACCGCCTTGATCGCTAAAGGCGATGCTTGCAGTTCCAAAGTAGAATGACGCCTGTCGAAAGTGGTTTATTGCGGTGTCGATATAATCAACTGCGATCTTGCATTTTTCGATGGTGCCCTGAATCCTGGCAATCTGGACAAAACACGACAACAAGCCTGAAGAGCACGAAGTGATCAGCCGACTTCCTCTAGCGGCACATGAGCCGCCTTCAACGATCCCTTTTTTACTTGCCTCCCAACCTCGTTCTTCAGCTTGGCTACCATTTTGTCGAGTGCCTCTGATGTCCTGTAAGCTTTGTTGGCATGCTTCGCGGAGTTGTTGAGCTTCATCAGCGGAGCACTCAGCCGCAATTACGTGCGTCGTGGCGACGAGAATCACTAACGCTAGAAGAATTTGCCTAGTGAGGTCCATGTCGTTCACCGATTTCCTAGGAGCTATATTTGAATATATTCAGAGTTGAGATAGTTCAGCTCACCCCGCCTCATAGTGTAAACATCCGTGTTCTAGTTGCACCACTGATTTGATCTTTCTTCCCGTTTGGATTTCGCCGTATTCCCATGGTGTTGGGTTTTCTAGTGAAATTTCGGAGGAGGGTAATGGGCTCACGCGGCCCAGAAAAAGGTCCACTTTTGTTTAGCTGGACCTGGTCGCAAAGCGCACTTTCGGATTATGGTCAATGTCCGAGTAAGCCTTCGCCCAGGCAATACTGAATAGAAGCAAAAGCATTACGGTTTAGGCACACGGTTCACCGCCTTTTTAGATGTTTATTAGATAGTATCGGTCAAGCTCTCAATCCTTAGTTATCCGAACGTGTCTATTTAGGCGAGGGGAATCCAAGGCCGACAACAGTCACTTATTAGCTATCAACTGGCGATGCCATTAGTTGACAGCCAACGCTTTTTAATAGATCAATTTCAGTTTTATGCTCTGCACAATCAATACCCGAAACTATATTTAGACTATCGGTAAGACTGCATATTGCACGCAAGATTGTATATTCGTCGCTTTCATAACCTGCACCTTTCGAAAAAGACCTATCTATGAACAAATAGCTAAAATTTAAACGCTGTATATATGAAAGGCTACTATAGCCAGTGCCAAATTGAGAAATACCTATACTAAACCCTAAATCTCGAAGGGAAGCAGCCGTACGATAAATACCTTCATGATTATATGTGATAACTGTTTCAGGAAGTAAAATAACTAAATTACCGGGTGATATTTCGACATCTCTAGTCAGCGCCGTGAGAAATTGCGGAACAAAGAGCGTCTTGTGATATAAATAAGGTATTTCGATGAATAACTTTTGACCACTATCATTTGGCATTCCTATTTTCTTCCACACTGCTTTGTCTAGGTATTTTACTAGCAGAGTTTCCCCTTTATCATTCTCTATAAGGGAATTTAGAACGGAAGAAAAAGGAATTCCATTCACAGCATTAGGAGTAATGAATAGTCCTTCATCGTTTCCAGACAAGCAGCTTACTTTTTGTACGTTAACGCTTACGTTAGAGCGGCAAAGTACATCTTGATCGCTAAAATTTTTTTGATTGATTTTTTTAGCATCTGTTTCAAAGTTTCTTTTACTTTTTTCTGGAAATATTTTGTATAGCTCTTCTACGATTTCAGTTTGATTGTTTGACCACTTCAAATATCTCTTATCGTTAATTAGTGGATAAGCCTCTATTATTTTTCTCTCTATAACACCATCACCAACGACCAACGGCAGCACTTTGACAACGCCACTTGATGATTCCGTATTAACAACAGAGTTGAACTCTCTGTTAGGCCACCGTTTTTCCAGAAAGCTCTCACTTAAAACAACCACAACGTATTTTGAGTGAATTAGGCCCCAATTCACACGCTCAGTGATGCTATCACCCCATTTAATTTCTGCTTCGTCATACCATATGTTAAAGCCTTCTGACTCCAGCTTCTCGTAGAGAGGTCGGACAACATCGGGCTTGTCTTCACTAGCATGACAAATAAAAATGTCTTTCTGTTGAATACTCACGATATCCTTTCTTTGATAGCTCAATAGCAGTTAGGCCGCGCGCTTTATCATTGCAGAAACTGGACAGCGTCATTATTCCCGACTTTGGACCATCAATCGCGCTGCACAAAGATTGATAAAACAAAAGCTTAGTCGAGCATGGCCACCTTCGCCATAAAATCATTGACCGTCTGCAATGGCTCCGTCAATGATGCTCGATGACATCGCTTTTTCTTAGCTTGGAGCCTCTGGAGGGAAGCCCTGACTCAAATGTTCGCTTTTGTTTAAAAGTGGACCTATTGAGCGGCCCAAAACTAGGCCGGAAACCGCCCCCGGGTTTGATTGGCAATTCGAACGAGAACTAGCATCAACGGAACCTCAACCAGAACGCCAACCACAGTCGCTAGTGCCGCGCCCGATTGCAGGCCGAACAGCGCAATGGCCGCCGCGACTGCCAGCTCAAAGAAATTACTGGCACCAATCATGGCCCCGGGCGCAGCGATGCAGTGACGGACCTTCCATAAGCGGGCCCAGCCGTAGGCCAGGAAGAAAATCAGGAAAGTCTGCACAATCAGCGGCACGGCAATCAGCACGATATGCAGCGGGTTGTTCAGGATAACTTCGCCCTGGAACGCAAACAGCAGTACCAGGGTAACGATCAGCGCTGCCGGGGTGACCGGCCCCAGGCGTTTCATGAACACCTCGTCGTACCAGCCTTGCCCGCGCTTTGCGATCAGGGCGCGGCGAGTAAGGTAGCCGGCGGTCAGGGGAATGACAATGTACAGCACCACGGAGAGGATAACCGTGTTCCAGGGTACCTGAATGTCGGAAATGCCCAGCAGGAACACCACAACGGGCGCGAAGGCGAAGAGCATGATGATGTCGTTCAGGGACACCTGCACCAGGGTATAGGCGGCATCGCCTTTGGTGAGATAACTCCATACAAACACCATGGCGGTGCAGGGCGCCGCCCCCAGCAGGATGGCGCCGGCGAGATATTCGCTGGCCAGCTCTGGCGCAATCAGTGGCTCAAACACCACCATCAGGAAAGACCAGGCGATGGCGAACATGGTGAAGGGCTTGATCAGCCAGTTCACGATGGTGGTGATGGCCAGGCCTTTTGGCTCCTTGCGCACGCCCACCACTGCGCTGAAATCGATCTGGGCCATCATTGGGAAGATCATGGCCCAGATCAGAATGGCAATAGGGATCGACACCTGAGCGTATTCGAATCGGGACAGGGTTTCGGGAACCGTAGGTGCCAGTTGCCCAAGGGTCACGCCAGCGATGATCGCCAGCGCCACCCAGACCGACAGGTACTTCCCGAACAGATCCATGCCTCCGCCGGAGTCTTCGGTTGTGGTTTCTGCGTTGCTACTCATGACTTCTCTCTTACATGGACCGTTGATTGACGCGTTTTGAGACTTCAGCGGCGCTTTCCACCCGTTCGGAATAGCGGTCCGTCAGGTAGTCGCTGCGGTCCCGTATCAGCAGGGTGAATTTCACCAGCTCTTCCATGACATCCACGATGCGGTTGTAAAACGGGGACGGTTTCATCCGGTCATGAGCATCGAACTCCAGGTACGCCTTGGGTACCGACGACTGGTTGGGAATTGTCACCATCCGCATCCAGCGCCCCAACACGCGCAACTGATTCACCGCATTGAACGACTGGGAACCACCACACACCTGCATCACCGCCAGGGTCTTGCCCTGGGTAGGGCGTACGCCGCCGATGGATAGGGGAATCCAGTCGATCTGGGTTTTCATAATGCCAGTCATAGCGCCGTGGCGTTCCGGCGAGCACCACACCATGCCTTCCGACCACTGGGCCAGTTCCCGCAATTCCTGAACTTTTGGGTGCGAGGCGTCTTCAGCATCGGCAAGGGGTAGACCGCGGGGGTCGAATACGCGGGTTTCCGAACCCATGGCCTCCAGCAGCCGGGCAGCTTCCTCAACAGCTAACCGGCTGAATGACCGCTCCCGCAGTGAGCCGTACAGCAACAGTATCCTTGGACGATGTGAAGAAGGCGGAGTTGCAAAAACCTGTTCCTCAGTTGGTTTGCGGAACTGGTCAGGGTCGATATTGGGGAGGTCACGGGTGCTCATTGTAATGAAAGGGTCCTTTACTCGTTAAAATCTTCCGGATATTATGCAATAAAATAGATATGCATGAAAACGAATATATGGGAATTTGCATATGAAGCGCCGCGTTTTGTTCGTCTGTACCGCCAATAGTGCCCGGTCATTGATGGCGGAAGCCTTGCTAAGGGAACTGGCCGGTGACCAGTTTGAAGTGGCGAGTGCCGGAACCGAGCCTGACAAACCCCACCCAATGGCGTTGCAGGTGCTCTCAGAGTCGGGCTTTTCCGTCGATGGTTTGCAGAGTAAATCGCTGGCAGGCGTTGAAAGTGAGCATTGGGATTATGTGATTACCCTTTGTGAAAAAGCTGCCAACGAGTGTGGCAACGTCTGTCAGCCCGCCCAGCAAATCGCCTGGGACTTCCCGGACCCGGTGCCAAGCGGGCGCCATGCCACCTTCGCACTGACCCTCAAGGAAATCCGCGAGCGCATTGGCCTGTTTACTCTGGTGCACAGGAAAGAAACCGGTATGAAGCCGGTGAACTTTGACCCGGTGAAGGTATTCAAAGCGTTGGGTGACGAGCTTCGCCTGGCTGCGCTGATGCTGGTTCGGCAGGAAACGAAACTGTGTGTGTGTGAACTCACCGCCGCCCTTGATATTTCCCAGCCCAAGGCCAGCCGGCACCTGGCCACCCTGCGGGAGGCGGGCCTACTGGATGCAGAGCGTCAGGGGCAATGGATGTACTATTCCCTGAATCCCCGGATGCCCCAGTGGCTGTCGCGGGTTCTGGATGAAACTGCCGATAGCAATCCCGCCCTGATCACTGAGGAACTTGAGCGCCTTTCTGTCATGCCAGACAGGCCGGTTGTGCGGTGTATTTAATGGATAACGCTTTCTGGAGCACATCATGAGCAAGATCAAAGTCGGAATAAATGGATTCGGTCGAATCGGTCGCCTGGCCCTGCGGGCAGCGTGGCAGTGGCCGGAGATGGAATTCGTAGCGATCAACGATCCGGGCGCCGATGCCGAGACGCTGGCACATCTGCTGAACTTCGACAGCATTCATGGCCGCTGGGACCGCGAAGCGGGTGTGGACGGCGACAGTATCGTTATCGAGGGTAAATCGGTTCGCGTCACCCGCAATAAAACCATTGGGGAGACCGACTGGTCCGGCTGCGATCTGGTGATTGAAGCCAGCGGCAAAATGAAAAAAGTGGACGTGCTCCAGGCGTATCTCGATCAGGGCGTCAAGCGCGTGGTGGTGACCGCTCCTGTGAAAGAGGCTGGGGCCAAAAACATTGTGGTGGGCGTGAACGACGGCATTTTTGATCCGGCCAATGACCGCATTGTCACTGCTGCTTCCTGCACCACCAACTGCCTGGCGCCGGTGGTGAAGGTCATCCACGAGAAGCTGGGTATCAAGCATGGTTCCATCACGACGATCCATAGCCTGACCAACACTCAAACCATCATCGATGCGCCTCATAAGGACCTGCGGCGGGCCCGCGCCTGTGGCAGTTCCCTGATTCCGACCAGCACCGGTTCCGCCACCGCGATTATCGAAATTTTTCCGGAGCTGAAGGGCCGTCTGGATGGCCATGCCGTTCGGGTGCCACTGACGAATGCCTCGCTGACTGACTGCGTATTCGAGGTGGAAACACCCACGGATCGCGATACCGTAAATCAGTTGTTAAAAGAGGCTGCTGAGGGCGATCTGAAAAACATTCTGGGCTACGAAGAGCGCCCGCTGGTGTCCATCGATTACCAAACCGACCCTCGTTCCTCCATTATTGATGCCCTCTCCACCATGGTGGTGAATGGTACCCAGGTGAAAATCTACGCCTGGTACGACAACGAATGGGGCTACGCCAACCGCACCGCAGAACTGGCGCGCCGGGTAGGTTCCGTCTGATATGACTGCTGCCATCCGACAGTACCTGGTCATCACCGGTAATTACTGGGCCTTCACCCTGACGGACGGGGCCTTGCGGATGCTGGTGGTGTTGCATTTCCATCAGCTCGGCTATTCACCGCTGGAAATTGCCCTGCTGTTCATTTTCTATGAGTTCTTCGGGGTGGTGACCAACCTGGTGGGTGGCTATTTGGGCGCTCGCATGGGGCTGAACCGCACCATGAATATCGGGCTGTTCCTTCAGATTGCCGCTCTTGCCATGCTGGCGGTGCCGGCGGCCATGCTGACGGTGCCTTGGGTGATGGCGGCGCAGGCCATCTCCGGTATCGCCAAAGACCTGAACAAGATGTCCGCCAAGAGCGGCATTAAGCTTCTGGTGCCAGATGAGCAGCAGGGCACTCTGTACAAATGGGTGGCCATCCTCACTGGATCGAAGAACACCCTGAAGGGCGTGGGCTTTTTCCTCGGTGGTGTGCTGTTGATGGCTGCTGGGTTCCAAGGCGCGGTCGTTATCATGGCGGTAGCCCTGAGTGTGGTGTGGCTGGCCAGCCTTTTCCTGTTGGGGCAGGACCTGGGCAAGAGCAAGGCAAAGCCGAAGTTTCGCGAAATTCTGTCCAAGAGTCGGGCCATCAACGTGCTATCTGCTGCCCGAATGTTTCTGTTTGGCGCCCGGGATGTGTGGTTTGTAGTGGCTCTGCCGGTTTATCTGCACACTGTGTTTGGCTGGGATTTCTGGAAAGTGGGTGGCTTCATGGCCACCTGGGTGATTGGCTACGGCTTTATCCAGACCCTTGCGCCGCGTATTACCGGGAATATGGACGGCAAGCAACCCGCGGTGCTCTGGGCGATGCTTCTGGCCCTTATACCCGCGGCGATCGCGATTGGTCTGACGGTGGGGTGGACGCCCCAGGTGGTGGTTATCGGCGGTCTGATGCTGTTTGGCGTTCTGTTTGCCATCAACTCCTCGCTGCACAGCTACCTGATTGTTAGCTATGCGCGAGGGGATGGTGTCTCGCTGGATGTGGGGTTCTATTATATGTCGAATGCCGCCGGCCGCTTGCTGGGAACGATCCTGTCCGGCTGGGTTTATCAGGCCTACGGGCTGCAAGCCTGTTTGTGGATATCCGCGGGTCTGGTGGCAGCAGCGGCGATACTCTCGATGTTCTTACCGGAGAAGCGGCCAGTTCCTGCCACCTGATCAGGTGGCCTGGTCGGGAACTTCCCGGATGCGGCCATGCTCGTCGATGGCAACATAAATGAAGAGACCTTCGGTTACCTTGCGCGGGGCCTTGGCGGTGCGGTCCAGGGTCCAGACTTCAATGTTGATTTTCATCGAGCTGCGCCCCACTTCCACCAACTCACCGTAACAGCCAACCTGGGATCCCACCCGCAACGGCGAAAGAAACTCCATCCTGTCCATGGCCACAGTGGCGTTGCGGCCCTGTGAAATTCGCCCCGCGAGCGTTGCCGCAGCAATATCCATCTGTTTAACCAGCCAGCCGGCGAACACATCGCCGTTGGGGTTGGTGTCTGAGGGAAGAGGGATTACCTGGATTACCAGTTCGCCCCGGGGCGTGGGTTTGTCGTCATCAAGCGCCGTCATGGATTCAACCTTATGAGTTCGGAATTGTTTTAGTACCCCGCATGTTAGCGGCCTGCGCCGCGTCTGCAAGAAAAATTGAACGTCCTGTTCTATATTTCAATGGCTGTAACAAAGTTGTCATAGAGTGCCTTTATTGTTCACACATCGGTGAAGCAAACCCGTAAATAAAGTCAACGTGACAAATGGAGACTCAACGTGATCAAACTTAGAACAGCCCTTTCAACTGTGGCACTGGCCGGTAGCATTGCCGCCGTGTCGACTCCTGCCATGGCGCGCGACACCATCAGCATCGTCGGTTCCTCTACTGTTTATCCGTTCGCGACGGTTGTGGCTGAGCGCTTTGGTTCTTCAACTGACTTCCCGACTCCGAAGCTTGAGTCAACCGGTTCTGGTGGCGGCCTGAAGTTGTTCTGCGCCGGTATCGGCACCCAGCATCCGGACATCACCAATGCGTCACGTCGCATGAAGACGTCTGAGTACGATCTTTGCCAGAAAAACGGTGTAAAAGACATCACCGAATTCCGCATCGGTTCTGACGGCATCGTGATTGCCAGCTCGCAGAAAGCCGATAACCTGGACATCACCCTTGAGCAGCTTTTCCTGGCCCTGGGCAAGCAGGTTCCTTCACCGGACGATGAGACCAAGCTGGTTGATAACCCCTACGAAAAGTGGAGCGACATTGACTCCAGCCTGCCAAACGTTGCCATTCGTGTGATGGGACCGCCTCCCACCTCCGGTACCCGTGATTCTTTCAACGAGCTGGCCCTGCAGGGCGGCTGTGAAGATCTGCCAGCGGTTGCCGACATGAGCGAAGACGACATGGAAGGCGTGTGTCAGAGCGTTCGTGAAGATGGCGCGTTCATCGAAGCCGGCGAGAACGATAACCTGATCGTTCAGAAGTTGATCGACGACAAAGGCCTTTACGGTGTGTTCGGTTACAGCTTCCTGGAAGAGAACGCTGACCGTCTGCAGGCTGCGACGCTGAACGGCAAGGTACCGACGGCTGAAGCCATTGCGGCAGACGAATACCCGGTTGCCCGTTCACTGTTCTTCTACGTCAAGAAAGCCCACGTTGGTGTGGTTCCGGGCATCGCGGAATACGCCGAGTTCTTTGCGAGCCCGAGCGCCATGGGCAAGAATGGCTACCTGAAGGACGTTGGCCTGATCGTTCCTCCGCGCGACGCGCTGATGAAGCTGCAGGACAAGGCATCTGACATGCCTAACCTGGCCAAGGAAGAACTGATGTAAGCCAGTCGACAAGGTGTTGACTGACAAGGGTGCGGGTCTTTGAAAGGCTCGCGCCCTTTTGCACGTCTGGAAAGCGGCATGTGCGTCCTGTTTTCCGAATGATTACACTTGTGGTCCTTTTTAGCTTGTTACGGGAATTTTCATGCAACCGGCCAATCTGCTTTTATTGACCATCGTGCTGTCGATGGTTGCCTACGGCTTGGGCTATGCCCGATCGCGGTCACTGGCGATGCCGATGGGGGGCATTCGTCATCTCAAGTCCCTGCCCTTTTATTACGGGGCACGAGCGGCTTTGTGGTGCGGCATTCCCGCGCTGCTGGTGCTTGGGCTCTGGGCAGCGTTCCAGGGAAAAGTTATCCAGACCCTGGTTATTGGCTCCCTGCCACAGGAAATGTTGCCGGCGTCCGAGGGCGAGGCGAGTCTTCTGTTGAGCAAGATCAGCAACGTGGCCAGTGGTAGCCTGCCTCCGGGGTTTGCGGAAGCACCCATTGTTGAAGCTGCAGAGCGACTGAAGGCGCTGAGGGAACAGAGCCGGATGTTCATGACCACCCTGGTGGTGTCTGTCTCTGTGCTGGCGGGATTTTTGGGCTGGCTCCGGGTTCGCCCGGCACTGAACGCCCGGACACAAGTGGAGTCGATCCTGAAGTGGCTGTTTTTCGCCTGTGCCGCGCTGGCGATTCTGACCACCATCGGGATTATTTTCTCCGTGGCGTTTGAAACCTTCCGGTTCTTTCAGAAGATTCCGTTCACCGAGTTTATCTTCGGCTCCCAGTGGAGCCCGCAAACCGCATTACGAGCAGATCAGGTGGCAGCCCAGGGCGCCTTTGGCATGATCCCGCTGTTCACCGGCACGCTGCTGATTTCGGCGATTGCGATGCTGGTTGCGGTGCCGGTGGGATTGCTGTCGGCGATTTACCTCTCGGAGTACGCCAACAAGAAAGTACGCGGTGTGGTCAAGCCATTGCTTGAGATGCTGGCGGGTATCCCGACGGTGGTCTACGGCTTCTTTGCAGCACTTACCGTCGCGCCGTTCATCAGTAACTTCGCGGCCTCTCTGGGTATCGATGCGTCGTCCCAGAGTGCGCTCGCCGCTGGCGGGGTCATGGGCATCATGATCATTCCGTTTGTGTCTTCGCTGTCGGACGACGTTATCAACGCGGTACCGCAAACCCTGCGTGACGGCTCCCTGGCTCTGGGCGCTACCCAGTCGGAAACCATGAAGAAGGTGATTTTCCCGGCGGCACTGCCCGGCATTATGGGCGGGGTGCTGCTGGCGGTCTCCCGTGCCATTGGTGAAACCATGATCGTAGTCATGGCCGCGGGCCTCGCGGCGAATCTGACGGCCAATCCACTGGAAACCGTCACTACGGTTACCGTACAGATTGTCACCCTGCTGACCGGCGACCAGGAATTCGACAGCGCCAAGACCCTGGCGGCCTTCGCCCTCGGCGCGATGCTCTTCCTCGCTACCCTGTTGCTGAATGTGGTGGCCCTGAAAATCGTTCGCAAATATCGGGAACAGTATGACTGATCAACGTTCACAGGCGGAGCTCGTCCGCCAGTCACTCAAACGGCGTTACCGCAAGGAGCGCCGGTTCCGGGCCTACGGCATACTGGCGATTGCGATTGCGCTTTCCGCCCTGGTGGTGCTGTTCGTCGACATTATTGGTAAAGGCTACACCGGCTTCACCAAAACCACGATCACCATGGAAGTCGAGCTCGATGGTGAAATGATGTACCTGGACGACGCCACGGACAAAAAGCAGATCAAGATGGCTGATTTTGTGGAGCCATTGGTGCAGGCGATGATCAAACAGGTGCCGGGTGCAACGGAAGAGAACAGGGATGCCGTCCGTGATCTGCTTAACCCCTACGCGTCCAATGAGCTGCGTGACATGCTCGAGCAGAACCCCGAGTGGCTTGGAACCACCCAAACACTGACTGTTCTGGCTCACACCGACGTGGATGTCTACGTGAAGCATGCAGGTGACGACGCCTATTCCATCAAGCTCAGTGACCGGCAACAGCGCTGGGTGGATCAGTTGGTGGAAAATGAGGTTGTGCAGACGTCCTTCAACGATGTGTTCTTCAGCAGCGGCGATTCCCGTGATCCGTCCCGCGCCGGTATTCTTGGAGCGATCGTCGGGTCCTTGCTGACCATGCTGGTGACACTGGTGCTCTCGTTCCCCATCGGGGTTGCGGCTGCCATTTACCTGGAAGAGTTTGCACCCCAGAACAGGCTCACGGATTTCATTGAAGTGAACATCAATAACCTGGCTGCGGTGCCGTCGATTATCTTCGGTTTGCTGGGCCTGGCGGTGTTCATCAACCTGTTCGGCATGCCTAGATCGGTGCCGGTGGTGGGCGGTCTCGTACTGACGCTGATGACCCTGCCAACCATCATCATTTCCAGCCGGGCGGCCATTAAAAGCGTACCGCCGTCAATCCGGGAGGCTGCCGAAGGTATTGGTGCCTCCAAAATGCAGGTGGTGTTACACCATGTATTGCCGCTGGCCATGCCGGGAATGCTGACCGGTTCCATTATCGGCATGGCGCAGGCACTGGGCGAGACCGCCCCCCTGTTGCTGATCGGGATGGTGGCGTTCATCGTTGATGTTCCGGACGGCTTTTTCGATTCGGCGACGGTACTCCCGGTTCAGGTCTTCCTGTGGGCGGGCAGCCCGGAGCTCGCCTTTATAGAACGTGCGTCAGCAGCCATCATGGTATTGCTGGCATTCCTGGTTAGCATGAACGCACTGGCCATTTGGCTTCGCAAGCGCCTTGAGCGTCGGTGGTAAGGAGATAAGCGATGAATACGATGAACCCAACGATTACCAAAGAAGCCGATCATCAAGAGGTTGAGGCGGTTGCTCCGGTGCGGGAGCAGCCCGAGGAAACGATCATTGAGGAAGGCAAAACGGTGGGAGAGCCTTTTGCCGACAATGCCAAATTCAAGCTTCGCGATGTCAATGTTTCCTACGGTGATACCCGGGCGATCAAGAACATCAGCCTGGATGTGGCGAAGAACGAGGTCATTGCCTTTATTGGACCTTCAGGGTGCGGCAAGTCCACGTTCCTGAGGTGTCTCAACCGGATGAATGACAGCATCGAAATCTGCAAGGTGACGGGGTCACTTCAGTTGGACGATCAGGACATCTATGACCGTCGCCGCGACGTTGTCGAATTGCGTGCGCGGGTGGGCATGGTTTTCCAGAAGCCAAACCCGTTCCCCAAGTCCATTTATGACAATGTGGCCTATGGCCCCCGGATTCATGGCCTGGCCAATCGAAAATCCGATCTTGATGACATCGTCGAGAACAGCCTGCGCAAGGCGGGGCTGTGGGGCGAGGTCAAGGACCGTCTGGATGCGACAGCCACCGGAATGTCGGGCGGCCAGCAGCAGCGTCTGTGCATTGCGCGCGCTATCGCGGTGAGCCCGGAGGTTATTCTGATGGACGAGCCTTGCTCTGCACTGGACCCCATTGCAACCGCGAGGGTGGAAGAGCTGATGGCGGAAATGTCGGAGAGTTACACCATCGTGATCGTGACCCACTCGATGCAACAGGCAGCCCGTGTATCGAATCGAACGGCGTACTTCCACCTGGGGCATCTGGTGGAAGTAAACGAAACCAACAAGGTGTTTACGTCGCCCGAGCACGAACTCACCGAATCCTATATCACCGGCCGTTTCGGTTAACGCCGGTATTGTTGAACACTGGAGAACACAGTCATGCCAGATAAAAAGGACGATGTTTACGGCGATCACATTTCGCACAAGTTCAATGACGAACTGATGGCCCTGAAGAGCGAGTTTCTTGAGATGGGCGGCCTGGTGGAGTCCCAGGTCGACCGTGCGATTACCTCACTGGTGGAAAATGATGGCCACCTGGCGGACGAGGTCCGTGCCACGGACAAGAAAGTCGATCAGATGGAAATCGACCTCGACGAGGAAGCAACCCTGATTATCGCCCGTCGCCAGCCCACCGCGCGTGATCTGCGGTTGGTGATTTCGGTGATCAAGATGGTGGCGGACCTGGAGCGGGTTGGTGACGAGGCCAAGAAAATCGCCAAGTTTGCCATCAAGCTGTCAGAGGAAGGTCAGGCGCCTCGTGGGTACGTGGAAGTGCGCCACATTGGCAATCATGTTCTTAGTATGTTGCACGATGCCCTGGACGCCTTTGCCCGTCTCGATTCTGAGCAGGCGCTGCGGATCATGAAGGAAGACAAGCGGGTAGACGAGGAATACCAGGCGGCCACGCGGACGTTGCTGACGTTCATGATGGAAGATACCCGTAACATTTCCCGCTGTATGTCGGTGATGTGGATTCTCCGCGCCCTGGAGCGGGTGGGGGATCACGCCTGCAACATTGCCGAGAATGTGATCTTCATGGTCAAGGGTGAGGATGTTCGGCATACGCCGGTGGAGGAAGCTGAGAAGGTCGTCGGGCGCTGAGTTCGTAGCCTTCTGGTGCGGGTGTTCCCGCAGGGCAGGAGGCACCGTTCAGGACACCCCCGTGAATACGTCCATGTAGGGCTCGGTCGCGCCATCCCTGGCGCTCCACGGTCCTGAACAGTGCCTCCCGCCCGGCTTCGTAAATATCTCAGATATCGCCGGCGCTCAAGGCGATCAGCCTTGTTTCAATTTATCGGTATACGGCGGCCAACCGAGGGGCTTGCCGGCCAGCAGGTGCAGGTGGATGTGGAATACCGTCTGGCCTGAATTTTCGCCGCAGTTCATGACGACCCGATAGCCATCGTCGGCGAAGCCCATCTCCTTCGCCAGCTTGGCGGCAACCCAGTACAAGTGGCCCACCAACTCCCGGTCTCCTTCCTCAATATCGTTGATTGTTGCGATTTCCTTTTTCGGGATAATCAGCAGGTGCACCGGTGCCTGTGGGTTAATGTCCTTGAACGCCAGGCTGATGTCGTCTTCGTAAACGATGTCCGCCGGGATTTCCCGGTTCATAATCTTGGTGAAAATGGTTTCTGCCATGATGATTCCCTGTTGATGAGTTGAGGCTTGTGAAACGCTTTACAGTTGCTTCATCCCCGGCAGCCGCTCCGCCAGTTGGCGAATCAGCGGGGGCAGTTCGTCGTCGATGCCCATAGCGTATTTGGCCACCCGGTTTCTGGCAAATGGCATTGCTTTCGTGGCGCCCAGGCCCAGATTGCGCAACAAGTGCAGAGGCGGCGTGCGGTTGCTGAACAGGTGGTAGAACACGTCCATCGCCATCATCATACGGCGGTTGGCCGGGCGGCGTTGTCGCTCGTATTTGGTCAGCCACGCCGGATCGGCCAGGTCGCAGCCTGCGCGTTTGGCCTCGCGGATGACGGTCTGCAGGCAGAGGGCGTCCTGGAAGCCCAGGTTGACGCCCTGGCCAGCCAGCGGGTTGATCGTGTGGGCGGCGTCACCTGCCAGCACGACACGATGGTTCACATAGGTTTTGGCGTGCTGGCGGGCAATCGGGAAGCTGGCTTTGGCTTCAATGTGCGTCAGCAGAGGTAATTCCGGTGGGAAGGCGTTCTGTATTTCCGCCATCAACGCACGGTCGTCCAGCGATTTCAGGCGCGCTATTTGCTCCGGCGAGTCGTACCACACCAGAGACGCCCAGCTTTCGCCATTGCCCGCGGAATGCAGCGGGAGGAAAGCCCGTGGGCCGGAAGGGTAGAAGCTCTGCCAGGTGATGTCCTCAACCGCGCCCTGGTAGCGAACCGAAATGACCATTGCCTGTTGCTGGTACTGGTCCCGGGTTACGCCGATGCCTGCCAGCTCCCGGACGCCGGAGGCCTCGCCATCGGCGCCCACCACCAATTGGCACTCGAGTTCGGTGCCGTCCTCCAGGGTCACAGCAGCGTGGTTGTTGCCGTTTTCTAGGTGACTGACGGCGTTGTCGGGAAACAGGGAGACCGAGTTCAGAGCCGCGGCGCTGTTCCACAATGCCTGCTGGGTAATGCGATTCTCCACGATATGCCCCAGGTGTCGGGCGGACAGGTTGCCGGCGTCAAATACCACATCGGCGACCTTGCGGGGCAGCAGGTTGCTGAGTGGGTGGCGGGTCTCGTCCCATACTGCCAGGCGGGCGTAGGGTGTGGCACGCATGGCGAGCATGCTGGGCCAGACGTCAAGATCGTTGAGGTAGCGCTCACTGCCGGCGCTCAGGGCTGACACGCGGATGTCTGGAGGCAGCGAGGGATCGAATTCGGGGGCGGAGCCACGGTCAACCAGGGCCACGCGGAAGCCACTGCGGCCAAGTCCGGTCGCGAGGGCGGCACCGACCATGCCGGCACCGACAATCACAATATCAAAGGCTTGAGTCATAACGGGTTCCTGTCTGGTACGCCCAGTTTACGCGATGGGCGCATCCAGACAAGCCGTCCGGATCAAGCCTGGGCCGGTTTTTGGTGTCAGTAACCGGCCAGGTTGGCGGTGGGGCTGCCGGTCAGGGACTCAGCCCTGCGGGCGCGGCCCTTGAGCCAGGCTGGCTTTTGCGCGCCTGGTTTTACAAATCCCTGCTCCAGCACCATCGGATGCACGAGTTCCAGGAAATCTGACGTTTTCATGTGGATGGATTCGGTGTGGCTGCCAGCGGCAAAGGCGAGTTCCGGTTGCCGGGTCAGAGCCTCTGCGCAATACACGGACATATCAAACAGGTTGCCGAATGGCGGCATGGCGCCCACTTCGCACTCGGGGAAGCGGTCCTGAAATTCCTGTTCGTCCGCAAGATCGACAAAATCGGTATCCAGGATATGGGTCAGTCGGTCCCAACGGATACGCCAGGTAGCGGGCATGACCAGCATGGCCATTTTGCCATCCAGTTCAATAATGACGGTTTTCACCACCCGGTCGCCGGCGATTTTGACGTGATGGGCGAGTTGCTGGGCGGTAAACGCAGGGGGGTGAGACAGGCACATGTATTCCACGCCTGCCTGATCAAGGTATTCCTTCAACTGCTGTACCGGCATAGTGACAACCTCCTACCAGCAATGACAGCGGTACTGGAACCGGTGATATTCCTGACCCGGTTCCGGTGACTGGCGGTGACGCCGCTAATGCGACTGCACCGCCATTACTGGTCAGCTTAGTTGAGGCTGTACAGAATGCGAGTAACAGTGTGTGTTAATGAGATACCAATCACTCGGATTTGTAGACATGCACATCCCGCTGTGGGAACGGAATGGTAATGCCCTCGGCGTCGAACGCCTTCTTCACTTTCTCGTGCATGTCCCAGTAGTACGGCCAGAGGTCATCGGTGGCGACCCAGGCCCGGAACATCAGGTTAACGGAGTTGTCGCCAAGACTGCCCACGCAGATACGGGGTTCCGGATCCTTCAGTGAACGTTCGTCCTCGTCGAACAGGCGCTTCAGAATGGCCTTGGCCTTGTCGATGTCGTCGTCGTAGTGAATACCGAAAGTCATGTCACAGCGGCGCTTGTCGTAGATGCTGACGTTCACCAGGGTGGCGTTGGACAGGCTGCCGTTGGGAATGACGATGCGGCGGTTATCGAAGGTATTTACCACCGTGTAAAGAATCTGAATCTCCGCGACGGCACCCAGGTAGCCCTGAGCTTCGATGGTGTCACCGACTTTGAATGGCTTGAAGATCAGAATCAGTACGCCGCCGGCAAAGTTGGCCAGGCTGCCCTGCAGCGCAAGGCCGATGGCGAGGCCAGCAGCACCAATAACAGCGATAAAGGACGTCGTAGCGATGCCGATCATCGACGCGACGGAGATCAGCAGCATCACCTTGAGGATGGCGCTTATCAGCCCACACAGAAATTTGTTGAGTGTCGGGTCTTTTGCGCCCAGCTTTTTATCGAGAACCCCGATGCAACGATTGATCAGCCAGAGGCCGAGTACCAGCGTGATGATGGCCAGGACGACCTTTGGGGCGTAGGTCATGATCAACGAGAGTGCCTGGTCCCATAGCTCCGAGGCATTAATGTCGGTTCCCAGAAGATCTTCCATTCAGTGACTCCTTGTTCGGTAGTAGTGGCTTATTGCTTTAATATGACAGGGACAACGGCTGTTCAATTGATATTTGCCTGTGTTTTGTTATAGCAGAGGTTTGTGGCAAACGTACAACATGCGCGTCCAGTTTGGGTGGGAGCGTTGTACGTTGTAAATCAACGACTGGCCCACCCGATGATGGTTTCCGGCCCGCCCTTCACGACAATGCGGCCTTCCTTCTGGCTGAGCTGGTAGTCATACATGGGGTCGTAGTAGTCCTGCAACAGTGCCTCGATCCATTCATGGTGCGCACCGGTCTCACCGGTTCGGTGCTGGCGGTCGAGGGCATCCTCCATCATCTGCCGTAGTCGGCTATGGCGTTCACCGCCGAGGCGTTTCCGGATTCTGTCGAGGGCGCTGAGAAGGTAGTCGCGAAAGTTGAGCCAGCCTGCTTCTGTGCCGTCGCGTTCCACGTAGTCGGCCGTCATCTGGTCAACATAGTCTTCGCGGATGATTCGTACTCGCTCCTCGATCGGTTGATCCAGCACCATCAGGGGTGCTGCTGCCATTCGGTTTCTGAGGCTTTCCGGCAGGGCGCATCGGCCCACCAGTCTGCTTTCATCTTCCAAATACACCGTCCCGCCGACGTGATGATGGGCCTTGAGCATGGCCACGGCCAGGCGGTTTTCGAAATCAATCTGTGACGGTTGGGACGTTACCTGACGACCGAAGCTGGAGCCACGATGGTTTGCCAACCTTTCAAGGTCAACAGGATTGGGCAATTGATTCAGCACGCGGGTTTTGCCGGTGCCGGTGCGGCCGCTGAGAATAACGAACTCGGACGATGCCGTGAGGGCTTCCAGGCTGTCGATCAGGAAGCGGCGCATGGCCTTGTAGCCACCCTGGATGAGCGGAAACTCGATGCCAGAGTCTTTGATCCACTGCTGGGTCAGCCGCGAACGCAGGCCGCCGCGGAAGCAGAACAGGTAGCCGTTCGGGTTTGTGGCGGTAAATCGCTTCCAGGCTTCGATGCGTTGCGCCTTGAGATCCCCGGAAACCAGTTGGTGGCCCAGTTCAATGGCCTTGTCCTGACCTTTTTCCTTGTAGCAGATACCGACCCTGTGGCGTTCCTCGTCGTTCATCAGGGGCGCATTGATAGCATTCGGGAAGCTGCCCTTGCTGAACTCGATCGGGGCCCTTACGTCCATGAGCGGAACGTCGTTCAGGAACAGGGAGAGATAGTCGCTGGTATCAGGTCTGGACGGCATGGCAGGTTTGGGTTCGTACGGGAAATGAGGCAGCAGTATAACGAACATGCTGGTTTTTTGCTCGCCTGCGGGTGTGCCGCCGCGCCGCTGCCGCTACAATGCGTGCCTTGCCATGCCTGTGTTCCGGAGTAACCATGACCCCCGACATTCTAGATCAGCATCTTGGGAAAACCCTCAGCCGGGGGCAGGTTGCCGTTACAGCCCCGGCGGGTTGCCCCGACATCGTCCTCTACCTGTTCGACCCAGGAGTACTGGAAGGCCCACTAAGCCATGAAGAGGCGCAGGCGGTGGTTGCTGAGCCGGCGTACTGGTCGTTTTGCTGGGCCAGTGGACAGGTATTGGCGGCCTATATCCTCGCACATCCACATCTGGTGAAAGGCAAAAAGGTGTTGGATTTTGGATCCGGTTCCGGGGTGGTGGCTATTGCTGCCGCAATGGCCGGGGCGAGGGAGGCCATCGCCTGTGATATTGACCAGGCTGCACTGGATGCGGCAGCGGCGAACGCCAGGTTAAATGGCGTGTCGGTGACCCTGAGCGCCGATTGGGCAACGCGGCCGAGCGATGTGGACGTTGTGACCGCGGCGGACGTGTTGTATGACCCGGAAAATCGCCCGCTGCTGTCCGAGTTCAGGCGAGCCGCGCCTTTGGTGATACTGGCGGATTCTCGCTTGCGGAATCTGGGTGACGACCACTACCGGCAGCAGGACGTAATCGAAGGCCGCACCTGGCCAGACCTGAATGAGTTTGAGGAGTTTAATCGGGTGCGGGTGTACCTGGCAGGCCAGAGCTCGATGACCTGAGAGCGGGCGAAAAAAAAGGGCAACCTTTCGGTTACCCTTTTTCGGAACAGGTGTCGCGTCCCTGCGCTGTTGGCAACTACCTTGTTGCCGATTTCCCTTGCCAGTCCCTGGTGCCGGCGTCCGAGCCGGCGATCCGAAGAGGTCTCCCTTAAGCGAGCCATCCCTGTGTCCCTGCTTCTCCCTGCATCCAATTGCCGGGGTGCATCCAGTGCGTCGTCCATTTCCCTGTCATCCTTGATGTAAACACTATACCAACCGCAGTTTTACAAACATGTGAACTGTGCACGCCAGAGCAGCTGTGCTGGTAGTGGTTTTGTTATAAGTTCTTTAATATCAGTTAATTGAGATATCGGCGGGTATTCCTGTCGGGGAAACCTACGCTATGTCGCAGCAAGATCTTACGAGTTTGTAGGATATATCTCACACAAGTCCGGGTTGATGTCTCAAGTCCGGTGGGTGGTGCTTTATTGACGGCTGTTGGCGTGAACGATGGGCCGGTCGTTTTGCGTGTGTGGCCTTATAAATCCGGGACACGGTAGTAACCCGATAGCAATGCCTGCAGCGTCGGCGAGAATATCGGCAATGGCAAAGGTGCGGTAGGGTAGCTGGGCCTGGACAAGCTCAATGCCCAGCCCGAACGCCAGCAGGCCGATGACAATCCACAGTTTCCTCAAGCCCGGCCAGGCCAGCCGGGTAACCACCGCCAACTGCAAGAATGCCAGCAGGTGATTGACTTTGTCGCTGGCTGCCGAGGGAATCGGGTAGGGTTGGCTGGTGGTTGCAAGGTAAATGATGGCGGCGGCCGAAAGAACCAGTATTGCCCGCCAAAAAGGCTGATACGCGAGCAGAATCAGAATGCGTTGCCTCAGGAATGCCATGGTCACCGTCGGGCTGTGGTGGAGTTTGCAACATGATATGCTTTGCGCCCCGTCACTGTCATCGAAGCTGAGGTGCTGCGAGGTATGTTGAAAGGTAATTTTTTCCGCGGCCTGGGTTACCTTGGAGAAGGGTTCCGGCTGATACGGCAGCCTGGACTGAGATTGTTCGTTGTTATCCCCCTGGTTATTAATATTCTGTTATTCGGCCTACTGTTCTACTTTCTGGCTGAACTCTTTGCAGCGATGATTGCCACAGCCATGAGCTGGTTACCGGATTGGGCGTGGCTACAAAGCCTCGACTGGTTGTTCTGGATTCTCTACGGCGCCGTCATCCTGTTGATGTTGGCTTACGGGTTCGTGATCCTGGCGAACCTCATCGGCTCGCCCTTCTACGGTTACCTCGCGGAACTGACGGAAAAGCACCTGACCGGTCAGGAGGTCAGCACCGATGATGGCTGGAGCCAGATCATACGGGATATTCCCCGCTCTCTCTGGCGGGAGGTGCAGAAAATCCTCTACTACCTGCCCAGGGCCATTGGCCTTTTCATCATCGGTGTTATCCCGGTGGTCAATCTGGTGGCGGCCGTGCTGTGGTTCGTCTTCAATTGCTGGATGATGTCGCTGCAGTACGTGGACTACCCGGCGGACAACCATCGGGTCAGTTTCCCGGCCTTGCGGCGGCTACTGGGTGACACTCGCCTGTCGGCCCTCGGGTTTGGCCTGCCGGTGGCATTGGCGGCCATGGTGCCGGTGCTGAACCTGGTGGTGGTGCCTGCCGCGGTTTGTGGTGCCACCGCCTATTGGGTGCGTGAGAACGGTCCCTCGAACACAGACGTATAAAGCAGTTACGGTGATTTAAATCTGTCGGAGGTTTCTTGGATACATCGGAATTTGTAATTGGTCAGCGCTGGGTCAGCCACAGCGATACCGCGCTCGGCCTTGGTATTGTCACGGACATCTCAGGCCGCCGTGTAACGCTGGGTTTCCCGGCGGCGGATGAGGAGCGCACCTACGCCATCGACAATGCTCCGCTGTCGAGGATCATCTACCAGATTGGCGAGGCTATCGAAACCTTCGATGGCGAACGTTACATCGTGAGGGCCGTGGAGGATATCGGCGGTGTGCTGATGTACCACGCCGATGACGGCGGAGAGAACCTGATCCATGTTTCCGAGGTAAAACTCAGCAGTTCCGTGGACTTTTCCGCCCC
This sequence comes from Marinobacter sp. DS40M6, assembly GCF_028581595.1. NCBI lineage: Bacteria > Pseudomonadati > Pseudomonadota > Gammaproteobacteria > Pseudomonadales > Marinobacteraceae > Marinobacter > Marinobacter sp. DS40M6. Next base: position 277,134 of record NZ_JAFCAE010000005.1, on the reverse strand, counting down.
CCACCAACGGCTGTTTGCCGGCCAGTTTGATCGCAATGGTGCGTTTCGCCTGCGGATGGCCACCGCGCAACACCTTGACCGGTTACGTGCATCCTCGGCTCAGGGCCTGATCGGTGCGCGCACGCAGCACTTGCCACACCAGATTTACATTGCCCACGAAGTGGCAACACGATACGCCCCCCGGGTTCTGCTGGCGGACGAAGTGGGGTTGGGCAAAACCATTGAGGCCGGCCTGATTCTTCACTATCAGCTGCACACCAGTCGTGCCCGTCGGGTGCTTATCGTGGTGCCGGATTCATTGATGCATCAGTGGTTGGTGGAAATGCTGCGGCGGTTCAACCTGCGATTCTCGATCATTGATCGCAGCCGGTATGAGGCCATGGAGGATCTGGAGGGGTTGTCGGAAGAGGATGACGACCTGACCGATGCCGATGAAAACCCGTTTGAGAGTGAACAGCTTGCACTGTGCAGCCTGGATTTCCTGATGACCAGCGAACAGGCCCAGGCGGATGCCATTGCCGCCGGTTGGGACCTGATGGTGGTGGATGAGGCCCATCACCTGGCCTGGAGCCCGGAGGTGGCGAGCCCTGAATATCGGCTGATTGAGCAGCTTTCAGAAGCCAGCAATGGCTTGTTGCTGTTGACCGCAACCCCGGAGCAGGTGGGGGTGGCCAGCCACTTCGCTCGCTTGCGGTTACTGGACCCGGCACGCTTTCACGATCTGGAGACTTTCCGGGAAGAGGAAAAGCAGTACGAAGTGATCAATGGGGTGGTTTCCCATATCCGAGAGCAAGGCATAACCGCTGTCTCCGACACGGATCGGAAAGCCCTCGAGGGCTGGCTGGGTGATGAGCTGGAAGGTTTGATGGCGTCCCAGGAGCCGGCACAGGCCGTGGTTGATGCATTGCTGGACCGTCACGGTACCGGTCGCGTGCTGTTCCGGAACACCCGCGCCGCCATCAAGGGGTTCCCGGAGCGCCATCCGCTACCGGTTGCGTTACCCTGCCCGGAACTCTACCAGCAGGGAGATGTTTGTCAGGGGGTAGCCGGGTTAACGCCCGAAACGGCCGTGGACGAAGAACAATGGCTGGCGGAAGATCCCCGTGTCGCCTGGCTGGAGAAGACCCTGACCGGCCTGAAGCCGGCCAAGGTGGTGGTGATCTGTGCCCACGCCTCGACCGCCATGGCTCTGGAGCACTACCTGCAACTGCGTGCCGGTATCCGCAGCGCTGCCTTCCATGAACATCTGAGCCTGATCGAGCGGGATCGCGCCGCAGCTTACTTCGCTGATACTGAACAGGGCGCCCAGGCACTGATCTGCTCGGAAATCGGCAGTGAGGGGCGCAATTTCCAGTTCGCCCATCACCTGATCCTGTTCGATCTGCCCGCCAACCCCGACTTGCTGGAACAGCGCATCGGCCGGCTCGACCGGATTGGCCAGACCGACACCATCGACATCCATATCCCCTACCTGCAGGGAACGGCCCAGGAGGTCCAGTACCGTTGGTTTGAGGACGGCGTGAACGCGTTCAATGAAAGTTGCTCTGTGGGTGTCGCTGTCCACGATCATGTGGCCGTGCAGTGGCAGGCCGTCATTGATGGTGCGACGGACGACCTGCCGGCGCTGGTGGATGCTTCGCGGGCCGAGGCCGAGCGCCTGCGTACGTTGCTGCGCAACGGCCGCGACGCGCTCATCGAGCTTAACTCCTGCCGTCCGGACGTGGCGGAGGCGTTGATCAGCCAGATCGAATCCGAGGAAGAATCCGCCCAGGTACGTGACTATATGATCGAGGCCTGCGATATCCTCGGCGTTGATGTCGAGGATCATTCCGAGCATGCCGACGTGCTGAGGCCGGGCGAGCAATACCAGGCCGGACACGTGACCGAGCTGCCGGAAGACGGCCTGACCGTTACCTGGAGTCGTCAGCAGGCTCTTGAGCGCGAAGACATGGCCTTCATGAGTTGGGAGCATCCGCTGGTGACCGGTATCATGGAATCGGTCACCAGTTCCGGGCTGGGCAAGGCGGCTTTGGCCAGTATGACGGTCAAGGCGCTGCCACCCGGCACTCTGTTGCTGGAGGCCCTGTATACCGTGCATTGCCCGGCGCCTGAATCGCTGCAGTTGTCCCGGTACCTGCCGGTCTCGCCGTTGAGGCTGCTGGTGGATGTGAACGGACGTGACTTGTCGGCAACCCTGCCTCATGACCGGCTCAACGACATGTGCTCGAACATCCGCAGGCGCACCGCTCAGGCCATCGTGCCGCAGATTCGCCCGCAGGTGGAAACCATGGTCGATCATGCCGAACGCCTTTCCGAGCCGCACCTGGAGCCCCTGAGAGCGTCGGCCCTGGCCCGGGTCAGAGACGTGTTCGGCCCGGAAATCCAGCGTCTTGAGGCGATGGAGAAGGTCAATCCGACCATTCGTAACGACGAAATCGACTTCTTCCGTAAACAGTTGGACGCCGCAGAGACGTTACTGGGGCAGGCCAGCCTGTCCCTGGAAGGCATTCGCGTTATTGTAACTGCCTGATGGTGAACCAGTTGCTGGTCAGGATTCATCTGATCAGGTAGGTTGAACGTAACAGAATGTAGTTTTTGACATTCAAAACCACGGACGACAGAGAGTATCCATGATGACTTTCATACTGTTTCTTGCTGCTGTTACCGGCCTTCTTGTTGTGATGCGCAAGGAATCCGGTGCCAAACCCGCTATCGGGGTGATGGTGGTAACAGGCGTGCTTTCGCTTTTCCTGGCGTCGGGATTGCTCGCGCTCATACTGTTTATCGGCGCCGCCGTTACCGCCGCTGCAGGTCTGCCGGGATTTCGCCGGAGCTGGCTGACCCCGCGGGTATTCGCCATGTTCAAGAAAGTGGCTCCCAAGGTGTCCGAGACCGAAAAGGTGGCCCTGGAAGCGGGGACCGTCAGTTGGGATGGCGAGCTGTTTACCGGGCGTCCCGACTGGCACAGCCTGCTGATCAACCGCAACACGGGCCTGTCTGAGAAAGAGCAGGCCTTTGTGGACAACCAGTGTACCCAGGCCATTTCCATGTGTAACGCCTGGGACCTGGCCGTTGAACGTGCTGATCTGCCGGCGGATTTGTGGGAGTTCCTCAAGAAAGAGAAATTCTTCGGCATGATCATTCCCGAGGAATACGGCGGCCTGCACTTCTCCGCCAAGGCCCAGACAGCGGTGTTGCAGAAGCTGGCGGCCAACGAAATGCTGATGGTCACCGTGGGCGTGCCCAACTCCCTCGGCCCTGGTGAGCTACTGGTCAAGTACGGCACCGACGAACAGAAGAACCACTATCTGCCCCGGTTGGCGGATGGTCGCGAAATTCCCTGCTTCGGCCTGACTGGCCCCCGCGCCGGTTCCGACGCCACCTCGCTGCCGGACACCGGTGTGGTCTGCAAGGGCGAGTTCGAGGGCAAGGAAGTGCTGGGCCTGCGTCTCAACTTCGAGAAACGCTGGATTACCCTGGCGCCGGTTGCGACTGTGGTTGGTCTCGCCTTCCGCATGTTCGACCCCGACGGGCTGCTCGGTGACACCAAGGACTATGGGATTACCTGTGCGCTGATTCCCCGCAATACCAAGGGCATGGAAATCGGCCGCCGGCATTGTCCCATCGGCACACCATTCATGAACGGCCCCATCAAGGGCACCGACGTGTTCATTCCGCTGGATTACATCATCGGTGGCCAGGAAATGGCCGGGCAGGGCTGGCGCATGCTGGTTGAGTGTCTGTCCGTCGGACGCTGCATCACCTTGCCATCCGGCGCGGCCGGAGCGGCTGCCTACTCAGTGGGCACCGCTGGCGGCTTCACCCGCATCCGTCGCCAGTTCAATACCCCGGTGGCAGACATGGAAGGCGTGCAGGAGCCTCTGGCCCGCATTGCTGCCAAGACCTACATCGCCCAGTCGGCAGTGAATCACACCGCGAACATGATCGACAAAGGCGAAAAACCGGCGGTACCGTCGGCGATTCTCAAGTACCACCTGACCGAATTCCAGCGCGGTGTCCTGACCGACGCTATGGATGTGCATGGTGGTAAGACGGTCACCCTTGGCCCCCGCAACTACCTGGGTATCGGCTTCAGTGGTGCGGCGGTTTCCATCACTGTGGAAGGCGCCAACATCATGACCCGCAGCCTGATGATCTTCGGTCAGGGTGCAATACGCTGTCATCCCTATGTACTGAAGGAACTGGCGGCCAAAGACAACGATGACATCGACGCGTTTGACGATGCCTTTTTCGGCCACGCTGGCCTGATCTTCGGCAACGCTGCTCGTGCGTTCACCCAGGCTCTGGGTATCGGCAAACCCGACGTGCCGTTTGACCACAATGCACGCAAATACGCCCAGGGTGTGGCCCGCTTTAGCGCCGCCTTCGGCCTGTGTGCCGACGCCGCGATGACCACGCTGGGGTCGGAACTGAAAATGCGTGAGCTGATTTCCGCCCGCCTTGGTGATGTGCTGGCCAATCTTTACCTGGCCTCCATGGTGCTCAAGAACTGGCATGAAACCCAGCCGGTTGACGGTGAGCGCGACCTGATGGAGTACAGCATGGCGCTGTTGCTGAACCGAGCGGAAACCGCCATGGAAGAATTCCTCCAGAACCTTCCTAACCGCCCGGTCGCTATGGCCTTGCGTGCCATCACCATGCCCCTCGGCCGTCGTTGGGACCAGCCCCATGATGATCTGGCCCGCAAACTGGCAAAAGCCATCTCCACCGATACCCCCGTGCGGGAGAAGCTGTTGGCCGGAGCCTGGACGACGGCTGGCGAAGGCAAGGGTGCGGTTGAGAATCCCATTGCTCAGTACAACTATTTGCTGAAGGATTACGACAAGGCCGAACAGCTGTATCGCAAAGTCACCAAGGCGTATGCCAAGGGCCAGTTGCCGATGGACGCGCTGCATCCGGAAGAACGCTTCGAAGCCGCACTGGAAGCGGACATCTTCACCAAGGAAGAGGCCGAGTTTATGCGCGAGTACGAAGCCGTGGTCCTGGAAATGCTGACCGTCGACGACTTCCCGTTCGACGAGTTTGCTCGTAACAAAGACACGCTGATCGACCACAACCCGGCCTGACAGAGGGTATAGGGGTTTGGATTGAGGATGCCGGATGGCAACATCCGGCAGACACCAAATCATGAGGTAATTTGGGAATGTGGCTATCAATCCTGGCCGTAAGCGCCGGAGCCGTCATCGGCGCTAACCTGAGATGGGCACTGGGCCTTTGGCTCAACAGCAGCTACCACGCCATTCCCTACGGCACCCTCGCCGCCAACCTCTCCGGCGGCTGGCTTGTTGGCCTGCTTATTGGCTATTTCGTTCATGGCACCTCGTTGGCACCGGAGTGGCGCCTGTTTGCCATTACCGGCCTTTGCGGCGCCCTGACCACCTTCTCCACCTTCTCCCTGGAAATGCTTTCCGCTATCCAGGAAGGCAAATGGAGCATGGCTCTGGCTGGAATTCTGGCCCATGTTGTTGGCTCTATCCTCATGACAGCACTGGGAATTTACACCTTCGGGCTGGTCCGGGGATGATGGGTAACACTACGTACGGAATAAATGAAAAATACGCTTGGCAATCCCAAAAACAAAGAGTAGAGTTATTTACGTAGGAAAGATTCAGTAAAGCTTTCATGAATAAGACGTACCTCCGCAGTTAGTAGTGACCGTCCTGTTTTTGATTCCGCGAATTCTGTATTTCCGTAAACGCTGATCAGGCATCACGACGATGGCCTGGCGGCAAGATAAAATGATTGATTTCAGGAAGTTTAAGTATGTCTACTACTACCGGCACTGTTAAGTTCTTCAACGAAGCAAAAGGCTTTGGCTTTATCACTCGTGAAGGCGGCCCGGACGTATTCGTTCACTACAGCGCAATTCAGGGCAGCGGCTTCAAGACCCTGGCAGAAGGCCAGCAGGTTGAGTTCACCGTTACCCAGGGCCAGAAAGGTCCTCAGGCGGAAAACGTTACTGCTATCTAACGGATAGTAGGGCACCGCCAGAAAGGCAGCCTCGGCTGCCTTTTTTTGTGGGTGGATTTTGTGATTCCCACCCGAATGTGACATCTTTTATCCCCTGCCGTCGGGCGATCGCCCAACCTTAGTTTGCTCAGGGCCTGCTATGTTGAACACCCTCAAAGCTGTCTGGATCCTGTTTTGGGCTGCACTGCTCACGCTGATCCTGTTCCTGCCTATTGTTATCGCCGCACTTGCCGGCCGCAATGGCAACGCCGCCTTTCACGGCACCCAGGTATACGCCTGGTGCATGCTTAGACTCACCGGAATCCGCCTTGAAGTCAGCGGACGCGAGCACATCGACCCGGCCCAGCGCTACGTTATCCTCAGCAACCATGCGTCCTATTTTGATCCCCCGGCCCTGGTGCTGGCATTGGGGCTGCAATACCGCTGGGTGATCAAGAAAGAGCTGCGTAAGGTGCCACTGTTTGGCCTGGCGCTGGAGACCTCGCGTAACCTTTTCATTGACCGATCAAAAGGCAGTGATGCGCTGGAAAGTATCAAGCGCGGCGTCGCCCAGTTGCCCGAAGGCACCAGCATCCTGATGTTTCCCGAAGGCACCCGATCCTGGGATGGCAAACTGCTGCCCTTCAAGAAAGGCGGGTTCGTCATTGCCCGCGACGGCGAACTACCCGTTCTACCGGTGACGATCCGGGGCTCCCATGACCGACTCCCCAAGGGAACCGCGGTATTCTCGCCAGGTTTGATCGAGATTATTGTTCATCCGCCGGTAGCCACCGCCGGACGTGAGGTGAGGGAAGTTCAGGAAGAAGTGAAGGGCACCATAGAAGGTGCCCTCTGAAGGGCAACGATCAGTCGCCGAAAACGTCTTCGTAGAGCCGCAGGGTGCCCTCCCAGGAACGTTTTGCAGCCTGCTCGTCGTAGGCGATGGGCATATTGAATTCCTCGGCGACCTTATCCGCTCCCGGATTGGTGAACGAGTGCATGACACCGGGAAAACTGACCAGCGTTAGATCGGCCCCGGCATCCTGCATTTCTTTCACCAGACCGGACACCTGATCCGAGGGCACCATCTTGTCCGCACCACCGGTGTAGACGTGAATCCTGGGCTGAACCTTGCCGGCTTCGGCTTTGATGGGGCTGCCCAGCGCGCCGTGATAGCTGACTACGGCATCCAGATCCACACCCAGGCGTGCCATGTTCAGTACCACGGCACCGCCAAAGCAATAACCCTGGGCGGCAATCCTGCTGCCGTCGACACTGTTGTGCTTCGCGAGCAACTCCTTGGCGGCCATGAAGCGAGCCTTAACCTGATCAATATCCTTGGTCGCCTCCTTCATAAAGGCCTGCGCATCTTCGGGATGTTCGGCGAGTTTGCCGGAGCCATACATATCCAGCGCAAACGCCGTGTAGCCGGCCGCTGCCAACTTTTCCGCCTGCTCACGGGCAAACTCATTGTGCCCCCACCATTCGTGAACCACCAGAACGCCTGGGCGCTTGCCTTCGGCTTCGTCGTCGTAGGCCATGTAGCCGGTAAACGTTTTGCCGTTTACGGTGTACTCCACGGTTTCTGTCTGCATGTCGGCTGTCACCTGTCCACTTGCCAGGGTAAGGGCTACTGCGAGTGAGAGCGGCGCTGCCGCCAGGGCATGCCTGTATCTGTTCATTGGTTCCTGCTCCGTTTGGGTCGATTGCGTGGATTGCTTCGGGTTTTACGCCGAGGCCCATTAAACCGATGCATTCAATTGCTACTGCCGGTGTCAGACCTTTTTACTACACTTTACCCGATGAGACATCGTTTACCCGACGGATTCAAGGGGTCAGGCATGAAGATAGGCGTACCGAAGGAGATCAAGAATCACGAGTACCGGGTGGGAATGACACCGGCGGCGGTCCATGAGCTGTGTGGCCACGGCCACAGTGTTTGCGTTGAGACGAATGCTGGTGCTGCCATCGGCTTCACGGACGATGATTATGTGAAGGCCGGGGCCGAGATTCTGGAAAACGGAACGGCGGTATTCGAGGCAGCCGACATGATCGTCAAGGTCAAGGAACCCCAGGCGGAAGAGCGAGCCTTGTTGAAGTCCGGCCAGACCCTCTTTACCTACCTGCACCTTGCGCCGGATCAGGCCCAGACCGATGACCTGGTAGCGTCAGGGGCAACCTGTATTGCCTATGAAACAGTCACCGACAGCCACGGGCGGCTGCCGCTACTGGCCCCTATGTCGGAAGTGGCGGGGCGGATGTCGATTCAGGCTGGTGCCCACTGCCTGGAAAAATCCCTCGGCGGTCGAGGTGTGCTGCTGGGCGGTGTGCCGGGTGTGAGCCCTGCGCGGGTAACTGTGGTTGGCGGTGGTGTGGTGGGTCAGAACGCTGTCGCTATGGCCATTGGCCTGGGGGCCCATGTAACGGTCCTCGACCGCAATATGGACGTACTGAGAAATCTTGACCATCTCTATGGCAACCGCATCAGCACGTTGTTCTCAACCGCCGCGACCCTGGAGGAAGCGGTGATCGAGTCGGATCTGGTCATTGGCGGCGTGCTGATTCCCGGAGCGTCCGCACCCAAGCTGGTGACCCGTGATATGGTCAGCCGTATGCCCGAAGGCAGTGTTATCGTGGATGTAGCCATTGATCAGGGCGGTTGTACTGAAACTTCGAAACCCACCACGCACGATGCGCCTACCTACGTTGTGGATGGGGTGGTGCACTACTGTGTCGCCAATATGCCGGGCGCGGTGGCAAGAACCTCCACTCTGGCGCTGAATAATGTAACACTGCCGTTTATCGTCGCCCTGGCCAACAAGGGACCGGAAAGGGCGATGAAGGACGACCCCCATCTGCGCAACGGCCTCAACGTGTTTCAGGGCAAGGTCACTTTCCGCGAGGTGGCGGAATCCACCGGCTATGAATTTGCAGATCCTGACAACCTGCTCTGATAGCAACGTCATTCAAACAAGGAGATTTCATGAAACTGATCGGTTCCACCACTTCCCCCTATGTTCGCCGTATCAGGCTGCTACTGGATGATAGTGACCATGAATTCGTGAACCTCGACATCTATGGTCAGGGCAGGGATGAGCTCCGGCGCAACAACCCGGCGCTGAAGATTCCCATGCTGATCGACGACAATCAGGAGGTGTACGATTCCCGGGTAATTGCCCGCTACCTCAGCGAAAAGCAGGGCATGGTGCCGTTGACCTGGGACCAGGAAAACCAGCTGACGCTGATTGACGCTGCCAACGATTCTGCGGTGATCCTGCTGCTGTCGGCCCGTTCGGGCATCGATACCAACGAAGACCTGATGTTTTTCAACCTCCAGCGTGAACGCATCATGATGACGTTCAGAACCCTGGCGGCCATGGTGGACGATGGCCAATTCGCCCAATGGAACTACCCCGCCATCTGCCTCTATTGTCTGGTGGACTGGATCGAGTTCCGGGACCTGGTGGATTTTGCCGGCATTGAGAGTCTGCTCGGGTTCAGGGATCAGCATCGTGATCAGCCGCTTGTCGCCGCTACTGACCCGAGAAAAGCGTAAGGTTTTGTCGGGAAGTGATTGGCAATAAAAGACAAGGTGGCTTTAACACTTGCGTTTCTAGGCTATAGTTGAGGGTAGCGTGGCCTGATCTTTCCAGGCCCGTGAGGCGTATCCATTCAACCAATAATAAAATTACCTCAAGGGGGTAAAGCCATGCTCCTGAATCACGCATTTGGTCTGTTCACCCATCCCGATGCCGAGTGGGCCGAGATCCGCAAGGAACACGCACCTCCCCGGCGGCTCTATGTTGCCTATGTGCTGTTGCTTGGCGCGATAGCGCCGATCTGTGCCTACATTTCCACGGCTCACATCGGTTGGACGGTGAGCGGTGAGCGCGTCATAAAGCTCACGGAAGTCAGTGCGATACAGCTAAGCGTTCTGACCTATCTGGCCATGCTGGTGGGGGTGTTTGCCCTGGGGTTCGCCATCAACTGGATGGCTCGGACATATGGCGCCCATGAAGAAACCGTTCCTTCCAATGGCATTGCGTTGGCGGCTTATTCCTGTACGCCGCTGTTCCTCGCCGGTTTTGCGTTGCTCTATCCGGTGCCCTGGTTCAATGCCCTGGTCTTCCTGGCGGCGGCCTGTTATGGCGCCTGGCTGATGTACGATGGCCTGCCGATTGTCATGGGCATTCCCAAGGACCAGGCGGTGATGTACGCCGGTGCCCTGTTGACCGTGGCGCTGGTCATTCTGGTGTCAACCCGCGTGGGTTCCGTCATCCTCTGGAACTATGGCCTGGGGCCGGTCTTCGTCGAAGGGTAGCGGCTTTGCCCGGCCTGTCGTGATTTGCTATTCAGGATGTCGCCATCCGTCATCCTGTCGTTACACTTTGGCGCTACCTTTTACCTGACCACTAAACTAGGGCAGGGAAAGGTATGAAACGATTGAGCCGCAGGGACTTCCTGAAAGCATCCGCTATGGGCATGGGCGCTGTTGCCATATCCACAGGGCTGGCCGGATGCATACTCGACAGCAGCGACAAACGTGATATCCGCTTCTCCCAGGGTGTTGCCAGTGGCGACCCCCTGCAGGATGGCGTGATCCTCTGGACTCGTGCCGTACCGGACGACGATTCCGGGCGGGACGTGGACATCGCCTGGGAAGTTTCTACCGACGCTGACTTCCGGAGCATGACTCATTCCGGTCGCTCGCGCGCCTCGGCTCAGCACGACTACACCTTCAAGGTGGATGTTCGGGGCCTGATGCCAGGTCAGCGCTATTACTATCGTTTCCGCACCGCCAGAAGCACCTCCCCGACCGGTATGACGCAGACCCTTCCTGAAGGCTCGGTGAGCCAGGTGAGGTTCGCGGTGGTGTCCTGCTCCAATTACCCCGCCGGCTACTTCAACGTGTATCGGGAAATCGCGGGCCTGGATAACCTGGATGCCGTGTTGCATCTGGGGGATTATCTCTATGAGTATGACAGCGACCCGGATAGCTATGGCGCGGCGCAGGCAGAAGCCATGGACCGTACGTTCCCTGCGTCGAATAACCGTGAGCTCATTACTCTGGAGGATTACCGCCATCGCTACGCGATTTACCGGGGCGATGATCATTTGAGGGAGTTGCACCGCAAGGTGCCGTTCATCACGGTCTGGGATGACCACGAAGTAGCCAACGACACCTGGAGGAACGGGGCTGAGAACCACAACGCCGATGAGGGTGATTTCAGTGACCGTAAACTCGATGCCCTGCGGGCCTACTTTGAATGGATGCCGATCCGGCCGGTCACGGACGGAGACCAGGAAACCATCTCCCGCAGCTTCCGCTTTGGCGACCTGGTGGACCTGCACATGCTGGATACACGGATCATCGGCCGCGACGAGCAACTGGCTTACACTGATTACCTGACCCAGGATGGCATTGACGCGGCCCGGTTTGCTGCAGATGTAGGCGACCCGAACCGTACCATGCTGGGTGCGGAGCAGCGGCTTTGGCTTGAGAATGCGCTGGCAACTTCAACCGCCACCTGGCAGGTGCTGGGGCAGCAGGTGTTGATGGGACGGATGACGCTGCCCGCGGAGCTGCTGGCCGGCATCATCAACCCTGACCCATCTGTGTTGCTGCCCCTGTTCGCGGAGCTGGCTGGCCTCAAGGGTCGCTACCTGGCTGGAGATCCCTCGTTGACCGACGAGGAAATTGCCCGGATTGAAACCGTGCTGCCCTACAACCTGGACGCCTGGGACGGCTACTACGTGGAACGAGAGGTGATCCTGGAAACGGCGAGGCAACTACAAAAGAACCTCGTGGTACTGGCCGGGGATACCCACAACGCCTGGGCCAGCAACCTGAAAACCGGCAATGGTGACCAGGTGGGTGTGGAGTTCGCCACGCCGGGGGTTTCTTCCCCCGGTCTTGAAGACTATCTCCAGTTGCCTGAAGCGACCATACCCGATGCCGAGGCGGCTATTGAGCTTCTGGTGGACGATCTCGACTACCTGAACGTGAACCAGCGGGGCTATATGCTGGTGACATTTACACCCGACGAGGCGAGGGCGGACTGGCGCTTCGTCAGCACCGTCAAAGACCGTAACTACGAGATTGTCAGTGGTCGCAATGCTGCACGGCAGACCTTGCCGGGGCCGGGCAACCGTTCACTGGTAACGCCCGGTTGACGGCATCTGTAAACCCGCTGCCGAATGATTCAGGCGGCGGGTTCGAACTGCCGTTGCAACCACAGTTTGATGTCGTCGGATTCGTACAGCCACTGATCCTTGCCGTCATCCTGCCGAATTCGCAGGCAGGGCACCTTGACGTGACCGCCGCCGGCTTCCAGCTCTGAGCGGCGTTCGCCGTCATGCTGTGCGTCACGGGTTTCGATGTTGAGGCCCAGGCGCGCAATTTCCTTACGGACCTTGATGCAGAACGGGCAAGCCGTAAACTGGTAAAGCGCGAGGTCTTCGCAGGCACTGTCCACCTTTGCCTGTGCGTCAGGCGTGCGCGTGATGCCCTTGGGTGTGCTCAACTTCTCGCTGATCAGCATGAAGGGGGTCAGGATCAGCCGAAGGGTACGGAAAAAATAGCGGATGATGATTCTCATGGACTCGATACTGCTCCAGTCGATGGGGTGGATTTCGTTGCAGACCAAACCGGATAGGGAATGCCCGACAGCCTGTTCATGCAATAAGCGTGTGCCAGAAGCAGGCAAACGCCAGCCATCAGGACGGGCAGTTGTGCCGGATCAGGCATCAGGCCGAGTGATACGATAAGCGCAGTGGCTCCGGCCGGCGGATGCACGACACGGAATAGTACCATCAGGCAGCCGGTCAGGCCGAGGGATAAAGCCGAAGCGCCGACCCTTGGCAGATCGACTCCGTGTAAAAATGCGGAGGCCTGGTCCTGTAGACCAAAAATATGAAGACTGAACAGCCCCATCAACGCACCGATGAGGTGGCCGCAAAAGGTATTGCGCGGAGAGGCCGGTTCCGCGAGCGGAACGTGGAACAGTATAAACGCCGTGGCGCCCAGCGACGGGAATATGAAGGCTTCCTGAGTAACCAGTGCGATAAAGGAAACAAGCGCGATACTCAGTGTGCCGTTGATCAGGCTAAACCCCGCCATTACAGTTCGGCGGCTGTATCGGTTCGTCAGCTGTTCAAGATGAAACACCTTTAGCAGACCACTGGCTAACTGCCAGCGCAGTCGTTCGTTTCTGCGTCCCATTGCTCTCTCGTTAACCTGAATTATTTGCACCAAAAAGGTGCGTGATAGTAAGCCCTGACCCTGCACAAGGCAAATCGCTATTTCCGATAACCGTGAGCGACTGGCAAAGGTTCACTGATGCTTCTGAGCAGAAGGGCGTAAGGTATTGCCTGGGGCGTTGTATTGCTGTCGCCGGGCGTTTCTGACAGTCTTTTGTTAATGACAGAAACAAGGCCGGGCTAACCGGACATTCAGGAGAGCACAGTAATGACAGAAGACAAACGCCGCCGTTATTCCGCGCCCGTGGTCGACGGCCTGGGCAAGTCGGCAAGCCGCGCCATGTTGCGGGCCGTGGGGTTTACCGATGAAGATTTTCGCAAACCCCAGATCGGTATTGCCTCGACCTGGAGCAACCTGACGCCCTGCAATATGCACATCAACCAACTGGCGGAGGAATCCGCTGCTGGTGCCGACGAGGCCGGGGGCAAGAGCCTGACGTTCAACACCATCACGGTATCGGACGGCATCGCCAACGGCACCGAGGGTATGAAGTACTCTCTGGTGTCGCGGGAAGTCATTGCCGACTCCATTGAAACCGTGGCTGGTTGTGAAGGTTTTGATGGCCTGGTTGCCATCGGCGGCTGCGACAAGAACATGCCCGGCTGCATGATGGGTCTGGCGCGGCTGAACCGGCCGTCGGTATTTGTCTATGGCGGCACCATCATGCCCGGCGAGAATCACACCGACATCATCTCTGTGTTCGAGGCGGTGGGTGCCCATGCCCGAGGTGATCTGGACCTGATTGAGGTCAAACAGATCGAGGAAACCGCGATTCCGGGCCCAGGCTCCTGCGGCGGGATGTACACCGCCAACACCATGGCCTCGGCGATCGAAGCCATGGGCATGAGCCTGCCGGGCAGTTCTGCCCAGAACGCTATTTCCGAGACCAAGGCGGCAGACTGCAGGGCGGCGGGCGCGGCGGTGCTCAACCTGCTGGAGAAAGACCTGAAGCCATCGGACATCATGACCCGTGAGGCGTTCGAGAATGCCATCACCGTGGTGATTGCCCTGGGTGGCTCCACCAACGCGGTGCTGCACCTTATTGCCATGGCCAGTACCGTTGGCGTTGACTTGTCGCTGGATGACTTCGTGGAAATCGGCAAGCGGGTTCCTGTGCTGGCGGACCTGCGCCCCAGCGGTCACTACATGATGTCAGAACTGGTGGCCATTGGTGGTATCCAGCCATTGATGAAGATGTTGCTCGACCGTGGCATGCTCCATGGCGACTGCATGACGGTCACCGGCCAGACACTGGCGGACAACCTGAAAGACGTGGCTCCGTACCCGGCAAGCCAGGACATCATTCATGCCTTTGATGACCCCATCAAGGCGGATAGTCATCTGCGTATCCTTTACGGCAACCTGGCGCCCACTGGTGCGGTGGCCAAGATCACCGGCAAGGAGGGCACTCATTTCACTGGTCGTGCACGGGTGTTCCAGTCTGAGGAAGAGGCCCAGGAGCGGATCATGGACGGCACTGTTGTGGCCGGGGATGTGTTGGTGATCCGGTTTGAGGGGCCCAAAGGCGGCCCGGGCATGCGGGAAATGCTGACGCCTACCTCGGCCATCATGGGCAAGGGCCTGGGCAGCGATGTGGCGTTGATTACCGATGGGCGTTTTTCCGGTGGCAGCCACGGTTTCGTGGTTGGTCATATTACACCGGAAGCCGCCGAAGGGGGCCCGATTGCGCTGGTGGAAAATGGTGACACCATCACCATTGATGCGGTGGCTAACCGTATTGAGCTGGATGTTTCGGAGCAGGAAATGGAACGCCGCCGACAGGCATGGACGGCACCGGCTCCCAGGTTTACCCGCGGGGTGCTGGCCAAGTACGCGCGTACCGTAAGCTCCGCCTCGGAAGGCGCAGTGACGGACAAGCCCTGAGTGCGTCAGGGGCAGGCCGGTTCAGGCTTGCCCCAAAAAAAGCCCTGCCCGTAGAGGTCCGGGAATTGCTGTAACCAGCGCACCACGGCCTCATCTTCAACACCTTCAACCACCACATCCAGGTCCAGTGCTTCACCCAGCTCCAGGGTCGCACGGAAGATTCGCTGGCGCGTAGGGTGGTCGAGAATGTCTTTCAGGAAACTGCGATCTATCTTGAGCTCATCCAGTTCAAAGCTCGCCAGTGTGCCCAGTGATGAATGGCCGGTCCCGAAATCGTCCATGGCAATTCGGAACCCTTTTCGGTTCAGGGTGTGAATCATACGGCGGGAAGCCTCTGGATCGGTCATCATCGCGGTTTCCGTAATCTCCAGTATCAGGTCTTTCGCCTGAATGTTGTGACGGGTGATGATGTTGGTTACCTTCTCCTCGAAGCCAGCATGAGTCAGGTCCGTGGCGGAAATGTTGACGGCGATGGCCAGCTCGTCGCCGTAGCGGGCTGTCAGGTGGGGGTATTCGCTGCAGGCCCGTTCAATGACCCAAAGCGTCACAGGATAGATCACCCCCACCTGTTCGGCCTGGGGAATCCACTGGTCTGGTGGTACATACCCGAACTCCGGGTGATGCCAGCGTATCAGGGCTTCCACCGAACGAACTTTGGCGTCTCGAATGCGCACTTTGGGCTGGTATTCCAGCCACATACTGTTGCGGGCGAGTCCGTTTTCCACCTCCAGCATTAACCGTTGTTGCTGGTCTTGCCGCTCGGTTAGGGCCGGGTCGTACCCAGGGAGTCCCCGGCTGTCGTTCGCTGATGCGGCCCCCGCGGAAGAGAGCAGGCTGGCGGCTCCGGTTGTCAGGATGACCGAGCCTGCGGCAGCGCCAAGGAAGAACGCGGACTCCGCAAAGCTGGTGCTCGGCGCCCAACCCGTTGTATGTAAAAAAGAGATCACGGCCCCGACCAGTATGGCGAGGAAGGCAAGCCCATAATAGCGTGCAAGGACGTGCTGACGAATCTGGCTCAGAACCACCAGCAGGATAAACGCGCCACCAGCGAGGGCCAGGCCGAGGAAAGACGCTTCGCCAACACCCGGAATGTTCACCGGCGTCGCCAGTAGATGCAGGAAAGCCAGCAGACTGATGACGTGAATGATTCGCCGGGAACGACGGCCCAGCGGCAGGAAGTGCGGCGTGAATTCACACAGTGCGATCAGGCACAGCGGCAGACTGATGTGCAGCAATGCGTTGTACTGCGGCTGGTCGGGCCAGATAAACCAAAGGCCAAACTGTTCCAGAACCAATTGGCAGTGCAGGACACCGGCCATGAACACACTGAGCCACGCGAGGCCGGGCCGCTGTAGCATAAACACAACTGCCAGGTTGAACAGCAGTGCAAACGCCAGAATCCCGCCGATAAATACTTGCCGTACCAACGCCATCAGGTCCTGAGGCAAACCCGTTTCCAGGCTCGATAACCAGTGGACGCTGCCCAGTGCCTGGGGAGTCAGCAACGCAAGCAGCCATCCGTAGGCAATGGCAAAGATCAACACGATCAGGGGTAGCCAGCGGTAGAAGCCATTGCTCGCATCAAAGGGCAGGGGCGTACTGGCGATTTTCTGCGTCGTTTCGGGTCCGGTTGAATCCATTCGCTTGGTTGTCCTGCTCGTTTCCCGGAGGGCTTGTTACACTATGGTTACCTTGTGAAATATTGTGTAACAATATGATTTCAATGTAATTTTACGCGATTTTATACGGTTTTGCATTTGATGTTTTAAACGCCTGAATGAATTCTGTGTCCGATCCCGTTAATACTTTTACCCTGGCCTACCCGGAGCCAGCCGCCAATTTGGCTGGTATAGTGAAAGGCTGACACCGTAATGACACATAACAAGGTTTGACCAATGATCCGAACGGCCATTGTCCTGGCGCTGACAGTCCTGTGTTTGCTCAACGTTTCCCGGGCGATGGCGATCGAGAGGTCCGAGTTGCAATTGGCATCCGTTAACGCAGCTGTGGCCTATGCCGACGATGAGGGGCTGGTTTACGGCAAGAATGCGGATCGACGGGTGCCCATCGCGTCCATCACCAAATTGATGACTGCGCTGGTGGTGATGGAGTCCGGCGAGCCCCTGACCGAATGGCTGGACTTCCGGGAGCGCCATATTCCCGCTCCGGCGAATGCCTATACCCGTATTCGTGTGAGCTCCGAGCTCAGACGCTCTGACGTACTGCGTATTGCACTGATGTCGTCAGAGAATTTTGCGGCCCATACCCTGGCAAGACACCATCCCGGTGGGTATGACGCCTTTATCGAAGCGATGAATGCCAAGGCCGTTGAGTTGGGAATGCTGAAAACAACCTTCGTGGATCCCACTGGGTTGTCGGTTGACAATCGTTCCACCGCGGCGGATCTGGTTCGCCTGGTCAGGGCGGCCAGCCAATACCCACAGATACGGGAGTATTCCACCACCCGCTATTTCACCGCCCAGTTCCGCCAACCCAGATATCGACTGGCGTTCGGGAATACCAATGTCCTGGTTCATCGTGACAGTTGGGGCGTGGGGATCAGTAAAACGGGCTATCTGTCCGAAGCTGGCCGTTGCCTCGTTATGCTGTTTGAACTGGATGGCAAGCCGTTGGTAACGGTGCTGCTTGATTCTCTGGGCACCCGTTCACCGATGGGGGATGCGGGCCGGATCAAACGATGGCTGACCACCGGCGCCGGTGGCAGTGTTGCTGCGGCCGCGCGTGCGTATGAGCGGAAAAAGAACGCAGCTTATGCCGCTTCGGATGGTGCATCCGTGAGCGTGAACTGACCTCTGGCGAATCGGGAACGCAGCGTATGATTGAGATATTCACCACCGGTGGCACCATCGACAAGGTGTATTTCGATGCCAACAGCGAGTTTGAGATTGGCGATAGTCTGATTGCGGAGCTGTTGGCGGAGTCCAACATCCATGACGGCTATACCCTGCACGGGTTACTGCGCAAGGACAGTCTGGAAATCACGGACGGCGACCGGGAGGTCATCAGAACCGCCGTCAGTCAGTGTAACGCCGAGCGCATACTGATCACCCACGGTACCGATACCATGCCGGAAACCGCCAGAGAGCTGCTGTCGGTGAAAGGGAAAACCATTGTGTTGTTTGGCGCCATGCAGCCGGCACGTATGCGCCGGAGTGACGCGGTTTTCAATATCGGCTATGCATGGGCGGCGGTCCAGCTATTGCCTCACGGGGTTTATATCGCCATGAACGGCGAGGTGTTCGAGGCAGGTTCCGTGCGCAAAAACCTGAAGGCCCAGCGCTTCGAACGCACCTGATCAGCCCAGGCTGTTCACTTCCTCCGTGGTTAGTTCCCGGTATTCTCCCGGCGCCAGTGAGTTGTCGAGTACGAGGGGGCCGACACGCCATCGGTGCAATCCCGTCACATGGTTACCCACCGCCGCCAGCATTCGTTTGACCTGGTGGTAACGCCCTTCCGACAACGTCAGGTCAATTTCCCCGGCATTGAGTAAATGGACATCGGCAGGTCTGGTTGGCCGCGACTCACCGTGCAGTAATACACCCTGTTGCAGTTGCGTGATGGCGAGGTCATCAATGGGTTCGGCGAGCGTCACCCGGTAGGTCTTGGGGCATTTCACCCGGGGCGATGTGATGCGGTGTGACCATTGGCCATCGGTGGTCAGCAGCAGGAGCCCGGTGGTGTCGGCGTCCAGCCGCCCGGCGATGTGGAGCCCGTGGCGGACATCTGCGGGCAGCAGGTCCAGCGCCGTGGGCTGCTGACTGTCGGTGGTGGCACTGATGACCCCGGCAGGCTTGTGCAGCATCAGGTACCGCTCTCCTGGCAGTGACAGCGGCTGGTCATCGAGGGAAACCCGGGTGTCTGCGGCCACCGGAGAAGCGGATTTGCGACAGATCTGCCCGTCCACCCGGATTCGGCCTGAACTGATGGTTTTTTTCGCATCGCGGCGCGACAGCGTGGTCGCGTTGGCAATGAAATAATCCAGGCGCATGCTCAGGTACACCCTTCTCCTGGCGGCGGCAGCGTTAGGCTGGCAAGGCACAGTACCTCCGCAGAACCCGTCATTCGCGACCAGAGCACGCCGAGGAGTTCCCCGCCAATCGCCGGACGCTCCAGCTGTGAACTGGGCTCTGGCTCAAGACTGTCGCCATGGTACTTGGCGAGTATGAAGGTGAAGGGATGCGCCCCGGGGATACCCAGGCGGATATCGGTGGCCGTGAGCTGGTCGCCGTCCATGTCGTAGTGCAGGAAACCACGCGTAAACCAGTCCAGTCGCTGGCCTTCTGGTAATGACGTGGCGGCCTTTGCCAGGCGGGGTTCGCGGGGAAAGTGTTCCACCGTAACGGGGCCGTCGCCATCCAGGAATCCGGTCACGATTTCCACCCGTTTTTCCTCACCCACAACGGTCACTCGCCACAGCACGGTATTGAAAGGCATCGGCTGAACCAGCCGTGGGGCCTCTTCCAGGCCTTCCTTGGCCAGCGTGGGGCCAACCCGTTCCTGGATGATTTGTTGCGCCGTTGCGCTCCACCCGAGATAAAGCGTTGAAAGGAGCAGGCCGGCCATGATGGCGCTGGTTTGTGGCCCGCGGATGAGGAACGCCGTGATGCCGATCAGTAACGGCAGGGTATAAAGCGGGTCGATGATGAAAATGCTGCTGATGGCCACAGGTGGCCCTATAGGCCAGAACAACTGGGTTCCGTAGGTGGTAAAGGCATCGAGCAGAGGGTGCGTCATAAGCACAAGCGCGGTGAGCGCAAACCAACGCCCGTAGCCGAGATGGGGGCGCCACTGATGGAGTGCAAAAGCCAGCAATACGGACAGCGGCAGCAGGACAAACAGCGAGTGGCTGAATCCGCGGTGCTGGGTAAAGTTGGCGACCGCCGTGCCGTAATCAATGATGACGTCCAGATCGGGAAGGGTGCCGAGAACGGCACCGACCAGCAGGGCTGAACGGCCAAGGGTTTTTCCGGCAACGGCACCGGCCAGCGAGGCGCCCAGTGCCGCCTGGGTAATCGAATCCATCGGGATAACACCTTGTCATTTAAGTCCGGCAGGTATTATGCGCGGAATCGGTTGTCGGATCACGCCCCAGATGGTCGGCAGATGGCTGTCAGGTATCACTCCCGGACGTTTCAGACGTCAGGTCTACCCCCAAGGCATTGAGAACCGTGTCGCCGGGATAGCCGTCGGCAACGAGGCCATTTTCTGACTGGTAGCCGCGAATAGCCGACCGCGTGTTGGGGCCAAGGATGCCGTCCGGTTTCCCGGTATCAAATCCCTGCTCGTTCAACGCTTTTTGCAGGGTAAGGATGTTGTTCCGTGACAACGCTGGCATATCCTCCGGTGGCGGGTTCTGCAGTTTACCGGCACCGGCGATGCGGTCCGCCAGATGTCCAACCGCGATAGCGTAGAATTCAGAGCGGTTCCAGCCCATGATCACATTAAAATTCTTGTAGGCCAGGAATGCAGGCCCCCGGTGCCCGGCCGGGACCACCAGCGCGGCTTCGATGGGCTCGTTCGCCAGTTTATTGCCGAAGGCGTCGGTTACGCCCAGGGTGCGCCATTTTTCCAGGGGTAGTCGGCGGCCGTCCGCCATGCTGTAATCGAACCCCTGGGGCAGAAGAACCTCCCGCCCCCAGCGGTAGTCGCCATCCCAGCCGAGATCCTGTAGAAAGTGGCCAGCTGACATCATCGCGTCCGGCAAGCTGTTCCACAGGTCGCGCTTGCCATCGCCGTCGCCATCCACCGCATGGCGCAGGAAGACGGTTGGCATGAACTGCACATGCCCCATGGCGCCTGCCCAGGAGCCCTCCATCTGCTCGGCGGGTATCGCGCCCTCGTCAATGATTCTCAGGGCTGCAATCAACTGTTCGGTAAAGAATTGGCTGCGCCGTTCGTCGCACGCCAGGGTGGCGAGGGAGCTGGGCACCGACATCTTGCCAAAGTAGGAACCGAAGTTGGTTTCCAGGCCCCAGAACGCCACGAGATAGGGGGCGGGCACGCCGGTTTTCCGGGTGACGCGTTCAAGCAGTGCTTCGTGTTGGTCCAGCAACTCCCGCCCGCGGCTTACCCGGTCGGAGTTGACCCTGCGGTTAAGGTAGTCCGCAAAGGTGGTGGTGAATTCGGGCTGGCGGCGGTCGAGCTCTATCACTCGCTCCAGGTATTCTGCGCCTGCCAGCACTTCGCCCGCCGTTTGTGATGACACACCCGCCTCGATGGCCTGGCTTTCCAGGTGTTCGATGCACTGGGGGAAACGGTTTTCCAGGTCGGCGTCAGCGGCCGCGGACACGGACGCACTGCTCAGGACGAACAATCCGCTGAGTGAAAGGTGTCGAATCGTCCGTTGGCTCTTTGATGTCCCTGTGAATATGCTCGGCACGCTAAACCTCGGTCTGGAGTGGATGTTTCTGGCTCATGGTAGCCTGTTTTTGTGGCCCTGAAACACTGTTGTTACCGGATTCCGGTGACAATTCTTTAACCTGGTGTTCCACACCGCATCGGATGTGTCGTCTTTTTGTAGTCCTGCTATTCCCCACCATCGGCTTGTTCTATAGTTTGCAGAACGATACGACAACTTTCTGAAAGACAAAAGGTCCGAAAATGGCAACGCTGAAGGCGCTGGTGGTGGATGACGCCAGCTTTGTGAGGGATCTGGTCAAGCGAACGGTGCGTCAGCGTTTTCCAGTGATTGACACCACGGATGCCCAGAACGGCCGCCGGGCGCAATCACTGATGTCGCGCACAACGTTTGATCTCATCCTCTGTGACTGGGAAATGCCGGAGATGTCGGGTCTGGAGCTGTTGCAGTGGATGCGCCAACAGCCACAGTATGAAAAAACGCCCTTCATCATGATCACCAGCCGTGGTGACAAGGATCATGTGGTTGAAGCCGTCAAGGGGGGAGTCTCTGAGTATCTGGGGAAACCCTTCAGCCCTGAGGGCCTGAGCAATAAGATCATCAAGGTGATGGGGCGCCGCCTCAAGGACGCCATGGATCGCGGCGGGAAGTCCATGGCCGGGCCGGCGGAAGCGTTTCGCGAATCCGCCAGCCTGCTGACCCAGAAGCGGGAAGCTGCTTCTCCGGCACCAGTCCGTGCCAGCAAGTCGTCCACGTCCTCTGCCTCCGGGTCGACAGCCAGGCCGCCAATGAGCGTGGCGTCGGTGCGTTTTTCAGACAGCACTCTGCGCTCAGTCGTCAAGGACATCACCCTCACGGAAGTGCGGGTGATCGCCAAGCGGGACCAGCAGTTTCCGGGCATCCTTGATCAGGCTGTGGTGGATATCGAAGTGTCCGAAGGGCAGGTAGCGCGGCTTAATGGTTACGTCCACCAGTTGCAGGCGGTGGACAAACGCCAGGACACGGATTTTGTGGGCGTGACCATCCGATTTGTGGACGAAGACCCGAAAAAGCTGGAAGACCTGTCCCGTTTTATCGCCCGTTTCCGCAGCGGCGGTTAGCCACGAAAGCTATCCCAATCAGGACGCGGTCTCAGGAAGCCTTTCCGCCAATCGTTCCCGGGGGAAGTGGCAGATGAATTCGCTGCCGTCGCCAATCCGGCTTCGAATTTCCAGGTTACCGTCATGGTTGAGCAATACATGCTTGACGATCGCCAGCCCCAGGCCGGTGCCACCGGTCTCCTTGTGTCGGCTGGGGTCGGCGCGATAGAACCGCTCGGTAAGCCGTGGGATATGAACCGGGTCTATACCGATACCGGTATCTTTCACTGACAGATGCCCGCCGTCGCGGTCTGTTTTCCAGATGATGGTGATGAGTCCACCGGCAGGTGTGTACTTCACGGCGTTGAAAATCAGGTTGGAGAAGGCGCTGCGCAGTTGGCTTTCGTCGCCCCTCAGCAGATGGCGATCGCCAATGCTGACGTTGAATTCGTGGCCCTGTTCGCCGCTGAGGGCCTTGGCGTCGTGGCAGATCTGCTGGATCATCGCCTGTAAATCCGTGACCGCATCGTTGATGGTTTGCTCGCCGGTTTCAATTCTGGACAGCAATATCAGGTCGGTAATCAACGCTTCCATGCGCGAGGACTGCTGCGCCATGGTGTTGATGGCGCGCCGCCATTTGGGCGGCAGGTCGTCGGCGTTGTCCACCAGGGTTTCCAGGTAGCCGCTGATCACCGTCAGGGGTGTTCTCATCTCATGGGAGACGTTGCCAACGAAATCCCGTCGCATCTGTTCAAGCTGGTACAGGCGGGTTACGTCCTTGGCCACAATCAGGCGGTCGTCGTCGCCAAACAGGCTGATCTGGATTTGCAGGTGAATGTGCGGTTTTGCGGGTGAGTTCAGTTCCAATGGTTCCCGGTAGTCGCGGGAGTCGAAGTAGGCCTTGAACGCGGGGTTGCGGATCAGGTTGTGAATAAACTGCCCGCGGTCCGAACTGCGACGAAAGCCCAGAAGATGCTCCGCTGAGCCGTTCCACCACTCCATGGCGCCCCGCGAGTCGGTCATGATCACACCATCCCGCATGGCGTTGGTGGACTCCTGGACCCGGTTGATTTGGGCGCGAAGTTTGTCCTGGGTGCGTAGGTGGTTCTGGTGAAGCCTGTGTAGGCCGTCGAAGATGTCGCCCCAGAGACCAACACTCTGAGGGGCTTCGTCACTGCCGCTGGGATTGCCGAGCCAATGGTACAGACGTTTGGCCTGGGCCAGAGTCCACCACAGGTAAGCCAGCAGCCCTGCCGTCAGCCCGTAGAGGGGCTCGCCAAAGAAAAGCCCGACGGCCGTGCAGGCTATCAGGAGCGTGATAATCCATCGCAGGTACTTTGACCAGTTGTGTTGCATTACAGCTGCCCCTGAATCAGTTCCGGGCCCTTTTCGGGGTAAAGGGCGCCGGTTGTGGTTATGCTGCTCTGGTTGAGAACCGGTAGCCGGTGCCACGCACTGTCTGGATCAGGTGATCATATTGGTCGCCAAGGGCTTTGCGCAAACGGCGTATGTGAACGTCGACGGTTCGCTCTTCAACATAGACGTTCCCACCCCACACCTGATCAAGCAGCTGGGAGCGAGTATAAACCCGTTCCTGGTGTGTCATGAAGAACTGCAGTAACCGATATTCCGTGGGGCCGATGTTCAGTGCGCCGGTTTCCGTGGTGACCCGGTGGCCGACCGGGTCCAGGGTCAGGCCATCCACTTCGATCGGAGTTTCCACGCCGGGCGGCGTGGTGCGGCGCAATACGGCTTTCAGCCTGGCCACCAGCTCCCTCGGCGAGAAGGGCTTGGTGATGTAGTCATCCGCACCCACTTCCAGGCCCTGGATCTTATTGTCTTCCTCGACCTTGGCCGTCAGCATGATGATGGGGATTTCAGCCGTTGCCTCTTCTTTTTTCAGGCGCCTGGCCAGTTCCACGCCGCTGGTGCCTGGCAGCATCCAGTCAAGGAGTATCAAGTCGGGCTGTTTGTCAACGATCAGGGCATGCGCTTCGCGGGCATCCGCTGCCTCAAGGTAGTCGTAGTCGGCCATTTCGAGGGCCACAGCGATCATTTCGCGGATGGGTGCCTCGTCATCGACGATCAGGACAGTTTTTCCAGTCATGAGCATTAACCTGTGTCATACCGAGTATTGTTGCTGCCTCATTACAACCGGGTAGTGTTACAAGTATATGACAGTAGCAGGCTGTGACTGGATTTGTTCGACTAACTGATGATCCGGTCAATCAACAGACCGGTGAAAACTGCAAAGCCCGCCCAGTTATTGTTGAGAAAGGCCTTGAAGCATCCGTCGCGTTCGCGGAAGCGGGCCAAGTGCTGCTGGAAGACAAACAGGCACGCCATGGCGACGAGCCCGAGGTAATAGAAAACGCCGAGCTCGGCCTGCTGTCCCACGAGGATGAGAATCAGCACCACCAGGGCCTGCAGGATTGCGATAACCGCCCGGTCGGCGTCTCCGAACAGAATGGCCGTGGATTTGATGCCAATCCGGATGTCGTCATCACGATCCACCATGGCGTACAGGGTGTCGTAGGCAACGGTCCAGAGCACGTTGGCGGTAAACAGCAGCCAGGCCAGTTTTGTGACCTCACCGGCCTCGGCGGCCCAGGCCATGGGAATGGCCCAGGAAAAGGCGGCCCCAAGAAACAGTTGCGGCAGATGGGTGTAACGCTTCATGAACGGGTAGATGAACGCCAGTACTGCACCCCCGAACGACAGATAGAGAGTCAGCGTGTTGGTGAACAGCACCACCATCAGGAAGGCTGTCACGCAGAGGCCCGCGAACAGGGCGACAGCTTCCCAGGCTTCAATGCGACCGGAGGTCAGTGGGCGGTCTTTGGTGCGTTTGACGTGTCGATCCACCTTGCGGTCGGCAAAATCGTTGATGGCGCAACCGGCAGCTCGCATCATGAATACGCCGAGGGTAAAGACGATAAAGTTGCCAACGCTGGGGAAGCCGTCTGCGGCCAGCCAAAGTGCCCAGTAGGTTGGCCATAGGAGGAGCAGGCTGCCGATGGGGCGATCGACTCGCAGCAGTCGGGCGTATTCTGCAAGGCGGGCCTGGATGTGATCTGGCACGGCATTGGGCAGCATAGGTCTGGTCCGTCCGGGATGATGTTGCTGAGGCTGAGCGGGGATTATAGCCAGCGGTGAGGTTCGGTTAAAAGAGCCGCTGCGTCAGGGGCAGAGCGTGGGCAGGAAATACTCGCCGACCAAGAGGCTATGATGACCGCTGAAAAAACGGGAGCGGCGGGCCGCCATGGGTTGATGGCGGTTAGCCCGATGGCAAAGACCGGTCTCGAACGGCCCCCGTTGCCACTGTGGGTTGCTGAACAGATAGGCGCCGAGAGGGCGGCGCCCCAGGTTGCGCAGGCGGCGTCCACGCCCTGAGAGGGTTGCCAATGGAATGATCGTACGGGCGAGCACCCAGGGGGTGTTGTCGCCGTTCAGGCAAACCTCGCGGATCCACGCATTCTGGCGCACCGGAATACCCAGGGTATGGGCCTCCTCCACAGTGGGGCGGGCAAAACCTTCCTGGAGGATATCCACGTGAAAGTGCTCGCGGCATCGGAGTTGAAGCGCCCGGGTCAGTGAGCCCTCCAGCGTCAGCCAGTGGCTGAGCGGCCCGTGGATGGCCGGGTTCTTCAGCGCAGCTGCTGAAAAAGAGCGGTACCAGTCCGTAGCGGGGGTGGAGATGGCGTTTTCACCCTCAAACATGCTGGGTGCGTACCGGTCAAAGTCCCTTGACGGCATAAATTCCCGGGGCGTTGCGCCAGTAACCTTTGTAATCCATGCCGTAGCCAAACAGGAAACGGTCCTCAACTTCCAGGCCGGTAAAGTCTGCCTTCAGGTTTGGCTTTGCCTTGCGATCGTGTTGTTTGTCGACCAATACGGCCGTCAGAACCTCGCTGGCGCCATGGGCGAGGCAGTAATCTGCAATGGCGCAGAGTGTCGTACCCTCGTCAAGGATGTCGTCAACGATCAGTACCGTGCGGCCATTCATATTGGCTTCCGGCTGCAGTTTCCACTCCAGGATGCCACCGGTGGTTTCCTGGCGGTAGCGAGTGGCGTGAAGGTACTCCGCCTGCACGGGAAACGTCAGCCTTGGCAGTAGGTGGCCGGTGAGGATAAGGCCGCCATTCATCACACAGAACAACAGCGGGTTGGTGTCCTTGAGGCGCCCGGTGATCTCTTCTGCAAGAGACTGGATGGCAGCCTGTACCTGCTGTTCGCTCACCAGGCAGTCGGCTTCGGCCATTACCTGATTCAGTTCGGCGACGGTGTCGGTCATAGCACTGGGGTCCTATCGTAAAACGGCCGATTATACCGGAGGTGGCACGCTGAAGGGAGGGGCGTTTCCCGGTTCGCCTGATGGAAATTCTGGCGATTGGCAGAAAACCCGTTGAATAGCCGTCGGCGACGGCATTGGTCAATGCCGCAGCGGTGGGTATGATGGTTTCCCAGTGTGAATGGTGCCAACTCGGTGCATGAAAGACTTGCGCGCATAATTGTCTGACAATTATCATCGCGCCCCAATGAGTTTCGGAGGAATGACATGAAGAAGTGGCAGTGCGTTGTCTGTGGATTTATTTACGATGAGGCGGAAGGCTGGCCGGAAGACGGTATTGAGCCCGGAACCGCCTGGGAAGACGTACCGGAAGATTGGGAGTGCCCGGACTGCGGCGTGGGTAAGGAAGACTTCGAGATGATTGAAATCGGCTGACACGCCGGTACCGCTGAACAGGTTTGGAGAGCAGTAATGAGCGCAGACGCCCCTATCGTGATTGTGGGTACCGGAATGTCAGGCTATTCGCTGGCTAAGGAAATCCGTAAGCAGGACAAGGACACACCAATCGTCATGGTAACGGCGGACGATGGCTATAGTTACTCCAAGCCCATGCTTTCCACTGGCTTTACCAAGGGCAAAGAGGCCGATGAACTGGCGCAGGCGTCGGCGGAGGCAATGGTGGAGCAACTGAACCTTCAGCTGCGTACTTACACCACCGTGACCGGCATTGATCCGGATGCCCACGAACTTGTGCTGGGGGACGAACGGCTAGGGTACAGCAAACTGGTGTTGGCCTGGGGTGCCGATGTGATTCGCCTGTCCATTGCCGGTGACGGCCATGAGCGTGTCTTTTCCATCAACGACCTGATGGACTACCGTGCTTTTCGCAAAGCTCTGAAGGGCAAGAAGCGGGTGGCCATCATGGGTGCGGGCCTGATCGGTTGTGAGTTTGCCAACGACCTTCGCAACGGCGATGTCGACGTGGATGTGATTGCTCCTTCTGATGCCCTGATGCCGGGACTTTTACCACCGGCCGCTGCGGCAGCGGTGCGCGATGGACTGGAAGGGTTGGGCGTCCGTTTTCATCTGGAAACGGTGGTGGAGCATATTGCCAATAGCGGGGATGGTGTTCGCCTGACCCTGGCCAATGGTGAGGAACTGGAGTCCGACCTGGTTATTTCCGCGGTCGGGCTGCGTCCACGCACGGAGCTGGCTGCAGCAGCGGGCCTGGAGACCCAGCGTGGCATTGTGGTCAACCGCGCCCTGGAGACATCGGTGCCCGACGTCTACGCACTGGGTGACTGCGCTGAAGTCGACGGTCACGTGCTGCTGTATGTGCTGCCGCTGATGGCGTGCGCCCGTGCGTTGGCAAAGACGCTGGTGAGTGAACGCACGGAAGTGAAGTACGGCACCATGCCGGTCATGGTAAAGACCCCCTGTTGCCCAACGGCGGTGTGTCCGCCCCCGGCGAATGCGTCGGGCAGCTGGGAAGTGGATGCGGACGGTCAGGACGTCCGTGCCCTGTTCAAGAGTGAGTCTGGCGAGGTTCTGGGCTTTGCGGTAACCGGTGGTTATGCGATGGAAAAGCAGGCCCTGTCGAAGGAAGTGCCTCCGATTCATGATTGATGGGCGATATCAGGATTGCGAAAATCCCCGGCTTGCGGTAGAAACTCATTCGTGAGCTAACGATATTGACAGGAGCTGGCATGCTTGAAGTAACCAGAAAACTGGTGGATCTGCTGGATCTTTCCCCCATCGGTGACGACCATTTCCAGGGGGACAGTGAAGATCTCGGCTTTCCCAATGTGTTTGGCGGCCAGGTTCTGGGGCAGGCGCTGATGGCCGCCAGCCGCACGGTGGAAGGTCGCCTGCCACACTCGCTCCATGCCTACTTCCTGCGCCCCGGCAATCACAGCATGCCCATTGACTACGAGGTTCAGCGGGTTCGGGACGGGGGCAGCTTTTCTGTCCGGCGTGTGATCGCGCGCCAGGGTGGCAAGGAGATCCTGACCGGCTCCATGTCGTTTCAGGTGGCCGAGGAAGGCTTCGAGCACCAGCTCGACATGCCCTCGGCGCCTGATCCGGAAAGCCTGAAATCCGAGCAGGAGTACGGCGAACTGCTGGCGCCTCATGTTCCTGAACATCTCCGTGATACTCTGACCCGGGATCGCCCCATCGAAATCCGGCCTGTAGACCCGGTCAACCCATTGAAGCCGGAACCGCGTCCGCCATACCGGCAGAGCTGGTTGCGTACCCAGGGGCACCTGCCGGATGACCCGGTGTTGCACCGTTGCCTGCTGACTTACGCATCAGACTTTTCTTTCCTGGGGACGTCACTGAACCCCCATGGCGTGTCGTTTATGAACAGGAAGATGCAGGTCGCAAGCCTGGATCATTCCATCTGGTTTCATCGTGAGTTCCGTATGGACGAGTGGTTGCTCTACGACAAGGACAGCCCCAGCGCTTCTGGCGGCCGCGGCTTTAATCGCGGCAACTTTTTCGACCGCCAGGGCCGGCTGGTGGCATCAACCACCCAGGAAGCCCTCATCCGTGAGCGGGGATAGGTCAGCGGAGATAGTTAGCCAAGCTTGCGGTTTCTTTCATGATGCTTGTAGTCGCCCAGCCAAACGATGATGTCGTCGAACGGCAGTGGTGGCGTCAGAATATAGCCCTGGATCATGTCGCAGCCCATCCTTTCCAACAGTTCCATCGTCTCTGCGCTTTCCACGCCCTCGGCCACAACGGCGTAACCCAGGCTGTGGCACATTTCGATCGTGGTCTGAACGATGACGCGGTCACCAGCCTGGGAAGCCAGGTCTGTAATCAGTGAGCGGTCGATCTTGATCTCGCTGGCGGGCAATCGCTTGATATACGACAGCGAAGAGTAGCCGGAGCCAAAGTCGTCAATGGACAGCGGGATACCTGTGGTGTGAAGGGAGTCGAGAGCGCGCAGTGAGTTGACCGGATCCTGCATCATTGAGGTCTCGGTGACTTCCAGGATGATGGTTCCGCGATGCGTGTGATGACTGCCCATCAGGCGCTGGACGTACAGCGGGAAGTCCGGTTCCCGCAGATTGTTGGGGGAGATGTTCACCGAGATATTGAGCGGGTAGCCGTTCTCCAGCAATTGCCCTCTCAGTGCCAGTGACTGTTCCAGTACCCAGCGTGTCAATGGTTTGATCAGTCCGGTCTGCTCGGCCAGGGCAATCAGCTCGTCGGCGGGTATGGGCTTTTTCCGGCCGGGCCAGCGAATCAGCGCTTCAAGGCCGACCACCTCCCTGGTTCTCAGTGACAGCTTTGGCTGCAGGTATAGGGAGAGTTCACCGTGTTGAAGGGCCTGTTGCAGTTCGGACACCAGGGTAAGGCGGTCCGCGCTGTAGGAGTCCCGCGACGGCTGATAATAGGCCAGCCCACGGTCTCGGGCGTCGTCCGAGCCCTGCGCAATAAAGGCGCGCCGGATCAGGGTATTGGTGTCGGTGGCGTGATCCGGGTAGATCGCCGAGCCAGTGTGGGGGGCCAGCGGCAATTGCATGCCCAGATAGTCCAGCGGTGCACGGATTTCCTCAAGGGCACGAACAATGGCACGGGGTGTTTCCGAAATAACATCTGCTTCCACGATAAACCCGAAGGTGGCCGACTCCAGTGAGGCCAGGTAGAAACTCTTCCGATCATTGGTCTCGACCGCACAGATGCCGGGCAGTTCGCTGACGATGCTGTTGAAACGCCGGGCGGCGAGCTCGAGCAGCCGGTCGGTGTTGCGATGCCCCAGGGTTTTGGTGATGGCTGGAAGGTTGCTTAGGTGGATCACCGCAATGGAGAGGCGCTTTTCCGGCTCTCGGTTGATCAGTTCGTTGATGGTCATTTCCAGGCAGGCGCGATTGGGCAACCCCGTTAGCGGGTTGTGGAGGGCCTGTTCGATCAGTCGCAGCTCTGCCGAGCGCCGTGCCGCCATGGCGGTGATCTCTGCTTCGCGGGCGCGAACCTTGTCTTCGCGTTCCTGGTAGAGCCGGGCGGCCAGGGCGATGGTCAGCAGGACGGCTTCGAGCGCGGAGCCGATTTCGATGCCGTAGGCCGTCACGAAGCTGTTGGGCACGAAGCCGTATTTATTGGCTGCGGTGATGGCGCTGCCCAGGGTGAGCAGGCCCCAGGCTATGGTGTAGTAGCCGGCTTGGGGGTTGCCCCGAATCCATTGTATCGGCCCCATAACGGTCAACAGCAGGCAGCTGGGGATTGCCAGGGCAACCGTGAGCCGGCTGGCAACGCTGTAGTCGGTAACGAACGTTGCCACCGCCACCACGACGTTCACCAACACCATATACCACACCAGCTTGTCCATGCGCGGGCTGGTGACGCGCAGGTTGAGGAAGGCACGTGAGAACAACAGGGTGAATATTAATGCCACCGGCACGGTGAGAACCATGGTCTGGTTGTGCAGCCAGGGCGACTCTGGCCAGAGCAATTGGTAGGTGCTGCCATTCAGGCTGCCAATAAACATCAGATAGCTGAGGGTGGAGAGCACGTACAGCAGGTACATGCGCTCTCTCAGTGCCAGGAAGATAAACAGATTGAAAAAGATCACCATGATCAGGATGCCGTAATAGATCGCGTGCATCTGGTCTTCGATGGACGTGGCTTCGAAGTAGGTTCGAGGGTCCCACAGTCTGATGGGGATCTGCATGGCGCCCTGAGTCCGAACACGCAAAAACACCTGGTAATCGCTTAGCGGATCGGTTTCGAAGGAAAACAGAAAGTTGCGGTGTTGAATCTGGCGCTGCGCAAAGGGAAGGTGGTCGCCCGTTGAGATGCGTTGCCTGACGACGCCATTCTCTATCAGGTAGAAGGTGATATCGTCGAGCTGGGGGTAGCGTATCTCCAGTAGCTTACGGTCACTGGGTATGGCGGATACAGGAACGCGGAGCCACACGGTGTCGCGAATGTAGCCGAAGTTGGGGCTTTCGCCTTCCAGTGACTGCCATCGGTCGGAAGCAAGGGCTTCCCTGAGATCCATCTGTTCCGAAGGTGCCACCCGAATATAGTCCATATCCGGTTCTGCAAAGCCGGGCGAAGCCGCGTTTGCCTGGGTTCCGAAAGCCATCATGATCAATGCGCCCGCCAGGGCGAAAAACTGAGCAATATGGCGCACGTAGTACCGATCTTGTTGTGATTGTCTGGCTCAGTATGGCGTTATCTGCCGGGGGGCTCAAGGCTGATAATGCCGGTTTTCGAACGTCACTTGTGTCAGGTGTTACAGCTGTTCAAGCCACTCCCGTACCCAGGGAACGGCTTCCATCTCCGGCTCGGTGGTTTCCAGGGCATCAATCCTCAAGGTATCCCCCACTTTCCGGGCTGAAGTTTCGTATAAAGCCTCTTCCATCAGCTCACCGGCACCACAAAAGGTGTCACCGTAGGAGCTGTCGCCAAGCACAATTACGCCAAACGGACGCGCGGGTTGTTGGGGCAGTTGCTCGCGCAGCCGCAAATAAAACGGTAGCAGGTTGGGGGGTAGCTCTCCCTGGCCGGTGGTTGATGTACACACCAAAAGCGGTTCGTCGTTCCCGGTGATGTCCTCCAGGTCGGGCTCCTCAAGGATCGTGATCCGATGCCCTTCCGGTTCCAGGGTTTTCTTCAAGGTACGTGCTGTCAGCAGGGCGCCACCATAAACGCTGCCGACCAGAATCCGGATTGAAGCCATGAATGGTCCTGTTGATTCGTAACGACAACCGTCCTTTGACGGCTGTCTGCGTTGGGGCCCGATCATAGCCGGTGATGCGGTAACGCTCAAGATCCGGCTCCGGAAGGGCTGGTTTCCCTGGGGGAGGTTCGTACTCTGGGAGCAACGCGATTGCGCCCGTCTTCCTTGGCGCTGTATAGGTGGACGTCAGCCTGTTTCAGTAATTCATCCACTGAGCCGGTCTTGGCAATGGAGCAGATGCCGGCGCTGATGGTGACGGGCATGCGCTGGCCGGTAAAGGAGAACTCGGCACTGGCGACCTCGGAGCGTAGCCGTTCTGCGAGAGTGAGAGCCTGTAGCAGTGACGTGTCCGGCAACAGGATCAGGAACTCCTCTCCGCCCCAGCGTGCGGCCACATCCGTTTGGCGGATAACGGTTTGCATCAATTCCGAGAAGGCCCGCAGTACGTGGTCACCGGCGTCGTGTCCGTAGTCGTCGTTGATACGCTTGAAGAGATCCAGGTCGATGAGAACGATGGAGAAATGGTGGCCGGAACGCCGGTACCTTGAATACTCCTCGTTCAGCCGATGCTGCATGTCCCTGCGGTTGGACAGGCCCGTCAGTTCGTCAGTACGGGCTGCATGTTGGTGGGTGCGGGCCATATCCATCAACTCATTGCGTGCCTTCAGGCGACTGGCTTCCAGCACGAAACAGAAGATGGATTCGAACGTCAGCGTGGCGAAAAAACGGATCTTGAAGTCTGTGCTGTATTCGGCGGTCACCAACGGTAGTTCAGGGAACTGGAAAACCACAACCGCCAGCAGGCAGCAGAATAACAATACCGCTGTGCCGGTTTTCAGATCGGTCAGGTAAAACAGCAGCGGCGGGAACACGTAGAACCAGAGTGGGCCGGTGTTGCTCTCGCCACCGGTGATGATCAGGTATCCGAACAGCAGGCCGACAATGGAGATCATGCCAGCCTTCTGATGGCGGCGGTTGCGGGAACGGGCAAAGGACAGCATGTTCATTGCCACCAGTCCCGCAAAGAACCAGAGCGAGAAGGCGTGGTGAGTGTGGGTTGCAAACCACGCCTTGGCGCCAATGCCCAGCAGGAAGAGGATGGCCATGGCTGACAGACCGGTCAGCAGGCGGGAGACGCGTTCCTCCTCGCCTTCGTCGGCTACTTGTTGGCTGGTATCGGGGAGTCTGGTCATGACACTTTTTGTTGTTGTCGATTTGTTGTTGGTGCTTTGTCCAGACTGCGTGAGCCGGGATAGTGAATCAGATTAGTCGAAGCGGGAAATCTGTACAGCGACTTTGGTCAAGCAATTACCATTATGACCGTTATGTTTCAATTTCATGGCAAAAAATTTATAGTTGCCGCCGTAAGTACTGTGAAACTGTAGCTTCCCGTATCCTCCCTGTTGCGAGACCTGACGTATTATGGCCGGCAAAAACGGATTCCTCGATACTCTCCTGACCAGCCCATCGACCGAGCGTTATCGCGTTGGCTTCAGCTTCCTGTTCCTGCTCTGCATATTTATAGCCGTGGGACAGATCAGCGACGGCATGCCCAACAACATGCTGCTGATGGCAGCTGCGGTCATCGGTGGCTACATGGCCATCAATATCGGCGCGAATGACGTCGCCAACAACGTCGGCCCGGCGGTGGGGTCCGGGGCGCTGTCGCTGGGTGGCGCGGTTCTGATCGCCGCCGTGTTTGAGGCCGGCGGTGCCATCATCGCCGGTGGTGACGTGGTTTCGACCATTAAAGGGGGCATTATTGCCGCTGAAAGGCTCGATGATGTCAGCGCCTTCGTGTGGCTGATGACAGCCGCACTTCTTGCCGGCGCCCTGTGGCTGAACCTGGCCACCTGGATGGGTGCTCCGGTGTCCACTACCCACTCCATTGTCGGGGGCGTTCTTGGGGCCGGAATTGCCGCCGGCGGCTGGGGCATTGCCGACTGGGCCGTCATGGCCAAAATTGTCGCCAGTTGGGTGATTTCCCCCGTAATGGGTGGCGTGCTGGCGGCGCTGTTCCTGTATGCCATCAAGAAGACCGTGCTGTATCGCAAGAACGTGGTGCCGGCGGCAAGAATCTTCGTGCCCTGGCTGGTGGCGATCATGGCCTGGGCCTTTGGCACCTATTTGATGGTGAAGGGGGTCAAGAAGGTCGTTGAAGTAGACTTCCTGGGGGCCTCTCTGGTTGGTCTGGGGCTCGCCGCAGTCATTTTCTTCCTGATGCGGGTTCTGGTCGGCCGCCGTGCCGCAACCATGGAAAACAGCTCTGCCGGAGTGAATACCCTGTTTACCTGGCCGCTTATATTTGCCGCGGCATTACTCAGTTTCGCCCATGGGGCGAACGATGTGGCCAATGCCATCGGCCCGCTGGCGGCCATTAACGATGCACTGTCGGCTGGTGCAGTGGTCACCGCAGCGTCCATTCCTTTGTGGGTAATGCTGGTTGGTGCCCTTGGTCTGGCCGTTGGTCTGATGCTGTTCGGCCCACGCCTGATCAAGACCGTGGGGACTGAGATCACTGAACTGGATAAAACCCGGGCGTTCTGTATCGCCCTGTCGGCGGCGCTTACCGTCATCATCGCCTCCCAGTTGGGGCTCCCGGTCAGTTCCACCCACATTGCCATCGGTGGTGTGTTTGGTGTTGGTTTCCTGAGGGAGTATCTGAAGTCAAACTACGCCACCCAGCTCCACAACATCATGGACAGCCATGAGGAAGAGGAGCGTGAGCGTCTGCGCCCGTTCCTGGAAGATTTCCGTAACGCCTCGGTTGAGCAGATGGAAAACCTGCTCCAACAGGCCAAGAAAAAGAAACAGGTACCGCTCTCCAAGAAGGAGCGCAAACGCCTTAAAAAGATCTACCGCGAGGAGATGGTCAAGCGTTCGCACCTGACTCGTATCGTTGCTGCCTGGATCATTACGGTGCCCGCGTCGGCCTGCATGGCGGCCGTTCTGTTCTTCACCCTGCGCGGGCTGATGCTGTAAGGGATTGTCGCGCTGGTTGTCAGGTGCCTGTTTGGCCCATACTATTCTTCAATACGGGAGGCGTTTGCCTCCCAATAAGTTGCCACTCTGTCCGGGGATTGATTCATGAGTTCAGCAGAAGAAAGCCGTCAGGCGAAGGTCATTGACGAGCTCAGGGTGTTTATCAAGAAGGTCCTCAGTGATCCGACCATTGCGGTGAAATCGGTGGAAATTGCCCGCAAATATCGCAATCAGCCCAATGCCAATGAGTTGATTGCCCGTGAGATCAGCGCCAACACAACGATCCGTATTCCGGAGAGCTGGAGTCGGGCGGATCACATGTTTCTCGATATCCTGGACGAAGTCCTGGATGACGAAGAGGCGCTTTACTGATCTTTGTCAGGCCTGCCGAACGCCGGGCTGATGCTGCTTCAACACGGCATCGGCCATCTGGTCCAGGATGGTGATTTCGTCCTGGATGCCCTCGTCCGATGACAAATCCCGCTGTTCCTTCAGTATGTCCGCGAGGATTTCTTTCGTGGTCAACGGGTTGGCCAATACCACCCGGAACACGATGCAGGGGAAGTGATAATAACGCGACGGTTCGAGCCGGGTACGGGAAACGAAGGCTTTACCCCGTTCACGTTGGGTTTTCTGAATGAACTTGGTGATGCGGTTCAGGCAGGTGTTGAGTCGTTCGGCCTGTAGCGAGTCCGCGATTGCCAGTGCCTGCTGCACTTTCTCCGGGCAATAGCGATAAGTCAGGATATTGAGCTCTGGTTTGGTGATGAGCTCGAAATCCGTTTCTGCGTTGATCATTTCCGCAAAGGTTTGTGCCTTGTCGATGCCCTGGTCGATGAGGATCTCATAGCCTTCCCGCGCCAGGATTCTCAACCCCGACTGGATCAGCATTGACATGCCCGGCCGCGAACCTTCCAGGGTGGTACTACCCAGATCCCGCGAGCCTTTACGGATAATGTACTGGGCGTGATGCTCGACAGCGCTTGCCAGGCCCGGGTCGCGGAACACCACCAGCCCAGCCCCCATGGGAACATAGAGTTGCTTGTGGGCGTCGAAGGTCACCGAGTCGGCCTTTTCGATGCCCCTGAGCAGGTGCCTGTGGGTGCGGGAAAACAGTGTCGGCCCACCCCAGGCCGCGTCCACATGAAAATGGGCGTTGAACTCCCGGGCGATGTCTGCCATGGCGTCCAGCGGGTCGACGTTGCCGGTCTCGGTGGTGCCGGCAATGCCGCAGATGGCCATGACCCGGATTTTCTGGCGGTGCAACTCCAGGCATTTCTCCCGCAGTGCATCGGTGTTGATGCGGTTGTCGTCATCGGTGTCGACAGGCACCAGGAAGTCCCGGCCCAGACCCAGTACATCGGCGGCTTTGCGCAGTGAGTAGTGGCCGCGGCGGGAGACCAGAATGGCGGCACCCTCGCAGCCGTAATAGCGTAGTGCCCGGAACAGGCCTTCCTGATGGATACCGCGGAAGCTGCCTTCGGCGGGGAACGCGTTGTTGCGTGCCACCCAGAGTGCGGTCAGGTTGGCCACGGTGCCGCCGGAGCACATGGCACCGAGGGCGTAGCGGGGATCGTGCATCCACTTGCGGTAGAAGGCACCGTCCTGCTCATACACCAGCCGGTGGATCATGCCCAGTACCTGGCGTTCCATGGGCGTGAAGGCCTTGGAGGTTTCGGTTTTAACCAGGTTCTGGTTGAGGGCAATCATGATCTTGGACAGCGGCAGCATGAAATAGGGCAGTGCCGAGGTCATGTGGCCGATAAAGCTGGGAGACGCCGTGTGTACCGAGTTGGCCACCAGCTTGTCGAGCAGGAACTGGGCCTGTTCGGAGACGAAGATGGGCTTTTCCGGAATGGCGTAGTCCGAGAAGTCTTTCTCGACTTCGGAAAGATCCCGCTCGACCGCAACGATGTGTTCCTGGAGGAATCCGGCAAGGTTGCGGGATATGTTCTGGTCAATCCTGCTCAAGGTGGATTCAGGTGCCTCGGGCACGGTGAATACACGATACATGGCCTCTACCGAGGCCTGGGCGGATTTTTTCTTTCCGGTCATAGGTGCCACACACTATCAGTGGTCATTCGCAAAGCCTGTCCCGGGCGTTCCGTTCTCCCTGAGGGGGCGTAGTATACGGTGTCGTGAAACCATACGCTACAGCATGGGCCCTGCATGGCGGGAGGGTCAAAGTATCTCTCGGTGTACGTCCAGTATGGCAGCGTCGATGCGTTCCTGTATGGCTTTTTCGATCTGGTCGAGGCGCTGGGCGATCTGTTGCGATGAGCCTCCGAGGGCGGCGATGGTCCAGGTGGCGCAGTCGAGGGCGTCCTGGTCGGCGGTTTCGGCGACGGCCAGGTCGGGTTCTTTGCCCCAGACGGCTTTCAGGGCGGTGAAGACTTTGCGTTTGGCTTTGAGGTCTTCGCAGCCGTAGAGCTGGAAGTGCAGGGTCAGGATGCCCACGTGGGGCGTGATCACTGGTTGCTGGGGGTTGTTTTGGTTCAGGAGCTTTTTCAGGGCTTCGGACATGGTTGCTTCCGGCTTTGGTGCTGGAACCGGTGAGAAAGGACTCTCCAAAACACGCTCCTTCGGCCCATCCTTGGGGCGCTTGAGCTCCGCCATCCATGGCTCCGCACAGTTTTGGAGAGTCCTTCCCCACCGGTTCGCCAACTATTCAGGTGGAGTCCCTTAAGTCTACCATCACGACAGACTGATGAACGTCCAAATTAGCCTACTACAGGCGTCGCCCGTTTGATAATGGCGGCCGGGTCGGTGCCGGAGGGCAGGTTGCCGTAGTTCAGGCCGCCGTTGTGTTCCAGGCGGGAGGCGCAGAAGGCGTCGGCGACCGCAGGGTCGGAGTTTCTCAGCAGCAGTGACGACTGCATCAACAGGGCCAGGCGATCCACCAGGTTGCGGGCGCGGTATTCGAAGTCGCTGATGTCGGCGAAGTCGTTCTGCAACTGGGCCAGGAAGCGGTCGAAGCGGGCGTCGGCGCCGCGGGCTTCGGCGGCTTCGCTGAAGAAGGCGTCGAGGGTGTCTGGTTCTTTCTGCAGTGCGCGCAGGGTGTCCAGGCACTGGACGTTGCCGCTGCCTTCCCAGATGGCGTTGACCGGGGATTCCCGCAGCAGTCGGGGCATGATGCAGTCTTCCATCACGCCGCTGCCGCCGATGCATTCCATGGCTTCGTAGGCGTGGTTGGGGGTGCGTTTGCAGATCCAGTACTTGCCAACCGGTGTTGCCAGTCGTGCCAGCAGGCGCTCGTGCTCCAGATGTTGGCTGTCCAGGGATTTTGCGATTCGCATGGTGTAGGCCAGGGCGGCTTCGCTTTCCAGTGCAAGATCGGCGAGGACGTTCTGCATCAGCGGCTGTTCGCTGAGTCGCCCACCGAAGGCGCTGCGGTGGCGGCAATGGTGGGACGCCTGGGCCAGTGCCTGGCGCATGCCGGCGGAGCTGCCGATCATGCAGTCGAAGCGGGTCATGGCGACCATTTCAATGATCGTCGGTACACCTCTGCCTTCCTCGCCCACCATCCACGCCAGGGCGCCGCGCAGTTCGGCTTCGCTGGAGGCGTTGGCGACGTTGCCCATCTTGTTCTTCAGGCGCTGGATCTGCCAGGGGTTCTTGCTGCCGTCCGGCCGCCAGCGTGGCATCAGGAAGCAGGACAGGCCGCTTCTGGTCTGGGCAAGCACCAGGAAGGCGTCGCACATGGGGGCGGACACAAACCACTTGTGTCCCACCAGTTCATAGGGTTGCCCCGGGCCTTCGGCACCGACAGCGTGGGCACGGGTCGTGTTGGCCCGGACGTCGCTGCCACCCTGTTTTTCCGTCATTGCCATGCCGATGGTGACGGATTGTTTTTCGCTGTCCGGCAGGTTTCGGGGGTCGTAGCTATTGGCGAGGATTTTGTTTTCCCAGACCGCGGCCAGTTCCGGTTGTTTGCGGATTGATGGAACGGCGGCAAAGGTCATGGTAATGGGGCAGCAGTGGGCGGCCTCAATTTGGGAGTGCATGTAGTACTTGGCCGTTCTCGCGACATGGGCGCCTGCGCCGGGATTGGTCCACGGGCTGCTGTGGAGGCCGTTTTCCATCGCTGTGGACATCAGCTGGTGGTAGGCGGGGTGGAAGTCCACCTGATCCGTGCGATGGCCAAAGCGATCATGGGTATTGAACGCCGGTTTGTTCTCGTTGGCATGGAAGCCGAGCGCGATGGTGTCCGCCGCGCCGGCGAAAGCACCAAACTGCTTAAGGTCGCTGGTCGCTGCTGCGGCGCCCTCCCGGGCGATCGCCTCCTGCAGGGCCTTGTCCTGTTCGAAGAGGTTGTAATCCTCCAGAGCAGGTGGCTGATTGAAGACCTCGTGGGTAACCGCCAGATAGCGGTCGTCACTGGAGGGGGTTGCGGTTTCCTGCTGCAGGGGCTGGCGGGCCTTCATGTTTATCTCCTGGTGCCAGTCAACCCCTGCATGCAAAAGCAAATAATGGAGTTGACCAGCGGATCGTGGTCGTTGGTCTCTGCCTGCTCCGTGGTATCAGCCTGTGCCGGGGACAGAGGCCCCACAAGGCTTTCGGCAATGGCACCTACAAGGCAGGTACTGCTTTGCCTGGCATCCTGATCCGGGAGGCAGCCCTCCTTGATGCCGTCCCGGATGGCCTGCTCGAAAAGTTGAGCGTAGGCGCGGCGGAACTTGAGGCGCTCTTCCTCAACTTTCGGGTCTACCGGCTCTGCGATCAGCGACCAGGCCATCACCGGACCTCTCAGGGCTCTCTCCGCAAACTGGCGAAGGGCCACTTCCAGACGGGAAACGGCGTTATCTTCGGCGGCCAGTGCCTCAGCGACTTTGTCGACTTCCCGTTGTGTCGCAATCCTGAAGATCTCTGCAAACAGGTCTTCTTTGGACTCAAAGTGTCGGTAGATGGTTCCCGTAGCAACGCCGGCGCACGCTGCGATGCGCGTTATCTGGGCGCTGCGGAAGCCGCCGTCGGCAACGCATCCGTATGTGCATTCGATAATGCGCTTACGGGCCTCTGCCTTGCGATTGCGCATCTTTTCCGTTTCCCGATATGCCATGCGGGTTCCTTATAAGTAGTGAATCATTATTCATTCTTTGTGTCAATCAATAGACCAGTATAGCTTGGTTCATATTATTCTTTAAAAACAATATCGTGGAGTTGCTTACAAAAATTTACAAAAAAACCGTTGTCAGTAAATAGCGTTGCAACTGAAAGCGGATTATAAAGACGCCAAGGCAGGTAGTAAGACGCATCCGCCGAGATGGGGCGGCCGTGCCATAACAGGCTTGGCGCGCTCGTTGTACTGTTTTCGTTGATGGAGAAAATCATGAGTGAATTCGACGAAAGCAATCTGGAGCAATCCGGTAGCTGGACACATGACAGCGACGATACACATTCCATTGCCGGCCGTGCGCGAATC
This sequence comes from Marinobacter sp. DS40M6, assembly GCF_028581595.1. Taxonomy (NCBI): domain Bacteria; kingdom Pseudomonadati; phylum Pseudomonadota; class Gammaproteobacteria; order Pseudomonadales; family Marinobacteraceae; genus Marinobacter; species Marinobacter sp. DS40M6. The sequence continues at coordinate 236,174 of NZ_JAFCAE010000005.1, read as the reverse complement.
CGCGCTCAGCTTCAGCAGGATATTGAATCGTTTCTGAGCCAGGGCGGCAGAATTCAGGAAGTGGATACAGCATTCCGTTCGGACCCTTCCCGCAAGGTGGATGTCGGTTTCAATAATCGCTCCCTCTGAATTCATGAAGCCGCAGCCTCTGAGGCTGCGGCCTGTTTGCGTTCGTGGCTTACGGTTGTTTTGACGCCGGTCTCACCGCTGTATCCCGTATTCCTCTATGCTGCGTTCTGCAGGATAGCGTGTTCCGTGCACCATGACCGTTACTCACCCCACATTCGACCCTTAAACAGGCCGCGTTCATGAGAGGATTCCTTCGTTTTGCAACCACGGCGCTCGTCGTCATGGCGCTGATCGCGGCAGGCATGGTCATTTTCTTTGGTGATACCCCGACCCCCGCCCAGGAGACAGTTGATACAACCGCCGATACAGAAAGCAGCGTTGTGCCAATGTTGGATTCCACGTCAGGACGTGGAGTGCCTTCAACACTGGTCGGCGAAACCGCGGTTGCGGTGCCGGATACAATGCCAGCGTCGTTGGCGGGAACCAGCGTGCCCGGTGGCTGGGCCGAAACCGATGCTAATGGCTCCCTGGTCCCCACGCCGCAGTTGCGCCAGTTGTTTGAATATTACCTGGCGGCTCTGGGCGAGGAGACGTTACCCCAACTGGTTGCCCGGATAGAGCAGGCGTTGGCCCGGCTTGAAGAGCCGGCCCGATCGGAAGCTCTCGACACTTTGGGGGACTATCTGGACTACAAGCTGGCGTTGGGCGACCTGGAAGCCACTTATGGTCATGACGCCACGACGAATGCAGAGGACATGCAACGGCGAATGGCAGAAATACGCGCCCTGCGACGCACCTGGATGGATGCGCAAACCGCCGACGCCTTTTTTGCAACGGACGAGGCCGTAGACCAGTTCCAGGTTGAGCAACTGCGTATCCGAACCGATCCGTCTCTGTCTGAAAAGGAGCGGGAGCAGGCGCTGGCAGAAGCCGAGAAGGCGCTCCCGGAACCGCTTCGTCAGGCACGCCGGGAAACCCGCAAATTCGCCGACTATCAGCGTGCGCAGTCGGAATTCGCGGATGATCCCGACGCCTTGCGCGCCTGGAGGGAGGAACGCTTTGGTGCCGAGGCTGCCCGTGAGCTGGAGAAGGTGGAAGCTGAACAAAAGGTATGGGAAGCCAAGTGGCAGGCCTATAGCCAGGACCTGGCGGAGCTTGACGACATGGGGCTTGCCGGCCCGGAGCGCAAAGCCGCCATTGACGCGCTCAGGGATGATTATTTCGAGGGCGCTGAAAAGCTGCGTGCCGAGGCCCTGGATTCCATCCGGTAACAGTCCTTTCATCTGAACGTAGTAGCCTGATGGTGTGGCTCGGCTGTAGGCCCTGCCACCGCCGCTTATGGGCGTGTATGATGGGGCGGTAGCCCCATTTTCCACAGGAGGTATTCCGTGAGCTTTTCGGCCAATCGCATGTTCCCAGCCACTCGTCTGCGTCGTAACCGGGTTGACGGTTTTTCCCGGCGTCTGGTTCGGGAGAATCAGCTCAGTGCCGACAACCTGATTTTTCCGGTGTTCGTACTGGAAGGCGAGGGTCAGCGGGAGGCGGTACCCTCCATGCCCGGCGTCGAGCGCCTGAGCGTTGATCTTCTGGTGGAACAGGCGGCGGAACTGGTGGCGCTTGGGATTCCGGCCGTGGCGCTGTTTCCCGTGGTGCCTGCGGAGCACAAGAACCTGTCCGGATCTGGCGCGTGGGATTCCGATGGTCTGGCCCAGCGTGCGGTGCGTGCGCTGAAGGACGCCTACCCTGAGTTGGGTGTTATTACCGATGTGGCACTGGACCCATTCACCACCCATGGCCAGGACGGCATTATCGACAACGACGGCTATGTGCTGAACGACGTGACCGTGGAAGCGCTGGTTAATCAGGCGTTGTCCCATGCCGACGCGGGTGCGGATATTGTGGCGCCGTCCGACATGATGGACGGCCGGGTCGCTGCCATCCGCGACGCCCTGGAGTCCGCTGGCTATGTGAACACGCGTATTCTGGCCTACTCTGCCAAGTATGCTTCCAGTTATTACGGGCCGTTCCGCGATGCGGTCGGCTCAGCGGGCAACCTGGGCAAGGGCAACAAGGCCACCTATCAGATGGACCCGGCCAATAGTGATGAGGCGCTCCAGGAAGTGGCGATGGACATCGCCGAGGGGGCCGACATGGTGATGATCAAACCCGGCATGCCGTATCTGGATATCGTTCACCGGGTAAAACAGGAACTGCAGGTGCCAACGTTCGTCTATCAGGTCAGTGGCGAGTACGCCATGCACATGGCCGCTGCCGAGAACGGATGGCTGGATGGCGACGCCGTGATGATGGAGAGTCTGATGGCCATGCGCCGTGCCGGTGCAGACGCCATCCTTACCTATTTTGCCGTCAGGGCTGCACGGCTGATGCGTGATAACCGCACCTGACAGGTTACAGTCAACAGCAGGGTGCCTTAAGGCCTCTGATAAATGGAAGCAGTAAGCAATGACTACTGAATCTGCAAACAAGCTAAAGGCTGTCGATGTTCCGGACGTGCCGGCTCCCGTGGAAGCACCATCCCCCGGCGTGGAAGTTGATGTCGCCGCCCAGGAAAATTATTTCAACCGCGAACTGAGCCAGCTTCAGTTCAACTACCGGGTGCTCAAACAGGCTCTGGATACCACGCATCCGTTGATTAACCGGCTGATGTTCTGCTGCATTTTCAGCAGCAACATGGACGAGTTCTTCGAGATCCGGGTGGCGGGCCTGCGCCAGCAGATCAAGTATGGCCGTGAAACCCTGGGCTCCGACGGCATGATGCCGGAGCAGGTGTTGGGCGAAATCAGCCGGGTGGCCCATGAGTACATCCGGGAACAGTACGACATCCTGAACAACGTGCTGATCCCCGAGATGGAGCAGGAAAACATTCACTTCGTCCGGCGTCGTGAATGGACGGAAGCTCAGGCCGACTGGGTGCGCCGTTACTTCGAAGAGGAAATCCTGCCGGTGGTCAGCCCCATCGGGCTGGACCCTTCCCACCCGTTCCCGCGCCTGGTCAACAAAAGCCTGAACTTCATTGTTGAGCTGGACGGTAAGGATGCCTTCGGTCGCGAAACCGGGATGGCCATCGTGCCTGCGCCACGTTCGCTGCCGCGTCTGGTCCGGCTTCCGGATGACGTTTGTAACGGTGGCGACAACCTGGTGTTCCTGTCCTCCATGATTCACGCCCATGCCGATGAGCTCTTCCCAGGCATGGAGGTGAAAGGCTGCTATCAGTTCCGCCTGACCCGCAACGCCGACCTTGAACTGGAAGACGACCTTGAAGATCTGGCCTCCGCCCTGCGCGGCGAGTTGCTGAGCCGGCGCTTCGGTGACGGCGTGCGGCTGGAAGTGGCGGACAACTGCCCGGAAGAACTGGTGCATTTTCTGCTGCGCGAGTTTGGACTGACGGATCGTGACCTTTATCAGGTTCACGGCCCGGTCAACCTGACACGTTTGATGGCCGTCGGTGGGCTGGTGGATCGCCAGGACCTCACCTATTCGGGTTTTTCGCCGTCGATTCCCAGGCAGATCCGTGCCAAGGAATCCATGTTCGATGCCATCCGCAAGCGCCCGCTGCTGTTGCTGCATCCCTATGAAAACTTCAGTCCCGTGACCGACCTGTTGCGGCAGGCTGCAAAAGACCCACAGGTCCTGGCTATCCGTCAGACCCTGTATCGCACCGGTGCCGACTCGGAAATTGTCGAAGCGCTGATGGATGCAGCCCGGCGTGGCAAGGAGGTGACTGCGATCATCGAACTGCGGGCCCGGTTCAGCGAGGCGGAAAACCTGGAGCTGGCCAGCCGGCTGCAGGAAGCGGGTGTGATCGTGGTCTACGGGGTGGTGGGTTACAAGACCCACGCCAAGATGATCCTGATCGTGCGCCGTGAGGAAGGAAAACTGAGGCGTTACGTACACCTGGGTACCGGGAACTACCATGCCGGTAACGCCCGCCTGTATACCGATTACAGCTACATGACCAGCGACGAATCCATCGGTGATGACGTCAACAAGCTGTTCCAACAGCTGACGGGCATGGGCAAGGCCTTGAAAATAAAGAAACTGTTTCACTCACCCTTCACACTCCATACCCGTCTTCTGGGCCTGGTGGACCGTGAAGCGGAACTGGGGCCCAAAGGCCGGATTATTTTCAAGTTTAACGCCCTCACTGAGCGAGAGTTGATCAAGGCGTTGTATCGTGCGTCCCAGGCAGGCGTGAAAATCGACCTGATCATCCGCGGTATCTGCTGCCTGAGGCCGGAAGTGCCGGGGCTGTCGGACAACATCCGGGTGCGCTCCATCATTGGCCGTTTCCTCGAGCACACCCGGGTTTACTATTTCGGCAACAACGGCCGGCCGGAAGTCTATGGGTCCAGCGCCGACGGCATGGAACGGAACCTGCTTAGCCGCGTGGAAACGGCGTTTCCGATTGAGGATCCGGCGTTGATTGCCCGCGTCCGCGAAGACCTGGACACCTATCTGGCGGACAATTGCCAGTCCTGGGTCTTGCAGCCGGACGGTAGTTACATTCAGAATCAGGCAGCCGAGGGCGAGGATCGCCTGGCGTCGCAACTGGTCCTGCTTGAACGCCTGACCGGGAAATAACGATAACCCGCATGCGCCTGCCCCAGTGGAGGCGATGTGGGCGCTGTAATGGAGTAAAGGCTGTTGAAGAAACAATGGATGGTTGCCGGTGCAGCCGTACTGGCGGTTGGTGTGGCTGCGCCCTGGGCCGTTGGATATGTAACCGAACAGCAGTGGCAGAGGGTCACTGCGGACGTTAATCAGGCGCAGCCCCTGTTCAAGCTGCAAACCCGCGATTATAACAGGGGCTACATGGGAGCCGAGTTCGCCGGCACCATCACGATCCAGGATCCGGACACCGGTGACGAGCACTCATTCGACTATCAGGCCCGGGTAAGCCATGGGGTTACCGGCAGCCTGATTGATTTTACCCCGCCTCCTGAGCTTGGCGCTGAAGTTGAGAAGATCTTCCCCGACGAAAAGCCCCGGTTGACCCTGGAGACCCGCCTGTGGGGAACGGCGATCGCCGAGCTTTCCGTGCCGGCTGTGAGTGTGATCGACGAGGAAACCGGCGAGTCCTTTGATATGTCGGAAAGCTTTAGCCGAGCAGAAATCAGTGGCAACGGTTCACAGGCTGATATCCTCATGCTTTGGCCGGGCGCCGTGATTCGGGGGCCAGACCTGCGCATCAGTATCGAGGATTTTCGCCTTGAACAGACCATGGAACACCTGACAGGCGACGTCTGGCTGGGTGACGGGGACATGTCGCTGGCGCGACTTGAAGTGGCGGCACGGGGCGAGCCGACCCTTCGCTTTGATGACTTTTCGATGAGTGGTGAGACTACCACCGACGATGACGGCAAGAGCATTGATTCCGAGGCTGTCGTTACTTTGGAAAAGGTAACGGCGGACGACGAGAGCTTCGGCCCTCACCGTATGGAAATGGTGTTAAGTGGCCTGGACGTGCAAAGCTGGAGTGACCTGACAACGGCAATGACGGACATGCAGGCGGCTGCCCTGAACACCGCAGGCGGCGATTCGAGTGCCATGATGCAGCAGCAGATGGAATCCATGAATCGCATCAATCAGGCCATGCTGGGCCTTGCGGCCAACGGTTTCTCGTTCGGGTTTCCGGAGCTGTCCTTTGCCACGCCTTATGGCCCGGTCAATGGCGAGATCATGGTGCAGCACCCGTCGCTGTCTGACGACGAGAAAGACCAGATGATGATGGTGATGCAGCAGCTGACCGGCAATCTGGATGTCAGCATGCCGCTGGCTCTGGTGGAGCAGCATCCGGAGCTGGGGATGCAGGTTGCGCCTTTGATCAAGCAGGGCATGGTGGTGCAGGAGGGTGACCGGCTGCGAATCCAGGGCACACTGGAAGATCTGGCCCTGGACATCAATGGCAACGTGATCCCGCTGCCACCGATATTCTGATCCGTTGTTCTGTGCTGCCCGGGATGGGCAGCACTTTCCCGTCTGTCAGTCCTTGATGAATTTCTGTTTGAGTGCAGCTTCCACAGCCGGGTCGACAAATTCGGAGACGTCACCGCCCAGTGAGGCGATTTCGCGGATCAGGGTGGAGGAGATGTACGACAGGTGGTTGGAGGGTGTCAGGAACACGCTTTCCACTTCCGGCGCCAGGCGGCGGTTCATGTCGGCTAGCTGGAATTCGTACTCGAAGTCGGAGACAGCTCGCAGTCCGCGGATGATTACGGTGGCGTTCTGTTCCCGGACGAAATCGGCGAGCAGGTTGCTGAAGCCGGTGACGCTGACGTTGGGCAGGTGGGAGGTGGCTTTTTCCACCAGCACGCAGCGTTCTTCCAATGTCAGTAGCGGGGACTTCTTGGGGTTGTAGGCGATGGCGACGACGACTTCGTCGAAGAGCCGGCCTGCGCGCTCGATGAGGTCGGTATGGCCGTTGGTGATCGGGTCAAACGTACCCGGGTAGATGACTTTTGGCATTCGGAGCTCCTTTTCACCGGAAGCGCACAGGATAGCAGCCTTCGTCTTGAACCAAAATGTTCCCTAATCCCTCACTTCTGCGGGCTGCTGACTTTGGATTGCTCGCTTTGGTGCATGTGCCGCATGAGGATGGCCTTCCAGGATACGCTACGAGCACATCCATGTGCGCTTGAGTAAAGCCATCCTTGGCTTTACACAATCCTGGAAGGTCATCCTCACGCGGCACCCCCGGTTTCACACCTGCCTAGTTTCTTCACCGAATCCACCTTTCCGGCGGTCTCTTTTGGGTTTACACCTTGAGTTTCTGAGCCAGCCTAGTGCTATTTCTTGCAGCTAATGCATAAACCGACAATTGCGGATTCGCGCCAATGCTTGTTGGGAAGATCGAGGCGTCGTGGACGCTGAGGTTGGCCACGTGGTGGTGTTCGCTGAAGCCGTTGACGACGGATTCTTCCGGGTTGCGGCCCATGCCGCAGCCGCCCATTTGGTGGGCGGTGAACAGGCGGACGCGGTGGGGTTCCATGGCGAGGTTGTCGATGCCGGCTTTGGCGTCGGCCCACGAGGTGTACCAGGGGGAATCCAGGTGCATGATGCGGACTTTCTGGGCGCCGGCGGCGAACTGGATCTCGGCCATTTTGTAGAAGGCGTCTTTCAGGCCCTTCCAGAGGTAGTCGCTGACGGGGTAGTCCAGGATCGGGCTGCCGTCGTCGCGGAGGCTGACGGTGCCGCCGACGCTGTCGGGATGGAAGCCGTCGCGCAGCAGGGCGATGACGGAGTTCAGCCGGGGCAGTTTCGACAGGTCGCGGATCTGTTGTTCGCCGTGGCCGGGAACCACGCCGGCGGACATGGCCGGGTGCAGGGGCGGTACTTCCAGTTTGAAGCCGGCGGGGCCGTCGACGCCCTGGGAGAAGTTGAATTCGTCGGAATAGATTGACTGAGGTGCACCGTAATAAGGATCGACGGTGTCAGGCATTTCCGCGATGGTGGCATTGACCGGGTGCAGGAAGGTGCGCTTGCCAATGCGGTCGTAGGGGTCGGGAATGTCTGAGCGCAGCAGCAGGCCAGGTGAGCCGATGGCGCTGGCGGCCACCACGAAATGCCGGGCTCGCAGTTCCACGGTGACGCCAGACGGGGTGACACCGTCCGCCGCCATGGCCGAGGCCTGAAGGTGGCTGATTTTGTTCTGCTCCATCACCAGTTTGTCGGCCCGCAGGCCGTGGAACAGTCGGGCATTGTTGTCCAGGGCGCCGGGAATAGTGGTGGTCAGAGCCCCCTGTTTGGCGTTCGTGGGGCAGCCCACGCCGCAGTAACCCAGGTTCCAGCAGCCTTTGACGTTGCGTGGGATCACCTCCCAGGACCAGCCCAGCGCCTCGCAACCCTGGCGCAGGATGTCGTTGTTCACATTAGGCTCGGCCAGCCAGGGCTCAATGTTATGTCGTTGCTCGCGGCCGTCGAACCAGGGCTTCATGGATGCCGGGGTCAGGTCGTCGAGCCCGAAACGGCTGGCCCAGTGATTCAGCGTCGGTGCCGGTGTACGGAAGCTGGACGTCCAGTTCACTGTGGTAGAGCCGCCCACACACCGGCCCTGAAGAATGGCGATTGCTCCGTCTTTGGTGACCCGGCTCATGCCTTCCTGGTAGAGGGAGGCATAGGCGTCCAGCTCGTTCATTTTGAAGTCTTTCTGGTGATACAGACGGCCTTCTTCCACCAGAATCACCGACAGCCCGGCTTTCGCCAGAATCTCCGCCGTGGTGCCGCCCCCGGCGCCGGTGCCGATGATCACCACATCGGCTTCGTGGGTCTGGTTCTGTGTCAGGGTGGCGCCGTCGGTGACCTTCCAGCCAGCCTCAAGCCCACGGGCGATACGATCCGTTAACGACATAATAATGCTCCGGTTGGCTCAGGCGTTGTCTTTGAACTGGGGCAGGGCGTCCACGGCCCAGGCGGGTGGTCCGGGGTAGCCGGAGAGGTGCCAGTGGTCTTCGTGGCCATAGAACGCCACGTTACTGACCTTGGTCAGGGCGATGTAGCCGTTGTTGAACAGCCCAACACCACTGGTGCGCCAGCGCTCAAGGAAGGCATCCACGGACTGCGTGCTGGCGTTCTCCCAACTCGACCAGATCCGGGCAACCGTCACCCGTGTCAGCCCGAAGTTCAGCAGGTCAAACAGACCCCGCAACTCCTTCTGGTTGGCGGGTCCGAACTGATGAATCCCGGCATCAATGCGCTCAATCGTCGCCTGAATCTGCTGGCGGCGAACCACGGGCTCCTCAGTCAGCCCGGGGCCCACCATGGCTGGTAGCAATGCCTGGAACAACACAATGTCGTCGCGGGTCAGGAACTGGAACTCGTAGCTCTGGTCCATCGCCCCCGGCATCGGATAGTCCCGCCCGGCGGGCGCGGTTGCACAGCCGGACAGGCCAGCGGTCACACTCACCGTGCCGAGGAACATGGCTCCACCAAGCCCGGTCCGGAGAAAACTCCGACGGTCCATGGCGGAATCGGAAAGGTCCGTTTGCACGGATCGAGAAAGGCTTTCAGGCATAACGACTCTCTTGTTCTTATTGTCTTTTTTTGGCCGGCGACCAGCACCCAAGTCACCGAATAAACAACTTATATACCATCTTGTGAGCCGTCGTTCCGTGCGGCGCATACACAAACTTGCCACTGTTGAACTTCTGCTTACTGAAAATCGCCCGTTGATGAGAGAACGTCAGGAAACCTTCCTTGCCGTGGTAATGCCCCATCCCCGAATCACCGATACCACCAAATGGCAGGTCATCCTGGGCAACGTGCATCAGTGCATCGTTGATGCACATGCCACCGGAATGTGTCTGGTTGACCACATGCTCCTGCATCGACTTGTCGTAACCGAAGAAATACAGCGCTAGCGGGCGAGGACGGTCATTAATGTAATGGATCGCCTCATCCAGGTTGCCATAGCTGATGATCGGCAGAATCGGCCCGAAAATCTCATCCTGCATGATCTTCATATCCGGCGTGGTCTTCAGCGCCAGCGTAATCGGCATCTTGCGGGTGCCATCCTTCAGGTTCTCATTGGCCGGATTGATCTCAATCAGCTCGGCCCCTTTTTCCCGCGCATCGTCAAGATAGCCTTGCAGGCGGTCATATTGGCGCTCATTGATAATCGCCGTGTAATCCTCGTTATCCCGCAGGCTCGGATACATCGCCGCAAACTGATGGCGATACTCATCCACAAATGCCTGCACACGGTCTGCCGGGCACAACACATAATCCGGTGCCACACAGGTCTGGCCCGCATTAAGTGCCTTGCCGAAAGCGATACGCTGGGCGGCGTCTTCCATCGGAACATCCGGCGATACGACGGCAGGCGACTTGCCGCCCAGTTCCAGAGTCACCGGCGTGAGATTTTCCGCGGCTGCCCGCATCACCAGCTTGCCCACCGACGTGGAGCCGGTGAACAGAAGGTGATCGAAGGGCCGGCTGGAAAAGTCTGCGGCGACATCCGCCTCACCGTTAATCACACAGACCAGGTCCTCCGGAAACGCAGATTCGACAATCTCCTTGAACAAAGCAGAGGTGTGCGGCGTGAACTCCGACATCTTGATCATCGTACGGTTACCCGCAGCCAGTGAGGCCACCAACGGCCCAACGGCCAGATACAGAGGGTAGTTCCAGGGCACGATGACGCCCACAACACCCTTAGGCTGGTAGTGAACGCGGTTGCTGGCGGGCTGGAACAACACGGACACATGCCGCTTGGAGGGCTTCATCCAGCCTTCCAGGTTTTTCAGGGTGTAGTTGATGCCCTGAATGGACGGCATCACTTCCGCAATCAGCGATTCGTCCTTCGAACGACAGCTGAAGTCCCGGTCGATGGCGTCCAGTAACCGATCCTGATTGGACAGCAGTACGCGCTTGAGGCGCTTCAGATTCTCCTGACGCTCGGTTAGCGACGGCATCGGGTTGTTGCGAAACGCCTTCTTCTGGTCCTCAAACACACGGTGGGTGTGCTGGATGTGCTTCTTGCTTTCAGTCAGCTGGACAACGGTGGCTACCATATCGCTCTCTCCTCGCGGCCCCGGCCTGCCGGGTCGCCGCCCTTATTGTTCGTGGAGCCTGTGACAGCTCCTGAATGCGGTGGTGAAAAAGTATTCAGTTTGCGCTTGGGGCTATTATTAGAGTATATACTCTAGGTAGTCAAGCTGGCCCTAATGGCTGATCGGGCCATCCACGGATCGCAGCGCCAAAGCACAGGCACCCACACAACAACACGCATTGCTGAGCCTATGAAAACCCGAGACAAGATTCTTCTTTCGAGCCTTGATCTGTTCAACGAAAGAGGAGAGCGCAACGTAACCACCAACCATATCGCCGCCCACCTGGCGATATCGCCGGGCAACCTGTATTACCACTTCCGTAACAAGTCCGACATCATTTACGAGATCTTTCTCGAGTATGAAAAGCTGGTGGATTTTTACCTGGATATCCCGGAGAACCGGCCCATTACTCTGGATGACCTGACCTTTTATCTCGAATCGGTGTTCGATGGCCTTTGGAGCTATCGGTTTTTTCACCGCGACCTGGAATACCTGCTCGACAGTGATCAACGCCTGCGCCAGGACTACCGCGAGTTCACCAACCGCTGTCTGGCGGCGATCAGCCGGATATTCGAGAAGCTGGCGGAGGCGGGAATTATCGAGCCTCAGCCTGAAGAGCTGCGTTCCGCGATGTCCCTGAACGTATGGTTGGTCATTACCAACTGGATGGCTTTCCTGAAAACCGCCCACGCCTCTGAGGCCTCTGCGAGCCTGACTCTGACCGAGCTGAAGCAGGGCATCTATCAGGTGCTGACCCTGGAGATTCCCTATCTGACGGCGGATTACCGGGAGCAGGTGATGACGTTGCGGGAGAAGTATCGTCCGCGTTTGCCGGATGCGGCTGACGCATCGGTTTCAGGGCAGGGCGAACCCATCTGGAATCATTGAGGAACTTTTGATCAATTGGCGTGTCAATAGTTACGACATCGGGGATTCGGACATTCTCGGTGTCTCCTGAGTGAGTTCTCAGGTTTTAGCACGTCGCAAACCCTGACGTTTCACCGGCCTGTCTTCTGGCAGGTCGGCTTTTTATGCCAGCCCTCCCCTCATAACCCCAAACCGACCTTCCATTGCATCCTTGTCAGAGCGTTTTAAATCCAATAAACTCGTGAATGTTACCGGTAACATGCGCCGGCACAAAAACAATCAGGAGATACCAATATGTTCCCGACAAGACTCGCAGCTGGCCTTCTGTCAGCCACCCTGGCGTGCAATGCCCTTGCCGCCGATTTCACCTTCAAGTTCCAGTCTTCAGATCCTTCCGGCGTCAAGAACTTCGAGATCCAGCAGGCGTGGGCCGACCGGGTAGAAGCGATGACCGGTGGTCGTGTCGAGATTGACCTGCTGCCGGTGGGTAGCGTTGTCAGCCACACCGAAACCCTCGGCGCCATGAAAATGGGCGTGTTGGATGGCCATATTTCCGTGACCGGGTATTTCTCGGGAAAGGATCCTGCATTCGGCCTGATCGGCAACACCGTTGGCGCCTGGTCCAGCCCGGACCAGCTCATTGATTACATCAACCATGGTGGCGGCTATGAGTTGATGAACGAGCTCTACAAGCCCTATGGCGTGAAATTTGTCGGCGGTGGCGGTACCGGCGTGGAGTCGTTTGTGTCGAAGAAACCGCTGGATGGCGTCGAGGATCTCAAGGGGCTGAAGATGCGCGCACCGGAAGGGCTGGTGCAGTCTGTCTTTGCCGCCGCGGGCGCATCCCCCGTGAACCTGCCGGGGTCTGAAGTCTACACGGCGTTGAGCAAGGGTGTGATTGATGCCGCGGACTACACCGTGTTTTCCACCAACCATGAGGCCGGTCTGAACGAGATTGCGCCGCACCCGGTCAACCCTGGTTTCCATTCGCTGCCATTGATTGAAATCGCGATGGACCTCAAGGAGTGGAACAAGCTGCCAGAGGACATTCAGGCCATCATGACGGTATCCGCCCGAGACTTTGCCCAGGATATCAGCACCCAGTTGGCGATGGCCGATCGTGAAGCTGTCAACGAAGCCCGGGCCAACCCGGACATTACCATCCACGACTGGTCCGCCGAAGAGCGTCGGAAGTTCCGCACCATTGCCCGTGACCAGTGGCAGGTCTACGCAGAACAGTCGCCCAATGCCGAGAAGGTCTACCAGTCGGTGACTGAGTACCTGGAGTCCCAGGGCCTCCTCTAAAACAGGTTCCCTCGATATCAGCCTCCGGGCGCCCTAAGGCCCCGGAGCGAGGAGTTCATTATGTCCGTTGAAAACAACACAGATGCCCCGGCGTCCGGTTCTGATCGCGAAGATATCCAGCCTGATAAGGGCGAGGATGTCGGGTTTACCTGGCTGGACAAGGCCATTGTCTGGCTTGGCAAGAGGCTGAGCCTGGTCTTTGCCGCGATTGTCGTGGTGTCGTTTTACGAGATTGTCCGCCGTTATGTGTTTGATTCCCCCACGCTCTGGGTGCACGAAACCGTGACCTTTGCAGGTGCCACACTGTTTGTCATTGGCGGGCTTTATGCCCTGGCTACCGATCGACACGTGCGTATTGTATTGATCTATGACGCCGTCTCTCACCGTGCCCAGCGTTGGTTGCGGGTTGTCCACCATCTGCTGGGACTTGCCTTCTGCGGCATGCTGCTGTTCGCCAGCTGGTCGATGGCGACCGAAGCCGTGCGGGCGCCCTGGGGTGGCTGGCGACTGGAAACCTCCGGCTCTGCCTGGAACCCGCCGTTTCCCGCGCTGCTGAAGGTGGTCATCCTGATTGCGGTGGCGGTCATGACGCTTCAGTTCCTGTTGCACCTTATTCGCGACCTTCGTGGCAAGGGAGATAAATGATGTTTGAACTGGCCTCCCTTGGTATCGGCTATGGCAGCCTGTTGATGCTTGTCATGCTGATTGTATTGCTCCTGACCGGTATGCAGTTGGCGTTTGCCACCGGTCTGGTCGCTCTTGTGTTCGCGCTCGGTTGGTTTGGCCCGGATGCCCTGCCCATTGTCAGCAGCCGTCTGTACAGCTTTATCGGCAACTATGTGTTCCTGGCGGTGCCGATGTTCGTGTTGATGGCCTCGCTGCTGGATCATTCCGGCATTGCCCGGGACCTGTTCGATGCCATGGCCCGCCTGGGTCGCAAACTCCGAGGTGGTGTGGCCATCCAGACGCTGGTGGTGGCGGTGATCCTCGCCTCCATGTCCGGTGTGATCGGTGGCGAGACGGTGTTGCTGGGCATCCTGGCGCTGCCGCAAATGCTGCGCCTGGGGTACGACCGCAAACTCGCCATCGGCACCACCTGTGCCGGTGGGGCACTCGGCACCATGCTGCCTCCCAGTATCGTACTGATTATCTACGGGCTGACCGCCAACGTGTCCATCGGCGACCTCTTCAAAGGGGCTTTCTTGCCCGCACTGATACTGGCGCTGCTCTATATGGGGTATGTGTTGATCCGGGTTTGGCTGAAGCCGGAGATGGCGCCGCTGCCCTCGGATCAGGACACACCTGAAACACCAATGCCGAATTTCTTCAAGGCACTGCTGTTTCCCCTGCTGTCCGTGGTTGTGGTGCTGGGCAGCATCTATGGCGGTGTGGCGTCGGTCACGGAAGCCTCGGCCCTGGGTGTGATGGGTATTGCCATCAGCACCTGGATTCGTGGTGAGCTGTCCCTTGCCATGGTGCGCAAGGCCACCATCAGCACGCTGCGGGTGTGCGGCATGATTATCTGGATTGGTATCGGCGCAACCGCTCTGGTGGGCGTCTACAACCTCATGGGCGGTATCGATTTCGTCCGCGACATGGTTTTCGCCGTCAGCGGTGGCCATGGCCTGACGACGATCCTGTTCATGATGCTGATCCTGCTCATCCTGGGTATGTTCCTGGACTGGGTCGGCGTTGCCTTGCTCACCATGCCGATCTTCGTGCCGATTGTGACGGAACTGGGCTATAGCCCGATCTGGTTCGGGGTGGTGTTCTGCATGAACATGCAGGTGTCCTTCCTGTCACCGCCGTTTGGCCCGGCGGCCTTCTATCTCAAGACCGTGACGCCAAAAGACATCTCCCTGGGGGAGATCTTCCGTGCCCTGCTGCCGTTTATCGCGCTTCAGGTGGTCGCCCTTGGTCTGCTGATTGTGTTCCCTCAATTGGCGCTATGGTGGCAGTGACATGAGTGAAAGGATGACACCAAAGACACCAAAAATCGTGGTGATGGGCGTGTCCGGGTGTGGCAAAAGCCTCACCGGGGCCAGGCTTGCACAGGAACTCGGCGTTCCGTTTTTCGACGCGGACGATTACCACAGCCGTGCCAACGTGGAGAAAATGGCAGCCGGTATTCCGCTGACCGATGAGGATCGTCTCGGTTGGCTGGATGACCTCGCCAAGTTGATCCGGCGGGAAGAGGGTGGCCTGGTGCTGGCCTGTTCCGCCTTGAAGCGCGTCTACCGCAAGCGTTTGCAGGGGGGCAGCCCGGAAACCCGGTTCGTTTATCTCAAGGGGGATTTTGAAACCATCTGGGCGCGCCACTCCAGCCGAACCGATCATTACTTCAATGGTCACGCGATGCTGGAGAGCCAGTTCCATTTGCTGGAGGAGCCGGGGCCGGGTGAAAACGCGGTGGCCGTCGATGTCTCCGGTACGCCGGAGCAAGTGATCCGTCACTGCCTTGTCGGGCTCGGGTATGATAGGCCTCTTTGAACGTTCTGGCTGGAGCCGTAAATGGTAAAGAACAAACGTCCCACATTGCAGGACATTGCGGACCGGGTTGGTGCCACCAAGATGACGGTCAGCCGTTGCCTTCGTGGTGCAGACAATGTCTCCAAGCCTATGCGGGAGCGGATCTTTGCCGAAGCCGAAGCACTGGGGTATATCCCCAATCGCGCGCCGGACCTGTTGTCCAAGTCCACCAGCCACGCCATTGGTGTGTTGCTTCCGTCCCTGACCAACCAGGTCTTTGCGGATGTGATCAAGGGTGTGGAAGCGGTTACCGAGCCCGCCGGTTACCACCTGATGCTGTCTCACTACGGCTACAGCCCCGAGATTGAGGAGCGCAGTCTGTCATCGCTGCTGTCCTACAACGTGGACGGCGTGATTCTCTCCGAGAGTCAGCACACGGGCCGCACGCTGAGGATGCTTCAGACCGCTGGGGTGCCCACCGTGGAAATCATGGACACGCATTCGACCCCGTTCGAGCAGGCTGTCGGGTTTGATAACGTCAGCGCGGCTTATGACATGGTGCGGGAGATGATCCGGCTTGGACGCAGGCGCGTGGTCTATCTCGCCGTGCGGCTGGATGCCCGTACCTTGCAACGTCAGGAAGGGTACAGCCGGGCAATGGAAGAGCAGGGGCTGACGCCAGTCACCCTGCGCAGCGAGCAACGCTCGTCTTTTAGTGTGGGTGCCACCCTGATGGCGCGGATACTGGAGGAGAATCCGGACGTTGATGGCATCTTCTGCACCAACGATGACGTTGCGATTGGTGCGTTTTTCGAGTGTCAGCGCCGGGGTATTCCGGTGCCAGAGCGGATTGCGATCGCCGGTTTCCATGGTCACGACGTTGGCCGTGTGATGGTACCTCCCCTGGCGAGTGTGATCACACCACGAGAGGCCGTGGGCCAGAGGGCGGCCCAGGAGCTGCTGGCCCGCCTGGGCGGTGCCGGCATCACCGAGCCGCGTATCGATCTGGGCTACCGGATAGAGCGTGGAGGCACGCTCTAGTTAGTCCTCGGTTTCCAGCCAGGCGGTCAGTGCCTCCCGGCACTCTTCGACTCCCCGTTTTGACGTTGCCGAGAACATAATCAGGTGCTCCACGCACTGGAACTCTTCCAACTTTTTGGCAATGCCCATCATGGCCGTTTTGGCCTGGCCAAATTTCAGCTTGTCGGCCTTGGTGGCAAGAATCATCAGTGGAAGGTTGTTATGTTCGCACCATTCCACCATCATTTGGTCGAAGTCCGTTAATGGGTGGCGTATATCCATGACCAGTACCAGCCCCCGCAGGCAGCGGCGATCATTCAGGTAGTGGCCCAGATGTTTCTGCCAGTCGTCTTTCATATCCCGGGACACTTTGGCGTAACCGTACCCGGGCAGATCGACCATCCGGCAGTTTTCCCGGTTGAGTGAGAAGAAATTGATCAGCCGGGTGCGCCCGGGGGTCTTACTGGTACGGGCCAGCTTGCCGTTGGTGGTGATGCAATTGATGGCGCTGGATTTGCCCGCGTTCGAGCGGCCGGCGAAGGCCACCTCGGAACCGTGGTCCGGAGGGCATTCCTCCAAGCGTGAGGCACTGATCAGGAACCGGGCGCTGTTGAACGAGAGGCTTTTTTGAGTCAGGTCTGATGACACGGGTGTTGGTATTCCTATTGGATTTCAGTTATCAGGGATTAATGTATAATGCTACACCAAATCCGGGCAGTACGCTGAGCGTTGCTGCTGAACAGCCCCGGTTTGTGCCTTCTTGGCCAGTGCCTGCCGGCTGCATAACGAAGAATACTTTTGGATGAGAGAAGCGGAGCGAGCATGAAAAAACTGATCGCAGGAGTTGTTCTCGGTGTTGGCCTCACAGCGATGGCTCACGGGGCGGGAGATCCTGAAGCAGGCGAAGCAAATGCAGCGGTGTGTGCCGGATGTCATGGCCAGGGTGGTGCCAAGCCGGTCATGGCGGTTTACCCGAAATTGGCGGGCATTGGCGAAGAGTATCTGTACCAGCAATTGGTTGCGATCAAGGAAGGCAAGCGTGAAATTGCCGAAATGACGGGCCTTTTGAGCGACATGTCTGACCAGGATCTGCAGGATCTTGCGGCCTATTTCGACAGTCAGGACATTACCGTGGCCCAGGCCAACCCCGATCTGGTTGAAGAGGGGCAGATGCTTTACCGCGGTGGCAACATGGCTTCTGGCGTGCCGGCGTGTGCCGGATGCCACAATCCTCGAGGCATGGGGAATGGGCCTGCCGGCTACCCCAGGCTCAGTGGTCAGAGCGCCGAGTACGTCGAAAAGCAGCTCAAGGCATATCGAGACGGTGAGCGTGATGCTGGCCAGAACGCATCCATCATGATGGATGTCGCCGCCAAGTTGACCGACTCTGAGATCAAGGCCGTTTCGAGCTACGTGTCCGGTCTTCAGTAACCTCTGACACGCGCTACGGCTGAAAAAAACCCCGCTGATGCGGGGTTTTTTATGAGTTGCTGCTGTTTAATCCATGCCCGGTGGAACTTTTCGTGCCTGCTGGGTCATAATCCTTTCACATCATCCAATCAGATAACCGGAGACCATGAATGATCCGATTAATCCGGAACGCCGCACTATCCATCCTGGCCATGTCGTTTATTGCGCAGGCCAGCGCCGCCAACTGGGAAGAAGGGACGCACTATCAGGTGCTGGATACCCCGGTGAGAACCGCCAGTGAGAGTGGTATCGAGGTGGCTGAGGTCTTCTGGTATGGCTGCCCCCACTGCTACACCTTCAAGCCGCTGGTCGAAAGCTGGGCGGAAGATCTGCCTGAAGACGTCAACTACGTGAAAATTCCTGCGGCCCTCGGCCGCTCCTGGGAGCCCCATGCCAAGGCCTTTTACGCGCTGGAAGCCATGGGAGAACTGGACAAGGTTCATGACGCACTGTTCGATGCGCTTGCGGGAGAGCGTCGCCCGCTGAATTCGGGTGAAGCTCTTGCTGATTTCGTGGCCGGGCACGGTGTCGACGGCGAAGAATTCCTCAAGAATTACAACAGTTTCGGTGTTAATGCCAAAATGCAGCAGGCTCAGGCCAAGATTCGGGGTGCGCGTGTTACCGGCACACCGACTATGCTTGTGAATGGCAAGTACAGGGTTACGGCTTCCATGGCGGGTAGCCATGAAGCGGCATTGGAGGTTGTCGATTACCTGATTGAGCAGGAGCGTGCTGGTCAGGCCGAGTAAATGCATGGGCCCGGTCCGCTGGCCGTGACCGGGCCTTGTCAGGAGTCTGAGCTGCCATCATGTACAACCGTATTCGCAAGCAGCTGAATGGTATCCTCAGGTCGACGAACGGCCCGCGCGGGGCTTGTTCTGGCGATGAGCACGTTCCCGAGTTTGAGGCGCATCGTCACATCCGGCTGCTGACCTTCAATATCCAGGTCGGCATCAACACCTCCTCCTACCGCCACTACTTCACCCGGAGTTGGCAGCACTTTCTGCCTCACCGCAACCGCATCCAGAACCTGGACCGTATCGCCACCCTGCTGAGTAACTACGATGTGGTCGCCCTGCAGGAGTGTGATGGTGGCAGTCTGCGCAGTGGTTACATCAATCAGGTTCAGTATCTGGCCGAGGCTTCAGGCATTCCTTACTGGTACCAGCAGCTCAATCGGAACCTTGGGCAGCTGGCTCAGCACAGCAATGGCCTGCTGAGTCGTTATCGTCCGCTGGATGTGAAGGAGCACCGGTTGCCCGGACTGATTCCGGGGCGGGGTGCCATTATCGCCCGTTACGGGGCAGAGGAAGACCCCCTGGTGTTGGTGATGATGCACCTCTCGCTCAGCAAAGCGGCTCAGCAGCGGCAACTGGCGTATATTCAGGAATTGATTTCCGAGTATCAGCATGTGGTTCTCATGGGGGATCTGAATAACCACGCAGAGCAGTTGTTGAGCAATACGCCGCTGAAGCATTCGAACCTGGTCCCGCTGCCCGAGACGGCCCACAGTTTTCCGAGTTGGCGACCGGAGAGGGCGCTGGATCACATACTGGTCAGCCCAAGCCTGGAGATACGACGGTCAGAGGTGGTCAGCTATCCGGTGTCGGATCATTTGCCGATCGCCATGGACATCAAGTTGCCCAAAGGGTATCTGGAAACATTTTAAGGCCAGGCACAAAAAAACCCGGCCATGGCCGGGTTTCTTGGGTAACGAAAATCTTACTTGATCTTCGCTTCCTTGTACGCAACATGCTTGCGGACAACCGGATCGTACTTTTTGATCTCGATTTTTTCCGGGGTGTTACGCTTGTTCTTCTTGGTCGTGTAGAAGTGACCAGTACCTGCTGATGAAACCAGCTTGATTTTCTCGCGCATGATGCGGCTCCTTAAAATTTCTCGCCGCGGGCACGAAGATCGGCCAGCACAGCGTCAATGCCTTTTTTGTCGATAACACGCATACCCTTGGTGGATACGCGCAGCTTTACGAAGCGCTTCTCTGATTCAACCCAGAAGCGATGGTTCTGCAGGTTGGGCAGAAAACGACGACGTGAGTGGTTCATCGCGTGAGAAACGTTGTTACCGGTGACCGGTCGCTTACCGGTAACCTGACAGACTCTGGACATACTTGCCTCCGACCTGAGCTTTGGTCCTGAAAATGCGTATTTAAATCGTTTAATCGGGTCTCTGGTTGCTACCTGCGCCTCAAAAAATGCACGCTGCTCGCCAGACGCCGCCAGAAAGGGACGCTTTTATACCAGAACTGCCTCCCCAACGCAAAAATTTGTTGGGAATTTGGCCAGTTTTCCGATGAAGCGCCAACAGGTTTACATCAGCCCCTTTACATCAGTCCCCGTTCTGCAAGTGATATTACCTCACCATGGCCGACAACCATATGGTCAAGAACCCTGATATCCACCAACTCCAGTGCCTCTTTCAATCTCCGGGTCAGTGAAATGTCCGACTGGCTGGGCTCTGCGACCCCTGACGGGTGGTTATGGGCGAATATAACCGCCGCTGCGTTAAACTCCAGGGCTTGCCGGACCACCTCCCTCGGGTAGACAGCTGCGCCGTCAATGGTCCCCCGGAACAACTCCTGATAGCGGATCACCCGATGCCGGTTATCCAGAAACAGGCCTGAGAAAACCTCGTGGGGGTAGGTGCCAAGGCGGCTGCACAGGAAACGACGGGTATCCTCCGGCGAGCGCAATGGGTCCCCCTGGCGAAGTGGCTCGTCCATGACCCGTCGGGCCATTTCCATAGCCGCCTGGACCTGGGCGTACTTTGCAGTACCGAGCCCTTTGACGTCGCAGAATTGCCTGCGCGAAGCGGTCATCAATCCTCGCAGGCCACCGAAGGCTTCGGTGAGATGGCGGGCGAGCGCCATCACGGGCATGCCGGCAGTGCCGGTTCGCAAAAAAATGGCCAGCAGTTCCGCGTCCGACAGGCTGTTGGCGCCGTGGGCCAGCAGGCGTTCCCTCGGGCGTTCGTCGGTGGGCCAGTCTGAATGTGACATGGTGGAGTCCTTTCTACCGTTATTGCGCGCATCCTGCGCCTTAAATACCGGGGTGGGGGTCGCCCGGTGAACGGCTGGAATTCTAGCATGGCTGTGAGGCTGCCGGCAGCGCTCTGGCATGCTATCTTATAAGCCTTTCATTTCGTGATGAATACGGAGCCGTTGATGGCCGCTAAACGAATTCTGCTGGGCGTGACCGGTGGCATCGCTGCCTACAAGAGCGCAGAACTGGTTCGCCTGCTAAAAAAATCCGGTCACGAGGTACGGGTTGTGATGACCCGTGGTGCCGAGGCCTTCGTGACACCACTGACGTTTCAGGCGCTTAGCGGTGAGCCGGTCAGAACCTCTTTGCTGGATCCGGAAGCAGAGTCCGGAATGGGGCATATCGAACTGGCAAAATGGGCCGATCAGGTAGTGATTGCGCCCGCCTCCGCGGATTTCATAGCCCGCCTGGCCCAGGGCATGGCTGACGATCTTCTGACCACGCTTTGTTGTGCCACAGAGGCCCCCATTGCAGTGGCTCCGGCGATGAATCAAGCCATGTGGGGTAATCGCCGAACCCAGAGAAACATTGAGCTGCTGGCGGCGGATGCCCAGGTGACCCTCCTGGGGCCCGACCAGGGCGCGCAGGCCTGCGGTGATGTCGGGCCGGGCCGAATGCTGGAGCCCACTGTGTTGTTTGACCTGATTTCCGGTGCCACCAAAGGCCCGCTGGCGGGCCGGCGTGTGGTTATAACCGCGGGCCCTACGCGGGAGCCGATTGACCCGGTGCGCTATATCAGCAATTACAGCTCTGGCAAAATGGGGTATGCGTTGGCCTCAGCCGCAAGAATGGCCGGTGCGGACGTCGTCCTTGTCAGTGGTCCGGTGTCCATCGAAGCGCCGGCGGGTGTTGAGGTTCGCGGTGTGACAACCGCGCAAGACATGCTGGAGTGTGCCAGTGGCGCTGTGGATGAAGGCTGCGACCTGTTTATTGCGACGGCGGCGGTGGCGGATTATCGCCCCGACAGCTGTGCTGGCGACAAGATCAAGAAAACGGATGAAGGCATGAGTCTGTCGCTGGTGCGTAATCCCGATACCCTTGCTGCCATAGCTGCGCGTGCCGATGCGCCCTTTACCGTGGGTTTTGCGGCAGAAACCCGGGACGTAGAGCATTATGCCCTCGACAAACTGACACGCAAAAAGCTGAATATGATTGTGGCCAACGACGTGTCTACGCCAGGGCTGGGTTTCAACAGTGACAGTAACGCAGTGATTGCTTTCTGGGCCCAGGGCCAGGAGGCGATCGGGCCTGACACCAAGGTGGCCATCGCTCAGCGACTGATGGCACTGATTGGCGAACACCTCAAATCAAAGGCTGGCGCAGCCGGCGCTCTGTAACAAGGAAACTCAATGACCCGCAAAACCTTTCAGGTACGCATTCTGGATGACCGGATCGGTCGTTCAGTCCCTTTTCCCGAGTATGCGACGGATGGCTCTGCAGGGCTGGACCTGCGCGCCTGTCTGGACGCACCGCTCACACTGAAGCCGGGGCAGACCGAACTGATAAAGACCGGACTCTCGATTCACATCGCGGATACTTCGTTGGCAGCGATGATTCTTCCCCGCAGCGGTCTCGGCCACAAACATGGCATTGTGTTGGGCAATCTGGTGGGCCTGATCGATTCCGACTATCAGGGCGAGTTAATGGTTTCCTGCTGGAATCGGGGGCAAAGCGAGTTCACCATCGATGTGGGTGAGCGTATTGCGCAGCTGGTGCTGGTGCCAGTGGTACAGGCAGACTTCGAAGTGGTGTCTTCCTTTGACGCCAGCGTGCGAGGTGACGGCGGCTTTGGTTCCACGGGAACGCGATGAGGCGTCAGGCGCAGATCGCTGCTCAGGGTCTATACTTCCCTGATAATTGAAGAATTCGGGCGAATAACACCTGCAGGATGGACTATGAAGCTTGGTAAAAAGAAGAACTCTGAGGACGCTGCACCCGATGCCAAACCGGACGGGAAGCAGACAAAAAAACAGAGCAAGGAGAAAAAATCAGCCACCGGCCCACGGCATAAACGGCTGACGTCCGTTGCCGTTTCCCAGGCTGTCGTGGTGGTGCTTGCCGGCGTGGCTTCGGCAGCATTGCTGTATTTTCTGTTGGCGGTTCCGGCAGAGTCCCGTCGTTACGACAGTCAGGCTGCCCTGGAGGCAGACGCCGTGGCCGTGCGCGTCAATCAGCAGCTTGCCTTGCTGCAGTCCACGGTTGAGGGTGTCGCCGATCAGGATTATGTGCGCGCCGCCCTGAGAGGGGAGGCTTCTCTGAGTGCCGCCGCAGCAAATCTTGCCAAGGTGTTGCCGGATATTGAGGCCGTCTACCTTTTCCCCTACGGAGACATTCCCCGTACCTCCTCCGAACCCACACTGGGTTTTTCCGGCCTGGACCTTGCTCGTCGCGCCGAGACGGGGCAAAGGCTTTTCCCGGATGCGTTTCCGCGCAACGGCCAGTGGTATCTGCAGATGTCGACCCCGGTTCGCAACCCCCAGAGTCGAGCCGTCACTGGCAGTGTCCTGGTGGTGTTTGATGCCGCACGGCTGCAACCCCTGATGACCGGTGTTAACTCGGCATTGGGCGGAGAGTTTTCCCTTGTTCAGTCGGTAAATGGTTCAACCCGCAACATCGTCAGCCGCGGTAGTGGCAATGGCCCGACGTACGAGCGGGATCTTGTCAACCCTGACTGGAAGCTCCGATACAAACCTGCCACTGCCCCCGCGCCGCTTTTCAGTGGCACGATGGCTATTGTGTTTGCGCTTGTTCCGGCCCTGGTCGCCGCAATCATTGTCTGGGTCTTGCTCGGCAATGCCCAGAAAGGGCTGCGACAGGACGTAACGGCCGTTATCCAGTGGGCCCATAAGGTCTTTGGTGGTGAGCGGGTGAAGCCACCGACGTTGAAGTGGGACATGGTGGCGTCGACGGCTGAAGTGCTGCACCGGCTCGCCCAGATGGTGGAAAAACGGGTTGCCAAGGCCGGTGAATCGGCGCGGCCGAAACCGGGCAGTCGGCAGCCATCCCCATCAACCGCCGATGAGCCGTTGTTCCAGGACAAGGACGTACTGGACATAGATATGCTTGATGGCGATGACGATGTGCTGGGCTTTGGCGGGTCCGATGGCCTTGACGATACGCCAGACGTCGAAGAGGTCAGCCTGCCTGAGGCCGAGGTCTCAGACACCATATTCCGGGCCTACGACATTCGTGGCATTGTTGGCGATACCCTGACGGCGGATATTGTCACCGTCATCGGCCGTGCCATCGGCAGTGAGGCTATTGAGCGGGGAGTGGACAGTCTGTGCATCGGGTACGATGGCCGGCATTCCAGCCCCGACCTGGCCGATGCGCTGGCGCGGGGCGTCATGGCCACTGGATGCAACGTCATCCATGTGGGGGCCGTGCCCACCCCGGTACTCTACTTTGCGACCCACGAGCTGGATAACGGTTCCGGTGTTATGGTGACCGGCAGCCACAACCCGGCCAACTATAACGGTCTGAAGATCATGCTGGGTGGCGAAACCCTGTCCGGCGAGGCAATCCAGAAACTGCTGCAGCGAATCCGTACGGGTGACTTTGCCAGTGGCCATGGTGCCCAGTCTTCAGAGGATGTGCGCCGCGCTTATCTGGATCGTATCGTGGGTGACATTGCGGTTGCGGCGCCCTTGAAGGTGGTGCTGGATGCTGGAAATGGCATCGCCGGAGAGCTTGCACCGCTACTGATCGAAGAGTTGGGCTGCGAAGTGATACCGCTTTACTGTGAGGTGGATGGTAATTTCCCCAATCATCACCCCGATCCTGGCAAGCCGGAAAATCTGGCGGACCTTATCGAGCGCGTGAAGGTCGAAGGCGCCGATATCGGCCTGGCTTTCGATGGCGACGGCGACCGCCTGGGCGTTGTGACCAACACCGGGAAAATCATCTGGCCGGACCGCCTGCTGATGCTTTTTGCCCGGGATGTGGTGTCGCGCAACCCCGGTGCCGATGTGCTGTACGACGTAAAGTGCAGCCGTCGCCTTGCGGGTGTGATCTCCGAGGCTGGTGGCCGGCCAATCATGTGGAAAACCGGTCACTCGTTGATGAAGGCCAAGATGAAGGAATCCGGTGCCTTGCTGGCGGGTGAAATGAGCGGGCATATCTTCTTCGGCGAACGCTGGATGGGCTTTGATGACGGCTTGTACTCCGCTGCCAGATTGCTGGAAATCCTTGGCATCGAAGACCGGCACTGCGATGAGGTCTTTGAGGATTTCCCCGAAGATATCAGCACCCCGGAGCTGAACGTGGAGGTCTCCGACGAGACCAAGTTCCCATTGATGGAAAAGCTGGGCCGCGAAGGGGACTTCGGTGACGGAAACATCAGCACCATTGACGGTATCCGCGTTGAATTTACCGATGGCTGGGGCCTGTGCCGTGCTTCCAACACCACACCGGTGTTGGTACTCCGCTTCGAGGCTGAAACCGAAGAGGCGCTCGAGCGTATCAAGGCGGTATTCCGTGAGCAGCTTCAAAAGGCGGCTCCGGACCTTGTCGCGGATTTCTGACAGCTCTGAAATAATGAACCGACTTTTCTGACTAACAAGGCAAGATGAATGGCTCTGGATCGTGAAACAGCAATGCAGGTGGCGGCCGTACTGAGTAAGGGGCTGCCCTATATCCAGCGGTTTACCGGAAAAACGGTGGTGATCAAATACGGCGGCAACGCCATGGAAAATGAGGAGCTGAAAAGCAGCTTCGCCCGTGATGTCGTTCTGATGAAGCTGGTGGGTATCAACCCCATTGTGGTCCACGGTGGCGGCCCCCAGATCGGTGAATTGCTCGAGCGCCTCAACATCAAATCCAATTTTGTGAACGGTATGCGCGTTACCGATAGCCAGACCATGGACGTGGTGGAAATGGTGCTGGGCGGCCAGGTTAACAAGCAGATTGTCTCGCTAATCAACTCCCATGGCGGTACAGCAGTTGGCCTGACCGGAAAGGACGCCAATCTGATCCGCGCCCGCAAGCTGGAAGTCATGAACCGTTCCGCGGAGCTGCAGCGTCCGGAAATCATTGATATCGGTCACGTGGGCGAAGTTGCCAGCGTGAACGTGGAAGTGATCGACATGCTCACCCGTAGCAATGTTATTCCGGTGATCGCTCCGATTGGTGTTGGTCCCGATGGTGCGTCCTACAACATCAACGCCGATCTGGTAGCGGGCAAGGTGGCGGAAGCCATGAAGGCAGAAAAGCTGATCCTGCTAACCAATGTGTCCGGCCTCAAGAGCAAGGAAGACAAAGTGCTGACCGGATTGACCGCAAAACAGGTCAACGAGCTGATAGACGATGGCACCATCCACGGCGGTATGCTGCCCAAGATCCGCTGCGCCCTGAGCGCTGTGGAGAATGGTGTTCGAACCTCCCACATCATTGATGGCCGCGTAGCCCATGCAACGCTGCTGGAAATCTTCACGGATGAAGGTGTCGGCACCCTGATCTCCCGTAACTGACCAATGCCGCCTGTTGCCTCGCAATGCGAGGTAACATCCTGGCGTCACGCCCCAAGAGGACCACATCATGAAGCGCCTGCTGACCTTTCTGGTTATCCTGGCCCTGATAGGCTACCTGTCGTTCAAAGGGGCGGTCTGGTGGCTGGCTGACCAGCGGCTGGCCGATGCCCAGCAGGCGATTGAGGAACTGGGCGTTATTGATCGGGGTCATATTCGCTCGGACCTCGTCGGCCGACTGGTGCTGGGTGATGGCAGCTACCAGGATTTCCGGCTTACCCGCCCGGTGGCGTTCGACCGGTTGATGTTCAATGCAGGCTCTCCGGTCGCCCTCGTGCGTGCGCTCCTGGACCCTGCGGACCTGCCCCCGCATTGGTCATTGGTGGCGGAGAACCTGAGCCTGGGTCTCGACACCAACATGTTCCGTAACTGGGTGACGGCAGCAGGCGACGCAACCCCGGCGTTGTTCTCACCGGTCTGCGGTCCTGATCATCGCCAGCAGTTGGGTAGCGGTGATCTGATGCGTCTTGGTGTCGATGGTGTGTCCGGGGAGGCTATGGTCATTCAGAGTGGCGATGGTCTCTACGCGGAGCTGACGACCGCCAACGCCGGCAGCGTGGAATTGGACTGGCCCGGCGCTCGCCTGAATCCGCTGTCATTGCCGGCCCTGCCGGAATCCACGCAGTCGCCGGTTACTGTGACATTGCGGGATGGTGGCCTGATGCGTCGTGTTGCGGCCTACTGTGCCAGGGAATCGGGTGTGGAAACCGGGGAATGGGCCGGTATCGTCATGGCAGCGTTTCGCGACTCGCTGGCGGCTCGTGGCTTTGGCGCCAGTGACCAGTTGCTGGCCCTCTACCGACAGTGGCTGACAGAAGGCGGAGAACTGACCCTGGAATTGAATCCTTCGGCACCGGTATGGGGCGTGCCTGTTCGCAGCGATGAATCCGCAGACGCCAGCCTGGCCGTCCGCTACAACCGTTCGGTGGTGCCCGATGTCTATCTTGAGCGCATCGAGCCCGCGGTGCCGGATGTGCCTCAGGAAGTGCTTGAACCGGTAGTGCCGGGAGAGGGTGCCCCGGTCGTCGATGGCTGGAACCTGGCCGACACGGAGAATGCTGAAACCTGGGTTGGGCGCACGGTGAGAGTTACGCTGGACAATGGTAATGTTGTGGAAGGCCGCCTGGTCAGCGTGGGTGACGAACGACTGGAAGTCGCACGGCTGATTGATGGCGGGGAAGTGGCGTATCCGATCGCCATCAGACTGATTGCAACGTTTGAGGTCTGGCGCCAAGGCCAGGCCCGCTAGCCCCACACCGGGGCGGAGAGTGTTCTATGTCCGGATCCATCCAACACCTGCCTGGCATTCGCGAGATGCTCACCAGGCTGATTTCACAGCCGTCGATCAGCAGTGCGTCTGCCGAGTGGGATCACAGCAACGAACCGGTGGTGCGTACCCTGGCCGAATGGCTGGAGCCCATGGGGTTCAAGGTCGAGATACTGGAAGTGCCCGGATTGCCCGGAAAGTACAACCTGATCGCGACACTGGGCAGCGGCCCTGGCGGTCTGGTGCTCTCGGGCCATACCGATACCGTCCCGTTTGACGACAAGCGCTGGCAAAGCGACCCGTTTACCCTGACCGAACGGGACGACCGCTGGTATGGCCTTGGCACCTGCGACATGAAAGGCTTTTTCCCGCTGGCCATTGAAGCGGCCAAAGCCTTTGTGGACCAGGACCTGAAGCAGCCACTGATCATTCTCGCCACCGCCGACGAGGAAAGCTCCATGGATGGTGCCCGGGCGCTGGCCGAGGCCGGTCGTCCCAAGGCCCGCTATGCGGTCATCGGTGAGCCTACCGGCTTGAAGCCTGTGCGCATGCACAAGGGCATCATGATGGAGCGCCTCGTGTTCGAGGGCCAGTCCGGCCATTCCTCTGACCCGTCCCTTGGCCGCAACGCGATGGAAGGCATGCACGAAGCGCTGGGTGAACTGCTCGCGCTGCGGTCGGGGTGGCAGGCGAAATACAGCAACCCCAATTTCAAGGTTCAGTTACCCACCATGAACCTGGGTTGCATCCACGGCGGTGATAATCCTAATCGCATTTGCGCCCGCTGCGAGTTGCATTTTGATCTGCGCCCCTTGCCCGGCATGGACATGAAGGCACTGCGCCAGGAGATACTCGACACCCTGCAGCCGGTCGCCAAAAGCCGTGAGTTGTCGCTGACATTTGAGCCGTTGTTCGATGGTGTGCCGCCATTTGAAACCCCGGCCGAAGCCGAGCTGGTCCGCGCCTGTGAGAAACTGACAGGCCATACTGCGGAAGCGGTAGCCTTTGCCACGGAAGCACCGTGGTTGCAGAAATTGGGTATGGAAACCCTGGTTATGGGCCCCGGCTACATCGATCAGGCACACCAACCCGATGAATTCCTGGAGTTGTCGCAGTTGGACCCGGCGGTAAAAATCCTCAAAGGATTGATCACAAGGTTCTGCCTTTGATCGTTTGGAAGGCAGCTCAGTGGTATAACGAGGGTATTGGCGGGAGACTCTCCCAAAACCGTGGAGCGCCAGGGATGGCGCGACCGAGCCCTACAGGGACGTATTCACGGGCGTGTTTTGGGAGAGTCTCCCGCCAATACCCGGAACGCTCCATAAGCTGAAAACTCGCAGGAGAAGAGTTTGAAATCGAACGAATGGCTGCACGGATTCCGCCACTCATCGCCCTATATCAATGCACACCGTGGTCGCACTGTGGTGTTGACGATTGGGGGGGATGCGATTGCCCATGACAACCTGATCAACATCATTCATGACATTGCTTTGCTAAGCAGTTTGGGTATCCGGCTCGTGGTGGCCTTCGGTGCAAGGCCCCAGATTCAGTCGCGTCTGGACGCGGCAAACGAAGAATCCACTTTCCACCGAGGCTTGCGGGTAACGCCGGAACAACAATTGACGCCGGTGCTGGAAGCCATTGGTGGGCTGCGGGCGTATCTGGAAAGCCAGTTGTCCATGGGACTGGTGAACTCACCCATGCATAACGCACGAATCAGGGTAAGCAGCGGCAACTATGTCACCGCGAGGCCGGTAGGCGTTCTGGACGGCATCGATTTTGGCTATACCGGGCAGGTTCGTCGGGTAGACGTGGCCGGAATCGAGAAATTGCTGGAGTTGGGCCATATCGTACTGCTGCCGCCGCTTGGGTATTCGCCGACCGGAGATGCCTTTAACCTGTCTTATGAAGATGTGGGTAGCCAGGTGGCCGCTGCGCTACAGGCTGAGAAGCTCATCATGTTTGCCGAGAATCAGGGGTTGCTGGATGAAAATGCCGGACTGATCCGTGAACTGTCCGCTCGTCAGGCATCTGATCGTCTGGCGGCAGGTATGGTGCAGGGGCATGATGGCGATCTGCTGCGGGCAGCCTGTGACGCCTGCGTGAAAGGTGTGCGTCGGGCTCATATTATCAGTTACGTCGATGATGGCGCGTTGCTGGAAGAGCTGTTTACCCGTGACGGTGCGGGCACGCTGGTCAGTGGTGACAACTACGAGCAGATCCGCCAGGCCCGGGTGGAGGACATTGGCGGTATTCTCGGCTTGATCCAGCCGCTGGAAGAGCAGGGCATTCTGGTGCGCCGTTCCCGGGAAATGCTGGAAACCGAAATCAGTCGGTTCGTGGTGGCTGAGCGGGACGGCACGATTGTGGGATGCGCTGCGCTTTACCATTACCCCGATGAAGGTGCGGGCGAGCTTTCATGTTTCGCCGTGGACCAGGCCTATCGCCGTGCCGGTCGCGGTGATGACATCCTGGCGATGGTTGAAAAGCTGGCCCGGGGCCAGGGCATCCAACGGTTGTTCGTGCTGACCACCCAGACCGAACACTGGTTCCGGGAACGGGGGTTCCAACCTTCCACGGTGCGTGAATTGCCGGGGCCGAAGCTGGCGTCCTACAACACCCAGCGTAACTCAAAGGTCTTCGTGAAAGCGTTGTCCTAGATCGGATAGCCGGCGCTGTCGAATGTCTTGGGACTGATCTGCCAGGGTCTCCACCGCTTTATAGAAGTCGCTGAAGTCGCCAGCATGGTCCCGGAGTAACTGTCGGAAGGCGGGCACATGCTGGTTGTACTGGCTGAACAGGGCGAGGTTGGCGTTGTTCAGTCCGGTCGGATTTTCTCCAAACGGTCCTGGCTGCTCCCAGGTTGCTGACAGGGCCAGGTAATCGTCCTGGAGGGCCTGGAACAGCTGCGCTTTCTGATGTCGGAGTTCCGTCTTGGGCAGGGTGCCCTGTCGGGCGTAGAGTGCTTCAAGCTGCCGTGATACGTCCTCGACCAGGGCGAGGGTCTGGTTGCGTTGACGTAGACGCGCCAGCGCCCTCTGGAACCCCGAACCATCGCCCTCTGTTTCTAGCCACAGCCGGAGGCCCTCCAACTCCACGGCAGTTGCGAAGCTCTCATTAAAGGCCGTATCGTCGCTTATATAGACCACGCGATGCGCCAGTTCATGGAACATCAGCGCTACCATGCGGTTGTCTGGCAACGACGTGAAGCCGGTGTGTAGAGGGTCGTCGAACCAGCCCAGGGTTGAATAGGCGGTGACACCACCAATGAACGTGTCGTAGTTGTCCGCCATGAATAATTGCTGCTCGTTCCGGGCGTTCTCCAGCTCGTAGTAGCCCCGGTAGGCCTGGCAGCCAACCACTGGATAGCACCACCGATGGGCCTGAAGGGAAAACTCCGGAACGGCCACCAGATTGACAACCACCCAGGGCCGCCCGAGCTCAGCGTACTTTGCAAAGGCGTCTCCCACCGGCAGTGCCAGACGATGCGCGGCAAACTGACGGGCTTCGTTCGCCACCAGGAGTTTCTGCTTCAACGCCGGCGGTGTTGATGGTGTGTCGATCAGTCCGGACACGGATTGCGTGGACATCATCAGTGACAGGTGGCCACTGACCGCCTGGCTGTAATAACCTAAAGTCGTACACCCTGAAAGTGTCGTTATCAGTAGCATAACGAAGTAGATCTGACTAAGCTGTTTCATAGTCCAGGCTGTTATTTTGTGGCTGGCTGGCATAGCTGCCAGACGCTATATTACAGCCATGTTCCCCCAAGTAGCAGGTAGCTACCGCTGCCTTTCAGGGATACCGGCCGGTGACAGAAACAGTTTACCCTATCGGGTCACTCGGCTTTACCAGATATCAGGTAGTTCATGGATCCGAAAGAACGTCGTTCTAGTCCCCGCCAACCGATTAAACTCGCTGCTCAGCTGGATGTTGGCAGTGGTGACAATCTACCGTGCCAGATCGCCGACTTTTGCGCGGAAGGCCTGTTTGTACGTTATTCCGGGGAAACGTCCAGAAAACTGGATCAGGTGCTCTCGCGGGGTGCCGAGGAACTGGTGGTACGCTTTCGCAGCCCTGATGGCCGTAAGCGCCATGAGCTTCATGTAAATATCAGGCGGCGGATAGAGGGCGCCATGGGCGTGAGTTTTACCCGCTCCAACCCGGAAGCCGTCAGCGCCATGCTGGAGCAATGTGGTGCCAACCGTCATCAGGACCGTGCGTCACTACGGGCACCCAGTGACAAGGTCCAGTTTGTTCTGCATCAATCCGCGAAGGCGGTGATTCAGTATATTGAGCCGTTGATGGATGCCTGCCTTGTGCAGATGACAACCGCCTTGCGGGATGCTGCCCAGAAGGCTGGCAATGACCAGCAGGCGAATGAGTACATGGATGCCTCTGGCCAACTTCAGGCCCGTCAGCGGGTCATCTGGCATCAGATGGCGCGTAGCCTGGAATCGCCACTAAAGCCTGCTCCGAAGGGGTTTCCAGGGTCTGAATTGTCGGTTGTCGACAAGGGCGAGTTCGAAGACTGGCTGACGATTCGGGTGATGGTCACGAAGGCGGATACCCAATATCGGGGTGAATTGCTTCAGCTGAAGTTGCGGCTCGATAAACTGGGCATCGCCAATTCCACGGGGCATCATAATCCGTTAGGGCCTTCGCTGATCTGTGAGTCTTTCCATGTTGGCTTGAGCCAGCTCAAGGCGGATCGCGAGGTAGAAAAAGTCTGCCTGCGTGTCTTCGAAAAATCGGTGCTGATGCACCTTGGGCCGCTGTACCGGGAGTTGAACAGCATCCTGATCCGCCATGGTGTGCTGCCGGACCTGGATCTCAGCAAGTATCTCAGTGAGCAGGCGCCAAAGACATCCGAACAGAGCGAGAAAAAACCAGCTCCGCCGACGGAAGCACGGCAACCGGACGACTCTGGAGCGGCGGTACAGCAGGCCCCGGCGCAAAAGAGCAGCCAGCAGTCATCCCGTAAGTCGGTGACCGAGTTTCGGGGCTATGCCAGCGCCGCCCAGAACGCTTTTGCCACGGTAAAAAACCTCCTCGGTACCCTGTCTGCCAGCCGCCTGGCAAGGGGCGACGTTGCTCCTGCTGATTTTTCCCCCGGTGCGAGGGAGCTGTCTGCCGGAGAGTTACAGAAGCAATTGCAGGAGCTCCAGGTACAGGCTGCGACGGTGGCTCCGGACCAGCCCTCCCTCCGCGAACGTGTCGTGGAAAGAGTGAAGGAAAGCGGTGAACATGCCCTGGGCGAAGAGCAACAGGGCACGCTGGACGTGGTGGACCGCTTCTTCAACAGTGTGGTGGAAAGCCCGAAACTCAGTGAATACGCCCAGTCGCGGATGCGCCAGCTGGAAGTGCCAGTGCTGAAAGTGGTGATGCGCGACCCGGAATTCTTCGACGACCAGGAAAGCCCGGTGCGCGGTGTGATGAATCGCCTGGCCCAGTTGGGTGTGAAAGGCGGCCGCATCAATCCGGTTGTTCAGCGGCGTATTGATGAGCTGATCCAGCGGATAGCCACCGATTTTGAGCAGGATACCAGCGTGTTCGAGAACGCGGTGCAGGAGTTGGACTCGCTGATTGATCGCCAGAACCTGGTCTACCGCCGCAACGTGGAAAGGGTAACGGCAGCAGCGGAGGGCGCCCAGAAGGTTTCTGAATCCAAGAAGGCGGTTGCCCGGGTGCTGGAGCTTAAACTGGCCGGGAAAAAAGTGCCGAAAGCCGTGGTCAGTCTGCTGGATGGCGGCTGGCGAGACCTGCTGTCGCTGACCTGGATACGCCAGGGAGAGGACAGCCCTCTGTGGCAGGATTACCTCTCGGTGATCGATTCGCTGATGACCTTCGCGGAGGATCCGCAAAGCAATATCAATCTGCCCGAGCTGCTGCGGGTGATCCAGGATGGACTGGCGTCCATTTCCAGCAACCACATGCCGTCCTCCCAGATACGCGACGAGCTCAAGCAGTTTCTGGTGCGCAGCCCTGAAAACCCGCCCGAGATGGTGGAGATTCCACCGTCGAAAAGCGAGGACGACAAGCGTCAGGCAATGTCCGAGCGTGATCAGCGCAGCCTGCAGCGGTGGATCAACCGGGCACAGCAATTGCGTACCGGCGACTGGTTGCGGGATCAGGAAAAACCGGATGAGCCCCAGTATATCCGCCTGGTATGGGTAGCCCGAGGCTTCAGTCGATTTGTATTCGTCAATCATCAGGGTATGCGCGTGGTCGAGCTGGCGCTGGAGGCTTTGGCCCAACACATGCGCAAAGGCATTATCGTTCCGGACAACCAGTACGACCGGCCCCTGGTGGATGAGAGCATCGACCGGATGGTGCGTAAGGTCTATGACCAGTTGTCGTGGGCGTCCACCCATGACGAGCTGACCGGCTTGCTGGGGCGCCGCGAATTTGAACGTATGTTGGATCAGCAACTGGCCAGGCGCGAGGACCAGCGGGCTCTTGTGTTGCTGGACCTGCGGCAGTTCCGTCTGCTCAACGATACGGCCGGCTATCAGGCCGGTGATGAAGCATTGCGCAGGGTGGCTGATGTGCTTCGCAGCCATGTTGGTGATGGCATGCCGCTGGCCCGGTTCTCGGGGAACGAGTTCGCGTTTATGTTGCCGGCGGAAAACGCCCTGGACGCGTCTCGTGGGATAGTCTCAGCCATAGAAGCCATGGAATTTGTTTTCGACAGTGGCAGTTACCATCTCTCTGCCAGTGTTGGCCTGGCACCTGAGTTGCCGGCGCTGGCAAATGCCGAACGTTGGCTGAAGGCGGCGGAGGAAGCCATGAAGTCGGCCAAGAAACGCGGCCATGGCAAGGTGATGGAATACACCCTGGATGCGCATGACCATGCCCGTCAGGAGCAGATTGCAGCGAAGGTGGCCAACCTTGGGGATCTCAACGAGGAGCGTATGTTGCTGCGTTGCCAGAAGATCATCCCGCTGCACGCGCGTACGTCCATGGCAGCGCAGTATGAGGTTCTCATCAGTATGTATGGTGATGACGGCAACCTTATCACCGGCAAGGATTTTGTCCGCATGGCGGAGCGTTATGATCGCATGCAGGCGGTGGACCGCTGGGTGGTGGGGCATATGCTGGACTGGCTGCGCGACCACGCACCGGATCCGAAGCACATGGGTGGGATTTGCATCAACCTTTCTGGCCACTCGTTGAATGATCAGCAGTTGATGGAGTTTATTTACGACAAGCTGAGCCAGAAGGACGCACCCATTGAACGACTGTGGTTCGAAATAACCGAGGCCTCCGCGATCAACGACATTCAGGGCATTTCAGAATTCATTGAGGAAATGAAGGAGCTGGGATGCCGTTTCTGCCTGGGGGATTTTGGCAGTGGGCCAACGTCGTTCCAGTTCATGCGCAGCCTGCCGGTGGACATGATCAAGCTGGACAGCGCCTTCACCAGCCAACTGGACACCAGTGAAACCGATCAGGCCATGGTGAAGTCCATGGTGGATATGGCGCACTACATGAAACGGGAAGTGATTGCTTCACGGGTTGAAACCCGCGCGGTTCTCGATATGCTGACCAGTCTGGGTGTGGATTACGCTCAGGGTTTCACCATCGAAAAGCCGCGGCTGCTGACCAGCCTGGACTGACTTTCCGGACCTCCTGCTTATGTCTAAACGCCATCCGATCATCGCGGTTACCGGCTCCTCCGGCGCTGGAACCACCACTACGGGTGAGATATTCAGCCGCCTGTTTGCCAGCGAAGGGCTGCGGGCCGCCATGGTCAGTGGTGACAGCTTCCACCGCTACAACCGTGAGCAGATGGCCCGCCTCGCGGCGAAGGGGCAGTTCGGTGAACGCAATCATTTTGCCCTGGCGGCGAACCATGTCGACAAGCTGGAAGCCCTGTTCTATGACTATGGGCACACCGGCAACGGCCAGTTCCGCCAGTATGTGCATGACGAAGACCGGCGGTTGATTGAGGCCGGCCACAAACCGGGTACCTTCACCCCCTGGGGACCGCTGGCGGCGGAAACCGATCTTCTGTTCTACGAGGGGCTGCATGGGGGCGTGGTCAGCGATGCCTACAACATTGCCCAGTACGTGGATCTGTTGGTGGGAGTGGTACCGATCGTCAACCTGGAATGGATCCAGAAAATTCACCGCGACACCAACAAGCGAGGGTACTCACAGGACGCCGTCGTTCAGACCATCGTCAACCGTATGGACGATTACGTGCACGATATTGTCCCTCAGTTTGCGCACACCCATGTGAACTTCCAACGCATTCCGCTGGTGGATACCTCCAATCCTTTTGTGGTCCGCGATGTGCCGACAGAAGACGAGAGCCTGATCGTCATCCGGTTCCGAGACCCATCGGAGGTGGATTTCCCCTATCTGTTGCAAATGATTGGCGGCAGCAGCCTGTCCCGGTACGACACGCTGGTCATCCCGGGAACCAAGCTATCGCTGGCCATGGATCTGACCATGCGCCCGCTGGTGCAGGAACTGATCGCCCATAAGCCCTTTGCCTGAAGGCCTTCAGGCCGTCAGACGGCCGTCCCTGTAGTCCCGCAGAGTCTGCTCGATCTCTTCACGACTGTTCATCACGAACGGGCCATACTGCACCACAGGCTCGCCAATCGGTTTGCCGGCAATCAGCAGCACTCGGGCTCCGTTCTTACCGGCGCCAACGCGGACGCTGTCACCTTCGGAAAGAATGCTTGCCGCTGAGCGTTTCAGGGGCTGGGGGCCTGTCGCTGAATGCAGGGACGCTTCTCCGGCGTACAGATAGAGCAGGCCTTCCAGTTCCGGATCGATCGGCAGCAGGGTTTCCTGTCCCGGTTCCAGGTGGATATCCGCATACAAAGGCCGTGTGCTACCTCCGGTGACGGCGCCCTGGTGTATCTGGCCGTCAACGGTCAGCTCTCCAGCCACCAGCTTGATAACTCCACCATCGAAGGTAATGGCTGGTATTTCATCAGGCTGGATATCGCGGTAACCCGCCGGTTTCATTTTGTCCGCAGCCGGCAGATTGAGCCACAGCTGGAAACCGCGCATTTGCCCCGATTCCTGCTGGGGCATTTCAGAGTGGACAATGCCCCGCCCGGCGGTCATCCATTGCACGCCGCCATTCTTCAGGTTGCCCTGGTTACCGAGATGATCCTCATGCAGCATGTGCCCTTCGATCATGTAGGTAACCGTTTCAAATCCGCGATGCGGATGTGACGGGAAGCCGGCCATGTAATCCTGCGGTTGGTCGGAACCGAATTCGTCCAGCATCAGGAAGGGATCGAGACGGACGTTCTGCTGCTGTCCGAGGGAGCGCTTGATACGAACGCCGGCGCCATCGGACGTTTCGGTACCGGGAATAACCTGTCTGAGGGTTCGTTCTGTCATGACGGATCTCCTTCCAATGCCAAAAATCGCCGGGTTCAGGCGGTCAGGGTTTCAATGGCTCGTCCGGCCTCTTGCAGGGAATTCTCTTTTTTATCATCCCCCATATTCAGGCCCTCGGCGTAGACAAAGTGAACGTCCTTGAGGCCGATAAAACCAAGGAAGGATCGAATGAACGGCGTCTGGGAGTCGTTCGGCGTGCCGGCGTATAGGCCGCCGCGCGCCGCCAGGATGTACACCGGCCGATCTTCCAGAAGGCCAACAGGGCCGCTCGCCGTGTATCGGAAAGTGATGCCGGCCCGGGCAATGTGGTCGAAATAGGCTTTCAGCACCGACGGTACACCGAAGTTGTACATCGGCACACCCATAACAATGACGTCTGCGTCGACAACTTCACTGATCAGCAAATCTGAATAATCGACGACGCCTTGCTGTGAGCCATCGCGGTCGTCCGCGTTGGTCAGGAAGGCACCGAACCGTTCGGCGTCCAGATGCGGTACCGGCTCTGCGGAGAGATCCCGATAGGTGGCCTGGATGTCGCCGTAGGTCTGCCGGAGCTGGTCCAGTGTCTGACTGACGAGTCTGGATGACTGGCCGTCCTGACCAAAAATGCTTGCGGTAATAATGAGAATATTCTTCATGTTCAGAGCCTCTTGGTTGATTAGAACGCTATGAGGCTATTGAACTGCGTGACGGGAGAAGATGAAATCGGAGAATCTTGGAATGGTTGTTCAGTTAAATTGAACAAGTTGGCCCGCGCCCCGGTAAGGCGCAGGCTCAATCTTTCTGTGCGTGTTACTACTCTACGTTGCGGGAGTAGAAAATCTCCAGCATTTCCCGGCGCAGACGATCCTCGATGGACTGTGCTTCCTGGGGGTCAAGATCGCTGGCATTGACTCCGAACACATAGTTATCCAGATCGAAATTCTTGAGCATCATCTTGGTGTGGAACAGGTTTTCCTGATACACGTTGACGTCAATCATCTGGTAGGCGTTCTGGGTATCTTCGGTCAGGTAGTTCTGGATCGAGTTGATGTCGTGGTCGATGTAGTGCTTGGTGCCGTCCACGTCGCGGGTAAAGCCGCGCACACGATAGTCCACCGTGACCACATCGGAGTCGAAGCTGTGGATCAGGTAGTTCAGTACTTTCAACGGCGAGATCAAACCGCAGGTCGACACGTCGATATCCGCCCGGAAGGTGCTGATGCCTTCGTAGGGGTGGCTCTCCGGGTAGGTATGTACTGTTACGTGGCTTTTATCCAGGTGGGCCACGATGGCATCCGGCAGGGGGCCGGGTGACTCTTCGTTGTCCGGTTCACCGTTGCTGAGTTCGTGTTCGGCAATCAGCATGGTGACAGAGGCGCCGTGGGGCTCATAGTCCTGACGGGCAATATTGAGCACGTTGGCACCGATGATCTTGACCACGTCGGTGAGGATCTGGGTCAGGCGTTCGGCATTGTACATCTCATCGATGTAGTCAATGTAAGCTTCACGTTGCTCTTCGGTCTGCGCATAACAGATGTCGTAGATGTTGAAGCTCAGTGATTTGGTCAGGTTATTGAAACCATGTAACTGTAGTTTGGTTTCCATGTTCAGCCCCCCCAATTGTCTGGAGATGAATGTCAGTGGTCATGTCTGTCTGATGCATGCCACCAAGGCCGCCACCGATAACTGACCGGATTGTTTACCTTTTGCGCAGACCGGCGGAGAAGGGTGCGTATTATGCACATCGACCTTCAATTTGGGTAGAGTACGGGGCAACATTCTAGCATCCGTAATAACCGCCGGTTTGCCACAGACTGGCAGGCCGCTGTGACCGCGTTGTGGGAACCTGTTGTTTGCCGGTTCAGGCGGTGTCGCGTATCTCATGGCTGTGGGTGATGGCAACGCCCGCCTTTTCCAGCATGATAGACGCAGAGCAGTACTTCTCGGCCGACAGGCTGACGGCCCGCTTCACCAGGTTTTCCTTGAGGTTGTTTCCGGTGACCACGAAATGCAGATGGATGCGGGTGAACACTGCCGGAACGGCGTCGGCCCGCTCCGCTTCGAGTTCGGCATGGCAGGCGGTGACGTCCTGACGGCTTTTCTGCAGAATGCTCATGACGTCGAAGGACGAGCAGCCGCCCAGCCCCATCAGCATCATTTCCATGGGGCGTGGCCCCAGGTCCTTGCCGCCATGGTCGGGTGGCCCGTCCATTTGCACCGAGTGGCCGCTGCCGCTGGTTGCCCGAAAGCTGGCGTCGCCGGTCCAGTCAATGGTTGCTTTCATCTGATTTCGCGCTCCGAGTGGGATATAACGTACGATTGGCAGCGATGCTAGCACATCCCGTCAGCACCAGCAGCCCGCTGAAAAGCAGCCCCGCTGATGTGGTCTATAATGTTTCAGGTTGCCGAAACCGAGCCATCTTGTTATAAGTTGCGCTCATAATGAATAAACCCGCAGGGAAAGCAGGGTGAATAAAAACATTGGGATCCCGCCAGTACAAAGGAGGCATGACTCGCACTATGGCCACTATCGTCAAGCCGGTTGAGCAGAAAACCAAGCATCTGGACTATTTTCTTTCGCAATGCCATCGCCGGCGTTACCCTGCCAAGAGCACCATTATTTATGCAGGGGACAAAAGCGATTCCCTGTTTTACATCGTCAAGGGCTCCGTTACCGTCATTATTGAAGACGACGATGGCCGCGAGATGATCATGGCTTACCTGAACGCTGGGGATTTCTTCGGTGAAATGGGGCTGTTCGACAACATGGATTCGCGCAGCGCCTGGGTAAAGGCGAAGACGGAGTGCGAAGTTGCCGAGATCAGCTATACCAAGTTTCGTGAAATCGCCCAGCAGGACCCCAGGGTTCTGTACTTCATCGGCGAGCAGATGGCCTCACGTCTGCGCCAGACCACCCGCAAGGTGGGTGATTTGGCTTTCCTGGACGTGACTGGACGGGTTGCCCGCACCCTGCTGGACCTGTGCAAGGAACCGGACGCCATGACCCACCCTGATGGCATGCAGATCAAGATCACCCGCCAGGAGATCGGTCGGATCGTGGGTTGCTCCCGGGAGATGGTCGGGCGGGTTCTGAAAACCCTTGAAGACCAGGGCCTGGTGCGAGTCAAGGGCAAGACCATGGTGGTGTACGGTACCCGCTAAAACCGATTACCACCCTGTCCCGAAAGGCCGCTGGAACCAGCGGCCTTTTTCGTTGTATGGGGCAGCTCAGGGGTGTGCAGCCACGAATGTGCGGACGGCACGAGATACGGCTTCGGGTTCCGTCAGTGGCGCCCAATGGGTTGTATCCAGCGTTTGCAGGGTTAATTTTCCGGTCCAGCGAACCAGATGCTCGTTCAGTTGAGGGCGCACATATGCGTCCCTGGTCGGGATGATTACCTGGACCGGACAGCGCGCCACCCGGGTTCGTGGCCGCAGCAACCGGGTCAGGAAGTTCGCCCGGTAAAGCTTGACCCCATACAGCCCGTCGGACTTCTGGGAGGCGCTGAACCTGGCATCGGCAACCTGCTCATGATGCTTCAGGTACCCTGGCCAGAGCCTGTCGAGGCCGGCTTTCCAGATCATTTCCGGGATCACAGGCACTTGGAACAGGAACACGTACCAGGAGCTTGTGAGTTGCTGGAGTACCTTCGCTGCCCCTGCCAGCCCGGGTGTTTCCAGCTGTTTCCGGAGCCAGAAGCCGATGTGGTCCAGACAGGGGCCGGAAATGGAGGTGTAGGAGCGAATGCGATTCTGCAAGGGCTCTCCGGTGACGGACTCCCAACTCTGGATCGCCCCCCAGTCATGCGCGATCAGGTGGAACTCGCGTCCGGGGATCAGGGTGTCTACCACGGCTTGGAGGTCGTCGGCCAGCAGGGCCAGGCGATAATCCCGGGTTTTTCGGGGCTTGCCGGACTTGCCGGCACCACGGACATCGTAACGGATCACCAGATACTCCTGGCTCAAGGCGGCGCTGACCTTGTCCCAGACCTGAAGATTGTCCGGGTAGCCATGAACCAACACCAGCGGCGTCGAGTCCGGATGGCCTTCGGTAACGGCATGGATAGTGAGCCCGCCGCTGTGCACCCAGTGTGTTTGATGATTGCCCACAATCAATACCTGCCCTGTGTTTGAGAGTCAGGTCAGGGTAACCATCCTGGCGCCGACGCCGGATAGCAGGGCGGGCCAAACACCGGGCCAAAGGTGTCAGTCCACGAGAGCTACGGACTTTATTTGCATCCACACGGTCTTGCCGGGTTCAAGGCCGAGCTGGTCTACGGAGCGGGTGGTCAGCCTTGATAACAGCGGTGTTGGCCCCGCCAGAAGCCGCACAAGGCTAACGCCCGGCGCCACATCCGGATCGACCTGATCGATGATGGCCGGAACCAGGTTCTGGATGCTCTGGTCGGAATGCTCAGCCAGCGCGAGGCTGATATCCCGCGCCAGGACCTGCACACGAACCCTGTCTCCCGGTGTCAGCCGGTCGTCCTGGCGCAACCACAGTTGGCCCCCGTCGAACCTGAACAGGGCCAGATGCCAGCGTGGGTCCAGATGGTCGATCCGTCCTTCCAGCAGAACCCCGGCATCGTCTTCCAGTCGAAAGGGGTTGTTGGTGCGGGCGAGCGTTTCCTGCAGCGGGCCCTGGGCCACCACCCGGCCATCCTCCATCATCACGATGTGGTCGGCCAGGCGGGCGACCTCTGGCGTGGAGTGGGACACGTAGATGATGGGAATCGCGAGGGTGTCCCGGAGCCTCTCGAGGTAGGGCAGGATGTCCTGTTTACTGGCTCGGTCCAGAGCAGACAGCGGCTCATCCATCAGTAACAGCCTTGGACTGGTCAGCAGTGCCCGCGCAATCGCGACCCGCTGGCGCTCACCACCGGAAAGTCCGGCCGGCATGCGCTCCAGGAGGGATTCCAGGCCAAGCCAGCGAACGGCGTCATCGAATCTGATCTGTCGTTCGCCGGCGGGAATGCGACGGTAACCGAACTCCAGGTTCCTGCGGACGTTCAGGTGGGGAAAAAGCTGGGTTTCCTGGAAAACGTACGCCAGGGCGCGCTTGTGTACCGGCCGGACGAGCTCTTCCGTCTGCCAGGGTTCGCCCAGCACGGTCATGGTTCCGGGCGCGTTCTGAAGGCCTGCCATGCACCGAAGCAGCGTGGTCTTGCCGCAACCGGAGTGCCCGAACAGGGCGGTAATGCCGGTACCCGGGAGGGTCAGGTCAACGTCCAGGTCGAACCCCGGAAAGGCACACCGGAAGCGGGCATGGATAGTGGCGGTCATCTGAGAGCTCCCGCGCGGGCTTTGCCGTTAAGCGCGTAGAGGGTCACCAGAACCACAAAGGAGAACACCACCATGCCGGCGGACAGCCAGTGGGCCTGGGCGTACTCAAGGGATTCCACGTGGTCGTAGATGGCCACCGACAACACCTTGGTTTCACCCGGGATGTTGCCACCGATCATCAGGATCACGCCGAACTCACCGATGGTGTGGGCGAAGGTGAGCACGGAGGCGGTCAGGAATCCGTTTCTTGCCAGGGGCACGGCGATAAACAGGAACCGCTCCCACGGGGCGGCACGAAGGGTTGCGGCGGCTTCCATGAACCCCTCGCCTACGGCTTCAAAGGCATTCTGCAGAGGTTGAACGGTGAATGGCAGGGAGTATATGACCGACGCCACCACCAGGCCCTCAAAGGTAAATGGCAAAAGGCCGATCCCGAGGGACTGTGTTATCTGGCCAACCCAGCCGTCAGGCCCCATGACCAGCAACAGGTAGAAACCGAGCACTGTGGGTGGCAGCACCAGGGGCAGGGCGACGATCGCTGCAACCGGCTGGCGCAGCCAGCGCCGGGAGCGGGCCAGCCACCAGGCGATGGGCGTGCCAATGAGCAGCAGCAACAATGTGGTGGTCGTGGCCAGCCTGAGTGTCAGCCAGACCGGGTCCCAGTAGGTTTCAAGCATCAGTCAGCCGTGTCGTAAGCGGGGTCATAGCCATAGCCCCGGATCGTGGCGATGGCAGTGTTCGATTTCAGGAAGTCCATCCAGGCCAAGGCTGCCTCATTGCTGGTTCCCCGGTTCAAAAGGATAGCCTGTTGGTCAATGGGTTGGTAATAGTCCTGGGGCACGTTCCAAAGGGAGCCTTCCTTGTCGTCCCAGGATGTTACCTGAGACAGGGCTACAAAGCCGGCCTGGGCGTTGCGGCTGACCACAAACTGAAAGGTCTGGGCGATGGAATCGCCACGAACCAGCTTCGCCTGCAGTGCCTGCCAATGGCCTAAATGTTCCAGAACCTGTTGTGCTGCAAGGCCGTAGGGCGCGGTCTTCGGGTTTGCCATGGCCAGCCTTGCGAACGTTTGCTGGGCCAGGTAGCTCTCAGCGTCCCCGAAAGCGTCCGGGGTCGGGCTCCAAAGCACCAGCTTGCCCCGGGCATAGGTGAAGCGGGTATTGGGGGCGCCGGCCCGCGCCTTCTCAATAAGCGCCGGTCTGCGTGCATCGGCGGCCATGAACACGTCGAAGGGCGCACCGTTCCGGATCTGGGCGTACAGCTTGCCGGTGGACCCGAAGCTGGCTGAAACCGTGTGGCCAGTCTTGGCTTCAAACTGTTTGGCCAGTTCGCGGGTGGTGTCGGTGAAATTAGCAGCAACGCCGAGGCTGACTTCACCGGCCATGACCGGGAGGCTGGCTATTGAAAAAAACAGCAGCGTGGCAATGCGTAAGAAGCAGACTCTTGGTTGATGATCCGCTGACGTGGATTGGTACATAACCGTTTTCAGTGACTCCAGATTCAGTTCTGCTTGCGCGCCAACTTAAACATCATCTCGGGAGCGACACGCTTGACCCAAAGCGCTGCCATTTCCTTGCCCTTGCCGACGGGAATCTCGCGTTTTCCCTTGGCCAGCGCACTGACGATGACATCCGCGCACTCGCCGACGTCCATGCCACCGGCAATGTTCTCGTCTTCCTCGCCGAAGGCAGAGCCATCGGCCGCCAGGGCATTGCGGGAAATGTCCGTGCGGATAAATCCGGGGGTGATGGTGGAGACCAGAATGCCATCGTCTTCCACCTCGGCCCGCAGGGCGTCGAAGAAGCCCATCACCGCGTGCTTGGCGGCACAGTAGCCGGTGCGCAGGGGGACGCCGACTTTACCGGCCACGCTGGCGGTCACCGCCAGGTGTCCGGATTGGCGCTCCAGCATATGGGGGAGCACGGCCTTGGTCAGCGCAATCTGCCCCATCACATCCACATCCAGTAGCTTCTGGTACACCGACAGCTCGGTATCCTTGCACAGAGAGCGTTGGGAAAGGCCGGCGTTGTTGATCAGCAGGTCGATCTGGCCGAAGTGACTGATGACGTGGTCGGCAGCTACCGGAAGTGAGGGCAGGTCGGTAACGTCAAGAGGCAATACCAGCATGTTTTCCGGGGCGGCGCCGGCATCAATGCAGTGCTGGCGGACCCTCTCCAGCTCTGGCTGGCGTCGCGCCGAAAGAACAAC
Source organism: Marinobacter sp. DS40M6 (assembly GCF_028581595.1). Classification (NCBI taxonomy): domain Bacteria; kingdom Pseudomonadati; phylum Pseudomonadota; class Gammaproteobacteria; order Pseudomonadales; family Marinobacteraceae; genus Marinobacter; species Marinobacter sp. DS40M6. Next base: position 191,713 of record NZ_JAFCAE010000005.1, on the reverse strand, counting down.
TCTTGCATTTTCGCGCGCAAACCTGGCTGCCAGGGCCTCACCAATGCCGGACGAGGCGCCGGTGATCCACACGACTCTGTTGGTAAACATGGGCTTACTCCGATTAGTTGGGTGGCATTGATCTTAGCGCCCCGGGCCGGTCGGCGTCATGTTTTTACGCGCCGGAGTCTGTCCCGGTACGCAGGCAGTCGAGGATGTGGTGCCAGACCTCGTCAGCATTGGTTTCATTGACCAGTTCGTGACGGGCGCCGGGAAACAGACGGTCGGAGGCAACGAGCAGGCCGGCGCCACGAAGGTTGGCAACATGCCGGTTGAAACCGTGTCCCATCTCGCCAACCGGGTCGCTGTCACCGGCCAGCAGGTGTATCGGAAGGTCCTTGCGCCATGTTTTTGGATTGATGGTCAGCATGCCACCAATGAAGTCGGACCATAGGCCTGCCGTGCAGGGAAAGCCGCAGAGTGGGTCTCTCAGGTAGCGGTCCACCTGTTGCGGGTCGCGGCTGAGCCAGTCATGGCTGGTGCGATTGGGGGAGAACGCCTTGTTGAAGGCACCGAAGGTCATATTGTCGATCAGGCGGCTGTGGTGCCGTTTCCCGCGCAGTGCCCGGAGAGAGCGGACCAGTGCCAGGGAGGCCCGCAACTTCGGTTTGTCGATACGATTGGTCGCGCAGAGGATCAGTCTGTCGATCTGGTCACCATACTGCTGGCTGAAGGCCTGGGCGATGAACGAACCCATGCTGTGGCCGAACAGCGTTAGCGGGAGGTCGGGGTGTTGCTTTCTGGCATGGACAACGACTTGCTGCAGGTCGTCCACTACTTTCTGCCAGCCCTTGTGGTCGGCGTAATGGCCAAGGTCAGTTTCGGGGCAATGCGGTCCGTGGCCTCGATGCTGGATCGCAATCACCGATACCCCCTGCTGGTTCAGCCAGAGCGCCAGCGGCTGGTAGCGGGCTGCATGCTCCGCCATGCCGTGGGCAATGACCAGCACGGCCGACGGGGCCTCCGCCGCCCACGACAGCAACGGAATTCGATGGTGATCGGGGCTGTTGATGAAACTTTCCTGCAGGTCCATGTTGGTCGATTCCGGGCGGGTTGTTGGCGTAAACGGGAGTCTAGCCGGAAATCGGGCCTTAATGTGAGACGGAGCCAGAAAATCCGGCTTTTGTGGCGCTAGTCCGCGTCCCGATCCCATTCGGGTGGCTTCCACAGGTGCTTCAGGCGGGCTTGCAGGCCGCCTGGTCGGGCCATGGCCCGGAACAGGTCCACGTACTCGTGGGTCCACAGCACTAGCAGGTTCCTGGAGTGTATCGGTCGGGTAATGCCGTAGTCCGGTGGTGCCTGTTCGTCTTCGGCGACAAAGGTGCCGAACAGTCGGTCCCAGACGATCAGAGTGCCACCGTAGTTGCGGTCGATATAGCCGGGGTTGCGGCCATGGTGAACCCGGTGATGGCTGGGGGTGTTGAGCACGGTTTCCACCCAGCCTGGCAGTTTGCCAACCAGCGTGGTGTGAATGAAAAACTGGTACACCAGTGAGAGGGCATAAGCCACGCCGATCCACACAGGATTGAAGCCGATCAACGCCAGGGGCACATAGAACAGCCACATGCCGTTAAAGATATTGGTGGCATTCTGGCGCATGGCGGTGGAGAAATTCATTCGCTCGGAGGAATGGTGGACCACATGGGCGGCCCAGAACCAGCGTATGCGGTGGCTGGAACGGTGCATCCAGTAAAAACAGAAATCCACTCCAACAAACGTCAGAAGACCCGTTGCCCAGTTCAGTTCCAGATCCAGCAGGCGGTGATGGTAGAGGAATGCGTATACGGGAAAGGCGATCAGGCCCGCGAACAGCAACTCTGTCAGTTGGTAGCCGGCACCCAGGGCAAAATTCCGCAGGGCTTCCGGTACGTCCATGCGCGTGGGGTCGTGGCGAATCCGCAGGTACTCCCACAGGGTGACGGCAATAAACACCGGCGTAGCGACAACGAATATCAGTTGGCGTTCGTCCAGTGCCAGCCAGGGGGCGAGGGTGTTCCAGAGGGGCAGCAACCCGCTCTCCTCAAGAACCGCCCTCATCATGTCCATCAATGCCATGGTGAAACCGTATTGTGATTGTAGGTGTGACTGTATTCTGCGCCGATGGCGATGCCATAAATTGACAATAAACGCCACAAAATTGATGATTAGTGCCAACAATGAATGACGCAGCGCGTGGAGGACGGTGAACCATGGCCAAGGTAATGCGGGTAACCGGTGCCTGGACGGGACTGCTATCGGACTGGCTTGAACAGGAGGGACTGGAGAATGCCCCGGTCAGGATAGCGCTGGCGCGCTGGGCGTCGGAAGACAACGTACCGGTGCCGGTGTGGCGTGACCTGCTGGCGCAGGGACTGGCTCTGGCGCCTCAGTATGCCGCTCCCGAGCTAAAGGTGGGGGCCTGTGTGCGTCCTGCCCATGTGGGTGTGCTCGGCTATCTGGTGCTGGCGTCCGACACCCTCGGCGAGGCCATGTTGGCCTACCAGCGCTACGAAACCCTGTTTTATGGTGCCAGCCTGGCGGAAATCGAGGTCGTCGGTGATCAGGCGGAAATGCGCTGGCCGCCCTCGGAGAATGAGCTTGGCCAGCAGGCGGACGGCGCTGCAATTGCAGCATTGGTGACCTTTATGCGTCGCCAGATTGATCAGCCCCCTCCGCCCTCGCTAGTGAGTTTTCTGGGTGACGTCAGTGCTGAGGCGGCCAGGGAATACGAACGGTTTTTTGGCTGCTCGGTGACCTGGAACGACAGCCATGTGCGAGTCCGGTTTCCGCTGCATTACCTCAGCCTGCCCATGCCCCGGCGAGACCCGACACTTCGCGAGTTGCTGGACCGGCAGGCCCGTGCCCTGCTGCGGGCGTTGCCGGAGGCGTCACAGGCGGGCTCGGGCATTGATCGCCAGCTACAGCAGGTACTGCTGAAACTGTTGTCTGATGGCGAGCCCACCCTTGCGCGTGCATCCCATGCCATGCACATGTCACCGCGAACGCTGCAGCGACGCCTGGCCCGGTATCAGTTGAGCTGGCAGCAGTGGCTCGATCGGAACCGGGAACAGCTGGCGCGACAGTACCTGGACGACACCTCACTGACGCTGACCGACATTGCTCTGCTGTTGGGCTTTTCCGAGCAAAGTGCTTTTACCCGGGCCTACCGCCGCTGGACCGGCAATTCACCCGGCCGAGAGCGCCGTCAGTGGCTCAGCGATTAGCAGCATAGACCTTTTCCAGCGTGTGGATCTGTGGCTGCCATTGATCCAACCAGGCCTGTATGTCTTTGGGGATTTTCGCCGGTTTGGGCCAGGGCACCGGGTATTGGCCGGGCTGGAACATGGGTGCGAACAAGGAGGCCGCGGCGAGGTCGGCGCGGGAAAAGCTGTCTCCAGCCAGGTAGGGCTTCTCCTGGTAGGCATTCGCCAGTTCGGTCAGGTAGCGCTCCATGGTTTCCCGCGACTGCGCGGCGGTTTTCTCGTTGATCTTCATCCATTTGCGCATGACCTCGTCCACCCGGCTGAAGGCCAGTCTCAGTAGAATCCGATTGTAGAAGGGCGTGCCCGCAGCCAGCATGGGAACGACCACCTTGGGGCGTTGCAGGAAGTGGTGGTAGGAGTAACAGCGCACGCTGGGGCCGGCTTCGTCGTCCAGCCGCTGTTCCCAGGACAGCGCGGCCTCGCGGGCCTGCGGGTCGGTCGGCGTCAGCGGGTCTTCGGGAAACGTGTCGTCCAGATAGTCAATGATGGCTTTCGATCCCTGAACCCGGTGACCGTCATGGTCCAGTACCGGTACCGATGAATCAGCGCCCGTCAGTTTGCGGATGGTGTTGATGTGCTGGCCGGGCAGAAGGCTGATGGCTTCGTAGCTCAGACCTTTGTGATCCAGGGCCCAGCGAGCCTTTTCGCAGTAGTGTGAAATAGCAAACTGGTAGAGTTTTATCGCCATGACGTGGAATGCTCCCGGGTGTTTTGATGGCCTAAGCGTAATGCTTTAAGACAGGAAATGGTAACGGCTCTGCTTTAAAATCGGCAGCCATCATGGATAATCTGCAACTGTTACAACCACAGGGAATGAGGAATAGACAATGAAAGGAATCGCTGCGTTGTGGCCGCTGACGTTGGTCATGCTTGGACTAATTGCCGGCTGCGCGTCTGGCCCTGGTGAGGGTAGTCAGGAGGAAGCGGTCAAGGCCTGTAGCCAGGCGCTGCCCCCGTGTTTTGCTCCGGGACCCATTGAACAGCCTTTTGTTGCCCGGGGGAATGAACCGTTCTGGCGGGTGATCGTCGAGCCAGGGCAACTGGAGGTGGAGCGAATGGGTGTGGAGCCGGTCGCATTGCGTTATGACATGGTTGAGCAAAGCCCCACCGAGCGGACTTTTCGCGCTGAGGGCGATGGCATTCGGATTGAGCTCAAAGCGGCCAGCCAGTTATGTCGCGACTCCATGTCTGGCATGCCTTATCCCCGCCAGGTTCGTCTTGCCATAAACGGCGAGGCAACCAGCGGCTGCGGGGGTGACCCCGAAGAGTTGTTTCTGGGGCCTGAATGGGTTGTTGAGGATATCGGAGGTCGCGGCATTGTTGACAGCTCCCGGGTCACACTGAACTTTCAGGAGGACCAGCGTGTTTCCGGGCGTGCGTCCTGCAATCAGTTCAGCGGCGGATGGAACCTGACTGGCGAGGGCCTTGAGTTTACCCGTATGGCGTCCACCAAAAAGGCTTGTGCCCCGGCGCTGATGAACCAGGAAGACCGATTCCTGTTGCTGTTGGGTGAGGTTCGACGCTTCGACATTGGCCGGCACGGTGAGTTGCTGCTGGTGACCGGAGATGGACGTCTGATCAGGGCATTTCAGTCCACAGACTGAGTCCGTACTGGTCCAGGATCTGCTGTACCCGGCCGCTGTCCATGAGTTGTCGGGTGCCTTCCGTTAAGAGTTTCGCAAGTTCTTTTGCGTCTTCCCGTACCGGGGAAAACGCGACGAAGGCATCGATTTCGTCGACCAACCCTGCTTGCCGTGGCGCGGGGACAGTGTCGTTGTTGTTCATTTCCCACCAGGCCATCACGTAGATATCTTCCGCAAAAATGTCAGTACGGTGTTGGTCCAGCAGGTAGATGGCCCGATCAAGGGGTGACGGCCCCGCGATCACCCAGATTCGTTCCGGGTTGGCCTGATGCTCCTCAATGTACTGGTCCAGCTCATCGGTATAGGAGTACCCATTGATGACCAGCAGCTTCTGGTTATGGAGCGACGCCAGGCCGTCGTATACCCAGCGGTTGTCAGGGTGGGTAAACAGCGCAATGGCTGAGCGCCCCTGGGGGGTGTCTGGGAACACGAAATCCGGGGCATCGGTTGTGAAGGCACCGACCACTGCGTCCAGTTGACCTTCACGCGTTAATTGCAGCGCCCGTGCCCAGCTAACGTTGACGTACTCCACGGTATAGCCGGCTTCGCCAAGGACCTCGCGGGCAATGTCCACCATGTAGCCCTCGCGATCGCTCCCCGCTTCGCAGTTATGGGGGCACCAGGGATCGGATGCGATAACGATCGTCCGGGGCCGGGGTGTCGTATTGGAAAGGGCAGCGGACAGGGCCTCATTGGTTGGCGTCTGCGTGTCGACGTCTGAAGAAGGGCTCTCTTCGTCAGGAGGAGGTGAGCAGCCGTGCAACAGGAGTACGGTTAGTAGAGCCACTGCCAGTCTGGGCATGATCGTTGTCTGGGGCACCGCGAAGCTACGGCGACCTATTTATAATAGCCCGTCTGTCACGCTGCTGTCATCCAGGAGCCCACCTCCACCGGGATGGCCCCCGATCAGTAACGGCTGCGATTGTCTCCTTCCGATGCATCGACCGGCACCAGTGCCTTGACCAGTTCTTTCATCTCGAGAATGCCTACCTGGTTGCCTTTTTTGACCACCCGATAGACAAGGTCGGTATCGCCGTCGGATCTTGCGATCACCGACTCCAGGTTGTCCCGATCGGAAATGTCGCCGGCACTGTCAGCGGGAGGTTCCGTGGTTTTTGCCATCACGGAACGCACTCTCAGAACCCGTGCACGATTGATGTCGCTGATGAAATCCGTAATGTACGGATCGTTGGGATGCATGAGAATTTCCTGGGGTTCGCCCTGCTGGACGATGTGTCCGTCCTTGAGGATAACCAGGTGGTCCGCCAGCTTTAGCGCCTCGTCCAGATCGTGGGTGATGAACACCACGGTTTTCTTCAGTTCCTCCTGCAACTCCAGCAGCAGGTCCTGCATGTCGGAGCGAATCAGCGGGTCCAGGGCGGAGAAGGCCTCGTCCATCAGCATCACGGGCGAGTTGGATGCGAGTGCCCGGGCAATGCCCACGCGCTGCTGCATACCGCCGGATAGCTGGTGCGGGTATTGGTTTTCGTTGCCTTCCAGCCCCACCCGGGCGAGCCATTTCTTGGCTTCGTCCTCGAAGTCCCGCACCGTATGGCCTCTTACCAGCAGCGCCATGCCGGCGTTCTCCAGCACCGTCTTGTGGGGGAGCAGGGCGAATTTCTGGAAAACCATCGACATTTGTTCACGCCGCAGCTTCCGCAATCCGTCCTCGTCGAAGGCGAGTACGTTTTTGCCATCCACCTTGATCTCACCAGCAGTGGGTTCGATCAGCCGGTTGAGATGGCGTATCAACGTGGACTTGCCTGAGCCCGACAGACCCATGATGACGGTGATCTCGCCTTCTCGCATATCCACGTTGATATCCTGGAGACCCAGTACGTGGTTATGCTTTTCCAGCAGTTCGGCCTTTCCCATACCCCGGCGCACATACGCCAGGGCGACATCGGGAATGGGGCCGAAAATCTTGTAGAGGTTCCGGATGGAAATCTTGATATCCCGGTCCACGATTCGCTCCCTTACTGTTTCTGTGAGGCGTTGATGCGCGCCAGTGAGGCCTTGGTTACCCGGTCAAGGATCACCGCCAGAATCACGATGCCAAGGCCGGCAACCAGCCCGACACCCAGCTCCAGGTTGCGAATGCCCTGAAGCACCAGCACCCCGAGCCCCGGTGCCGACACCAGGGAAGCGATAACAACCATGGCCAGGCTCATCATAATGGTCTGGTTTACACCCGCCATGATGTTGGGCAGCGCCAGTGGAATCTGGACCTTGAAGAGTTTCTGGTGGCTGGTCATCCCGAAGGCGTCAGCGGCTTCGATTACATCCTTGTCCACCAGGCGGATACCCAGGTTGGTGAGACGGATGACCGGCACAATGGCGTACAGGATGATGGCAATGCCGTAGAGCTTGGACTCGGTCACGCTGAACAGGAAGATCAGCGGAATCAGGTACACAAAGGGCGGCAGTGTCTGCAGCATGTCGAGCACGGGAATGGTCAGACGCTGCATCATGTCGCTGCGGGACATGGCAATGCCGATGGGCACGCCCAGCAGCACACAGAGGAACGCGCAGACAAAGATGATCGACAGCGTCTCCATCGCATACTGGTAGTAGTCAATAAAGGCCAGCAGAACCAGGCTGCCCGCCACAAATCCCACCAGTTTCCAGGATTTGGTGACGACAAACACCACGGCCAGCAGCGCCGGTATCACGATCCACCAGGGCGTGTTCAGCATGCCGTAGAGTGTCCCGTCCAGAAACCAGCTTAGTGGTTGAGTCAAAGGGTCCAGAACAACACTCAGACTGTCCTTGATGGACAGGAAGCCCTCTTCAAGACCTTTTGTCAGTTCCCTGGATTTGGGGAAGGCCGCGCAGGACTCGTTAAGCGCGTCCATGGATGGAAAAGGCAGGTCCCATAGTGACTCTGCTTCGGCGTCCGTTCCTTTGGTTTTTTGCAGCAACGCCGCCATTGACATGGGGGCATCACTTTGGCCGTCAGAGCACCAGTCTTCCAGACCCAGTGATGAAAACACGAAATCGTAGGTCGCCATTTGCGGTCAGTTCCCAGAAGCGTTCAGATGAAAATGGGTAATGTGAGTTCGCCTGTTCGGTTTGACAGGGCCGGGAGACGGCCCTGTCAGGGTAGGTGGAGAGATTACTCTCCCAGCACCGAAGCCAGGCGTTTCTTGGCCGAATCGTTCAGCCAGCTTGACCACTCGTCGCTGTTGTTGCTCAGGAAATACACGGCCGCTTCTTCTGCCGACGCGTTGTTGGAATCCATCCACGCCAACAGGGCGCTCATGGTGTCGGTTTTGAATGTCAGCTTGCTGAGCATTTCCGCAACTTCCGGCTCACGATCCTTGAAGTCCGTGGTCACGGACGTCAGTACGGTGGCGGCGGGAAATTCAGACACGCCAGGGTTGTCCGCATCCTGGGTCTGGTTACGGGTGTGAACCTCCGGCTTGTAGTCACCCAGTTCGACGCGGGTCATGTCGAACTTGCCGAGCGGGACAGTGGGGCCCCAGTAATAGCCAAACCAGGGCTCTTCAGACTGCACGGCAGAGGCCATGGACGAGGCCAGGGTTTCACCGGAACCGTGGTTGAACACCTCAATGCCAGAGCTTTCCAGGTCGAGCGCCCTAACCAGGTTGTCACTGACCACACGACAACCCCAGCCACTTGGGCAATTGTTGAAGCGGTTGTCCACCAGTTCCGGATTAGCCATGACACCTTCGATGGTGGTCAATTCGGGGTACTTCTCGGCCAGGTAGGTTGGAATCCACCAGCCTTCAACGCCACCGGGCTCCAATACTTTGGTCAGACGCTCGATCTTGCCCTGTTCTTCCAGTTCCAGGTAGGCCTCACCTGCGGAGTTGAGCCACAGTTCGGTAACGATGTCCGGTTCACCATTTTCGGCGACCGAGGTAACAGCGGGGACGGTGTCGGAGGGAACCACGGTGACATCACAGCCGTACCCCTGCTCCATGATGAATTTGGCAACGCTGGTGACAACTGTGTTGGATGCCCAGCCCATTTCGGTGATGGAAACTTCACCGCAATCGGCCTGGGCAAGTGCAGGCACGGACATCGCGCAAAGCAGCGCGACTGGCGTTAGCTTTCGCATGATTGGTTCTCCTTATGGATTTTGAAAATACGCGGAAACAGATCCGCTGGAGCGGTTCTGAAGACCGCTCTAGAGGTGAATACGCCGTATTGATACTGCGTTTTCAGAGGGCAAGACAAATGTTGTGACCTCGGTTACTACGTATATTTAAGAGTAACGCCCTGAGCGTGAGTTACAAGCCATTCATGTAAAATGTCGCCAGAAAATGCACATGCTTTCCGGTGTTTTGAGCCCCAGTGTCAACGAATTGAAGCAATTCAGCAGTAGTTTGAAGGGTTGTCTGAAACGGGAGAGCCCCATGACCGAATTGCGCAAACTGACCCCCCATTCTGCTATTCCTGCCGAACAGGCCCGTCGGGATAGCCGCCAACGCCATCTGCTGAGAACCTTTCTGCCGGAGATGATTCGTCTTGAGCGTGTGCTGGCGGAAGCGCCGGGACAGGTTACTGTGAAGACGCTCTCTCGGGTTGCGATGAAACACATTGACCTGCCGATCTACCGGGTTGACCTCGGCAGCGAGGCACCCGATGCGCCAGTGGTGATGCTGGTGGGTGGCGTTCACGGTCTTGAACGCATCGGCAGCGAAGTCGTCATGGCCTGGTTGCGCAATCTGCTGGCAAGGATGTCCTGGGACGGGCATCTCCAGGCCCTGCTGAAAAAAGTGCGGGTTACCCTGCTGCCCATCCTCAACCCCGGCGGCATGTATCTGAATCAGCGCAGCAATCCCAACGGGGTCGACCTGATGCGCAACGCACCGATCACCGCCCAGGACCGCAGTGCGTTCCTGTTGGGCGGGCAGCGCTTCTCCCCGCGCCTGCCGTGGTTCATTGGTGATCCCGAGCAGGGTATGGAAGCGGAGAACCAGGCCCTTGAGTCGGTGATCTCGGAGCTCCTGCCAGGCCGTCCTTTCAGTGTCGCGCTGGACTGTCATTCCGGTTTCGGCTGGCAGGACCAGATCTGGTTCCCCTATGCCTACCGTCGTCGCCCCATGCGACGGATCGAATCGGTGATGGCATTGAAGCTGATCTGGGAGCAGGCATGGCCGGAACACAACTATCGCTTCGAGCCCCAGTCCCGTCATTACCTGACCCACGGTGATCTGTGGGACTATTTCTACAAGAAGATCAACCGCAGCGGTGAGGGCGCCTTTATTCCCCTTACCCTGGAACTGGGCTCCTGGCGATGGATCAAGAAGCGCCCACGACAGTTGCTGCGACTGGACGGCTTTTTCAATCCGCTGGTACCCCATCGCCATCGGCGCGTACTGCGAAGTCACCTGACCTTTATCGATTTCCTGGTCAGCGCCGCCGCCCATCACGAAAACTGGTTGCCGCACTCGGATGAGGCGTCCATGCTAAGGGAGGCCGCCATCGCCCACTGGTACAGGGATCATCACTGACAATGCACTGGATTCTGTTGCGCGGACTGACCCGGGAGCAGTCACACTGGGGCTCTTTTCCCCACAGGCTTGAGGAAGCCTTTCCCGGTCATCAGTTCCATCTGGTTGATCTTCCGGGCACGGGCGTGCACTTCAAGGATCCCAGCCCTGACCGTATCGCGGAGATCCGGGAGAAGGTTCGCCGCAGTGTTGGTCACATTCCAGCGCCATACAATCTCATCGCTTTGTCCATGGGCGGGATGGTCGCCCTGGACTGGGCTCAGCATGTCACCGAGGGTGAAATTCAGAACCTGGTGCTGATCAACACGAGTTCCGGATTCAGCCTGCCCTGGCGACGGATGCGTCCGGGGGCCTGGCCTCGTATCGTTCGCCTCCTGACGCGCCGGGAACTGTTCGATCGTGAGGTGGATATTCTGCGGTTGACGAGCAATCGACCGGTCGACCTCGATGTCATGAAACACTGGTACAGCATCCAGCGCCAGCGGCCAGTCAGCTATGCCAACGCCTATGCCCAGATGAAAGCGGCGATGGCCTACAAACCCCTGCCTCAACGCCCTCTGCCGAACGCACTTGTACTCGCCAGCAAGGGTGACCGTATTGTCCATTGGAGCTGCAGTAAGGTGTTTGAGCAGCGTTGGCAATGGACGCTGAAAGTTCATTCGTCCGCCGGCCATGACCTGCCAATGGACGACCCTGAATGGGTCATCCAGCAGATAAAAAACTGGCTGCCCAAATGATTACGGTTGCTTGACGCAACCGGTGTTCCGCGGCAGTCTTCTACACAATTCCTCAGATTCACCCCGAGATACTTATTTGGATTGGAGTCGATAACAATGAAAATCTTTGAGACCAAGACAGCGCCCAACCCACGCCGGGTAAGGATGTTCATGTCTGAAAAGGGCCTGTTGGACAAGGCCGAGTTTGTTGAGATCGATCTGCAGAAGGGTGAGAACCTGACGCCGGAGTACGCGGCCAGGAACCCGATGAAGAAAGTACCCGTGATGGAACTGGACGACGGCACCTGCATCGCCGAAACCATGGCAATTTGCCGCTATTTCGAAGAAAGCTATCCGGATGCGCCAACCCTGCTCGGGGACACGGCGTTGGAGAAAGCGCAGGTGGAACAGTGGCTGCGGTGGATCGAGTTCTCCTTTTTCCTGCCCACCGGTATGTGTTTTCAGCACACCAGCGGCTATTTCAAGGACCGCATGAACCCGATCAAGGAATGGGGTGAGGAGTGCCGCACCTCGGTGGAAAAATTCATGCACTTCCTGAACAAGCATCTGGATGGCAGGGAATACATCTGTTGCGACCGGTTCACGGCCGCGGATATTAATGCCTTTACCACGGTGGCCTTCGCCCGTGTGGTGGATATTCGCATCAAGCCGGAGCAGGCCAACCTCCAGGCCTGGTATGATCGCATCAAGCAACGTCCTTCCGCCCAGGTATGACCCGATGACCCAACAGACCCCACTGGCCTGTGCTCTTGATAGAATCGATACCGCCAACCGTGCAGACCCCAACATCGAGCAGGTTGGCGGAATACCCTTGCCCAAGGAATACGCCTACAGCCAGCACATGACCCGCTGGCTGTTTGAGCTTGAGCCGCAGCCCTCCGAACGCATGCAGATTGCCTGCCGCGCCCAGCACATCGAGCGCTGGACCATCCCCCGTAGCGATTTCCCGGAAGGTCGCAAGGCCTATTACGAATGGCGCCAGGCCTGCGGCCGCATGCATGGCCGCCGGGCCGCCGGAATCATGGAGGAATGTGGCTACCCACAGGAAGAATGCCAGAAGGTGGAAACCATCCTGACCAAGCGGGAGTTGCGCAAGGACGCAGACACACAGCTGCTGGAAGACGTTGCCTGCATGGTATTCCTGGAACGCTATTTCGCGGATTTCTATGAGGAAAAAGCCGATTACGACCGGGAGAAATGGCTGCGCATTGTCCGCCGTACCTGGGGCAAGATGTCTCCGCGTGGGCATGAAGCCGCGCTGAAGCTGGCCGAAGGGATGCCGGCGCATTTGCTGGCGTTGCTGCAGGAGGCGTTGGCTGAGGATTAGTCCGTGCTCAACCCATGCCCGCTGACTTGTTCGAGCTTTGCGTAAGCCCTCCTAAAAAAACAGCTCCTGCAGTTTCTTGCCAGGTTCTTCGGCCCGCATGAAGGACTCGCCCACCAGGAAGCCGTAGATACCCCGGTTGGTCATGGTCTCCACATCGGCCCGGGTCATGATGCCACTTTCGGTGATCGTCAGGCGGTCGGCCGAAATCCGTTCATGAAGGTCGAAGGTGGTATCCAGTGAGACCTCAAAGGTGTGCAGGTTGCGGTTGTTGATGCCCACCAGCGGTGTTTTCAGGGTGAGGGCATCGTCCATTTCCTCGCCGTCGTGAACCTCGACCAGCACGTCCAGGCCAATTTCATGGGCAATGCCTTCCAGCTCCTGCATCTGGTCCCTGGTCAGGCAGGCGGCGATCAGCAGGATGCAGTCGGCGCCAATAGCCCGGCTCTCGTAGACCTGATACGGCGCCACCATGAAGTCCTTGCGGATGACCGGCAGGCTGCAGGCGGCGCGGGCGGCTTGGAGGTAGTCTTCATGACCCTGGAAGAAATCCTTGTCAGTGAGTACTGACAGGCAGGCGGCACCGCCTTTTTCATAGCTTTCGGCGATGGCCTCGGGAACAAACGGATCGCGGAGAATGCCTTTGCTGGGGGAGGCTTTTTTGATCTCGGCAATGACCGCAGGCGTTTGCTGTTCGATGCGTCGGCGAAGGGCGCTCGCAAAGCCCCGCGCTGGCGGTTGATTGCCAGCCATGGCCTTCCGATCGCCAATAGAAACCCTGCGCGTACGCTCATCAATTTCCTCCCACTTCCGATCAACGATCTTTCGCAGGATGGTAGGCGTCTTGTCCAGATGTCTGTCAGTCATTGTCAGGCTCGTATTAGAAACACTGCGAAAAGTCAGCAAGCTCGGACATCTTGCCGGCTGCCAAGCCTGAGCCCATGGCGTCCAGCGCCATCTCCACGCCTTCCGCCGTCGTCTTCGCCAGGCCTGCCACATAAATTGCTGCGCCGGCGTTCAGGGCGATAAGATCCCGCGCTTTCTCAGCCATTTCATCATGACCACGACCGAACGCGGCACGGATGAGTTTCAGGGAGTCCTCGGCGGTATCCACCGTGAGACCAACCAGCGCCTGGCTCTTGATGCCCAGGTCTTCCGGCGTGATGTCGTACTCAGTGACTTCGCCGTTTTTCAGCTCCGCCACATGGGTGGCGCTGGCCAGGCTGATTTCGTCCAGGCCATCCTTCGAGTGCACCACCATAATGTGTTCGGCGCCCAGGCGGTGCAGAACCTCCGCCATGGGGCGACACAGCTCTTTCGTGAACACACCGATCAACTGGCGCTTGACGCTGGCCGGGTTGGTCATGGGGCCAAGAATATTGAATATGGTACGGCAACCCAGTTCCTTGCGCGGGCCAATGGCGTGTTTCATGGCGCCATGATGGGCCGGGGCGAACATGAAGCCAACGCCGATCTCCTCCACGCAGCGTGCAACCTCCTCAGGCGCCATCTGCAGGTTGATACCCAGCTTTTCCAGCAGGTCCGCGCTGCCGCTCTTGGAGGACACGGCACGGTTGCCATGCTTGGCCACAAAGCCACCGGCTGCGGCGACCACAAAAGACGCCGCGGTGGATACGTTGAACAGATTGGCACCGTCACCGCCGGTGCCCACGATATCCACCAGTGGGTCGGCGTTGACCGTCACGCGGGTGGCCAGTTCCCGCATGACTTCGGTGGCGCCGGTGATTTCGTCAATGGTTTCGCTCTTGATGCGCAGCCCCATGAGAAAGGCCCCAATCTGCGCATCGGTGGCTTCACCCTTCATGACGATGCGCATAACGCCCTTCATCTCCTCCGTGGACAGGTCCAGGTTGGAGGCGATGCGGTTCAGTGCTTCTTTCATGTCCATGTGGTGGCCTCTTATCGTGTCTTCAGAAAGTTGCGCAGCAGCTCATGGCCCTGTTCCGTCATAATAGACTCTGGATGGAACTGTACACCTTCGATGGGCAGTGTTTTGTGCCGAACACCCATTATTTCTTCCACCGAGCCATCGTCATTGCGAGTCCATGCAGTGACTTCAAGGCAATCCGGAAGGGTGTCTTTGTCGATCACCAGGCTGTGATAGCGGGTCGCCTTCAGCGGGTTGCTCAGGCCACGGAAAATGCCCTGGTCCTTATGGTAGACCGCAGATACCTTGCCGTGCATCACCTGCCCGGCGCGAATAACCTTCCCGCCGTATACCTGCCCGATGGCCTGGTGGCCGAGGCAAACGCCCAGAATCGGCAACTTGCCGGCAAAGTGGCGAATGGTGGCCATGGAAATGCCTGCCTCGTTGGGCGTGCAGGGGCCGGGAGAGACAACGAGGCGCTCCGGTTTCAGGGCTTCGATGCCCTCCACGGTGATCTCGTCGTTGCGGTAGACATGAACATCTTCGCCCAACTCGGCCAGGTACTGCACCACGTTGTAGGTGAAGGAGTCGTAGTTATCGATCATCAGCAACATAATCTTATCCTCCGCCTCAGTGGTCGAAATCGTTGTAGGTCATGGCGACGGCGCGGAAAATCGCGCGGCCCTTGTTCATGGTTTCCTTCCACTCAAGGCGGGGCACCGAGTCGGCCACCACGCCGGCCCCTGCCTGAATATGCAGGGTGTTGTCTTTGATTACCGCCGTGCGGATGGCAATGGCGGTATCCATGTTGCCATTAAACGACAGGTAACCCACGGCACCGCCGTAGACGCCGCGCTTCACCGGCTCCAGTTCGTCGATGATTTCCATGGCGCGAATCTTGGGGGCACCGCTCAGGGTGCCGGCGGGTAGGGTGGCGCGCAGCACGTCCAGGCAACTGGTGTTGTCTTTCAGGCGGCCGGTGACGTTGGAGACGATGTGCATCACATGGGAATAGCGCTCCACAATCATCTTGTCCGTCAGCTTTACCGTGCCGGTTTCAGACACCCGGCCAGCGTCGTTGCGGCCCAGATCGATCAGCATCAGATGCTCGGCGATTTCCTTGGGGTCGGCCAGCAGTTCGGCTTCCATGGCCCGGTCCTCGGCATCGGTGGCGCCACGCTTTCGGGTGCCGGCGATGGGGCGCACGGTGACTTCATCATCTTCCACCCGCGCCAGGATTTCCGGCGATGAGCCGACGATCTGGAAGTCTCCCAGATCCAGGAAATACATGTAGGGGGACGGGTTCAGCACCCTCAGCGAGCGATACAGGTTCAGCGGTGGTGCCTCGAATGGAATCGACATGCGTTGCGAGATCACCGTCTGCATCACGTCGCCGTCCAGCACGTATTCCTTGATGTGGCCCACGGCCGCTTCGAATTTTTCCTGGTTGAACCCGGAGATGAAGTCGCTCTCATCCACGGTTTTACCGCGCAGATGTTCCGGTGTGCGGGGCGCGTTGGCCGTCTGCCGGTGCAAGCGGGACTCCAGGTCGTCAATTCGCTGCAGTGCCTGTTCGTAAGCGCCCTCCTGATTTGGGTCGGCATGGACAATCAGGTGCAGTTTGCCGCGCAGATTGTCGAACACCACCACGTCGTCGGACACCATCAGCAGGATGTCGGGCGTGCCGATCTTGTCCGGCGGGCAGGTGTTGCGCAGGCGCTTCTCGATGTAGCGCACGGTGTCATAACCGAAATAGCCAACCAGGCCACCATTGAAGCGGGGCAATTCCTCCAGGTCCGGCGCGTTGAAGCGGGCCTGATAGTCTTCGACGAAGGCCAATGGATCGTCGACCGTGGTTTCTTCGATCACCTCGTCGTCGCGGGTAATGGTGACGGTGTGATCATGGACCTTTAGAACTTCCCGGCTTGGCAGACCAATAATGGAATAGCGGCCCCACTTTTCACCGCCCTGGACGGATTCAAACAGGTAGGAATAGGGCCCGCTGGCCAGCTTGAAATAGGTGCTCAGGGGCGTGTCCAGGTCGGCAAGGACTTCGCGGTATACGGGGATACGATTAAAGCCGGCCTTGGCGAGCTCGGCGAATTGCTCGGGTGTCATGATAACGGTTCCTGAATCTGATCTGTATGGAGGACGTTCGGGCGGCATTCAGCCGGTGCGCCATCGCCACCATCGTGTTGCGCGGGTTGTCAGTATGCCCTGCGCTGTTATCAGACTCAGTCCCTGCACGGCAGGAATCTCCCGAATTGAAGGTTTCAAATCAATATCCTGTGAGATTACAAAAGCTGGGCCAGGGAATCAACAACGGCATCCGCACCGAGCGAATCCACGGGCGCCCCATAATTGTAGCCGTAGCGTACCGCCACCGAAGGAATACCCGCCGCCAGGGCCGCGCTGATGTCGGTGACCGAATCGCCCACCATCACCGTGGTGCCCCGGGTGCCGCCGAGCTCGGTCATGGCATGGATCAACGGTTGCGGGTCTGGTTTGCGCACCGGCAGGGTGTCTCCACCGATGCTGATATCGAACCAGTGTTCAATGCCCATCTGCTCGAGCAACGGCGCCACAAACTGTTCCGGCTTGTTGGTGACGATGCCCATGCGGCAGCCGTGGTCGGCAAGACGGGTCAGACATTCCTCCACGCCGTCGTAGAGCACGGCATGCTGGCCGTTAAGGTTTTCGTAGGCATGGTAGAACATCGCCAGGGCGTCATTGAACAGTGCGTCGTCCTTCGGGGTTGCAGGTTCCCAGTCCGCTTGCCCGGCAAGGGCACGCCGCACCAGCACGCTGGCGCCATTGCCCACCCATTGGCGCACATTGTCAGCGCCGGCTTTGCGGCGACCCAGCTGTTCCAGCATAGCGTCAATGGCCGCTGCCAGGTCGGGGGCGCTGTCAACCAGGGTGCCGTCCAGGTCGAACAGGGCCACTCCCGGCCAGCGTTGGCTGAACAACCCCGCCAGGCTCATCGGTTCGAACTCTGCTTGGCCAGTTCCAGCTCTGCCCGCATTTTGTCGATGGTGGCTTTGTAGTCGTCAGTGTTGAAGATGGCGGAGCCGGCGACAAAGGTGTCGGCGCCGGCTTCGGCGATCTCGCGGATGTTGTCGGTTTTCACACCGCCGTCGATTTCCAGGCGAATGTTGCGACCGCTGGTATCGATGCGCTTGCGGGCTTCGCGCAGTTTGTCGAGAGTGCCTGGAATAAACTTCTGGCCGCCGAAACCAGGGTTTACGGACATCAGCAGGATCATGTCCAGCTTATCCATCACGTGATCGATGTAGTGCAGTGGCGTGGCTGGATTGAACACCAGGCCCGCCTTGCACCCGCCTTCACGAATCAACTGCAGGGAACGGTCAATGTGATTGGAGGCTTCCGGGTGGAAGGTGATGTAGCTGGCGCCGGCATCGATGAACATCCGGATCAGGTCGTCTACCGGTGATACCATCAGGTGCACGTCAATTGGAGCGGTAACCCCGTGTTTACGCAATGCTTCGCAGACCATGGGGCCGATGGTCAGGTTGGGTACGTAGTGGTTGTCCATGACATCGAAGTGGACAATGTCGGCGCCGGCGGCCAGTACGTTATCGACTTCCTCGCCCAGTCGGGCAAAATCGGCTGACAGGATGGACGGGGCAATCTGGAAAGGGTTCATGACGGCTCTCTTGAACGGTTTGATAGTGATATCGACGATGGCGCGTACAGCGGTTTTCTCTGTAAAAGCCTGCAAAAGGCTGCAAGAGTCTGCAAAGGCTGCTGGGCCGCAAAGCTGCTAGTCTACCAGTTTGATGGTGATTTTTCGCACGGAATGAGTGACAGCCTGTGAGCAAATGGATTAAAAAACCGGTTGTGCAATGTCGGGTCATCCTGGCCTGCCTTGTTGCTTTCTGGGCCTCGTTAGCGTTGGCGCAGGCACCGAAAGAGGCGCAGAAAGGCGCGCAGAACCCGACCGGGAAGGAAACCGGGAAACCCTCCGGGGCGGCTGTTGAAAGGCCGTTGATATCAACGGGGCTCGATTCGGATGCAATCGCCCGGGCCTGGCCGGACTCGTCTGTATGGCTGGAGCCACCGGAAGAAGAACCGGTGCTGGCCCTGTTTGAGCCGGAAGCCGAGACGCCTGCGAAGGGCGCAGTGCTGATTCTGGCCGATGAGGGGCAATCACCCGCTTCCGGATTGGCCGCTGCCCTGCGACGGCCGATGGCACGTGCCGGTTGGGCGGTGATGGTACTTGGGCTCGAGATGCCGCCATACGAGGTACAGGAAGCGCGTCGACAACGGGGCTTGGAGGCGCCTGAAGAGGCGGGCGCGCCGGACACGGACGCCGCCGATGAAACGGGCGATAAACCTGGCGAGTCGGTGATGATCGATGTGATGGCCAGTGACGATGTTGAGGCATTGGCAAACCAATACCAGGCACGCATTCAGAAGACCCTGGCCGCGGCGGCTGGCAACCTGGTTGGTCGTGGTTACAGCCGGGTGGTCATGGTGGGTGTCGGCCGGGCGGCTGGTCACGTCACCCGCGCGGCCACTGCCAGCGGGGGGCAGGATGTGTCGGCGCTGGTCTGGATTGCGCCAGCGTTTAGTCAGAGCGATTCGAAAGCCCTGACGGAGTCGCTTGGTGAGTCTGGTGCGCCCAAAGTCCTGGAGCTCCACAGTGCCCGCAGTTCATTGGGCGCTGGAGGTATGGCTCAAAGGTCACCAAAGCAACGGGAGGCCGCATTCAGGCGGGCGGGGATTGCAGGCTACTCCCGACAACCTGTCGCAATGACTGAACAGCCACAACCCAGAGAGGCGCAAGCGCTTACCAACCGCATTTCAGCCTGGCTTGACTCCGAACGCTAGAAAACCATCAGCCACCCACGGCGGTGGATGAGCCGATGACAACGCCACCACAGCTGACGGCATCGCCGGTCAGGGCGGCAGGTTTGCCTTCTATCATCACCGTCGGGCTGCCAGCTGCGATGGCGCGGGGATGTGGTGGATGCTTGGGCTTGGAGTGCATGGCAAGCTGGTCGCCCAGCCTCGCAACGGGCTTGCCGTCGATCAGTACAGTAGCGCTGCCGGTAATGACAGGGGTCGGGGGAAAGCCTTGGTGATCGGTTCCGATGTCGCCGAGCAGGACGAGTTTTTTACCCATGGGAATGCTCCTTTTCAGTGGGTCTGCAGGCCGCTGGTCCGTGGGCCTTTCTTTTGCACTTTTGTGCTTTTGCACTTCTGTGGTGTGGTTCTGATCTCGGAGTTTAGCAAGCTTGGCGCTGAACTCAAAACGCCGGATTCAAACCGACAGGCGCTGGCTGATCAGTTCCCAGGCTTGCTGGTAGCGTAAAAGGCGGTCCTTTGCCCTGGTCAGTTCCGCCGGGCTCAGCTTCTGTTGTGCCAGTTTGTCCGGGTGGCATTCCGACACTTTTTTTCGGTAGGCCCGTTTGATCACCTCGCGGGTGTCACGGCGGGTAACGCCGAGAACCTGGCAGGCCTGCTCGAAGGTGGAGGGGCGGGGCTGGCTCTCCGGTTCGGTGATCCAGACCTTGCTGGCGTAACTGTCGAGAATGTCATCGCTGACCCTGATCGGCAGCCCCATCTGGTCAATGGCGTCCTCGCAACGATAGCGGCGGGGCTTCTCCGGGCGTCCCTGCAACTGCGCTGCGTGGCAAAGGCAGATGGCAACACGCAATGAGGGAGAGGGCCAGATTCTGTGGGTCAGGCGCAGGCCCAGCGCTTTCAGGGCAGGGATGCGCTCTGCAGTCTTACCCTTGCGGAAATGGCCAATGGCCTTGCGCCGCTGGCGGCCGGAGAGCTTCAGTGCTTTCATCAGGGTTTCGGCGAAACCGATGTCTTTCTCCGTTACCCGCCCTTCCGATTTGGCGATGTAGCCCAGAAAAAAGAACAGGCTCCGGCGACACCAGCGCGGCAGTCGGGTTCTGACCAGCAATTCGGTGGCCTGGTGGCCGCAGGCGGTCAACTCTCCAAGGAGCTCACTGAACTCTGCTTCCATTCGTGCGGGCAGGTTATTGTCTCTGGTCTCAGAGGTCATGGCTCAGCCCCCGCCTTCCATAAGCATCCGGTCCAGCTCCCGTAGCCGTTCCGGGGTACCGATATCCATCCAGTGTCCGCTGTGGCGAATGCCTTGCACCCGCCCCCGGGTCATAGCATCCCGCAGGATGGGCGCCAGTTTTCGGGCACCCGGTGTCAGCCCCGAAAACAGGCGACGGTTTAGCAGGCTGATGCCGGTAAACGTCAGTGTTTCAGGGCCGCTCTCAATCACCGTGCCATCCGCCCGCAGGCAGAAGTCGCCCGCCGGGTTGTGGTCAGGGTTGCCTGTCATGACCAGTAATGCGTCGGCATGTTCGGGTGGCGTCAAATGGGACAGATCAAAATCACACCAGATGTCGCCGTTGATCACAACGAACCAATCGTCGTCGCTGCTGGTCAACAGGGGCAGTGCCTGAATAATCCCGCCAGCAGTCTCCAGGGGATCGTTTTCCCGCGAGTATTCAATGACCAGCCCGCCGTTACTGCCATTACCCAGCTCCGCCTCGATCTGCGAGCCCAGCCAGGCGTGATTGATCACGATCTCCCGGAAACCAGCGGCTTTCAGCCGTTCCAGATGGTGCACGATCAGCGGCTTGCCGCCGGCAGGCAGGAGCGGCTTCGGGGTGGTCAGGGTCAGCGGCCGCATGCGCTCGCCTTTGCCGGCTGCGAGAATCATCGCTTTCACTGGCCGAATGTCTCCACTGGGCCGATCTGCTGCTCAATGGGCGGTACCACGGTGTCTGTGAGCCATTCGTGGAAGTGGCGCAGGGCGGCCTGACGGCTGCTGGCCTCCACCAAATAGCCCACGGTGCGGGGAACATCCTTCAGGAAACCGGTCTTGCCGTCACGTATGGCCAGCCGGGCAAAGATGCCCGCGGCTTTCAGATGGCGCTGCATGCCCATGAGCTCCAGCCACTGGCGGAAGGTGTCCCTGTCAGCCTTGTGGAGGCCGGCCTCGGCACTGAGCACGCGGAAATGGTCTGTCCACTGGTCGATGCGTTCTTCCGGCCAGCGGATATAGCAATCTTTCAGCAGCGATACCAGGTCGTAAGTGACCGGGCCGCGCACGGCGTCCTGAAAGTCGATCACGCCGGGCCTCGTGGTGCCTGCGCGGACCAGCAGATTGCGGGAATGGTAGTCGCGGTGCACCGCCACATTCGGCTGGGCCAGGGCGCTCTCCCGCAGGAAGGCGAAAGTGGTGTCCAGTAGCGCGCGTTCTCCGTTTGAGAGCGTCAGTCCCAATTGTTGTGTCAGCAACCAGTCCGGAAACAGAGCCATTTCCCGGTCCAGCAAGGCGATGTCGTAAGCCGGAAGTGGGTAGTCGGGAGCATCGTCGGCCTGCTGTATGCGGACCAGCTCGTCCATTGCAGCGCCATAAAGCTGGTCGGCGTTGGTGTGGTTTAAGGCGCCGAGCATCAGGGCGTCACCGAAGTCTTCCAGCAGCAGGAAGCCTCGGGTCAGGTCTTCGTGGACGATGTCCGGCACAGCGATATCAAGGCTGCGCCAGTGATGGGCGATCGCCACGAAGGGGTGGCAGTCCTCATGCTCGGGCGGCGCATCCATCACAATATACGGCTGGGCCCCGGTGCCATGTGGGTTGCCGCTGACGCGGAAGTAGCGGCGGAAACTCGCGTCGCCGGATACTGGCTCGGGTGTCGCCTGGTCAAAACCGGGAAGGTCTCTGACCCACTGGGTGAGCATTGTCAGGCGGGTATCCATGGAATTGGCTGTTATCCTGGCTCAGAAGTTATCGGTGACCTGGCCGCAACGAACCTGCGGGCTCATGGCCGAAAGTTAGCAGATCAGTATAGAGGCGGTAAAACGGTTTTGCAGCAATGGTCGGTTTCCGTTAACAAAGGCCGGTTTCCGTTAACAAGGCAAAGGGCGCCGTGTAAACTAGGCCGCTGTTAAGTGTCTCCGACAGCCGCGAATCCATTCTGGACAGGAACCCGCTCACCGTGCCAGCCCCAACAAGGAAGCTGCGAATGCCAACGCCCCGCATGCGGCACCGTCTCGGGTTGCTGTTCGCGTCCGCTACGGGTTGCACAATGTTGGCACCAATGCCGGTGGTTTATGCCCAGGAAGCCGCCCCTTCGGCTGCCGAGATTGACTGGCGGCCGAAGTCTGACTTGCCGGAGGATGTCCGTCGTTCCCTGCCGGACTTCTGCGAGGGCGGCTATTTGCCTTCCGCAGTGCCGGGGACGGTTAAAGGCGGCGCTGGAGAGCCAGCAGCGAAACATGGCCAGGCGCCCCTACAGGCCAGTGGGCTCAATGCGCGGTATGAACTCGACAACGAACTGTTTCTGCGGGGAGACGTTCGTCTGCAGCAGCCGGGATTCCAGGTGACGGGCTCCGAGGCCCGCTACAACCAGGCAACCGGTGCGGTGGCCATAGAGGGGCCGCTGACCAGCCGCGGTGACGGCTTCCTGCTGACCGGAGAACGTGCGGACTACGACGTCAACAGCGGCCGGGTGGACATCAATACCGCGACCTTTCTCCTGCATGGCCCGGAAATGCGGGGTTCGGCCACTCAGCTTTCCCGCACGGCGGAAGACCAGGTACGAATTCGTGGCGGCTCTCTGACCACCTGCGCCCCGGACAACAACGATTGGTCCATCGTGGCGTCCGACATCCACCTGGACCAGGGCGAAGGTGTGGGCACCGCAAAGCACGTACGCCTTGAGATCAGTGATATCCCGGTGTTCTACTGGCCCTATGCCAGTTTCCCCATTGACGATCGCCGCAAGACAGGCTTTCTCTATCCGTCTTTTGGTACCTCCAACGCGGGTAGCGGCGCTTTCCTGTCGGTTCCCTACTACCTCAACCTGGCGCCACACTACGACGCGACGCTGACGCCCCAGTACATACATGGGCGTGGATTGTTTACCGAGGCGGAGGGGCGTTACCTCAGCAGTCTTGGGGAATCGGTGCTTCAGCTAGGCTACGCGGGCAACGACACCGAGTACGAGGAGGAGTTTCCCTCGCAAGGGGGTGAACGCTGGGGGCTTGATTTCAGTACCCAGGCGAGATTCGGATACGGCTGGACCGGCTACGGGGATTATTCCGTGGTTAGCGACGACGACTACCTCAGTGATCTCAACCGCAACCTGGAGATCAATCGCGCAACCCATCTGCGTCGCCGGGGTGGTATCCGCTATCGGGATTCCTCCCAGTATTTCGAAACCTATCTCAACGGCTACCAGACCCTCAGCGATTTCATTGCCGACGAGAACATTCCCTACTCGCAGTTACCAGAAGTATTGTACGGCGCCACCGTGGATGCGGGGCCGGCGGAACTGAATCTGGAAAGCCAGTACACGTATTTCTACCGCGATAATGATGACCTGACGGGGCTCGACCGGGCCAACGGCCAGCGCTTTCGCGCCATACCCGAGCTGGCATTGCCCATGCGGGCGCTCTGGGGCTATGCCAGACCTTCCGTCAGTGTCGATTACACACGCTATGAGCTGGAGGACTACACCACACGGGACCCTGGCTTTGATCGTACCGTTCCGGTCGCGGAGTGGGATTCCGGCCTGTATTTTGATCGCCAGTCCAGCCTGTTCGATATTCCCTATAACCAGAGCCTGGAGCCCCGGCTTTACTACGCCTGGGCTGATGCCGATGCTGACCAATCGTTCATTCCGGATTTCGACACCGCCATTCGCTCGTTCAGCTTCGACCAGTTGTTCCAACGCAATCGTTTCAGCGGCGGTGATCGGGTAGGTGATAGCAATCAATTGACCGTGGCACTAACCAGCCGCTTCAATGATCTGCTCACTGGCGCTGAACGTGCCCGCTTCAGCATTGGCCAGGTTCACTATTACGATGACCGGGAAGTGACGCTCGATGGGGAGGGGGCCTCTGACGCCAGTGACTCCCCGCTGGCCGGTGAAATGGTTTTGCGACCGGTGGACGGCCTGGAAATTCGAACCTCCGGCCTGTGGGAGCCAGACACCAGTAAGACGCAGGAAGGTCGCAGTCAGCTGATTTTCCACTCCGATGATTACCGTTATCTGGCCAGCCTGGGGCACAGTTACCGGCGAGACGAATTCGAGCAGTCGGATATCGGGGGCGTTTTTCCTGTCACAGACCGTGTTAGTCTGATCGGCCGCTGGGTCTACGATTCCGAGCTTGATCGTACGGTCGGTTCACTGGCCGGGCTGGAATACAATAACTGTTGCTGGAGTGTGCAGCTGGTGCACCAGAATTACCTGACGGACGATGAACAGCTTGAGAGTCGCATGCTGTTTCAGATCCAGCTCAAGGGACTGGGCGGGAGCGGCGGATCGTCCAGCCAGATTTCCGAAGCCATCTATGGCTTTGACGAAAGGGAACGTCGCCGTTTCGGTGATCGCTGATGCCTGACAGTCAGGCTCGGGATGCCGGGGTGACAGGCAGTATTCTTCCATACTAGAGGTGACTATGAAGGCGAACCTTCGCCATTGCGCACAAATGATGCTGGCACTGATGGTTGTGATGGTATCCGCAACCGTACAGGCGGACCGTAAACTGCTTGATCAGGTGGTGGCAGTCGTCAACGACGACGTTATTCTTCAGTCCGAGCTCGAGGCACGGATCAACACCATCACCGGGCGGCTGCGCGCTCAGGGCACCGGATTGCCCCCAAGGGATATTCTGGAAGAACGGGTTCTGGAGCAGTTGATCAGCGAGTCCATCCAGTTACAGATGGCGGACAGGGCCGGAATGCGCATCAGCGACAACGAGCTCAATGAAACCCTGGCATCCATCGCCCAGCGCAACAATATGACGCTGGCCCAGTTCGAGCAACAACTGGTCCAGGAAGGCGTCACCTATCGCGAGGCCCGTGAGCAGATTCGCAACGAGATGATTACCAGCCGGGTACAGCAGCGCCAGGTTGGCAATCGCGTGCGGGTTACGGATCGGGAAGTTGAGAACTACCTTGCGGCAATGGAGGGTCAGGGCCGTAGCAATGCAGAGTATGAGCTTGCCCATATTCTCATTGAGGTGAACGATTTCAATGACGAGGACGAGGTCAGCGCTGCCCGCGAAAAGGTGGAGCAACTGCGTGAAGAAATTGCCGAGGGGCGGGACTTCCGCTCTGTTGCCGTTGCTGAATCCGATGCCAGCAATGCCCTCGACGGTGGCAACATGGGATGGCGTGCCGAGAACCAACTGCCGTCACTGGTGGCCGATGTGGTCCCGGATCTTGAAACCGGAACCGTCTCCCCGGTACTCAGGAACAGCAGTGGCTTCCACCTGGTGATGGTGATGGATCGCCGCGGCGGTGATAAAGCACAGTTCATCGAGCAGTCGAAAGTCCGTCACATCCTGGTACGCACCTCGGAAACCGTGTCGGAAGCCCAGGCGGAAGCAACCATTCGCGATCTCTATCAGCAAATCGATAATGGCGCCGATTTCGCCGTCATCGCCCGGGAGCACTCTGATGACCCGGTTTCCGGCTCTGACGGTGGTAACCTCGGATGGGTCAGCCCCGGACAGATGGTGCCGGAGTTCGAGCAGGCGATGATGGAAGCGGATGTGGGCGAGCTCAAGGGTCCGTTCCGCTCCCAGTTTGGCTGGCACATTCTGCAGGTGCAGGACCGTCGTCAGCAGGACATCAGCAGTGATGTACGGGAATCCGAGGCGCGGCAGGCCATCTACCGCCGCAAGTTTGATACCGAACTGCAGAACTGGCTGCGGGAGATCCGCGACGAGGCGTTTATTGAGTTCAAGAGCGGCTACGGAGCTGACAGCGAATCATGACACAGCCGGTCATCCTCGCACTGACAGCGGGCGAACCTGCGGGCATTGGCCCGGAGCTTTGCTTGCAACTGGCCCTGAAAAAACGCGGGCCCGGCATTGTGGTGGTGGCCAGCAAACCTCTGCTGGAGGCGAGGGCCCGACTGCTTGGGTTGAATGTAGAGCTGGAAGACTGGGCGCCGGGAGCACCAGCCACTGCTGAACCGGGCCGGCTCTCCGTGCTTTCCGTTGATGGATTGGCGTCCACTACGGCCGGCCAGCTGGATCCGGCGAATAGCGCCTATGTTCTGGAAACCCTGCGAGTAGCCGCCCAGGGCTGCCTTGATGGTACGTTCGATGGGATGGTGACGGCACCGGTTCACAAGGGCGTTATCAACAACGCCGGCATCGCCTTTAGTGGCCACACGGAGTTCCTGCAGGAGCTCTGTGGTGTTGAGCGTGTGGTGATGATGCTGGCCACGGACGAGTTAAGAGTGGCACTGGTGACCACCCATTTGCCCCTGAAGGACGTCTCTGCGGCGATTACGGCCGAGCGCCTGGCCCAGGTCACCCGTATTCTGGACAATGACCTGCGCAAGTTCTTCGGCCTTCAGCATCCCAGAATCCTGGTTGCAGGGCTTAACCCCCACGCTGGTGAAGGCGGACATCTGGGGCGGGAAGAAATCGACGTCATCGAGCCGACCCTGGACAAGCTGCGCCGGGAAGGCATCGACCTGACTGGCCCATTGCCGGCGGACACCCTGTTTACCCCTCATTGGCTCGATAACGCCGACGCGGTACTGGCCATGTACCATGACCAGGGCTTGCCGGTTCTCAAATTCCAGGGCTTCGGCCGGGCGGTCAATATCACCCTGGGCCTGCCCATTGTGCGGACCTCCGTCGACCACGGCACCGCCCTTGATCTGGCCGGCACGGGCAGGGCAGATGCCGGCAGCCTGGAAACGGCAATCCGGGTGGGTGAACGAATGGCAACTTCAGCGAAAGAGATCCTATCGAGTGAGTAGCAAACACGGCCATCAGGCCCGGAAACGCTTCGGTCAGAACTTTCTTCACGACCCCGGCGTGATTGAACGCATTATTCGCGCTATCCATCCCAAGCCGGACGATGCCCTTGTGGAAATCGGGCCTGGCCTGGGCGCTCTCACCGAGGAAATGCTTGCCGTTAACTCGAACCTCCAGGTGGTGGAGTTGGATCGGGACCTGATTCCGGTGCTCAGGACCAAATTCTTCAATTACCCCAACTTCCGCATTCATGAAGCGGATGCGTTGAAGTTTGATTTCGGCGAACTGGTTGCCGACAAGCCCCTGAGGATCATCGGCAACCTGCCGTACAATATTTCCACGCCATTGATTTTCCACTTGCTGGGGCATTCCGGCGTGGTGCAGGACATGCATTTCATGCTGCAGAAGGAAGTGGTTCAACGAATGGCGGCGGTGCCCGGAGACAACAACTACGGCCGGTTGGGGATCATGACCCAGTATTTCTGCCGGGTGCAGCCGTTGTTTGAAGTCGGCCCAGGCGCTTTCCGGCCAGCGCCGAAAGTGGATTCCGCCATCGTTCGGCTGGTGCCCCATAAGACGCTGCCGCATCCGGCAAAGGATTATAAGCTGCTGCAGGCGGTGGTGCGCACCGCCTTCAGTGCCCGGCGAAAAACCCTCCGAAAGGCGCTGGCCGGCATGGTTTCCGTGGATCAACTCAACAGCGTTGGCATCAACGATGGCCTGCGCCCGGAAAACCTTGGCCTGGCAGAGTATGTTGCGATTGCCGATTTGTTGGCCGACAGTAAACCTGAAAATTTCGGTGCTGATGAGGTAAGTCATGACTGATTACGCCATTGGCGATATCCAGGGCTGCTATGAACGTCTCCTGGATGTGCTCGCCAAGGTGGATTTCTCACCGTCGCGGGATCGGCTCTGGGTGGCCGGCGACCTGATCAACCGCGGCCCGTCTTCGCTGGAAACCCTGCGCTACGTTGAAAGCCTGGGTAGCTCTGCAGTGGTGGTGCTGGGCAATCACGACCTGCACCTGCTGGCGGTGGCCATGGGTGGCCATGCTCTGAGGAACAAGGACACGCTCGCCGATATACTCGAAGCGCCGGATCACCAACGGCTTTTCGATTGGCTCCGGCAGCAGAATCTCTGTGTTCATGATGAAGACCGCAATCTGGTGATGGTCCATGCCGGGCTGCCACACATCTGGTCTGTGGAAGAAGCGGTCGGCTACAGCCGGGAAGTGGAAGCGGTGATTCGCGGGCCCGAGGCCGAAAGCTACTTTGCAGATATGTACGGGAACTGGCCTGAACGCTGGCACCCGGACCTCAGTGGTATGGATCGGTGGCGGGTCATTACCAACTATTTCACCCGTATGCGGTTTATTGCCGAGGATGGCACCCTGGAACTCGCCGCCAAAGAGTCGGCCGCGTCGGCGCCGGATGGCTATGCACCCTGGTTTCGCTTCCCTCGCCAGGATGATGTGCGTGTGGTGTTCGGACATTGGGCAGCACTGGAAGGCCAGACTGAAAGCACCCGTTATTTCGGGCTGGATACCGGTTGTGTCTGGGGTGGAAAGCTTACCCTGATGAATCTTGATACCGGGGAAAAGATCCATTGTGACTGCTAGACAGATAGAACCCCTGCGCCCGGCACTGGTGTTGGGCGCGCTGTTTGCCCTGTTAGCGGTGATGGCAGGAGCCTTTGGTGCACACGGGTTGCGTGGTGTAATTGACGAGCGGGGGCTTGAAGTTTTCCAGACTGCCGTCACATATCAGATATACCACTCATTGGCGTTAATTCTTGTCGCGATACTCCCGGTTGCGGGTCTGTCGCGGCGTTTGCTCGGCGTTGCGGCCGGCTTTTTTGTTGCTGGAATCCTGTTGTTCAGTGGCAGCCTGTACCTCCTGGTGCTAACGGACCTTCGCTGGATGGGGCCGGTTACGCCGGTTGGAGGAATCGGCTTTATGGTGGGCTGGATATTGGTTCTGATGGCGGGATTCAGGCGTTAGAGACAGATGTTTAAGGCAGGTAACGTTATGCAGGTACAGGTCAACGGTGACGCCATGGAGCTTCCCGAAGAAGTCACTGTCGCGGTATTGATAGAGCGGATGGCATTGGTTGGCAAGCGATTCGCTGTGGAAGTCAACGAAGATATTGTTCCCCGCAGCCAGCACGCCACCTTCAGCCTCAGCGATGGCGACAGGGTAGAGGTGGTTCACGCTATTGGCGGCGGTTAATAACCGCCTTGCCATTCCTTTTCCACGATTCTTTTAATGAGTTCAGGTGTAAAGCATGAGTGACAGTTCTGAAAGACCGCTTCCCGAAGACAAGCCGCTTGAAATCGCCGGTCGGGTATACCAGTCCCGGTTGCTGGTAGGCACAGGTAAGTATCGGGACATGGCTGAAACCGGCCATGCGATTGAAGCCAGCGGTGCGGAGATTGTCACCTTTGCCGTGCGCCGTACCAATCTGGGCCAGAACCCGGATGAACCGAGTTTGTTGGACGTGGTATCCCCTGAGCGCTACACCATGCTGCCTAACACCGCTGGCTGTTACACCGCAAAAGATGCCGTGCGTACCTGCAAGCTCGCACGGGAGCTGCTGGATGGCCATGACCTGGTCAAGCTGGAAGTGCTGGGTGAGGAAAAAACCCTGTACCCGAACATGACCGAAACCCTGGTGGCCGCAGAGGAACTGATCCGCGATGGCTTCAAGGTGATGGTGTATTGCTCGGACGACCCGTTGCTGGCCAAGCGTCTTGAGGAAATGGGCTGTATCGCCATCATGCCGCTGGGCGCACCAATTGGTTCCGGCCTGGGTATCCAGAACCGCTACAACATCCGCCTGATCGTCGAGAACGCCAATGTACCGGTGTTGGTGGATGCCGGTGTAGGTACTGCTTCTGATGCAACCCTGGCAATGGAGTTGGGTTGCGATGGCGTGCTGATGAACACCGCCATCGCCCAGGCCCAGGACCCGATCCGCATGGCCAAGGCAATGCGCCTGGCTATTGAATCTGGCCGCGATGCCTATCTGGCGGGGCGTATGCCGAAGAAGCTTTATGCCAGCGCATCGTCGCCCCTTGATGGTACTTTCTTCTGATCAGGTCCAGAATTTCAACTGATGGTGCCAGTACAGGCGGGCGCATCCATTCGGGACACGCCGTGAATACGTCCCTGTAGGCTCGTAAAAAACATCCCTGTTTTTTACGGTCCCGAATGGATGCGCCCGCCTGCACCCAAATTCCGTAGATAAACAGAGCGCTGTAGTCCTGTTATGACAGAACAAAAAATCAGTCGCCGTGAAGCGATTCTTCATGCCCTCGTGGAGCTTCTGGAGAAAGATCCGGGAGCACGAATTACCACTGCTGGCCTGGCCAAGTCGGTGGGTGTCACCGAGGCGGCCTTGTATCGCCATTTCCCCAGTAAACGGAAAATGTTCGAGGCGCTGATCGAGTTTGCCGAGGAGGCGGTGTTTTCCCGTTGCCAGGTCATCCTGCAGGAACAGGAGGATGTTCGGGTTCGGCTACAGCAACTCGTGCATCTGGTGCTGGTGTTTGCCGAGCGCAATCCGGGGCTTTGCACGGTGCTGACCGGTGATGCCCTGATGGGGGAGAACGAAGCCCTGCGCAAGCGAGCGTCGCAGTTCTTCGAGCGCCTGGAAACCCAGGTACGCCAGGCACTCAAAGAAGGCGAGATTCGCCAGGGTTTGCGCCCGAGAACCAGTTCAGCTCGAGGCGCGGACTTTGTACTGGTGTTTATGGAGGGCCGGGTTCAGCGCTATGTCCGTTCCTCCTTTTCCCGATTACCCTCCAACGACTTTGAAGAGGCCTGGGGCCTGGTTTCAGAAGCGGTCTGGGGCGTTCAATCGTAGCCCGACGCCTTGCGCAGGATGTCACGAACCGACTCCCAGACCGCCGGGGCTGATATCAGGATATCCCGCCCCCACAGGTCCGCCGGATAACCCTCCGGCACCTCACTGAAATGTCCCGCCGTCGCACCCGCCTCCAGCGCAATCAACCGTGCAGCGGCAAAGTCCCATGGGCTGACGTTCTCGTAGTAGATGTCCAACCGCCCGCAGGCCACCCAGCAGATGTCCAGCGCCGCAGAACCGATACGGCGCAGATCCCGGCATTGATGAATCATCGCTTCCAACCGACTTATCAGGGGTTCAAGGCTGTCCTTGGTGTAGGGGAAGCCGGTCGCGAACAATGATTCCCTTGGCCGTGTCGCCCCACTGTGTTTGATGGGGTTGCCATTCAGGGTGGCACCGATGCCCCGCTTGGCACGGAAGGTTTCACCAGAAAACGGAGCGTGTACCACGCCTGCCTGCACCCGCCCCTTTTCCGCATAGGCGATGGAGACTGCCACCTGGGGGTGGCCGTAGGCGTAATTCACAGTGCCGTCGATGGGGTCGATGATCCACAGCGGAGTGTCCAGGTGTTCGGCCTGGCTCAAGTCCGGCATGGTTTCTTCGGAGAGGATGCGATGGTCGGGGAAGCGCTCGCGAATGGCGCCGGTGATCATCTCGTCGGCCATTACGTCGGCGTGGGTGACCAGCTCCGACTGCTGTTTGTAATCGGTACGAAGGGTGTTCTGTTCTCGTTCGTGCTTGATCAACTCACCGGCCTTCAGGGCCAGCTCTTCGGCGAATTCCGCAATGGCGGTAATGGCTTCCGGGTTAGACATGATGGCGCCCTCCGATCTGAAATGAGGGCGCCAGTCTATCATGACCCTGTTACAGGCCGGTGAGCCACTGCTCCATCTTGTCCATGGCTGTCACCAGTCGCGGACAGGCCTGTTTGACGAAATCGTCACTCAGTTCCTGTTCACCGTACTCTTTTCCGGCCAGCGCCAGAGCCTCAGCACCGTCAAAGTCCACAAACGCGAGACGTGCGGCAAGGTGGTCCGGGACAAAGCCGAAATCACTGGCCGGCAGGATGGCCACACCGGTATTTTCCAGTAGCGACTGACACAGAGCCTGACTGGTTTTGATGTCGCGACGGGCCAGTGCTTCGCGGAAGTTGGAAAAGTCCGGGAACAGGTAGAACGCACCCTCGGGCTTTTGCACCACGGCCCCCATATCCGTCAGGCGGCGATGGAGGTATTCGCCTACTACCTTGAGCACCCGGCGTGACTGCTTCAGGTACTCATCCAGGTCTTCGCCACCATTAAACGCAGCAATGGCCGCATGTTGGATCGGAGCGCTGGTTGCGGTGTAGGTTTCGCTGGCGATGATCGCCATGGCGTCCTGCAAAGGGCGCAGCTCGGGCGGAAAAATAAACGTGCCGAGGCGCCAGCCACCCGCGCCAGCCCACTTGCTCAGGCCAGTGCTGATAATGGTGCCTTCCGGGTAATAGCGGGCGATGGACTTGTGCCGTCCCTCAAAGTGCACTTCGCCGTATATTTCGTCCGACAGCAGGATCAGTTTGTACTTGCGAGCGACGTTGGCGATAGCCAGCAACTGGTCGTCTGTGTAGGTACAGCCCGTTGGGTTGGACGGATAGTTCATGATCAGGATACGTGGTCGTGACGGGTCGTCGCGGCAGATGATGTCCAACTCTTCCGCGGTCAGCTGCCAGTTGTTTTCCGCGTGTGTTGGCAACCAGTGTACTGAGCGGCCGATAATGCGTGCCTGCGGCGCGTAGGATACCCAGCTTGGGCGCGGGATCAGCAAGTCGCCATAGTAGGCGAGCTGCAGCATGAACAGCAGCTCCTTGGAGCCGGGGCCAATCAGTACGTCTTCCCAGGTGCAGCGCATGCGCTCACTGCGGTTGATGTAGCCCGAAATCGATTCCCGCAGGGCCTTAAGGCCCTTCACCGGAAGGTAGTCCTTTTCATGGGCATGCTCGCGCAGGGCATCGACCACACGGTCGGGCACCGGAAATGGCGACTGGCCGAGCCCCAGCTTGATAATGTCCCGGCCTTCGGCGCGAAGCTGATTACTGAGTTCGTTGATTCGGAGGGTGGCGGAGGGCTGGATGCCTCTGACGTTCAGGTTGATGGCGTAGCGGTGATCAGTCTGGATGTCCATGGTCCCGGTCTGTTGGTTGAGGGGTACAACCCGCAGTATAGGAAACCTTTATGCGCCTGTGTGGTTTCGCAGATAGGTGATTGCCGCAGACGCTAGTCGGAATTGCGGGTTTTCAGCTCGGCCAGCACCTTGTTGAATTCGTCGCGGAGCGCCTCCCCCTTCGGATGCTGGCGGGAGAATGCCGCCCGAAACCCCCGCACTTCGCCAACGGTTTGTGGCATTGCGGATACATTTGCCAGCTCCGGACGGTCGGCGATGTGTTTGTCGATCAGATACCGGCAGACGGTTTCCTCGCAGATGAACAGGTCGATACGGCCAAAGGCAATCATTTTCAGCCCCGTGAGTTCCGGGGATTCCTGGCTGATCTGAACAACCCGGGCGTTGCCGGCGACCAGCCATTCCATGAACTCGGGGGCATAACTGTAGGACGCGGATAGCCCAATCCTCAGGCCGGCGAGATCATCCAGCTCCTGCCACTGAAGGCCCCGGTCGGAAAGGCTGAAAAATACATCCCGGGCCTCGCTGATGGGGTTGGTGAAGTAGTAGTGGCGGGCGCGGCTTGGCGAGTATGTCAGGGAGTAGATCAGGTCGGCGGTTCCAGCACGAGCGCTCGCTTCCGCCCGGGCCCAGGGTACAAGCCGGAAAACGGGGTCATAGCCCATCCTCGTCAGGACCTGGCGAAGGGTTTCCGTGTGGGTACCCTTCACCTCACCGTTATCCAGGTATTGGTAAGGCGGATAGATCGACGTGACAACCGTCATTGTGGGGCGGTCGGCATGGGCAATAACGGGAATGAGCACAGCGAGTAGAAGTGCCAGAAAACGTCCAGACATCAGTGCCTTGATCCAAGCAGATGAGAAAGTGTCGTGGCGCCAGTATAGCGATTACACCCTGCACCTGCACAGGTGGTGGAAGGGGCATGCATCAAAACTGTTAAACAGCGAACGGTCGATTCCGGTTTTCATCCGTATAGTATTCCGCACCGCAGTAACAATAACAGCCATTTTGCGGAGAAACCCATGGACACCAGAACGGCTGAAAACGCCGACTGTGCGCTACTGTCATCCGGAGACTGCCTTCCCCTGGCCCGCGTGCTGATCGTGGATGATCATCCATTTTTCCTGTTTGGAATTACGGCGATTCTTGAGCAGGAGCAGCTCGCCCGGGAGGTTGCAACGGTAGCCTCGGTCGCGGACGCGGTGGACGATCTCCGTTCGCGGCCGGAAACCTCTCTTGTCCTGCTGGACCTGACATTGCAAGGGGAGGCGGGCCTGTCGTTGTTTTCCGAGCTTGAACAGATCGGGCTGCCGATTGCCGTGGTGGTCATCTCCAGCCGCGAGGACGAGGCCTCAGTACGAGCGGCACGCTCTGCGGGCGCCGTGGGGTTTCTGCCCAAGTCTGCTGGCCGCCGCTCGCTGCTTCGAATGGTCCAGCGGGTCAGCATCGGCCAGTTGTTCTATCCGTCGTTGCCGTTTCCTTCCCTGAGCCCGGAGCACCTGACCCCGCGCCAACTGGAGGTTCTTACACTCTTGGCGGATGGGCTTCCCAACAAGCGGATTTGCCAGGCCCTCGACCTCACCGAGCACACGGTGAAGACTCACCTGAAAGCGATTTTCACCCATTTAGGTGTTCACAACCGGACCGAATGTGTCGCCGAGGCAAGAGCGCTGGGACTGCTCTGACGCGATCAGTCAGCAAGACGATCCAGTTGGGTAATCGCGGCTCGCAGTCTCATGGGTATCAGCGGTTTGTGCAGTACCCAGAGTCGGCGTTCAGAGTCGTAGCCCTGGGGAATCGTTGTATCAGCCGTCATCAGGATGCCACCGCGGACCGACTTGCGAGCGAAAAGCCGATCGTAGAGGGCATCGCCAGACATTTCCGGGAGGTGGACGTCACTGACCAGAATAGCGTTGGACGATGCGCCCCAACGGGTGATTGCCTGTTCCGCGCTGGCAACGCCTCTCACGCTGTAGCCCCAGGACGCCAGGGTTTCGCAGGTCCAGTGACGAGCCTCATCGTGATCCTCCACAACCACCAGTGAGGGTGAGTGAGCGGAAGGTGGAACAGCCGCTCCGGAAACGGACTCTGTTGTCTGTGGTGCGGGCGTTGCCGGCAGGAAAACCCGGAAACAGGCGCCTTGCCCTGGCGATGAACTGACGTTGCAATGTCCCTCCATCATGCCCGTCAGCTCATGGACAATGGCCAGCCCGAGCCCCAGGCCGGGGCAACTACGCTGGCGCTGACTGTTGCGAAAAAAGGGAGTGAAGATCTGCTTGAGGCTGCCGTCATCGATGCCCCGGCCATCATCCTGTACCTCGAAGCACAGCTTTCCGTTGTCCTGATGGGCTCGAAGATCAATGCGGGTGGCGTCGCTATGTTCCAGGGCATTCGTTACCAGGTTCTGGAGCACGCGGTGCAGCAACTGCGGGTCGGCAAACACCCCACTGCCGGTGGCGGGTTTATGGATGACTAGCTGCGCGCCCGGGCGTTGTACCTGCTCGCT
The DNA here is from genome assembly GCF_028581595.1 of Marinobacter sp. DS40M6. Lineage (NCBI taxonomy): Bacteria > Pseudomonadati > Pseudomonadota > Gammaproteobacteria > Pseudomonadales > Marinobacteraceae > Marinobacter > Marinobacter sp. DS40M6. The sequence continues at coordinate 156,041 of NZ_JAFCAE010000005.1, read as the reverse complement.
AAACGTTTCAGATACCTGCCGTATGACCTGCCACGTACAAAGCCTGGTGGGCTCAGGGGAGATCATGCCCTCCTGGATGCGGGAGATATCCAGAACCGAGGCCAGCAGGTTGTTGAAATGGGTGACCGAGGATTTCAGTCGCGACACCAGCGACTGCTGTTCACCTGGCAGACCGTCAGCGGTGAGGTTTTCCAGAATCAGGCTGATGACATTCAGGGGTTGACGAAGGTCGTGGCTGGCGACAGTAATAAGTCGGGTCTTGCGGTGATTCTCCTGTTCGGCCTGTTGTTTGGAGGCGTTGAGCATCTGGCGATCCAAAAAGTGGGCTCTCTGACGGTGTTCACTGAGCCAGGACCCTACCATCCCGATGATGTTGGCAGTGCCTATGAAAAACCCGTTAATCATGAGTTGGTGAGCCTCTGAACCGGTGGCGTACTCCACCCAAAGATAGGCAATGATGACCAGCAGGGAGGCGCCGGAAACCGTGCGAAACGGGATGCCCATCACGAAGTAGCCAAACATCAGCATCAGCAGGATGCCTTCATAGGGCAGTGGGTGGTTCTCCAGGCGTGCAAGCCCAATAATGCCCACCACACTGAGGCCGCCAACCAGATAGGCGAGCGCATAGATCTTAACGAAATGATCGTCGCGAATGTCTCGATAGGACAGCCACCACACGCCGATGATGACCGGGCAGGTGACCATAAGCCGAACTGCGATGGTATCCCGTGCGATGGCCGCGGGCAGCATCAGGGAATCCAACAGGGTATATACCAGGAACAGCGTCAGCGCACTGGCGGAGACCAGCCGTGCGCGTGACCGTATGCCTTCGTCCCTGGCTTTGCGATAGTGGGCTTCCAGCGCAGGCTCAAACCGCAGCCGTCGAAACCCGTTGGCCCGTTGATCCCGAAGCTGGGAAAAATTCATCGAGGACTGTCCGGTTGTCGTTGTCGTTACCTCCAGTTTACGCCGGCCAGATAGTCAGGAATGGCATTGGAGCACACTATGGTGATTGTGACTCCAATACCCGCAGTCGGGCCCAGGTGCGGGTCTGTTCGGTATCAAAGTGCTGTTTCAGTAACCGGTTCTCCTGGGTTGTCCTGTCCTCTTCCGCCAACCCTGAGTTGTCCAGACTCGCCAGTGCCTGCTGGAACTGCTGGTATTGGCTGTCGAACTGCTCCCGTTCCTCCATGTAGGCGACCACTTCTCTGGCCTGGGCATCATCAACGCCCAGTTCCCGGAGTCTGCGTCCGGCCTCGGACGGTGAGTCGGCGTCGGATAACGCCTGTTGTCTTGCCCGGTGGTCCCCGCTTTCCTCAATCATGCGGGTTTCGGTGCGGCGGATGACCTCAGGAAGCTGCTGTCGATGCCATTCAGCCAGTGTGTTTTTTGCTTCGGCGGACAGGTCGGTGCGCTGCTGGATATCAAGGGTGGCGAGCGTATAGTCGCCGTAGGCCTCCTCCAGCCCGAAAAAGGCCTCGTGAGTGTCGGCGGAGAACATGCGCCGGCGCAGCTGTTTCATGTCGGCCAATGCACCCTTGAGCATTTCCAACTGGTAGGCGGGGTCGTGCTGCCGGGCGGGGTCAAGGCCCTGGTTCCCAAGTGCCAGTGAGGCATCCTTGTACGCCAGGTACCGGTTGAGCAGGGCCATGGCTTCGCGGGCGGCGCTTTCCGGCAGGCTCTGTTGGGCCAGGGTTCTGATCTGGTCCAGTGCCTGCTCGGCTGATACCTCACCAATGGTGTTCAGGAAGTAGTCGAAGAAGTCGCGGGTTTCCAGATCAACGATCAATTCGCCGTTGGCGTCGGCCCGTAAGTTGCCGTCGATATTGGTACCCGCGAGGGAGCTGGCAAACGGTTGGTCTCCCAGGCTATCGGGTGTCTGGTAGGGGATGGGCGTATCCTCGCCAACGGCAAGTGGCGCCTCGGTAATACCGGGTTCTGGTTGTTCTGAGGTCGTGGCGGGAGTGCTCGCCGCCTTTGTTATTGCTTCACCGCGTGGCTCGTCCGCCAACAGGAACCACACACAGGCAAACACCACCGGAACGGTCATGATCAGGGGAAGTAAAGCCTTCTTGTTCAGTCTGTCGCTATTGTTCATACCCATTATCCTGCCTTGGCAACTGTCGTCGCCGGGCACGCATCAGCGGGGCGCCCGGCGACGGTTCAGACTCGAAAGCGCGAGGGTTACAGCCCGCGATTTTTCAGGCGGTTGGCATGGCTGCGATAGAGCGAGACCGGATTGGTCCGCCACGAACGAGCGCCGAACAGGTGATTGATGGCGTCTACGTGGTTCATGTCGTAGTGGGTGCCGATGACGTTGCCCATCTTGGTGGAACATTCGCCGACCAAGCCATCATTGGGCTCGTTGCCGAAAGCCAGCGAGGTAACACCCAGGAACGGGTCGGTGATGTCGGTCCAGTTGGTCCAGACCGATGTGCCGGTCCAGGAGAAGAACTTGATCCGGTTGCCGTTGATCCACACGTCTTCATTGGTGCCCGCGCATGACCACCGGTTCACCCCTTTCCAGCCGAGGGCGTTGTTCAACTGCGTGGTGCCCGGTGTGGTCAGGGTTTCCAGAGCGGCAATACCATCCTGTGGGTTGTTGGAGCCAGACAGTGCGTTGACCAGATCGCCAAGCGCGTTGGCAATGGCGCCGGCTCCACCTTCGACATAGCTGCCGGGTGGAATGATTCCCCGCGCGACGTCCGCGACTTTTGAGCCTTTGTTGACGCCATTGATAGATGTTACCGAGGCAACTTTGTGGGGAATAAGCGAGGCGGTCACGCGGGAGGTGGGCGCGCCCTGGCTGTGGGCCATGATGTTGACCTTCGAATGCCCAAGCCCGTTGATGTAATTGGCGAGTTGCTGGCCACGCTGCTCGCTGCTGTTCACAAAGGACACACTGGCGGAATATACCCGGGCGCCGCTGCGCTCAAGGTTCCAGGGAACGTTGTGGAAGTAATTGATCAAGCCACCGATGGTGTTGAAACCGGTCACACCGTGGACCAGAACGATGGGATGCTTTGTTTTGGTATAGCTGGCATGGCTGAGTGTGGGTGCTGCAAGCACGGCACAGCTCATGATCACCGCGAAAGTGATGAGTTTACGCATGGTTGACTCCTGTTGTTTTTGTGAGAAAGCACACCCTGTGAGGGCCGCTTATTGTCGCCAATGCGTGGAGGATTATTTGCGATTGGGGCGGGAGTAAGAATCGCCCATTTGGGGGAGGTGATCTGTCGCGTCGACGGGGGGATGTGCCCGGAGGTTAGAGGTCCGGGCCGAAACGGTGGGGGTCCAGCTCCATATGGATGATGCGAGGGCCGAGCATGATGATTCTGCCGAGGTAGCGTTCCTCTCCGGTTGATGTGAATTCAAACAGGAAGCGGCGCCACACCCGGGTACGGCCGTTGTCGTCACGCTTGAACCATACGCCACGCAGGTACACGGCGTCGTCCAGCAGCATCACATCCATTTTCTTACAGTAGTTCCTGGCTGCCTGAAGCACAAAGTCCTTGATGGCCTTGGCCCGCCACCAGTACCAGGTGGCGAAGCCGGCTACAAACAGCCAGAAGAGCGTTCCGAGGGTCACTGGGCGTGAGCCGTATTCCCAGTGCTGCCATTTGCGTCGTCATCCGCCGTGGAGCCGTGGTGGTCACGGCCCAGGAGGATGTAGAACGCGGGCAACACGAAAATGGTGAACAGCGTACCGATGCCCAGGCCTGCACTGATGGTCAGGCCGATGGCGAACCGGCTTTCCGCGCCCGGGCCTACTGCAATCAACAGTGGAACCATGGCGAAGATCAGCGCCAGGGAGGTCATGACGATCGGGCGCAGACGGATGGCCGCCGCTTCCACGACTGCCTCGCGCTTGTTCAGGCCCTTGTCCACCTGCAGCTGGTTGGCAAACTCCACGATCAGTATCCCGTTCTTGGACACAACACCGATGAGGGTGATCAGGCCCACCTGCGTGTAGATGTTCATGGTGGCAAAGCCGAGCACAATGAAGGCCATGGCCCCAGCCACCGACATCGGTACTGATACAAGGATGATGAACGGGTCGCGCCAGCTTTCGAACTGGGCTGCCAGCACCAGGTAGATCACCAGCAATGACAGGAAGAAGGTAACCACCAATGCGCTACCCTGATTCGCGAACTGACGCGACTCCCCGGTGTAGTCGAACGAGAAACCCTGCGGGAAACTGTCTGCGGCGGCATTCTCCATGAAGGCCATGGCATCGCCCACTGTCACTCCCGGCGTCACAACGCCCTGCAGGGTCAATGAGTTCAACTGGTTGAACTGGGTGCGTTGTGACGGCTCCACGTCTTTCTGGAAGCTGATGACGCTTGATAGCGGAACCAGGCTGCCGCTGTCGGCACGAATGTAATAGTCATTGAGCGCCTGCTCGTCCAGGCGGAAATCCTGGTCGACCTGGGGAATGACCTGATAGGAGCGGCCCTGCATGTTGAAGCGGTTGATGTAGCCACCGCCCAGCATGCTGGACATGGCACGGCCAACGTCCTGCATCGACAGCCCAAGATCCGCCACCCGGTCACGGTCGACGTTGATGCGGGTAACCGGGCGGTCAAAGTCGATGGATTTCTGCAGGAACATGAAGTTACCGCTTTGCATGGCCTGTCCGAGCAGGTCATTGGCAACGTCATTCAGGCGCTCGTAGTCCTCGCCCGTGGTGATCACAAACTGGAATGGCAGGCCGCCACCGGAACCCGGAAGGGAAGGTCTGGGGAAAACGGCGGTCTGCAGGCCGGTGACGTTTTTCAGTTCCTGGTCAAGCTGTGGCTGAACCTCGAACTGGCTGATGTCACGCTCGGACCAGGGCTTCATCTTGAAGCCGCCGAACACGGCGTTGGGCCCGGTAATGCCGAGAATCATGAAATCCTCATGGTAGCCGGGTACCGTCGACATACGCTCCTGCACCTCATCTCCGTGTTCCTGGAGATAGTCGAGGGTGGACGTCTGGGGACCAAGCCCCTGATAGAACAGGATGCCCTGGTCTTCAGTGGGTGCCAGCTCGTTCTGGCTCATGGCCACCATGAAATAAATCGATCCCAGCACCACGATGGCGAAGAAAATCACCACGGACTTGGTGTCCATCAACGACGCAAGAGCACGTTTGTACCCATTGGCCAGGCCGCCGAAGGAGCGCTCCACGACCTGCTCGAACCGCCCTGGATTGCCGTGGGGCTTGAGGATCTTGCCGGACAGCATTGGCGACAGGGTCAGTGCCACGATGCCGGAAATAACGACGGTGCCGGCCAGGGTAAATGCGAACTCGGTGAACAGTGAGCCAACCAGTCCGCCCATGAAGCCGATTGGGGCATAGACCGCCACCAGGGTTGTGGTCATGGCGATGATCGGCGTTGCCATTTCGCGGGCACCGTTCAGGGCCGCGTTGAAGCGGGACTCGCCCTCTTCAATGTGGCGGTGGACGTTTTCCACCATGATGATCGCGTCGTCCACGACAAGACCGATGGCGAGTACCATCGACAGCAGTGTCAGCAGGTTCAGTGAGAAGCCCATCATCAGCATGAAAAAGGCGCCGCCAACCAGAGACAGAGGCACCGCCACGGACGGAACCACGGCTGCCCTGACTGAGCCCAGGCAGATGAAGACCACCACCAGAACGATAACCAGCGCCTCCAGCAGTGTCTGGATAACCTCTTTAATCGAACTGTCGATAAAGTCGGACGCATCGTAGGCCAGGCGGACATTCATGCCGGAAGGCAGTTGGCTTTCAATCCCCGGAAGTTCATCTTTGACCAGCTTTGCAACCGTCAACGGGTTAGCGCCGGGTGACAGTTCAATGGCTACGTAGGTTGCTGGCTGGCCCTTGTACAGGGCCAACTGATCGTAGGTCTCGGAGCCCAGTTCAACGCGGGCAATGTCCCGCAGGCGGATCAGTGAGCCGTCGGATTCCTTGACCACCAGATCCTTGAACTGCTCCGGATCACCGACGTCGGTGTCGCTGGTCATGCTGATCTTGGTGTATTTGCCCTTGGTGTTGCCTACCGCCGCCTGATAGTTGTTGCGCAGCAGTACATCCACCACTTCCTGAGGAGTCATATCGACAGCGGACAGACGCTCTGGGTCCAGCCAGACCCGTAAGGCGAACTGGCGACCCAACAGGTCGGCCTTGCCCACGCCGGACAACGCCTGCAGCTTGGGCTGCACCACCCGCGTCAGGTAGTCCGTGATCTGGGGTACCTCCAGCTCATCGCTGTAAAAGGCGATGTACATCAGCGCGGTGGAATCGCCGGTTGTGGAGGTTATTACCGGGTCCTGCGCATCGGCGGGCAGCACGTTGCGCTGACTGGCCACTTTTGCCTGAATCTCGGCCAGCGCTGCGTTGGCGTCGTAGTTCAGCACCATCTTGGCTTCAATGGTGGATTGCCCCTGGGAACTTGTGGACGTGAGGTAGTCGATGCCACTGGCTTCAGCGATGGCCTGCTGCAATGGTGTGGTGATGAACCCTTTTACCAGCTCAGAGCCAGCGCCGGGGTAGGCGGTTGTCACCGTGACGGTGGTGCTTTCAAGTTCCGGGTACTGACGGATTTCCATCTCCATCGCTGCCCGGGCCCCGAGCAGCAGGATCAGCAGGCTGACCACCGTCGCCAGGACGGGGCGCTGTATGAATATGTCGGTGAAACGCATTACTTGGACGCCTCCGCCGGCTGCTCATCTTCCTGGACTTCAACGCGCTGGCCAGCCCTCAATCTCAGCAGGCCCTTGGCGACGACCTGCTCACCTTCTTTCAGGCCTTCGAGCACCGCAACGCGACTGTTCCGGGTGTTGCCGGTCTGGACGGTGCGACGATTGACGACCAATTCACCGTCATCATTCTCTTCGACAACAAACACGAAATCGCCGTAGGTATTGTAGGAAATGGCGGTTCTCGGCACGGTGACAACCTCCTGATCCTGGGGTTGCCTGGTTGCGACCGTGGCGAACATGCCCGGGCGAAGCTGGTTCTCCTCGTTGCCAAGCGTGGCACGAATCCGGACGGTACGGGTTTGCGGATTAACCGACGTGTTGATGGCGCTGACCTGGCCGGCAAAATCACTGTCGGGGATGGCCGCAACGGTCGCCACTACGTCGTAGCCCTGTTGCACCATGGGCAGGTCTTTTTCCGAGAGGGTGTAATCCACGTAGATCGGATCGAGCATGTTGATTTCGACGATCGGCGTACCGGTACCAATGTATTCGCCCTGATCCACCAGACGGAGGCCAAGCTTGCCGTCAAAAGGCGCGCGGATGATTTTCTTGCTCAACTGGGCTTCGGCTTCATTGACCCTTGCCCGTGCTGCGTCGAAATTGGCCTTGGCTTCATCGTACTGGGATTGCGACACGGCGCGCTTGGGAAGCAGGTCGGACACCCGCTTGAACTCCTGCTCCGCGAGCTGTGCCTCGGCACGGCGTGTGCGCAATGCGGCTTCATCAATGGCGGCGTCCAGGCGGATCAGGATGTCGCCTTTTTTCACCGTATCACCTGACTCGAACGCGATGTTCTCAACCACACCGGGAACTTCGTTCGCCACTTCAATACCATTGATGGCTTCAACGCTGCCAACGGCTTTGATCTCAGGTGTCCACATCTCGGTGCTGGCCATGGTCGCGGAAATTTTCGCCGGCGGCTGTGGCTGGGAAAATTGTTCCTGCATCTGGCCGAACTGGTAGAACTTGTAACCAAAAATGCCGCCGAGCACGACACCGAGAAAGATGAGTACAATCAGGAAGCGGGAGGCAGTGCGCATAATTCAGGTCCTGGGTCGTATGTCCGTTACAGGTAATCGTGTTAGCTTTGCAGGCTCCTGATCCCGTAGGGATGGAGTTGCCCGGCTCGTCGGGGGCTGTGTTGGCAAGGACTCGTCAACAAACCGTAAAGAATAGCATCCTATACAAGCGAGAGGGTTGCTGTCACTGATTTGTCAGTGAAAATGCGTACAATTACTGCGCTCCAGGCGCCTTCGCCTGCCTTGTCCAGGCGGGTCCGGGAGCTCGTCCCGTTCACTAGGTTGCCAAACAAGAATGACAGATTTACGACTCGGTCATCTATAAGGATTGGCGAATGCAATGGATTCTTGGTATTGCACTGGCGGCAGCCGTATTTATTGTGCTGAAACAGTGGGGCGCGTTATCGCCGGAGAAGAAAAAGGCCGCCACCTGGAAAGTCGTGTTGGTGGCTGGCGCCGCGGTGCTTCTATTCATGGTGTTGACGGGGCGGGTGCATGTGCTGACCGCCGCAGTGGCCGCCCTATTACCACTACTGAGAAAACTGCCAGCCTTATTGAAGTTTGCCCCAACGGTCAGCCGCCTGTTCGGGCAGAACCGTCAGAGTGGGTTTGGTAATGACGACACCGCCACCCAGCATCAGCGCAGGCAACAGAGTGCCAGTTCCGGAAATATGTCTGTCAGCGAAGCCTGTGAGGTTCTGGGGGTTGCGCCAGACTGCACAGACGACGAGATTGTGCAGGCGCATCGACGTTTGATCCAGAAGCTCCATCCCGATCGAGGCGGCAACGATTACCTGGCCGCAAAGATCAACGAAGCCAAGAGTGTCTTGCTGAAACGCCGTGCCTGACCGGCCTTAAAGAACCTCAACCTTTACCTCGAAGGTCTGATTCTGACGGCGACTGTTCCCGGTTTGGTAGGTGATGCCGGACTGCTCACCTACTCGTTGTTGGCGCGTGCTGCCGAGTTCCACCCATTCACCGGGTTCTACCCGGCGTATGGTCATCACCGCCTCGGTGTCGTAGCCGGGCGGATTGCCCTTCGGGTCTTCCTCAAAAGAAACGATGTTCAATTCGACCGCCTGATCTGAAATCACTTGCGGGCTGACCAGGAAGCCGCTTCGGGTTTCGACCTGTCCCAGAAACGCCGCTGGATTACGGCCCCCGCGGATGGCGATCGGTACGGTGCGGACCTGGCCAGAGGCAATATGAGCGGATTGCCCATCCTGAACGATCAGCGTGCGTTCCTGATTCCGCCGTGTCGTGGTGACCTTGCGTTCTGCCTGTACGCTGACCTGGTTGTTGTTGACGGAAAACCCGCCGCCACCGGTTTTGGCATCCACGTTGTGTCGGGAACGAACCGTAATGCGCATCTGTGAGGGGGCGACGTCCATGGTCTCCACCAGCCTGCCGATTTCATCCAGCACCTCTGGTTCACCACGAACCACCATTTGCTGTCCGCGAGCGGTGATCGACACCTGGCCATCCGGATAAAGTTCGCGGATCTGTTGTGCCACACCCGCTGCGGAGCGCTGTGCCATCTGGTAAGTACGGGCCTCAGGCGCCGCTGCTATAGCGCCTGAAAAAAGCAGCAGGATCAGCAACAAAGAAAGCGTGGGCCGACAATTCATCGCTGTGTTCATGAGTGACTCCGGGACTGGTAGGGCCGCAATACCTGCAAAAAACCGAATTTACGGGTTGCAAAGCCGGAAACCGGGGATATATATTGGAAAGCATGAAGACGACACACGCGACCTGTCAATTGAATGTTCTGCAAGCTTTCGGTGAAAAATCGATCGCTGCGGTCGCTGCTGTGTTTTTTTGGTGGTTTGGTTATGGCTATTTTAGCCAGAGCCCGGGCCGCCCATAAGATCTTCATCGACCGAATAACGAGGAAGGCAGCCCGGCAGAAACCCAGGCTGCCACCGGACTCAAAAAGCCCCGACTGGTAGCCACCAGCCGGGGCTTTTTTGATTCTGACACAGGGAAACGGGAACACTGACCATGAACATGTCGCTGAACATCGAGACACTGAACGAGACCCAGCAGCCATCAGAGGCTGAGCCGGGAACCCGGGAAGTGCCGCTGCCGACACCTGCCGAACTGCGAGCCAGCCTGCCGGTTCCTGCTCACATTCAGGCGCGGATTCGCCAGCACCGGGATGCTGTTCGCCGGATACTCAACGGCGAGGACCCGAGAACGCTGGTGGTCGTTGGCCCCTGCTCCATCCACGACGAAGTGGCGGCACTGGAGTATGGCGAGAAGCTCAAAGCGCTGGCGGATGATGTCAGCGACCGTTTCCTGATTGTGATGCGTACCTACCTCGAAAAACCCCGAACCACCGTTGGCTGGAAAGGCCTGCTCTATGACCCGGAGCGCACTGGCAGCGGAAATCTCAACGAAGGCTTGCTGCGTTCCCGGCGCCTGCTGTTGAACCTGTCAGACATGGGCCTGCCATTGGCCACGGAAGCCCTGAGCCCGTTCGCCATGGATTACCTTGGTGACCTCGTTAGTTGGACCGCCATCGGTGCCCGCACCACTGAGTCCCAGGTTCACCGTGAAATGGTCAGCGGTCTGCCGATGCCGACCGGTTTCAAGAACGGCACCGACGGCAGCATTGGCGTTGCCATCAACGCCATGAAATCAGCGGCCCATCCCCATCACCGGTTCGGCATAGGCAGTCATGGCGCACCCGCGATGATTACCACCGAGGGCAACCCCGATACACACCTGGTATTACGGGGCGGGCGAGGTATTACAAACTACGATGCGGAGAGTGTCCGCGAGGCCGTGGATGCCTTGTCCAGCGCAGGTGTTTCTGCTTCGGTGATGGTCGATTGCAGTCATGATAACGCTCAAAAGCAATCATCGCGGCAACTGGAGATAGCGAAGGAAGTCATGTTCCAGAAGCGGTCGGGTAACCGAAATATTGTTGGATTGATGCTGGAAAGTTTTCTTGAAGAAGGGCGTCAAAATGACAGCGACGATTTAATTTACGGATGTTCCCTAACGGATCCCTGCATTGGCTGGAAGCAAACGGAAGAATTGCTCAGATCGATTTAACGGGAGATATCACCCAGTTCCGATGTGCCGGGCGGGTAGCCTTGGTCAGGACCGTGGAGCGCCAGGGATGGCGCGACCGAGCCCCACATGGACGTGCTTGTGGGCGTGTCCTGGCCAAGGCTACCCGCCTGGCTCAGGCAATCGGCTCTCAGTCCTGGCCGGGGTTAAGGGCCTCGCCCCCGTCCCCAGACACTGTTGAAAACAGCAACTGCCCCGCCAGTAACAACAGAACGCCCCCCATCAGCCGGTCAAGCCAATAGCCGAAACGGTTAAACCCCCTGCGGATCTGCGGCAGGGTGAAGAATACCGCCACGGCCATGAACCACAGGCCGGTGGCCACTGCCATATAGACGCCATAAGCCGTTTGAATCGCAATCGGCGTACCCGGGCTGATGATCACGGAAAAGAGTGATACGAAGAACAGCGTGGCTTTCGGGTTCAGGGTATTGGTCAGAAAACCCAGCCGATAGGCCGCGAAACCGCTTTGCCGACCACCGTTTGCCGTTTCGACATGAATGCCGCCGGCTTTCGAGCGCAGACACTGTATCGCGATCCAGGTGAGATAGAGGGCGCCAACCACTTTGAGAATGCTGAACAGCACCAGCGACTGCTGGATGATCAGGCCAATGCCCAGCAGGGAATACCCCACGTGAATCAGAATTCCCGTGCCAATGCCGAAGGCCGTCAGCAGGGCGTTGCGACGGCTTTGGCACAGCGCCTGGCGAAGCATCACGGCAAAGTCTGGCCCTGGGCTGGCTACGGCCAGGAAATGAACGAGGGCGACGGTGATGAATTCCGGCCAGTAGTTGTGCATACCTTTTATCTCCAGGAAAGCTCCGTTACAGGGCGCCAGTCTAGAAGGCGCGGTTGAAAAAGTCCCGCATCGAATGCTGCGACGTCTTTGGTTGGCAACTGAACGGTTTCCCGTATTCACTCCTATACTGAGGCAGAACCATGAAATTTGTAGGCGGTGAGGGGAGTTGTAGACGTGGAAAAACGCAAAGTGGATGTCGCTGTTATTGGCGCGGGTACCGCTGGCATGAGCGCCTATCGCGCTGCCCGAAAGCATACGGATAATATCGTTTTGATTGAAGGGGGTGCCTACGGTACCACCTGTGCCAGTGTCGGCTGTATGCCCAGCAAGCTGTTGATTGCGGCGGCCGACAGTGCCCATCAATTGCACAAGGCACCTACGTTTGGTGTTCATCCCGGTGACATCCGAATTGATGGCAAGGAGGTGATGGCGCGTGTCCGCAGGGAGCGGGACCGGTTCGTCAGCTTTGTGGTGGAGGCTGTAGAGGGGTTTCCCGAGGCTCACCGGCTTCGCGGCCAGGCCCGGTTCCTGTCGCCTCACCGAATTGTTGTCGGCGAGAAAGTGGAGGTGGAAGCCGCCCGTGTGGTCATTGCCACCGGTTCCCGGCCGAACATCCCCGGCTTTCTCAAGGACGCCAAGGACCGACTGGTGGTGAATGATGACATTTTCGAGTGGGACGACCTGCCTGGGTCCGTTGCCGTGTTCGGTCCCGGCATAATCGGCCTGGAACTGGGGCAGGCGCTCAGTCGGCTGGGGGTTCGGGTGCGGATGTTTGGTGTCAGCGGAAGTCTTGGGCCGCTTCAGGAGGAAGCGATTCGCAACTACGCGCTGAAAACATTCAATGAAGAATTTCCGTTGGATACCAGCGCCAAGGTCCGGTCGGTTGAGCGAACGGACGACGGCGTGCGTATTCGCTTTTCGGGAGCGGATCGCAGTGAAACCACGGAAACTTTCGACTATCTATTGGCAGCCACCGGGCGTCGCCCCAATGTCGACAGTCTGGATATACAGAACGCGGATATTGCCGAGGATGATCATGGCTCACCGCTGTTCGATCATTACACGCTTCAGTGCGGTGACAGTCATATCTTTATCGCTGGAGATGCCAACAATGAAGTGCCACTGCTCCATGAGGCGGCTGATGAGGGGCGAATAGCCGGCGATAACGCGGCTCGATACCCGGATGTGCGGGCGGGGCTGCGCCGGGTGCCATTGGGCATCGTGTTCACCGATCCACAGATCGCCACGGTGGGGATGACCCTCAACGAAGTCGATGAGCGTTGTAAGGGTGGTTATGCCGTTGGTGAGGTTTCTTTCGAAGGGCAGGGGCGCAGTCGCGTTATTGGCGCTAATAAGGGCTTGCTGCATGTCTACGGTGAGCGGGGCAGTGGGTTATTTCTGGGCGCGGAGATGTTTGGCCCCGCAGCCGAACACATCGGACACTTGCTGGCCTGGGCTCTGCAGAAGCGCATGACGGTGAGCGAGATGCTGACCATGCCGTTCTACCACCCGGTAATTGAGGAAGGAGTTCGTACGGCATTGCGTGACCTCAACCGCAAGCTGGATATTGGGCCACAACCGATTGAGCATTGCCTGGATTGCGGCCCGGGTGGTTAGAGTCTGGGAAATGGCCCTGATCAGAAACTCCGGGCAACCGGGATTGCCTCCGCACCAGAGACGCCCCTTGCAATCTGCTGCTTCCGCGCCCATATCTTTTCATGAAAGAAATAGGCCACCGTGTTAATCGCTGGTTCTACCATGGCAATCAGGCTGCCAATCAGTATGTCGCCGGTCAGCAGGTAAGCAACGGTAAAGGCCACGGTGAAGTGGGTAATGGCGAATGTGATGGTTTTCAGCAACGAGTTGTCACCCTTTGAACCATGGTCATGGAAAAACATCTTCAGGGCACTCATAGTCAGTCAGCTCCGCAAGTGCGATGGATATGGGTCCATTCAACAGCAATTGAGAATCGTTGTTAAATAAATAATATGCAGATTTTTGATAGCCCTTAGCTATTACTTGGTCTTGCCAAAGATTAGTAAGAGCTATCAAGAAGATTGGATAACTAAACTTTATCTATTCACGATTCCTGGTTAGATTAGCCACCAGTACATTCCGGTAACTGTCAAGGAGACACGTTATGAGCAAGAACTTTATTGGTCTGGACACTGAAAAGACCCAGAGCCTGGCGAACGCACTGAACGATCTGCTGTCCAACTACCAGATCTTCTACATGAACGTTCGTGGCTATCACTGGAACATCAAAGGTGACAACTTTTTCGAACTGCATGCCAAGTTTGAAGAGCTTTATGACGACCTGCTGTTGAAGATTGACGAGATAGCCGAGCGGGTGCTGACCCTCGGGCACAGGCCTGCACACGCCTACAGCACCTACATCGAAAAATCCGAGGTGCCTGAGCGAAAGGATGTGGCCGATGGTAAGGATGCTGTTGAAAACATCGTGGAGAGCTTCGCCAAGCTGATTGGTAAGCAGCGGGAGTTGCTTCACCTAGCTGGCGATGCGGACGACGAGGGCACCGTTGCGTTGATGAGCGACTACATCTCTCAGCAGGAAAAGACGGTATGGATGTACCGTAGCTACCTCGGCCAATAAAGCCCTTGAAGCTCTCAATCACTTGAGCAAGTGTTGATAATGGCGACCGCACGGTCGCCATTTTTTTGCTGATACCACCTTCCCTGAGCAGTTCTGACTTAAAAGTGACGCATTTCTGTCACCTCTTCTCCATAAAGTGTCGTGTACAACCACACGTGTAACGACAGAAGAAGAGGCAAACATGACATTCCAGAACTCACTCCTTACGGCAGCCATCCTCGCATCCACCCTGGGCCTGGCGGCCTGCGACGGTGATGACGGCGACGATGGCAGTACCGGTTCGCCCGGCACCAGCCAGACCCTGATTGAGCTGAATACCCTCGGCACCTATGCAAGTGGTGCTTTCGATGAAGGCGCAGCGGAAATCGTGGCTCACGATCCCGCCAACCAGCGTCTGTTTGTCATCAATGCCAACGATTCGACCGTGGACGTGCTGGACATCCAGGACCCGGAGATGCCGGTCAAGCTCAGCACCATTGATGCCACCGCCGAAGGTGCTTCTGCGAACAGCGTGGCGGTATACGGCGATCTCGTGGCCGTCGCCATTGAAGCCAACGTCAAGCAGGACAACGGCAAGGTGGTGTTCTATAACAGCACTGACCTGAACAAGGTGGGTGAAGTAGAGGCGGGCGCCCTGCCGGATATGCTGACGTTTACCCGCGATGGCCACAAGCTCCTGGTGGCCAACGAGGGCGAACCCAGTGATGACTACAGTGTTGACCCGGAGGGTTCCGTTAGCATTGTTGACCTGTCCAACGGCGTGGCTGCGGCGACGGTCACCACGGCCGGGTTCGCCAGCTTCAACGGTCAGCTGGCCGAACTTATGGAACAGGGCCTGAGAGTGTTCGGGCCGGGCGCCACTCTGGCACAGGATCTGGAGCCGGAATACATAGCGATCTCTATCGACGGTGAAAAAGCCTGGGTCGCGATGCAGGAGGCAAATGCCGTTGCCGAACTGGACATCGCGGCCGGGGAGATTACCGCCATTATTCCGTTGGGTTTCAAGGATCACAGCATCATCGGCAACGAATTGGATGCCAGCAACGACGACAGCGGCATCAACATTCGCAACTGGCCGGTGAAAGGCATTTACCATCCGGATGCCATGACCAGCTACGGTTTTAACGGAAAAACCTATTACATCACCGCCAACGAGGGTGATTCCCGGGATTACGACGGCTTCAGTGAGGAATTCCGCGTCGCCGACCTGACGCTGGATGCCATGGCCTTCCCGAACGCTGCCGAGTTGCAGGAAGACGCTAACCTGGGACGCCTGAACGTCACATCCACCCTGGGTTTTGGCAATTCCTGCGCGCCCAGCGATCCTGCCAACGTCATTCTCGTGGGCGGTGAGTATGACCGGAGCTATGTGGAGAATAACTGTGTCTACAGTGAGCTCTACGCCTACGGTGCGCGTTCGTTTTCAATCTGGTCGGAAACCGGCGAGCGGGTCTTCGACAGCGGCAGTGAATTCGAGCGCATTACCGCGAGCCTGATCCCGGACAATTTCAACAGCAATAATGACGAAAATGCGTTCGACAACCGCTCCGACGATAAGGGACCAGAGCCTGAGGCGGTCACCGTGGGTACCATTAATGGCCAGACCTTTGCCTTTATCGGCCTTGAACGGGTTGGGGGCATCATGGTCTATAACGTGACCAATCCGCAGAACCCGGAATTCGTCCAGTACCTCAATAACCGCGACTTCTCTGCCTCCCAGACCGATCTTGAGAGTGGAATGGCGGGTGATCTTGGGCCCGAGGGGCTTGCCTTTATCGCTGCTGGGGACAGCCCCAATGGCAAGCCAATGTTAGCGGTAGGCAACGAGGTGAGTGGCACGACCACTCTGTATGGTATCGATGTGATTGAACTGGCCGCTGACTGACCGTCGGCGTGATAAGGAGAACCGGACCGGGTACTGCCCGATCCGGTTCTATACGTTCTCTCAACCCTGGGAGACCGTCGCCAGTGGTGGCACCTGCTGATGCAGGAACCATTTTTCGGTGACCACCTTGCGGGTAAACCAGTGAGACCGCATCAGGGTACTGGCCAATGGCATTTTGACCCAGTCCGGCACTTGCCAGCCCTCATCCTGAGGCATGGCGCGATTACCAAAACGGCTGGCAATAGCTTCGCCGTAGGCCTGCAGTGCCTGGGCGGAATAATCCTCCTGGTCGCGAATAATGTCCGCCGCCATCAACGCAGACTCGATGGCAGGGCGAATACCTTCGCCGCTCTGGGTGTAGGCCAAGCCGGCGGAATCCCCGATCAACAGCAGGCCGTCATCGGCCAGTTGTCTTTCCGCGTGGGCGTATAGCAGGTAGGCATGACCTTTGAACTTGCCCGGTAAATCGGCCGGTATGCGTCCTTCGGATTTCATTTCCTCCACGAAGGCGTTGAGGTGCTCGGTCAGTTTGTGATTGTCTTCCCGGCCAAGGCCGATATTGAGGAAATTACCTTTTCGGAACACCCAGGCATAGCCCTTCAGGTCGCGGCAGAACCAGAGCTCGGGGGTGTCGCCACGAGCTTCGCACACCTCGGCCTGTTGAGGCGTCATCTCGAATTCCACCTCTTTGGCCGCCACTACGACTTCGTGGCTGCCGGGGCCGTCTCCCATCAGCTTCGCCACCGGGCAGAAATGGCCCCCGGCACCTACGATCAGGGGCGCCTCCCAGGTATCGTTGATCACCCAGTTGCCATCGCGACGAACAATGGACTTGACCGGTGTGTTCAGTTGCTTCGGCACGGCTGTCCTGTCCAGAAGAAACGCATCGAACTCGCAGCGTCGTATGCCGTAGCTGACAATCTCACCGTGGTCATTTTCCACCGCCGATTGCCCCATCATGCCTATACGGAACCGCCGGATGGGCTGAAGGGTTCGTCCGGTGCCGTAGTGGTTGATGTCGATATCGAGACTGTCCATCACCGCAGGAGTAACCCAGCCGGCGCAGGTCTTGTCCCGAGGAAAGTCCTGCTTATCGATTACCAGAATGCGTTTGCCGCTGTCCTGCAGTGCGTGGGCGAGGGTGGAGCCGGCAGGCCCGGCACCTACGATAATCAGGTCGTAGTAGTCCATGATTATGCCTCCGGAGCTGCGGGGGACGAATAGATGTCCTGGCGGTTTTGTGGCAGCTGGTTGTTCCCGCCATGGGTGAAGACCACCTGGAACAGTTGCAGTGACCCGGCGCGGAAGGCGGCTATGGAGCCGGCGAGGTACATTTCCCAGGCCCGGGCAAAGTGCCCGTCGTACATTTCTGTGACCTTGTCCATGTTGCTTCTGAACCGTTCCATCCAGTGGGTCAGCGTCTGTGCGTAGTGCAGTCTGAGATTTTCGACATCCAGCACCGAAAAGTCGCTGTGTTCGCAGATACCCATGAACTCAGAGATACTCGGTGGGTAAGCACCCGGAAAGATGCGTTTCTCGATCCAGGCGTTCATCAGCATGGGCCGGTTGCGGCCGATGCTGTGCAGTAACGCCAGGCCGTCCGGCTTCAGGGAACGACTGATAAGCTCCGACAGCGCCAGGTAATTGTCCTTGCCGACATGCTCCAGCATGCCGATGGACACAAAGGCGTCATATTGGCCGCTGATGTTGCGATAGTCGTCTTCAACGTACTCAATCAGGTGGTCCAGCTGCTGACGCCTGGCTTCTTCCCGAGCGTACGTCAGCTGTTCTTTCGAGATGTTGTAGGAATGTACCTTCACGCCGTAATTCCGGGCCATATAGCGCGCTAGACCACCCCAGCCACAGCCGGCTTCCACAACCGTCATGCCGGGTTTTAGTCGTAACTTGCGGCAAACGTGCTCCAGCTTGGCCAGTTGGGCCTGTTCCAGGGTCAAATCCGGCGTTTCGTAATAGGCGCAGGTGTACTGCATTTCGGCATGATCCAGCCAGAGCCGGTAAAACTCGTTGCCCAGATCGTAGTGGTGGTGAATGTTCTCCCGGGCTTCAGAAACGCCAGTAGAGCGGGGGTTGTGGTTGCGCCACAGGGCTTCCAGCCATTTGGGCCATTTCTGCCTGGCGTTGTGAATTGAGCGGTAAAGTGTCTCCATCAGCTCCGAAAGATCGCCATCTACCTGCAGCCTGCCCGCACTGTATAGATCCCCAAACGCCAGGTTGGGGTTGGTGACCAGCGTAAACAGCGCCTTGGGGTCTGTCAGTTTGAGCGTAAAACGGGCATGGCCTTCTTCGGGGTCAATGAATTCATTGTTCCACAGCTGGAACCGTAGCGGTGGTGACCCGGCCATGCGCATCAGCTTGGCGATCAGCCAGCGTTCATAACTGTGAGGCTCACGGTCCGCCTGCTGCTCTTCCAGGGGCAACGTCAGGACGTGAGGCCTGTCCTCCGGTCGGTCGTTGGTGGGCGCTGGGGGCTTCCGGGCGGTGCTTTGGCTCATGGATACATATCTCCCTTTTTCAGCTGGTTAATCACGGACTGAAGTCGGCGGGCTTGGCCGACAGTGATTCAGCATCAGGGCGTGTCCCGATATCACAACTGAGAATCGCCTGCTTCGTCTTTAGTATAGAAAACAAGCGTGTTTTGTCATATCCCCCCACACACCAAAGAATGGAGGGTTGCTATTGGGGCAATAGGTAAAAGGGGTAAAAGCGGGAATGGCGGGCGAAAAAACCGGGGCTGCACGGCCCCGGCTTGTTGGTGTGCTGTCGACTGGCGCCGACGTCAGTAGGTCGAACTCATGCCAAACCATTCCGGGAAAATCACGATCATCACCAGCACCAGTACCTGCATCAGGATAAACGGTAGTACCCCTTTGTAGATATCGATGGTCTGTACACCGGGTGGTGATACGCCTTTGAGATAGAACAGACTGAACCCGAATGGGGGCGTCAGGAAACTGGTTTGCAGGTTCATGGCAATCAGAATCGCGAACCACAGCATGTTGATGCCCATGGCTTCCGCCACTGGTGCCAGGATCGGAACGATGATGAACGAAATTTCCACGAAGTCGATGAAGAAGCCCAGCACCAGGATGACCAGCATGGCCAGGATGATGAAACCCCATTTTTCGCCGGGAAGCTGCAGTAGCCATTCTTCCAGCAGGTAATCGCCACCGGTGTAGCTGAACACCATCGAGAATGCGGTTGCACCGACGAGGATGGCGAACACCATGGCAGTGACCTTCACCGTGTCCTTTGAGGCATCCCACACCATCTTGAAGGAGA
This sequence comes from Marinobacter sp. DS40M6, assembly GCF_028581595.1. NCBI lineage: Bacteria > Pseudomonadati > Pseudomonadota > Gammaproteobacteria > Pseudomonadales > Marinobacteraceae > Marinobacter > Marinobacter sp. DS40M6. The sequence goes on along the minus strand of NZ_JAFCAE010000005.1, from coordinate 136,620 downwards.
ACTGGCGGTAAATGATGGCCAGCACCACGGCGCCGACACCACCGAGCGCCGAAGATTCCGTGGGGGTGGCAATACCGGCAAAGATGGAGCCCAGTACGACGATGATCAACGCCAGCGGCGGGATAATCGCCAGCAGCGCTGCACGGATTTCCTTGCCCCGTGACAGTCCGCTGTCATCCGGCATGGCGGGGCCGGTTTCAGGCTTGAAGCGGGTGAGAACAAGGATGTAGATGATGTACAGACCGACCAGCACCACACCTGGGATAACGGCTGCCCTGAAGAGGTCGCCAACCGGGAGCCCGAGCACGTCGCCAAGGATAATCAGGATAATCGAAGGCGGTACGATCTGGCCCAGTGTGCCGGACGCACAGATAGTGCCCGTTGCAAGCCGCTTGTCGTAGTTATGGGCCAGCATCACGGGGAGAGAGATCAGACCCATGGCTACCACACTGGCACCGACGACGCCCGTTGATGCGGCGAGCAGGGCACCTACCAGGATGGTGGAAATGGCCAGGCCCCCTGGCAATCCACCGAACAGGCGGCCCATGGAGGTCAGCAATTGCTCGGCCAGCCGCGTGCGTTGCAGGACCACACCCATGAAGATGAACAATGGCACCGCCATCAGCACCGTGTTCTGCATGACGCTCATAATGCGATAAGGCATGAAAGCAAACAGATCCATGCCTTCGGCATAGATCCCGAAAAACAGGGCAACGCCGCCAAAGGTAAAGGCAACCGGGAAGCCCAGCATCAGCAGGAGGAGGGCGGCTCCGAACATAATCATACCGATCATGCGAGACCCTCCGCGCCGTGCTTGGGCTCATAGGTCTTGTCGCCGGAGATAACCCGTATTGCGAAGGTCACCATGTTGAACCCGGCGATACCGGTAAACACCGCGGAAATCGGGATCACGCTCTTGATCACCCAGCGATGGGGTAGCCCACCCGGGTCGCCGCTGCCTTCGCCCATGCTGTAGGACTCAACGGCAAAATCGTAACCGTAGTTCCAGATCAGGTAGGCAAAGGGGATGACAAAGATAACAGCACCAACGATGTTGACCCAGGCCTTGGTCTTGTCACGCCAGCGGGTGTAGAAAACGTCTACGCGAACATGGCCGTCCGTGCGCAATGCGTAGGGGATGCCCAGCAGGAACACCACGGAATAGAGATGCCACTCCATTTCCTGCATACCGATCGAAACTTCATTGAAAGCGTAGCGGGCTACTACGTCGTAGAAGACGTTACCGGCCATCAGAATCATTGCGGCACAGGCCACCCAGCCGCAAAAAATGGACAGGGTGGCCAGGCCCTCGTCCAGCTTGATAATCCAACGCATTGATTGTCCTCCGCCAGCGAGCCGGCGATTTTTCAATTGCTATAAACGACAAAACCGGGATCACTGCTAGAGCGATCCCGGCTCAGTTACTGCCGATATGTTACTCGACTTCTGCCATCGTGTTTAGGTAGGCCCGCTCGGAAATGTCCGTGTAGGCCCGGCTCTTCTCAAGATATTCCTGTTGGGATTTTACAATCTTTGCGGCTTGCTCATTGTTCGCTGCCGCTTCTTTCAGGAGTTTCTCGTTGGCCTCGTGCATGGCCTGGAAGATTTCCTCAGGGAATTTCTTGATCTGTACGTTCGGGTACTCTTCCTTGATGTTGGCCCAGGCTTCTGCGTTTGCGTGCTGAGAGTGAACCAGCATGTCGTAGGAGGCTGTGCGCATAGCGACGCGCATGATTTCACGAAGGTCGGCTGGCAGTTTTTCCCATACCTTCTTGTTCACCAGGAACTGCAGCTCCGTGGCGGGCTCGTGCCAGCCAGTGTAGTAATAGTCTGCAATTTGCTGGAAACCGAGACGCAGATCCAGGGAAGGACCAACCCACTCAACCGCGTCAATGGTGTTGCGTTCCAGGGCTGTGTAAAGCTCGCCCGGTGGGATGTTGGTCGGATTAACGCCTACTTCTGCAAACACCTCACCGGCGAAGCCAGGAATACGCATCTTCAGGCCCTGCAGGTCTTCGAGAGTGTTGATTTCCTTGCGAAACCAGCCGCCCATTTGAACGCCGGTGTTGCCACCCGGGAACGACAGCATGTTGTGGGGTTCGTAAACCTCCTGCATCAGTTCCATACCACCGCCGTGGTAGAACCAGGCGTATTGTTCCATCGCGTTCATGCCGAAAGGCATGCTTGTGAAGAACAGGGTGTTGGGTACTTTGCCTTTCCAGTAGTAGGACGCGGAATGACCCATGTCGTACTGGCCGGCCTTGACCATATCAAAGACACCGAAGGGCGCTTTGTGCTTGTTTGACGAGTCGATGCGGACCTTCAGGCGGCCGTCGGACATCTTTTCGACAGTTTCAGCGAACCGTTTGGTGGTGTCACCGAAAATCGGGAAGTTGGGCCCCCAGGTCTCGGCCAGGCGCAGGGTAAACGTGTCTTGAGCGAGGGCTTGTGTGGAAGCAAAGGTAGTTGCTACAGCCAGCACAGCCGCGGATAGAACAGAACGGATCTTCATTGCTCTTCTAGCCTCTTTTGTCGTTATTGTGTTGAGAGCCTCTCCCTCTGTCTGGGAAAGTAACTCCTAATTCTAGTTCAAGTTATCAACAAACGTTAAGAAACGGAACGAAAAACCCGCCTCTGTACGACCTAGGTCTTACGACTTTCTCCCGCTGGTCAGCATGAGGTAATGTTTCCGGTCTAGAACAATCCGATCTGCTCACCCGCAGGACGCCTGAAGAGGTCGCTTCTAAGGGGCTCTGCCTGATGAAGGTTCAGGCCCAGTTGCCTTGCGCGCTTTGCGAAGCGCTGGCGGACAAGATCTGCGTAGGGGCCCGTTCCTGTCATTCTGCGCCCGAACTGGGCATCGTAACTTTTGCCACCCCGCAAATCGCGCATGCGATTCATCACATGACTGGCCCGGTCTGGAAAGTGCCGCTGCAACCAGTCCTGGAACAGCTCATCCAGTTCCAGCGGCAGGCGAAGCATGATCCAGCTTGCCCGTTCCGCACCTGCCTCTGCTGCGACCCCCAGAATGCTCTCAATTTCATGATCGTTGATGAACGGGATAACCGGCCCCAGGATGATGCCCGTTGGTACGCCGGCAGCGGCCAGCTCACGGATGACTTTCAGGCGTGTCGCCGGCGCTGCAGTGCGAGGTTCCATCTGGCGCTTCAGGGTATTGTCCAGGGTGGTTAAGCTGACCCGAACGGAACACAGGCCCTGATGTGCCAGTTCTGACAGCAGGTCCAGGTCCCTCAGAATCAGTGCCCCCTTGGTGATAATGGACACCGGATGGCGATACTCGACCAACACCTTGAGGACGTCGCGGGTAATTTCCCGGTGCTTCTCAACCGGCTGATAGGCATCGGTGTTCACGCCAAGGGCAATTGGCGACACACGGTAGCCGGGTTTATCGAGCTCCCTTCGAAGCTGTTCCGCAGCATTGGGTTTGGCGATCAGCCGGGTTTCGAAGTCCAGCCCCGGCGACATGTCCCAGTACGCATGGGTAGGCCGGGCAAAGCAGTATATGCACGCATGCTCGCAACCTCGGTACGGATTTATGGACTGGTCGAACGGCACATCCGGCGACTGGTTCCGGCTGATAATCGTACGCACCTGTTCATCCACCACTTCGGTTGCCAGTGAGTCCGGGCAGGTATCGTCAGCGGGGTCCTGATACCAGCCATCATCGTATTGGCGGTCCGTCACTATGGGCTGGAAGCGGTTCTGTGGGTTGAGGGGTGTCGCGCGAGTCTTCATGGGGGAAACTCCCGATACTGTTTATATATACAGTACTATCGGTGACTCGCGATTTCCAGTTTTCATGTACAGAGAGTGGAAGAATTCAGACATCATCCATCATGCCAATCTGCCTCGCGAGCCTCATGGCTTCGTTCTCCTCCATGGCGCGTAGGGATTCAGCGAGTTCTTTCGCTTCCGGAATCTCTGCCTTGCCGGCCAGGCTGTCATACAGGTCGATCAGTTGGTCATGGAAGTCGAACACCTCGCGGACAATGCTGTCGAAGTCGAGACTGGCGTAATGATCATCGCAGGTGCGGTGGGTTTTGATGGCCTTGTGTTCGTCGTTCAGGTAGTCGTAGAGTCTTGTTTTCAGGGCTCGTGAATCGGCCTGTTTCTCGAACTCCGCCGTGATGCGCTCCAGTTCGGCCTCATGGTCCGACAGATACGTCAGCAGTGCCCGGGCTCGCTCCTCCTTGTTTTTTGTTGAGCACTCCGACAAACATCGGGACAGGTGGGCGTGGAGCTCGCGAGCCCACTCAATCAGGTCTTCAAAGCTTTTAATGTCCATTTGCCAGGCTCCTTATCCACATGGGTAATCGGAGAGCGGATGTGAATCGCCACTGCTCATTACTACTCATCACTACATCATCAGTACGAGAAGTCTAGCCGACATTGCTAAACTTGTCCGGTGACCCCCACGGCCTGATGAGATACCCTCTGGACGGTAAACCATCTGTGTACTCGCGAAATGGAAACGCCAATGGCAGAGCAACCCCCACTGGGAATCATCGAAGGCTTCTATGGCCCGTTGTGGAGCTGGGAAGAGCGTCGGCAGCTGGTTGCGGCACTGGCTCCCCATGGTTATCGGAACTATTGGTACGCACCCAAGGCGGATGCTTTTCTCAGGCGCCGGTGGAACGAGCCGCATCCGCAAGCGGAGGCCGATGAGCTGGCTGATTTCGCCCGGTTTTGTGGCAGTCACGGAGTCCGGTTCGGCATTGGCCTGAGCCCGTTCGAGGTGTTCAACAATTTCGATGGCTCGGCGAAAACCGCGCTGACGCAAAAACTGGCAGCGTTTGATCAGTTGGGTATCACCGATCTGGCGATCCTGTTTGATGACATGAAAAGCGATACACCGGAACTGGCGGCCAGACAGGCGGACATCATTCACTGGGTGGCAGAACGCAGTACAGCGGACCAACTGACCGTCTGCCCCAGCTACTACTCCGATGATCCGGTGCTGGACCGGGTGTTTGGTCCTCGTCCCGAGCATTACCTGGAAGATCTAGGCAAGGCACTGGACCCGTCCGTGCAGGTGTTCTGGACGGGCGAGGAGGTGTGTTCGCGGGAGATATCGCCGGGCCACCTGCAGCGTGTTTCAGAAGCGCTGGGGCGCAAGCCGGTGCTGTGGGATAACTACCCGGTGAACGACGGTGACCGTATGTCCCGGCATCTGCACCTGCGGGCATTTACCGGCCGGCCGGCGGCCAACGGCCCGTATCTCTCGGGCCACGCCATTAATCCCGCGTTACAGCCAACGCTCACTACGATTCCGGCCATCACTCTGGCCCGTAGCTACGAACAGGGGCCCGGCTACCAGTATGGCAAGGCCTTCCAACTGGCCGCCGAGGAAGTGTTGGGCAAAGAGTTGGCGCAGCAGGTACAGGCCGATCTGCTCCTGTTGCAGGATGCCGGCTTGCATAGGCTCAGTACCGAACGCCATCAGGCGCTGACGGAATGTTATGGCCGCTTTGATCACCCGGCCGCCAGCGAGATCCTGCATTGGCTGGCCGGCCGCTATCAGGTTACCGATGAAATGGTGCAGACCCAGTAGCCGGTGGCGACTGTCTATTTAAGATAGTACTCCACGGTGGTCACCACCCGGACGGTTTTAATCGGCTGTTGGCCTTCGCTGACGCCTGGTGCCTGGTCTCGGGCCAGGATCTGGAACACGCCCTGATTGGCGCGGCGCAGGTTCCCCAATTCAGTTTTTGCATCCCTGGCAAACTGTGCGGCGGCCTCGCGGGCGGCGGCGGTGGCCTCGGCAATCATCTCGGGTTTGATGTCGTTCAACCGGTTAAACAGGTAAGTCGGCCCGCCTGGGCCATAATCGGATGACAGAATGACGCCGGAATCCACCAGTTCACTGACAGACTGCGCGGCCTGGCGAATGCGATCGATGTCGTCGCTGCGAACCATCAGGGTCTGGTTGATGATGAACTTCTGGCCGTTGCTTTCCTGGTAGGGATTGGCGCGGGTGTCCGTAACGTCCAGGCGTTGCAGTTCCACTGCGTCTGTGTCGATGGCTTGCAGCTTGAGGAAGGCCATAATGGCTTCGCGGCTGCTGCGGGCCTTCTCGCGGGCTTCGTCCAGGCTGTTGCCGGTAGCGACGAAACGCAGGGGCCAGAGTGCGAGGTCCGCCTGCACCTCCCGTTCCGCAACGCCCTTGACGGTGACGAAACGGTCTCCGGTGCGTAGCCCGGTCAGGCCGTTGGCGATGAGTGACGCGGAAACAACGGCGGCAATCGCCAGGATCAGGGTAGACAGAATTTTCATCACGGCGTCCTTGTGCGTGGATCTGGCGGATACCATCGCCGCAAATACCGGGGGCGTCAAGCGCCCCCGGAGGGGAGGTCTGCTAAGAGGAGGCGGTTGCCACCTCGGCCTTGCCGGTCTTGATCATGGCGTAGCCAAACCCGATTATCAGCGAACCGATGGCAATGGCGGCCACATAGGGCAGTACTGTGCTTACCGCGTTGGGAATGGCGAGCACGAACAGACCGCCATGGGGTGCCATGAGCTTGACAGTGAACAGCATGGACAGGGCGCCCGTGATGGCGCCCCCTACCATGCACACCGGAATCACGCGCAGTGGGTCTTTGGCCATGAAGGGGATCGCACCTTCGGAGATAAAGCACAGCCCCAGTACGAAGGAGGCCCGCCCGGCCTGCCGTTCGGCCTCTGCAAACTTGGCGCGGGCAATAAAGCTCGCCACACCCATGCCGATGGCGGGCACCATGCCCGCGGCCATGATCGCCGCCATGGGGGCCGAACCACCACTGCCTTCCGAGAGTAAACCGACACCGAAGGTATAGGCGGCCTTGTTCACCGGACCGCCCAGGTCAAAGCACATCATGGCTCCGAGAATACCGCCCAGCAGGATGGCGTTGGTGGTGCCCATCCCTTCCAGGAAGTTGGTCAGCCCATCCATCAGGGCGGCGGCGGGTTCGCCGATCACGTAGATCATGGCCAGGCCGGTGACCAGGCTGGCCAGCAACGGAATGATAAGGATGGGTTTGAGGGATTCGATGCTCTCGGGCATTGGCAGCTTCTGGCTGATGAAACGGGCGACGTAGCCCGCCAGGAAGCCCGCGATGATGCCGCCCAGGAAGCCTGCGCCAAGGGTGCTGGCCAGGTAGCCGCCAATCATTCCCGGCGCCAGGCCCGGCCGGTCGGCGATGGACCAGGCGATATAGCCGGCCAACAGGGGAATCATCAACTGGAAGGCGGTGCCGCCGCCGATCTGCATCAACGCGGCTGCCAGGGTGCCCTCCTCTTCAAACGCGTCAATGCCGAACACGAATGACAGGGCGATCAGCAGGCCGCCGGCTACCACCATGGGCAGCATGAAGGATACGCCCGTCAGCAAATGCTTGTAGGGGCCGCGTTTCTCGCCACCACCTCCTGAGGTCGCTTTTTTCTGGCCTTCCTCGACAGAGGCATTGGTCATGGCGTCATCAATGGTGGGCCCCGGTTTTTTCAGGGCGCTGCCGGTGGACGTGCGCCAAAGCCGCTTGCCGGCAAAACGGCTGGGGTCGACTTCGATATCACAGGCCAGGATCACCAGATCCGCCGCCTCGATTTCCTCGGCGGTCAGCGGATCCTGGGCACCCACGGAGCCCTGGGTTTCCACGCGGATCTGATGGCCAGCCGCGGTCGCGGCGGCGGTCAGGGCTTCTGCCGCCATAAAAGTGTGGGCGACACCGGTGGGGCAGGCGGTGACGGCGACAATGCGTTTGCCTGCGTTACCTGAGGTGGCAGGCTCGGGCTGTGAAGCCTCTGTTGGTTGATAGGGCTCGGCCTGCTTTTCGGCCTGGTCCAGAATCGACGCGGGATCGGGCAGGGCGGCCGTTACCGGGACCTGATAGAGGCGTTTGCCGGCGTAGGCGTTCAGGTCCGTTGGTGTTCCTGTTGCGGCAACGACCAGGTCCGCCGAGGCGATGACATCCTCGGGCAGGGACGACAGTGGTTGCTGCGGGCTGCGAATGTCTGTTCTGGCTTCCCAGCCCTTTTGCTGCGCGGCCCTTTCCAGGGCCCGGGCCGCCAGGAAGCTGGTGGCCACGCCCTGAGGGCAGGCGGTTACAATGATCAGTTTCATGATGGCATCTCCCCATTGTTGTTGTGCCCGGGCCAGGGGGTAAAGAGAGTGACGCGGGTTTGCTGAATCAGTTGGATAAAGTCGTCGGCCATTGGATCGCCAACGCCAATGTGTCGAACGCACTCGGCCGACAGCGCGGTGGCGGTTGACAGCACCTGTTCCGGGTGATGACGTTCGAGCAAGCCGTGAATCATTCCGGCCAGCAAAGTGTCGCCGGCGCAGACCGTGCTCGTGGCGGTCACGGGCGGTGGCAACGCTTGCCAGTTGCCCTTCGGCGACAGCCAGAGCACGCCTTTCTCGCCCATGGAAATCACCACATTGGCGATGCCGGTGGCCTGAAGTGAGCGGCCTGCCTCGGCGATGGCGTCCAGGCTCTCCAAAGGGTGCCCGGCCCATTCGGCCAGCTCTTCCGTATTGGGCTTGATGCCGTCTGGCAGCGCCTTAAGCCCGGCTGTGAGGCCTGCGCCGCTGGTATCCAGCCACACCGGGATGTCTGCTTCGCGAGCCAGGGTGACCAGTTCCGCCAGTGCCTCGGGCGGAAAGCCGCCGGGCAGGCTGCCAGCAATGGCAACGGCATCGAACCTGTTCTTCAAGTTACCCAGGCGTGCCTTTAATCGGTCCAGGGCATCCGCGGGTACGTCAAATCCGGGCCCGTTCAGATCGGTCACACGACCATCGCCCTCGGCAATTTTCACGTTGATGCGATTCTGCCCGGGGATGCGGACAAAGTGGTCTGCCAGGATGTCAGACGAGAACAGGCGGTCGAAGGGCGCGGCGTTGATGTCTCCCAGCAGTCCGGACACGGTCACGGTATGGCCGAGGCGTGACAGCACACGGCCCAGGTTAATGCCTTTGCCGGCAGCCTCCAGACGTGTGGACCGAGAGCGGTTCACGTTACCCAGCCGGATTGAGTCGGTCTCGGCATTTAGGTCCAGCGCCGGGTTCAGGGTGATGGTGAGTACCCGGGCCATTACAGTGTCTCCAGGGCGTCGCGCACTTCGGCTGCGGTGGCCTTGCCCAGCGCCAGTTTCGCCTGTTCACGGGCGTGTTCGCGGCTAAGCCCGCGGATACAGGCTTTGACCAGTGGCACTCGCCGGCTGGTCACCGACAGCTCGTCCACATCCAGGCCCAGCAGTACCGGAATAGCCTGTGGGTCGGAGGCCAGCTCGCCACAGATACCCACCCAGCGTTGGTGAGCATGGGCGGCTTCGACGGTCATGCGGATCAGTTGCAGTACCGAGGGGTGCAACCCGTCGGACTCGGCCGAAAGCTGGCCGTGGCCACGGTCGATAGCCAGGGTGTACTGGGTGAGGTCATTGGTGCCTACCGAGAAGAAATCCACTTCCGGTGCCAGGGTGTGGGCCAACAGGGCACAGGAGGGCACTTCAATCATCACGCCCACCTGCAGGCCCTGGCAGGGAATCTCGGCGCGGACCCGTTCGACGATGGCCTTGGCCGCGCGAAACTCTTCCAGGTCCTTGACCATGGGAAACATGATTCGCAGTGGGCGGTTGTCGGCAGCCGTCAGCAGCGCGCGCACCTGGGTTTCGAGGATTTCCGGTCGGGTCAGCGACAGGCGAATACCGCGCAGCCCAAGGAAGGGGTTGTCCTCGTGGGGAAGGGGCCAGTAATCCAGGGGCTTGTCACCACCCACATCGAGGGTGCGTGCGACCAGTGGCAGGCCGTTGAGGGCGTCGAAGGCATGGCGATATTCCTTCACCTGGGTGTCCAGGTCAGGCGCGTCCGGATGCTCCATGAAAATGAATTCGGTACGCAGCAGGCCAATGCCATCGGCGCCCCGGTCGACAGCATCCGGGGTGTGGGCGGTGTTGCCAAGGTTGGCGCATACGTCGATGGTGTGGCCATCGGTGGTGGTGGCTGGCTCGTTCCGGCACTCGTGGGCGTCCGCCTGCAGGCGGGTGAGTTGGTCCAGGCGACGGTCAATGCGGTCGCGGCGCTCGGCGCTGGGATTGGGCACCAGGCAGCCGCGTTCGCCGTCGACCACCAGGTTCGTTCCGTTGCTGATGGTCAGGATACGGTCACCAGCCCCGACCACGGCTGGGAGCCCCAGCGCCCGAGCCAAGATGGCGCTGTGGGATGTGGCGCCACCACGGGCCGTGATCAGGCCGCGAACGCGTTGGGTGTCCAGCCTTGCCACATCGGAAGGGCCCAGGTCGTCCGCCACCAGTACATAGGGTTCGTCCGGCGGTGTCGGCATGGCCACCCCGCAGAGGTTGGCCAGCACGCGCCGGCCAACATCCCGCAAATCTGCCGCCCGTTCGGCCAGAAGCCGGTCTGCCAGTGCTTCCTGGGCACGCGCGGCGGTATCAATGGCGAGCCACCAGCCGGCTTCGGCAGACGCGCCTTCGTTGATGGCTTCCAGGGCGGCCTGGTAGAGATCGTCATCCTGGAGCATTTCCACATGCACCGACAGAATCGGTGCTGCCTCACCGCCTTCGGCCTGGCGAATCAGCGTGCGCAGTTGTCCGTCGGCCTCGTCGATGGCCCGGCCCAGTCGGCTGGTCTGTTCACCGGCATCGCTGGCGGTGGCGGGGTAGTCCAATGTCGGCTGGCGCATGACGAAGGCGGGTGCCAGAGCCAGGCCCGGTGAGGCGGCGACCGCTTTCAGCGGTTCGTCATCGGCCAGAGGTTCGGGTTCCGGCTCGGCAGGCGCCGGCTGGCTCTGTTGTTGTCGAAGCGGGGAGATGGTTTCTCCGAGCCCGTCATTGATGGCCTGGCAAACGGCTTCTACCGCCTGTTCCGCATCGTTGCCGGTTGCGGATATGATCAGGGTTTGCCCCCTGCGGGCACCGAGGCCGATGATCCGGGTGAGACTGGTCGCCGATACCGAATTGCCATCGCCGTCCTCCAGGCGGATGCGAATGTCTGCCTTGTGCTGACGGGCTTCCTGTACCAGTTGTTTGGCGGGCCGGGCGTGTAGGCCATGGGTATTCAGCAGGCGCACCCGGTCGCTGACCGCATTGGCCTGCTCACCGGAAAGCCGGGAAAGTACAGCATCCACGGACTGGCTTTCCAGGGGGATGTTCTGGGCCAGGAAATTATCGATACGTTCCAGCAATTCGCGGCAGTCGTCGCCAGGGCCCGCCAGGCAGAAAACGCCGGCGAGGTCGTCACGGGGTTCTTTGGGGGTTGCCAGTGCCAGCGCAGGTCGGATACTGCCAACGCTGTGGTGAACCAGCCAAAACCCCTGGCCCAGCCCCACGGGTGGCTGGCTGACAATTTCTTTCATAAAGCTGGCGTCGACACAGCTCAACCCCTGTAGTCGGGCAGCAGCGCTGATGGCCAGTTCGCTGGTGGTCCGGGTGTTAACACCCAGGCAAAGGGTCTGAGCGTCGCATTTTGGCATCACTGGCTCCTTCGACAATAGGGATACCAGCGCCTCGGTGTCATCGGCCTCGGCCAGTTTCTGCGACAGGCCGGGTTTGTCCAGTACGCGGGTCAGGTGGCGCAGGATATCCAGATGCTCATCCGACTGGGCCGCAATGGCGACCAACACATGCACAGTGGCGTTGTCATGCCAGGTAACGCCGCCGGGAAACTGCAGCACGCGGATGCCGGTGCTGGTGACCGCCTCGCGGCTTTCCGGTGTGCCGTGGGGGATGGCAATGCCGTTGCCAAGGACGGTGGAGGACTGTTGCTCCCTGGCCAGCATGCCCGCGTGGTAGTCGGGAGTGGTCCGGCCTGCATCCTGCAGTTCCTGGCTGGCCTGGTTCAGGGCATCCCGCCAGTCGGTTGCAGTGCAGCCCAGGCGGATATCATTGGCTGTTAGCGTCAGCATGTGGGGAGCCTCGCCTTGTTGTTGTGAATACCAGTAAAATCTAGGTTGCTGAATCGTGTCAGCAAACATAGAATGAATCATGAAACAGATATGATCAGAAATCAAGCAATCTGTGCCCAGGAGGACTCGGCCCCATGACCCTTGCAGAACTTGCCCGCCTGGCGGGGGTGTCCCGCACCACCGCCAGCTACGTGATCAATGGCCAGGGGCCGGCCCGCCGGATCAAGCCGGCGACTATCGAAAAGGTGATGGCGGTTGCGCGGGACAACCACTTCCAGATAGACCCGCAAGCCGCGTCGCTGCGTGGTGGGGCCAGCCGCACCCTGGGGTTTATCCTGCCGGACCTGGAGAACGCCAGTTACGCCCGCCTGGCCAAATTGCTGGAGCAGGGTGCCCGTGCCCGGGGCTATCAATTGCTGATTGCCGGCTCCGGAGATGACCCGGATACCGAGCGCGAGCTGGCACGTTCTCTCAAGGCAAGGCGATGCGATGCCCTGATCGTTGCGAGTGCCCTGCCACCGAATGACCCCTTCTACCAAGAGTTGCAGGAGGAAGACCTGCCGGTGATCGCGGTGGACCGATCGCAATCACCGGGTGTGATCAGTTGCGTGGTCAGCGACAATCGCAAGGGCGCAGCCACACTGGCCCGTTCAGTGCTGGAGCCGGGCACCGGGTCGGTGGTCTGGCTTGATGCGGTGCCGGCGCTGGCAATGACACGGGAGCGCCGCGAGGGCTTTGAGGCGGTGGCTCGGAGTCGCAGTGGACAATGGGCGGTCTACAGTGGTGAACACTATGACCGAGCCTCCGGCGCCCGACTGATGCAGCTGGTGCTGGCGGATCAGGGGCTTCCGGATGCGTTGATTACCGCCTCGTACACCCTCTTGCAAGGGGTGCTCGACGTGCTGCTGGAGCAGCCGGGAGGCTTGCCGCAGTCCCTCAGAATGGCTACCTTCGGAGATGACCGGCTGCTGGATTTCCTGCCGGTCAAGGTTCACTCGTTACCCCAAAAACACGAAGCCATTGCCGAGGCAACGCTGGACCGGGCGCTGGCTGCCATCGCAGGTCACGGCGAGCCGGAAACCGTTATTATCAACCGCTCGCTGAAGCGGCGACGCTGAGGCAATGGCCGGGAGGTTTCCATGGCACAGGTTGAACTGAACGGAAAAACTGTGGAATGCGTTCGTGGCGACATCACCCGCCAGGATGATCTGGAAGCAGTCGTTAATGCCGCCAATGCCCAATTGATGTCCGGGGGCGGTGTCGCAGGCGCGCTCCATGCGGCGGCAGGGCCAGGGCTGGCTGAAGAGTGCCGGCCCATGGCGCCGATCCGCCCGGGTGAGGCGGTGATTTCAGGGGCGCATAACCTGCCAAACCAGTACGTCGTCCACTGCCTGGGGCCCGTTTACGGTGTGGATGAACCTTCCGATCACTGGCTGGCGGAATGCTATCGCAATGCCCTTGAGTTGGCAGACAGTAAAGCAATTGAATCCATAGCGTTTCCCGCCATTTCGGCAGGGGCTTTCGGTTACCCGGTGGAAGGGGCTGCAGAGGTTGCCATGGCGACGGTCAGGCAGGTATTGCCGCGTCTGGGAAGGGTTAGGTATGTGCGCTTCGTGCTTTTCAGCGCAGCGGACGAGGCGGTTTTTTCCCGCGCCATGGGGGCGGCTTTCGCCAAGGCTGGTGAGGCTTAGTCGCAGGTTGTTTCTGGCACCTTCCGGAATGCATCCATCATCGATTCGTGTCCCCGTGCTTCGTCCCGGTACTCCGGGGGCAGCGGTAGCAGGAAGTAGAGATAGTCGCCCTTGTTTTGGTTACCGGTGAGCGGTAGTTCGTCGCCGTCGGGCTGTGCTTCCATAAAAACCGGGCTTATAACCGCTACAGACAGCTCGGGGTTTCGCTGCAAAAGGGCCTCTACCGTGCCCAGGCGCTCCTCGCTGTGAAAGGTGCCCGTCAGGTGAATGACCTGGTGCTCGGGGTGGCGTTCCCTTGCGGCCAGTATCCGGCTTGCCATGGTGTTGTCCCGCAGCAACTGGGCGTGATAAGTGTTCTGCAGTCGCTCATTGTCGGCGGTGCCATGCCGGCCGCCCATGGTGCCAAAGAATTTTTCCCGGTAGGCTGCGCTGCCTGCGAAGGGCGCGTCTGGGATGTGGCGTTTCCGAGCTGCGTTCAGGTCCGCCAGATACTCGGGCCCCTCGCGTCCCACGCAGCGAACGATATCACCCGGAGCGTTTGCGGCGATGACCGGCAGGCCCTGGCGACGAGCAAATTCCACCAGCGGTCTGTAGGCGTATTGGTAGATAGGCCAGGCGCCGGCATCCTCGACCAGTTCCATTTCGCCAATGTCGCCGGCCAGGTAGCGGTCCAGCACCGGCTGCCGGTCCACCTCGAACTGTTCCATGGATAACAACTGTTCAGGGCGATGCTGGTACAGATGAGCCTGCAGGCGGGATTGGAGCAGGTGAGCGCCCTGGTGGCCGTGATATTCGCCAATCATGACCACATCCTGTTCCGCAAGTCGCTCGGCCAGTTGCGGTATGGAAACCGCCGTGCCGGATACGGCCTCGACCACGGGGGCATGATAGTGGGTTTGTGGTGGCGCCGGTTCCGGTGTTGGTGCCAGCAGGGAGCAGCCCGTCATCAGCGGGATGACAGCAAGTGACAATGTGATCGGCGCATGGGACATGAAAAACCGGCCAGTCTTGCAGCCGCTCAGGGCCGCGTTGGAGAACTTGATAGACATCTATACGATGCTGCGGATTGCGTAGCCAGTCAATTGTTCGTGAACGAGCGTGCTATAAGGCACCGCTCCGGTTTTATTCCATACGTTCTGCGCTATGCTACCGACATTCCCCATCTTGCCAGAAGGACGATCATGATCCCCTTTCGTTTTGTTGACCGCGTGAAGTTCATCGTTGAGCGCCAACTCGTAAAAGGTGCGGGCTTTCAGTTGTTAGTGGTGGGTGTCTTTATAGGCATCATTTCGCTTGTTGGCGGGCTGCTGGTGATCCCCCTTGGAACGCCTTTTGAAGATGTCGGCGATGCCATCTGGTGGGCTTTTTTGCGGCTGACGGACCCGGGCTATCTCGGAGACGATGTGGGTAACTGGCAGCGGTTTGTGTCCACCATTCTCACCGTCAGCGGTTATGTGGTTTTCATGGGCACGCTGGTGGCGATCCTGACGCGCTGGTTGATCGCCAAGATGACCGACCTGGAGCGGGGGCTGACCCCGGTTACCCTGCGAAACCACATCGTAGTTCTGGGCTGGACCAGCCAGACCTTACCGCTGCTGGGCGAGTTGTTGGGGTCATCAGGGCGCATGCGCCGTTTCCTGGAAAAACGTGAAACCAACCGCTTACGCCTGGTGGTGCTTTCCGAGCATGCCTCGGCGGCCCAGGTGCATGAGTTGCGCGACGAGCCCGGTATCGGGCGCAAGTCTCGCCAGATCATCCTCCGTGCCGGCGCTGCCATTCAGCCGGATGCCTTGCAGAGGGTAGCCTGCCTGGATGCCGCGGCTGTCATAGTGCCCAGTGCCTCCCATCAGGCGGGCAGCCTGGTGACATCGGACGTGGAGACCGTGAAGGCGTTGCTGTCCATTGCTGCTCAGGCACGACACCTGGGGGCATCACTGCCCTTTGTCATTGCCGAGATACAGGATGTGCGCAAGCTCCCGGTGATTGAGCGCGCCTATCCCGGAGAGGTGGAGGTGGTTGCCGGCGATGCCACCATAAGCCGGCTAATGGTGCAGAACATCCTCCATCCGGGGTTGTCGGAAATTTACAACGAACTTCTGACCGCCGGTGAGGGTTGCGAAATCTACATCCGGGGTGGCGATGCCCTGGCGGGACTGTCCCTCGGAGAATTGGCCTCTCTGCGGCCCCAGGCAATTGTGCTGGGTATTCTGAAGCGGTCGGGCAAGGCCTGGATGGTGAGGATGCCGGCGTCGTCAGACACGGTGATTGAGGCCGGGGACCGGGTTGTCATGATGGCCAGGGACTACACCGAAACCGAGTCGGATTCGAAGGTGCCGCCGCTGCCGGTTATCACTCGAGGTGAACCCGCAAGCCGGGCTGTCTCGCTTTCAGGCGGGGTTCACCGGATTCTTGTGCTGGGATGGAATCGCCGGGTGCCAAGCCTGATCGATGAGTTTTCCAGCTACAGCCAATGGCGGTTCGAGGTGGATCTCGTTTCGGTAGTGCCTGCCAAGGAGCGGGAACAGGAAATTGACCGTTACCTGGGGGGGCAGCGGGACGTGATCTGCCGCCATATCGAAGCGGATTACATGGTGGAAGGCGAGTTGAGGCGGGTTGGGCCGCTCAACTATGACTCCATTATGTTGTTGAGCAGTGATCGTCTGGCGTCCGGCGAGGAAGCTGACGCCCGTGCCATGGTGGGTTACCTGCAACTGGAAGACCTGTTGAGTGAGGGTGATAGGCGCCCGCAACTGATCATGGAACTGAGCGACCCGGACAATCGAAATCTGTTAATGGGCCACCAGAGTGAAATGCTGATCAGCCCAATGATCATCAGTCACGTGCTTGCTCAGGTCGCCCTGCGGCGGGAGCTGAGGGTGGTGCTGGATGAGCTGTTTACGGTGGGCGGTGCTGAGGTGCAGTTCCGGGATCCCCAGAACTATCCTTTGCCTGCCAGCGCGGATTTTCAGGTACTGGAGAAAACGGTCGCTGCGGAAGGAGAAGTGGCGCTGGGCATATGGCGCGCGCAGCCCGACTCGTTGGGGCGGCATCTGGCGCTGAGCCCGCCACGGGACGAGTATCTTGACCTGAATAGCGCTGATCGGCTCGTTGTTCTTTGCAATGCGTGAGGGAAGATGTCTTCATTCATACAAAAAATGCCGAATATAGATAATATAAATTTCAATTATAAAATCAAAGCCACTAAAGTAACCCTCAATGTCAGCGGTCTGGTTATTTTTTGAACGGACGCTGGCTCGCTGAAGTCGCTTTTATGCTTCATAAAAGAGCACCTCAAACCTTAGAAACAGGACTGAGACCATGCCATACGCAAAAGACGTTGACGCCATCGCTTCCCTGCTGAAGCAAAACCCGACCTGGAACGCCATCAAGCCCGAGCACGCGGCCCGCATGCGCGCCCAGAACAAATTCAAGACTGGTCTGGACATCGCCAAGTTCACCGCGAAAATCATGCGCGAAGACATGGCGAACTACGACAAGGACACGGCTCAGTACACCCAGTCCCTGGGTTGCTGGCATGGCTTCATCGGTCAGCAGAAGCTGCTGTCCATCAAGAAGCACTTCGGTACCACCAAGCGTCGTTACCTGTACCTGTCTGGCTGGATGGTTGCGGCCCTGCGCTCCGAGTTTGGCCCGCTGCCTGACCAGTCCATGCACGAGAAGACCGCTGTATCTGGTCTGATCGAAGAACTGTACACCTTCCTGCGTCAGGCGGATGCCTGGGAACTGAACCACCTGTTCCGCGCCCTGGAAGAAGCTCAGAACGCTGGCGACAACGCCAAGGCTGACGAGCTGATCAAGCAGATCGACAATCACGAAACTCACGTTGTGCCGATCATCGCCGACATCGACGCTGGTTTCGGTAACGCCGAAGCAACGTACCTGCTGGCCAAGCAGATGATCGAAGCAGGCGCTTGCTGTATCCAGATCGAGAACCAGGTGTCCGACGAGAAGCAGTGTGGCCACCAGGACGGCAAAGTGACCGTTCCTCACGCCGACTTCCTGTCCAAGATCAACGCTGTACGTCTGGCTTTCCTTGAACTGGGTGTGGACGACGGTGTGATCGTTGCCCGTACTGACTCCCTGGGCGCTGGCCTGACCCAGAAGATCGCTGTGACTGAAGAGCCGGGCGACCTGGGCGACCAGTACAACAGCTTCATCGACGGTGAAGTAATCGAGAAGGCTGAAGACATCAACAACGGCGACGTTGTGATCAAGCAGAAAGGTCAGCTGGTTCGTCCCAAGCGTCTGGCATCTGGCCTGTTCCAGTTCAAGCCTGGCACTGGCGAAGACCGTGTGGTTCTGGACTGTATCACCAGCCTGCAGAACGGTGCTGACCTGCTGTGGATCGAAACCGAGAAGCCCCACGTTGGCCAGATCGCTGCCATGGTTAACCGCATCAAAGAAGTGGTTCCCGATGCCAAGCTGGTTTACAACAACAGCCCGTCCTTCAACTGGACTCTGAACTTCCGTCAGCAGGTATTCGACGCGTGGAAAGAAGAAGGCAAGGACGTATCTGCCTACGAGCGCGCCGACCTGATGAATGCCAAGTACGACGAAACCGACCTTGGCAAGCTGGCCGACGAGTGGACTGCCAACTTCCAGCGTGACGGGTCACGTGAAGCCGGCATCTTCCACCACCTGATCACTCTGCCGACTTACCACACGGCTGCTCTGTCTACCGACAACCTGGCCAAGGGCTACTTCGGTGACGAAGGCATGCTGGCCTACGTTGCAGGCGTTCAGCGTAAGGAAATCCGTCAGGGTATCGCGACTGTGAAGCACCAGGACATGGCCGGTTCCAACATCGGTGATGACCACAAAGAGTTCTTCGCGGGTGACGCAGCTCTGAAGGCTGGCGGTAAAGACAACACCATGAACCAGTTCTAAATAACGGTTCGGGTGTTGTTCCCGGGCTTGCCCGGGACCTGCCACAAAAAAAGCCCTGCCGGGATTCCGGCAGGGCTTTTGTCGTTTAAGGGGGTAAGGGCCATGGGGATAGGGAGTGGAATTCCTTAGTGGCGTTCACTCAGCTTCTTGCGGGTTTCCAGGCGACCTTCCCGACGGATTTCGGCGTTGTTGAAGCGGCGTTTCTCGTCGTCGGTTTCCGGCTCTACCGCAGGCACGTCCACGGGATTGTCGTTCTCGTCCAGCGCCACGAAAGTGAAAAATGCGGAAAGGATATGTCGGGACTCTCCGGTGTAGCTGTTTTCCGCTTCCACCCGAGCTCCGATTTCCATGGATGACCCCCAGCTGCGGTTCAGGGCAAGGCTGAACAGCAGGGTATCGTTGCCCTTGGCGGGCGCGCGGAAGTGAATGGAGTCCACCGCTGCCGTGACGCAGACATGGCCGGAGTGTCGTTCCGCCACCACCAGGGCCAGACGGTCGCACTTGGCCATAATCATGCCCCCGAACACCGTCTGATGTGCGTTCATGTCATTGGGAAAAACCTTGTAGACATGTTTGTCGATGGCAGAGGCCGCAACCGGCCTGGTGGGTCTGGATGGCATCGTGTGTGCTCCCTGTGATGAACGTATCGCTACTATACCGATCAGGGCGTCTGTTTAAAGCGTTCGATGCGCTCGCCCGTTTCCGGGTGGCTCGACAGCATGTCGCGAAGGCTGTCCCACCGGCTAGTGCCTTCCTCGGCCTCTGAGGAACGGTCCTCGCCATGAGCAGCCATCAGGCGCTCCATGATGGTAACGAAGTGGGTCGGGTCCAGGTCGTGGTCCGTCATTGCTTTCAGGGCATAGGCGTCGGCCTCCCGTTCCATGTCACGGGAGTAGGACAGGCTCATCATGACCGCCGGAACCACTACGGTTGCGTCGGAAAACGCAGACAGGTCACCGGTCATCATCACGATCAGCCAGAAAGTCAGTGACGATTGCACCATGCCTTTCATGCCATGGTTATGGGCGACATGGCCGATTTCATGGGCGAGGATAGCGGTCAGTTCGTTATCATCTTCGGCGAGGTTCACCAGATCGTCCGTGAAGATCATCGTGCCGTCCGGCAATGCCATGGCGTTGGTGCCGATGGCGGGAGACGAGCGGAAAATCACTCTCAGGTCTTTGCCCGCCACTGGCATCAGGAAAGGCTCGAAATGGGCCTGCAACGCCTGTTGGCGTTCCTCTGAAAGCGAAGAAGGTTCAAGCCAAGTGCTGTCCAGCGTGGT
The DNA here is from genome assembly GCF_028581595.1 of Marinobacter sp. DS40M6. Classification (NCBI taxonomy): domain Bacteria; kingdom Pseudomonadati; phylum Pseudomonadota; class Gammaproteobacteria; order Pseudomonadales; family Marinobacteraceae; genus Marinobacter; species Marinobacter sp. DS40M6. Next base: position 116,821 of record NZ_JAFCAE010000005.1, on the reverse strand, counting down.
GAGTGTGGAGTCGCCAACCTGCTCCGCTATACTGTTCGGGAGTGCATTGGCCACGGCCTGGGCCGCCCAGGGCACGCCCCAGACAAACGCAGCGCCGGTGGTCGCAATCGTGACGACGACCGCAACCAGAATCAGCCCCAGGTGATTCTCCAGCGCGTGCAGCAGCCGATTGCCACGCCCCCGCCGGGATTGCCGGCTAAGCTGATCCACCGCGGCGTTGTCTTCGGTTTCAAAGACCCCATCGTCAGGCAGGTGGAGGTAGCGGGGGGCGTTGCCAATCCGTGGTGATATGGTCACATCGTCGTGCGCGAGGCGCAGTCGGGTGTCTCCCGCATCAACGATGATCACGCCAGCGGCGGAGCGCAATACTGCGCCCCGCCGGCTGGAGTCATTACCTGAATAGAACTGGCCTTCGATCGTGACTTCAGATGGCGGCGAAGTCGACATCGAAGGCATCTCCCAGTTCCTGTCCCAACGCGCTGGTGCGGTTCTGCTCGGCTGCAACGAAGTGGTTCAGGTCACCGCTGACCATCATGGCCGTGCAGGAAGCCCGATACCTTGCCATGCGCACCTTGGCCCAGGGGGTGAAAAGGCCAAGGGTGAGGACTACGAAGAAACTGTTGGACAGGTAAATCCACACCATTTGCAGCGGTTGCAGGCGGGATTCAAAGCCGTGACGGTCGAGGTGGACGGCATTGAGGAAGAGGTTTGAAATGCCCGCCATGAAATAGCCGAACAGTGTCAGGTAGCCAGCACCGGCAATGATCGACCCGACGGTAAAGCCGACATAGCGCATGGCGAGGAACGCCGCAACACCGAAGGCAATGGCGATCAGCAGGCCTTTTCCGAAGAAACGGTAGTAGGATCCGGTATCGGCTTTGAGCGCGAACTCGGTGGTGCCGTATCGGCTGCCGTTAGCGATGAATTCGTGGGTTTTCTTCATCACCAGTGGGGTAAGCAGCAACAGGGTCAGCATGTTCAGCAATGGCCACACAAACGCCACCATGAAAGCCTGGCCATAGCGGCCCTGAAAGTCGAAGCGGATGTTGCGGTAGGCACTGTTGACGGCATTGAACCGCAGCGAGCGCACCATGATCCAGGGTACGAGGGGGATAAATGCGATGGCAAAGACCACGGCAGCTTCAACATACATCTCGGAAAGCACCACGTAGACAACCAGGACAGCCAGGGCAATCAATCGACCTTTGAGGATAGTGATCGGGCTGGCCAGGTACTGGAAACTGGCTCCATCGAGTTTGGTGTTGCCGTAGAAGTATTGATTGTTACGCACCGTGGCCCAGGCCGAATAAATGCCAAGGGTGACAATGGTCAGCAGGATGTTGACGATCCAGATTCCGAAATACTCGCGGCCGTTGCCGGTGAACTCCAGCGGTGTCTCCCGTTGTGGACCGGTCGGGGTGGCCGTTGCTGGCTCGTCGTCTGACGACGCTGGCGGTTGGGCGCCGGCGGTTTCCAATTTGGGGTTTACTGCAGCGGCGGGCTGTTTCGCAATTTGCACTTCGGCACCAGCTTTTGTCAGTCGCTCCTGGTAAACCAGGGCGTCCGCGTGACTGAGACCGGACTTGAGTGTCTTGGTGGCACCGCTGAAAAGGCTTGCAGTACGTTCGTCGGAGATCCGAAACAGGGCTTGTACATTTTCCCTGACTTCTGCGTCGTCGAATCCTTCGAGAATCCGCCCGGCAAACGTTATCTGATAGAGTTCGTTGTGGAGTTCCTTGGTCATGACGTCCCTTGTACCTGTTGTTCCCTGATGGGGTGTTCATGTCACCCGTTGTAATCGAAAGATGGTGCTGCGCTCGTAAAAGACCGCTACGGGAAGAAAGTTACCAGAAATTCATGCGGCATGCGCGATATCAGGCACAAATAATCCATGTTAAACCGACGATAAACCGTCGGATGTAAAATTAAGGGGTAGGCGTGACCACAGAGCAGGGAATTGTCTTCGCAGTGTTGGGGGCCACGCTGGCTCTGTTCATCTGGAACCGGCTGCGGTTCGATGTGGTGGCGATGCTGGCGTTGTTGGCGATTGCCATTGCCGGGCTGGTGCCCACTGACGAACTGTTTGCCGGCTTTGGTCACCCTGCCGTGGTGACCGTTGCGGCGGTTCTGGTGATCAGTCAGGGCCTGGTGAATGGCGGTGTGGTGGATAACATAGCCCGGTTCCTGGGGAAGGTAGGGCACCGACCCACCATACAGGTGCTTACCCTGACGGCGGTCGTTGCGCTCTGTTCCGGTTTTATCAACAACGTGGGTGCGTTGGCGCTGTTGATGCCGGTAGCGGTGTGGATGTCCAGGGAGGCAGGGCGCTCGCCCTCATTGCTGCTGATGCCACTGGCGTTTGGTTCGCTGCTTGGAGGCACCATGACCCTGATCGGGACGCCTCCGAATATTATCATTGCCAGCTATCGGGAAGGCAGCGAAGCGTTCGGTCTGTTCGATTTTGCGCCGGTGGGCGCTGCGATCACCTTTGCCGGTGTCGCTTTCATCGCCCTGGTGGGGTGGCGATTGACGCCCAGAAGGGGCGACGAAAGTGGGGATGACGACAAGCTTTTCAGCGTTGGCGACTACCTGACCGAACTGAAGATCCCCGAAGGTTCTCCCCATGCCGGCGCGACACTCCACAACCTGCTGGCGGAAAGCGGGGAAGACCGGGACGTGGTGGTGCTGGCGCTGATTCGCGACGACAAACGCCAGCTTGCGCCATCAACCTACAAGGTACTGCAAGAGAACGACCTGCTTCTGGTGGAATCGGACACCGAGAGCCTACAGGCGTTCCTTGACAACACCGGCCTGGAACTCGGTAGCCAGGATGACTCCGAATCCGAAGAGGACAAAACGGCACGGAAAAGCCGTAAAAAGGAACTGAATGAAGGTGAGGTGCAGCTGACCGAAGCGGTGATCACCCCTGAATCTTCCCTGGTGGGGCAGACGGCCAATCGCCTCAATTTGCGCGAGCGCAACGGCCTCAATATTGTTGCCGTTGCCCGGCAGGGGCATCGGCTGAAGCGCCGGCTGGGGGATATTCGCTTCAATGCCGGTGATATTCTGCTGGTGCAGGGCTTCGAAGACACCCTGACCGGTACGCTGTCCAACCTCGGTTGTCTGCCGCTGGCCGAACGCGGGTTGCGCCTGGGCTCTTCCCGCAAGACCCTGCTGGCATCCGGCATCTTTATCATCAGTATCGTTGCCATTGTCAGCGGTTGGCTGTCAGCCCCGGTGGCGTTGGTGTCCGGCGCTGTGGCCATGGTTTTGACCAAGCTGATTGACGCCCCCGGTGCCTACCGGGCCATCGACTGGTCTGTGATTGTGCTGCTGGCGGCGATGATCCCGGTGGGACAGGCGCTGGAAACCACGGGTGGCGCAGAGTTGATCGCCGGCCAGATGCTGGCAATTGGTGACGGACTGGCCCCGTCGGCCGTGCTGGTCATGGTTCTGGTGGGAACCATGCTGTTATCGAACGTGGTCAATAACGCGGCGGCGGCCATTCTGGTGGCGCCTATTGCACTGAGCCTGTCCGCTGAACTTGGCATGGCCTCCGATGCGGTGCTGATGGCGGTTGCGGTCGGCGCGTCCTGCGCCTTCCTGACGCCCATCGGTCACCAGTCGAATGCGCTGGTGATGGAGCCCGGAGGCTATCAGTTTGGCGACTACTGGCGTTTGGGCTTGCCGCTGTCGATCCTGGTCACCGCTGTTGCCGTACCGATGATCCTGCTGGTTTGGGGGTGACGAAGAGTGATGAAGGGTGATGAGCGCGAGCATCGAGAGCGTTCCCTGTACCAGGCTCTCTGTTATGCTGAAGGCGAGAAACGGGTAATCGACGGAGCCGACATGACGCAGAGCGAACAGGCGCAGAAAACAGAACTGCTGGCCGAGTTGGAGGCGACCCGCCAACGGACCTTTGAACTGGTGGACTCCCTCAGTGATGAGCAGCTTGAGGTGCCCTACCACCCGGGCGTGAACCCGCCACTTTGGGAAATGGGGCACGCGAGCTTTTTCTACGAAGTGTTCGTTTTTAACCTTCTGGATGGAACCCCGAGCTACGATCCGTCCATGGATGACCTCTGGGATTCGTTTCACATTGATCATGGAGACCGTTGGAGTCGCAAACTCTTCCCCGGCCGTGAGCAAACCCTTCAGTATTTCAACACCATCTACGATCGTGTTGCGTCGCGCATCGCACAGCAACCACTGACCGACGAGGCCCTGTACCTCTATCGCTACGCCATTTATCACCAGCACATGCACATTGAGTCGATGACGTGGTGTCGGCAGACGGTTGCCCTGCCTGCTCCCCCCGGCATTGTTGGCGCCTTGCCAGAACGTGTGGAGCCTCTGCCCGGCGATGCACTCATCCCCGGCGGTCGCTACCAGATTGGAATGCCGGGCGAGTCTGACTGCTACGCCACCACCGACTTTGCCTTTGATGGGGAAAAGCCGCGTTTCGAAACCACGGTGGAGCCGTTTGCAATTTCCCGCACCCTTGTTTCCAACCGCGATTTCCTGGCGTTCGTTGAGGATGATGGCTACCGGCGACCTGAACTCTGGTCTTTCGGAGGACGCAAGTGGTTGAGTACCGAGACCGATACTGCCCTGGTGCATGGCAGCTCCCAGCCAATGTTGCGGGAGCCCAGGCATCCACTTTACTGGCGCTGGCACGAGGGCGAATGGCAGGAGCGAGTGTTTGACCGCTGGCAGGCCCTGAATCTGGATGCGCCTGTCGTCCACGTCAGCTATTGGGAGGCCGAGGCCTATTGCCAGTGGGCCTGCCGCCGCTTGCCAACAGAAGTGGAGTGGGAGGCTGCGGCACTGGGTAACCGGATTGGCGAGGATTTTCGTCGTTTTCCCTGGGGGAATGAACGCCCAACACCCGACCATGCGGATCTCGACGCCACCCACATGGCGCAGCAGCCGGTGTGGGATTATCCGGCGGGTGATAGCCGCTCCGGCTGTCGCCAGATGATCGGCAGTGTCTGGGAATGGACCAGCAGTCAGTTTCTTCCCTATGACGGATTCAGGGTCGATATGTACCCCTTTATGTCTACCTTGCAGTTCGGTGATCACAAGGTGACCCGGGGTGGTGGGTGTGCGACATCTTCATGCCTGATCCGGGGCACTTACAGGCAAGCCTATCTGCCCCTTCGCAACGACGTGTACACCGGGTTTCGCACCTGTGCGCTGTCGGATTCGGCTTCTGGTACACGCTGAGGATCTTGATATGAATGTCTATGAAACCGACGAACTACTCGGGCAGTACCTGGGGTTCCATTTTGGTGAAAGCCATTTCGGAGTGGGGAATTATCCCGCCCGCTGCGCCGGTATCTGCCAGGAGTTGATGGCAGGCCGGGATAAACGACGAGCGCTTGATCTTGGGTGCGCGGTGGGCCGAACCGCCTTTGAGCTTGGCCGGGTCTTTGACCATGTGGTGGGAGTGGACCTTTCCCGCCGGTTTATCGATGCGGCGACTACCCTGCAGAAGACCGGAGAGATCGATTACTTCCGCCGCGACGAAGGGGAACTTGGCGAACGCGTAACGGTGAGCCTGAATGCCCTGGGGCTCGACCGGGCGACTGAAAAAGTATCGTTTGCCACCGGCGACGCCAGCAACCTGGGGCCGGAACATGTGGATTATGACCTGGTCTTCGCGGGCAACCTGATTGACCGTCTTCAGGATCCGGGCGCCTTCCTGGAAAGCATCCATAGACGCCTGGCTCTGGGCGGCACCCTGGTGATCAGCTCGCCCTATACCTTGATGGATGAATTCACCCCGATTGCCAACTGGATTGGCGGATACGAACGCAATGGCCAACCCTATACGGTCTATCAGGGTATGAAAGAGATACTCTCGCACCATTTTGAAGAGATACAGCCGCCCAGGGATGTGCCGTTTGTCATCCGGGAAACCCGCCGTAAGTTTCAGCACACCATTGCGGAGCTCAGTGCCTGGCGTCGAACCCGGTGATCAGTCCCGGCGGGTAAAAAATGCTGTCTGGGTAGGGTGCCCAACGTCGGGTACGTAGTCTCCAATGCCTCCAAATCGCACGTCATAGCCGTTGCGCTCGGCCACACCACGGGCCCAGCGCTGGAACTTGGGCCTGTCCCATTCGAATTTGTGGTCTTCCTCGCGGAATTCACCCGGCGCCAGGTCGAACAGGGGGTTGTACTCCCGATTTGGCGTGGTCATGAACAGATACCCTGGCCGGTATTCCCCGAACACCGCGCGTTCCACCCTCGACAGCTGCTCTGGCCGGACATGTTCAATGGTTTCCACCATGGCGGCCGCATCGTAGCCGGTCAGGGTAGGATTGCTCTCGGCGTAGGAACCGCGGACCAGCCGGATCCTCGGAGTTTCTTCGCACAGGTATTCAGCGAGCACGGCGCGGGCCTGCTGAAGAGACACGCCGGAATCCTCAAGGCCGGTTATGCTCTCGAACTGTGGGTCGGCAAGCATGCGGTAGAGCAGGGAGCCGGAACCGCAACCCAGGTCGAGTACACGCCTTGCCCCGGTCGACTTCAGGGTACGCAATACGAAATCCAGACGCTCCTCGTGGAGGGAGGTCATCTGGGTCATCATGCTGTTATCCGGAGCCTTGAGTTCGTGCATCAGGCTTTTGCGTTCTCCGTTGGTGATGGTGCCTGGCCGTCGCGATGCAACACCTGGCTTGCCAGGGCGACGCCGGTTTCACTCATGGTCAGGTAAGCCTCGTCCGCACCCGCTTCGCGAATTCGCTCTGCTTCGTCGGCGTACAGGGTATGCGCCACAATATAGCCGGTGAAGCCCTTTTTCCGAAGGTTTCTGGCGGCGATCAGTTTGCCTTCGATGTCACCCATGGCAAGGATGACGGCTTCAACCGCGGGCATGTGCAGCCCCTGCCAGAAAGAGATGTCCTCCGCGTCACCAAAGACCACGTTGCGTCCTTCCTTCTGGTGTTTTTCCACCTTTGCCGGGTCGGAGTCAAGCGCCTTGATCAGTGGCTCCTCACGAGCAAGCTGGTCATAGGCGGCTGAGCCGGTACGGCCCATACCCATCACCAGTAATCTGGTGTTGCCCAGGGAGATCGGTTGTTCGTCGGGGTGGCGCCGCTGGCTCTCAAAGGGAGCCAGACGGGCACTGAAGCGCTCATAGACCGTGTGGGAAAGCCGGTTCACGGGGGCAGACACCACGAAGGACAGTGCCACGGTGATGGCCAGGGGGACCAGCCACTCCGGCAGGGCGACACTGGCCACGATAAGGCCAAATTCACTATAGTTGGTCAGTGACAGGGCGCTCAGGAAACTGCTGCGAGAGCGCAGGCGGAAGGCCAGCAACAGGAAGAAAAACAGCACCCCTTTCAGGGGTACTACCAGCAGCGCTACGGCTGCAAACAGCAATGCCTCACCATCCGGCAGGCCGCCGATGCCAATCTGCAGGAAAAAGCCCACCAGGAACATTTCCTTTACGCTCCATAGCGACTTGGCCAGTTCCTGGGCACGTGGGTGGTTGGCCAGCATGGCGCCAAGCACCAGGGCGCCAAGCTCCGAGCTCAGCCCCACTGCTTCAAAACCGAGCCCGCCAAGAACCAGAGCCAGCAGGAGCCCGAGCAGAACCAGCAACTCATCGTGACCACTGGCATCCAGCAGTTTGAACAGCAGCGGTCTGAGCAGGGGCAGGCCAAAGATGATCAGCGCCCACTGGGAGGGCGTCTGGCCGGCGGCCAGACTCATCACCACGAGGGCAATCAGATCCTGCATGATCAGGATTCCGATGGCGACACGCCCATGGAAGGCTCTCAGTTCACGCTTTGTTTCCAGCACCTTGGCGGCCAGCACGGTACTGGAAAAGGAGAGTGCGATGGCGAGCAGAAATGCAGTCTGCCACGTGAGTTCCATCAGCAGGTAGAGGCCGGGGGTAAACACCGCACAGGTGATGCCAAAGTGAAGCAGGCTGCCGCCGATGACTTCAGGGCTGATGATGGAACGTAGCTTCAGCTTCAGGCCAACGGTAAACAGCAGCAACAGGACGCCCAGGTGGGCGATGTGTTCAAGAACATCGGTAGCTTCAATGGCCAGGTCAGTGGCGGCGGAGAGACCGCTCAGCACAAACCCTGCTGCCAGGTATCCCACCAGGGGCGGCAGGCCAATGGCTTTGACCGTCAGGCCGAGGACAAAGGCAAAGGATATCCATAGTGCTTCGGGCATGGGTCACTTCACGGTTTAGAAACAAGGCTCTGGCAAGGCTACCGTGTTTCCGTCGGGCCGTGTAGTCAAAACTGACTTGTCGTGCCAGTTATCACGCGTTGGCGATCACTTTCCCTGGCCGGTGGCGGTTGCGACGAACTCGCGGAACAAGCGTGCGGATTCTTCTGGCACCTCGACCATGGGGGCGTGGCCGACGCCTTCCAGAAGCACTTTACGGGCATCTGGGATTCGCTCGACGAACACATCAGCGTTGCGATAATTGATCACCCGGTCTTCCATACCCCAGACCACCAGAACCGGTGCCTGGATGCGGGTGATGGCATTGCGGAAGTCATCCTCGTAACCGGTATCCCGGATGGCATCGAAAATCACTTCGTTGACGTCGCGGTTGGCAATGGCCTTCTCTTCCATGACGTCGTAAATGGGCCAGGGCACGAAGGGTTTCTTCTCCAGCGCAAAATCAACCAGGCGTTCAAAGTCGCCCTCCTGGGAGGGGATCAGCGGATTGTCACCGCCCATGACCAGGCTGACCAACTCGCTGTCGTACTCAAAAATTCCCGCCGGATCAAAGAGGGTGGCGGTGAGGATCTGGTCCGGGTAGGTCGCTGCATAGAGAGCGGTGATGGCGCCGCCCATGGAGTTGCCCATCATGTGCGCTCTCTGGACGCCCAGAGCATCGAGAATCCTCGACAGGTGCCTGACCTGATCCTCGAATCGATATCCCAGGTCCAGCTCCTTGCTGCTGTCACCATGGCCGGGCAGGTCGATGGCGTAAACGTTGAACTCATCCGTCAACTGCCGCGCCAGTCGGGTCCAGTTGTCCTTGTTGGCGCCAAAGCCATGGACGAGCACGATGGTGTCGCCGTCCACCGGCTCTGCATTGCTCAGGTAGGCAATGGTCATCTCACCAACGGTGATACTGGATTCCTCCAGCCCGGCACTGGAGCGTTCCCAGCCAATGGCGTTGTCATACAGAGCCTGGCGGGAACAGGCACTGATCATCAAGGTGATGATCAGTATTGAGAGGGTCGACAGGACAGATCGTTGAGCCATCAGAGCGTTCCTTGCGAAGAGTGGGCAGATTCGGGCCTGCGCTATCAGGTGTTTTCCCTGGCAATCGCGCGATAGGCAATGTCCTTGCGATAGAAGGCACCGTCCCATGAAATGCGCGCAGCTACCTCGTAGGCGCGCTTCTGTGCCTCCGTGACGGTATTGCCCAGGGCCGTGGCGCACAGCACTCGTCCACCGTTGGTAGCCACCTGTTCCCCGTTCAAACGGGTACCGGCGTGGAAGACCTTCTCGCCCTCGGTTTCCGATTCTGGCAGCCCGGATATGACGTCGCCCTTGTTGTAGCTGCCAGGATAGCCGCCCGCAGCCAGCACGATGCCCACGGAAGCGCGCTCGTCCCAGTCTGAACGGCACTGGTCAAGCTTGCCGTCAATGGCAGCCCCGCAGAGTTCCACCAGATCCGATTTCATCCGCAGCATGATGGGCTGGGTTTCCGGATCGCCAAAGCGGCAGTTGAATTCAATGACCTTGGGGGTACCTTCGCCATCGATCATCAGGCCGGCGTACAGGAAACCTTTGTAGGGGTGGCCTTCCGCGGCCATGCCGCGCACGGTGGGATAGATTACTTCGTCCATGATTCGCTTATGGACATCCTGAGTGACCACAGGAGCCGGGGAGTAGGCCCCCATGCCACCGGTATTCGGACCAGTGTCACCGTCGCCCACACGCTTATGGTCCTGGGAGGTCGCCATGGGTAATACGTGCTCGCCATCTACCATGACGATAAAGCTGGCTTCTTCGCCATCCAGGAATTCCTCAACCACGACGCGGTTGCCTGCATCACCAAAGGCGTTACCGGCCAGCATGTCGCGGATGGCGTCTTCCGCCTCCTTCAGCGTCATGGCAACAATCACGCCTTTGCCCGCAGCCAGGCCATCGGCTTTCACCACGATGGGTGCGCCCTGCTTGCGTACATAATCCAGTGCCTGGTCCACGTCGGTGAAATTGGCGTAGGCGGCGGTGGGAATGTTCTGGCGATCCAGAAAGTCCTTGGTGAAGGCCTTGGAGCCTTCCAGCTGTGCGGCACCGGCACTGGGGCCGAACACCCGCAAACCACGCTCTTCGAACAGGTCTACAATGCCATCAACCAGCGGCGCCTCGGGGCCGACAATGGTCAGTCCCACGTTATTGGCCGCGGCAAAGTCCGCCAGGCCGTTGAGATCCATCACGTCAATGTTGATGTTTTCCAGGCCTGGCTCGCGGGCGGTGCCGGCGTTGCCGGGGGCAACAAACACCCGGTCAGCGTCCGGTGATTGAGCGGCTTTCCAGGCCAGTGCGTGTTCGCGTCCGCCGGAGCCTATAACAAGAATATTCATGATCGGTTCCTGTGTGTCGGATTAGTGCCGGAAGTGGCGCATGCCGGTAAACACCATGGCAATGCCGTGCTGGTTGGCTGCGTCGATCACTTCCTGGTCACGCATGGAGCCGCCGGGCTGGATCACGGCGGTAATGCCGGCTTCTGCGGCGGCGTCGATACCATCCCGGAAGGGGAAGAACGCATCGGACGCCATCACCGAGCCTTTTACCTCAAGGCCTTCATCGGCGGCTTTGATGCCGGCAATCCTGGCGCTGTAGACGCGGCTCATCTGGCCGGCTCCCACGCCGATGGTGCGGCCCGCCTTGGCGTAGACAATGGCGTTGGACTTGACGTACTTGGCCACTTCCCAGGCGAAAAGCAGGTCGTTCAGCTCCTGTTCGGATGGTTCACGCTCGCTGACCACCTTGACGTCTTCCATCGCTACCATGCCCAGGTCACGATCCTGAACCAGCAGGCCACCGGTGACGCGTTTGTAGTCCATGGATTTGGCGCGTTCGCCATCGAACTCGCCACAGGCAAGCAGGCGTACGTTCTTCTTGGCGGCGACCAGCTCCACTGCTTCTCGTGCGATGGTCGGGGCAATGATCACTTCCACGAACTGACGGTCGATGATGGCCTTGGCAGTTTCCGCGTCCAGTTCGCGGTTAAAGGCAATGATGCCGCCAAACGCAGAGGTGGGGTCGGTGGCGAAGGCCAGGTCATAGGCCTGGAGGATGTCGGCGCCGATGGCCACACCACAGGGATTGGCGTGCTTGACGATCACGCAGGCGGGATCGGCAAAGGGCTTGACGCATTCCAGCGCGGCATCGGTGTCGGCGACATTGTTGTAGGACAGTTCCTTACCCTGAAGCTGTTTGGCGGTGGCAATGCAGGCTTCCCTGGGGTTGCGCTCGGTGTAGAAGGCAGCCCGCTGGTGGGGATTTTCTCCGTAGCGCATGTCCTGAACCTTCAGGAACTGAGTGTTGAAGGTGCGAGGGAAATCGGCGTTGTCGTTGTCGGAGGTGCGGCCGCCGAGATAGTTGGCGATAGCACCGTCATAGCCGGCGGTGTGCTCGAAGGCCTTCACGGCCAGGTCAAAGCGCGTGGTGTAGCTCAGCTCGCCGTCGTTGGCTTCCAGCTCTTTCAGAACACGGCTGTAATCAGAGGCGTTCACCACAATGGCCACGTCGTTGTGGTTCTTGGCAGCCGCGCGAACCATGGTAGGGCCGCCAATGTCGATGTTCTCAATGGCGGTGGCAAGGTCGCAGTCCGGTTTGGCGATGGCATTCTCAAATGGGTAGAGGTTTACAATCACCATGTCGATGGGGTTGATGCTGTGCTCTGCCATCACCGCGTCGTCGACGCTGCGACGACCAAGGATACCGCCGTGGATTTTCGGGTGCAGGGTTTTGACCCGGCCATCCATCATTTCCGGAAAGCCGGTGTAGTCACTGACTTCGGTGACGGGTACCTGGTTTTCCTGCAGGAGGCGAAAGGTGCCACCGGTAGAAAGCAGTTCGATGCCGCGATCGGTCAGTGCACGGCCGAATTCAACGATACCGGTTTTATCGGACACGCTGATCAGCGCACGACGGACGGGGGTATTAGCCTGATTTGCCATGAGTCACTTATTTCTGCTGGGTATGAACGAATGAAGGCCTCGCGAATGGTGTCCGGGAGGCCCTCGTTTCAATCGGGTAGCTGGATTATAGCAGACCGTACTGTTTGAGCTTCTTGCGCAGGGTGCCGCGGTTCAGGCCAAGCATGGTCGATGCCTTGGTCTGGTTATTGCGGGTGTACTTCATCACCTGCTCGAGCAGCGGGGCCTCTACTTCCGATAACACCAGTTGGTAGACCTCGGTCACCGGGGCGCCATCGAGTTGGGCAAAATAGTTTTTAAGGGCAACTTCCACGCTGTCGCGCAGGGTAACCGTGTTGCCGCTGCTGTTCACCGTTTGCAACTGATGAATATCATCGTTGGCAGGTGGGGTCAGGTTGTCTTTAGCCAAAGTCTCAGCGGTCATGCTGCGAATACCTCTCCATTTCGTAAGCCTGCAAAGTACTGTTGAATACTGTCTTTCTGCGCCATCGCGTCGTCAATGGCGTTGAAGCGTTTTCTGAACTGTTTGTCTTCGTCGTGGGACTGGAGGTACCAGCCCACGTGTTTCCTGGCAATTCGTACGCCCATGGTCTCGCCGTAAAAGCGGTGCAGGGCGTCCAGGTGTTCGCTTAATACCTGTTCCACCTCATCCACAGGCGGCTCCGCAAGGTGTTTTCCGGTTTCCAGGAAATGCAGGATTTCCCGGAAAATCCAGGGTCGTCCCTGTGCTCCACGGCCAATAAGCAGCCCGTCAGCACCGGTGAACTTCAGTACATGCTGTGCCTGTTCCGGCGAGTTTATGTCGCCGTTGGCAAATACTGGAATGCTCACCCGGGACTTTACGTCGGCGATCGTGTCGTACTCGGCCTCGCCTTTATAGGCATCGGCGCGGGTACGACCATGAATGGCCAGGGCCTGGATGCCAGCGTCTTCTGCCATGCGGGCGATCAGTGGCGCATTCCGATGTTCCCTGTCCCAGCCTGTGCGCATCTTCAGTGTCACCGGGATGTCCACGGCAGCCACGACCGCTTCCAGGATATCCCGCACCAGCGCCTCATCTTTCATCAGTGCTGAGCCGGCGGCCTTGTTACACACCTTCTTGGCCGGGCATCCCATGTTGATGTCGATGATCTGGGCACCGAACTCGGCATTCAGCCTGGCGGCGTTGGCCAGCATTTCAGGGTCGCCGCCGGCGATCTGCACAGAGCGGGGCTCGGGTTCACCTTCATGGTTCATGCGCGTTTGTGACTTGCGCGTATGCCACAGTTTGCTGTCCGCAATGACCATCTCGGATACAGCCAGCCCAGCGCCCATTCGCCGGCAGAGCAGGCGAAAAGGCCGGTCTGTTACACCGGCCATAGGTGCAACAATCAACGGATTGGGCAGGGTGTACGGCCCGATTTTTGCCGTTGGCAGCATGATCTGAATCCGTGTAACAGCGGGTTAAGCGAACGTCGGATGTGATCGGCTGCTCAATAAGTAACCGATCCTGATCCGAAGGGCGGTAATGATACCGCTGGCAGAGATCCTATTGAAGGGGCGAAGCCATGAAAAAATTGATTATTTTTCGTCCTTTCTGGTTGACTTTCAGTCTATTCGGTGGCCGCCCCCGCTTTCTGTCGAGTGAGGACTTGCTTACTCCTGATAGGCGCGGAAGGCGATATTGTAGTTCACGGCGTCCTTTCCAGGGTCGCGGATGTTGATGACGATCCTGACCGGGGTATCGGTCGGCATCGCCTCAAGATCACGGCCGTCTCCCGCCAGGTACTCGTCCGGTGTGAACACACTCTGGGCGACCACATCACCATTCAGGTTGGAGAACGTCAGGGCGATGGCGGGGAATGGCTGTTCAAAAGCGGCCCGGTTGATGATGACGGCATCAACCACCAGTTGGCTGCGGTTTTCCGGATTGGTTCGGACCACCAGTTTGCGGCTCTGGATGGCATCCACATTGATCAGCGGTTTCAGTTCGCACCCGGCAATTTCGCAGCCCTGTTCATAGAACGGGCGCAGTTCCGGTATGGAAGACAGGCGGTCGAACTGGAACCAGGTGACTTGCGCCACCAGGACGCCGATCAGTGCCAGGATAATCAGGGTCCATAGGACCGTTCTCACGCGGCCCCTGCCATTGCCTGCCACAGAGACCGGCTCCCTGCGCAGGTTGCTGTAGGGGGAGCCGGCGATAAGAGGTTCGTTGTCGGTTACCGGCCCGGCATCATAGTCGAAGGACGACGATTGGGGTTCATCGACGTAGAAGCCATCGGCGTTGTCCACCGGTTCCAGGCTCAGGTCTTCGGGTTCCCGTGGTGTTGCTTCGGGCTCACCCCAGACCTGTTCATCAAATGGCTCGTTCTCGAGTGGTTCTGATTCCGGTTGCTCGAATTTCGCAGGTTCTTCTTCTGGCGGCTCGGGTTCAACAGGGGCAGGCTTGGTCTTGCGCCTGGTGTCGTCTTCTTCGGACAACATCGCCTCGGCCCAGCTTTCATCGATTTTTTCGTGGGTTACGTCGTCGCTGTCGGTCTCGAACGTGCCACCGCTGCGCTCGTCGACAGTGCGAAAGCTGTCGCTCAACTCGTCGTCGGAGAAGGTCAGCCGGGTACCAGCGTATGGGCCCTCGGCAGCATCTTCCTCAGGGTTGTCCGCAAAAATCAGGTCATCATCCGAGGTGAACCCTGGATCTGCCGGAGCATCCTGCTGTTCCGGTGCGGGCGGGCCGCTCTTTGGGCTGGATATGCCTGAAGCTCCCTCGTTTATCCGGTGTTCGACGGCATTGAACACCGCCATGCAGTTGCCGCAACGCACTTTTCCGCTGGCTACGCTCAGCTGTGCGTCGGTGACCCGGAACCGGGTTTCACATTTTGGGCATCGTGTCTGCAGGCTGCTCTGGGTCATGCTTCTTTCCTGTAGGCGGCATCGCTACGAGTCACGGAGTTTAGTTGGTTCGGCAGAATTCGTCACCTGTCGTTGCGCCGTCCTGTGAGCCGTATCCACTCCTCGCGTTGTTCCGGCTCGTCCATGATGAACCAGGGCTCGTAGGCCTCCATGACCTCCCGGGCCTGGTTGGACAGTATGCCGGACAACACAATATCACCGCCCGGTTTTACCTTTGCTGCCAACCTGGGTGCCAGGCCAATCAGTGGCTGGGCCAGTATGTTGGCCAGCATGATGTCCGCCATGGTATCGGGTTCATCCCCGGGCAGGAACAGGTCCAGCCGTTCTTCTTCGACCTTGTTGCGGCGAGCATTTTCCCGGCTGGCTTCCAGTGCCTGGGGGTCTGTGTCGACTCCGATAACGTGGTCAGCGCCCAGTAATAGGGCTGCAAGACCCAGTATGCCGGAGCCGCAACCATAGTCGATCACTTGCCGTGAGGTCACGTCCTGACCATCAAGCCATTCCAGGCATAGAGCCGTGGTGGGGTGGGTTCCAGTGCCAAAGGCCAGGCCGGGATCCAGCAGCAGGTTGGCGGCGTGGGGATCTGGAGCGTCGTGCCAGCTGGGCACGATCCATAGCCGGTCACCGAAGCGCAGTGGCTTGAAGTCATCCATCCATTCGCGTTCCCAGTCCTTGTCTTCCACCAGGGTAACGTCGATGTCGGGTAATGATTGTTGTGTCTGCTGGTGCCAGGCATCCTTAACGGCGGCGCAGAGCTCTTCAATATCGCGATCGGACCCGAACAGGCCGGTGACACTGGTCTGGTGCCAGAGCGGCGTTGTACCCGGGTCGGGCTCGTACAGGGGCTGGTCTGCGGCATCTTCCATGGAGACGGCTTCTGCGCCCATCTCCATGAGCAGATCCTCAAGCTGGTCCGCGTTATCCGGATCAGCTGGGATCTGTAGTTGTATCCAGGGCATGTGGGTGTCCTGTTTGGTAGACGAATCGACTGATCGGGTCAGTCCCGAATCAGTTTTTCCAGATAATGGATGGTGAAGTCTACCTGTTTAAAGCCGCCATCGCGTACCAGTTTTCTGTGCAGCGCCTGGTTCGTCTTGATGCCCTCGACCACCAGTTCATCCAGCGCATTCTTCATGCGGCGGCGGGCAATTTCCCGATCGTCTCCCCAGGTGATCAGCTTGGCGACCATGGAGTCGTAGAATGGAGGTACGGTGTAGCCGCTGTACAGGTGAGAGTCTACCCGTACACCGTTACCGCCAGGCGCATGGAAGTGCTTGACCTTGCCCGGGCTGGGTACAAAGGTTTGCGGGTCTTCGGCGTTGATACGGCATTCCAGCGCGTGGCCGGAAATCTTGATCTCGTCCTGGGTGTATTGCAGGGGCAGGCCACTGGCAATGCGCAGCTGCTCGCGAACGATATCGACACCGGTCACCATCTCTGACACCGGATGCTCCACCTGCACCCGCGTGTTCATCTCGATAAAGTAGAAGGCGCCGTCCTGGTACAGGAACTCGAACGTACCTGCACCCACGTAGCCAATCTCCTTGCAGGCGTCGACACAGGCTTTCAGGGTCTTCTCACGCGCTTCCGGATCGATATTCGGCGCCGGGGCTTCTTCGATGACTTTCTGGTGCCTGCGTTGCATGGAGCAGTCACGGTCGCCAAGGTGGATGACGTTGCCGTGGGTGTCCGCCAGTACCTGCACTTCGACGTGGCGGGGGCGTTCCAGATATTTTTCGAGATAAACCGTAGCATCCCCGAAAGAGTTCTTGGCTTCCGACTGTGTGACCTGCACGCTCTTCAGCAGGGCCGCTTCGGAATGCACCACCTGCATGCCGCGGCCACCACCGCCAGAGGCGGCCTTGATAATGACCGGATAGCCAATTCTACGGGCGACTTCCAGGGTGCGGTTGTCGTCGTCCGTCAACGGGCCATCGGAGCCAGGCACGGTAGGGACGCCCGCTGCAATCATTGAGTTGATGGCGGAGACTTTGTTGCCCATCAGGCGAATGGTGTCGGCTCTGGGGCCGATAAAGCGAAAGCCGCTTTTTTCAACCTGTTCAGCGAAATCCGCGTTTTCGGCGAGGAAGCCATAACCGGGATGGATGCCGACGGAATCTGTCACTTCAGCCGCACTGATAATAGTCGGGATGTTCAGGTAACTGTCTGCGGCACTGTTGGGGCCGATACAGACCGACTCGTCCGCCAGGCGAACATGCATGAGGTCGCGGTCGATCTGTGAGTGGACAGCCACGGTTTTAATGCCCAGCTCCTTGCAGGCGCGCAGGATACGCAGGGCAATTTCGCCGCGATTTGCGATCAGGACTTTTTCTAACATAGCCATGAGAGTATCACCGGGTTCAGGAAATGATGATCATCGGCTGGTCGAACTCGACCGGCTGACCGTTCTCCACCAGGATCTCGGCGATGGTGCCGCTCTTGTCTGCCTCGATCTGGTTCATCATCTTCATGGCTTCGACGATGCACACCACGTCGCCGGCTTTCACTGATTGCCCGACTTCCACAAACGCTTTCGCGGTGGGTGAGGGCGAGCGGTAGAAGGTGCCGACCATTGGCGACTTCACCGCATGGCCGGAAGGCTCTGCCGGCTTTGCGGGCTCGTCGGCGGCTGGCGCGGACGGCTGCGGTGAGGCGGGCTGGGGTGCTGGTGACGGATACTGTGCCATATACTGTGGCGCAGCCAGTTGTTCACGACGCCGGGAGATGCGAACAGAATCATCACCCTCGTGAATCTCCAGCTCCTCGACGTCGGATTCCTCCAGCAGTTCGATAAGTTTCTTGATCTTGCGAATGTCCATAGTCAGTCCGATCCCGTTTTAATCAGTTCTATCGATGAATTCGTTGCAGGGCGGCTTCGAGTGCAAGGTCGTACCCCAGGCTGCCCAGCCCGCAGATAACGCCATCGGCGATATCAGAAAAGTATGAGTGATGACGGAATGCTTCCCGCGCATGCACGTTGGAAAGATGGACCTCAATAAACGGTATGCCCGAGGCCAACATGGCGTCCCGCAGTGCAACACTGGTGTGGGTGAACGCCGCCGGGTTGAAGATGATGAAATCAACCCCTTCTGATCTGGCTTCATGTATCCGCTCAATCAGTTCATATTCCGCGTTTGACTGTAAATGTAGCAGGTGATGGCCATCTTCGGCGGCTTTCCGGTGCAAACGGTCGTCAATGTCCGCCAACGACTCGTGGCCGTACACCTCCGGCTCGCGGGTTCCCAGCATGTTCAGGTTGGGGCCATGAAGTACGAGTATGGTCGACATGATTTCGTCTGCCTTGCTGACTTTTTTACAGGATCGCCGAATTTAGCGACATTTTCCCACAATGGTGCGTTCTTGAAGTCTTCAGATCAACACTTTTTGACAATCGGGTGTGTGTCGAAAAGTATCTTATCTCTGTGTCGAAAAGAATCTTACCCGCGCACAAGCAATCTTTGTCGTTTGCACGGTCATTGTCGTGAAGGGGGATCAGGAGTTCTATAAGACGTTGGTTTCATAGAACGGCCCCGAGAGCGGGGCGGGGCCGTTGCTGGGGAGAGCCCGCCAGTGGCGTTTGGGCTCAGTCGCCGGCGGCGGTCACGCAGTTGCGGCCCTGGGCCTTGGACCGGTAAAGAGCCTTGTCCGCCCGTTCGCAGAGAGCCTGGGAGGTATCACCCTTCCAGGCGGCAACGCCGCAACTGAAGGTGACATTAAACTCCCGGTCGCCAGCCGGTTGCAGCAGCTCCGAGAAACGCTCGCGGATTTCGTTCAGCACATTGCGGGCATCGCTCTCGCGGGTGTCCGGCAGAATAATGGCAAATTCCTCGCCACCGTATCGGCCAATGTGGTCGGTCTTGCGCAAGCGCTGTTTCAGGAACATGGACAAACTTCGCAGCACGCGGTCGCCAATGGGATGGCCAAACGTGTCATTCACCTTCTTGAAGTAGTCGATGTCGATCATTGCAAAGCACAGTTGCTGGTCTTTCTGCCGCGCCCGCACGATCTCCTGATCGAGCAGGTGCAGGGTATGAGTGTGATTGAATAGGCCGGTGAGGCTGTCGCGGATCATCAGCGCCAGCAGTGACCGGGCGCGGCGGCCCCGATTGTGTATGGTGGAGATCAGGTGTTTCGGGTCAATCGGCTTGGTCAGGAAGTCATCGCCCCCCAGGCTCATGGCATGCAGCTGTTTGGAAACGTCTTCTTCGGCGGATAGGTAGATGATAGGCACGCTATGAAAACGGTCCTGCTGGCGGATTACTCGCGCGATTTCCATGCCGGTGCAGCCAGGCATGTACATGTCCAGAATGATGATCTCCGGCGAGAACGACTCCAGCGCATGAATGATTTCCATCGGATCGGTGATGATGTGGGCATTCATGCCCGCTTTTTTCAGAACCGTTTCCATGAACTTGGCCTGAGCGCGGGAGTCATCCAGCACCAGCACTTTGTAGGGCTCAACGGTATTGCCGTGGGTGTAGGTCTCGATCTTCTCGATCAGCTGGCCGGGATCAACCGCCGGGTAGAAGAATTCCTCGCCACCGCAGCGGGACGCCCGCAGGCGGGTTTGGATGGTGCCATCTTCGTCGCTCATGAAGATGATGGGGATGGGTGTGTCGTGTCGCTCCTGAAGCCGCTCGATGGTGGCAATTCCGCTCAGCGGCTCGCCGCCGTAGTTAACGTCCATCAGGATGGTTTCGGGTTTGTGAAGTGCGCAGGCTTCGATCAGCTTGTCGGCGGTGTTGAACGCTGACGCACGGAAGCCGAAGAACTCAAGCTGGCGGATCAGGCGGCTGGCCATCTCTTCACTGGCCAGAGCAATATAGACGGGCGTGCGTCGATACTGTTGGGGAGCCTCGCTGGCTTCCTGGTCGGTCCGTCTCAACGTGCATTGGGACAGCTGCTCTATGGCGTCCTGGAGCTTGCGATCCAGGCTTTCGGGAAGCGCGGTGCCTTCCGGCCACTCGCCGATCAGGTCAAAAACCTGGCGCCCGGAATCGGCATGGCTTTCCATGTCGAAGCGCTTTGCGTAGCGAACCAGCTTGTCGGCTGCCCTGGCAAAATCGCCCCTGAAGGCGGCAGACTGGCCGGTGTCTTCGTGGATCTTTTGCCATGTATCCAGGACGACGCGCGCCTGGGTGGTGACACGGCGAGCGAAGTGCTGCCTGAGTTTGTCTTTCTGGCTATCGTCGTTCATTGTGCTCCGGCCTGTGTTTTTCTCGTTCTGAGCCGCCCGTTTCCGGTACAAGCGGATATTTTCAACATTAGTCTTTTTGCAGAGTCTATAGTGTTTAATGTTGTCGGCGTAGGTGACGCTGTGTAAATGTTTGTCAACTCTGCGGGGCAGGTCACACCAGATAGCCGACAATCGTTGTTTCAGACTAGGGGCTGCCAGTGATGGCACGGACGCAAAACGACCGACAGATCTCTCGCCAGCAAGGTGTTATTACCTTGCGCAGTCTGCTGTTGCTGTTTACCGGTGGCATGTTGCTGCTTGTGCTGGTGGCGGCGGCCAGCGTCAGTTTTGACCGGTTCCGGGACTACATGTCGGGTCAGCTCCAGGGCCATGCCCGGGATGGTGCCACGGCCATTGGCCTGTCCCTGTCCAATGCCATTGACGGTCGCGATCCAGTGGCCTCGTCTTCATTGATCGATGCCGTTTTCGACAGTGGTCGTTATCTCTCGGTGGTCTACGTCAATAATCAGGGTGAGGAGGTGGCCGGGCGGGAAACCTCCCTGCGTGAGGTGGATGTGCCGGGCTGGTTTGTGGCGCTGGCGGATCTGCCACTGCCGGTGGGTGAAGCGGAAGTGGTGCGCGGCTGGAGTCGACTGGGTAAGGTGCGGGTCGTAAGCCACCCTGGCCGGGCCTACGAAGACCTGTGGGTGGTGACGGTTAGAATCGTGGCCGGCTCTGCCCTGATTGGTGGCCTTGGGTTGATCGGCCTGTTTTGGATGATGACACGCCTGATGCGTCCGCTCAGGGCTGTTGAGAAACAGGCCAGGGCCTTGGGTAAACGGGACTTCAGGCGTCGGGTCGACATTACCTCCACGCGGGAATTGAACCAGGTCACCCACGCGATGAACCAGATGGCGGATGACCTCGGGCGACTTTTTGAAGGGCAGGCCAAACTGATCCAGCACCTGCGCAAGGTGAACAACGAAGACAGCCTGACCGGGCTTGCGAGCCGGCAGGCGTTCGAGCAACGCTTGAAGGTTGAAGTGGAATCGGAAGAGCGGTCCGCCCCCGGGGTGCTGTTCCTGATCCAGTTGGAAGAGTTCGCCCAGTATAACCAGAGTTATGGCCGCGACGAGGCCGACCGCTTGCTGGTTCGCATTGCGGGGGCGCTGAATACGTTTGTCCATGCGCACAGCGATTCGTTCGCCGGCCGCATGACGGGTGCCGGGTTTGCTGTCTTCCTGCCTGGTGTTTCACGTGCCGATGGGGTGATCTGGTGTCGCCAACTGGTCGAAGAGCTGGATGGCATCTATTCCGACCTCTCCGCTCCCATGGATGTGTCTGTTCATGCAGGCATTGCCCAGGCTGCTGAAACCCGCAAAGCGGGCGAGCTTATGTCAGCGGCCGACGAAGCGCTTCGGCAGGCACAGATGGAGGAGGGATCTGCCTGTCATGCCGCTGATCGCGACCGGCCTGAGCACCATGACAGTGAAAAGTGGCGGATCATGATTGGCGAAGCGATCACCCAGGGACAGATGTCGCTGTGGATGCAGCCCATGATCAGCAATGGCGATAACGGGGTGCTGTTCCATCAGGTCTTTTCCCGGATGAGAACGGAGGAAGGCTGGATCAAGGCTGGTATTTTCGTGCCCATGGCGGAACGCTTTGGCATGATCCCCGACATTGATCGCTGGGTCCTTGAGCGTTCCCTGGCGCTTCTGCATACGGAACCAGACACTCGCCTGGCGTTAAGCCTGGGCATGGTTTCGGTGGCCAGTGAGGCATTCCGCAAAGAACTTCTGGAGCAGCTGTCCGCTGCCGGCAAGGAGCGCTGGCGATTGCAGATTGGTATTTCCGAGCAGGCTGTTCACCACCACCGGACGGCGGTAGGACTCCTGGTGCGTGGGCTGAACCGGCTCAAGGTGCCGGTGATTGTCGACCGCTTCGGTGTAGGCGGGGTGCCCTTCAGCTACCTGAGGAATCTGAGGTTCCAGGCACTGCGTATTGATAACAGCTTCGTTCATGATATCGACAGCCACGACGACAACCGCTTCTACCTCGAATCCGTGACGACCATCGCCCACAGCCGCGGCGTGCGGGTCTACGTCACAGGTGTTGAAACAGCCGGTGAATATGCGGCACTGCAGGGTGTCGGTATCGATGGCGCAATGGGGTACCATTTGGGCCGGCCATTTGAGGTGGGACATTAGTGTGTGATCGCGGTTACAGTGCCGAAAAACGCCGCAAATTGCATAAACGTTGCCGTTGCTTCATGGTATTCGCAGTGCGCGAACGGATAGCGTCCGGGATAAAACGACAAACAGGGGAACTGAAAACCGATGCCAGGAAAAATCAGACAGTATTTCAGTGATCGCAAAGACGACGTTCAGGACTACACCGGCGGAGGGGTTGTCGGCAAATTTATACTGGCCGTTGTGGTTGTGTACCTGCTTGTTGCCCTGGTGCTAGGCATGATCTGGAGCAGCGAGCCAGACGTTTTCTCGGTACGCGAACACACACGCGCCGTGGCCAATGAGATGCAGCGTGAACCGGTGGCCGGTTTCGCAACAACGGCAACCATGATCCGGGTGGCGGAGACTCTTCTCGATAAGCCTGGCGGTTACGTTTCGAACGACATATTCCCCCCGGGGCTTTGGCTCGACAACATGCCTAACTGGGAATACGGGGTGCTCGTTCAGCTTCGCGACCTGTCCCGTGCCATGCGCAAGGACATCAGTCGTTCCCAGAGTCAGTCCGCTGAGGACCCTGACCTGACAATTGCTGAGCCTCAGTTCCACTTCGACAGCGGTAGCTGGGCCATTCCCTCCACCGAGGCGGAGTATCGTCGTGGCATCCAGGCCCTGTATAGCTACCTGGACCGCTTATCACGCCCCGATCAACCCAACGCCCAGTTTTTCGCCAGGGCTGACAACCTGGCCAACTGGCTGGCGGACCTGGAAACCCGCCTGGGCAGTCTATCCCGAACGCTTGGTGAGAGTGTTGGCAAAGCGTCGGTGTCCGACGCCGTGTCCAACGTCAATCCCGGCGACCCGCTGTCGGAAGATGTCATGGGCGAGGAGGTCAAGACCTCCTGGACGAAGATAGACGACGTGTTCTATGAGGCGCGCGGCAGTGCCTGGGCTCTGTTGCATATCTTCCGCGCCATTGAAGTGGACTTCCGCAAGGTGCTTAACGACAAGAACGCCCTGGCCAGCGCCAAACAGATCATTATCGAACTGGAAGGTGCGCAGGGTGAAATGTGGAGCCCCGTGATTCTGAACGGCAGCGGCTTCGGTGTGCTGGCCAATCACTCATTGACCATGGCGGCGTACCTGTCCCGCGCCAGCGCTGCGATCAGTGACATGCGTGACCTGCTGACCCGAGGCTGATGCCGGTACAGCATCGCCGCATAAAAAAAACCGGGCCACGCAGCCCGGTTTTTTTGTCATCGACTGAAAGCGTCGCCGATCAGCCTTTGTAGGCCTTCACGGACGCTTCGATGGCCTTCTTGGCTTCGGCGGCGTTGGCCCAGCCCTGAACCTTAACCCACTTGCCCGGCTCCAGCGTCTTGTAGTTCTCGAAGAAGTGCTGGATCTGGTCGCGGAGCAGTTGCGGAAGATCTTCCACATCTTTCACGTCGGTGTAGCTCTTGGTGAGCTTGTCGTGGGGTACGGCAACCAGTTTGGCGTCGCCACCGGCTTCGTCTTCCATGTTCAGCACGCCAACCGGGCGGCAGCGAATCACGGAACCGGCCTGAACCGGATACGGGGTCACCACCAGCACGTCAATCGGGTCACCGTCGTCAGCCAGGGTGTGGGGAATGAAGCCGTAGTTGGCCGGGTAGAACATTGGCGTAGCCATGAAGCGGTCTACCAGCAGGGCGCCCATGTCCTTATCCAGCTCATACTTCACCGGGGAGCTGTTGGACGGGATTTCGATGGCCACGTAGATGTCTTCCGGCGGGTTCTTGCCAGCAGGGATATGGTCGAAGTTCATGGTCGATCCTTTCTGAAGTGCGTTTAACTGCGTTTAAAAAGTGGGCGCAATTATACGGGACAATGGTGTGGATCGAAACTAAACGTTGGTATCGCCTTACCGCTACAACCGCATCTGCTTGGCGATCAGTTCCTTCATGATCTCATCGGTACCGCCGCCAATCGACAGGATCTTGCCATCCCGGTAAAGCCGCTCTACGACGGATTCACGCATGTACCCCATGCCGCCGTGAATCTGAACGGCCTCGCGGGTGACTTTCTCGCACACCTCCACCGCAAAGTTCTTCGCCATGGCAACCTGCTTAATCGGGTTCTTGCCCGCCTGCATCAGCGCGGCACAGCGATAGGTATACTCCCGCGCCACGTCCACTTGGGTGGCCATGTCGACCAGCTTGTGACGGGTGACCTGGAATTTGTTCACCGGCCGGCCAAAAGCCTCCCGTTGGCCGGCCCAGGCTATCGAGGCTTCAAGGGCGATTTCGGCTGTCATGTAGGCCATGATGGATAAGCTGAGGCGTTCAAACAGAAAATTGCTCATGATCGCGATAAAGCCCGCATTCTCGGCACCGATCAGGCGGTTGGCAGGCACCCGGCAGTCCTCGAAAAACAGCTCCGCCGTATCGCTGGCCCACCAGCCCATTTTCTTGAGCTTCTTGCCGGTGGAAAAGCCGGGCATATCGCGGTCAATCAACAACAGACTGATGCCACCATGGCCCTCGCCACCGGTGCGTACCGCAACGGTGTAATGATCGGCACGCATGCCGCTGGTGATAAAGGTTTTGCTGCCGTTGACGATGTAGTCATCGCCGTCCCTGACGGCCCGGGTTTTGATATTGGCAACGTCGGACCCGCCGCCGGGCTCGGTAACTGCCAGCGCGGCAATCTTCTCGCCTCGCAGCACCGGGGGCACAATCGCTGCTTTTACGTCCTGCTGCGCCCACTTCGCCACCGGAGGCAGGCCGATATCCAGCGACCCCAGCCCAGCCACCAGGCCGCCGGAGGTGGATCGCATCAGCTCTTCGGAGACGGCGACTTTCATGAAAATATCGCCTTCACCAATGCCGCCAAGACTTTCCGGAAAACCGACCCCAAGCAGCCCGGCCTCCCCAGCGGTCTTATAGAGCTCCCTGGGGAACTCGCCAGCTTCCTCCCAGTCGTCTATATAGGGCAATACATGAGTGGCAACGAACTTGCGGGCACTCTGGCGAACCTGTTCATGGGTATCGTTGAAATAATCAGACACGGAAAGCCTCCCTGTGATCAAAAATCATGGAAGCAGTCTCACTCAATTTCAGCAACCAAGCAAGCGCTTGGTTTTCAGAAGGCCCGAAAAGAGTCCAGGCCGTGGAGAGGCAGGGACATCAGGGGACGTCAAAAACAAGGATGTTTTTGTCGAGCGTACACGGACGTATTAACAGCGTGCCCCTGATGTCCCTGTCTCTTCACGGTCTCCTCCGTAGTCAGTCGTCCTGTCGAGAGAAACTCTTTACCCCGTCTTCGGTACCCAGCAACAACAAGTCCGCAGGACGCCGAGCAAACAGGCCATTGGTCACAATGCCCACAATGTTGTTCAACTGCTCTTCCACCTGAAGCGGGCGGGAAATATCCAGATTGTGGATGTCCAGGATGATATTGCCGTTGTCGGTGGTGAAACCCTCGCGATAAACCGGGTCGCCGCCGAGCTTGACGATTTCGCGGCCAACGTGGCTGCGAGCCATGGGTACCACTTCCACCGGAAGCGGAAACGCGCCCAGAATATCCACCTTCTTGGACCCATCGGCAATGCAGATAAACGTCTTGGCCACCGCCGCTACGATCTTCTCTCGGGTCAGGGCGCCGCCGCCCCCCTTGATCAACTCCAGGCGTTCATTGGTCTCATCGGCACCATCGATATAGAACTCCAGGGGGCCGGCACTGTTGAGGTCGTAAACCGGAATACCATGGCTCTTCAGGCGCTCAGCCGTGGCGTCGGAACTGGCGACGGCGCCATCGAAATCGGTGCGGATATCCGCCAGCAGATCGATGAAACAGTTGGCCGTACTGCCGGTACCCACGCCGATAACGCTCTCCTGATCCAGGTGCGGCCTGATATGGTCCAGTGCGGCCTTGGCGACGGCTTTCTTCAGTTCGTCCTGATTCATCGATCGACTCCGGTTTTGCAGGAAAGTGTGGTTAAAGCCGCCATTATAGCTCTTCTGTGGGGCGAGCTTATAGACGGAACCCCGGCAAAGTTTCTACACTGTCCGTTTTCCCAACGACAATCCAACTCCGGACGGACCCATGCCGCAACGCTACATAAAGAAAATCCTCGATGCTCGTGTTTACGACGTGGCCATCGAGACTCCGCTGACCGAGGCCCGTAGCCTCTCAAAGCGCTTTGGCAACAACATTCTGCTCAAGCGCGAAGACCTTCAGCCGGTGTTTTCTTTCAAGATTCGTGGCGCCTACAACCGGATTGCGCAGCTCTCTGAAGAGCAAAAAGCCAAGGGCGTGATTTGTGCCTCTGCTGGCAACCATGCCCAGGGCGTGGCCCTGGCTTCCAAGAACCTGGGTATCAAGGCGGTCATCGTCATGCCTCAGACCACGCCAGAGATCAAAGTGCGATCTGTGCGTGATCACGGCGCCAAAGTGGTTCTCAAGGGCGACGCTTTTGACGAGGCCGCAGCTCATGCTCAGGAGCTGATCGCGAAGCACGGCTACACCTACATCCCGCCCTATGACGACCCGGACGTCATCGCCGGGCAGGGCACTGTGGCCATGGAAATCATGTGGCAGTTCAGCAAACCCATTCATGCCATCTTTATCTGTGTTGGCGGCGGCGGACTGATTGCTGGCATGGCGGCCTACATCAAATACCTGCGCCCGGAAATCAAGGTGATCGGCGTTGAACCCGAGGACTCCAACTGCCTGCAGGCGGCCATGAAGGCTGGCAAGCGGGTGGTACTGGACGAAGTGGGCATCTTCGCGGATGGCGTGGCCGTCAAGCAGATCGGCAAGTATCCCTGGGAGATCTGCAAGGACTATGTGGATGAGGTGATCACCGTCTCCACCGACGAAATCTGCGCCGCCATCAAGGATGTCTTTGAAGACACCCGCTCCATCGCCGAACCGGCCGGTGCGCTCGGCGTGGCTGGTATCAAGAAGTACATCGAGCGCGAACAGATCGAGAATGAAAACCTGGTGGCCACCCTCAGTGGGGCCAACATGAACTTCGATCGCCTGCGCTATATCTCGGAGCGCACGGAAATCGGTGAAAAGCGCGAGGCCATCCTGGCGGTGACCATCCCGGAGAAACCGGGGGCCTTCAAGACGTTCATCAACGCTCTGCACAAGCGTAGCATCACCGAGTTCAATTACCGCTACGCCGATGCCACCAATGCGACCATCTTCGTGGGCATCCAGATTGCGGCGGGCGGCCATGGCCGTGAAGATCTTATCCAGGACCTGCGGGAAACCGGGTACTCAGTGATTGACCTGACCGAGAGCGATCTGGCGAAGCAGCACATTCGCCATATGGTGGGTGGTCATGCGCCAACCATCACCAACGAGAAGGTTTTCCAGTTCGAGTTCCCGGAGCGCCCGGGTGCCTTGCTGAAGTTCCTGATGTCCTTGGGCACGCGCTGGAACATCTCCATGTTCCATTACCGCAACCACGGTGCGGCCTACAGCCGTGTTCTGCTGGGCGCCCAGGTGGAAGACGACGAAGTGAAAGACTTCGAGAAGATGCTCGACAAGGTTGGCTTCCGCTACGAAAACATGACTGACAATGAGGCTTATCAGCTGTTTTTGGGAGCCGGGAACAATAAGTCTGGGTAACGCGGATTAGGATTGGGTACGGCTGGCCTTCCAAAACTGTGCGGAGCCATGGATGGCGGAGCTCAAGCGCCACATGGATGTGCTTGAGCGTGTTTTGGAAGGCCAGCCGTACCCAATCCGGACGGTGAACTCCTGCTCTAGAAAGTCTTACAAAACTTTAATCTGTGAAAAATTGTAAAACACGGGATAGGTGTTAGTCTTTCGTCTAATTCTTGAAAACAAGAATAGTCAACTGATTTAGATCGATTTTACTATTCAAAATACCGGAGAATCCCCTCATGGGCCGCAAGCCTGACATTATCCGGACGGTCGTGCTGATTTTCGCCGTTGGCCTTGTTATTACTGGCTTCACATCACTTCAGGCCTCTGATGATGAGCCTACGGCCTCCGATAGCGAAGCCTTTACAGTGTCCGCCGTTCGAGACTAAACCTTACCGAAAGCTCTTTGATCTCATTCGGTAACGCTCTCTGTCAGTCACCACGCTGTGCAGAGGGATATCCCAGGGTTCCAGCGGTAACTCCGATACTTTTTGACAGTCATGGGCCAGCCCGATCAGCTTGGGGGCCAGTCGTGGCCGGATTCGCGTGAACGCAAAGGTGCGATCATAGAAACCGCCACCCATGCCCAGCCGGCCACCGAAACCATCAAATCCCACCAGCGGAAACAGTACGGCATCCAGCGCCCATGGTGGCCGCTCCAGCCCCTTGTGGAAGGGTGGTTCCGGAATGCCAAAGCGGTTGGCTGTCAGCTCGGTGCCATCGGTAAAAGGGCTGAAAACCAGCCTGCCACGGTGCACCGGATGCAGCACCGGCAAATAGAAGTGAATGCCTCGCCTGCGGGCAACATGAACGTACACCTGGGGATCTATTTCACCGTCGTTGGGCAGGTATACGGCAACGTGGCGGGCCCTGAAAAGGTCAGGATGTTTCAACAGGTTCAGCGCAAGCTGGTCAGCGGCAATCTGTTGTTCTTCCACAGACAGCGAGCGGCGCTTCTTCCGAAGGGCCTTGCGAAGATTGCTTCGGGATTGCGAGTCAGGGTGTTCTTCAAAGGGCTGGGGTGAGACAACGTTGGTCAACATAGAGCTTTTTCTACCATCGGGCTGCCCCTGTTGTACAGAAAAATGTCGCCTGTCACCGGTCTCTGGTTATGTCGGTGTGGCGAGCCGATAGGCTATCATTGGCCCTTCAAACTTTTCGTTCAACAGCAGGTCAATCCATGAACCATGATGCATTAATGAGTGTCCTCGAATCAGACGGCGAAGAACGATACGACTATTTCCTGAGCCAGGTCGGGGAGGAACGTGAAATCTGGATTCTGGTGAATGCGGAGAATCGCTTCCTCAAGATCGTGTCTGAAGATGGCGATGTGGAGTACCTGCCGGTATGGCCCAGTGAGGCATTCGCGGTGGAATATGGTAAGGGTTCCGACGATCTCACGCCTAAGCGTATTCCGTTGCCGGATTTTTTCAGGAAATGGGTGCCGGGTCTGACGAAAGACGGTCTGGACGTCGGGGTGCTGCCTGGCCTGGATGAAACCCTGTGGATAACCGAGCCAGAAGAGCTGAAACGCGACCTGCAGGATGAATTGTCGAGTTTCTGAGGATCCTGGTTGAAAGTAAAGCTTCCCGGGCTGCCGTTATCGGATGTGGCCCTTGAACCCAAAGTTCAAGGTCGGTGGCCGCTGTGACAT
Organism: Marinobacter sp. DS40M6; assembly: GCF_028581595.1. Lineage (NCBI taxonomy): Bacteria > Pseudomonadati > Pseudomonadota > Gammaproteobacteria > Pseudomonadales > Marinobacteraceae > Marinobacter > Marinobacter sp. DS40M6. The sequence goes on along the minus strand of NZ_JAFCAE010000005.1, from coordinate 87,088 downwards.
ATTAGGCTTTCCCCGTATGGGGACGTGCTCACAATGCCCTGAAGTAGCCACCTGGGTAGTGCGCATCGGCTCGAGGACGAATCCGACCAGCGAACAGCCCAGGAAGTTAAATTCATTATACGGGCATTGCCGGGGCTGATTGCAACACCTGAATCGGATTCCTGTGTAAGGACTAGTTACCGGTGCCTTCACCCAGTGCGGTATCGAGCTTTTCGTCCATGGCGTTGAGAATTGAACTGGCGGTGTCCGACATGGTGTCCCGCTCAAGCATCTCATTGGTGATGTTGAGTGCCGCCATCACGGCGATACGTTCGGTACCGAATACCTTGCCGCTGGCACGTATTTCCCGCATTTTGGTGTCCAGGTGCCTGGCGGAGCGGAGAAGGGCTTCCTGCTCTTCCTGGGGGCAGGCGACCAGGTATTCCTTGTCGAGAATCTTGACTTCGACGGTTGTCGGCTGCTGTGGCATCAGTGGTGCTCCAGGGCCCGGAGGCGGCCTATCATGGCTTCAATCTTGTTTTTGGCAAGATCATTCTTGTGCATGAGCTGCGCTCGCTCACGGTTCCAGTCGTCCTGCAGCTCGCGCAGCATCGCGTTGTCACGTTCCAGTTTGCGACAGTGTTCGATCAATCTGTCGAGTTTGTCCGCCAATGCCTGTAGTTCGGACTGTTCCATGAGTCGTCCAACGCCTGTATCAAAGAAGTGAACTAACTATAAGTGTGGACTGCAAGCTGGTCAATTTACAGGGATGTCATGGCCCGCGTTGCGTGATGTCCGTCACTCTGGGGCTACGTGTCCCAGCCCCTGTTTTCGGCTGCCCCGCCAGGCCTGGAGTGCCGGAATCAGTCCCACGAGCAACGCTGCCAGAGGGACGCTGGCGATGATCGACCATTCCGTTGCATTCAGCGGCCGCAAGCCTACCTGAACGCCCCATGTATCCAGTAGCCAGGGGCTAAGAGCCGCGATGCCGGCCGCTCCGGCCAGGATCGCGAGCCCGCAGGCCGCGATGGCCAGCAGAATGCATTCGATCACGTGCAATGCCGCGATGAGGGCCGGCGAAGCCCCGGTAGCCCTGAGAATCGCCACTTCCTGCCGCCGCTGCGCTTGCAGAGTCAGCAACACGGCCACGAGCCCGACCAGGCTGGTGACCACGACAAAGCCGGTGATGCCCAGCAAGGCTTTTTCGAACTGACCCATGATTCGCCAGAGTTCGCTGAGCGCCACCCCCGGGAGAATCGCCGACAACGGTTCGAGCTGCGATTCGTTGATCTGGCGCTGAACCTGAAAAGTCAGCACCTTGCGGTCGATGCCCACGAATGCGGCGGTAATCGCGTCCGGTGTGAGGTCCCTCTGCCTGGCCTGTTCGGGCGTGACGGTTCGCCCGGGGATGGCAACACCGGATTCCCAGCCAATATGGATGGCTTCGAGGCCCTCCAGGCTGACGTAAACTGCCTGGTCCACCGGTGTGCCAGTGGGAGCGAGGATGCCAGTGACCGTAAACGGAGTGTCCTTGTGGTTGGAGAAGCTGGTCTTGCCGCCACCATGGGACAGGACAACCCTGTCGCCAGTCTGGTGAGCGTGCTTGCGGGCTACTTCGGCCCCCAACACCACGTCGAAGACATCGGCGAACCATTCTCCCTCGGCCAATGCGGGTTTCTGGTCCCGACCGTAGCGGAAATGTTCCGGGAACTGCTCGCTGGTGCCGACAACCCGGTGCCCGCGATAACTGTCACCCAGGGATATGGGCACCAGCCAGCCGATGCGCTCATCCTCCTGCAGTTTCTCGTAGGTACTCCAGCGGATGTTATTGGTGGCGTCACCGATGTGAAAGACCGTGTACAGCAGCAGGTTCAGCTGACCGCTGCGAGCGCCCACGATCAGGTCGGTGCCGGAGATGGTGCTGGTAAAGGACTGCTTCACTTCGGTGCGAAGGTACTGAATGCCCAGAAGCAGGGTGATGCTGAGCGTCAGGGTCAGGGTTACCAGCGCCAGTACCCTGCGCCGATACCAGAGGCTTGCCATGGCCAGAGACAGTGCCAGCCGCAGGTTCATGGGGTCACCTCCAGGGCCAGTTGGTGGTTAAAGCGTTGGGCCAGGCTCTTGTCGTGACTGACAAAGACAACGGATGAGTGTTTTTCCGCCGCCAGCCCCAGCAACAACTCGATAAAGCGGTCCCGGTTGTCGCTGTCCAGGGCCGAGGTGGGCTCGTCGGCGAGGATCAGTTCCGGGGCGCCGGTCAGTGCCCGGGCGGCGGCTACTCGCTGTTGTTGCCCGACGCTGAGGGTGGTAACACGCCGGTGCCAATGGCTCTGGGGGATGCCCAGGGCAGTCAGCAGGGATTTCGCTTCTGCCTCCGGCGAAGACAAGGCCCGCGCTCGGCGTTTCCGTGAAAGCTTGCAGGGCAGTGTGACGTTGTCCAGCGTGCTCAGGTAGGGCACCAGGTTGAACTGCTGGAAGATAACGCCCATGTGGTCGGCCCTGAATCGGTCGCGTTGGCCGCTGGTCAGGCCTGCCAGGTCTGTGCCCAGTAATTCCAGGCGACCGGTGTCCGGCACGATCAGGCCTCCCATCAGGCTCAGGAGTGTGCTCTTACCGCTACCGCTGGGGCCTCGCAGGAAAAGGTGTTCACCGCTGTTCAGTGTTACGTCAGGATAGCGGATGCCCGGCTGGGTCCGGTCCCAGCGAAAAGTGAGTTCGCTGATGCGGAGGGTTTGCCGTGGGGTTACGGAACTCTCTGAGGTTACGGAACTATCTTTGTGCAAGTCTGTCTTGCCGGTCATGTCAGGCATTGGTCATCCGGTGTATGATCCCTGAATCGTTACAGGAGACGTCAGTTTTATGTCAGAACCTCTGGAATCCCGCTCGCGGCAACGCTCTCTGTTCGCCACCCTGTGTATGGTGGCGCTGGTCGCGGCCTTCAGTCTTTCAACCGCCGTTAGCGCAAAAGACGCCTCGCAAGAGATCGACTGGCTGGAATTGATGCCAGAGGAGGATCTCAACCTACTCGAGAATATGCCAGAAGTCTCCCACGAGGGTGACGGCCCTGCCACATTGCCGGACGAGATCATGACAGGCCGCGTGGTGCCTGAAATGGATGGCCGGTCGGGCCGGATTCCGGGTTTCGTCGTGCCGCTGAAAACCACACAGGATATGCGCATTCTGGAGTTTTTCCTGGTGCCATACTATGGCGCCTGCATACACGTGCCGCCACCTCCTCCAAACCAGATCATCCATGTGAAGTACAAGAAGGGCTTCAAGCTGGAAGCACTCTACGATCCGGTGTGGATTGAGGGCACCCTGAAGATCGAGAAGACCGAGAACGACATTGCTTCGTCCTCCTACTCCATCGTGGCGGAGAACGTCTCACCCTACGAGGAGTAATGTCTCTGCAGGGCGTTCATAGGTCAGTTGTTGGCAGTAAATGCCCGGTTTGAGGGTGTCAGCCGGGCACTACCCTGGCCAGAGGGGCTGACCCATTCGACGGTGAGCTCCTCCATGCCCTCGAACCTCTCCATCAGTGCCGATGTAAATTCCTGATCGGCGTCGATGCGGTTGCATTCCAGTTGCTGGGATACGTCGTATTCCCGATGAGTGGCTTCCCCATGATGTTCTTCGTCATGATGTCCTTCGTCGTGATGTTCGGCCTCGTGATGATCGTGCTCGTCGTGGCCGTGATGAGTCTCCCCACCATGGTTTTCGTCTTCCCCGCCGAGTTCCACGGCTGCGGCCGTCACGCGGCAGTCGGCCGCTGCGGTGTTGACCAGCGGCGTGGTTTCCAGCCAGCGGGTAATGTCCGCCAACCGGCTTTTTTCCGCCTCTGTGCGGGCGCCATGCTCGAACCCGGCGAGGTTGTAGGCCGGGGAATTGAGCATCAGGTCAATACGGTTTTCTTCCACCGCCATCTGCAATCGGGCATGGCCGTGCTCGTGGGCGCCGGGATTGTCGGCGGCCAGCGCCATCGGTGCCAGGCTGCAGGCGGCGACCATACATCCAAGTGTATGCAGCGAGCGTGGACGGTTGGGGGGTAAGCGTTTAGCGGACATGGCAGGCGGCTCTCCTTGAAATTGATATGTTATAACATAATTTACTCTTTCCCGGTCCGGAATCAAGAGGGCAAGTGTCTTAAATGCGCCTGAATGCTAGGATAGGGCCTTCACTCATTCATACAGGACCGTCCCGTTTCATGTCCGAAACCGACACCTCCAACGCCCGCGCCGTCGCCTTTGAGCGCTGGGCGAATATGTTCACCGCTCACAAGGCTTTCAGTCATCCATCAGAGCTCCATGGCGTGCTTTGTGGCCGGCTCGCTGCCGGCGCTCGTATCAATGAAGAAGAATGGCTGGCCATGGTGTGTGAGCACATGGGCCTGCCCCAGGCTGCGACCGACGAATCGGACGAACTGCGGGAATTTATGGCCTCGGCCTATAGCCAGACGCTTGAGCTGTTGAAGGCTACCGATATGAGTTTTCAGCCCTTGCTGCCGGACGATGATTACGCCATCGAACAGCGACTGGAAGCGCTCACCTCCTGGGTGCGTGGTTTCCTGGAGGGCATGGCGCTGTCCGCTGGTCAGGCACTGGGTGAGGCGCCGGATGAGATTCGCGAACTCATTGAAGATCTGGTGGCGATCAGTCAGGTGGCCGATGATGACGAGCCGGACGATGAAAGCGAACAACAATTGATGGAAATCGTCGAATATGTACGGCTGGGGGCGCTAGCGGTGTTTACTGAGTTCAATCCGCCGGAAAAGCCGTCACCCAATACCCCGACTTTGCACTGAACAACGCTGATACCCTTGGGAGACTTCATGGCTTCACTGATACCCGTCAAGGAATTCAACGATCGCCGGCACCGGCTGATGGAAAGAATGGCGCCGGATAGCATTGCCATACTGCCAGCCGCCCCTGAACGGGTGCGCAACCGGGATGTCCTGCATCCGTTTCGCCAGGACAGTGACTTCCATTACCTGACGGGGTTTGGTGAGCCGGAAGCGGTCCTGGTTCTGATTCCCGGCCGGGAGCATGGAGAGTCCGTACTTTTCTGTAAGGAACGAAACCCGGAAAAGGAGCTTTGGGATGGCTTCCTGGCAGGCCCCGAGGGTGCCATCGAGACCTTCGGCCTGGACGATGCCTTTCCCATTGCCGATATTGACGACATCCTGCCCGGCATGATCGAAGGTCGCAGCCGGGTGTATTACCCACTGGGCAAAGATCATAATTTTGATGCCAAGGTGATGGACTGGGTCAAACTGATCCGCAGCAAGGTGCGTTCGGGGGCCCATCCGCCCGGCGAGTTCGTAGCCTTGGAACACTTGCTCCACGACCTGCGCCTGTACAAGAGCGCGGCGGAAATCAAGGTGATGGCAAGGGCCGGCGAGATCAGTTGTGAGGCCCACAAGCGGGCGATGAAGAGGGCCGGCAAAGGGGTCTTTGAATATGCCCTGGAAGCCGAACTGATCCACACGTTTATGGAAAACGGTGCCCGCTCCACGGCCTATCCGTCGATTGTGGGGGGCGGCCAGAACGCCTGTATCCTCCACTACATTGAAAACAGCGCCCCGTTGAACGATGGCGACCTGGTGCTTATCGATGCAGGCTGTGAACTGGAATGCTATGCCTCCGATATTACCCGTACCTTCCCGGTCAGCGGAAGGTTCAGCGATGAGCAGCGGGCCCTGTATGAAGTGGTGCTGGCGGCCCAGTACGCGGCCATTGAGGAAGTTCGTCCCGGGAATCACTGGGACCATCCCCACCAGGCCGCACTGAAAGTACTTACCCAGGGCTTGATCGATCTTGGCCTGCTCAAGGATACGACGGTAGAGCAGGCCATCGAGGAACAGGCGTTCAAGCCGTTCTTCATGCACCGTACCGGCCATTGGCTTGGCCTGGATGTGCATGATGTCGGGGACTACAAGGTGGGCGATGCGTGGCGCGAACTGGAGCCGGGCATGGCACTGACCGTGGAGCCCGGGCTATATGTGGCGCCGGACAACACCAGCGTGGATGCGAAATGGCGTGGTATCGGCATTCGCATCGAGGATGACGTGGTGGTGACGAAAGAGGGCTGTCGGGTACTCACCGAGGCGGTCCCCAAGACCATTCCCGAGATTGAAGCGCTGATGGCCGACTGACCGTGAACCAGCACGATACCGATATCATCATCGCCGGTGGTGGGCTGGCAGGAGCCACCCTGGCATTGGCGCTGGCGAGAACCTTGCCGCAATTGCGGGTGACCGTGGTAGAGGCGTTTCCGTTGTCTCCGGAGGCCCTGCCTGACAGTTACCAGCCCAGCTACGATGCCCGCTCCACAGCGCTGGCCTGGGGCTCAAGATTGATCTTTGAAGAACTGGGCCTGTGGCAACAGCTTTCCGAGCATGCCACGCCCATTCGCCATATTCATGTATCGGATCGTGGGCATTTCGGGGCCACGCGCCTGAACGCCGCCGAGCACCAACAGGAGGCTCTGGGCTATGTCGCGGACAACCGCTGGATGGGGCTGTGCCTGATGCGGGAACTGCTGCAGACGCATGTGGTCTGGGAAGCACCGGCGGAAGTGACAGCCATGCAGCCGCTATCGGAGGGTGTTCGCGTTACCCTGGGCGCCGACACGGGAAATCGGGAACTGACCGCGCAGTGTCTGTTGGTGGCTGACGGCGGCCGTTCCGGCCTGCGTGAAACACTGGGCTTCCGGGTCAATGAACAGGCGTATGATCAGCATGCCCTGATCGCCAATGTCTCCACCTCCCATAGTCATGAGTTTACCGCGTTTGAACGTTTCACCGATGCTGGCCCCATGGCGTTGTTGCCTCACGGCTCGCCAGCGCGCGCCGGCACAAACGCCGCCCTGGTATGGACGTTGAGTAGTAAGGCTCTTGATGAACTGCTGTCATTGGGCGATGACGATAAGTGCCAGCGACTGCAGCATCGTTTTGGCTGGCGCCTGGGGCGTTTTACCCGCATCGGTGAATGCAGCCACTACCCGCTGACCCTGAAAACCGTGGATGAGGCGGTTCGGCCTGGTGTGGTGTTGGTAGGCAATGCGGCGCACACCCTTCATCCGGTTGCCGGTCAGGGCTTCAACCTGGCGTTGAGAGGCCTGATGGCGCTGGTGGAACAGTTCCGTGTGGCCGTCGAGCAGCAGCAACCCCTGGGCAGCCTGGGCGTGCTTAACGCTTATCAGGCTCGTCATCGCCGAGACTGGCAACAAACCGTACGGTTTTCCGACTCACTGATCCAGCTTTTCGGTAATCATCTACCCCTGGTGGCCACCGCCCGCGACGCCGGCCTGATGGGGCTGGATCTGCTACCCGGCGCCAAGCGCTGGTTTGCCCGCCAGGCTATGGGCCTGGGTGGGCGCCGGGCCGAGCTTCGTACTCCTGACAACGTTTTCTCGGAACGCAATGACCATGAGTGAGCAACCGCAATTCGATATCCTGGTGGTTGGCGGCGGCATGGTGGGCTCGGCCCTGGCGCTGGGTTTGTCTCGGCAGGGCTGGAATGTCGGGCTGGTGGAAGGTGCCGACCGAAAGGCCTTGATGCAGGGCCTCGAAGAAGCGCTATCTGTGGAAGATTTCGACCCCCGCGTGAGCGCCATTTCGGTCGCCAGCCAGCGGCTGCTGGAACAGTTGGGGGTATGGCCGGACATAACCGCTGGTCGCCACTGTTCCTACCAGACAATGACGGTGTGGGACGGCGATGGCACCGGCCGCATCCAGTTCGAGGCGGCAGAGCTCCGCGCCCCGGCGCTGGGTACGATCATTGAGAACCGTCGAATTGTGCAGGCACTGTTTGATGCCCTGGCTGACAGCGCTGTGACCCTGATTGACGGGGTCAGGGTGAGTGGCTGGTGGCAGGACGGGCACACGCGAGGCATCCGCCTGGAAGACGGCCAGACCTTCGGCGCCAGGCTTGTAGTGGCGGCGGACGGTGCCCACTCCCGATTGCGCCAGTGGGTGGGGCTACCGACCCGCGAGTGGGATTACGGCCAGCAGGCCATCGTATGCACCGTTCGAACGGCCCAGAGCCACCGCTATACCGCCTGGCAACGGTTCTCGCCCACAGGACCTCTGGCGTTCCTGCCATTGTTGTCAGAGTCCGGCGATGAGCATTTTTGTTCTATTGTATGGTCACAGGATACTGAAGAGGCACGGCGTCTGATGGGGCTGGATGACCACGCCTTCAAAGCGGAACTGGAACGGGCGATAGAGCGTGAACTGGGCGCAGTGGATCTGGTCTCGCGTCGCTACGCGTTTCCTTTGCGTCAACGCCATGCCAAGGAATACATCGCCCCTGGCTTTGCGCTGGTGGGAGATGCTGCCCATACCATTCATCCCCTGGCCGGCCAGGGGGCGAATCTGGGTTATGGGGATGTTCGTGCGTTGCTGGATGAACTTGCCAGTGCCCGGAGCAAAGGCATTGATCCAGACAACGAGCTTGTTCTGGCTCGCTACCAGCGCCGTCGCAAGGGTGAGAACCTCGCGATGATGGCGGCCATGGAAGGTTTCAAGCAACTGTTTGGCCGAGATGAGTTGACCCTGCGTTGGCTGCGCAACACCGGCATGCGCTGGCTGAACCAGCTTGGGCCGATCAAGAATCGTATTGCCGCCGAGGCTATGGGGCTGGATGCCTGAGTATGGTTTGCAGGGCGCACTATAAACATCGTTGAACCAAAAGGAATTCGTTATGGCTGCCAGCAGTCTCCTCGTATTGATTGATGACATCGCCACGGTTCTGGACGATGTGGCGTTGATGACCAAGGCGGCCACCAAGAAAACCGCCGGCGTGCTGGGGGATGACCTTGCGCTTAATGCCCAACAGGTGACCGGTGTGAAACCTGCGCGGGAACTGCCGGTGGTCTGGGCGGTGGCGAAGGGCTCGATGCTCAACAAGGCCATCCTGGTTCCGGGCGCTCTCGCCATCAGCTTCTTCGTGCCCTGGTTGGTGATTCCCCTGCTGATGCTGGGTGGCGCCTTTCTCTGCTTTGAGGGGTTTGAAAAAATCGCTCACCGGTTCCTTCACAAGCAGGAAGATGAACAGCACAAGGAAGAACTCCGCAACGCCCTGAAAAATCCCGACGCCGATCTGAAAGCGGTTGAGCAAGACAAGATCAAAGGGGCGATCCGCACGGACTTTATCCTGTCGGCTGAAATCATAGCGATCACCCTGGGAACGGTCAGTAGTCAGGGCATTGGAATGCAGTTCATGGTGCTGACGGTCGTCGCCATAATGATCACTATCGGTGTCTATGGCCTGGTGGCCGGCATTGTGAAACTGGACGATGGCGGTTTGTACCTCAGCCAGAAAGAAAGCCCATTCGCCAAGCGGGTTGGGGAAGGCATCCTCTGGTTTGCTCCCTGGATGATGAAAGCCTTGTCAGTGCTGGGCACCATTGCCATGTTCCTGGTGGGTGGCGGCATTCTCACCCATGGGCTGCCACCGGTGTATGAGGCCATTCATCACTTTGTCGAAGGTTTTGGTGGTGTCGCCCAGGCCGTTATTCCGGTGCTTGCGGACGGCCTTTTCGGCGTTGTAGCGGGGGCTTTGCTGGTAGCGGTGATCACACCACTGACAAAACTCTGGAAGGCGCGTTCGGCCTGAGCTAAACGCAGGCGTCGAACAGGCGGCTGACCAGCACAGGTACGGCGGTCTCCACCCGGAGGATACGGTTGCCAAGGTGTACCGCTTCGCAGCCCGCCTCGGTCAGCTTGTCGACTTCATACGGTATGAACCCGCCTTCCGGGCCAACGCACAGGGTGGCGGGTTCGTTGATGTGTGCCGGGCAGGGCGTGCTGGTGCCGGGGTGGGCCACCAGAGCACGGGTATTTCTCAGCAGGGCCGGCAATTCATCTTCCACGAACGGCTTGAACAGCTTGCGGACGTGCAGCCGGGGCAGGTGGGTGTCCCGCGCCTGCTCCAGGCCGAGTACCATGTTTTCCCGCAGATTGTCGTCCGACAGCCACGGCGTTTGCCAGAAGCTTTTCTCCACCTTGTAGGCATTGATCAGCCAGATATCCTTGACGCCAAGGGTTGCGCAGGTCTGCAGTACACGGCGGAACATCTTTGGCCGTGGCATGGCCAGGATCAGCGTCAAGGGCAGTGGGGCTGGCGGTGGTGTGGTTAATTCCACCTGGAGTACGGCCTCGGTATCGTTAAGCCTGACCACGCGACCCGTGCCAATATCGCCGTCCACCAGACCCACAGGTACCAGGTCGCCTTCCGCAACCTTCAGCACTGAATGCAGGTGTGCCAGCCGGCGGCCCGTGAGCACGGCTGTGTCCGTTGCCACGAAATCATCCTGAAACAGTAGCGCCAGGTTCATTCGTTGGAGGCGTCCGTTGCATCAGGGGCTTCCACCTCGCGCCTGGCGAGCCGACCAAACAGAATGCCGAGTTCAAACAACAGCCACATGGGCACCGCCAGCAGGGTCTGGGAGATGATGTCCGGTGGGGTCAGCAACATGCCGATTACGAAGCAGCCCACCACGATGTACGGGCGCTTCGCAGCGAGGTCTTCGGGCGTGGTGGCGCCAGTGAGAATCAGCAGTATGGTGGCGATGGGAATTTCGAAGGCAACCCCGAAAGCGAAGAACATCTTCAGTACGAAATTGAGGTAGCTGCTGATATCCGGCAACTCAACAATGCCTTCCGGGCCGATGGCGGTGAAGAATCCGAACACCAGCGGGAACACCACGTAATAGGCAAAGGCCGCCCCCAGATAAAACAGGACGACCGACGTAAACAGTAAGGGGAACGCCAGTTTCTTCTCATGGGCATACAGGCCCGGCGCAATAAAACTCCAGAGCTGGTAGAGGATCACCGGAATGGCCACGAACACGGCTAGCACCAGGGCCAGTTTCAATGGCGCGAAGAACGGCGAGGTGATGTCCGTTGCGATCATGGTCTGGCCGACTGGCAGCAGGTCCCGCAAGGGTTGCGATATCAGCAGGTAGAGTTCATTGGCAAACGGGTAGATGGCGGCAAAACAGATGATCACCGCCAACACCATTTTCAGCAGGCGGTTGCGCAGCTCCAGCAAATGCTCGATCAGTGGCATTTCCGGCTGTGCATCTTCGGGACGTTGGGCGTTTTTGCCGTCGGGCTGGGTGGTCATGAACGGTTATCCGGCGTGCTTTCCTGTTGTTTCGGGGTGCCATCGGCCGAATGGTCGTGCGTGCTGTCATCCTCTCGTGGCGGATCATCAGGGGCCAGAGAGGCATGTCCGGAACCGTTGGCTGAGGTAGGGTCTTCCTCAGGGTCCATTACGGGCTCTTCGGGTTCGGCAATCCGACGGGTCGCAGGTGCGGGCCGGTGTTTGGGCTTATCGTCGTCGGACAGAACCATGTGTTCGTATTTCTTGGCCTCGTCCAGGGCGCCGCGCACCGACTTCTGGACATCTTCCAGGCCGACGTCGCCGGCTTTGCGCAGTTCTTCGCGAAGCTCTTCCGCCTTGAGCTGACGGTCGAGTTCCGAGGAGAACTGGCTCACCATGCGGCGGGCACCACCAATCCAGCGCCCGGCTGCCCGGGCCGCTGTAGGCAGCCGTTCGGGGCCGAGAACCAGTAACGCAATGACGCCGCAGATCAGCAGCTCGACAAAGCCGATATCAAACATTCAGCCCGTCTCAGCTGTGGGACTTGTCCCGTGGCTTTTCTTCGGCGCGGGCTTCATGAGCTTTCGCGTCGGCATCGTCTGCAATGGCGTCCGGGTCATCGTCCTTCTTGTCGTCTTCGTTCATGGATTTTTTGAACCCACGAATGGCACCGCCGAGATCCCCGCCGATGTTGCGGAGCTTTTTGGTTCCGAACAACAGGATAACAATGCCAAGTACGATTAGGAGTTGCCAGATACTGATGCCCATGCCGGGACCCTCGTCTTAAGGTTTCTGTTACGGTTGATTGTACGCCACTTCGGGGGGCTTCCGGAAACCCTCTTCAGGGTTGCCCGGATCACTGATCCCGGGAGGCTTTTTCTTCAAGGCCAGACAGGTCAAATCGGCTGGCGAGCTCGTCGATGACGTCCTTGGGGCCAAGGCCAAGCCGGGACAGCATCACCATGCTGTGAAACCAGAGGTCGGCGGTTTCATAAACCACGTCCCGGGTTTCACCGGAGTGCTCCGCGTCCTTGGCGGCCAACAACGTCTCGGTGCACTCTTCCCCTACCTTTTCCAGGATCTTGTTGAGCCCCTTCTGGTGCAGACTGGCGACATAGGAGGTTTCCGGATCGGCCTCCTTGCGGGCTTCCAGCACCTGGGCCAATTGCTCAAGAATGTCACTCATGGTTGCTACCTCCCTGTTTGTCACCGTAAATAGCGCCGGGATCCCGCAGAACCGGATCCACGCTCGTCCATTGCCCGCCTTCCAGTTTGCGATAGAAGCAGCTTCGTCGCCCGGTGTGGCAGGCGATTCCGCCTTTCTGTTCAACCTTCAGAAGAATCACGTCTTCATCGCAGTCCAGCCGGATTTCCGAGATCACCTGTTGGTGCCCGGAGGTTTCCCCTTTGCGCCACAATTTGCCGCGGGAACGGGACCAATATACGGCCTGGCCTTCTTCAGCGGTCAGCCGGAGCGACTCTGCGTTCATCCAGGCCATCATCAGGATGTCGCCGGTAGCGGCGTCCTGGGCAATGGCAGGTACCAGCCCATCCGCATTCCAGCGGATTTCCTCTAACCAGTCAGGCGTCCCGACTCTAGCGTTTGAATCTTGCATTTAGATGACTTCCGTCAGTTTTTCCGTTCATGGCCTACAACCAGCCAGGCCGCCACGGCCAGTAAAGCCCAACCATGAACGGGCATGGTCTGTGCGAGGGTGGCAAGGTCGTGGTCGAGGCTCAGCCAGGCCACCCCCGCCAGGGCTGCAGCGGCCAGCCCCCGTCGCCAGCGCCGGTCGGCCCGGGCCCGGTTTTCACGAATAAGTTCCAGTGTAGCGCGACTGGGGTGGTCGTTGGAGCCCGTGTTGCGTAACTGCACCAGCGCGTCGTGTACCAGCTGTGGCATTTCCGGCGACTGCTCCAGCCAGGCGGGCAAATGGGACTGCAGGGATTTGATCAGGCCGGACGGGCCGATGCGTTTGCGCATCCAGGCTTCCAGGAAGGGTTGGGCGGTGCTCCACAGGTCCAGATCCGGGTAAAGCTGGCGCCCCAGACCTTCCACATTCAGCAGGGTTTTCTGCAGCAGTACCAGTTGCGGTTGCACTTCCATGTTGAAGCGCCGCGCCGTCTGGAACAGCCGTAGCAGGAAGTGGCCAAAGGAGATGTCTTTCAGTGGCTTCTCGAAAATCGGCTCGCAAACGGTGCGGATAGCGGCCTCGAATTCGTTGACCCGGGTGTCCGGTGGCACCCAGCCGGACTGGATATGCAACTCGGCGACCTGGCGGTAATCGCGGCGAAAAAACGCCAGCAAATTGCGGGCAAGATAGCTTTGGTCATCCGGTGCAAGAGTGCCAACGATGCCGAAATCGATGGCAATGTACTTGGGGTCGGCCGGGTTGCTGACATCCACGAAAATATTGCCGGGGTGCATGTCGGCGTGAAAGAAGCTGTCCCGGAAGACCTGGGTGAAGAAGATCTCCACCCCTTTCTCTGCCAGTACTTTCAGATTGACACCGGCTTCACGAAGCGCCGGAACGTCGGCAATGGGGATGCCGTGGATGCGCTCCATGACCAGAACGGACTTGCGTGTGTAGTCCCAGTCGATGGAGGGGATATAAATCAGCGATGAGTTCTCGAAATTACGGCGCAGCTGACTGGCGTTGGCGGCTTCGCGTTGCTGGTCGAGTTCGTCATGGATGGTGGAATCGTAGTCCGCCACCACTTCCACCGGGTGCAGCCGACGGCCTTCGGACCAGTAGCGTTCCAGCAGACCGGCCATCATGTACATCAGAGCCAGATCCTGGCGGATGACCCGTTCAATGTCGGGGCGGATGACCTTGACCACGACTTCCCGGCCGTCGAGAAGCCTGGCGGCATGCACCTGGGCGACGGAGGCAGAGGCCATGGGCTCGCGGGAAAACTCCGCAAACAGTTCCGACACCGGCGCACCGAGGGATTTTTCGATAATGCCCTGGGCGACGTCGCCGGGAAAAGGCGGTACCCGGTCCTGCAGGTTTTTGAGGGAAAGCGCCATGTCGTCGGGTAGCAAGTCCCGTCGCGTCGACAGGATCTGGCCGAATTTGACGAATACCGGCCCCAGCTCTTCAAACGCGAGGCGTAGGCGGTCCCCCCGGTCCAGCTTGGGTTTCGGAAACAGGTGCCAGGGGGCCAGCAGGAAGAACACTTTCAGGGGGACAGGCAGTTCCGCCAGCGGTAGAAAGGTGTCCAGCCGGTAGCGGCAGAAGACCCAGGCAATGCGGAACAGGCGTTGCAGGCGCGTCACGGCGTCTCCGTTTGGTCTTGTTGTCTGGGATGCTCCAGCCGCGTGACCCTGGCTTCCAGGCGTTCGGTCTGCAGGTTCAGCCGGTCGATATCGGTAAACGTGGCTTCCAGCTCCCGGCGCCCGGGCAGGCTTCGGCTTTCTTCATGAATATATTCTTCAACATTGGCGTTCAGGGACGCAAACGCCTGTCGGCTCCAGCGAACAGCCCCGCGAACGCGCTGGCCGATAAAATGCGCCGGCACATCACCAATATACCCGGCCATGGCAGCTTCCCAGTCGGGGTCGAGTTGGTCGATGGCGCGCTGGAACTGATGCGCCAGGGCGGTATCGCCAGTCACGTGAATGCGGCCTTCGCTGAAAACTCCGTCATCGCCGGTGGCCAGGGCGGCGAACGCCATGGGGCGGCCGGACAGGATCAAAGCGGGAGCTTCCGAGGGCTGGCTGGCAACCTGAATGCGATCTCCCGCCTGTTGCAGCGTCAGCGTGAGGCCGAGCCCATCCAGCGAAAACTGTACCGGCCCCGTGAGCGCTGACATCAGCGCCTGCTTGCCAGCGGGGTCCAGCGCCAGCGCTCGGTTGAGCGCGCTCTCAATGATAGAGGTGGCGGCAGACAGCAGGGTTGGGCCGGGAAACATCAGGGCTTGATTCCCACATGCAGGGCGACCACGCCACCGGTCATGTTGTAGTACTTGCAATTCACCAGGCCGGCCTCTTCCATCATCGCCTTGAGCGTATCCTGGTCCGGATGCATGCGGATGGACTCGGCCAGGTATTGATAGCTGTTGGAATCGCCGGCAATCAACTGGCCCATCAGCGGCAGCGCGTTGAATGAATACACGTCATAGGCTTTGCTGAGCAGCGGATTCTTGGGTTTGGAAAACTCCAGTACCATTACCTTGCCACCAGGTTTCAGCACCCGGGTCATGTCCCGCAGGGCCTGGTCCTTGTCGGTAACGTTGCGCAGGCCAAAGGCAATGCTCACAGCGTTGAAGCTGTTGTCCGGGAAGGGGAGGTGTTCGGCATCCGCCTGCACGTATTCGATGTTGCCGGCGTAGCCTCGGTCCATCAGCCGGCCCCGGCCAACCTGAAGCATGGACGCATTGATGTCGGCCAGCACAACCTTGCCGGTTGGGCCGACCAGGTCCGAGAACTTCATGGTCAGGTCGCCGGTACCCCCGGCAATATCCAACACCTGGTGCCCCTTGCGGACGCCGGAAAGCTCAATGGTAAAACGCTTCCAGAGGCGGTGGATTCCCATGGACATGAGGTCGTTCATCAGGTCGTACTTGCCGGCCACGGAATGGAACACGTCAGCGACCTGACCCGCTTTCTGGCTTTTCGGCACGTTGCGAAAGCCAAAATGGGTAACGTCGTCTTTCGGTGTTTCCGCCTGCGGCTGGTCGGTAGACGGTTGTTGCTCGCTCATGGGCATGTCCTGTCAGAATCTGAACCCCGTATTCTAACGCTTGCGGGGGTGGCTACAAGTTTAATGCCGCCTTACACTATAAATAGCGCCCGAAATCCTGGAGATATCCGTTTCATGTCAACAATTGATGTACGCCGCACTCATTCCCTCGACAAAGAGCACGCCCGCCAGGCGGCGGAAACCCTGGCTGAGGATCTGTCAAAGCAGTTTGATGTGAACTATCAGTGGGAAGGGGATCATCTCAAGTTCAAACGCAGCGGCGTGAAAGGCCAGTTGGAAATCACCGATAGCAATTTCCATGTTCACCTGGAACTGGGCATGATGCTGCGGCCGTTCAAATCGCGTATTGAGCAGGAAATCCACTCCCAGCTTGATCAGATTCTGAAGGCCTGAGTTCCCCCTATTTCGTTAAAGGTCACTCGGTAGCTCAAATGGTTTCGGGTGGCCGTCCAGGATGTTCTTCATGACCCGCTTCTCTCGCGTGACCAGCCGGTCAATCAGTAGTTCTACATTGTCCATTTTACGGAACGCGGAATAGCCCCGGTGCAGGAAACTGTGCAGATCGCTGAGGCCCGCCATCTCGGCCGGTGCCCGGCTCATTGAAAGCAGCCAGCCAAGGGTGCGGTTGCGGACATAGCGGTCGAGCTGGTGCCCCACCTCAGCCACCAGGGTAATCTGCCGTTCCCGTTGTTCCAGTTGCTGGCTGCTGCGAAAGATCTGGCAGTAGGCGTCGCTGGAAAGTTCGCTGGGAGAAAGGCCGCTTGAATGGCAGAGTTCGGCCAGCTCCAGGTCCAGCCGTTGGGTAATCAGGTTCAGCTCCACCAGCCCGGCGAAGGTGTCCAGCAGGTTGTCCGGGAGCCACTTCACCATCTT
Source organism: Marinobacter sp. DS40M6 (assembly GCF_028581595.1). Classification (NCBI taxonomy): domain Bacteria; kingdom Pseudomonadati; phylum Pseudomonadota; class Gammaproteobacteria; order Pseudomonadales; family Marinobacteraceae; genus Marinobacter; species Marinobacter sp. DS40M6. Next base: position 70,422 of record NZ_JAFCAE010000005.1, on the reverse strand, counting down.
CGGGAATACGCGGTCGATGTTGTCGTCGCGTTGGGTCATGCCGGCGGGGGCGTAGAGGTCCGTCAGCAGGAATTCCAGGCCGGTGTGGTAGCCGGGGTGTTGGTAGAGGTCCGCGTGGGTGGCCTTCAGGCGCTCCGCCTGCCAGTCCGCTATCCGGAAGGTGTGTTCCAGCAGGGAGTGGGTGGCTTTGTACTGGCGGAAGTCGTGGTAGTCCAGTAGCAGTAGCTGCAACCGGCGGGCGCTGTCGGAATGGGTTGGGGTAGCGACTAGGCGCTCACGATACATGGGTGTGTGGCTCCACTGGACCTGCAACAGAAACGCGCCAGTTTAGCGGAGCCGGGGCTCGAGTGCAGCTGTGCTAACCCTGGGCCGTCGCCGGCAGGCTCTCAAATCCCGGCACCCATTCCTTGCTGTCGAGTGTAATAAAGTGGCTGGGAGCCTCGGTTTCGACAATCCGCATGGTGGTCGGGCTTTGGCGTGCACTGGCCAACATGGCCTGTCGGTCCAGTATTCGGTCCACAGCCGGTATCAGGAAGGTGCCGTAACGAACCTTGTTGTACACGCTGGTGTCTGTCCTCTCCATCCAGGCCATCAGGTTCTCTATGTTGCGAACAATGGTCAGGTGGTCCTTGGTGGCGGAAAACAGTTTGCCCAGCAGCTGCTTCTTGCGTGGGTTCATTTTGCCGAAGAAGGTTTGACCATAGGCGGATGAGGGAGCGCTGTTTATCAGGCGAATCAGCCAGGGCCACATGCCATGGCTCACCGGCTCCAGTACCGCCGTTACCAGGGCAGAAAGACGTCCCTGGGGCAGAACGGGTGCTTCCAGCACCAATTCCACGTTTTCATACAGTTCCGGCCATTGATTGATGGCCTCAAGGATGACGGAGCCGCCGCGAGAATGGCCATGTACGCGGATGTTGTCGGTGCTGGGCAGGTTCGCCAGGGCCTGGTTGAGAATACAGGCGTCGTACTCGATAGTGCCGTCGAGGTGTTTGATAGGCACTTCCCAGTCCGGTGCTTCGGGCGTTACGCCGTTTACGGGAATGTGATAGTTGCTGCAGGTCAGCAGGATCAGTTCGGTGGTTGGTGCTTCGTAGGCCTGGGTGAAGTAGCAGTGATTTTCCAGAAAACCGTGGACGCCAATAACGGTCTGTTCGGCCTTGCCGCTGTGATTGCGGACGGAAACGGCGCCTGTGCCGACGCGGAAGACTCGCCCTGAGAACATCTCCGAGTAAGCGCTATCGATCGGTTTTATCAGTTTTCGTACATGGCTCGCTTTCATGACTGCTCTCCTTCAGCACCTGATGCCTGCCTTTTATTGGTCTTTATGGGCGCTGGTACATTCAGTTGTACCGATTTCTGCCACCGCAGGTATTGGCACTGATTACTGTTTTTACGCTCAGCCAGGGCCAATAGACGTTTGGCGAACAGTGCGTAAAGGCACGTGTAGTGCCTAATAACCATTTCATCAAGCCTTATTCCCAGTATAGGGGTGAAAGGTTACTTCCGTGTAACTTTTTGTAACTACGTGACGCCGACAGCCTTATGGAGCCTTCAGGGCTTGTCTGGCACAATGCGGGGTCAACTTTCCATTTCTTGCAGCATTTATCCGGGGACAGACAGGTTTGAGTCAAAAGGAATCGCATCTGCTGTTGCCTGTGGACTCGGCCTGGCTGGCTCTTGAGCGGCCCGAAAACCCCATGACGATTACCGTTATGTTGCGGGTGGAAGGGCTCACGGAAGCCCGGTTGCTGGAATTCCTGCGTATTTACTGGCTTGCCTGGGAGCGTTTTCGCTATATGCCGGTTCGCCGCGCCCCTGGCTGGTGGTGGGAAAAGGACCCGGTATTTTCGCTCCATCATCACCTGCAGGTGGTCGGCGGCGAGCTGGACCGGCAGGCCTTGCAGGACTGGGTGTCAGCCCGGTTGAACCAGCCATTGCCCACGTACCGTCCGCTCTGGAAATTCTGGCTGCTTCCCGATGCCGAGGGCGGCGCCGTACTCCTTTTGCGCATGCACCACTGCTACGCCGACGGGCTCTCCCTGCAGGGCATATTTGACCGGTTGTGCCCGCCGTCACCGCAACAGGCGCCGGTGCTTTACGGCGCGGCGGAACAGGCGGACATGGGGCGTTGGGGAAGAGCCGCCAATGCCTGGCTGCGTGAGCTGACGGCTAGTGAGTGGCCGCGGGAAGAGGCGGGTCCGGGGGGCGATATTCCCCGCAACGGTGGCACCGCCGGTCGCAATGCCCTGGAGCGGGCGACCTGGAAAAGTGTCAAGCTGGTCAATGAGCTCAGCCAGTTCCTGGTAGAGCCGGAAGATACGGACTCCTCCCTTAAGCGGTCGCTATTGGGACGTCGCCAGTGCCGCTGGTCGCAGCCCGTGGCGCTTGAACGTTTTCGCCGGATTGCCACGCTTACCAGCGTTACCATCAACGATGTGTTACTCAGTTGCGTGGCGTCTGCAGTCCGCAATCGGCTTGTCGCCGACGATACCGATATGGATGAGGCGGTGCTTCACGCGGCGGTGCCAGTGGATATCCGCAACCGCCTGCCGGAAGGGGTAAAGCCGGAGCCCGGTACTCTGGGTAACTATTTCGGGACCGTGTTCGTGCCGTTGCCGGTGGACGGTGAAAGTTCCCTGGAGCGGCTGTTCCGCATCAAGCATGAAACCCGCAAGCTCAAGAAAAGTTGGCAGCCCGGCCTGTCCTGGGCGCTGACAGGCAGCGCACCGCTGATTCCCGAAGCCTGGCGTCAACCTGTGGCGGATCTGTTCTACCGCAAGGCCAGTGCGGTGGTGTCCAATGTTCCCGGTACTCGTGAGCAACGCTACCTGGCCGGCTGCCGTATTCTAGAACAGATGTTCTGGGTACCCCAGGCCGGGGATATCGGGCTTGGCGTCAGCATTGTCAGCTACGCCGGTCAGGTCCAGTTTGGCGTGGTGGCTGATGAGGCTGTTATGGCCGATCCGGAGTCCTTTCTCGATGATTGCCTGCAGGAGTTGGAGTGCTTCCCAATCTGACGGGTAGTAGTTCCAAAGTTCTGTTTTCATAGCCTCCTAAAAGATCAGAAAACCTGCCCCCTTGGCGCATTTTCCACCCCCGCTGCTTCGCCGACCATTGAATTCAGGCGAAAGAATGCGCCTGAGACACGGGTAACCACCCGCTGCTCAACACCCAGATTCAATAAAAACCGGGGGAGTTTATGAACAACAACAATTTCCGAAAGTCAGGGCTGGCCATCGCGATGGTTGGTGCGATGTCGGTCAGTGCCGGCGCAAACGCGGCAATCGAAGTGTACAACGAAGACGGAACCAGCTTTTCCGTGGACGGCTATTTCAACGCCTTCTACGTTAACCGTGACGACAAGCTGAACGACACTCGCAATTCCGACGTGAAAATGGGGTTCCTGCCCAATACGATCGGTTTCAACTTCAGTAAGGAAATGGGCGACCTGACTCTGGGTGGCCGGTCTTCGTTCTGGTCCACCATCAACGACAGCCTGCAGTCACCGACAGATACCGCCATCGATGTGCGTCAGTTGTACGCCACGGTAGATGGTTCTTTCGGTCAGGTTCTGATTGGTAAGGACTTTGGTCTTTACGCCCGCTCCAACATCTTCCTGGACGAAATCCTGATGGGCTTCGGTTCTCCGGGGGCAGCCACCGGCGTTTCCTTTGGTAATATCCGCACTGGCTACCCTTATCCCAATCCCTCTGCCCAGATTACCTATCGGACCCCGGATATGGGCGGCTTGAAGGTGGCTGCTGGTATTTTTGAGCCTGCCAATACCACACCGGGTGCGGAGTCAGAACAGTCCGCGCCGCGTTTCGAAGCAGAGGTTACCTACAGTGCGGACCTGAACGGCCTGGCGTTGACAGGCTGGGTTAATGGTCGCCATCAGAGTTCCGAGAACGCAACCACGGAAGTGGACAGCCAGGGCCTTGGTTACGGCCTTAAGGCGTCGGTTGCAGGGCTGTCGCTGACGGCCTCCGGCTTCACTTCTGAGGGAGACGTGCCTGTATTGCTGACAGATGCGGCCCTGGCTTCCGAAGAGGACGCCGACGGCTATTTGCTTCAGGGATCCTATACCCTTGGCGCCAATCGGCTGGTGCTGTCCTACGGCGAAACGGACTCTGACCAGGGGGATTTTGAAACAGAGAACACCTCGGTCGCGGTCTTCCATGATGTAAACAGCAACTTCAAGCTGGTTGCCGAATACAACATGTTTGAGCAGACCACGAAGTCCACCGGCGCGGATGCAGCAGAGTTCGACACCCTGGCGCTGGGTGCTGTGATCACGTTCTGAGTGTTTGAAGAGAGCCCCAGCACCGGCAAGGATTCCCGGCGCCGGGGCCTCGAACTTAAGACTAAAGTGCCGGTTTGCTTTCCCGCAAATCGGCAGCGCCAGCAGGCATTGATTCAGGAGGGTTTTTAATCAATGGCTTACGATCATTTTGGCGCGCCAATTAAAAGCACTGAAGTCGCATTGGCTCCGTTTGCGGATTCCGTAGAATCGAGTGAAAGCCACTCGGTTTCGGAGCGCGTATCCATGAAACCCGTTACCACGCTGCCTGCCGTTCGGGTAGCCAGCTCGCATGTTCGTGATCCGATGCTGGCCGCTACCAACCTTGCCAGCGAGCTCAGTCATGAACACCTCGGCTGTGTCCTGTTTTTCTGTTCCGCTGAATACGATCTCGGCCGTCTGGGCATTGCCCTTGAACATGTCTTTGATGGCGTGCGGGTCAGTGGTTGTACGTCTGCGGGGGAAATTACACCGGAAGGTTACGGCCGGGGCTGTATCACCGCTATTGGTTTCGACCGGCGTTACTTTTCTATTGAATGCGCCCTGATCAGTGAGCTTGAGCATTTCACCCTTCACGACGCCCAGGGGGTCATTGATGGTCTGTTGTCCACCTGTCGTGATGCCGGCCTGGCATCGGTCAAGGGCAACACCTTTGCCATCACTTTGCTGGATGGGCTGTCGAGCCGGGAAGAGCTTGTGCTGGCGACACTGAATGCCGCGCTCGGCACTATCCCACAGTTTGGCGGATCCGCGGGCGACGACGAGCGCCTGGCCAATACCCACGTGTTTTTTGAGGGCCGGTTTCACACCGGGGCCGCCACTGTGATGCTGGTTAATACGCCGTTGGACTTCCGTGTGTTTTCCACGCACCACATGCAAGCCCGCGAAGAAAAACTGGTGGTTACTCACGCAGATGCTAAGAGCCGGACCGTCTATGAGTTGAACGCGGAACCGGCAGCGGAAGCCTACGCCCGCGCAGTGGGCGTAGCGGTGGAAGAGCTTGACCGCAAGGTGTTTGCGCTGCGACCGATGGGCGTGCGGATCGGGGGGCACTATTTCGTGCGCTCGGTACAACGGGTGAACGCCGACGGGAGCCTGACGTTCTACTGCGCGGTGGAAACCGGCATCGTGATGACCGCCATGGAGCCTGGCTCACTTCTTGAGAGCGTGCGCACGCAAATTGAGGCCTCCGAGCGGGTCGTGGGCCCGCCACTGGTAACCATCGGCTGCGACTGCTTTCTTCGTCGTCTGGAGGCGGAGTTCACCGGCGTGGTGGATGAAGTGTCAGATTTCCTTCGCCATCACAAGGTTATTGGCTTCAATACCTATGGTGAGCAGTTCGACGGTATGCATATCAATCAGACGTTTACGGGGGTGGTGATTGGTCAGCCCGATGCCGGTTACGGTCACAACTGAGGCTGATCCCGACAACCGCAGGGATCAGCGGATTGCCGAGCTGGAGGCGGAGAACGAACGCCTCCGAAAGATAAGGGACGCTCTTATTGTTCGGGTGGAATCCGGCTCGGCTCACAAACCCGAACCCTATGCGGCGTTTGAACACTCGGTGGTTCTGGCGGAGCAGGTGCGGGAACGTACGGAAGCGCTCAACCAAACCATGGATGAGCTCAAGCACAGCAACAAGGCCCTGAACAGGGCCCGCGAAGAGGCTGAAACCACGCGCCAGCGTCTGGCAGACGCTATCGAAAGCATTGCTGATGGCTTTGTGCTTTTTGATCACCAGCACCGCCTTATTCAATGTAACAGCCGGTTCCGCAGTTACTGGGCCGATGCCCGGTTGGATGTTCCTCCCCCCGGCACTTCTATCGCCGATCTGAAGGCCATGGCGATCAATTCCGGGCTGGTGGTCGAAGAGCATGTGAATGAGTCCTCAGAAGGGGCGGTGTTCCTGCTGTCCAATAGCCGTTGGGTGCAGATGACGGAAAGGAGCACCCGTGAGGGTGGGCTGGTTGTTCTTTACTCGGACATTACTGACGTCAAGAACAGTGAAATGGCTCGCCGAATCAAGGCGCTTGAAGAGAGCGAGCGCTGGATCCGCGTGGTGACGGACCATGTGCCCGCACTGATCGCCTACGTGGGCGCGAACATGACCGTGCAGTTCTGCAACAAGGTTTATGAAGCCTGGTATGGCCGCAATGGTGAGTCTCCACTTGGTAAACACCTGGAGAACATTCACCAGCCTGAGCTTTACCAGCGGCTCATGCCTCATATGCAGGCGGTGCTCAGGGGTAATAGCGTTAACTTCGAATTCGAGGAAACCAACGACACCGGAGAGACCCGCTACATGCTCCGCGCCTACGTACCAAACGTGGACGACCACGAGGAGGTTATCGGGTTCTTCGTGCTGATCCGGGACATTACCGACCGCCGCAAGACCGCGCTGGCACTGGAGCAGGCGTACGATAATCTGGAACGGCGGGTGAAAGAACGTACCGCAGCTCTTACCGGCCTCAACAGTCAGTTGCGACAGGAAATCAGTGAGCGGGCGGCGGTGGAAGCGCGACTGCGTGACGCCAAGATGGACGCCGAGCGCGCCAACTTGTCGAAAACCAAATTTCTGGCGGCGGTCAGCCATGATCTGCTGCAGCCACTGAATGCAGCTCGCCTGTTCACCAGTTCTTTGTTGGAGCACTCCTTCGGGCCCAAGGCCGAGGGACTGGTGCGATCGGTAAGCACCTCCTTGGACGATGTGGAAAACCTTCTGGGCACCCTGGTGGACATTTCCAAGCTGGATGCCGGCGTGATCAAGCCGGACATCATGGCCTTCGACTTGCGGGACCTGCTCAACAACATCGCCCGTGAGTTTCGTCAGATGGCACTGGCGGAGGGGCTGACGCTGGACTTCGTGCCATCCTCGGCAATCGTGGAGTCCGACTCCCAGCTACTGGCGAGGATTCTTCGCAACTTCCTCACCAATGCCATTCGTTATACCGGTACTGGGCGCATTCTGCTGGGGTGCCGCCGGCATCGGGAGCATGTATTGCTGCAGGTGTGGGACACCGGCCCTGGTATTCCGGAGGACAAGCTGACCGAGATTTTCCAGGAGTTCAAGCGCATTCGCCCCGCTGGCTCGCAGCCGGACAAGGGCCTTGGGCTGGGGTTGGCGATCGTCGACAAGATTTCCCGCATGCTGGGCCACGAGGTGACGGTATCCTCGATAGAGGGCAAAGGCTCGGTGTTCAGTGTAAAAGTGCCGGTCGGGCGGTTGTTGCCCAAACAGCCGACAGCGGATGACGACCGCGCAGTGTCAAACCACGGCGGCCTGGGTGGCGCCAGGATCTGGGTGATCGACAACGACCATGCCATCTGCCAGGGCATGCAGACGTTGCTGGAAGGCTGGGACTGCCAGGTGGTTTCAGCGGTTTCCCTTGGAGATCTTGAGCGACAGCTGGACCCGGCCAAGAGTCCCGTGGACCTTATCCTGGCGGATTATCACCTGGACAACGACGAAAACGGGGTAGATGTGGTAGCCGAGATCAATGGCCGCCGCCATTGCCCGGCGCCGGTGGTCATGATTACCGCCAACTACACCAACGAGTTGAAGCAGCACATCCGCGAGTTGGGGCATGTGTTGATGAACAAGCCTGTGAAGCCGTTGAAGTTGCGCAGTGCGCTGAATCACCTTTTGAGAGGGTGATCTCCTACCGCTTCAGATACTGACTGAAATCCACGTCGCTGGCCGACAGAATCGCCTGCACCCGGTTGTGAACCCCCAGCTTACGAAGAATCGCCGAGACGTGGGCTTTTACCGTGGTCTCTGCAATGTTCAGGTTGTACGCAATCTGTTTATTGGATTCCCCTTTGGACATACGCTCCAGTACCAACAACTGGCGGCGGGTCAGGGAGTTCAGCAGCTCTGGTGAAATCGGGTTGTCCTCATGACGGCTACGGCGATGGGTGCTTTCCTTGCCGGTACGGATAATGTCGGAAGGCAGATAAACATTGCCGTTGAGGATCTGCTGAATGGCTTCCGTCATCTGGGCGCGGGGAGAAGATTTGGTAATGAAACCGCAGGCGCCGTAGGTAATGGCCTGCAACACCACCTGCTTGTCTTCCTCCGCCGATACAATGACCACCGGGATGGTTGGCGCTTCGTTTCGCAAGGTAATCAGACCGTTCAAACCGTGCATTCCCGGCATGTTCAGATCCAGCAGGATCAGATCCAGATCATCGTTTTCGCGGGTAATGTCCAGGGCGCTATCGAGGTCGGCAGTTTCAATGATCGTACTGCCGTCAAAACCGGTCGATATCACGCTGCTGATGGCCTCACGAAACAGCGGGTGGTCGTCGGCGATCAATATTTTGTAGGTTGGCTCCATCACTGGTTCCACCGGTTTGTTGTCGTTATCAGGGACGGTTTTCGGGACATCATAGCGCTTTTCGGGAGAGAGTGTGGCATCGGGCTCATTCAGCATGGCGGCCTCCTGGGACAGGGGATCTCCCAAGTGGGGTGTGATCCTCTGGTTATTATTGTGATGATTGCATTACACGCTATCCTCGTCTTGGGTTGAATGCGACCATCGCACCAAAAAACAGGCACCAAAGTACTATTTTTGCCGGCTGGCGGGCTTCGTATCGTGGAGGGATGAGCCAACAAACCATAACAATGCCTGATCCCGTATTTCCCGTTGCCGCTGTCCGCGCTGCCTGGATGGCTATGGCCATCGTGTGGTTGGTTTTTGCGCAACCCGGGTCAGCTATTGCCAGCGATAACCAACCCTTGCCTGTGTTGTCCGTCAGTGTGTTGCAGTTCGGCACTGCTCACTGGGAGTTGGACCATATACTTCACCGGAGGCTGGACCGGAAGAACGGCTTCCAGTTGGAGCTCACGCCGGTGGCTAACCTGCCCGCGTCCCGCCTGGCGGTAACCAGTGGCTCCGTCAACGGGGCCGTAGCCGACCTGCTTTGGGCTCAGGCCCGTTTTGAGGACGGAGCGCCTCACCTTTACGTACCGTTTTCATCCCAGATTGGCGATATCGTGGTGGCTGAAGACTCCGATATACACGCCGTGGCCGATCTGGCCGGCACGCGTATCGGCGTTGCAGGCGGGCCGGACAGCAAGGGCTGGATACTGTTGCAAAAGGTTGCCGAGCAGCAAGGGATCAAGCTTGCCGAATCTGCCGAGGTGCAGTTTGCCGCTCCACCGCTGCTGAGCCAGGCCCTGAGGCGGAGCCAAGTGGATGTCATCATTACCTACTGGCATTTTGCGGCACGCCTGACAGGTGAGGGTGGCTGGCGCTCGGCGTTCAGAATGTCGGACCTTCTGGCCGCTATCAAACTGGACCGAAATTTGCCGGTTCTGGGGTATGTTTTCCCGGCTGATTGGGCGGACGACCATCGCGGATTGATGGACCGATTTGCCAGATCTTTGCAGCAGGCCAAGAAAGAGCTCTCGGATAGCGAAAGGTTCTGGCAACGCTTGCGGCCACTGATGGGTGAGCCTGACGACGCTGTGTTTCAATCGCTGCGGAAAGGATTTGTGGCAGGCGTACCATTACCGCTAACGGACCAGCGCATTGCGGACCTGCATCGTCTGCTGGCGCTCACCGGTGCCAATCCTGACAATCGTATGCCCGCCGACCTGTTCCACCGGGGCCAACCGTGAGCGCCTTCTCCGGCCGCCCTCCGGCCTGGAGTTACTGGGTGGTGTTGCCGTCTCTCGTCTTTTTCTGGGCGGCGGTTGCCTGGGTGATCAAGTCCCCCTTGCTGCCGACTCCCCTCGACGTTTTAGATTCCCTGATGCAGGAATCCGAATCCGGAGCCCTATGGCACCACCTTGGTGCCACACTAGCGCGTGTGGTGGTGGCCTTTGCATTGGCCATGCTGCTCGGTACCGGGATCGGCATTGCTATGGGGCGCTCCCAAACTACCAATGCGCTGTTCGATCCTTTGCTGGTCCTGCTTCTCAACCTGCCCGCGCTGGTAACCATCATCTTGATGTATGTCTGGTTTGGCCTGGTCGAAGTGGCAGCGGTGATGGCGGTGGTGATCAATAAGGTCCCCAATGTGGCGGTGACGGTTCGGGAAGGGGCCCGCAGCCTCGACTACCGGCTGGAGGAAATGGCCACCGTCTACGAGTTCACCCGCTGGCAACGGTTTCGTGAGGTCTGGGTACCACAACTGTTTCCCTATCTGATGGCGGCTACGCGTGGTGGCTTGGCTCTAATCTGGAAAATCGTGCTGGTGGTCGAACTGCTGGGTCGTTCCAGTGGTGTCGGTTTCCAGTTACACATGGCCTTTCAGGTGTTCGATGTGGCTTCCATCCTCGCCTACAGTCTGGCCTTTATCGCCGTGGTGCAACTCATCGAGTTGGCCATCCTGCAGCCCCTTGAACGCCGCTCCAGTCGCTGGCGTCAGCCGGAGGCCGCCCATGCTTGAGCTACAAATCGCCGGGCGCAGTTTTGGCAAACCCGTATTGGGTGAGGTCTTCGCCACCATTGAGCGGGGCGATCGCATCTGCCTGTTAGGGCCGTCCGGTATTGGCAAAACCACCCTGTTGAACGCCATCGCCGGGCTCGACAAAGCACTCCCGCAGGGTGCCATTATTGGCCGCGAGACACTGCGGGTTGGCTACCTGTTCCAGGAACACCGATTGCTGCCCTGGCGAACCCTGAATGCCAACCTCCAGCTTGTAGGGGCGAGTGATGAGGAGGCTGAAATCGTTCTGGGCCAGGTGGGCCTTGCCGGATACGGTCACTACCTGCCGGACCAGCTTTCCATCGGCATGGCTCGACGAGCCGCACTCGCACGTTGCCTGGCGGTTAAACCGGATTTGTTGTTGCTTGATGAGCCCTTCGCGTCGCTTGATCCGGTAAAGGCGGGAGAACTAAAAACACTGATTGCTGGCATCATGGACGCCAATGCCAGCATGGCCATGATTTGCGTAACCCATGATGGGCGCGATGCCGAGACTCTGGCGAACCGTCTATGGTATCTGGATGGTAGTCCAGCGCAGTTGCAGTGGGACGATGCCATTGGTGAGCCCCGCTTGATCAGCAATCTTCTTGATAAGTTGCGAGATGCGGAGGACGTGGACCTGGTTTAGTGACATAAACGTGACACTCGAATTGTTGCCTTCGTGAAACTTCGGCTAACATGGTCAGCCTGTCTTTTACCGTCAACAAGGAGTGCTGACGATGGGCTTTATGGACCTGGTCCCGGTTTGGGACCTGAAGGCCTACCACCTTCCCCGCATTGAATCCCCCTTTATCGCCACCAGTATGGCTAGGCGCGTTATCCAGGACGATGGCAGTGTCCGCGCGCGCATGGAATCGGCGTTCGGGCCCCAAACCCGCAGCGGCCATCATCTGACCGAAACCGTCTGCCGGGCAGTCAGCGATAACAGGCTGATGCTTGTCTATACCGGGTCCGGCCGGCCCCTTTCTCCCGTCGTGAGCTGGCTGCCAGACGATAGCCTGCCCGCGGGAGGACGCTGGAGGTTACGCAGTGGCGGAATGAACTCACCTTATGCCATCCAAAAAGGCGTAGCAGAGCTGAATGCCTGCGACATTACCCCTGAACAACTGCGCCAGTATCATCCCCAAGGCATTGGTGGGTTGGGTGTAGGGTTGTTCTCGGCGAATTATCGTCAATGGCGGAGATCTGAGCGTGAGTCGCAAGACGGGGCGGAAGATCATCGATTGAGCCTGCCGCTGGGAGCCTCTGCTTCAGTGGCATCGCTGAGTGCTGCGGCAGCACTGGCCGCCGAGAAAACAGATTCCTCCAAGGCTGTTCCTCCCAAAGTACATCTGGAAGTCGGGATATTTACCGACGGCACCATGAACAACGCTGCCAATGCACGCTCGTTTGCCGAGCAGCTGGAGCGGGATTGTCTGATTCCCTATGAAAACGATGAGATAAGTCGGGAGGAGTGTGAGTGGCGAATTCGCCTGATGATGGGGGATAGTTACGCCAATGGCCTTAGCAACGTGGCTAAATTGTGGGACTTGTATGTAGAAGGCCGTAACGAACTGGATGATGCCGTTAGGTATAGGCGTAAATTGTATGCTCCTGGAGTAGGCACCAAGACCGGAGGTGACGATGTTTTATATGGGGCGATAACTGGTATGGGAGAGTCTGGTGTCGTCCAGCAGGTGAAGGGCGTGTTTGTGGATCTAGCACGAGAGGCGAAGGAAATTCTGCAAACATTATCTGTTGAACAGCGAAATAGACCTTTTGAGAGATTAACACTCGACCTGTTCGGCTTCAGTCGGGGTGCGTCCGCTGCCCGCCATGCTGTCCATGAAATCAGCAAGGGGGAGAGCGGCCTTTTGGCCAAGACTCTGTTCGAAAACGGTATATCTTGGCCGAAGCACATAGAAATTCGTTTCGTGGGTCTGTTCGACTCCGTGGCAGCCATTGTGAACCCTGCGGCCGGTGACCTTTCGGCTCACAATGATCGCAACCATCCTGTAAGGCTTTATCTGGACTCGGACAAGGTAGATCGTGCGGTACATCTGACCGCTGCTCACGAACACCGTAAGAATTTCGCCCTGAACAGTCTAAGAAGTCGCGACGGCAGCTTGCCTGCCAACTTCCGAGAGATAAACCTGCCGGGTGTCCACTCTGATATAGGTGGTGGCTATAGCGACAACCAGAGAGAAGAAGTGTTACTGAGCCCAATTCTACACGTGCCCCGAAACCGGCTGCGCTGGCCAAAGAAAACCATGCAATGGGATGATTTGGAGTTTCAAAGAAAACAAATTGTGGCGGAAGGGTGGGTCGGTCCCCATAGCTTGCCAGTGCAGCGATCAGACCACGCGCAGAATGGGCCAAGCGATCCAGGTTCTGGAGAGCCCGCGCGACTCGAGATCGTTAGCCGACGATATGACCATCCGGCCCCAGATGGCCGAGTCGATCTAGTGTTGCGGATGCAGCGCCAGGTGCGCGGCGAGTATTCGAGAGTTGCTATGCGGTTGATGCACCATTTTGCGAGAGAGGCCAAGGTGCCGTTCAACGCCGTTGAAGCGAAAAAGAGCGACAACGCGCTACCCGAAGAACTTGAACCCATTTTCTCAGAACTTATCGATCAGGTTTGCGTGGGTAATGACTCGCCTTCACTTGCACAAAAAGACTTGAACTTGTTGCTTCAGCGATATATCCATCATTCATCGCACTATAACAGTGTCACGACTCAGATTGCGGGTGAATCAGTGACAATTGAGGGCGTTTACCCCAACTCGCCAGCGCCCTCCGGGGAACGTTTGGTTTATCCACAGATGGAAGGCGAATAATGATTAGGAAGATCTCGGTCGCTTGGGTGTTAGTGCTGGCTGTATTGGCCAGTGGCTGCGCATCTCCGCAAGATAATGACTCCATTTGGTATATCGATGTGGCTGCTCCCGAACACTATGATGTTTGGGGGGTAGAAATGTTCTTAGAGAAGACTGGCGAGCGGAGTTGGCGTCAGCCCGTCGGCTACGTAGGTTGCTGCTGGGAGGGGCCTAACGGCCCAACTGGGTCTGGTTCCAGGGTTGATCCGTTTCCAGAACTGATATGGATACGTTGGTTCTCATTTGCCGAGCAAAAGTATTACGTCAAGCTGATCGAAGTGCCGCCGAATCTGTTAGAACGCATGCGGAAGCCTGCACCCTACGCAACGCAGGTTGATATGCGTTCTGGGCCAAGAGATACCATGGTTATTGGTTTGGCTCCTGGTGGTACTGTCGTGGTTTGGATCTTGAACCAGATAGGCAACGAGATAGAAGTAATGCGCATGAAGGCGACCGAGGTGCCAGGTGATCCGGACGATTTTGAAGTGGGAACCCGAAACTACCTAGAAAAGCACGGCGACTACCTCCAAGAACACGGCGTACCAAAGGAAGGTTGGTAAGCGGGTACCCTGCCTGCCGAATGCCTCTCGGTCAGGCAGGCTTTGTCCCCAGTATCTTGGTCCTCTGCGGCCGAAACCCCGCCGTTGCCAAAAGTGCCAGCACGACCGTTACACTGGCGGTAATGCCGAAGGCGGTGGGATTCCACTCCAGATACAGCGAAAACCGGATCGCTTCCACTGCGTGGGTGAACGGATTGAACTGGCAGACCCAGTACAGCCAGGGGCTGGCTTCGTTCATTTTCCACAGGGGGTACAGCGCCGAAGACATGAAGAACATCGGGAAAATGACAAAGTTCATGACCCCCGCAAAGTTTTCGAGTTGCTTGATCCAGGTGGCAATCAGCAGGCCCAGCGCACCCAGCATCAGGCTGGTTAATACCAGGGCCGGAAAGACGGCCAGGTAGCCCCACAACGGTGGCTCCACATCCACCAGCAATGCCAGCATCAAGAACACATACACCTGCCCGACCGACACCACCCCCATCGCCAGCAACTTGGTCACCAGCAGGAACGGCCGGGGCAAAGGGCTCATCAATAAAACCCGCATACTGCCCAGTTCCCGGTCATACACCATGGAAAGCGCCCCCTGCATGCTGTTGAACAGGATGATCATCCCGCACAGCCCGGGGGCGATGTAGGTCTCGTAAGTGATGTAGGTCTGGTAGGGCGGAATAATGGAAATACCCAGCACCGCCCGGAAGCCGGCGGCAAACACCACCAGCCACAGAAGCGGCCGAACCAGGGCGCTGGCGAAGCGAGTGCGTTGTTGCCAGAAGCGCAACCACTCCCGCGTCTGGATGCCGACAAAACAGTGCCAGTAATGGGCCGCTTTCATGATTATCCTGCCCCCGTCAGCGAGTGAAACGTTTCCGCCAGGTTCCGGGTGCCCTCGGCTTCGCAAATGTCCTGGCCGGAGCCATCGGCCAGCAGTTTCCCCTGGTGCAGGATCAACACCCGGTCATCCTGTTGCACCTCCTCGATCATGTGCGTCGCCCACAGCGCGGTCAGGCCGGCCTCGTCGCACAGAATGCGAACATGTTCGTTGAGCGCTCTGCGACTTGCCACATCCAGGCCGACAGTGGGCTCATCAAGCAGCAACAGAGAGGGCTCATGAAGCAAGGCCCGGGCAATTTCCACACGCCGTCGGTGGCCGCCATTGAGCTTGCGCACGGGTTCGTTGGCGCGCTCCAGCAGTTCAAAACGAGCCAGCTCGCGATCACCCCTCGTTCGGGCGTCTTTGCGAGATAATCCGTGCAGCGCGGCGTGATACTGCAGGTTCTGGCGCACGGTCAAATCAAGATCCAGAGCGTTCTGCTGGAACACCACACCAATCTGGCGCATGGCCTCGGATGGCTGTTTTTTCAACGATTGACCGGCCAGCAGTAGTTCGCCTTGTTGGAGCGCCAGAAGCCGGGTTAACAAACCGAACAGTGTGGACTTGCCGGCGCCGTTGGGGCCCAGAAGAGCGTGGAAACGGCCAGAGGTCAGCGCGAAGCTGACCTCTTTGAGCACGGGCTTGTCGCCGTAGCGAAAGCTGATATGGCTGGCTTCAATGGTCATGCTGGTGTTATGAGGACGGATCAATGACCACACCCCAGGGGTAGCGGCCGACCTTGATGGATTTGATCACCTTCAGGTCTTCGACATCGATCACCGAAACGTCTCCTGAAACGCCGTTGGTGGTATAGAGATGTTTCTCATCCTTATCGAGATCCAGTTGCCATACCCGACTGCCCACCAGTAGATAATCCAACACTTCATAAGTCTGGGCATCGACGACTGCAACATGATTTGATGGGCCGAGCGCTACGAAGGCGTATTTTCCATCGGAGGTCAGCTCGATACCGACGGGCTGAACGCGGTCCTGATTCACGCCAGGAACCTTGAACGACATCTCATGGATCTGCTCCAGATTGTCCACATCGATGATGTGCACGGTGCCGCCGATTTCCGCCGAAGCCCAGGCAATCTTGCTGTCTTTGCTGAATTCCACGTGGCGGGGGCGTTGCCCGACAACGATGTTCTTTTCAATCTCAAAGGTCTCGGTGTTGATCCAGTGCAGCATGCTGGTGGTTTCACTGGTGTTGACCGCCCATTTTCCGTTCGGGCTTACAGCCATGCCTTCCGGCTCTATACCGACGTCAATCTGGGCCAGGACGTCTTTTGTGTCCACATCCACCACTGTGACGATGGCGTCGTCCTCGTTGGCGATGTACAGATGCTTGTTGTTCGGGTGAAGTGAGAACTGTTCGGGATCTTCACCGGAGGGCAGGGTGTCGACGATCTTGCGGGTCGCCAGATCCAGCACCTGCACAGTATCGTCGTCACTGGCGCAGATATAAAGCTTGGTGTGGTCCTTGGACAACAGGATGCCCCGTGGCCGCTGGCCCACATCAATGGTCTCAACAACTTCCTGAGTCTCGGTGTCGATGATGGAAAGGGTGTTGTCTTTTTCGTTGGACACGTAGGCAAGGCTGGCCATGGCCGGTGTCGACAGGCCGACGATGGCGACCAGGGCGGCGTGCTTGAGCAGAGACTTCATGGTGTAACTCCTTCTTGTTATAGAAAGCTTCCGCCAGAGCGGTCAGCCGTTGATGCGACATTCGCTCTCTGGTTTGTCGAAACCGAGCGTGTCCATGTCCGTGTTGGGATGCAGAAACCCCTCGAACGGTGCCCTGGCAACCAGTCCCCGTGGATGAACCAGGGGAATTGGCTGTCGAAGTTGGCCGTTCCAATCGCGATAAGTCAGCTTGCGGCCCTTGAAAGCGGCAAGCTGGAATTTGTCGCTGAAAAGAAAACTTCGGATTGCGTTGGGGCTTGCGTCACCCAAGTCAGTGACGGCTGTGCCGATGGAACGAATGGCTGCCCAGGTGGCATAGTCCTCGCCGTTCATGTCGCGGCCAGCCAGATCACGGAAGCGGCTTTGCAGTTGAGCGGCGCCCCAGCTTTCCACTACCCGGTGCCAGGTAACGGGGGACATCCCCTGAGTGCCGACGACAGGTCGCGGCAGCCATGTATTAAAAGGCACGTACTCGCCAAAATCGCCTCGAACATCCGCCACCACAACGGCATCGTAGTCGCTGGCCTGGGTAAACAACGGCAGTTCCCTGGAGGCGGTGCGGCGAAGGTCGGCGTCAAAGGTCCATGGTTTGTCTTCAATAACTTCCAAACCGAAGCGCTTGGCAGATCTGCGAAAGGCATTGGCCCAGACTTTGTCGTCGTCAGTGGGCCCGGTAATCAAGAAAATCTCGTTCCAGCGCCGTTGGTTCAGCCACTGTGCCAGTGCGTCCGTCAGCATGGCGTAGCTGGGCATGGTATGGAGCAGGTTGGCGTTGCATTCGATGGTTCGAAGCTCGTCCGCTTTTGAACCGGCATTGAACAGAAGTGTGTCTGCGTCCGTCTTTGCGATCATTCTCTTCAATGTCTGTGCCGGAGTATTCACCACGAACAGTTCGATACCGGACGCGCGCAGTTGGTCGAAAGCGGCCATCGCCTCGGCTTCCGAGTCGGCAACCCTGCTTTCCAGGGTGTAGGTCTGCCCGAGAAACTTCCCGGTGGTGCTGTTGTCCTGCATGCCCAGTTCTGCGCCTTTCAGGCCGGCGTCTTCCGGTTCGGGAAGGACATTGGACAAGACCGGGCCCTGGTCCGGATGCCATTGCACATACCCTACACGTACCTCAAGAGAATCTGCTTTCAGCGGGGCGGTGCTGAGGATGGCTGCCAGTATTGCGGTTGCAGTCCTGAACAAAAGAGACATGAAGTTCTCCGGTTTATTGTTGTGCTTCCAGCTTAGAGAAGGGAAAAAGTCCCGGAAATATTCAGAAAGTAGGAAAGTGCCGGTACTAAAGAACTATTCCGGTCAGAAATAGGGCGTTTAGCATGATTGGTATAGGTGCCAAAGCCTTTGACTGGACCAAAATAATGACGGCTTACCGGAAAATTTCCCTGACCATGCTGGCGGTATTTGTTGTCGTGTATCTGCTGGGTGCTGCGTTGTACATTGGGCAGGCGCAGCACGATGTTCAGCGTGAGCTCACCGGCGTGTCAGGTCTGGCGAAAAGTCTGGGCGATCCTCAAGGTCTGCCGGCTAATGTGGTTGCGAATATGCGGCACATAAAGCCAGTGGCCGACAAGGCAGACGACAATGGGCATGTGCCTTCCTGGTTTTCGTCCATGGTGTCGGGACAGGTGTCTTTTCCCTCGGTCAATGGCTGGCGGATTGATCCCGCTGATGAGGTCGAGGAAATCTGGGAAGGGTTCCTGCTGGTTTCCTTTTCCTACGCAGTGGGTATGGTTTTGTGCTTCATGGCACTCTACGGAATGGTCAGGCAGGGGCTTCGGCCCCTGGTTTCATTGGCAAGCGCTCTGGAGGCTGTGGCCGGGGGGGAGCTGACGTCCAGGCTGCCAAGGCAGAGTATCCGAGAACTGGATACTCTGGCCGGTCGGTTCAATGCAATGGCCACCGCGCTGGAAAAGGAACAGAAAACCGTCAGCCACCTGCTGAACGAACTGCTGCAGTTACAGGACCGGGAGCGATCACATATTGCCCGTGTCTTGCACGATGATCTTGGCCAGTATCTCACCGGTATTCGTGCGCAGGCGCGAAGCTGGGTGTACGACCCCGAATTGAACGAACGACAGAAGCAACAGGCAAAAGATCTAGCGGGACACTGTGAAACCGTGCAACAGCATTTCCGCCATTTGTTGCAGGATCTGCACCCATTGGTGATGGAGCAACTTGGCCTGGACAGCGCCATTCGACACCTGGCGGAACAGTGGCAGCAGTTGAGCGGGCTGGACTGTCGGCTTGATATGGATACGCAACTGCCGCAACTCACCGATGAGCAGCAGACACATCTCTATCGTTTCCTTCAGGAGGCGCTGAACAACATATCCCGACACGCCAGAGCCCGCTGCGCAATACTGGCGGTTGCTCAACATTCCGATGGACTGCGGATTGACATTCGGGACGACGGAGCCGGTGCAGAGAACTTTCCCGCGAAGGCGGGCCTGGGCATTCGCTCCATGCGTGAGCGGGCGCGATGCCTCGGCGGAAAGGTGCAATTTTCCAGCAAGGTGGGTGAAGGCACACGAATACGCCTTGCGGTGCCTTTGTCTGAATCCATTACAGCGCCAGGAGGTGCCGTGTGAAACTGATGATCGTTGATGACCATCAGGTTGTGCGTCAGGGGATTGCCAACCTGCTGAGGTCGATGATACCCGCCGTCGCCATTGTCGAAGTGGAAACAGGACAGGATGCGGTTGCCCGTTACGCGGACCACCAGCCGAATGTCGTGCTGCTGGATATGGGGTTGCCGGATATCTCTGGCCTGGAAGTGGGGCGCCGACTTCGTCAGCGCTGGCGCAGCGCCGCCATTCTGTTCTTTACCATGCACGATGAACTACCAATGGTGCGCCAGGCCCTGGATGTTGGTGGGCTGGGATTTGTATCCAAGAGTTGCGCCCCCGAAGAATTGGCGGAAGCGGTCAAACGGGTAGCGGCGGGCCAACCCTACATCGAGCACCCGATTGCGACCCGGCTGGCTATGAATCAGGAAAGACCGGTGGATCACCGTCTGCGCGATATCACACAGCGGGAGATGGAAGTTTTGCTGATGTATGCCCGGGGGGAGAGTGTTCCGGGGATTGCCGGGCGCCTGTGTGTTAGCAATAAAACGGTTTCCAACCATCTGGCGGTATTGAAAAGCAAACTGCAGGTGGCCTCGTCAGTGGAGTTGATTCACCTGGCTGTGGATGCTGGTCTGATTCGGTACGGGCAATTGGGAGAAGGCCAGCGGGTGTGAGCCCGCCCACCATTACCAATCGAAAGGGCAGGCCGTGCAGCCTTCCATGTAGGTACCCTCGAACGTTGCGTAATGTATCCGGGTTCCGGTGAGATTGGCGTTAGACAGATTGGCCAGTCCGAGCTTGGCCTCCTGAAGGTTGGCTCCCCGCAGATTGGCACCCTTCAGGTCGGCTTTTGGCAGCCAGGAGATTTCAAAACTGCTGAAGGCGAGATTGGCGTTCTGCAATGAAGCGCCTGAGAATCTCGAAAAATCGAAATTGGCCCCCGTTAGATTCGAGCCGCTAAAGTCAGCCCCCTGGGCAAAAAGGTATTGCCCCTGCATGCCCTGAAGATCTGCATTTTTCAGCGATGCTCCCCGCATGCTTGCTCGGTAGGCCTGCAAACGGTAGCCAACGACGTTGTCCAGACTTGCTCCATCCAGATTGGCACCTCTGAGGCTTGTATGGCTCAGGTTGGCGCCTGAAAGGTTAGCGCCTTTGAAATCAGCGGAACGCAAGTCCATGTTGGACAGATCGGCGCCCCGAAGATCCGCTCCGGGGCACTGGGCCCGGCGCTCAAGAACACAGCCGTTGAATGAGGGCGCATGATCCTGGCCGGCCATGTAATCGCCGGCGAACGACTGTGAGCACAAAGCCATCATGGAAGCAGTAATAACGAATTTCATGGTAGTCACTCCCGAACAGATACAAAAAAGGGCCTGGCGTTAAGCCAGACCCAGGTCGGAAATTGGTTAGCGTGAAGCCTGCGCCCAGGAGGGCATCTTGAACACCCAGAATGACCCGCCTTGAGAAATGGGCTTGGTCAGCTCAGCCATATCGCCGCCCCACAGTGGCACTGCACCGCCGTAGCCAGAGGCAACGCCGATATACTGCTCACCGTCCATCTCCCAGGTGATCGGAGACGAAATGATCCCGGAGCCGGTCTGGAACTTCCAGAGTTCTTCGCCGGTTTCGGCGTCAAAGGCCTTGAGGAACCCGTCTCCCGTGCCTGTGAATACCAGGCCGCCCTTGGTGGCAAGAACACCTGCCCACAGGGGCATATTTTCCTTGTGCTCCCATTCAATGTCGCCGGTGATGGGGTTCATGGCACGGAGGATACCCACATGGTCGTCATACATGCGCTTGATGCGGAACCCCTGACCCAGGTAGGCCGCGCCTTTTTTGTAAGTGACCTCCTCGGTCCAGTAATCCTCTTTCCAGTGGTTGGCTGGCACGTAGAACAGACCGGTATCCTGGCTGTAGGCCATAGGGTTCCAGTTTTTGCCACCGAGGAAGGGCGGAGAAACTTCGATGGATTTGCCGCGGGTTTCGCCTTCAGCTACGGGTGGTGGGCGCTGGCCTTCGGCTTCGATTGGACGACCGTCCTCGCCAATCCCTTTGGCCCAGGTAATATTGTCTACGAACGGGAAACCTTTTTTGAAATCGCCGTTGGTACGGTCAACAACGTAGAAGAACCCATTGCGATCGGCGTGCGCTGTCGCTTTTACGGTCTCCCCGTCCTCATCGTATTCAAAAAGCACCAGTTCGTTGTTGCCCGAGAAGTCCCAGGCATCGTTGGGTGTGTGCTGGTAGAACCATTTCACTTCGCCAGTGGACGGGTCTACGCCGACCTGCCCGGACGTGTACAGGTTGTCGTAGTCGGCGGGGTCGCCACCGGGTGATGTGCGCTTCCAGGTGTTCCATGGGGCAGGGTTGCCAGCGCCGATGATGATGGTATTGGTGTCGGCATCGAAGCTCGCGCTCTGCCAGGGGGCACCGCCACCGTGGCTCCAGGCCTCGACCTTTCCAGTTTCAGTGTTGGGATCGTCAGGCCAGCTCGGTGCACGAGGATCGCCGGTCGGTGTGCTTTTCTCGCCATTCAGGCGACCATAATGCCCCTCCACGAATGGACGCATCCAGATTTCTTCGCCGGTATCAGGGTCACGCGCAAACAGTTTGCCCACAACGCCGAACTCATCCCCGGACGACCCGTGAATCAGTAGTACCTTGCCGGACTTCTGGTCTTTCACCAGGGTTGGAGCCCCGGTCATGGTGTAGCCTGCTTCGTGGTCGGCGAACTTTTCCCGCCAGGCTACCTTGCCAGTGTCCTTGTTTAGGGCAACGATGCCGGCGTCAAGGGTGCCAAAGAAGACCTTGTCACCGAAGATGGCTGCGCCCCGGTTCACAACGTCGCAGCACGGGCGGATGCCCTCGGGCAGGCGGTGATTGTATTCCCAGAGTTTGTCTCCGGTTTTGGCGTCCAGGGCGTAGATTCTGGAATAGGAACCGGTGATATAGATAACGCCGTCGTGAATCAGCGCCTGCGATTCCTGCCCCCGCTGCTTCTCGTCGCCGAATGAGAAAGACCAGGCCGGAACCAGGCGCTCAACGTTCTCGCGATTAACAGTGGTCATCGGGCTGTAACGTTGTGCCTTGGGGCCGATGCCGTAGCCAAGTACGTTTTCCGTGGTTTGTGCATCGTTGGCGATGTCGTCCCACGTCACGTCTTTGGCGTGCACCTGAAGTGACAGAGCGACTGATGAACCCAGCATCAGTGCCAGGCTGATCCCGCGTATAAGCGGATGCTTTTCTTTGGTGGTTTTCATACATGTTCCCCTTGGTTTTTGTTGTGACTAACGCCCTGCTTAGACGTCGACGCACTGAGTATTAGCTGCGTAGCCAACGCCAGGCGACGGAAATACCCATGCTGGATCCGGGAAAAAACCAGAAAAACCCGGGAAAATATCCCGATAAGCGTGCTTGTAGCTGAGAAACGGGCAGTTTTCAGACATTGCCTTTCGATCTCATGCTTTGGCCTTCGCTCTCTGCGTCTACTACCAAGGAACTACACCAAAACCTCCAAAGTGGCATTCGGATTGAGCGGTGCGATTCCTAGACTGGGAGCAAGCACATTGGCGTCTGACAAAACCAACAGCCAATGGATGAGGAATCAAATAGCAGAGGTAGCAACAATGACCACGCCCTTTTCACTTCACACGCTGCTGGCAGCCGCTCTTTTGGGAGTTGCTGGTCTGGTAATGGCTCACGGCAACGTGACTCCACAGGAGGTGGACACTGGTGACCTGCCTGAACTCGGTGACGAAGTGCGATCGCAGAACCCGTTTCGGGAAGGCAATGAGTATGGCAAGCACAATGCCCAGGCCGTGACAGTGGGAGAGAGTGCGTACGCCGGCAACTGCGCAGGCTGCCACGGTATCCGCGCTATGTCCGGCGGCCTGACGCCCGACTTGCGTGAGCTGACCGAGTGGGATGACGAGTATTACGTTACCCGAGTGCTCAACGGCACTGACAGGGGCATGCCCGCTTGGAAGAAAACACTGGACCAGAACGCCATATGGGCCATTCGGACTTATGTGGAGTCTCTGCCGAAGCCGGAATGATCGCTTCTCGGATCTTCATACCAAGCCTGTACTCAGGCCGGCCCTGTGCCGGCCTGGCGTCGTTGGGGAGAAAACAATGAAAACACTGTCCCGTATTGTTGTACTGATGCTGTTTTTCCAGGTGGTCCCGGCGCAGGAAGTGGATGACGGCGATCCGTTACTGAACAGGCCTGCGGAGCGAACCTACGACATCATTCTCGAATCCGGTTATCTGAAAGTTGGTGTTTATGAAAACTTCCCGCCGTACTCCTACGAGGTGAACGGAGAACCCCGTGGCATTGACGTGGAAGTGGGCAAACAGATTGCCGAAGCCATGGGCGTTGAATTCCGGGTGCACTGGATCGTGCCCGACGAAAACCTCGGAGATGACCTCAGAAACAACGTCTGGAAAGGGCACTACCTCGCCAAGCGCCGGCTGGCAGACGTGATGATGCGGGTGCCTTATGACAAGCAATATGCCTACATGCAGGATTCCACCGGGGAATACATCAACGAACAGGTGGTGCTGTTCGGCCCCTACCAGCAGGAAACCTGGCAGATTGCCTTCAATCCGGAGAAGATTGACGGTGTCGATACCGTCGCCAAGTTCCAGTACCACCCCATTGGCGTGGAGATCGATACCCTGCCGGACTTCTACCTGAGTTCCGGTTTGCAGGGCCGTATGCGGGATCAGGTCAGGCATTACCCGAACGTTCGCAAGGCATTCGATGCCATGCGCGAGGGCACGGTCAGTGCCGTTATGGGTATGCGCGCCGAGATCGATCATGAGCTTGGGCGCCCTGGAAATACCGAATTTCAGCTGGCAGGGAACGGCTTCCCGGGTATCGGCAAGCAGGTCTGGGACGTGGGCATGGCCATCAAGCATACCCATCGCCAGCTCGGTTATGCGATCGAAGCCATTATCGGTGACCTGGTGAAATCCGGCGACATGCAAGCACTGTTTGCGGAGCTCGGGCTGCGATATAGCGTTCCCCAATATTATCGGGAATTTCTCAGCGAGGAAGCGTTGACTAAGGCCGAAGGTCAGCGTTGATGACTCCCCGCTTTATTTCGAGCGATACATCAAGCCCGCGAAGCCCTCGCGGGCTTTGTTTTTGGAGGTAGTAATACCAAGTGATGAGAAAACCAGTGCCGGGGGGTAATTGTTGGTTTTCGTCCCAAAGCGAAGAATCACTTCAGAGGCGGGAAAAGTTCCCGGTTCATCCTGAAACAAAAACGATAGCACCGAAAACAAGAGACTTGGAGAGCGCAACCATGACATCGAACAAGTTCGGGATTCGCATTGCGGCCAGTGCCCTGGCGCTGGCGGTATCGTATGGGGCCCAAGCGGTCACCGACGAAGACATCATGAACGATCATAAAACGCCGGGCGATATTGTCAGTTACGGCATGGGTACCCAGGGTCAGCGCTTCAGTATCCTGGAAGACCTTAACACCAGCAACATTCAATACCTCCAGCCAGCCTGGGCGTTCTCGTTTGGCAGCGAGAAAATGCGCGGCCAGGAGTCGCAGCCATTGATCAAGGATGGCGTGATGTATGTGACCGCCTCCTATTCCCGTGTTTACGCTATTGATGCCAGAACCGGCGAGGAGATCTGGCAGTACGACGCGCGTTTGCCCGACGGCATCATGCCCTGTTGTGATGTGGTTAACCGTGGCGTTGCCCTATACGACGACAAGGTTATCTTCGGTACTCTCGATGCCAAACTCGTCGCTTTGAACAAAGATACCGGCAAGCCCATGTGGATCAAGAAGGTTGCCGACTACCAGGCGGGTTATGCCATTACCGCCGCACCTATCGTTGTCAAAGGCAAAGTGATTACCGGCGTTTCCGGTGGTGAGTTCGGTATTGTCGGCAAGGTGGAAGCCTACGACGCCAATACCGGTGAGCTGGTGTGGATGCGCCCGACTGTTGAAGGCCATATGGGCTATGTCTACAAAGATGGCAAGGCGGTTGAAAACGGCATTTCCGGCGGCAAAGCCGGACAGACCTGGCCGGGTGATATGTGGAAGAACGGCGGTGCTGCGACCTGGTTGGGTGGCACCTATGATCAGGACACCGACTCCCTGTTCTTCGGAACCGGTAACCCGGCACCCTGGAACTCACACCTGCGCCCTGGCGATAACCTGTTCTCATCCTCGCGGGTGGCAATCGATCCGGACGATGGCAGTATCAAATGGCACTTCCAGACCACGCCTCATGATGGCTGGGACTACGATGGTGTCAACGAGCTGATTTCGTTCGATTACAAAGAAAAGGGCAAAACCGTGAAAGCGGCGGCAACCGCTGACCGTAACGGCTTCTTCTACGTTCTGAACCGTGAGAACGGCGACTTTATTCGCGGCTTCCCATTCGTGGACAAGATCACCTGGGCTGAAGGCCTTGATCCGAAGACCGGTCGTCCGATCTTCAAGGACGGTGGCCGCCCGGGCGATCCTTCCGCAATGGAGGGAAGTAAAGGTGAGGTGGTTGTTGCCCAGCCGGCGTTCCTTGGCGGCAAGAACTGGATGCCCATGGCGTATAGCCAGGACACCGGGCTTTTTTATGTGCCGTCCAATGAATGGTCCATGGATATCTGGAACGAGCCAGTTTCCTACAAGAAAGGCGCGGCTTTCCTGGGTGCGGGCTTTACCATCAAGCCAGCTAATGACGATTACATCGGCGTGCTCCGTGCCATGGACCCAAAGACCGGCAAGGAAGTCTGGCGTTATGAAAACACCGCTCCACTGTGGGGTGGTGTGATGACAACCGCGGGCAACCTTGTCTTCACTGGTACGCCCGAAGGCTATCTGAAGGCTTTTGACGCCAAGACCGGCGAAGAGCTGTATAAGTTCAACACCGGTTCCGGCGTTGTGGGTACGCCTGTCACCTGGACCATGGACGGCGAGCAGTATGTCTCTGTGGCCTCTGGCTGGGGTGGGGCGGTTCCGCTCTGGGGCGGTGAAGTGGCCAAGGTGGTAAAGGACTTCAACCAGGGCGGTATGGTCTGGACGTTCAAACTGCCGAAGGATCGTGTTGCGAGCAACTGATCCCTGGAGTTTACCGACTCGGTATCGGGTCTAGAAGGGGCTGCCGAAAGGCAGCCCTTTTTTTTGGTACATCCTTTCAGTTTTAATCAAATGATTATATGATGCCTTAATCAGATGATTAAACAGGGGTGGCTTGTGGTGCTGGTAATCATTCTTGCGGTGCTGATACTGGCCGGCTGCTCGCCGGCTTCTGAACCACTGGATACCTCGTCTTCGCCACGGCTAGTGGACGTGGCAAATGTTGAGCCGGCTGAATCGATGTCCTGGATGACCTTGCCGGGCCGGGTGGAATCAAGCCGAAGAACCACGCTGAGCTTTGAAGTAACTGGCCAGGTGGAGTATCTGACCCTGGATGTTGGCGATGCCTTTCAGCGTGGCGATATCCTCGCAAGGTTGAATGGCGAGCGCTACCAACTGACGTATGAACGCAGTAAGGCGGCAGAGGTGGAGGCCAGGACAGGCCTTGCTGACGTTCAGCGCGAGCTACGGCGGCTGACAAGGCTGCGCCAGGGCGGGCATACCAGTGAAGCTACCCTGGAAAACGCAGAGGCAGCCGTGGCTGGTGCCAGGGCCAGGGTGGACTCCGCCGTCGCGTCCCGGAAACTGGCAGCGCGGGATCTGGAACAGACAAGCCTGCGGGCACCGTTCGATGGCACTGTGGCACGCAGGCACGCTGAACCCGGGCAACGAGTGGCGGCCAACGAGGTCATCTTCAACCTTGTTTCAAGTGGCGACGGTTTTGACGTGTTGACCCGGGTGCCGGAGAACGTCATCGGGCAGGTTCAGGCAGAAAGCCTCCAGTCAGTGTCAGTGCCCGCACTGGACGGCGCACAGACGACCGCGCGGGTAACACACATTGGCAGTCACGCCGCTGACGGGAATGATTACCCGGTTATCCTCCGTATGACTGGGTCCATGGCGGGGCTTCGCTCTGGTATGACCGCTGAAGTTTCTTTCAAGATAGCGACCGATAGCATGACCACGTCGGTTGACTCCTTTCGTGTGCCACTGACTTCCCTGTTATACCCAGTCCTGGGTGAGCCTCGGGTTCTGCTGCTTGATGACGCTAACCAACTGGTCTCCGTGCCGGTGAAAGTACTCTCGGTAGCAGACGGCGAGGCGGTGGTCACCGGGGGCCTGCAAGTGGGGCAGAAAGTTGTCGCGCGCGGTGTCGAGTTTGTCTCGATAGGTGACCGCGTCAGCATTCTGGGCCAGGGCCCACAACAGTTCCATTGAGGTGGTCATGAACCTCTCCCAGCTCGCGTTCCGTTTCCGTCCGGTTGTCCTGTTGGCCACCGTGGCCGCCATGTTCTTTGGCGCGTTCAGCTACCTCTCGCTTCCCACCAGGGAGGATCCCAGTATTACCGTCCGCGAGGCGGTGGTCAGTACCCGTTTTGCTGGCTTACCCGCCGAGCAGGTCGAGGAATGGATCACCAAGCCGCTGGAAACCCGGATTCGACAGGTTGCCGAGGTGGAGCATATCCGGTCCACCTCGATGCGGGGGCAGTCACTGATTCATGTTGAGATTCAGGATCGCTACTTCGATCTGGCTCAGATCTGGGATGACGTGCGCCAGAAGGTGGAGAGTGCCCGCAGTCAATTACCGGAGGGGACTGAGGCGCCAGTCGTCAATGACGATTTCGGTAATGTGGCCGTGGTCACTGCTGCGCTCACCTCAGATCAGTTCAGCCAGGCTGAACAACTGCAGATTGCCGAACATGTGCGCGCCCGTCTGTATGGTGTGGAGGGAACCCGTAAGGTGGAGTTGCACGGTGTGCAGCCGGAACGCATCTACATCGATGTCAGTGAATCCCGCCTTGCCAATCTTGGGCTGACGCCGGTTCAGTTGGCCTCACAGCTTAGTGATCGAAACGTTATCTCACCGGCGGGCGTTATGGAATCCGGAGAGCAGCGGCTGGCACTGCAGGTGTCGGGTGCGTTTCCGGACTTGGAAGCCCTGCGGGCATCGGACATTCGGTTGCCCGATGGTGGCTCCCTTCGCCTGGCGGACCTTGGAGCGGTCAATCGGGGATACCTGGATCCTCCGGCTAACACCGCTTACCACAATGGCAAGCGTGCAATTGTATTTGCCATCTCCATGACTGATGGCTATAGCGTCCTTGATTATGGCGAAGCCGTAAGGGCTCGCCTGGACAACATCGGGGCCAGCCTGCCGGCGGGCTATAACCTGGACATCATGACGTTCCAGGCGGACCAAGTGGCCAATGCGGTCTATGGCGTCAGCCTCAGTGTGATACAGACCCTGGCTATTGTTCTGGCGGTTGTGGTTCTGTTTCTGGGCATTCGCACCGGCCTGATAGTCGGCTCAACGGTACCGGCAGTCATGCTCGTAACCCTGGCATTGATGGGGCTCTTCGACATGACGTTGCAGCGCATGAGCCTCGCAACCCTCGTCATTGCCCTGGGGCTGTTGGTGGACAACGCGATCGTCGTTGCGGAGGACTTCAAAGTTCGCCTGGCGGAGGGTACGTCTCGTGACTTGGCGCTGAAACAGACCGGGGGTGAACTGTCTATGCCCCTTCTGTCGTCCACGCTGACCACCATTCTGGTCTTCCTGCCACTGATGTTGGCGGAACATGTCTCGGGCGAATATACCCGGTCGATATCAATAGTGATTGCCCTGTCGTTGCTGACGTCCTGGCTGCTGTCGATGACAGTGGTGCCGATATGGTGTCATCGCTTCATGCAACGCCCCGCTGATGATTCCGATCGCAGTGCACCTCAGCAACAAACCGGGCCGGCGGCATTATCCGAGCGCCTGTTCCGGGCTATGTCCAGTGGGTATGAGGTGGTGCTCAGACGCTGCCTGCGGCATCGGCCGTTATTCCTGATAGCGGTGGTGGCTTTGCTGTTGCTGGGTATTGGATTGATGCAGGTGGTGCCCAAGAAGTTCTTTCCCGATTCAGACCGGCATCAGGTATTGGTCTACCTGGATCTGCCATCTGACAGTGCGCCCTCTGCAACGGACCAGCAGGTTCAGGCGGTCAGCCGGTCGCTCACCGAATCTCTGGGTGACAAACTGACGGGTGTGGCGGCCTACGCCGGATTTGGTGGTCCCAGGTTCGTGTTGTCACTCACCCCCATCGATCCGGCGCCGAATAGAGGCTTCCTGGTGTTGAACGTGGCAAAGAGGGACCAGATGGCATCGGTGATGACAGCGGCGCGGCAACTGCTGGCTAAGGAGTTTCCGCAACTGTCCTCCCAGGTCACCCGGATGTTCCTCGGGCCTTCAGATTCCAACCTGCTGGAGATTCTGGTCAAGGGGCCAGACCGAGAGGTGCTCTACGATACTGCGGCAAAGGTGGAGGCAGAACTCCGCGCTATGCCGGGGGGCAGGGACGTGCGTCAGAGCTGGGAAGCACGCATACCGTCATTGCGCATCGAGGTTAACCAGGCACAGGCGGATCGCGCCGGTGTCACCTCTGCCGATATTGCCAGCTCGCTGAAAGGAGCCATTGATGGTTATCAACTGAGCCAGTTACGCCAGGGCGACACCCTGGTGCCCATTGTGTTGCGTTACCCGCCTGAAGTGAGGTCCCGATTGGAGCGCCTGAAATCGCTAGTGGTCTACCCGCTGAACGATCCTGGTGAGGGTGTTCCCCTGAACCAGGTGGCGACAATCGGGCTGGACGATGGCTACTACCGGATCGACCGGCACAATCTGGTTCGCGCCATTACCATCGAAGGACGAAACGATGCTTTGACTGCCGAGGACATGATGCCTCGCATTACCCCAACACTGAGATCCCTGGAGGCCTCTTTGCCGCCGGGCCATTGGGTTGAGTTTGACGGCGTGGTGGTGCAGTCCGCCGAAGGGCAGGCCTCGATGCAAGCCAACCTGCCATTGTGCCTGGGGTTGATCCTGATCCTGCTGGTAGCCCAGTTCAATTCCTACAAGCGCCCGCTGTTGATCGTGGTCACCATTCCCCTGGTGATACTGGGCGTATCAATAGGCCTATTGGCATTGCGGGCGGATTTCGGGTTCATGGTACTTTTGGGGATCTACAGCCTGGCCGGCATTATCATCAATAATGCCATCGTGCTGATCGAACGAATCGACCGGGAACGTCGTGACGAGGGGCATTCGCTGCAGGAGGCCGTTGTCCGCGCCTCCGTTCGACGGCTCAGGCCCATTGTCATGTCGGCTGCCACGACCATCCTCGGACTGTTGCCGCTGATTGTGGGTAAAGATCCGCTATTCTATGCCATGGCCAGCGCCATGGCCTTTGGTTTGGGCCTGGGAACCCTGATGAGTCTGGGCGTGGTGCCGGTGCTGTACACCTACTTTTTTGCCCGCGAATCAGGGAAGATGCCTCATGCAACCGAGACAACATAGTGCATTTGGAGAGAAAGCAGTGGCAAACGAGCCGGGCAAAGCCGAAGACGAAACCGCCCAAAAACTGATCCTGGCGGGCATGGAGTTGTTTGGTCAATATGGTTTCAAAGGCACCACGACCCGCATGATTGCCGAAGCCGCCGATTCCAATATCGGCTCCATTGCCTATTACTTCGATAATAAGACTGGCTTGTACCACGCCATTGCCCGGCATATTGCCCGGCGCATGAGAGAAGTTTTCGGTTTTACTGGCGAGCAATCGGCTGCAAGCGCCAGTGATTGCGATCAGGCCCTGGCCCAACTCGAACTCATCGTGAAACGCATGGTTCGCCAGTTCGCCCAGGCCCCGGAGGCTCGCCGCTGGCTCATGTTGGTGATGCGCGAACAGGCCAGTCCCACTGAGGCGTTTGATATCCTCTACGAGGAAACCTTCGAACGTGTCCATGTGCACCTGACCCGCCTGATTGCGGTCGTGATGGACCGGTCACCCGACGAGCGCCGGGTCATCATCGAGGCCCATACCGTCATGGGTCAGATTGTCTTTTTCCTTGTAGGCCGCTTCCCATTACTACGCAGGCTTGGGATAGAGGGCGAATTCCCTCCTGACGTCGTGGACACTGCCGAACAGGTGGTAATTTCCCACCTCCATGCCCTGGCGTTTACTACCAAGGGATGAGTTTTTCACCTCCATCGAATCATTCAACTATCCAGTGCCGGGGTCTACATTGAATAGGTAAACGCGCAAGGCCGCGTTGTCCTGCGACAAACACAACAAGAGGTCGAGACCATGATCTACGCACAACCTGGTAAGGAAGGCTCCGTCGTCTCCTTCAAACCCCGTTACGAGAACTACATCGGCGGCGAGTGGGTCGCCCCGGTCAAGGGTCAGTACTTTGAAAACATCACGCCGGTGACCGGCGATGTCATCTGTGAGATCCCCCGCTCCTCGGCCGAAGATATTGACCTGGCTCTGGATGCCGCCCACAAGGCCGCGCCAGCGTGGGGAAAAACTTCGACCACTGAGCGTTCCAATATCCTGCTGAGAATTGCCGACCGTATCGAGCAGAATGTTGAAATGCTGTCGGTCGCCGAAACCTGGGATAACGGCAAAGCCGTTCGCGAGACACTGAACGCCGACATTCCTTTGGCGGTTGACCACTTCCGTTACTTTGCCGGTTGTATCCGCGCCCAGGAAGACACGTCCAGCGCCATCGACAACAACACTGTGGCCTATCATTACCATGAGCCACTGGGTGTGGTTGGCCAGATCATTCCCTGGAACTTCCCACTGCTGATGGCTGTGTGGAAACTGGCGCCTTGTCTGGCAGCCGGCAACTGTACGGTGATGAAGCCTGCCGAGCAGACGCCAGCCAGCATCCTGATCCTGATGGACCTGATTGGCGATCTGTTACCCCCGGGCGTGGTTAACATCGTCAACGGCTACGGCATTGAAGCGGGCCAGGCCCTGGCCACCAGCAAGCGTATTGCCAAGATTGCCTTCACCGGCTCCACACCGGTGGGCTCCCACATTCTCAAATGCGCGGCCGAGAACATCATCCCCTCTACTGTAGAGTTGGGCGGCAAGTCTCCGAACATCTACTTCTCAGACGTAATGCAGGCTGAGCCGGAGTTTATCGACAAGTGTGTGGAAGGCCTGGTGCTGGCGTTCTTCAACCAGGGTGAGGTCTGTACCTGTCCGTCCCGTGCGCTGGTACAGGAAGACATGTACGAGGAGTTCATGGCCAAGGTTGTTGAACGCACGAAGTCCATCAAGCGTGGCAACCCGCTCGATACCGATGTGCAGGTCGGCGCTCAGGCCAGCAAGGAGCAGTTCGACAAGATCATGTCCTACCTCGACATCGGCAAGCAGGAAGGCGCGGAAGTGCTGACCGGCGGTGGCCGTGAGGAAATGGACGATGCCTATAACAATGGCTTCTACGTTCAGCCCACGCTGTTCAAAGGCAAGAACAACATGCGTGTGTTCCAGGAGGAAATCTTTGGTCCGGTGGTGGGTGTAACCACCTTCAAGGACGAAGAAGAAGCCCTGGCCATCGCCAACGATACCGAGTTCGGTCTGGGTGCCGGTCTCTGGACCCGCGACATCAACCGTGCCTATCGCATGGGCCGCGCCATCCAGGCGGGCCGCGTATGGACCAATTGTTACCACCAGTACCCGGCGCACGCTGCCTTCGGTGGTTACAAGAAGTCCGGCGTTGGCCGCGAGAACCACAAGATGGCGCTGGACCATTACCAGCAGACCAAGAACCTGCTGGTCAGTTACGACATCAACCCGCTGGGCTTCTTCTAAGTCCGCCAATGACTGTTGTGCCCGGGTCCTCCCACACAGGCCCGGTGGCGAGTCAGCACATGGATGTGCACATTCCTCCCCGGTGTCTGGCCGGGGTGCATCTCTACCGGGTTGTAGTTGACTGGTGGGGGTGGATGGGTCTTCCTGCCATTTTTAGGTCCTTCCCAGGGCCTTTTTTTGTGTCTGCGCCGGCGTTCACCGGAATGGGTCGAAAGGATGAATTTCAGGGCCCGGATCGGCTGGAAATCAGTGCCAAAGTACCATATTTGCCTTTTCGTGGACTGGGTAGGATTGAAGGTGAGTTGCCGGATGACCGGTTAACGGATCCTCAATGCCACAACAATCATCACAAGAGGTAAGCGTTATGTGGACCAAACCAGCCTATGAAGACCTGCGGATCGGCTTCGAAGTCACCATGTACTTCGCCAACCGCTGAGAAGTGATGGCCAGCCTAGTGCGCTGGCCATTTTGCTTCTGGAGATTTCGTTATGCAGATTCGTATCCTCGGTTCCGCCGCCGGCGGAGGGTTTCCCCAGTGGAACTGCAATTGCGCCAACTGTGATGGCTTCCGCAAAGGGACCCTGAACGCCAGCGCACGTACCCAGTCATCCATCGCCATAAGCGAAGACGGCGTGCACTGGATTCTCTGTAACGCCTCTCCTGACATTCGTGCTCAACTGGCAAGCTTTGATGCCATGCAGCCGGCGCGTGCGCTTCGGGATACCGGAATTAACGCGGTGTTGCTGTGCGACAGCCAGGTGGATCACACCACCGGTTTGCTGATGTTGCGCGAGGGGTTGCCCCTGGACGTGTGGTGTACCGCCCAGGTGCATGAAGATCTGAGCAGCGGCTTTCCACTGTTTCGCATGCTCACCCACTGGAGCGGTGGCCCCCAGTGGCATGAAGTACCCTGTACCGATCAACAGTCTTTTTCCATTCCCTGCGCCCCGGCGTTGCGGTTGACGGCCATTCCGTTACTCAGTAATGCGCCGCCGTATTCGCCGCGCAGGAATAATCCCCACCCGGGAGACAACATTGGGCTTTTCATAGAAGACACCCGCAGTGGTGAAACCGTCATGTACGCCCCGGGGCTCGGGCAGCCCGATGAGCAGATTCTGCAGTGGATGCGCAAAGCCGACACGCTGCTGGTGGATGGTACCGTTTGGCACGACGATGAAATGTTGCGCTGCGAGGTGGGTACCCGTACCGGTCAGGAAATGGGGCATCTTGCCCAGAGCGGCCCCGGGGGCATGATCGATGTGCTGGATACCATGCCAGCACGCCGGAAAATCCTTATCCATATCAATAACACCAACCCCATTCTCAACGAAGACTCCCCGGAACGGGCCGTGCTGGCCAGGCACGGCATTGAGGTGTCGTTTGACGGCATGCATCTGGATATGAAGGTGCCCTCGTGAACGCACTCGCTACACCTGTCATGAATCGCGGGGATTTCGAGCAGGCCCTGCGGGCAAAGGGCCAGTACTACCACATCCACCATCCGTACCATAAAGCCATGTATGGCGGTGATTGTACTCCTGAGCAGATTCGTGGCTGGGTCGCTAACCGGTACTACTATCAGATCAACATTCCCCGCAAGGACGCGGCGATCATGGCCAACTGCCCGGATGCCTCGGTGCGCCGGTTGTGGCTCCAGAGAGTACTGGATCACGATGGCCACAGTGACGACGAAGGCGGTATCGAGGCCTGGCTGAGCCTGGCGGAAGCAGTAGGGTTAACTCGGGACGAGGTCATCGACCAGCGCCACGTGCTGCCGGGTGTGCGGTTTGCGGTTGATGCGTACCTGAACTTTGCCCGACGGGCGACCTGGCAGGAAGCGGCCTGTTCCTCCCTGACGGAACTGTTTGCGCCGGAGATTCACCAGTCCCGGCTCGATAGCTGGCCTCAGCATTATCCCTGGATCCAGACCGATGGTTATGGCTATTTCCGCAAGCGGTTGTCGGAAGCGCGCCGTGACGTGGAACATGGCCTCACCATCACCCTCGATCACTTCACCACCGCGGCACAGCAGGCCCGTGCCCTGGAAATCCTTCAATTCAAACTGGATATCTTATGGTCTATGTTGGATGCCCTGACTATGGCTTATCAGCACCGCACGCCGCCGTACCACACCGTAACCAGCCAGCCAGTCTGGCACCGGGGGGTGTAGTGGCCACGCCCATGGAGCGCACACCGCGACTTCGCCCGGGTTTCCGCTTCCAGTGGGAGCCGGCCCAGAACGCCCATGTGCTGTTGTATCCCGAAGGTATGGTGCGGTTGAACGACAGCGCCGGGGCGGTGCTGAAGGAAGTGGATGGCCAGCGCACGGTGGCCGATATTGTCGCTATCCTGGAACAGCAGTTCCCCGATGCGGGATCCCTGGCAAACGATGTCAGTGATTTCCTCAAGGACGCCGAACAGCAGCATTGGATACTGTTTCCATGAGTCAGCACGACACCATGCCGACGGGCGATCGCCCTGGTATTGGTCCGCCCCTATGGCTGCTGGCGGAATTGACCTACCGCTGTCCACTGCAGTGCCCTTACTGTTCCAATCCACTGGATTTCGCGCAGACCCAGCAGGAATTAAGCACCGAAGAGTGGGTCAGGGTGCTGCGCCAGGGCCGTGAGATGGGAGCAGCCCAACTGGGCTTTTCCGGCGGCGAACCGCTGGTGCGTCAGGACCTTCCGGAGCTGATTGCAGAAGCCAGGCAGCTGGGCTATTACACCAATTTGATAACCTCCGGCCTGGGGCTCACCGAGGCCAAGGTGAACGCCTTCCGCGACGCCGGGCTGGACCATATCCAGGTCAGTTTCCAGGCCTCAGACCCGGAACTGAACAACGCCGTGGCCGGCTCACGCAAGGCTTTCGAGCAGAAGCTGGCGATGGCCCGTGCGGTAAAAGAAGCGGGTTACCCCATGGTGCTCAACTTTGTGATCCATCGGCACAATATCCACCAGATGAACGATATCATCAGTTTGTGTGAGCGATTGGGTGCGGATTACGTGGAGTTGGCCACCTGCCAATACTACGGCTGGGCGTTCGAAAACCGTGAGGGGTTGATGCCCTCCAAGGCACAGCTGGAAAAGGCTGAGGCCGAAGTAAACATCTATCGCAAACGTCTGGCAGATGACGGCTCGGCGATGAGGTTGATCTTTGTCACCCCGGACTATTACGAGGAGCGGCCAAAGGCCTGCATGAACGGGTGGGGCAGCCTGTTCCTCACCGTGGCGCCGGACGGCACCGCCTTGCCCTGCCACAGCGCCCGCCTGTTACCCATTGAGTTTCCCAATGTACGGGATTCCTCGCTACACTCCATCTGGTATGACAGCCCGGGTTTCAACCATTACCGGGGTGACAGCTGGATGCCGGAGCCGTGCCGGTCCTGCGACGAAAAAGGAAAGGATTTCGGCGGCTGCCGATGCCAGGCCTACCTGCTGACCGGTAATGCCGACAACGCCGACCCGGTTTGCAGTAAATCACCCCATCATGACCGCATCCTCGCCGCCCGCCAAGCGGCGGACCATGCCACCGCCGGGTTGGAGGAGCTGACCTATCGCAACGCCAACAACTCCCGGTTGTTCT
The DNA here is from genome assembly GCF_028581595.1 of Marinobacter sp. DS40M6. Classification (NCBI taxonomy): domain Bacteria; kingdom Pseudomonadati; phylum Pseudomonadota; class Gammaproteobacteria; order Pseudomonadales; family Marinobacteraceae; genus Marinobacter; species Marinobacter sp. DS40M6. Next base: position 33,804 of record NZ_JAFCAE010000005.1, on the reverse strand, counting down.
TCAGGGGCTGATGCGCCCCGTGAGCCAGATGCAACGACAAAGCTGACGTCAGAACAGGCCTCGTCGGCGCTTTTACAGCGTACAGAGCTAGCGGCATCTGCGACCGGTGAATTCTGGCTGGAGTCCGACCCGGTCAGTGGTGGCAATGTGATAATGACCTTGGAGGCGGGTGTCGGGATTCCTTTGCTCTCTCGCAGCTTCAGCGCTCGCAGCCAGGTTAACGGTTATGGAGGTGGTGCGCTGTGTGCCGGGCCCGAAAGCGTATTCGCCGTCGAGGCGTCCGGGCAGCAGGTTTATCACATTGATACGGCCACAGGGGCGTGCTCTCCACTCACTGACGACGATGCCTGCTATGGCGGACTCTCCTGGGACGCGGCGCATCACCGGGTGTTGGCAGTGCGTGAGGCGAACGGCCGCCAGCAACTGATGGGTATTGCCCTAACGGACAGTGAATCAGCGAACTGCATACTCCACGAGTCGGAAGACTTTTACAGCGCCCCGACGGTATCGGCCGACGGGCGGCACCTGGCCTGGGTGAGCTGGTCACTACCGGACATGCCCTGGGTTGCCTCCGTACTCTGGACAGCATCGATTCAGCGGGACGGCTCACTGACCCAGGCGCGACGCTGGCCTTCGCCCTCAGAAGGCAGTGTTCAGCAGCCGATATTTGATGGCGACGACGTGATTGTGTTGTCGGATCATGAGGGGTGGTGGCAACCTTGGCGGCTGACGTCCGGCGGGCAATGGCACTTGCTGGATGACAGCCGGGAGGATCATGCCAGCGCCCCCTGGCAACTGGGTGAGCGTCACCACCAATGCCTTCCCGACGGTGGTTGGGTACGTATGCGGTACCAGGCTGGAGTAGGGCAGTTGTGGTTGTTTTCAGGGCATGAAGAAACAGGCGTGCGGATCGCCAGGGAGTATGTCGACTTTCGATGCCTGGTTGTGCAGGGCCAGAGGGTGTTGTGTATTGCCCGCTCGTCCACCCGGCTCGACACGGTGTTGTCGGTCGATTGGGGCACCGGACATGCCGAGCCACTCTCCGGTGGCGAAGAGCCTTTCCCTGGAATGACATTGTCTCAGCCGGAACTCTTCAGCGTTCCGCCATCAGCCGGTGGTGTCGATGCCATCAGCGGTTTTTTCTACCCGCCAGTGCCATCCGCGTCTGATGGTAAGTCGGTACCAATCATCCTGATTGCCCATGGCGGCCCGACCTCCACGACCTATCCGGTACTCAACCTCCAGACCCAGTTCTGGTGCCGTCAGGGGTTTGCCGTGGCTGAAGTGAACTACCGCGGCAGTTCTGGCTTCGGCCGGGCCTTTCGCATGGCGTTGGCGGGGAACTGGGGACGTGTGGACGTGGCGGATATGGAACGTGCTGCTCGCTGGCTGGTCGCCAACAAAGCCGTTGATCCCGCCAGGCTTTTCATCCAGGGCCGCAGTTCGGGCGGTTATACCGCATTGCTGGCCATGGTCCAAACCGACGTGTTTGCGGCGGGCGCCAGCCAGTTCGGTGTCAGTGATCCCCGGCGGCTGAGAGCGATGACGCATCGATTTGAATCCGGTTATCTGGACTGGTTGTTGGGATCTCCCGACGACTGTCCCGACAACTGGCAGCAGAGGTCGCCACTGGCTCAGGCAGATCGCCTCTGTCGACCGATGATCTTTTTCCAGGGTGCGCAGGATCGGGTGGTGGTCCCGCAGCAGACCACTGCCATCGTCAATGCGCTGCGTCGCAATGGTGGCTCTCCGGAGGTGTATGTGTACCCTGACGAGGGTCACGGATTTCGCAAGCAGAGCAACGTTGCCGATATGCTGGAACGATTGCTTCGGTTCTATCGCAGGCAGTCGACCGATCAGTAATGTGACGCCTGTCCGCTTTCCCGTTTCGCTGTAAGACAGTCTTACATACAGTTTTCAGTCCCCCCGACAATACTCTTCCATCAGACAAGAAACCGGCCAATTCGGCCTGATGTGGGGACAAAACAATGAAAATAGGGACTGATGGATTTCCGGGAAAGGCAGTCGTTCTGCTGGGCGCTCTGGCGGTATTGACCGGCTGCGGTGGCGGCGGGAGCAGCAGCGAATCCAGCCCTTCGGATTTTGACGCACCGGTAGAGCCGGTCAACATTGGCGGTGATGGCGATATTTTTGACCCGGAGCGCCTGCTCGACGTGGAAATCACCATGTCCGCCAGCAACTGGCGAACATTGAAAGCCGAGGCGCGAACGTTGGCTGACACCTCCCGCGAATGCCTGCCCGAGTTCGAGTACACCGAGTTGCCCGCCACCGTCACCATCGACGGCGATACCATGGGCAACGTGAACGTGCGAAAAAAAGGCTTTATCGGGTCCCTCAGCCCGGATCTGCCTTCCCTAAAACTGGATTTTAACGACCTGCAGGAAGGGCGCACTTACCAGAACGTGTCCCGTATGACCCTGAACAACAATCGTCAGGATCCCTCCAATGTTCGTCAATGCCTGGCTTACGACCGGTTCCGGGATATCGGTATCGCAGCGCCGTTATGCAACTACGCCCAGGTGACCGTCAATGGCGAGGATTTGGGGGTTTTTGCCCATGTTGAACCTATACGGAAGCCCTTTTTGCGGCGCACGTTTGGCGATGACTCGGGCAATCTGTATGAGGCGCAGCAGGCCGATTTCGGCAACTATCTGATCCGCCGGTTCGAGACCAAGACCAACGAAGACGCCAACAACCGCTCTGATCTGCAAGCCGTTGCGGACGCCATGGCGCTGGATGATGAGGCGATGATGGACGTGTTGCCCCAATTGCTGGATGTGGATGAGTTCATCCGTTTCTGGGCCATGGAAACCTTGCTGGGAGCGTGGGATTCGGCGAGCGGCAACGCCAATAACTTTTACCTCTACCATTCTCCGGACGATGGGCTGTTCCACTTCATCCCCTGGGGTGCCGATACCGCCTTTCGTGGAACCCATCCCCTGAAGCCTGGCTCCGCGCCTCTGTACCGTAACTTCCGTCTGGCGGAGCGGCTTTATGGGATGCCGGAATACCGCCAGCAATACCTGGACGCGCTGGAAGACCTGTTGGCCAACCACTGGGACGAAGAAGCGATGCAGCTGGAGATCGAGCGGGTGATGGCGTTGACCGGGACCACGAAGGCCGACGTTGAAAGTGTTGAAAGCTTCCTGCTTGGCACCGGCATGCCCGGAGACGACGGGTATGAGCGATCGCAACGGGAGGTGTTGCTCAGCGCCATCGCCGGAAACGAGCCGGAAGAGGCGGTGACCTTGCTGGAGGATACCCAGCCGGACTGCTCCGAGCCGGCCAAGACCAACCTGACCGCCAGTGTTTCAGCGGTATCCGGTACAGACTCCGGGGTATTCAGTTTCACCTTGCCGGATGGTCGACAGGTCAGCGCGAGCCTGACGTTCGCTGCCTTTGAAGTAGACAGCCTGGTGTACTCCGTTGACACCGAGCAGGCTCCCGCCGTGCACAGTTTATTGCTGATTGGTGTCGACGCCGCCCAGGGCTTCAAGCCTTATGTGTTGCAGGTATTTATCGAAGACACCGATTACAGACCCGGAACCCATAAACTCCATGGCTTTGCCACCAATGCGCTGCTCTTTGAAGTGGATGAATCCGTACCTGGCGACGTGGTGTCACTGGCGCTGGGGGCGACCGGCACCATCACCCTCAGCAGCGTAGGCAGCGGCGCAAACGCCGGCGATGTGGATATGGACATCGACATGACCATGGAATACCTGCCGGGTACTGAATAATGGTCAGTTGTTTCAGCCTGAACGCATTTGAATCCCACTCACTGGCGGATCAGAGCTCGTCAGCGTTGATGGATCGGGTGGATACCAAGTATCTGATCGACGCTGCCGAACTGAACCAGTGTCTGGCAGAGCTGACGGCAGAGTACACGGTGCTGGAGATGAACGGGTGTCGGGGAATGGCATACGACACGCTCTATTTCGATACGCCCGGCCGGCAGCTCTACCTCGATCACCACAATGGCAAACTGAACCGCGTAAAGGTCCGCACTCGCCACTACCGGGCCACCGGTGAGCGTTTTCTGGAGGTCAAGGTCAAGACCAACAAACTGCGCACCTCCAAACAGAGAATGGTATTGACCGGGGCGGAGCCAGACGCACGAATTCTGCGTCACTTCCTTCAAGAGCAATTGGGCCTGCCGGCGACACGGATGCTGCCGGCTCTTTTTGTTCACTACCATCGCATCACGCTGCTCAGCAGAACCGGTCACGAGCGGGTTACCGTGGATACGGATATCTGCTTCGAGCATAGCGGGGAACACCAGCGGATCGGGTTGCCGGGCGTTGTGTTGGTGGAGGTCAAATCGTTGCGCCATCAGCGGCGTTCACCCGTTCTGGACATCCTGAAAAGGATGGGCCACAGGCCCGTCAGCTTCAGCAAATACTGCATCGGCACGGCGCTGCTGTGCCGGGGCCGGATCAAGGCCAACCGCTTCAAGCCAGTGTTGTCGAAGCTTGATGCGCTCAGGGCCCCGAGAGAATACCGCTACTTCAAGGAGTCATCATGGAATCTGCAGTTGATGTCCATTTCTTTATCCGCCTGATCATTAACCTGATCTCGGTTTTCATCCTGATCCGTTGTTACTACGCATTTTCCCACCATCGTGAAAACGCCGCCTCGTTCATCCTGTTTGGCGTGGGTGTGTTCCTGGTCACGGCGTTACTGAATTCGGTGACCGTGTCCATGGGTTTCGCCTTTGGGTTGTTCGCGGTGTTCTCGATGTTGCGATACCGCACCGAAGCATTGGGCATCAAGGAAATGACCTATCTGTTTTTGGTGATCGCCATGGCGCTGTTGGCGGCCGTCGGGAACGTGGAGCATTGGGTGTTGGCGTGCCTGAATGGCCTGGTGATCGCCATCGCCTTGTTGCTGGAAACCCGGATGATGTTGCCATTGTGCGGCGAGAAGGACATCGAGTACGAAAAAATTGACCTGATTCACACCGACCGTCAGGACGAACTGATTGCCGACCTGCGATCTCGGACTGGCCTGGATGTGAATCGGGTGGATGTGGTTTCCGTGAGCTTTCTGCGGGATACAGCGCAGCTAAGGATGCATTACCGCATGGAGCAGGGATCATGATGGACGATCTGCGCTGGGCAATGCTGGTGATGTGGCTGATGGCCTGCTTTTCCCTGCAGGTGCGTGCAGACACCACTGATTTTGAGGCCGACATCGGCGGCTACGTGGTGGGCGGTGTGGACCATTATGGCGCTTTCCATGACGAAGATGGCGTTGACTCGACCACGAACACGGTACTGCGGAAATTCAGGCTTGGACTTGAACTTGCCTATGGCAAACACTGGTCCTTCGAGCTTGATGGTGACTATCAGTACGACGGTGATGAGCAGGTACTGGAATTCGATGACGTCTGGTTGCGATACGATGGCTTTGGCTGGGGTGGCGTCCAGGTGGGTCGGATGAAAGAGCCTTTTGGTTTTGAACGTACCAGTGGCTATTCCAGCCTGATGACCAACGAACGCTCCCTGGCGACCAGTGCCTTTGCGCCGGGGCGCTCCGAAGGCGTGATGGTAAACCGGGCCGGTAAAAAGGCCACCTGGGCACTGGGCGTATTTCGGGAAAGTGGCGATTCCCAGGCTCCCAGGGCGGTAACGGGCCGCGTGACCTTTGCCCCGCTTCACACTGAACATCAGACAATCCATCTGGGCCTGGCCGGATCCTGGCGTGACATGCGCGGCGAACGGTTCCAGATACGCGATCATGGGGAGGTCTACAGCGCCGACAATGTGATCCGAAGCCCGCGTTTTGACGCGGATGACCTGGCACTGTTGGGTGGCGAGTTTGCCTGGAGTCGCGATTCAGTCACCGTCACATCGGAGGCGATGACCCAGCGTGTCAGGCAGGTCGGGGGCGATGAGTGGCAATTCAGTGGCGGCTATGCCCAACTGGGTTATCTGCTCACGGGCGAACACCGGGGGTATAGCCGGGGCGAGTTCGACCGCATTGACCCACTCAGCCATCTGGGGGCCGTCGAGCTGGTGGCGCGCTGGAGTGGGGTGGATCTCCGGCAGCGGGATGTGGGCGCCGAAGCCTCCATAGCGATGCTGGGGATCAACTATTATTGGCGTAAATCGGTTCTGCTGAGGGTGAATTACCTGATTCCGACCATCAGCGGCAATGCTTTGATGGCAAACCCCGATGGGGATGCGGTCACCGTGCGTGCCCAGCTCAGGTTCTGACGCGATCGGCCTCCAGGGGCAGCGCCAGTGTCACCCGCGTCCATTGCCCCAGCGCACTGCTAATCGACAGTGTCCCACCGTGGTGGCGCAGGATGGTCTGGCAAATGCTAAGGCCCAGCCCGAGGTTTTCCGGTGTGTCACTGGTCGAATAGAAAGGATCCGTCAGGCGACGTATCTCCTCCTCGGGAATGCCGCAGCCATTATCGGCCAGTGTGATATCAAGGGTCCGGGCATCGCGAGTCGTCGACACATGAATGATGGCGGGCTGACGATCCAGTTGGCTCTGAAGCGCCGAGGCAGCATTGAGAAACAGATTCACGAACACCTGAGTCAGCGCCGAAGGGTAGCAAGGTACTGTTAGGGTTTCCGGTACGTCGATCTCCAGGTCAATGCCGCGCAGTTTGTGTTTGGTGAAGCGCGTGGCGGCATTGATAAGCCCCGTGAGGTTTGCCAGTTCTTTGGCGTGCTCCGGATGAGGGACAGAGAAATCGATAAGGTCCGAGACGATGTCGGCAATGCGTTTCTGATGCGCCGCGGCATCGTCGATCGCTTCGCCCAGTTCGGGGTCTTCGTTGATATCCTTTGCGTACTGCAGCGCCTGCACGGAGCAGTTGACCGGATTCATGATTTCATGGAGCAGGCCCTTGGCCATGTGACTGAGGGCCTGATGCTTCTGTTGCTGGATCAGGTTTTCCTCAGTCACCTGAAGCGTTCGCAGAGTGCGGCTCAACATCCGGTTTCTGTCGCGCAACAGGAACTGCAGCGCCAGGATGTTTCGCACGAAGCGACGAAAAAAAACGGCTAACAACGGTGAAATGACCAGGCACATCAGAACCAGCCAGTTCAACAACACTTCCTGTAGCTTGGTTGCCACATCCGCTGCGGGTACCGCGGCCCAGGTAGCGGCGTAGAGAAACGCCAGATTGATGGCGATCATGATCAGGGTATGCCGTGGCGACAGCGTCACGATGCCGAGGAAGCTGATGAAGAAGTAGAGCCCGATCGTCGGTGTGAGATCTCCACCGGTTTTGATAAAGGCAAGATAGCTGAACAGGGCCATGTTCAGGAAAACCAGATACATGATCAGTGGCGTGCGAAAACGCACGGCCTTGAATCGGTGGGCCACAATGAGACAGGAGAGAATCGTGGTGTAGACAAACAGTCCGCTCGGAACGTTGGCAGGGCCAAGCTGTGTGGCCAGCGTCATCATGTGCGCAAGGGTTCCGATCAGTGTGATTAGCAGCGAGACGTCCGCAAAGACCGGCAGGAAACGGAACCGGGATTGGGCGCTATAGAAACGCTCGAACTGTCGTTGCTTGCGTGGAGTAAGTTGCTGAACCTGTTGCAGGCCGTCGAGTATTTTCATGAGTCGAGATTGTTCCTGAAGCGTTTCATGAACAGCATCAGATCCGGTTGCCGTTCAAAGCCCATCTTGATGAATATTCGGTCCTTGTAGGAGTGCACTGTTTTATAGGAAACCCCGAGTCGATCCGCAATGGTCTTGAACGCGACCCGATCCGCCATGAGGCGTGCCACTTCCCGTTCACGGGCAGATAGCGCGTGAAACGCCTCCAGATCTGGTGATGTTGTGGTAGCGGGTGCCTGGCACGAGTCCGCGTCCACATACACTTGCCCGTTGCGAATGTAGTGCAGGGATCGAATGAGTTCCTGTACTGACTGAGTCTTGGCCACAACCGTTTTGATGCCTGACTCCAGATAGATCGCCAGGCGGGCTGGAGAGACCGGTCGCTCGACCAGCAGTAGCACAGACAGCGCGGGGTGATTGGAAAGGGCCACTTCGGCGATGGTCAGGCCATCGTTGTCCTGCAGGGCTTCCTCAATGATCAGCACGGTAGGCCTGACGGTCGGCAACTGCTCCAATGTATCGACACCGGTTGCGGACTCGCCCACCAGATCAATGTTCTCTTCAAGAAGCAGCTGATAGAGGATGGCGTCCCGGTACAGGCGCTTGTCGATGGTGACGTACAGCCGGATATCATCTTTTGTCACGGCTGCCGGCTCCCGCCCGAGGGCGCGCGCAGAGGCAACGACAGCTCAAGGGTGAAGCGTTGTTGGCCTCCCTGAAGGAGAACTTGGCCGCCCTGTTGTTGGGCCATGATGTAGAGCGCAAGCAAGGCGCCCTGTTGCTTCAGTAATTGGCTGGAAACACGCGCCATTGGCGAAAGGACATGACTGTATAGGTGGAGGTTCTTGCCGGCTTCCAGCCGAAGGGTCGTGACGTCCTCATCCTGCTCTCTTATGAGGTGGTCACGGCTCATTCCGGACGCGCTCAACAGCACATCCAGCGCTGACTGAATGGCGTCGGGCAGGGTACCGTTGTTGGGAACGGCGTCGGTTAACGGTATCTCCAAATACCGAGTCAGTTCGGCGCGTAGCCCGCGGACCAGAGCGTTATCCAGAGCCTCAGGGCTATGGTCACGAAAGTGGGAGGCGCCGGGAGGCAAGGTGCTGATGGCGTCCATATCCCTCAGGAAATTCTGTATCACGTCCCGTGACGCCAAGGGAACTGATGGCGATTCGGTCAGAGCCCTGAGAAGAGCGGCTTTTCGCCGTTCGCGAACGCCCTCGAAACGCTCAGCAAGTGCAAATTGCCACTGCTCCGATTTCTGGCGCGATGCGTGGTGCTGAGCAATAGCGTCGTCCAGCACCGGGAGCAGGGATGCGGCATGCCACGGCTTCTTCTGATAACGGAAGATTCGCCCCTGATTAACCGCGCCCAGCGCAACGTCCAGTTCCCCGTAGGCCGATGTGAGGATGCGAGTAATATGGGGATAGGACTGTCGCATCTCGTTGATCAACTGCAGTCCTTTCATGCCTGGCATGCGCTGATCTGTCATCAGGACTGCAGTCCGGTGACCTTCCTGATGGAGAGTCTCCAAAGCCTGCTGAGCGCTGGCGGCGCAGCGGATTTCGAAGCGGTCCTGCATCCGCATCAGCTGTTTGCTCAGGTACTTGGTCGCCGATTGTTCGTCGTCAACGATCAGTACCAGCGGCTTGGGGTGTTCGCTCTCGACGGGAGTGGGCCCGGCGTTATCCTGTACCGACATGGTGGCTGCAAACAGGTCGGTGCGTACGAGGTTGATGTCCCAAGGCTTGGCGTAGCAGCGGTCGACAACCCTATTCTCCAGCAAGTGAATGATCTGATCGAGGGAAAACTGGCCGCCAATGACGATTCGCAAGCAGCAGCCACCATCGCTGACCTGCTGAAGTAGAGAAGACGCCAGCAACTGATCGGTGTCGGTGGTGATGAATACGAGCGCGTCGGGCAGGGATCGGCCCCGTGCAATGGCGGCCAGGGCCTCTTGGTCAGAGGAGTAGCTGTCAATTGAAAATGCCCCGGCAAAATCCTGGAGAAAAGCATCCCGATCGTCTTCCCGGTCGTACCTGAGAAGTACCCGATGTGGTTGATCAGCGGACATGTGAGCTGGATCCTTGGAGACAGGTTGGCCGAGCGATAATACCAATCGGGTATCGACCCGAATGTAGGAACATCCTACGCTGTTTGGGTGCCGAAAATCCCGGCACAGGTCTCAGGATGAGGAACCAGATGAGAAGGCACCCGGGTTGGGTTAAACTCCGGGTGAGACATAATAACAACGACATAATGGCGAGACCTTACATGAGCTACGACATTTCCTCCCTGCGCAAGTTTGTGTCCCCCGAGATCATCTTTGGTGCCGGCTCACGCAAGGCAGTAGCCAACTTCGCCAGTAACTTTGGTGCTCGACATGTGTTCCTGGTATCTGACCCTGGCGTGGAGAAAGCCGGCTGGGTTGCGGAAATCATGGATATCCTGGTGGCGGCGGGTCTCCGTGTCACGGTATTTACCGGCGTCTCAGCCAATCCGAAAGTGGACGAAGTCATGGCCGGGGCTGAATTGTATAAGTCCAGCCAATGTGACGTGATTGTCGCCATCGGCGGCGGCAGCCCCATGGACTGCGCCAAGGGTATCGGCATTGTCAGTGCCCATGGCCGGAATATTCTTGATTTTGAGGGTGTGGACACCATTACTTCGCCCTCGCCCCCGATGATCCTGATTCCCACCACGGCGGGGACATCCGCCGATGTCTCCCAGTTCGCGATCATTTCCGACCCCAGCCGGCGCTTCAAGTTCTCCATCATTAGCAAGGCGGTGGTGCCGGATGTGTCGCTGATCGACCCGGAAGTGACGGAAACCATGGACGCCTACCTGACGGCCTGTACCGGGGTGGACGCCATGGTGCACGCCATTGAAGCCTATGTCTCCACTGGTAGCGGGCCGCTGACGGACACCAACGCCCTGGAAGCCATCCGGCTGATCAACCGCCATCTGGAGCCGCTGGTGCTGAACACCGCCAATGTGCACCTTCGAGAGCAGATCATGCTGGCGTCCATGCAGGCCGGCCTGGCGTTTTCCAATGCCATCCTGGGGGCGGTGCATGCCATGTCCCATAGTCTCGGTGGCTACCTTGATTTGCCCCATGGCCTTTGCAACGCCCTGCTGCTGGAGCACGTTGTAGCGTACAACTACACCTCGGCAGAGGACCGGTTCCGGCGCGTGGCGGAGGCCATGGATATCGACACCCGCGGTATGTCAAAACCGGTCATCAAACAGCGCCTGATGGCGCGAATTATCACGTTGAAACAAGCTGTAGGGTTGGAGGCCAAGCTTGGCAAACTGGGCGTGACCACGTCTGACATACCCTACCTGTCCGGCTTTGCATTACAGGATCCATGCATCCTGACCAATCCTCGCAAGTCTTCCCGACGTGACGTCGAAGTGGTTTATGAAGAAGCCCTCTGATTCCAGCAACGCCGACTACGACATCGGTGACCTGCTTGGCCTTGGCAGCCAGTCGGTAAGAAAGAACTACTACCCGGCGCTGCAGGAGCGGATCGACGAACTGGAGAAGGAGCGTAATCGCTACAAGTGGCTGTTCGAGAATGCCCTTCACGGCATCTTTCAGGGTAACCTCCGGGGCGGCTTTGTGGCCGCCAACCCGGCCATGGCCCGGATCTGCGGCTATGAAAGCTCTGAAGCCCTGATCACGGGGGTTATCCGCCTTCGTGAGCAGCTGTTTTGCAGTTCTGGTGAGTTTGACGCCATCCGCCAGGAGTTACTGGATAACGGCAGTCTCAGTGCAAGGGAAACCCGGCTCAGACGCGCGGACAATACGCCAGTGCAAGTGGCAATCACGTTGTTGCGGCGGCCAGACCTCGGCCCGGAAGTGGTTGAAGCTTTTGTCGCCGATATCACCGAGCGCCACCAGGCGCGAGAAAAGTTGCGCCAGCTCAACGCGGATCTGGAACGCCGTGTGGAGGAGCGCACCGAAGAGCTGCAGAACGCCAACGTGGTGCTACGTTACCAGATCGAGCAGCGCGAACGGGTGGAGCGGGAGTTGGTGGTGGCTGTAGAGGCCGCCAAGGAGGCCAATGAGAGTAAGGACAAATACCTTGCGGCGGCCAGTCATGATTTGCTGCAACCCCTGAATGCGGCCAGGTTACTGGTGTCCGCCCTGATAGACAGTGATCTGCCAGCGGATGAAAACCGACTTGTCCAGCGTGTGTGGAGGTCCCTGGAGAGCGCTGAGGACCTGTTGGCGGATCTCCTGGATATATCCAGGCTGGATCAGAAAGCCATGCGGCCAGATATCGTCAATACCGATGTTGGCGAACTGATGAGAGGGCTGGCGCAGGAATTTGAACCGGTGGCTGAGAACGCAGAGCTGCACTTTCGGGTGCGCTTGGGGACAGGCTACGTAAGCACTGACCCGCGAATGCTAACCCGGATACTCCGCAACCTGTTGAGCAACGCGTTTCGCTATACCCGTGAAGGCGGTGTGCTGTTTGCGGCCCGCAAGCGTGGTCCCAATCTGGAAATTGGGGTGTGGGACACCGGTGTGGGCATTGAGCAGGAAAAGCTCGAGGACATCTTCCGGGAATTTCACCAGATACTGCCCAAGGGTGGCGGTCGCCAGGGTGTGGGCCTGGGGCTGGCAATTGTCGAACGCATGGCAAGGATACTGGCCTGCGAAATCCACGTGGGTTCACATCACGGCAAAGGCTCCTGTTTCAGTATTCTTGTTCCTCTGGCCCGGTTCACTGAGGCGACTGTCAGTAGTCAAAATGCGGAGCCGCCACCAATTGCACCTGTGTCCTTCGATGGGCTTCGTGTTCTGGTGATCGACAATGAAGAGCCGGTACAGGAAAGCATGCAGGCCCTGCTAGAGCGTTGGGGTTGCATGGTCACCACGGCGGGTAGTGCGGTTGAGGCTGTGGCGCATTGCGGCGGCGCAGACATCATCCTCGCGGACTTTCACCTGGATGAGAACCTGACCGGCTGTCAGGCGGTGTATGCCGTACGCAGACACTTCGGTCGTGACATCCCGGCGGCCATCATTACTGCGGACCGCAGCGATGAAACGCGAAGGCTAATCAGTACCCAGTATCTGCCCATTCTGAACAAGCCAGTAAAGCCTAACCGTCTTCGGGCGCTTGTCTCCAGTCTTGCCGCATCCCTGAACTCAGAGTCGCAATGACGGTCTACACTTTATTCTGTCAATCATTGTTTTGTCAGGAGAGTGTGACATGTCCGTTCCCGAGAACGCCCTCACGAACCACGAAGTAACTGTATGCCTGTCTGGCGGTGCCGTCCTGGGACCCTTCAACGCCACCTGGTCGAAGGACGAAGGCGGTGACGTAAGGGAACTGGTGCGGGAGTATGATGGTTTTCTGCAAGGGGAGAAGCAGCGCCGCTTCAAGTTTCACCTTCACGACACCTACACCAACACGGTTCATACCCTGATCCTGAATTTTGATCAGGTTACCGGCATTTGCGACCATGTCAGACTGAAGTCACCGCCAAACGGGTGAGCCCCAATGCCTGTGAACAGAGGAGGATGTCATGACGAATTTCAGGACTGAAAAAGACAGCCTGGGCGAAGTACGCGTTCCTGAAGACGCTCTTTGGGGCGCACAGACCCAGAGGGCTATCGAAAATTTTCCGGTAAGCGGCCAGCCAATGCCACCGGCGTTCATTGCGGCAGTGGTAAGAGTGAAGCAGGCCGCCGCCGATGCCAACGCCAGCCTCGGTTTACTGGATAACGATCTGCGGGACGCGATTGTTGCGGCCGGTGACCGCCTGGTAAACGGTGAATTCGCTGACCAGTTCCCCATTGATCGTTATCAGACCGGGTCTGGCACCAGCACTAACATGAATGTGAACGAGGTCATCGCCGCCCTGGCGGCGCAGGAGGATGTTGAGATTCACCCCAACGATCACGTCAACATGAGCCAGAGCTCCAACGACGTGATCCCGACCGCCATCCATGTCAGTGCCGTGGCTGGTATATACGAGCGTCTGATTCCCGCGTTGACCCACCTGTGTGGGGTGATCTATGAGCGTGAGGCGTTGTTCGCGAATCAGGTCAAGACCGGCCGTACTCACCTGATGGATGCCATGCCGGTCACCTTGGGCCAGGAGCTGAGAACCTGGCGGGAGCAATTGCTCGCCGCGGAAAGACGGCTTGAGGCGGCCGCCGATGATCTTCTGGCGGTGCCCCAGGGTGGCACGGCCGTGGGAACCGGGGTGAATGCGCTGGAAGAGTTTCCTGGGCAGTTCGTTAAGTTCCTCACCTCCAATACGGGTTACCATTTCCGCTCCCTGGAGCATAAATTCGTGGGGCAGAGTGCTATCGATGCGCCCGTAGCTCTGTCGTCCCAGTTGCGGGGGCTGGCCATCGTACTGACCAAGATCGCCAACGACCTGCGCTGGATGAACAGTGGGCCGATTCACGGTCTGGCGGAAATCAGCCTGCCGGCGTTGCAGCCGGGCAGCAGCATCATGCCAGGTAAGGTCAACCCGGTGATTCCCGAGTCGGTGGCCATGGTCGGGGCCCAGGTCATGGGGCTGGACAGCACCGTTGCCATGGCAGGGCAGTCGGGTAACTTCCAGTTGAATGTGATGTTACCGCTGGTTGGTGCCAATCTATTGGACATGATCGAACTGCTGACCAACGCCTCAACCATGCTCGGAGATAAGGCGATTCGGGATTTCACGGTGAATACCGATCATCTGGACGCCGCAGTCGGCAAGAACCCGGTACTGGTTACCGCACTCAACCCCGAAATTGGTTATAGCCTGGCGTCTGATATTGCCAAGGAAGCCTACCAGACCGGACGACCGGTGATTGACGTGGCGGAAGAGCGCAGTGGCCTGGATCGCAACCGGCTGGAGGAACTGATGGACCCGCTGAAGCTGACCAAAGGCGGGCTTGCCTGATAGTAAGTAACCGCCGAAAGGGCGGCCCTGACGGAGACTGAGCCGATTGCTGATTTCTATCGAGCTCTTCGTGATGCTGGTGCTCGCAAATGGCGTACCGGTTCTGGCCGCCCGGCTGTTTGGCCGGCGCTGGTCGGCCCCTGTAGATGGTGACAGGCTATGGCGGGACGGGCGGCCGGTGTTGGGGCGCAGCAAAACCTGGCGCGGTATCGTATCCGGTGCGCTGGCGTGTTGCCTGTTTGCGTGGATCACCGGGATAGGCGTCATATTCGGCCTGGCGTTCGGGTTACTGGGGTTGGCTGGCGATATCATCAGCAGTTTCATCAAGCGTCGTGCCGGGCTCGCCTCCAGTGCCCGGGCCTCAGGGCTCGACCAGATCCCCGAAGCCTTGCTGCCGATGCTTCTGGCATGGCTTTGGCTGGACCTGGGCTGGTTTATTGTGGCGGTTGTCGTGGTGCTGTTTACGCTGTCGAATATCCTGCTGTCGCCCGTACTGTACCGCCTGGGTATACGCCATCAGCCGCACTGAGCTCAAGCTTTAGCCGGGGCCCCTTGTCAGGGTGTGTATTGTTACCTCTGGTGGGCAATTCAGCCGTACGTTGACCACCGATGTGCCCGCGCCTGGTGAGGTATACCCCTGCATGCCGTTGCGGCGCCAGTAGCCGCGGCCGAGTTCTCTGGGGCAATCGGAATCCAGGGTCACGGGGATGCCACCGGGCAGGCAGATCTGGCCACCGTGGGTATGGCCGCACAGGAAGATGTCGTAGCCCGCATGGGCAGCCTCGCGCCAGATCTCCGGCGTGTGGCTCAGTAATACGCTGATGCCACCCGGGGGGATCTCGTCTCCTGCTCGGTGTAGGTTGTGTACCTTGTAGAAATGGGCATCGTCCACACCTGCCAGATAGAGTTTGTCCTCGCCACGCTGCAGTACGGCATGTTCATTCATCAGCAGGTGATAGCCCATGTCCTCAAGTCCAGGAACCATGCGTACGCTGTCGTGATTGCCCAGTACAGCGTAGGCTTTGCCGCGAATAGCGTCCCGCAGCCTGGCCATGCCATCCATGGCACCATCAATCGAGCCCCAGGTGAGGCGCCGGTAGTCCCCGGTGAGCACACACACATCGTACTCGAGGGGCTCGATTTGACGGATGACGGCCTGCAGGTTGGCTTCATCCATATCCACGTGAAGGTCGGTAAGGTGCAGTATGCGGAAGCCTTCGAAGGCCTGAGGCAGGCCAGGGATGTGGAACTGGTTGTGGGCGGTGTCCAGCCGGCGGCTGTTGTGCTGTCCCCGCCGGAACAAACCGGCCAGTTTCAGGCAAACACTGATGAAGCGTGGAGCGGAGGTGATGTTTTCCAGGTGGAACGAATGGCGGTCCGGGCCGAATACACGAGCTTCCGCTTCCCGCTCAATGCCCAGGCGCTGGCGCGCGTGTACCGGGCCAAGGCGGAGGCTCAGGCGATACTCCAGGAGGTCATCCTGATTGTCTGGTGTATGGGCCCGGGCGGTCATTGCTGGTCCTGTTGGTTGTTGGAAACGTTACCTGTCACGATCCGGTCAACCCGTCCCTTCATTATGGTCTGGACTGGGAGTGATGCAACCGAAGCGTCATAATGTTCATCTTTCTTAACACACGTTGCCACGATCAGAGTGTTCCATGACCAAGGATAGCTTCACCAGGGAGACGTATGCCGGGGCCCTGCCAGCCTGGCACATTTTTCTATTATTTCTGCGTTTGGGCCTGACGTCTTTCGGTGGTCCGGCGGCCCATCTGGGATTCTTCCATGACGAATTCGTAAAGCGCAGGCGTTGGTTGTCGGACGCGGCCTATGGCGAGGTGGTGGCACTGTGCCAGCTGTTACCCGGCCCTGCTTCCAGCCAGGTGGGATTGACCCTGGGGTTCCTTCAGCGCGGCTATCGAGGCGCAGCAGCGGCCTGGCTTGGCTTTACCCTGCCGTCGGCATTGTTGATGACGCTGTTTGCACTCGGCCTTGGCCTCTGGCCGGATGCCGGGCAGGGTGGCTGGATAACCGGCCTTAAGTTATTTGTGGTCGCCGTGGTTGCCCAGGCGGTCTGGCAGATGGGCAAAACCCTGTGCCCGGATGCTCCGCGCCTGTCGATTGCCGTGGTGGTCGCGGTTGTTCTGCTGATGGCGGGCGAAGCCTGGATGCAGATACTTGTCCTGCTTGCAGCCGGCGCGGCCGGTGCTGCGATGCACCTGCCGCAAAAGCGCGTGGAGGAGGCATTAACCATACCGGTTCAGCCCCGTCGCCCGATGGTGTTTCTGGTGGTATTTTCCGCGTTACTGCTGTTGGCTTTTTTACCGTTGGCCGAAGGCTCCCTGGGCTGGATCGGGTCTGAACTCTATCGCGCGGGGGCGTTGGTGTTCGGAGGTGGGCATGTGGTGCTGCCCTGGCTTCAGGGGAGCTTTGTGGTGCCAGGGCACCTGTCGGCGGATACGTTTCTGGCCGGTTATGGCCTGGCTCAGGCCATGCCAGGCCCGCTGTTTACCTTCTCAGCGTTTCTGGGAGCCATTGAGGGCGGCTGGACCGGTGCTGCCGTGGCTGTGGTCGCTGTTTTTCTGCCGGGAACCCTGCTGGTATTTGCCGGTCTACCCCTGTGGTCATACATTCGCAGCCATTCGGTTGCACGGGCGGCCCTGGCTGGGGTGAATGCCGGCGTTGTCGGGCTTCTGCTGGCGGCGCTGTATGATCCGGTGTGGACCTCTGCCGTACACAATGCAGGGAGCGTTGCGTTTGTCCTGTTGGCCTGGGTTTCCCTGTCGATATGGAAAGTACCGGTCTGGATACTGGCACCCGGCAGCGCGCTGGTGGGCTTGCTGGTTTTCTGATGCCCCCAAAGTGGGGGTAGCTAAAACCAACCAGGGAGGCCACACTTGGACATTGGGGAACTAAATGAACGGTAATAATCCAGAAGCAGAGGCTGATTATGTCCACATCCTGCACGATTCCGGGCTTGAACGTACCGAAAAGCCGCTTTCCGGAGCCTGAAAGCGATTTGCCAACCGGCGATAACCGCGAGCAAAGGGTTGTGCTTGGCGGTGGCTGTTTCTGGTGTGTGGAAGCCGTTTTTCTGGCGGTGAACGGTGTCAGCCGGGTGGAATCCGGCTATGCCGGGGGCACAGCGGAAACCGCCAACTATGAGGCGGTGTGCGGCGGCCAGACCGGCCACGCCGAAGTGGTCGACGTTCATTACGACCCGCAGACCGTCAGCTTCGGGGATATCCTGAAGGTGTTTTTCTCGGTGGCCCACGACCCAACCCAGCTTAACCGGCAGGGAAACGACCGTGGTACCCAGTACCGTTCCGCCGTTTTTTACGAGAATGACGAACAGAAACAGGTGGCGGAAGCCTACATTCGCCAACTGAACTCGGCGGGCGTTTATGATAATCCTCTGGTGACAACCCTGGAGCCGTTGGAGGCTTTTTATCCGGCGGAAGACTATCACCAGAATTTTGCCGCACGGAATCCATACCAGCCCTACATCACGGCTGTTGCGGCACCAAAGATTGAAAAGCTTGTGGACACGTTCGGTGACCAGCTCAAGCCCGGTTACACCGACAACAACATTGCCTGAGGAGGCTGCTATGAGCGTTTCTGCTGCAGGTTATGACCTGACCCCGCTGACACCACAACAAGTGGACGAAAAGGCCGCGGGCCTGACGGACGAGGAGCGCCGCGTGTTGCTGGATCATGGCACCGAGCGGCCATTTTGCGGCACCTTGCTGGACAACAAGAACGCAGGTGCCTATTACTGCCGGTTGTGCGAGTTGCCGCTGTTCAGTTCCGATTCCAAGTTCGATTCCGGTACCGGTTGGCCGAGCTTTTTCCAGCCTTTTGACACCGACCACATCCGTTACATTGAAGACAACAGCATGGGCATGGCTCGCACGGAGATCCGTTGCCCGCGTTGTGACAGCCACCTTGGGCACGTGTTTCCGGATGGCCCGCCGCCAACCGGCCAGCGTTACTGCCTGAATTCAGTGGCGATGGTGTTCAGGGAGAACCAGGCCTGACCGGCCTGGTTAGCGGATGACTGTCGACACCAGATAGCTGGTGTAGCAAACGTACACCAGCAATAACAGCACGCCGTCCGGTCGCCCGATGGTCCGGGACTTACCCGTCAGCCCAAAGCTCATCAGCAGAAGCCCGATGGTGAGGGCTGTCATCAGGGTCCAGTCGCGGTAAAGCACTTCCATATCCACGGCCAGGGGCTCAATGGTCGCAGCCAGGCCAACCACGGCCAGAGTGTTGAAAATACCAGACCCCACAATGTTGCCGAGTATCAGGTCGTGTTCGTTTTTCTTGACGGCCGCCAACGCAGAAGCCAGTTCCGGCAGAGAGGTGCCGATGGCAACGATTGTCAGCCCGATGATCAGGTCACTGACGCCGAGGCTCTGGGCAATAAACACCGCGCCCCAGACCAGCATGCGCGAGCTCACCAGCAAAAGCACCAAGCCTACAACCAGCCACATCACGGCTATTTTCAGCGGCATCGGGTGGGCAACCAGCTCGGAGTCGGTCTCGCCGATCAGTGAGTCCCCCTTGCCCTGGATGCCTTGATAGATGGACCAGCCCATGACGGCTGCGAACACACCAAGCAGTACCCAGCCATCGAGCCGGGTCAGGTTGCCATCAATCAACTGGTAACCGGCGATGGCCGTCAGTACCAGTAGTAGCGGGAGTTCCTTGCGTATTACCTGGGAGTGCACGGCAATTGGTGCAATCACCGCAGTCACACCAACGATCACGGCGATGTTGGTGATGTTCGAACCGTAAGCGTTGCCCAGGGCCAACCCGGGATTGCCATCGAGTGCGGCCATGGCTGACACTGCCAGTTCAGGCGCAGAGGTGCCGAATCCGATAATCACCATACCAATCAGCAGCGATGGCATACCGAGGTGTTTGGCGGTGGCTGCTGCGCCTTCAATGAAGCGGTCTGCGCTCCAGACCAGTAAAACCAGGCCAGCGATGATTGCTGCGATTGCCAATAGCATAAAGGATGCCCTGTTGGTGTAAGCCGCACGGTATGAGACTAAAGTGGCGGTGATATCGTTGAGCACAGACGCGAGAATGTAACAAAGAGCGCCCGGCGAGCGCATTTTAAACGTTTGACCTACACACGGCCACCGTTGGTAAATAAATCAGGACGTTGGCCCTTGTCAGATATGTTGGCGCAACCAGCCCCAGGCGGGCCCGACCACGAGTCAGTTGATATTCGCAATTTATTATCCGATCAAAAAACGGGATAATCGCGCCACAATTTCCAAGCCCCTCTGCTGATCGTGGGCGGGCAACAGGCTTTAAACTAGCTAGGGTGATAACCAATGGCCGTTAGACAGGCAGATGTGGTGCTGGTCGGCGGGGGCGTCATGAGCGCCACCCTCGGCATGATGCTCAGGCAGCTTGATCCTTCCCTGGACATCGTCATGGTTGAACGTCTTGATCACGTCGCCCATGAAAGCACCGATGGATGGAACAATGCAGGGACCGGGCATGCCGGCTACTGCGAACTCAATTACACCCCCGAAACCGACGATGGCGATGTTGCTATCGAGCGGGCGTTGAAGATCAATGCCTCGTTCGAAGTATCGTTGCAGTTCTGGTCTCATCTGGTTGAGCAGGGGATGCTGCCGGAACCCAAAAGCTTCATCAACCGAACTCCTCACCAGAGCTTTGTATGGGGCGAGGATGGTGTGAAGTTCCTCAAGCGTCGCCACGAAAAGCTCAGCGCCCACCATTTGTTCCGGGAAATGGAGTACACCGAATCCCCGCGGGATCTGGAAGAGTGGATGCCGCTGGTGGTGAACAACCGCGACCCGATGCAGAGAGTGGCCGCCACGCGTATCAAGCACGGTTCAGACGTGGACTTTGGCTCTCTCACCCGCAGCATGGTGGAGTTCCTGGAAACCACGCCGAACTTTGAACTGATGTTAAGCAGCCCCGTGCATTACCTGGCCAAGCGCGACAATGGCCGCTGGAAGGTACGGGTGAAGAACCAGAAAACCGGAGAGCTGACGAAGCTTGAGGCTGGGTTTGTCTTCCTGGGCGCCGGTGGCGGCGCCTTGCCGATGTTGCAGAAGTCCAACATCGACGAATCCAAAGGCTACGGTGGTTTCCCGGTCAGCGGTCAGTGGCTGGTTTGCCAGAAGCCGGAAATCGTCCAGCAACATCACTCCAAGGTCTACGGAAAGGCGCCAATCGGCGCACCGCCGATGTCGGTTCCGCATCTGGATACCCGTATTATCAACGGTGAACCCGCGCTTCTATTCGGCCCGTTTGCTGGCTTCACCACACGGTTCCTCAAGCAGGGTTCGGTATTCGATCTGTTCGGATCGGTCCGCTCAGCGAATCTTCGTCCCATGTTGTCGGTGAGCCGCACCAACATGGACCTGACCCGCTACCTGATTGGTGAGGTATTCCAGTCTCACAGCGACCGTGTGGCTTCCCTGCGCAATTACTTCCCGGATGCCCGCGAAGAGGACTGGCGCCTGCAGGACGCCGGCCAGCGCGTGCAGATCATCAAGAAGTCGCCGGAAGGTGGCGGTAAGCTGGAATTCGGTACCGAAATTGTGGCGGCGAAGGACGGCACCCTGGCCGCTTTGCTGGGTGCATCGCCGGGGGCTTCGACGGCTGTCCAGGCCATGATCGATGTGATCCAACGTTGTTTCCCGGAACGTATGGAGTCTTCGGAATGGCAGGAACGCATGAAAGTGATGGTGCCTTCCTACGGTCAGTCGCTGGTAGACGATGAGCAATTACTCAATAGAGTGCGGGAACGAACGCTCTCAACCCTGAAATTGAGCTGATATTCCCAAACGATCTAACACTGGCGGAAGCGCTGGTAGTCCTGGCTTAAAAGCTGGGGCTGCCGGCGCTTTTTGTTTTCTGGGCGCCGGGCCCGGTTGCGATTTGCGCCTGAAACGTTAGGTTATAAGGAAACACCACCAAGGAGAACGAACATGAGCGAGCAAGAATTCGATCCGAATAAAGGCTATATCGCACTCCTGGGATGGAGCCTGAACGCGGTGGAAGCTGCCGATAAATTTGATCGACGATATGTGGTGGTTGCGCCGGATTGGGCGGAGGCTTACTGCAAGGAACATGATATTCCCTATGTACCTTGGAACTTCGAGCGCCTGAACGACCGGTCAGTTGAGATTGCTCAGACACTCAAAGAGATGGGCGTTAATGTGGCTATCCCATTGTTTGAGGAAACCGTGGAATGGGCCGGCGCTATCAACTCGGTTCTGATGGATCAGCCAAAGCTGTTCGGCCAGTCCATGTTGTTACGGGACAAGGCCCTGATGAAGCGCCGCGCGCAGCTGGGCGGCATTCGCGTTGGGATCTTCGAGGAAGCCCATGACCGAGACGACGTTATCCGTTTCCTCAAGCGCGTCAACCAGACCCTCTTGAAGTTGGACGGTGACCCCAACGATCCGATTCACCTCAAAGCATTCGACAAAGCCGGTTGTCTGGGCCACCGGGTGATTCGTACCCCGGACGAAGTGGACACCATTCCCGAGGAAGAATTCCCGGTGCTGATGGAATCCCATCTGGACGGTTGGGAATTTGCCGTCGAAGCCTGGATTCACAACGGCAAAATCGCATTCCTGAACATCTCGGAGTATGTGACCCTGGGTTACTCGGTGTTTGTGCCGGCCACGCCGGACCTGGAGAAGTACCGGGAACAGATCACCCGCGAGATCGAAAAGCTGATCAAAACGTTCGATATCGAGTTCGGGTTTATTCACCCAGAGTACTTCGTGACCAGCGACAGTACCATGTACTTCGGAGAGGTGGCGTATCGGCCGCCAGGCTTCAAGGTGTTCGAGCTGCTTGAGCGTGCCTACGGCTTTAACGCCTATCAGGCACTGATCATGACCTTTGACCCGAAAACCACGGCAGAAGAGGTAAAGGCGTTCTTCCCCAAAGAGGTGGTGGATGCCAAGGGCTATGCCGGCTGTTTCGGCGTTTATCCGCGCCGCCGGGTGGTCAGCCAATTGGAAATGCCGGAAGAGACCGAGAACCACGATTACTTCGAGTCCCACGAGCTCACGCCGCCGTTGGAAGAAACAGTTACCAAGCGTACTGCCTTTGGCACACATTGGGGCCTGGTTTACTTCTTCGGTGAAGACCCTTATGTAATGCGGGATTTACTGAAACATCAGGAAGAACTGGATTTCTATGTATAATTCCGTAAGGAATTAACAACAATGGGTCTGATTCAGACTCTGAGGAACACAGTTTGAGCAACTCCGACGCTGGAAACCCGGCACCTGTCGTCAATTTCGATAAGCTGGTTCAGCGACTGGACGATGCCATCGCGGCTCTCGATGAGAGCCGCGATTTTGCCAAACTTGGCAAGTTACCCCGGTTGTTCGACATCGTGCGACGGGTGCTTCTGCAGCCGGAGGGCTGCCTTGCAATTGAACAGCGAGCCGAACGGCTTGAGAAAGCCGGCGTGTTCCTGGGAACAGACTGGGCAGACCCCTCCATTCTATTGCCATCGTTGACCACCTTTTCCTTGCAAAGCCCACAGGCCGATACGGTCATCATCGAAGGGCTCAGCGAACTGCGTTTGCTGGCGGTCGCGCGCGGTGAATACCTGCATGAGTCGATGTCGGCGGAACAGGCGCATCACTACCTGACCCAGGTATTGGCCATCAACCTGAACATGCTGTTTGGTGAAGCAGGCGAAGCCGAGCGGGAGCAGGGCAAGCTGGCACTGGTCAGCCGCGCGGTGGTACAGCATGTTGCCACCCAGATCGGCTATGAGCATGTCATCGATCAACTGATTGAAGAGATCTGGCGCATATTGCAGCAACGACCGATCCAGGTCAGCAGCGTACGGCAGATGATTACCCAGATTGCACTGTGCCGCATTGATCCCAATGTGGATCTCGGTGGTGCGGGTCAGGGTGCGGAGCGTCTGATTTCGAGCCTTTACGGGCCAACACAGGCGTGCCGCGAAGATCCTGGCATTCCTGTTTACCAGGAACGGCTGCAGTCCATGGACGCCGTGGCCCTGCAAAGTGAGGCGACCGGTTTTGCCCGTTCCATGCACGACACCGGATTGGTGTCGCCGTATCACGCCACGTTTGTCCGCCACATCCTGGAGAGTCAGGATGCGCTATTGACTGAAGCCCTGGGCCTGTCCAGTACCGGCCGCGATTGCCTGCTCTGCTACAAGGATCTGGTGCATGAGTTGATCAATGAAGGCGTCTATCCGGAAACAGCCCAAGGTCTTTATGGCCTTGCGTTGATGCTGGAGCGAGGCATTCTCTATCAACCGCCACTTGCACCCGCGCTGTGGCGCCAGGCCAGGCTCTCCATCTGCCCGCACGCCCGGGAGCGTATCCGATTGGCATATGGTTA
Source organism: Marinobacter sp. DS40M6 (assembly GCF_028581595.1). Lineage (NCBI taxonomy): Bacteria > Pseudomonadati > Pseudomonadota > Gammaproteobacteria > Pseudomonadales > Marinobacteraceae > Marinobacter > Marinobacter sp. DS40M6. The sequence goes on along the minus strand of NZ_JAFCAE010000005.1, from coordinate 9,885 downwards.
CCAGCCACAGCCGAAGGCATGGCTGTTGCAGGGTGTGCTCAACATGCTGGGCCAGCCCCTTGGCGTGGGGCAGGGAAACAACCCTACCTGCCAATCTGCACGGGCGCTGTCCATGTGGGCCTACAACGATCCGGACTATCTGTTGCAGATGGTGGCCTGGGCCGCCCGCGACAACGAAATCATCATGCATTTCGAGGGTCGCCCGGTATCTTCCTCCGGCAGCCAGGGTGGCGTGGCCTCCGAAGTAACGCTCGACCTGGATCCGGTTTCGCTGGTGGTAGTACCGCACCTTGACCGGATTTATGCGGAAATGGGGCGCCTGTGTACGGACCGCCAGGGCGACCCCCACCAGTGGGTTAACCCCGAGTTCCATGGTTGGTCCGCCGGCCGTGGATTCCGCATAAACGTGGATGTTGCAACCGGTCACCTGGAAGACCTGGACACCTTCCTGCGACATTTCTATGCCAGCTACCACCCTTACTATAATGGCAACCAGCCGCTGATCCATCCGCAACCGGCTGGCGTAGCGGTTACCGACAGTGCCGCAAGATTCATCGGCTGGCACGCGATTACCATCCTCCGTGTGACTCTGGACCCGGAAGAGGTCATGCGGGTGTATTTCTTCAACCCCAACAACGACAGTGGTCAGAATTGGGGCGACGATGTGGTGGTCAGTACCTCCAGGAAAGGGGAGCGGTTCGGTGAGGCATCCTTGCCCTTTGAACAGTTCGCCTCGCGGCTGTACATTTTTCACTTCGACCCCCTTGAACGCGGTGAACCCGCAGACGTGGGCGAGGAGGAATTGGAGCGGGTGATCAGCCGCGTTCACCGCAGTTGGGGCCGAGACCGGTTGCCGGCTGAGGCATTGCAGGCCGAACCTCCGCAGGAAAAGTAGACCCAACCAAGCCAGAACGGGAGAGATGATGACCGCTGAGGCCACTACCCGCCGCAACGGCGCCGAGCTGTTTGTTCGTGCCCTGGAAAACGAAGGTGTTCGGTACATCTTCGCGGTACCGGGTGAAGAAAACCTGGATCTCCTTGAGGCCCTGCGCGAATCCAGCATTGAGCTGGTGCTCAATCGTCACGAGCAGGCAGCCGGCTTTATGGCCGCGACCTACGGGCGCCTGACAGGCCGTGTGGGCGTTTGCCTGTCGACCCTCGGCCCTGGGGCCACCAACCTGGTAACCGCCGCTGCCTATGCCCAGCTCGGCGGCATGCCAATGATGATGATTTCCGGGCAGAAGCCCATTAAATCGTCCAAACAGGGGCTGTTCCAGATCCTGGATGTGGTGGACCTGATGCGGCCACTTACCAAGTACACCCGCCAGATCAGCAACGCCAACACCATCCCCGCCAAGGTGAGAGAAGCCTTCCGGTTGGCTTCGGAAGAGCGCCCCGGTGCGGTTCATCTCGAATTACCGGAAGACATCGCCTCCGAGGTGGCAGAGAGCGATACCCATATCTTCCAGCCCAGTGATGCCCGTCGGCCCACTGCCAGTACCAAGAGCCTGGACACTGCCTGTGACATGATCAGCAAAGCCAGGTATCCGCTGATCATGATTGGCGCCGGTGCTAATCGCAAACGGGTTTCCCAGGCCCTGATCCACCTGGTGAACGTGACTGGCATTCCCTTCTTCACCACCCAGATGGGCAAGGGCGTGGTGGATGAGCGCCACCCCCGTTACCTGGGTAATGCGGCGCTCTCGGCCGGCGATTTTGTGCACTGCGCCATTGATCACGCTGACCTGGTGATCAACGTCGGGCACGATGTGGTTGAGAAACCGCCGTTTTTCATGCATCCCGGCGGCAAACAGGTTATCCATGTGAACTTCAGCGCTGCTGACGTGGACCCGGTTTACTTCCCCCAGCACGAGGTGGTGGGCGACATTGCCAACAGCGTGGAGTACCTGGCCGAGAAATGCGGCCAGTGCTCTTCACACGACTTCAGCCGGTTTATGGAAGTGAAAGCTTCCGTGGACAGCCATATGGCCGACAAGGCGGACGATGGCCGTTTCCCGGTTATTCCCCAGCGAATCGTCAACGACGTACGCCAGGTCATGCCCGACGACGGCATCATCGCGCTGGACAATGGCATGTACAAACTCTGGTTTGCCCGCAATTATCCGGCCTACGATAACAACACTGTGCTGCTCGACAATGCCCTGGCTTCCATGGGCGCCGGCCTGCCCAGTGCCATGATGGCGGCCATGCTCTATCCACACCTCAAGGTGATGGCGGTGTGCGGCGACGGTGGCTTCATGATGAATAGCCAGGAGCTGGAAACCGCTGTGCGGCTGAAGCTGAACCTGGTGATACTGATCATCAACGACAATGCCTACGGCATGATCAAATGGAAGCAGGCCCAGGAAGGCTTTCAGAACTTCGGGCTGGATTACAACAACCCGGACTTCGTCAAATACGCCGATGCCTATGGTGCCACTGGCCATAGAATCACCCGTACCGAAGACCTGCGGCCGACGCTGAAAAACGCACTGACCTCGGGGGGTGTGCACCTGATCGATGTGCCCGTGGACTACAGCGAAAACCGCCGTGTGTTTGATGAAGAATTGGTAAATCTGACCTGTAACCTCTAATGCCTGTAGTATTATTCGCCCAGTATTGAACATTGATTGAGGATGGGCGAATGAGTTACTCGTGGTTCAGAGTGGTGGCACTAGCGCTGGCGGCCGTGGTGGTCGCTGGATGCAGCAAGCCGGAAACGCCCCAGGAAGTGGCCGCTGAATTCTGGCAGGCCCTGTCCGAGAAAGACGCGGATACCGTTGCCGATCTATCGACGCTTGCCGCCCCCTCTGCCTTCGATGGCTACGCCCGGGACTGGTCTGGCACCGTGCCTGATTTCGGTCGGGTGGTCATCGACGATCGCGAAGCTACGATCGTAACCCGCCTGCCCGCTGAGAACGGCGTCCCCGGCGAGCGCCGGGAAGTGAATACCTACCTTGTGGAACAGAGTGGCGACTGGCTGGTGGATTACGACCGCACCGGCGAGGCGATCATGAATCCGTCTCCGTTTGCAGGTTTGATCGGAGAAATGAACCGGCTGGGCGAGCGCTTGACGGCCAGTTTCGGACAGTCCTCCGACGATCTCTCTCGCCAGATGGACGCCATTGCCCGCGAATTCGAGGCGTATTCCGATCAGGCCCAGCGCCGGGCAGAGCAGGCCATGGAAGAGTACGGCCAAGCCCTGCATGGGCTGATGGAAGAGTTGGAGGAATCCATCGAAGAGGCGTTGGAAGACAACCAGCGGGCGCCTGAGAGAGATCGAAGTGTCTTACAGCGAACCGCGGCGGACCTCAATCGAAGCAGCGACAGGCTGGATGAGCCGGATTTCGACGCCTTTGCCGACAGTTCTCGTGCGTTAGCTGAGGCGGGAGCGCGTATCTCGCGCCTGAGTGACGATACCTTCAAAAGCTACAAGCGCACGTGGGACGCCAAACTGGACGAAATCACTGAGCGTACCCGCGTATTTTTTGAAGAGCTTCATGGGCGTGGGTGATAACCCGGCGTCATAGAACTGTCATATTGATCTGGTGTACTGAAGATGTGTTAGTCCCTGAAAGCGACTAAAGGAGCTCCTGCTCCACTGCATCTTTGGGCCAACGGACGGCTCCTTTTTACGCCTCTAGTATTACCCCGCCAGCCCGGTAACCACAAACCAGCCGGTCACCAGCGTGAGCGACGTTGCTACAATTGCCAACAACCCGTCCCTCGCTACGATTGCCAGCCCGAAGGCCGTCAACGCAGCGCCGCCACCATTGGCGCTGAAGGGCACCACCTCCATCGCCGGCATGGCCAGAGCCACCAGCATGCAGATAATGGCCATCACATAGAGCCCTGGCCCGTCCGCCAGAAACACCAGGCGCGGCCCTGTCCAACGATCCAGAAAACGAGCCGGTTTTTGCAGCCAGTCCAGTCCCTTCAAGAGCTTGTCCTGGGGCACGGAACGCTGGGAAATCCAGGACGGCATCCAGATGGTGCGTCTGTGGAACAACAGTTGCCCCAGCGTCAGCAGAACCACCAGCCCCAGAATGGTTGGAACGCCGGGAATGTCACCGATCAACGGCGCCAGGGTGATCAGCCCTGCTACGAGCACCACGGGCCCGAACGAACGTTCCCCCACGCCATTCATGATATCGTTCACCGACACTCGCCCGGCTCCGGCCGCCGACTCGCGAATCTGCTCCAGCAGTTGTTGCATGTTGGTAGGATCGCCATTATTGCGCATAGATAGGGCTCTTCCTCGAATCAGGGTAACGTCTGCCAAATCCGGCCTTTAAAACCTACCATTCTCGATAATCGGAAAACAGCGATTGCGACCGAACCGCAGCGGAAATGATTGAAGCCTTTGCAGACCAGGACTAATCTCGATCCAGCGATAACAAAAACTTCAGAACCCGGAAATCCCCATGGCAGACTTGCTCAACGTTGACTGGATGCTCACCCTCAACCACCTGCTGTTGATGGCCATTGCCTACCTGCTGGCGTTCCCCATCGGTTTCGACCGGGAAGAGCAGGGGCCCAGGATCGGCCTGAGAACCTTCCCGCTGGTGGCCGTGGTTTCATGTGGCTTCATGCTTGTTGGTCGAGCCGTCATCGACTCCCCGGGCGAACAGGGCCGCGTACTGCAAGGCATTGTCACCGGCATCGGTTTCATTGGCGGCGGCGCCATCCTCAAGGACGACAGCCGCGTAATCGGCACCGCCACCGCCGCGAGTATCTGGAACTGTGGCGCGATCGGTGTGGCTGTTGCGTACCACCACCTTGAGATTGCCATAGCCCTGAGTGCCCTGAACTTCTTCACGCTGCGCTACATGGGAAGGCTGGTGCGGTCGGTGACCGGTGAGCCTGTGGTTGAAGATGGGCAGACAACCAAGCCTGTGGAAGTTCGGGAGTCTGATAACGAAAAAAGCCCCTGAAATCAGGGGCTTTTTTCGGTTGGTTGGTGGAGACGGCGGGAATTGAACCCGCGTCCGCCAGTACTCAGCCTTGAGGTCTACATGTTTAGCGTCTCTCTATTGATTTAAGTTCAAGCGACCCGAGAGCCAGGGTGCAAGAACCGAGTTCTTTAGATCTTAGCCGTTAGCCAGTGAACTCTGGAAAACGGAGCATCCCGTAAGCGATGACGTCCTGAGATGTTGCTTCCGGGCTACGGGCGACCCGGTCAGGACGACTAGCAGCTTACGCTGCTAGTGCGTAGTTTTCGTCGTTTGCGACTATTGCGTTGCAGCTTTGGATTAACGAGATTGGCTGCCATCTCGACATGCACCCAAGGGTTCGCCACCGGCGTCGAAGCCATGTCGTCCCCTTACCGACAGTATATGTGGCTGCTTCCGCCAACTTCAAGGTTTTCCTGGTTTTGTTTTGTGGTGTCGGGTGGTCAGTTGTACCTATCAACTGGCGGCCCGGGCGGTGTTCTGTTCGCTGTTGTGCAGCGCGGCGTCCAGGAGTTCGGCAAAGCTGTCGCGGAAATGCCCCATCACACTGGCCGGGTCGGCCTTGATGTTCTTGTCGATGGTGATGCCGAATTGCACCGTGCCGGCGTAGCTGAATATGCTCAAACCGATGCCGATATTGCCGCTTTGGGGCACCCAGAACATGGGCTGGGTGAGCTTTGCTCCCGCCAAATATACAGGTTCTTTTGGGCCCGGCACGTTAGTGAGTACCGCAGAGGCCTTATTGCTGAGCATGGAGAGCGCCCGCCGCTCAAGGACATCCGGGCCGCGCCCGAACAGGTCCAGCAGGCTGTAGGTTACCTGAGCCTGATAGGAGCGTTTGAGGCGGTTCATGTTTTCCTGAACCTGGCGGAACCGCATGATCGGATCGGTCTCCTCCACGGGCAGGGTGACCAGCACTAGCCCGAACTGGTTGCCCAGGGTTTCGATCGGCTGTCGCATCGGGCGCAGGTTAAACGGTACGGCAACGCGAACACCGCATTCCGGCGTGGCCTCGCCGGTGGCTAAAAAATGCCGTTGCAACGCGCCGGCGGCGGCACACAGCAGCACATCGTTGGCGGTGCCGCGCAGGGCTCTGGCGCACACCTTCACTTCGGCGAGACTCAGCGGGTCGGCCCAGGCGACATGCTTGCGACCGCTCAGGGGTATTTTCAGGCAGGTGTCTGGTTCCGCCGGGGAGAGGCCCAGCTTGAGCAGGTCGACGGCGATGTTGCCCGCGGTAGTGGCCAGTTTGAACGGGTAGCCCGGCTCGTTGCGGATGGACTTCAGAAACAGGCCTGCCTGGTCGATGGCGGTTTGTCCATTATGCAAAGCCCGGCTGGCGAGCTGTCGTAGACCTTGAGGTGCATGGGTCTTGGATTGGCTGGATGTCGATACCCGGCTGAGTCTCGGTTCCGGCGAGTTGTCGGTCAGCGAAAGCAGCACACGCACCAGTGAAATGCCGTCAGCAATGCAGTGATGGATGCGAACCAGCAGGGCACAGCCACCCTGATAGTTCTCGATATAGTGGATTTGCCAGAGCGGGCGCCGGAAATCCAGCGAGGTGCTGGTCAGGTCGCTGGTCAGTGTTTGCAGCTCCTGTTTGCCTCCATCGCCGGGAAGGGCAAGAACGTGAATATGGTTGTCGATATGAAAGAGTGGGTCGTCCTGCCAGTACGTGCGGTCGCCTTCGGTGACGACGCGCTGTCGAAAGCGCCGGAAGGTGAGAAAGCGTTCGTCGAGCGTTCGCTTGAGGCGCTTGAGGGCAATGGGCTGATCAAACACCAGCACCGCTGAAATCATCATGGGGTTCTCGGGGCATTCCATGCGTAGCCACGAGCGATCTACTGCAGACATGGGTGTTTGTCGGCGTGTCATCACTTGCTCCCTTTGGTTCCCGTCTGTCCCTGGGTGGCCGCTGTCCGTATGCGGATTGGGGTAAGGGATCGAGTATAGGCTGATCAGAGAGGGGCTAAAAGAGGATGCAGATGCGACATAAAATGCGGGGAGAAGTCGCCGGGCCTGGGGCCCGGCCAGCGGATCAGACGTTGGTTTCGCGGAGGATGCGTTGTTTCTGGCGGTTCCAGTCCCGTTCTTTCTCGGTGGCACGCTTGTCGAAGAGCTTCTTGCCTTTCACCAGGGCAATTTCGCATTTCACCTTGTTCTTCTTCCAGTACATGGCCAGCGGAATGCAGGTATGGCCTGCCTGGTTAACCTTGCCGACGATCTTGGCAATTTCCTTGGCGTGCAGCAGCAGTTTGCGGGTCCGGGTCGGGTCCGCGATAACGTGGGTTGAGGCGGCGGTGAGCGGGATGATGTGGGATCCCAGCAGCCAGGCCTCTCCGTCCTTAAGCAGCACGTAGGCATCGGTGAGCTGCGCCTTGCCGGCACGGATGGATTTTACTTCCCATCCGAGCAGGGCCAGGCCCGCCTCAAAGCGTTCCTCGATGTGGTACTCATGTTTTGCCTTTTTGTTCAAGGCAATGGTGGCGCTCGGTGCGCCGGGTTTCTTCTTGCTCATGAATCGTTGATCCGGAGTCGGACAGAAAATTTACCGTGCGTAATCGTGCCGGAAAAGCGCGCATTGTAGCCCAGTAGTACCAGACTGGTCACGAAATCGGCGCGATTGACTGAGTCGATGGTCGTATGGGTTGTGATTCCTCCGCTACAATGTGCGCTGAGATGTCGTCAGGGAATGGAATGCCTACTCCATACGAAACACCAATCGGGTCGTGGACCCGGCCAACCACTTTTTTCTGGGCCGCGACCGGGGCAACCTTTGGCCTCGCGAACGTGTGGCAGTTTCCCTACCTGGCCGGCCAGCATGGCGGCGGGTTGTTCATATTGCTGTACCTGGCGTGCCTGTTGCTGGTCACGCTGCCGTTGATGGTCACCGAATCCGCGATGGGAAGATACGCCCGCCATGGATTGGTGCTGGCGATGGATGGTTTCGTTCGCAGCGCGCGACGGTCCCGGGCGTGGATGTGGGCTGGTCGTCTGGGGGTGTTGGCGGCTTTTCTGGTGCTTTCCTTTACGGCTGTTTTCGGTGCCATCGCTCTGGCCTACGTATTCTACGGAGCCATGGGCCGGTTTATTGGCGCCGGCGAGGCTGAAGCCGCAGGTATCCTCTCCGCGTTGGTGTCGGACTCGCGGGACTATCGCGTGTTCATGGGCTGGCACGGATTCTTCCTGTTGCTGGTGGTGTGGGTGTCGATGCAGGGCGTGGTGGACGGTGTCGAGCGTGCAGTACGGGTGGTGGCACCGGCGATGATGCTGATTCTGCTGGCGCTCTGCGGTTTGGCCGCCTGGAGTGGGGATTTCCGCAGTGCGTCGGACTTCATGCTGGATTTCCGCCCCGCCGACGTGACCCTGGACAGTTTGCGGGCGGCGTTGTTTCACGCGTTTTTCACTCTTGGGCTCGGAATGGGCGTGTGGACCCTGTTCGGTGCCTATACACCCGCGGACACTCGCCTTAAGCGTTCCGTGCTGGCTGTGGTGTTGATGGACACCCTGATCGCCATCGGGGCCGGGTTGGCGATTTATTCGTTGGCGCCCGATGGCCATTCCATGGAAGGTGAGCGCGGGTTCGGGCTGCTTTTCCTGTCGCTGCCGGTGGCCCTGGCGGATCTGCCGGGCAGTCAGTTTCTGGTGGCGGCCGTGTTCCTGGTCATCGTGATGATTGTGTGGACGACGTCTCTTTCATTGCTTGAGCCGGTGGTCGGTTGGTTTCAGGAGTGGACAGGCGCACCAAGGGGCTTGTCCGCCTTTCTGATGGGCAGCTCAGTCTGGCTGGCGGGGCTTGGGTCGTTGCTGTCCTTCAATCTATGGTCCGACGAGCGTTTCGCCGGGGGCACCTTGTTCCGCTGGCTTGAGCTGATCACGGGTGGCCTGCTGATTCCGCTGGTGAGTATCCTGATATCTGTCTTCGCGGGCTGGTACCTGACCCGAAATCTGACCTTCACCATACTGGGAAAGGCACCACGCCTGATTGGCCGTATATGGTTCTGGGTGATGCGCTTGATCTTGCCGCTGGTGGTGGCGTATATCGGCCTGCAGTACACCGCCACGTCGCTGGTGGCGTTGTGCGACAGCGGTAGCAACGGATTGTGGTGCGAACCTACCGTAGAGTTGGCGCCAAGCTCAATGACGCCAACTGCCCCCGATGCGAATGATCCCAACAATGAAGCGGGTGATGCCGGTGGGGGTGGCGAGCCAGAGACCAATCCGGGCGAGCCAGGCGAGAAGAGCGGTAAGAACGGCCCGGCTGGGCAGGAAAGTGACCCCAACAACGGTGATATCCTTTATCATAGCGTCTGATATTGGCGTCCCGATTAAAGGGGCTCCCCCTTTGCAGGGTCTTCAACTCAAGAGTATTCGCAAGCAGGACGTCCGGTTCCAATGCCCCATCAGATCGACAAGACCGCGCTGGTTATGCACTCGGCGGAACGCATGTTCCACCTGGTCAACGATGTTGCCAGCTACCCCGACTTTCTTCCCTGGTGTTCAGCCAGCCAGGTGCACGAGCAGACAGACCACGAAATCATGGCATCTATGGATATCGCCAAAGGTGGTATCCGTCACCGGCTGACCACGCGCAACCAGCTGTACCTGCCGCATACCATTGAAATGAGCCTGGTGGATGGTCCTTTCCGTAACCTTAGCGGTCGTTGGCAGTTCAAGCCCCTGCAGAATAACGCCTGCAAGGTGATTCTCACGCTGGAATTTGAGTTTTCCGGATCCTTGTCGAGGATGACGTTCGGGCCGGTCTTCAATCAGGCTGCGAATACCATGGTGGACGCGTTCTGCCGTCGCGCAGACCAGGTGTATCTCGGGGGATAACAATGATTCGAGTTGAGGTGTGGACTTCCCCCACTTCAGTAGACACGCATCGATAACTCCTCAACAGGAGAAGAGCGATGCCGAAGATGATCACGGG